>JAIXSE010000035.1 GCA_027484825.1 Rubrivivax sp. | reverse complement strand
CGATCGTGACGGTCACGCTCAACCCGGAGCGGGATGTGGTCGTCGCAGCCGAGCGTGGGAACCAACATATTCAGCCAAGAGCTGCATAACTGAGGCGACAACTACCTTGACGCGCGCCGCCCCACCGGGGGCTATCGAGGGCCAGGCACGAAAGGTCGCAGGTGGTCATAGGCAGAGCAGGGTTTGACAAGCTAGTGTCCCAGAGGCGTTCGCCTCAATGCCGCTCGTTGTCGACTGGCCACCAACACGGTTTAGTGACAGTGCCAAAGAAAAACCCCCAACACCTTGCGATGTTGGGGGCTTCAGATTTGGCTCCTCGACCTGGGCTCGAACCAGGGACCTACGGATTAACAGTCCGGCGCTCTACCGACTGAGCTATCGAGGAAAAGTCTTTTCAAGTCCTATCGACCTGATTCTGGTGCCGCTGCCTTCGGTCGGGCAACGGCTTGATTGGGCTCCCTCTGGCTCCCCGACCTGGGCTCGAACCAGGGACCTACGGATTAACAGTCCGGCGCTCTACCGACTGAGCTATCGGGGAAGGGAGACCAAGAGTATACACAGAAAATTTAGTGCATCACAAGATCCACTCCACCGATGCACGCCACGTGCGTCCTGCGAGCGGGTAGAGATACACATGCCCATACTGGTAGGGCGACTCGCGCCAGGCCCGGCGGTCCGTGACGTTGTCCACACCTGCACGCCACACCAGCGTCTGGCGGCCCACCGCCTGCTCATACCGTGCGCCCAGATCCAGCCGCGTCCAGCTCGGGATGCTCAGGCTGTTGTCGGGCAACACCATGCGGCGCCCTTCAAACACCAGACCGGCCTGCAGCTCCAGCCCGGGCAGCCACACCGTCTGCCGACTCAGCAGCTTCGCCGAGGACTCCGGCACATTCACCGGCTTGAGACCGTTCAGGCTGCTGTCGCTGCTGCCATGTCGCCGTGCATGCAGACGCATCACGCTGGCTTGCACGCCGCCGCCGGCCCACTTGAAGTCCGCCTGCGCTTCCACACCGCGATGGTCCTGCGTGCCGTCGGGGCGACGCACCAGTCCGCCGGCCACATCGTCCTGCACATCCCGGCTGGTCGGCTTGCGGATCTCGAAGTAGTTGACCGACCAGTCCACCGTCCGGTTGCCTGCCTTCAGGCCCAGCTCCCACTGGCGGCTGCGCAAGGCTGGCAAGGCCTGGCCCTGGTTGACGTAGTCCGTGCGGTTGGGCGTCACATCCGATTCAATGCCTTCGCCCCAGCTTGCATAAGCCATCAGCTCCGGATCAATGGCGTAGCTCACACCCAGCCAGGGAGTGGTCACCGACTGGCGATAGTGCGTCCGCGCTTCCTCACCGGCCGCCACATTCACCTGGTAGCTGCCGCGGCTGAGCCGCGTGTGACGCACCCCCAACCAGCCCTGCCACTGCGCGCTCAGCTGTACGGCGTCGCGCAAGTACAGCTCGGTGCTGTGTTCGTCGCGATTGGTGTTGGCGCCGCCCAGCGTCGGGTCGGCTGTAGTCGGCAGCGACCCACTGATGTCGCCCGTGCCCGCGTAGTTGTAGGCCTGGCCCTGCAGACGGCTGTAGAAACGGCTGAACAACACCCCGGTGGACAGCTCATGGCGCATGCCCGCCACCCTCAAGCGACCCTGGGCCGACAGGTCCAGCGCCGCGCTGTTGCGGTGCTCGTTGTCGCTGCGGAAATCGTATTGGTCAAAGGTCCCGTCCGGGCAATAGCTGCTGGCCCAGTAGGTCCCGTCGGCGGCCGTGCAGCCAAAGGGATAGGCCAGGCGGTCGTCCGTCACCAGACGCTGAACGGCACCGTGCGCCTGCAGCTTCCAGTCCGGGGTCAGCTGGTGCTGCACCCGAAGCGAAGCCGTCTTCCCTTCAAACACCACCGGCTGACTCCACGACTGGTTGTTCAGGTTGGTGCGTGGATCAATGCCGTGCGCATCCGGCAGCGTCGTGCCCAGCAGGCTGAAGCCCGGCTGGGATGGCTGGCTCTGGCGGTTCAGTTCCACTTCTGCTTCCACCAGCGTGTCCGGCGACAGCCGCCAGTCGCCCGCCACTGCCATCAGCCATTCGCTGCCTTTGGCGTCCCGCAGCTCGGGCGCCAGGTGCGCCGCCTGCAGATTCACCCGCAGGCCGAAAGCGTTGTTGTGGCCGTAGGTGTCAGAGAAGCGGCGACTCCAGTCCAGGGCCGCTTCGGTCGTGCCGCGCTCGCTGACGCCTAGCTTGAGCGTGGTCAGCTCCACTGTGGGGCGCTTGACCACCAGGTTCACCAGGCCGCCCGGGGCGCTGGTGCCGGCCTGGATGCCGCTGGTCCCCTTGAGCACTTCCAGGCTGGACTTGTTGCTCAGGTTCAGCGCGGTCTCCGCATTGATCGGCAGGCCGTCGCGGCGGTAGTTGAAGCGGTTGTCCAGGTCGTAGCCGCGGATCTTCAGATACGAGACATAACCGGTGGAGTTGTAGCTGTCGCTGACGCTGGCATCCATCGATGTGAGCCCCGCCAGCGAATGCAGTCCGCGATCCGCCAATTGGTCGCTGGTGAGCACATTCGCCTGCAGCGGCAGCTTGGCCACCGGCGTGTCACCGAAACCGCCCACCGACAGCGACGCTTGTGCGTTGCTGCCACGCACCGTCACCTGGGGCAGGGCGGTGCTGGCGTCGGAGGCGCGGGGCGTCGTGGTGGACGGGTTCGACGCGGCGGCGGTGGATGCAGTGGATGCGGGGGCCGGTGTCGACGGGTCCGCCGACGACTGCGCCCAGGCGCCGGTGCCGAAGCCGGCGCTCAGCAGCGCGGCGCCGATCAGGGTGAGACGGGGCGTGCGCGTCGACCGCGACAGCGGGCGAGCCGCACAAGGAGTGAAGGAGGAAACTGGAGATGCCATCGTGAGGACACATGCGATGGCAGGTCGGCAGACCGCGAGCATTCATCGCCGCCCCTGGAGGCGGCCGGGGCTGAGCGGCCCCGAGAATGCACAAGACCCGAAGGTCGGTAGGCTTGCTTCCCTGCGCGAGGATTAACTCGGACCACGGATTCCTCCGCGGCCTGGCAGCCGAAGCCGCCAATCAGGTTCAAAGGGACTTTCTCAGCCGACCCCGGTTTCCCGGGCCAGCACCCCTAGCGAACGTCGGCAGCATCGCCACCGACCCGGCGCATTCTACCGACCGGTGCGACCGCTCCGTTGTCCGTCCACGACGGTGGCGGGGCGGCGTCGGTAGTAGAGTGCACCCCATAGATTTGGCTGATCGAGAAGGAGCCACCATGCCCAAAGGCGTACAACGCAATGACAAGTCCAGCAAAAAGCCCAAGAAGGACACCGGGCCGGTGAAGGAGTCGTCCTCGGTCTCCGACCGTCCGATCGCTCCCATGACGTCCGTGCTGCCCAAGGGCAAGCTGAAGAACAAGGCCGGCTGACGCGGCCGCGGCGCCCCGGCGCCCACCCAAAAGACAAGGGGTCGGACCCAGACGGGCCGACCCCTTGTGCCATTCAGGCCACCCTGCGGTGGCCTGTGCATCGCCAGACGATCAGCGGCGCATCACTTCCCCAGCAGCGACTTGACCGCCGCTTCGAGTTGCTGGTCCTCACCCTTGTCCAGGCGGGCCTTGTCGTTGGGCACCACGATGTCCGGCGTGATCAGCGCACGTTCCATGAAGTCGCCGTTCTGCGCGCGGAAGCCCACCTGCGGAATGCCGAAGTAGGTGGCGCCGTCCTGCATGGTCTCCCACCACACCGCCGTGCCCGTGCCCGCCACCGGCATGCCGATCAGCTTGCCGATGCCCAGGTGCTTGTAGGTCCACGGGAACAGGTGAGCGTCGGAGTAGTTGCTTTCGCTGATCAGCACCGCCGAGGGCTTGACCCACTTGGAGGTCGGCTCCCAGCCCAGGCTCTGACCGCGCGGCAGGAACTCCAGGTACTTCTTGCCCGACAGCAGGGTGGCCAGCTCGTCATGCAGGTTGCCGCCGCCGTTGAAGCGGGTGTCCACGATCAGCGCTTCCTTGCCACTGGAGCGGCCCAGGGCGTCGGAATAGGTCTGGCGGTAGCTGCCGTCATTCATGCCGCGCACATGCACATAGCCCAGGCGGCCGCCGGAGAGCTTGTCCACCAGCGCGCGCTCGCGGCGCACCCAGCGCTTGTAGAGCAGCTCGCGTTCCGCGCCGATGCTGATGGCCTTGAGCGTCTGCTCGAAGCGCTGACCCGTGGCCGGGTCCAGCACCGACAGCACCACCTGCTTGCCAGCCTTGAGGTTCAGCAGCGAATCGAACTCGGCACCGGCGGCAAGGGTCTCGCCGTCGATGGCCTCGATCACCATGCCAGCCTTGAGCTTGCTGCCGGCGGTGTCCAGCGGGCCGCCTTCCATCACCTCGGTGACCTTGATGCCGGCGCCTTGCCAGGCCTGGTCGTAGAAGAGACCCAGCGAGGCCGTGGCATCGCCGCTCGGCGCGGGACGGTAACCGCTGCCGGTGTGGGAGACGTTCAGCTCGCCCAGCATTTCGCTGAGGAGCTCGGCGAAGTCGGTGCCATCAGCCACATAGGGCAGTTGCCGCTCATAGACCTTGCGGTAGTAGCGCCAGTCCACGCCGCCCATGTCGGAGACGTAGAGCTTTTCCTGCGTCTGGCGCCAGGCGTGGTCGAACATCTGGGCGCGTTCGGCGGCGCGGTCGATGCGCAGTTCGGCGGTGAACTTCACCGGCTCGGTGCGGATCTCTCCCTTGCCGGAGCCTTCGGGCACCTTGAACTTCTGCACGCGGCCACCGGCCATCACAAAGCCGTTGGCGCCCTTGGCGTCCAGCCAAAGCGCCACGGATTCGATGCGCCCTCCGGGCAGCTCACTCACGCGCTGGCTTTCCTTGTCGCGCAGTCGGGTGTGCCACAGCTCGTAGCCGTCTCCGTCCTTGAGTACGTAGAACAGCTGCTCGCCGTCCGGGGTGACGGCGAAGTCACGGATGTCGCCGGACGCGGTGGTCAGGCGCGCCACACGGTCCTCCAGGCCTTCCGTCTCGATGACGACCGGCTTGGCGGGCGGCTGCTTGGCGTCGGACTTCTTGTCGTCTTTCTTCTCGTCCTTTTTGTCGTCCTTCTTGTCCGAGGCCTTGCCGTCCTTGCCGTCCTTGCCCTTGGCCTCGTCGTCCTTGTCGTCCGACTTCTTATCCTCGTCCTCGCGCTTCTTGAGCTGCGCGAATTCGGCCTTGTCCAGGTTGTAGCGGTCAAACGCGGCGCGGGTGAGGAACATGCCGAAGATGTCCGCATCCACGCGGGCGCCGCCGCCGCTGCCATGCAGGCCCTGGCGGTCGGAGACCCACACCATCATCTGCCCCTGGCGGGCAAACAGCGGATGCATGTCGTCATAGCCGCTGTGCGTCAGGTTGACCAGCTTGCCGGAGCCGTCGGCTGGCACCACGCCCACTTCCTGGCCCCAGCGGTTGCGGTCCACGAATTGCACCAGCAGGCTCTTGCCGTCCGGGGCCCAGTCGAACCACTGGTCGCCGTCCTCGTAGGAATAGGTGTTCTCGGCCGACATCACCTCGCGGGTCTTGCCGGTGGCGATGTCCAGCACATGCAGCGCGGCGCGGTCCTGCAGATAGGCCACCTGCTTGCCGTCCGGGGAATAGCGCGGCTGGAAGTTCTGGTGGTCGTTCTTGAGCAGCACCTTGGTCGCTACGCGCGGGGCGTTGAAGAAGCTGGGCACAGCCTTCTTGTCGCCGACCAGGGCGGTCTCGCACAGGCTCCACTGGCCGTTTTGCTCGCAGGCATACAGCAGCTTGCGGCCGTCCGGGCTGAAGCTGACCGAGCGCTTCTGGCCCGGGCCGTCGGTGATGCGGCGGGTGTTGCCGAATTCCGCGGAGGTGACGAACACCTGGCCGCGCACCACCACGGCCACCTCGCTGCCATCGGGGCTCACCGCCATGTCGGTGGCGCCTTCGGTCAGCTTGAGGTTCTCCACGGTGGGCACCAAGGCGTCAGCGGCGATGGTCACGCCCACCTTGCGCGGCTGTGCATCGTCCCCGGCCTGGGTGTAGAGCTCGCCGTCATAGCCGTAGGACAGCGTGCCGTCCGCTGCCACCGACAGGAAGCGCACCGGGTTCTGGGTGAAACGGGTGATCTGGCGCGTGGCGGACGGATTGTCCAGCGGCATCTTCCAGACGTTCATCGAGCCGCTTTGCTCGCTGAGGTAGTAGATGCTGGACTCGTCGGCTGACCAGACCGGGTTGCGGTTTTCGCCGCCGCTGCTGGTCAGCTTGCGATGCTGGCCGGTCTTGGCGTCCCACACCCAGATGTCGCGGGCCACGGGGGAGATGTGATGCTTGCGGAAGGCGTTCTCATAGCCCTTCCAGTCTTCATAGACCAGCAGGCTGCCGGCCTTGTTGTAGCGGCCGGCCAGGGCGGGCTCGCTGAAGAGTTGCTGCGGGCGCCGACCGCCGTCGATGCTGACCTGATAGGTCTCGCTGAGGGCGGGGGAGGGGAAGCCCAGGTTCAGGCGGCCATCCTGGCGCTGGGCCGAGAACAGGACCGACTTGCCATCGGGGGTGAAGGCGATGGGGGTTTCGGGGACGGAATTGAAAGTGAGGCGGCGGGACGGGCCCCCGTCGGCGGAGACGACAAACACGTCGTCATTGCCGTAGACATTGGCGGCATAGGCCAGCAGCTTGCCGTCCGGGGACCAGACCGGTGCCGAATTGTGTTTGCCGTTGGAGACCAGCAGACGGGCGGTGCCGCCGGCGGTGGGTACGATGAACAGACTGCCCTGGAAGGTGAAGGCGATCTGTCGCCCGTCCGGGGAGATGCTGGATTGACGCAGCCACAGGGGCTGGCTCACCGGGCCCAGGGTCGGCACAGGGCTCTGTGCCTGGACCGCGGGGAAAGCCATCATCAGCGCCAGTGCGGCGCCTGCGAGTTTGAATCTCATGAGATGAAGCGGACGGGTGGAAAACGCCGAGTCTAGAAGCGTTGGGCGCCGGGTGTCCTTAGGCACCCCTTAGATTGGGTCGTGTCTGGGCGCACTGGTGCGGCGCCGGGCGACTGGGCGACGGGTCTGGCGCTCGTGACCGGCCCCGTGACATTGGGGAAACCTCTTAGACACCTTGTGGCTACGACAGCCGCCCAGGGCGGCTTGGGAGCGAATGTCCGCCTACGATGGCGCTGTCCCACCCAGGGGCGGAGTCAGGCGAGCGTTCAATGAGGCAACCAGCGTGCGCCCTCATTGCGGACGTCACGAAGGGAGCACGATGAGGAGAGCAGCATGAGTCCGGACAAGGTGGACCGCGAACGGATCCGGGTCCTGACGGACCTGCCCAATGTGGGGCCGGCGACGGCGAAGGATTTGCAGCGGCTGGGCATCCGGGCCCCGGAGCAACTGGTGGGGGCGGACCCGCTCACCCTGTTCATGCAGCTCTGCGAAGTGACGGGTGTGCGTCACGACCCTTGCACGCTGGATGTGTTCATGTCGGCGGTGGCCTTCATGAATGGCGGGGCGGCCAAGGCGTGGTGGGATTTCACCGAGCAGAGGAAGCGATTAATGGGGCGGGCGGGGTGAGCCCGAAGCGCTCGGCGCTGCTGCGGAAGAACGGCAAGGACGTGCACAGCTGGACGCCCGGGCAGTAGGGGTCTCTGCTCGATGGAAGGCTCAGGCCTCGTGCCCCTTGCGCCCCAAGGCAAAGTAGCGCCTGGCTTTTTGGGAGAAGCAGCTCGCATATCCCCACCAAGCGAACAGGAGCGGCGCAAACAACATGCGAAAGACAGTGCCGCCAGCGCGCTCAGCTTCATTGGCATAGTGAGTGGTATCCCCTTTGGCAAGGGTGACGATTGCGATCAAAGCGATCACCACGGGGCCAATCCAGCGCGAGAACCGCAGCCGCCGGTGAAGACGATGGATCATGAAGATCACGACGGCGATGAGGGCCACTCGCCAAGCGGTCCCAACTGCAAAAACTATGGGGTTCTGTTTCGCGAGCGCCAGCGCCTCACCCGCCATAACGGATCGCAAGATCCCGAACACCCAGATCACCACCCAGATCGCCAGAACAATCTGGATCAGCCAAACCGCAATGGGGCGGGGGGGCGCTTGGTTCGGCTCAGTTTGAACGTCAGTGCTTGGCGGGTTGTAGGGATTGCTGTGCATGCGGGATGTCGGCGCGAGGACCTGTCAGAGACGTCTGTGTGTGAGGATCGTAACGAATCTTCATGGCTCTCCAGCATGGGTCTACCCCTCGAATACCATGCCCCGTTCAAGCTCCCGTATTGAGCTCGGCCATGCGCGCGCGCCCTTTGCAGCGCAACCGCCCCACACGCAGGACCCTTCTCCATGACCCCCATCCAGCAATGGAACGCCACCCGCCGCTTGCGTCTGCTCCTGCAGACCATCCGCGACATGCTGGTCTCCATCGGCCCGCTGCTGCTGCTGGGCGGCGGCCTGCTGATCGCCGCGTACTGGTGGCTGGACCCGCAACCGCCTCGCCAGGTCCGTCTGGCCACCGGCCCCGCCGGCAGCGCCTATGCGGCCTTTGGGGACGGCTATGCCAAGGCGCTGGCCCGTGAAGGCATCCAGGTCCAGCAGATCCCCAGCGAAGGCGCCCAGGACGACCTGTCCCATCTGCGGGCCGGCACTGCCGATGTCGGATTCGTCCGCGGCGGCATGGCCGACCCGGTGGCCGACACTGAAGCGGGCATCGTCTCCCTGGGCAGCCTGTTCTTCGAGCCGGTCTGGGTCTTCTATCGCCGGGACCTCCCCATTGCCCGCCGCCAGCCCGGGGGCGAACTGCAGCGCTTGACCCAGCTGCGAGGCCTGCGCGTCAACGTGGACCAGGACGGCAGCGGTGTGCCGCAAATCGCGGAAAAGCTGCTGGCCCTCAACCAGCTCAAGCCGTCCGACCTGCGGCTGTCCAATCTGCCGCCGGATGCGGCGGGCGCCGCGCTGCGTCGAGGCCGACTGGACGCCGCGGTGCTGATCTCCGCCCCGCAGGCCGACCTGATCCGGACGCTGCTCCGCGACCCCACCATCGCCCTGATGCCTTTCGAGCAGAACGAGGCCTACTCCCGCCACTTGCCCTTCCTCTCCACCGTCACCCTGCCGCGTGGCGTGGTGGACCTGGCGGGCGATCTGCCGCCGCATGACGTGCCCCTGCTGGCCACCACCACCTCGCTGCTCTCGCGCGAGCAGACGCACCCGGCCTTGCGCCAGCTCTTCGCCCAGGCGGCCCAGAGCCAGCACAGCGCAGCGGGCTGGTTCAACGCTGCCCGCGACTTCCCCAACACCCGCACCAGCGAACTGCCGGTGAGTCCCGAAGGCGACCGCGCCATCAACGGCACACCGCCCGCCTGGGCGCGTTATCTCCCGTTCTGGGCCGGCAATCTGCTGGAGCGCATGTGGCTGGTGGTGGGCGGCTTGCTGGTGCTGATGCTGCCGCTCTCCCGCGTGGTGCCGCCGCTCTACACTTTCCGCGTCCGCTCGCGTGTGTTCCGCTGGTATGCGCGGCTGCGCGAGGTGGAAGCCAAGCTGGAGGCCGGCATGGGCGAGCGCGAGGCCCTGCTCGATGAACTGGACGAACTGGACCGCGTCACGCACCGCATCGCCGTGCCACTGTCGTACGCGGAGGAGCTTTATGCCCTGCGCAACAACATCTATGCGGTGCGCAAGCGACTGCTGGCGCAGCGGCCTCAACCCTGACGGACCCCGCCCACAAGTGCATCCATGGGCGAGCAAGATTGCTGGTTTGTCGCGCTACAGGCTGGTCCATCGCCGCTGGCCTTGCTCGGTCACCCAGAGCACGCGCGCCAGGATTGCAAAGGCATAGTGACGGCATCGTCATCAAAAGGGGAGGCGTTACATGGATTGGAAGATTCTCCTGGCAGCTCCGCTCGCTGCCGTGTTGTTGGTGGCTGGAGCCGCGCCCTTGGCACCGGCGAACGGGTGGTCCACAGGCTCAACGGGTAGCACCTCCAAAGCTTATTCAATCGGCATTGACAGTCAGGTGCAGTTCCAGGGGCAGCGCAGCGTCTCGGTGCAATCGCATGAGGGGCTGGTGAATGCAACGTCGCATGGCGCAATCATCCAGTACGCGTCTGGCTATGAAGGTCGGCGCGTGCGCTTCAGCGGCTGGGTGCGCAGCGAGGATGTCAAAAATTGGGCGGGCGCATTTCTTCGCATTGAAGACAGCGACGTCGAACGCTTTTTCGGATCTCAGCGCCAGGACCTTACAGCCGATGACCTGCCGCTCGGAGCCGGTGCCTCCACTTCCATCGGCCAATGGACCGAGGTAAATCTTGTGGCCGACGTGCCCAATCGCCCGGGTGCCATGATTGCGATGGGTGCAATGGTGGTCGGCGAGGGTAAGGTGTGGCTCAGCACGATGCGGTTTGAGGAGGTGGGGCCCGATGTCCCCCTGACGACGAGTCGCATCGAGATGCCGCTTCCCTCTCCAGCCGAAAGAGAGGCCGAGGCGCAGCGCCATGTCGGTCTGGCGGCGCGTCGTCAGCCTCCCAATCTCAGCCTGGAATGACTGCACCGATGGCAGTCCCCTTGATGAGGGCAGATTTGTTGCAGGATTACCGGCCGCGCCGCACCCTGCTGTGGCCCACCGCCTTGTTCTGGCTGACATGGGAACTGGTTCGTTGGCAGGTCGATTCCGGTATGGTGCATCGCGCGCTGGGCTTGGCGGCGCAGTGCTGGCTGGCCTATGCGGGGGGGTGGTGGATGCTCGCCGGCATGTCCATGACCAGGGGCCGTTGTCCCACTGCCTTGGCGTTGGCATTGCTACTGCTGGCCGCCTTGCTGGGGGCGCTGCTCGGTTGGCCATTGACGGGCGAGTTCTCTTGGGCGAGCGCGCGCGACTTGAATGTTCTGGTGCCGCAGGTGCTGCCGGCTGTCGGTCTAGCGATGGCTTTGCATTGTGGCCCTTTGGCGGCTCGCTGGAGGGAGCGCCGCAAGCTCGAGGCTCAGAAATTGCAATTGCGGCAGGCCGCTGCGGTCGCAGATCTTTCGCGACAGGTTGCATTGGCCGAGTTGAAGGCCCTGCAGGCGCAGGTCGAACCCCATTTCCTCTACAACACCCTGTCCGGCATCCAGTACCTCGTGCGCCATGACGCCGGGTTGGCCGATCAGATGCTGGGCCGGCTCCACGACTACCTGCGACTGGCCCTCCCGGCGATGCGCGAGCCCATGTCGACGCTGGCCAAAGAGTTCGCGCTCGCCGAGGCTTACCTCTCGCTGATGCAGATGCGTCTGGGCGAGCGGCTGCGAGTCACGCTAGAGCTGCCCGACGTGCTGGCGTCGTCGCAATTCCCTCCGTTGATGTTGGGCAGCCTGGTTGAGAACGCCATACTGCATGGCATAGAGCCCAAGCGCGGTGGGGGCGAGCTGATGGTGCGGGTTCGGGAGTCAAGCGGCGGCCTGGAGCTGGAAGTCAGCGACACCGGCATCGGCCTGCAGGCGGCGGCCGCCGGGCATACCGGTGGCAGCGGCCTGGGGTTGTCCACGCTGCGCGAGCGTCTGGTGTTGCTGTACGGTGCGGCGGCTCGCCTGGACGTGACTTCGAATGCGCGGGGTGGCGTCAGCGCCATTGTCTGGACCCCGCATCAAGCCCATTGAACGCATGCCTGCTGCCGTACTGATCGAAGATGAAGCCTTGCCGCGCGCTGATCTACGAGAGCGCCTGGCCAGGCTCTGGCCGGAACTGGACATCGTGGGCGAGGCCGGCGACGGATTGGACGGTCTGGCGCTCGTGAATGCACTTCAACCGAGCATCGCATTTGTGGATGTCCGGCTGCCGGGTATGGACGGTATTGAGTTGGCACGCGCCATTGGCCACCAGGTGCACATCGTCTTCGTGACGGCCTTTGACGAGCACGCTCTCGCCGCCTTTGAGCAGGGCGCCGTGGACTATCTGCTCAAACCCTTGCAGCCCGCCCGCCTCGCACAGACCGTGCAGCGACTGCAGCAGCGGCTGGCGATGGCGCCGCCCGACTTGAGCAGCCTGCTCCGCGCACTGCAGGCCGCAGCGGCAAATGGTTCGCCGACTGCCGTGCAGCCACTGCGCTGGTTGCAGGTGGGGCAGGGCGAGCAACTCAGGCTCATCACCGTGGGCGACGTGCTGTTTTTTCGGGCAGAGAGCAAATACACCCAGGTGGTGACGGCCAACGGGTGCTGGTGGGTGAGGCTGTCTCTGAAAGAGCTCGCCGCGCAGTTGGATGACCTGCAGTTTTGGCAAGTACATCGCAACACCATCGTCAACCTTGGCCATGTGGACTGGGTGGAGCGAACCGCGCTGGGTCACATGACTGTCCATCTGAAAAACCATCCGGAGCGGCTCCGCGTCAGTCAGAGCTTTCAGGCCAGATTCAAGCAGATGTAGGTGGAGTGCCTGAGGGGAGCGCACCCGCGCTTCGGACCTTCATGCACACGGATGGACCTGGATGAAAAAACCCGCCAGGACCAACGGTCGTGGCGGGTTGTTCAGAGCCGACTGACGCTCAGTTGCTCAGTCCCTCAGTCGCTCGCTCAGTCAAACACCGGCGTTTCCACGCCCAGCACCTTGTGCAGCTTCGGGCTGGTCGTCGTGTATTGCAGGTGGACGCGCTTCTCGGGATTGATGATGGGCATCGCACCGAAGGCCGCCAGCGCCGCCTCATGGAAGCCCGACAGAATCAGCTTCTTCTTGCCCGGGTAGGTGTTGATGTCACCCACCGCAAAGATGCCGGGCACGCTGGTCTGGAACTTCTCGGTGTCCACCAGAATCTGCTTGCGCTCCAGCGCCAGACCCCATTCGGCGATCGGGCCGAGCTTGGGCGACAGGCCGAAGAACACCAGCACCTGGTCCGCCGGCACCACGCGGGTGACGCCGTCGCCGCCGGTGACCTTCACGCCCTTGAGCATGTCGTCGCCTTCGTCGATGTCGCTGACCTGGCCGACGATGAATTGCATCTCGTAGGCGTCGCACAGTTCCTTCATCTTGGCCACCGAGGCCGGCGCGGCACGGAAGCCGTCGCGGCGGTGCACCAGGATCACGCTTTCCGCCTTGTGCGGATTGCCGTCGTCATTGCCGCCGCAGAAGTTCAGCGCCCAATCCAGCGCCGAGTCGCCACCGCCAACGATCACCAGGTTCTTGCCGGCGAATTGCGACGGGTTGCGCACCCGGTAATGCACCTGCGAGCCCTCGTACTTGTCGATGCCCTCCACCTTCAGCGTGCGCGGCTGGAACGAGCCCACGCCGCCGGCGATGAAGATGGTCTTGGTCAGGAACTGCGTGCCCTTGCTGGTGGCCACGAAGAAGCGACCGTCGTACTGCTTCTCCACCGTCGTGACTTCCTGGCCCAGATGGAAGGTCGCGCCGAACGGCTCGATCTGCTTCATCAGGTTGTCCGTCAGCTCCTTGCCGGTGACCACCGGCAGCGCCGGAATGTCATAGATGGGCTTGTCCGGATAGAGCTCGATGCACTGGCCACCGGGGTAGGCCAGGGAATCAATGATGTGGGCCTTGATTTCCAGCAGGCCCAGCTCGAACACCTGGAACAGGCCCACCGGGCCGGCGCCGACGATGACGGCATCGGTTTCGATCACGCCCGCGTGCGGGGCCGAGGTCGCTTCAGTCACTTGCTTTTCCATTCAATGAGAGGGGGTGCCGACCAGCAGGCGGCGGAAGGACGCCCGGGGCGTCGGTCAGCGGATCAGCTGATCGAGCTTGCCGGTCTTGTCCTTCCACTCCTCGGCGTCGGGGAGGGAGGCCTTGCGCTTGGTGATACTGGGCCACTTCTTGGCCAGGTCCGCATTGAGCTTGATCATCATCTGCTGATCCCCGGGGACATCTTCCTCCGGCATGATCGCGTTGACCGGGCACTCGGGAATGCAGACGGCGCAGTCGATGCATTCGTCAGGATCGATGGCCAGGAAGTTGGGGCCTTCGCGGAAGCAGTCGACGGGACAGACATCGACGCAGTCGGTGTATTTGCAGCGGATGCAGGCTTCGGTGACAACGTGGGTCATGAGCGGCTCTTGTGGTGGCGGGGCCCTTCAGACGGGGGTCTGACAGGGTCTGGCAGGGTCGAACAGGGCGAACAAGTCGAACAGGTCGAACAACTCCATCGGGAGTCGGACGAGGTCTGACGGGCTCGTGAACATCAGTGCGGCTGTTGGCATTGCCCTCAATTTCAGGCGCGCCCTGACATCAAACGACGGATTTTAATCGTTCAGGGTTTGTGCCAGCGTCCCGGGCGCGATGATTCCAGGGATTTGCGACTTTCCTTGACTGGTCATAGGGGTGTCAGCGGCGCCAGCGCCCACCACCACCACCGTCGGGCGGCCCCGGTGCAGCATGCCGGCGGCGGCCAGATCCTGCACCTGATGGTCGCTGGACAGGGCGTCCGGGCATCCTGCGCGGGACACGACACTGACCGGGGTATCGGCCGGCCAGCCGGCCCGCAGCAGCTGGCGGGACAGTCCCGCCAACTGGCGCCCGGCCATGTAGAACACCTCGGTGTCGGCGGTGCGGGAGGCGCGCAGTTCGCCCTCCTGGGTCATGGCGGTGGTCAGGCTGACGCTGCGACCCTGTCCGCGACGGGTCAGCGGACGGCTGGTCTGGGCCGCAGCGGCCAGTGCTGCCGTCACGCCGGGGATGATCTCCCAGCCAATGTCGGCTGCCGACAACGCCTGCAGCTCTTCCTCCAGCCGCCCAAACACGCTGGCATCGCCGCCCTTGAGCCGCACCACCACCGACGCCTGGCGGGCTTCCCGCACCAGCACCGCATTGATGGCCGTCTGCTTGGTGGAGTGGCAAAAGCCGCGCTTGCCCACATCCAACCAGCGGGCCTGAGGTGCCAGCTCGCGCAGGGCGGGGTCGGTCAGCGCGTCGAACAGCACCACGTCCGCCTGCGCCAGGGCCCGGGCCCCGCGCAGGGTGATGAGGTCTGCGGCCCCGGGGCCTGCACTCACAAAAATCACCTTGCCCATGTCGGTCCTTGCTCCTTGGTGCGGGTCTTTGTGGGGTGGAAGGCGGCTGCCTGCGGTCCGGGCTCAGCGCACCAGCAGCGCGCCGCTGGTGCGGTTGCTGGTCGGGTCCACGACGATCAGGGCGCCGCCCACCCGGTTCTCCGCATAGGGCTGCAGCGGCAGCTCGGCCTGCAGTTCCACCGTCACATGGCCGATCTCGTTGACGTTCAGCGCCTGCGCCTCGGTCTCGGCCAGGGTCTGAACATCCAGGCGGTGATCGATGGCGGTCAGGCGGGCCTGCACCCAGCGGTTGCCATGGCGCACCCAGTACTTGCGGCCGACCACCGCCGCTTCGGTATCCAGCCAGGCCAGGGTGGCCTGGAAGCTGCGGGTGGGCTGGGCGGCGCCCGGCGCCACGATCCAGTCCCCGCGGGACACATCGATCTGGCGGTCCAGCACCACACCGGCGGATTCCCCGGCCACGCAGGCGGCCACGGTCTCGCCGGCATGCCGCAGCGCAGCCACCACGGCGGTCTGGCCGCCCGGCAGGATCTGCACCGTGTCTCCCGGCTGCACCTGGCCCTGAGCGATGCGGCCCCACAGCGTGCGCGGCTGGTTGCCGGTGCCTTCGCCTTCGCGGGCCACGTATTGCACCGGCAGCATCAGCTGGGCTTCGACGGTTTCCTGCACGGTGGGCAGGCCTTCCAGCACCTGCAGCAGCGAAGGGCCGTCATACCAGTCGGCTTCCAGCGGCTGGGTGACGTTGTCGCCGCGCAGGGCGGAGACCGGCACGATGGCCGTAACCTGGATGCCGGCCGCTTCCGCAAATTGCGTCAGCGCGGTGCTGACCTTGCGGAAGGCGACGCCGGGGTCGGCCGCCGCGTCGATCTTGTTGATCGCAAACACGATGCTGGGCAGGCGCAGCAGATGGGCCAGCAGGCTGTGGCGACGGGTCTGGGGCAGCAGCGCCACCTCGTCCGCGGACAGGTCCAGCTTGGTCACGTCCACCAGCACCACGGCGGCATCGCTGCCGGCGGCGGCGGTGACCATGTTGCGGGTGTACTGCTCATGGCCGGGCGCATCCGCAATGATGAACTTGCGCTGCTTGGTGGCGAAGTAGCGGTAGGCCACGTCGATGGTGATGCCCTGCTCACGTTCGGCTTCCAGGCCGTCGGTCAGCAGGCTCAGGTCGATCGGCTGGCCGGCGGCGCGCTTGGCCAGCGTGTCCAGCTGGTCGGCCAGGATGGCGCGGCTGTCGAACAGCAGGCGGCCGATCAGCGTGCTCTTGCCGTCATCCACGCTGCCAGCGGTGAGAAAGCGCAGCGCCCGGTGGGTGGTGTCGACATCCGATTGATGGATCTTGTGTGCGGGGGAAGTGGTCATCAGAACTCCAAACTGGCGGAACGCGGCATCAGCCGGGCTCAGAAATAGCCTTCCTTCTTGCGGCGCTCCATGGAGGCGTCCGAGGTCCGGTCGTCCATGCGGGTGGCGCCGCGCTCGCTCACGGTGACGGTCAGGGTCTCGGCGACGATGTCGGCGGCATTGGCGGCCGGGCTCTCCACCGGGCAGGTGCAGGTCATGTCGCCCACGGTGCGGAAGCGGACCTGCGCGGTCTCGATCTGCTCGCCGGCTTCCGGCGGGGTGACCTCGGTCACCGGCACCAGCAGTCCCTTGCGGCGGATGACCTGGCGGTCATGGGCGTAATAGAGCGACGGCAGCGGAATGCCTTCGCGGGCGATGTAGAGCCACACATCCAGCTCGGTCCAGTTGCTGATGGGGAAGGCCCGGAAATGCTCGCCCGGACGGATGCGGGTGTTGAACAGGTTCCACAGCTCGGGGCGCTGCTCCTTGGGCTGCCACTGGCCGAAGCTGTCGCGGTGGCTGAAGATGCGCTCCTTGGCGCGCGCCTTTTCCTCATCGCGACGGGCGCCGCCGATCAGCACGTCGAAGCGGTGCTCCTCGATGGTCTCCAGCAGCGTCACCGTCTGGTGCCCATTGCGCGACTCCAGCGGATGCGACAGGCGGATGGTGCCCCGGCGCATCGAGTCTTCCAGATGGCCCACCACCAGGCGCTCGCCCATCTCGGCCACGCGGCGGTCGCGGAATTCGATCACCTCGGGGAAGTTGTGGCCGGTGTCCACATGCACCAGCGGAAAGGGCAGCTTGCCCTTGAAGGACTGGCTGGGGCCGGTCTCACCGGCAGCGGCGGCCTCGCGCTGCTTGAAGGCCTTCTCGGCCAGGCGCAGCACCACGCAGGAATCCTTGCCGCCGGAGAACAGCAGGGCGGGGCGCTCGAAGGCGGCCGCCACTTCACGCAGGATGAAGATGGCTTCTTCTTCCAGATGGTCTAGATGACGATGGTCCGCCAGCGGCAGCAGTTGTTCCAGGTTCAGGGGGGCATTCATACCGGGGCTCCGGTGCGGGGGGAGGAAGACAGGGAAGAGGCAGCGGGGGACGCATCGCCGTCGGACTCATCGGCGCCATGGGACTTGTGCAGTCCGCATTCCTTGGCGTCGTCCGATTCCCACCACCAGCGGCCGGCGCGGAAGTCCTCACCCACCGAGATGGCACGGGTGCAGGGCGCGCAGCCGATGCTGGGCATGAAATGGTCATGCAGCGGGTTGTAGGGCACGGCGTGCTGCTGCACGTAGTGCCAGACGTCCGCCCAGCTCCATTCGGCCAGCGGGTTGATCTTGAAGCGGCCCTGGCCGTCCGGTTCCCGGAACGGCACGTCCGCGCGGTTGCTGCTCTGCTCGCGGCGCAGGCCGGTGATCCAGGCCTGCTTGCCCGCGAGCATGCGGGACAGGGGCTCGAGCTTGCGCAGACCGCAGCAGGCCTTGCGCAGCTCGATGCTGCGGTACATCGGGTCCTCGCCATGAGTGCGCACAAAGTGCAGCACCTGCGCCTGCGGCGGGCTGAACACCTCGACCTGCCGCCCGTAGCGCTGCTCGATCGCCGGGATCAGGGCCAGGGTCTCGGCATGCAGACGGCCGGTGTCCAGCGTGGACAGAGCGATGGGCAGGCCGTGCCGGGCGATCAGATCGGTGATGACCATGTCCTCCACGCCGAGCGACGTGGACTGCACCGCCGCCGGGCCGAATTCCTCGGCGACCTGGCGCAGCACCTCGACCGTGCGGGCCAGGCGGCCCTCAAAGCCCTCGGTGGCTCGGGCGTAGAGACTGATGGCGCTGCCATTGGGCTGCACCGGGCCGGTGGGACCACCCGGCAGGGCCGAGGCGGTCACCGGCAAGGCCGATGCAGCGCTGCTCAGCGCGGAGGTGTCGGGCAGCAGGGAGGCCGTGTTCGTGGTCATGGGAGGACTCAGGCTCCGGCACCCGTGCGGGCGAAGGCCGGGCGGTGGTCCACCACATCGCCCTGATAGTGACCGGGGAAGAAGCCCAGCGCCCGCTCAGCGGCCGCCTGGTTCTGGTCGGCCCGCAGTTGCACGGCATCGACGCCGCAGCGTTGCAGCAGCGGCATCATGTCCACCAGCACCTCGCCGATGGCGCGGATCTCGCCGGTGAAGCGATGCCGCACGCGCAGCAGGCGGGCCTGGGTGTAGGCGCGGCCGTCCACCCACTTGGGGAACTGCAGCACCACCAGCGACAGGCGCGGCAGATCCGCGGCCAGCTCGGACACGTCGGCATCGTTGGGCAGCAGTACACCGGTGGCCAGGCCCGCGGGCCAGGTGTCGCGCACGGCATGCCACTGCTCCAGCGTCAGCAGCTTGTGGTTGGCCGCGGCCGGATGGGGCTGGGGACCGTCCTCACCGGCGCACAGGTGCCAGGGGTCTTGGGCTTTGGAAACAAACTTCATGGCGATGGCGGCGGTCAGTGGGCGGCGGTGGTGCTGCGGATGGCGTTGGCGGCCTGCTTGAAGGCGTCCAGGCCGATGCGCCGCACCGTGGCGATGAAGCGTTCGCCGGCCTGGCGTTCGCGGCGATAGGTGGCGATCACGGCTTCGACGGCATCGGCCGCCTCATCGGCCGCGAACGACGGGCCGATGACCTTGCCGGCCACCGACGGACCCGACAGCGTCGAGCCGTCCGAGCCGCCCAGGGTGATCTGATACCACTCGGTGCCGTCCTTGTCCACGCCCAGCACGCCGATGTGGCCGCTGTGGTGGTGGCCGCAGCTGTTGATGCAGCCGCTGATGTGCAGGTCGATGTCGCCGATGTCCCAGAGCTCATCCAGGTCCTGGAAGCGTTCGGTGATCTCCTGGGCCAGCGGAATCGAGCGGGCATTGGCCAGGGCGCAGAAGTCGCCGCCCGGGCAGGTGATCATGTCGGTCAGCAGGCCGATGTTGGGCGTGGCAAAGCCGTGCGCCTTGGCCGCGGCATACAGCGCGGGCAGGTCGCTTTCGCGGACCCAGGGCAGCAGCAGGTTCTGGTCGTGGCTCACCCGCAGCTCGCCGTGGCTGAACTGGTCGGACAGCGCGGCGGCGGCGTCCATCTGGGCATCGGTCGCATCGCCCGGCGGCAGGCCGACGCGCTTGAGCGACAGCGTGACCGAGCGGTAACCACTCACCCGATGCGGCAGCACATTGCGCTCCAGCCAGCGGCGGTAGGCGGCGTCGGCGCCGGCGAAGATGTCGGTGGACGGCGTGGGCGTCACGCCTGCCGGCGTCACGAAGCTGGCCGCCACACGGGCCAGTTCCGCTTCGGGAATGATCTGCTCGTGGCCACCTTCGTCGGTGTCCAGGATCTGCTGGTATTCGGCATTCACCGCGTCGAAGAAGGCCTGACCTTCGGCCTTCACCAGGATCTTGATGCGGGCCTTGTACATGTTGTCCCGGCGGCCAAAGCGGTTGTAGACCCGCACGATGGCTTCCAGATAGACCAGGATGTCCTGCCACGGCACGAAGGCGTTGATCTCCTGGCCGATCACCGGGGTGCGGCCCATGCCGCCGCCCACCAGCACCTGGAAGCCCACCTCGCCTGCGTCGTTCTTGCGCAGTTGCAGGCCGATGTCATGCCAGGCGATGGCGGCACGGTCTTCGGCCGCGCCGGAGATGGCGATCTTGAACTTGCGCGGCAGGAAGGCGAATTCCGGATGCAGCGTGCTCCACTGGCGCAGCACTTCCGCATAGGGGCGCGGGTCCACCAGCTCGTCAGCGGCCACACCGGCGGTCACGTCGCTGGTGATGTTGCGGATGCAGTTGCCGCTGGTCTGGATGCCGTGCATGTCCACATCGGCCAGCAGATCCATCACGTCGGCGCTCTTGTCGAGCGGGATCCAGTTGAACTGCAGGTTCTGACGGGTGGTGAAGTGGCCGTAGCCGCGGTCGTACTCGCGGGCGATGCGGGCCAGTTGACGCATCTGGCGGCTGGACATCACCCCATAGGGCACCGCGATGCGCAGCATCGGCGCATGCCGCTGGATGTACCAGCCGTTTTGCAGACGCAGCGCACGGAAGTCGTCGTCCGGCAGCTGGCCCGCCAGATGGCGTTCGAGCTGGTCACGAAACTGGGCCGCACGGGCGCGGACGAACTGGCGGTCGAAATCGGTATAGGCGTACATGGCAGCGATGTCAGCGCCGGCCTGGGTTCAGCCCGCCGCGTCGTACTGACACCGCGGCTGGCCCAGGGCTGGCCGGGAGTAGAGACTCTAAGAACGGTTTATATATATGGGAACTACAAAATCGTAGATTGCTTATTCTTGAATAAGCATATGAACGAATCTGCAAAGCGAAGCGGGTCAGTCCGAGGCCAGACGCGTGAGCGCCTCGACCTGCGACTGGATGCGTTCCGGCACCGGCACCTCACCCGCCAGCATGGCGCGGATCAGCGCGGCGTTCTCCGCCGGCTCGCAGGCGGTGGACAGGGGCACGTCCAGATCTTCGTTGATGGCTGGTTCCAGAGGCAACACTTGCCCATCCACGAAGCCTTGCAGGTGGGCTTTGCGACGCAGGTGCAGGTAGGCCTCGCCTTCACTGGCCCGCATCAGCAGTGCGCGGCTGCCGCCCTGGCACAGCAGCGGCAGGGCCTGCGCCATGCTGTCCACATATTCAGGATGGGTCACGGCCACCACCCGCACGCTGCGGCCCGGGGCCGGGTCCAGCAGCTTGCCCAGGCTGTGGCTGCTGTTGCGCAGGCCCATGCGGGGGCGCAGCGCCATCAGCGCATCCAGCCCGGGGTTGAGGCGGGCCAGGGGTAGCACGGCAGGGCGGCGCTGGTGCAGATGGGCCTGGGCCTCGGCCACGGAGTCTGCGGTGGGCAGCGCCAGGGCGTCCAGCAGCTCGAAGGGGCTGATGCGGCTGTCGAAGTCATGACGGCCATGGATGAGCACCGGAATGCCAGCCCGCGACAGCAGCAAGGCCACCAGCGGCATCAGGTTGGCCTGCTTGCGGGCGCCATTGAAGGCCGGCAGCAGCACCAGCCGAGGGCCGGACGGGCCCTGGACCTGCGCGGTGCGGGCCTGCATGGCGGCCTCAAAACCGAGCAGTTCGTCGAGGCTTTCGCCTTTGATGCGCATGGCGATCAGGATGGCGCCCAGCTCCAGGTCCGGCACCTGGCCGTCGAGCATGCGGCCGAACAGGTCTTGGGCCTGGTCGCGGGTGAGGTCACGGGCGCCGCGGGTGCCGCGGCCGATCTCTTTGAGGAGCGGCGCAAAGTCCATGAGAGGGAAGGGAAGACGGGTCGATCAGCGGCCGGCGGAGGCGGGCCGGGACGGCGGCCTGCAGGGCGGGCCTTGAGCGTCCATCTTAATGACGCCCTCAGCGCCGTGGCTCAGGGGTGGGCGATGGGCGGGGGGAGGCCAAGCGGAGTCCCCGCTTCCAGCTTAGTCCACCGCGGCGGGCGAGACGGCCGCAGGTGCGGTGCTGGGCGGCGGCGGTGCACGCCGCTCGCGCGCCCACTGGGCGAGGGCCGAGGCCGGCATCGGCTTGCCGATCAGATACCCCTGCAGCACTTCGCAGCGATGGCCCAGCAGCCACTGCGCCTGCGCCTGGGTCTCGACGCCCTCGGCCACGCAGATCATGCCCAGTTGCCGACCCAGGTCCAGCATCGTGCGGGCCAGCAACTGGCCATGCGGGCTGTCCAGGCCGCGAATGAAGCTCCGGTCCAGCTTCAGGGTGCGGGCGGGTAGCGTCTGCAGGCGGGCGAAGGAGGAGTAGCCGGTCCCGAAATCATCAATCGCCATCTCGAACCCTTCCGCCGACAGCCGCTCCACCTGGTCCGGTGCATGGCTGTCGGTGTTCATGATGGCGGATTCGGTGATCTCCAGCTCCAGGTCGGCCGGTGTCAGGCCGGCGGCCCGCACATGGGTCAGCAGTTGCTGGGTCAGCAGCGGGTCGGCCAGTTGCTGGGCGGACAGGTTGATGGCCACCGTCGGCACTGCAACGCCCTGGCGACGCAGGGCCACCAGGTCACGGCAGGCGTGGGCCATCACCGACAGGCCCAGGGCGCCGATGAGTCCGGACGACTCCGCCAGCGGAATGAAGATGTCGGGCGGAATCGGGCCCAGTGTCGGATGGTTCCAGCGCGCCAGCGCCTCCAGGCTGTGCAGTTGGCCGCTGGCCGTCACCAGCGGCTGGTAGGCCACATGCAGTTCATCGCGCGCCAGGGCGCTGCGCAGGTCCATGCGCAGGCGATAGTCCTGCTGGCGGGCCTGGTCCAGGCTGATGTCGAAGGCGGCAGCCTGATGGCGTCCGCGGCGCTTGGCCTCATACATGGCGATGTCGGCGCGCCGCTGGGCTTCGGCGGCGGAATGCACTTCCGCGTCCAGCCGCGCCACGCCGACACTGCCGCCCACCTTCAGGAACAGGCGATGCGCGGCGACAGGCGCTTCCAGCGCATCGAAGACCGACTTCACCACCGCATCGAAGCTGCGCAGCGGCGTGCCGGTGACCAGGATGCCGAATTCATCGCCGCCCAGCCGGGCCACCTGGCCGTCGGTGCGGAAGGCATTGCGCAGGCGTCCGCCGACGGCCACGATCACCGCGTCGCCGACCGGATGGCCATGCTGGTCGTTGATGCTCTTGAAGCCATCCAGGTCCAGGTAGAGGATCCAGCCGTCGCGCGGCTGTAGCTGCAGCGCCTCCTCGATGATCTCGTCGAAGGCGCCGCGGTTGAGCAGGCCGGTCAGCGGGTCGCAGTGGGCGGCGCGGCGCAGGCGCTGCTCCGCTTCGCGCAACTGGTGGCGCTGGCGGCGGGAGCTGAGCAGCCACACCATCATGCCGACGAGTTGTGCGCCCAGCAGCACGCTCAGGTCGCGGCCCAGATCTTCATAGACGCTGGCGGCGTTGAGCCGCAATTGAAGCGACACATCCGCTTCACTGTCCGAGCGCACTTCCACGCAGCTGTCCCAGGGGCCGCTGCTGCAACTGGGCCGGGGCACGACCTGACCGGATTCCCGGCTGCAGGTGACGCCGCGGCAGAGGGTGAGGGATGCGAGGGTGTCGTAGTGGGCGAGGGCTTCCCGCAGGGTGGCGGGGCGTTCGGATTCGGCCACGGGCGTGACTCGCTCCAGCACCGCATGGCCGATGCCCTCGGCTTGGCGGTTGAGGCCCACCATGCCGAAGTGCAGATTGATCAGGCACAGCAGCAGGCCCGCGACGGCGGTGGTGACGGAGAACTGGAGCCAGTGGCCCTTCTCCGTGGAGGGCGCACCCGTTGCGTTGGTCGGCATGGATGAGCGGTGATCGGGCCGGGATTCCGGCGCGTATTCCGCATCATCGGCGGCGCTGGGGGGCTCTGCAACGGGACTGCGTCAGGGGCGCGATGCCCCGCGCAAGCAATTCACGAAAAGTTTGACTGTTACCCGGTTGGGGCGCGGGGCGATCGGACCCCACAACCTGGGCGCGGCAGGTGCCGGTGCGGTGGGGCCGGCGGGTTCGTCTGGGCGGGTTCGGTGTGGCGATGCCTGGATGCAAGCGCCCGGGCATCGCCTTGCACCGTCACGCAGCCAGACTCTCCAGCGCGGCCTTGATCGCCGGGGCGAGGGACGAATCCTGAGCGCCAGGGGTGCGACCGAGCGCCAGTTGTCCGAACAAGTCGCGGGGGTCGTCCATCGCGGGGATCAGCGACAGCGGCTGGCCGATGCCCAGGGCCAGGGACTGCTCGTTCAACCAGCGCAGCGTGGAGAAATCTTCCAGCGCAAAGCCGACCGAGTCGAACACGGTGATCTCTTCCGCCGAGGCGCGTCCGGTGGCTTCACCGCTGAGCACGCGGTGCAGTTCGGTGACGGCGAAGTCGGCAGGCATTTGCTGCAGGTCGCCTTCGATGCGGGTCTGCGGCTCGAATTCCACCACCACGCGGGACCGGGCCAGGACGTCGGCATGCAGCTCGGTCTTGCCGGGGCAGTCGCCGCCCACACCGTTGATGTGCATGCCGGGCGCCAGCATGTCGGGGGTGAGGATGGTGGCGTTGCGCTTGTCGGCGGTCACGGTGGTGACGATGTCCGCGCCCTTTACCGCCTCGGCGGTGCTGCGGCAGCGCACCAGGCGCAGGCCTGACAGATGGCGCAGGTTGCGCTCGAGCTTGTCGGTGGCGGCGGGGTCGATGTCGTAGAGGCGGATTTCCTGGATGCCCAGCAGGTGGTGGAAGGCCATGGCCTGGAATTCGCTTTGGGCGCCGTTGCCGATCAGGGCCATCACGCGGGCATCCGCACGCGCCATGTGCTGGGCGGCCAGCGCCGAGGTGGCAGCGGTGCGCAGGGCGGTGCTGAGGGTGAGTTCGGACAGCAGGTCCGGGGTGCCGGTGGCCACGTCGGCGAGCACGCCGAAAGCCATCACGGTGGGCAGACCCACCTGGTGGTTTTTGGGGTGACCGTTGACGTATTTGAAGCTGTAGAGCTGGCCATCCGAGATGGGCATCAGCTCGATCACCCCGTCGGCGGAGTGATGCGCCACACGGGCGCTTTTGTCGAAGGCGGCCCAGCGACCGTAGTCCTGGGCGATGGCCTGGGCCAACTGTTGCAGCGTGGTGGCCAGGCTGTGGTGGTGGACGATGCGGGCAACGTCTCGGGGGGTGAGCAGTCGGGTCATGGGCAAACACGGGAAGTAACGATGGGTGAATCTTGAAGACCCGGGATGCCAACCGGAAGGCAGAATCTTGCGCAAGAATGCGAAGAGATTGCGCAATTCGTCAGAGCGAATTGCCGTTTTGAAGGGAACTAGGGGTTATCCCGGGCGTCTGCCGCGCAGGTGCCCCAAATTGGGACTACGGTTCATATGGACACGCTGGATCACCAACTCATTGGCCTGCTGAGGCAGAACGCGCGCGAGAGCATTGCGACCCTGGCGCACAAGCTGAAGGTGTCGCGGGGCACGGTGACGAACCGGCTGGACAAGCTCGAGTCCAGCGGCCAGATCGTGGGTTACACGGTGCGGCTGAGGGCCGATGTGGCGCCCAAGCAGATCACCGCCTGGATGAGCATTGCGGTGGAAGGCAACCGGACCCGTGAGGTCGTGGGCATCTTGCTGGGCGAGCCGGGGGTGGTGGGCCTGTTCGACACCAATGGGCGCTGGGATCTGCTGGCGGAGCTGCGGGCCGACACGCTCAATGAGCTGGCCGACATCCTGGAGCGGGTGCGGCTGATCAAGGGCATCGGCGCCACCGAGACCAGCATTCATTTGCAGACTTACAAGCTGCCCTGACAGCGCGGACGGCGGTAGCTGGGCCTGCGGCGGGCGGGTGGGCTTGAGGGTGTGAGGGCGGGCATCGGCGCCCGCTGACGCTCAAGGGGCTGGCGCGGACGCGGCCTCTTCCTCGTCGGCGACGAACTGGCCGTCCCGCAACATCATGCGCTGGCGGACGACGCGCGGTTCCGGCCGTGGGCAGCGCCCATCGTTGAAGCGCAGCACCACTTCCACGCGTGGTCCGGCGCCGGGGCTCAGCACGCTCAGCCCGGTGGTTTGGGGGGCGGCGCCGGAGCCGCAGGCCTGGGGCCCGGGCTTGTCCCTGAAGCCTTCGTTCAGTGCCAGCCGCAACTGGTCGCCCTGGTCCAGCACCAGCCGTTCGCTGCGGGTTTCCAGACCGGAGGCCACATCGACGCGGCGGCTGCGCAAGGCCCAGCGGTCGTCGGCGAGCTGCACCATTTGCAGGTCTTCAGTGCCTGTGCCGGGCGCGCCGTCCATCAGCAGCAGGCCACGGGCCTTCAGTTGCCATCGGCCCCGTGCGTCGGCGGCGAACTGGGCGGCGCCGAGCGCGGGCACACAGGCCTGGCACTGGAACTGCTCGCGCGGGCCGGGGGTGAGCTGGTAGACCACCATCAGTTGGTCGGTCGATTGTTCTTTGTAGCGCTGGCGCCAGACCTCGGTGACGGTGGCGCGCACGGTCACGCGTGAGCCGCCGCCAAAGAAGTCATTCACGCGGCGGTCCTGCCAGGTCGGGCCGCCGTAGACCATCTTGCGGGCGGTGGCCATGTCCGGTGGCGCGTCCACGGCCACGGGAATCTGGGCCTGCGCGGTGTGTGCCGTCCCTACCAGGGCCACTAGGAGGGCCACTATGGCCACTTGGGCCACTTGGGCCGGCAGGGCCCGCATCGACGCGGCCATCGCTGAGCGCCGAAGCGCCTGGGGGGCGGCCTTTGATGTGGCGTTTAATGCGGCGTTCGAAACCGCTTTCGATGCCGCGGTGATGGGCGAGTCGTGCAGCGGGGAGGGCATGGGACGGGTGTCGGGCGGTCGGCTCACGGAAGGGGAGTATCGGTCATGACCTGTGCTGCCTGCGGGGGCTCGGCATCGCGGGTACAGTGGCCCCACTTTCAAGACCCGTGGGGCCGTTTTCTGGCCCTGGAGACGACCGCATGACGGCCCCAGTGATCCGCAGCCTGCTCGAAACTGATCTCTACAAGTTCACCATGTGGCAGGCCATGCTGCATCGGCATTCCGAGGCCCAGGCCGAATACCGGTTTGCGTGCCGCAACACGCCGCAGTATCCGTTGGCGGATCTGGTGGGCGACCTCTCGCGGGAGCTGGACCACCTGTGCTCGCTGAGCTTTGCGGCGGACGAACTGGCTTATCTGCGCACGCTGCGCTTCATCAAGTCGGACTTCCTGGACTTCCTGCGCATCTTCCGATTCCAGCGGGATTTTGTGAGCATCACGGCGGACGGTGACCGGCTGGAGATTGTGGTGCGGGGTCCGCAGGTCCATGTGATGGGCTTTGAGATCTTCCTGCTGGCGATGGTCAACGAGCTGTACTTCCGCCGCTTTGACCCGGTGCCTGCGCTGGCCGAGGGTCGCCGCCGCCTGCGCGACAAGATCGAACTGCTGCGCGCCATTGAGCGCGACGAGCCGCCGCGCCGCCACCCGTTCCAGTTCTTTGACTTCGGATTGCGCCGCCGCTTCTCGGGCGACTGGCACCGCGAGGTGCTGACCACGCTCAAGTCCGAAGTGCCCACCCAGTTTCGCGGCACCTCCAACGTGCTGCTGGCCAAGGAGCTGGGGCTGGTGCCCATTGGCACCATGGCGCATGAATATTTGCAGAGCTACCAGGCCACTGGCGTGCGCTTGCGCGACCACCAGAAGGCGGCGTTGGAGGACTGGGTGCAGGAGTACCGGGGGGACCTGGGCATTGCGCTGACCGACGTCATCAGCATGGACGCCTTCCTGGCGGACTTTGACCTCTACTTTGCCAAGCTCTTTGACGGCCTGCGGCACGACTCGGGCGACCCGGTGGTCTGGGGCGAAAAGGCGCTGGCCCACTACGACAAGCTGCGCATTGACCCGCACACCAAGCGCCTGGTGTTCTCAGACGCGCTGGACATGCCCAAGGCCCTCTCGCTCTACCGCCACTTTGCCGACCGCACCCAGCTGGGCTTTGGCATCGGCACCAAGCTCAGCAACGACATGGGCCTGCAGACCTTGAACATCGTGGTCAAGCTCACCCATGTCAACGGCCAGCCGGTGGCCAAGCTCTCGGACAGCCCGGGAAAGACCATGTGCGAGGACCAGACCTTCCTGGCCTACCTGCGCCAGGTGTTCAACGTCACGCCGGCCTGAGGCGCCACCTTCCTGTCCCCTCTTGGCAAGCACGAGGACCCTTCGGCCCCTCAGGCTCCTCTCGGGGCCTCCCGGCCCCGGCCCATCAAGGCGCCACGGCCGTCATCCGATGCTGCGCAGTCCCGGCCAGCAGGGGGGTATGCCGGGCCTGAACCCAGTCGTCATGGCCGGCGCCGTAGTAGGGGGACAGCGGATGCCCGCTTTGTCCGCCGGGCATCGACAGCCAGCCGTTTTCTTCCCGTCCTGGCGACACCACCAGCCGCTGCGACTGACCGAAGGCGGGGCTGGCCACATGCGGCATGTTCGTATCGCCGCTCTGCGCAGTTGACGGCATATCCAGCCAGCGAGACAGAGGCGGAATTGCCTTGGCCAGCACATGCTGAATGCGGCTGGTGTTCTGCTGTCCCCAGGTGGCTTGCGCCATTGGGCCGTCGGCCGACATCTCCTTGGCGGCGGCATCCAGCTGCGCGAGCAGCAGGGCATCCCAGCTCGCGTAATCCACCGGCAGCAGATGGGCAGGTTGCTTGTCCAGCGCCTGCACGGCCGAATACTCGAACTGATTGCGCCACCGGATCCGCAGCTTGTCGTTGTCCTGCCGCTCCCCGACGAACGGCCGCGTCCACGCCAGCCACAGCACATTCAGCGTATTGAGTCGTGCCGTGCGCACCAGCCGATAGGCCACCTGATCTGCGTCTGCACGACCATTCCACTGGGCCAGCAACTGCGCCAGGGCGGCCCGGTCCGGATGATTGTTGAGCAGCGTCTGAAACCGATTTGCCCAGGTCCGCATGAACCGTGCTTCATCGTCCAGATGGATCTCTCCCACGCTGACTTCGTCATGCCGAGGCCGCTCTGACAGCCGATCGCGGATCTGTTGAGCGCGTGCGCCGAGATCAAAGCCTCCGTCCCCGATCTGCTCTGCCAGATCGCCGCCGAGCTGACGGCTGTTCGCCGTCCACAGCTGACCTTGCGCGGGAGACAGCACCTGCGGATAGTCTTCAGGCCGCAGCCAGCCATGACGCATCTGGGCCACCTCAGCCAGACGACCCTGGCTGGCATCGATCCCTCGCTGCGACCACAGCCGCCCGGCGATCGTCCAGCCGATCTGCCCATCGCGATCTGCTGCAAGGAGATTTTGATGGGGCATGCCGGCCCGCTGCGCCAGGGACAGCGCGTCGCTCACGTGACGCGCATTCAGCATCTCATCCAGCACCAGGGAGTAGGCGTCTCCTTCGTGGGCGACCCAATGCAGCGCGAAGCGCCGCTTGTCCTCCGTCGCCACCACGGGCGCCCCTTCGAGCTCCTCCACCACAAAGGTCTGCGCAGTTCCCCCCTTCACCAGAAGGACTTCCGCATGTTGGACCAGCTTTGCATCGGCGGGCACCTCGACCCAATCGAACCATTGTCCATAGGCATTGGTGAACCCCCAGGCCACATGCCCATTGCTACCGACGATCAGCGCAGGCAGCCCCGGCAACGTCACTCCTGCGGCCCTGACGGCCTGGTCCCCCACACCAAATTGAAGCTGCGCCCTGAACCAGATACTGGGCACCCCGAGCCCCAGATGCATATCGTCGGCCAGGATGGCCCCACCGTGACTCGTCCGCGCCCCCGCGACTGCCCAGTTATTGCTCCCAATGACAGGCGCTTCGCCGAGCCCTGCCATCACTGAAGCGCTTGCTTCACACTCGCAGCAGTCCTCGGTATTGGGAAAGGAAGGGCCCGGCCCCTGTTTGCGGAAGTTAAGAAGGGAATGGCCGGCGAAGCCGGACAGGAATGACATGAAGCAAACAGGGGCCGGGTCCTTCCTTTCCGCACCGCCCAAGATCAACGGCGAACGAAGCTGCACCACCTGCCCCCCCGTTGCCAGATCGGTCGTCCCGGACTTCTTCCGCCCCACCCGCAGATCCAGCTCCGCCGCACTCGGCATCAAAGAGTCCGCCACCTGACTCCCATCGAGCGGCGCATCCCACCGCCCCCCTCGCGGATAGAGCCACTGATACATCGCATCCCCGGCCTTCTCCCGCACGAGCACCCGCTCCAGCCCTGCCTCGATGCTGCTCGACTGCAACATGAAATACATCTCGCTGATCACCAGCAGCGAATCCACCGGCGTCCAGTCTTGCGGTGTGGCGCGCAACAGCAGGTACTGCCACCCCCGGACGGGCAGCGCGTGCAGCCCGGCATTCACCCCATCGGTATAGGCCTGAAGCAATGCTTGCTCATGCGCCGGGAGTGTCTTGAAACGCTCCGTCAACCGCGCCCGCAGCCGATGCACCCGCCGCTGCCGATCCCGCTCCAGTGCTTTTTCGCCGAAGAGCGCCGACAACTCCCCCGCTGCCGACCGCCGCGTCAGGTCCATCTCGAAGAACCGTTCCTGCGCATGCACCCACCCCAGCCCCCGGGCCAGATCCAACCGGTTCTCACCCGCCAGCGTCACGGTCCCCCGCTCATCCCGGCTGATCTCCAGCGACTGTTGCAGCCCTGGCAACGCGATCGTGCCCTCCACCTGCGGCAGGCTCGCGCGTATCAGCAGCCATACGGCCCCAACGGCCAGCAGCGCCAACACCAGCACCCCGACCACACTGCGCAACGCCCAACGTCCCCACGGGCGCTTCGACGGTTGATTCATAGACTCACTTCCCCGCACTCAAAGAATGCCGCATTGTTGCCCGACCTCAGCGTCCCTCCCGACACGGCCCCCTCATCGTGCTCCCCTAGAATCGCCCGCCATGTCTTGTGCCCCTGTCCCCTCCGCCCCGCGCCCCTGGTTCCAACGCGCGGTCGCTGCGCTGTGTGTCGTGGTCCTGTCCGCTTGCGCCGCCCTTCCGCAATCCGCGCCGCCCACCGTGCCGCCGGTCGTCCAGGCGCCCGTCGAGACCGAACTGCCGGCGCCCATCACCCCCAAGCCGCCTCCCAAACCTCCCCGCGTCGGCCTCGCCCTCGGCGGTGGTGCCGCCCGCGGCTTCGCGCATGTGGGTGTCATCCAGGTGCTGGAAGAGCAGGGCATCAAGGTGGACCTCGTCGCCGGCACCTCGGCCGGCAGCCTGGTCGGGGCGCTCTACGCCTCCGGCCGCAACGGCCGTGAACTGGCCACCCTGGCCGAGACCATGGACGAAGGCGCCATCACCGACTGGACCTTTCCCATGCGCGGCCTCATCCGCGGCGAGGCGCTGGCCCGATTCATCCGGGACAAGACCGGCAACCGCTCCATCGAACAACTCCCGGTCCCGCTGGGCATCGTTGCCACCGACCTGGGTGACGGCACCGCCATCATGTTCCGCCAGGGCGACGTCGGCACGGCGGTGCGGGCGTCCAGCGCCGTCCCCGCCGTATTCCAGCCGGTCAAGATCGGCACCCGGGAGTATGTGGATGGTGGCCTGGTCGCGCCGGTGCCGGTGCGTTTTGCGCGCCAGATGGGCGCGGAGGTCGTGATCGCGGTGGACATCAGCGAGCCGCCCGACCCCAAGGTCCCGGGCGATGCCGTGCGCATGCTGCTGCAGACCTTCTCCATCATGGGCCGGTCCATCAGCCAGTATGAACTCAAGGAGGCGGACGTCGTGCTGCGTCCGCGACTGGATGGGTTCAGCGGCTCGGACTTCACTGTGCGCCGTCGCGCCATCCAGGTGGGCCGTGAGGCGGCCACGGCCATGCTGCCGCAGATCCGGCGGGCGATCGCGGCCAAGACGCGCTGAGCGGCAAACCCGCTGACCGGCTGACCGGCTGAGCCGCCGGCTCACCGGCTCACAGCCGCTCCCCGCGCTCGGAGGCCTCGATCAGCCGCTGCAGCCTCGCCGCCTGCGTTTCAGCCTTCTTCGCGCTCAGCACATGCCAGATGCTGCTGCGCTGATAACTCGGCGCCTGCGCCCGGAAGAACTCCCACGCGGACGGATGATGGCGGAAGGCCACCTCCTGCGTCGGCGTCAGTTCAATCTCTTCCTGCTCATGGGCGTAGACCTTGGTCCGTGCATCGGTGCGCTGCTCAAACGCGGCCAGGCCCGCTTCCCGCACGCGGCCTTCCTGGATCAAGGCTTCCATCTTCGCCACATTCACTGCACTCCAGATCGAGCCCGCCTTGCGCGGTGTGAAGCGGATCTTGTAGCGCTTGTCATCGATACGGGTCCGCACCCCATCAATCCAGCCGTGGCATAGCGCCTCATCCACGGATTCCGGCCAGTCCATGCTCGGCAGCCCAGTGCCGCGTTTGTAAAAGCCCACCACCACGTCCGTCGCGGTTGCGGCGTGCTCATCCAGCCAGTGGCGGAACGCTTCAGCGGTCGGGAAAAAAAGGGGAGTACGGGTCGCCATGGGCCGCAAGTATGCGCTGCCCGGCCCAGCCGCCTCGAAACCTGGATCACCGTTTGCCCCGCTGAAGTGGCGCATGCGTGACTCAGGCATGCTGCTTGCCTGCAATGTCGTACACGTACAGTCACCAAGAACCGGGTTCCGACACCCGCACAACCGAGGGTTCAAGAGGATTCAAACCTCGCGGAAAACCGGTTTAACGTACAGCGACACCAACGTTGTCATCCTGTTGGCAGGACATTGGTACGAGTCAAGGGAGAAGATTCTGGACACGAAACAACACGAAGAGCGCACGACGACCACCCGTCTGCGCCGCGGCCCCGCCGAAATGGCGGCCCTCAAGCGCGAAATGATGGAGCGCGCCCGCAAGATCTATCGCGAAGAAGGCGTGGAAGCCCTGAGCATGCGTCGCCTGGCGCATGAGCTGGGCATCTCCACCATGGCCATCTACAGCTACTTTGCCAACAAGCAGGCGCTGCTGGACGGCTTGTGGATCGAGATCTTCGAGGCGCTCACCGCGGAGCTGCTGGATGCATCCGGCGACCAGCGCGGCCCTCGCAAGGTGCTGGAGGCCCATGTTCGCCGGTCGATGGATTTCTGGGAGCGGCATCCGGAACAGTTCCGGATGATTTATCTCTCCCAGAGCAGTGCGTCGCTGACCGAAATCAGCGAGGCGCAAAAGCCGGTCTACAACCGTCTGCTGGGGCTGGTGCGGGAACGGGTGGCCGCCTGCGCACCGGACGGCGTTCAAGCGGACGAGAGCCTGATCCGTCGTCAGTGCGACCTGCTCAGCGCCAAGCTCATGGGCTACCTCTTGCTCAGCATTGGGCTGCAGCGCTATCCGCTGCACGATCGTGAGGCATTGCGCGAACAAATCGTGCAGGAGGTGGTGCGTGATGCGGTGGAGGGCTTGAGCGCCAGCCCTATCTCGTCCGCCCGGGCGTCGTCGCAGCAACTCAGCCCGACGAACTGACGGCTCAGGCAAGGCCAGCGGCGAACAGGCAAAAAAAAGCCCAGCGGCGACGCTGGGCTTGAAGGGCACTTGGGAAGCCGGGCTTCCTTGGGTACCGAGGAGACAAAGGGTACGGACCTCAGGCGGTGGCGCGCTTCGGAGCGCGGGCCGCGACCTGACCGGTCTTCAACGCCGTGTTGGTCACGGTGTTGACGTTGTTCTCGACGATCTCGCTGGCTTGCTTGACGGCCTTTTGAACGCTTTCGTAAGCGTTGTTGGCAGCCGCCACAGCAGACTTCACCAATGCCACAGCATTTTCCGTGCCAGCGGGAGCGTTCTTGGTCACGTTCTCGACGGCGCTGCCGAATTTGTCTTGCGCATCGGCCACTTGGGACTCGGCCAGCTTGCTGAATTCAGCGCTGGCGGAGGTGGCGATGTCATACACATGACGGCTGTAGGCCACGGCCTTTTCGGCGGACGGCTGCAGCAGCGAGGCGTGCAGGGCCAGGAGTTCTTGCGCGTCCTTGACGGACAGGGCGGCTTGCGTGGTTTCAGCCACTTCGCTCAGCGCCGTCTTGGCGGTCTGGATGTTCAGTTCCGCCAGCTTTTCCCAGCTCTCAAAGACCTTGCCGGTGAGCCCGAAAACAGCATTCAGATTGCTACGGTGGGCGGCCAGCAGTTGTTCAGCGGTCAGCATGCGAAATCTCCTATTGATGCGAGGGAATGCAGGGTTGGTGCACGATCAGCCACGTGAAATACGGCTGGCTGAAAGCCGGTTGTGAGTCTGTTGAGCGCCGCATTCACTGCATGGTGCGCTGCAACATGAAACCAAGTATAGGGGCCTCAAAAGGGATTGCAAGCTCTTTTTGTTGCACTGCACAAGAAAGTTTTGTGGCTCTTGGGATGGGGCCTGAAAGCCCATGGGGCGGGGCTTGAGGCGCAGTGGCGCCGAGGGCGCGGCCCTTCTCTCTATCAGCGCGCGACAGCGCCTGCTGCGCAGCAGCATTCCCCTCGGGATGCACCCTGGCGGACTCGGCGCTATGGTGCTGCCCATGCTCGCTTTTCACTACGACCACCTCACCCTGGCCCTGCCGCAGGGCCACCGGTTTCCGCAAAGCAAATACCAGATGCTGCGTGAACGGCTGGAGCGGGATCCCGGTGCGCTGCGCCTGCAGGTGGCCACGCCAGCCAGCCGCGAGGAACTGCTGCTGGTCCACACCCCGGACTATGTGGATGCGGTGCTGCATGGCACCCTCAGTGCTGCCGCCCAGCGCGAGATTGGATTCCCGTGGGGGGAGAGCCTGCCGCGGCGTTCCCTCTTCTCCGTGGGGGCCACCGTCCATGCCGCCCGGGCCGCACTGAAAGAGGGCGTGGCTGCCAGCCTCGCGGGCGGGACGCACCATGCCTATGCGGACAAAGGCAGCGGCTTTTGCGTCTTCAATGATGTGGCGGTGGCGGCGCGGCTGCTGCAGGGGGAGCATCACCGTGCGAATCCCGCCCAGCCAGGCCTGCAGGTGGTGGTCATCGACCTGGATGTGCATCAGGGCAATGGCACGGCCAGCATCTTTTCGGAGGATCCCAGCGTCTTCACCTTGTCGCTGCATGGGGAGAAAAACTTCCCCTTCCGCAAGGAGGCCAGTGATCTGGATGTGGGCCTGCCGGACAAGTGCGGGGACGCGATCTACCTGGAGGCGCTGGAAGATGCCCTGCAGCAGGTCTGGTTGAGAACGGCCGGCCATCCGCCGGGCCTGGCCTTCTACCTCGCGGGGGCGGACCCGCACGAGGGTGATCGCCTGGGGCGGCTCAAGCTCAGTGCCGAGGGGCTGCACCGGCGCGACCTGATGGTGCTGGAGGCGCTCGCCCGCCGCCGCATTCCGGTGGCGCTCAGCATGGCCGGTGGGTACGGGGAGGACCTGTCGGTGACGGTGGATTTGCAGGAGCGCACCCTCAGGACAGCTGCGCAATTCTGGCGGCAATGGGGGCAGGTGATGCCAACCGAATGACGCCGGCAACACACTCAGGCGCAACCACTGCTGGAGTTGCGAGCTTGATTCCTGCTTTCTCCCCCCATCTTTGCGAGCAGCACGCCGGGCCGCCGGACATCCTGCAGGCTGTCGCCCTGGTTCAATCCGCACCCGGCCCCATGGGCGGCGCCGCCAGCATCACATCGCTGGCCGATGTGGACCGGCTCCCTGACGGCGCCATGCTGCGCCTGCCGCCCTATCCCGAGCTGCAGGTCATGCGGCTTCAGCTGGCGCCGGGCGAGCGCGTCGCGGTGCCGCCGCATCTGGCGCTGCGCCAGGTGCTGGTCGAGCAGGGGCAACTGGCCATCGGCAGCCGCGGCGCCGGGCGTCCGGAACTGGTGGGCGTCGGTCAGTGGGCGGTCGATGACGGAGCCCGATCATGGTGTGCCGGAGACCGTGGGCCAGTGCAGGTGCTGGTGCTGCAGCATGTGAGCCGGGAAGATGCCTGGGCGAGCGGGCGGGCGCGCGCCAGTGTTCCAGGAAGTGCCCAAGGAAGTGCCCCGGGCGGCCCCCCCGCCTTCGGCGACCCGACCGCAGCGCCTCCGGCACGGGAGCCGGAGCCCGAGCCGATGCGCTTCACCAGCGACTACACCGGCCAGCCCATCGTCATGCGGGATGGCCCCTTGCGGGCACAGATCCACCGCTATGTCATCCGTGAAGGGGCGCAGCTCCCCTGGCATCTGCACCCGCATCAACGCTATGCCTATGTCGAGAGCGGCCAGCTCACCGTGGAAGACCAGCGCGGTCACCGCCGGACCTACGGGCCGGGGCAGGTGCTGGTGGAGCAGCAGGAGGTCGTGCATCGCGGCCTCAACCCCGGGCGGGACCCGGTCTCGCTGCTGGTGTTCGACTACATGCCGACGGACATGCGCTCCAACACGGTGCTGTTCGTGGCGCCGGGAGGGCCTCCCGCCCGCCCGTGATGTTCACCCATGATGTCCGCCCCAGATGCTCGGATGCCCGGATGCCCGGATGCCCGGGTTCCCGAGGCGACAGCGCAGGGGCCGCCAGCGGTGGAAGAATCAGGGCCCATGAGCACCGACCGCCCCAGCCCCGAGCCTCGCAGCGCCTACGCCTGCTTCGTCCCGGTCCCCACCCGCTGGATGGACAACGACCTCTACGGTCACCTCAACAACGTTGTCTACTACAGCCTGTTCGACACCGCCGTGAACCGCTACCTGATCGACCAGGGTGCGCTGGACCTCCATCACGGGGACGTCATTGGCCTGGTGGTGGAAACCCACTGCAACTTCTTTGCGTCGCTGGCTTTTCCGCAGCAGGTGGAGGCCGGCCTGCGCGTGTCGCGACGGGGCCGGTCCAGCGTGCGTTACGACATTGGCCTGTTCGCCGAGGGTGAGTCGATGAGCGCGGCGGCCGGACACTTTGTGCATGTGTATGTCGACCGCGGCACCCGCCGCCCGGTGGCGGAACTGCCGCCGGCCTATCAACAGGCCTTGCGGCCGCTGGAGCGTTCATGAGTCTTCCGTCTCCCTTCACCCCTCCAACGCCTGAGCAGACAGCGGCGGTCGAGGCCGCCATCCAGACCCGTCATTCCATGCGGGCCTTCCTGCCCACCCCGGTCCCGCGCGAAACGCTGGAGCGGATTCTGGACGTGGCGTCCCGCGCGCCCTCGGGCACCAACACGCAGCCCTGGCAGGTCCATGTGCTGACCGGCGCGGCGCGGGAGCGCCTGGTGCAGCGCCTGGAGGCGGCCTACAACAATCCGGAAGAGCTGGCCCGCCACGCCGAGGAATATGCCTACTACCCCAGCGAATGGGTGTCCCCCTACATCGACCGCCGCCGCAAGGTGGGCTGGGACCTGTACGGGCTGCTGGGCATCACCAAGGGCGACAAGACCCGCATGCATGCCCAGCATGGGCGCAACTACCGATTCTTTGATGCCCCGGTCGGTCTGATGTTCACCATCGACCGCGTGATGCAGCAGGGCAGCTGGCTGGATTACGGCATGTTCCTGCAGAACCTGATGGTCGCGGCCCGCGCGCACGGCCTGCATACCTGCCCCCAGGCCGCCTTCACCCAGTTCCACCGCCTGATTGCCGACGAATTGCAGCTGGGGCCGCAGCAGATGCTGGTCTGTGGCATGGCCCTTGGCTATGCCGACCCGCAGGCTGTCGAGAACACCCTGGTCACCCAGCGCGAACCCGTCAGCGGGTTTGTGCGCTTCCTCGATTGACCGGGCGCCCCGCACAGCCCGGTGGCCAGGGCTTTGGTCCAGAATGGCCCGAACGCCCTGCGACCCGTGGAGATCCGAGATGAGCAAACCCAAGGTGCTGGTGGCCGTCAACACGTTCAGCGACATCGTTGACCGGCTGCGCCCCCATTTCGACGTCGAGACCAACGAGACCGACCAGCCGTTGCCGTACGACGAGCTGATCCGCCGCCTGCAGGGCAAGGCCGGCGTCTATGTGAGCGGCAGCAACAAGATCGATGCCGCGCTGCTGCAGGCCTGCCCCGATCTGCGCGCCGTCTGCACCATGGCCGTGGGCTACAACAACATTGATGTGCCGGCCTGCACCGCCCGCGGCGTGCTGGTGAGCAACGCGCCGGACGTGCTGACCGAGACCACGGCCGACTTCGGCTTTGCGCTGATGATGGCCACCGCCCGCCGCATCACCGAAAGCGAGCATTTCCTGCGCCGCGGCGAATGGAAGCACTGGTCGGTGACGATGTTCGCCGGCGCCGATGTGCATGGCGCCACGCTGGGCGTGCTGGGCATGGGCCGCATCGGCGCGGCCATTGCGCGGCGCGGCCACCTGGGCTTTGGCATGCCGGTGCTTTATCACAACCGCAGCCGCCTCCCGGCCGACCAGGAAGCGCCGCTGGGCGCCACCTGGGTGGAGAAGGACGAGCTGATGCGCCGCGCCGACCACCTGGTCATCGTCGTGCCCTACAGCCCGTCGTCGCATCATCTGGTGGCGGAGAAAGACCTGGCGCTGATGAAACCGACGGCCACGCTGACCAACATCGCCCGCGGCGGCGTGGTGGACGATGCCGCTCTGGCCCGGGCCCTGAAGGCCGGCACCCTGGCCGCGGCGGGCCTGGACGTGTTCGAGGGCGAGCCCACCGTGCATCCCGAGCTGCTCACCTGCAGCAATGTGGTGCTGACCCCGCACATTGCCAGCGCCACCGTCGCCACCCGTCGCGCCATGAGCGACCTGGCCGTGGACAACCTGATTGCCGCACTGACCGGCGGCACACCGCCCACCGCATTGAATCCGGAAGTCCTCAAGCGTGGAGGCTGAGACAATCGGCCCATGACGATTGTTGACGCTTTGATGTGGGGCCTGGTGGCCCTGTCCCTGATCACGCTGACCCTCCTGGTGCTGCTGCTGCGCCGCACCGCCCAGCCCGCCCAGGAGGCCGAACCGGTTGCGCCGCTGATCCAGCAATCCAGCGAACGCCTGGACCGCTCCCTGCGCGACGAACTCAACCGGGTGAACAGCGCGCTGCGCCAGGACACGCTGTCCACGCTGTCCCAGTTCCAGCAGTCCTTGCTGGCCCAGGGCGGCGACGTGGCCCGCACGCAGAACGAGCAGATCGACAGCTTCCGCGTCCAGCTCGGCCATTTGCAGCAGTCCCTGGCGCAGCAGGCTGCCACCGCCCGCGAAGCACAGGACGCGGCCGCCGCGCGCCTGGGCAGTCTGCTCACCGAGCAGTTGCAGGCGCTGGCCCAGCGCAACGAGGCCGGTCTGGCGGAGACCCGGCGCACCGTGGAAGCCCGTCTGCAGAGCATCCAGCAGGACAACGAAAAGAAGCTGGAACAGATGCGCGCCACGGTGGACGAAAAACTGCACGCCACCCTGGAGCAGCGGCTGGGAGAAAGCTTCAAGCAGGTGGCCGAACGCCTGGAGCAGGTCTACCGCGGCCTGGGCGAGATGCAGACCCTGGCGCGGGATGTGGGCTCGCTCAACCGCGTGCTGACCAACGTCAAGACGCGCGGCATCTTCGGGGAAGTGCAACTGGCCGGTCTGCTGGAGCAGGTCTTCACCCCCGAGCAGTACGCCTCCAACGTCGAGACGGTGCCGGGCACCGGCGCACGGGTCGAGTTTGCGCTGAAGCTGCCGGGCCAGCGGGACGATGGCCTGCCGTTGTGGCTGCCCATCGACGCCAAATTCCCGCGTGAGGACTACGAACGTCTGCTCGAAGCCCAGGAACGGGCCGATGCGCCCGCCGCCGACCAGGCGGGCCGCGCCATCGAGACCCGCCTGCGGCTGGAAGCCAAGACCATCCGCGAAAAATACCTGGGCCCGCCGCACACCACCGACTTCGCCCTGCTGTTCCTGCCCACCGAGGGCCTGTATGCCGAGGCCCTTCGCCGTCCCGGCCTGACCGAGGCGCTGCAGCGGGAATACAAGGTGATGCTGGTCGGTCCCACCACGCTGCTGGCCACGCTCTCCAGCCTCCAGATGGGCTTCCGCACCCTGGCCCTTGAAAAGCGCTCCGCCGAGGTCTGGGAAGTGCTGTCGGCGGTGAAGACGGAATTCGGCAAGTTCGGCGAGGTGCTGGCCAAGACCAAGAAGAAGCTGGAGGAAGCCAGCAACACGATTGATGCCGCTGAAGTCCGTACCCGCGCCATGACCCGCCGCCTCAAGACGGTGGAGGCGCTGCCGGAAGACCAGATGTCGCGCGTGCTGCAACTGGGCCAGACGGACGAGGACACCGCCGGATGAGCGCGCACGCCGCGCCGGAAGGCCCCGCCGCCTCGGGCGTCAGCCGGGCCTTTCCCGCGGTGATCGCCACGCTGATGGCGGTGCATGCCTGCATGGCCGTGACGCGGGTGACCGCCAGCCTGTGGGTGCTGGACCGTGGTTACGGAGAGTGGATCGTCGGCCTGCTGCAGAGCCTGTTTGCGGTGGCGCCGGTGGGTTTGTCCCTGTGGGCCGGCCGACTGGCGGATCGGCACGGTTTCCACCGGCCGGTGGGCGTGGGCGTGCTGATGGGGTTCACCGGCGCGGTGCTGGCCCTGCTGGGCCAGTGGCTCAGCGCGCTGCCGCTGATTGCGCTGAGCTGCCTGCTGTGCGGCGGCGCCGTGGCGGTGGCGGCGGTGGCCATCCAGCGCGAAGCCGGCTTGATGGCGGCGGACCCGTCCCAGCTCAAGCGTGTCTTCAGCTGGGTGGCCCTGGGGCCGGCCGTCTCCAATGCCGTGGCGCCGGTCGTGGCGGGTCTGCTGATGGACCATGCGGGCTACGGCTGGTCCTTCGCCCTGGGCGTGCTGCTGCCCCTGCTGGCCTGGCACCTGGCCCTGCGGGTGCCGCGTCACATACCAGCCCCGGCGCGCAGCGACGCCGGCAAACCGAGGCCCGCCTGGGACCTGCTGCGGGATCCGGCCTTGCGGCATCTGCTGATCATCAATGTGGCGATGTCCGCCTGCTGGGACGCCCACAGCTTCGTGGTGCCGGTCATCGGCCATGCCAAAGGGCTATCCGCCTCGGGCATCGGCCTGGTGCTGGGCAGCTTCGCCGCCGCGGCCACGCTGGTGCGGCTGGCCATCGTCCGCTGGGCGCATCATCTGGATGAGATGAAGGCGCTGCGGTCGGCCATCACCATGGCCATGGGCATTCTGGTGATCTATGCCTGGCTGCCGGGGACGGCCGGCCTGATGGTGGGATCGGCCATCCTGGGCACGGCGCTGGGCTCGGTGCAGCCGATGGTGCTGGCCAAGCTGCATCAGGTCACGCCGCCCGACCGCCACGGCCAGGCCCTGGGTCTGCGGGGGCTGGCCAGCAACGGCGCGACCGTGGCCATGCCGATGGGCTTTGGCATGCTGGCCACGGCCAGCGTGCCGTTCGCACCGCTGTGGCTGATGGCCTCCATCCTCATCGGGGCGCAGTGGAGCGCACGCAAGGTGATGCGACTGCCGATGCGCTGAACGAGGCGCTGAATGACGCGCTGAACGACGCGCTGCATCGACTGCCGACATTGCTCATGCGCTGCATTCATTTGCGCAAACGCGCCGATGTGCATTCATTGCAACACCGATTCATCGACGCCGACCGTCTTCACCCCTGCGCGTGCCGCTCAATGCGGGGGCTGGCATGCAGAATGAATAGTCATCCTATTCAGCGCGCGGCCCCGCAGCCACCGGGCTTGCAGCGCATGCACCGCCGCTGACGGCCTTCATAAAGCGCTGTGAAAGGCCTGTGCTCACATTTGTGAACAATTCATTTCTAGGGGATTTCCTTTCCTGTCAGGTCTTGCAGGGGGACCTGCCGCAGTGCGGAGGCCATTCCTACACTCCATTCCACGTTGTGATTGATTCCGTCCACTGACGAGCGATTGCAGCAGTCATTGCAGGCCCTGACGGGGCCGCGATAGGGAAGGGGAGGCCAGACGGCCTGCCCGCGGCAGCAACTTTGGAGGTCCACCAGCATGATGCGTTTGACGAAGCTCACCCGTGCGCTCGCCCTAGGACTCTTTGCAGTCGGCACATCAGCCTTCGGCGGTGTTCCCACCTTCGACATGAATGCAGCGCGTCAGGCGCTGCCCGAGCAGACCGACCGTCTGATCGTCAAATACAAGGACGGCAGCGTGGCCGTCCAGCAGCGACTGGGTGTGGCCGTGCAGGCCCATCCGGTGGCCAGCGACGCGATCGGTGCCCGCACCCAGACCCTGCAGCAATTGGCAACGCCCTGGGGCGCCCGGGTCAGTCTGCTGCGCCAGACCGGCACCGGGGCCCACGTCTTCAAGCTGGACCGGTCCCTGAGCCTGGCCCAGCTGCGGGACCTGGCCACCCAGATCAAGGCCAGTGACGCCAACGTCGAATACGTCGAGCCCGACCGCAAGATGTATCCGATGGCCACGCCCACCGACCCGAGCTACGCCAACCAGTGGGACCTGTTCGAGACCACCGGCGGCATCCGTGCCCCCGCCGCCTGGGACCAGTCCACCGGCAGCGGGGTGGTGGTGGCCGTGATTGACACCGGCTACCGTCCGCATGCGGACCTGAGCGGTCAGTTCGCCACCGCCAGCGGCAGCTCCACCGTGGCCGGCTACGACTTCATTGCGGACACCGCCGTGTCGGTGGACGGCAACGGCCGCGACAATGACGCCCTGGACCCGGGCGACTACTACGCCGCCAATGAATGCGGCTCCGGCGTGCCCGGCTCCAATTCCAGCTGGCACGGCACCCACGTGGCCGGCACGATTGCCGCCAAGGCCAACAACGGCATCGGCATCGCCGGCATCGCCTACAACGCCAAGATCCTGCCGGTGCGGGCGCTGGGCAAGTGCGGCGGCTACACCTCCGACATCGCCGACGGCATCACTTGGTCCTCCGGCGGCACCGTCTCCGGCATCCCGGCCAATGCCAATCCGGCCAAGGTGCTGAACCTGTCCCTGGGCGGAAGCGGCGCCTGCGACACCACCACGCAGACGGCCATCAACGGCGCCCGTTCCCGCGGGTCCAGCGTGATCGTGGCGGCGGGCAATTCCGCGGCCAACGCGGCCAACTACAGCCCCGCCAGTTGCGCAGGCGTGGTGACGGTGGCGGCGACCAACCGCAGCGGCGGCCGCGCGTCCTATTCGAACTACGGCTCCATCGTCGCCCTGGCTGCGCCCGGCGGGGATTCGGGCTCCGGCAACGGCATCTATTCCACGCTCAATGCCGGCACCTCCACGCCGGGTGCGGACAGCTATGCCTACTACTCCGGCACCTCGATGGCCACGCCCCATGTGGCGGCCGTTGCGGCGCTGATGTATAGCGTCAAGCCGAGCGCCACGCCGGACCAGATCACGGCCGCGCTCAAGAGCAGTGCCCGGGCCTTCCCGGCCACCTGCAGCCAGTGCGGCACCGGCATCCTGGACGCCAATGCGGCCATCACCGCCATCCTGGCGGGCGGCGGAGGCGGGGGCGGCGGTGGCACCACCATCCCGGAGACCACGGCCTCCAACGACACCCGGGGCACCGCACAGCTGATCGCCTCCCCGGGCGGCACCATCAGCGGCAGCCTCTCCAGCACCACTGATACCGACTACTACGCGGTGTCCCTGGGCGCTGGCAAGACCCTGACGGCCTCGCTGCCCAATGCCGCCGGGGTCGACTATGACCTCTACCTCTACAGCAGCACCGGAACAACCCTGAAGTCCAGCACCTTGAGTGCGGGTCAGCTCGACAGCTTCACCTATTCCAACACCACCTTGGCCGCGGTCACCGTCTATGTACGGGTGACCTACTACAGCGGCGGCGCCGGCAGCTATGCGCTGACGCTTGGGTGGTGATGGCCCTTCTTGCCAATCACCTCGCTTGGTAAGCCGGGTGCCCTGGGCCCGAACGGGGCACCTGTTGATTCCCGCCGGCGCGAGTCGGCGGGTTTTTTTTTGCCTGCCGGTACACTCGGGTTCTCACTGGATTCCACAAGCATGGCCGGCCTCGATTCTTCCTCTCCGCTCCCCACCGACATCGTCGTCCACCAGCAGTCCAAGGTGTTGGAGCTGGCGTTTTCCGACGGCGCCCGGTTCCGCATCCCCTTCGAGCTGATGCGGGTGTGCAGCCCGTCCGCCGAAGTCCAGGGCCACGGCCCCGGCCAGGAGGTGCTGCAGACCGGCAAGCGGGACGTGCAGATCGTGGCCGTGCAGCAGGTGGGCCACTATGCGCTGCAGCCGCTGTTCTCGGACGGCCACGAAAGCGGCCTCTTCACCTGGGCCTATCTCTACCAGCTCGGCCGCGACCAGGACCAGCTGATGCGGGACTATGAAGCCCGCCTGGCCGCCGCCGGCCTGGACCGCGACGCGCCCATGCCCGAGAAGGGCAGCGGCCACGGCTGCAGCAGCCACTGATGAACCCGAACCCTCCCGCAGGATCCGCCATGAGCTCCACCCACTTCGGCTTCGAGACCGTTGACGAAACCCAGAAGGCCAGCCGCGTGCGCGGCGTCTTCGATTCCGTCGCCTCGCGCTACGACATCATGAACGACCTGATGTCCATGGGCCTGCACCGCGCCTGGAAGGCCTATACCGTTGCGGTGGCCAACCTCAAGGCCGGCGACAAGGTCCTGGACATCGCCGGCGGCACCGGCGACCTGGCCCGTGCCTTCGCCCGCAAAGTGGGCGAGCGCGGCATGGTGGTGCACACCGACATCAACGAAGCCATGCTGCGCACCGGTCGGGAGCGTCTGCTGGACCAAGGCCTGGTGCTGCCCACCAACCTGTGTGATGCCGAGGCGCTGCCCTACAAGGACAACAGCTTCGACCTCGTCTCGGTGGCCTTCGGCCTGCGCAACATGACCCACAAGGACCTCGCCCTGGCCGAGATGTGCCGGGTGCTGCGTCCGGGCGGCCGTCTGCTGGTGCTGGAGTTCTCCCGCGTCGCCGAGCCGCTGCGCAAGCCCTACGACTGGTACTCCTTCAAGGTGCTGCCGCGCCTGGGCCAGATGATCGCCGGGGACGCCGACAGCTATCGCTACCTGGCCGAATCCATCCGCATGCATCCGTCCCAGGCCGAGCTCAAGGCCTTGATGAAGACGGCCGGTTTCGGCCATGTGGATGTCCACAACCTGACCGGCGGCGTGGTCGCCTTGCACGTCGGTATCAAATGCTGATGAGCTGTCGCAGTCGTCAACAAACGTGACGACTGCATCTGGCGCGGGAGCGCCAGCCAGCGCCGATCCATCGTCGGCGCCATCCCCCTGAAGACGGTCTCCGCCACCTGTTCGGGCGCTCTTCACACCCTCTCTTCCCAGGAGCCCCCCTCGATCAAGGGGGCGTTTTCACACCCGTCGGCAAGGGCAGGAGTCATTCTTGCTATGGACCCACTCAGTCTCGGGAGTGAGGGGGTCCGATCCGCATGGAATCAGGGTTTACCGTCATGGCGCACGGCTACACTCGCCGCTCACGTGAGAGCGTGGGTCGCCCCGTGAGGGTCGCCGGGACTTGCATAACAACGAGAGTCGAAGCCATGAACTTGAAGAGAAAGCGGTTCAACTGCAACGGATTTCGCTTGGCGGGCCTGACGGCCGCAGCCATGGTGGCGATCGCGCTCGCCGCCTGCGGAGGAGGCAGTGGAGCCAAGGCGTCGCAGACCGCTGCGAAGGTGAACAAGGAAGAGATCACCGTTCATCAGATCAACTATGTCCTGCAACGCCAGCCCAACCTCAAGAAGGAGCAGGTGGAGCCGGCATCGCGCCAGATCCTGGAGCGTCTGATCGACCAGGAACTGCTGGTGCAGAAGGCGCAGGACCTGAAGCTCGACCGCGACCCGCGGGTGGTGCAGCAGATCGAGACCGCCAAGCGCGAGATCATCGCGCGGGCCTATGCGGAGCGCATCGGCGAGAAGGCCCCCAAGCCTTCCAATGATGAGATCAGCAAGTACTTCAATGACAACCCGGCACTCTTTACCGAACGCCGTATCTACAACGTCCAGGAACTGAACATCGAGGCCCGTCCGGAGCAACTGGACGAGATCCGCGCCCGCCTCAACGATGCGAAGACCCTGACCGATTTTGTGGAGTATCTGAAGAGCAGCGACATCAAGTTCGTCGGCACGCAGTCGGTGCGTGCGGCCGAGCAGGTCGCGGCCGGCAGCCTGAAGGTGCTGTCACAGATGAAGGACGGCCAGCATGCGGCCGCGCCCTCGCCGAACGGCCTGATGGTCATCTATCTGGCAGGTTCGCGCCTGCAACCGGTGACGCTGGAACAGGCCCGCCCCGCGATTGAAGGCTTCCTGCTGGGCCAGCGCCGCATGGAGCTGATCACCCGCGATGTGAAGGCGATGCGTGACAACGCCAAGATTGAATACGTCGGCAAGTTCGCCGAGGCCGCGGCCTCGTCGCCGACCCCCACGCCGGCCCTGACGCCGGACCCCGTCACCGAGCCGGCCTCCAGCGCCACGGGCTTGGACAACAGCACCATTTCGAAGGGTTTGGGCATCAAATGATGAAGATTCAGACGCGCCATTTCCTGAAGCCTCTGGCCACCGGCGCCGCAGCGCTGCTGATCTCGGTCAGCGCGCTGGCACAGACCGGCGGCGCTGCGCGCGCCAGCGCCCCCGCCGCCGCTCAGCCGGCCCCGGTGGGCCTGGTCTCCGGCGCCACCGCCGAATACCGCCTCGGTTCCGGCGATGCCATCCGCATCACCGTCTTCCAGAATCCGGACATGACGCTGGAGACCCGGGTCTCCGAAGCCGGCACCATCTCCTTCCCGCTGCTGGGCGCGCTGCGAGTGGGTGGGCTGTCGGTGAGTGAAGCCGAGAACCGCATTGCCGACGGCCTGCGCAAGGGCAACTTCGTCAAGCAGCCGCAGGTCAGCATCCTGGTGATGAAGGTCAACGGCAACCAGGCCAGCGTGCTGGGGGCCGTGAACCAGCCCGGCCGGTATCCGCTGGAACTGGCCGACACCCGGCTGACCGACCTGCTGGCCAACGCCCGCGGCGTGGCGGCATCCGGGGGTGACCTGCTGGTCGTCTCCGGTCAACGCGGCGGCAAACCGTTCCGCATGGAAGTGGACCTGCCCACCCTGTTCGGCCCGAACGGCCGCGAGCAGGACATCATCATCCAGAACGGCGACGTGCTGTGGGTGGACCGCTTCCCCATGATCTACATCTATGGTGAAGTTCAGAAGCCGGGCCAGATCCGCCTGGAGCGCGGCATGACCCTGCTGCAAGGCCTGGCCGCCGGGGGCGGCCTGACGCTGCGCGGCACCGACCGCGGTATCCGCGTGCATCGCAAGGGGGCGGACGGCAAGGTGCAGGAGCTCAAGCCGGCCATGGATGAGTCGCTCAAGGATGGCGACGTCATCTACGTGCGCGAAAGCCTGTTCTGATTTCGAGAAGACCGGCGGGCCTGTGCAGCCGGTGCAAGCAGCCGGGCCGACGGGGCCCGGCGAAGGAGTGAGTCGTGACGCCCAGCAAGTTGATTTCCATCATCTTGGCTCGTTGGTCGCTGGTGCTGCTGGTGGTGGTGTTGACCACCCTGACCGCACTCGGCGTCAGCCTGTCGATGCAGCCGAAGTATGTGGCCGCCGCGTCGGTACTCATCGATGCCAAGCCGGATCCCATTTCCGCCCTGATCTATCCGGGCCTGGCTTCCCCCTCCTACATGAACACGCAGGTCGATGTGATCGCCAGCGACCGTGTGGCCCTGCGGGTGGTCAAGGACCTGAAGCTGGCCGACAACGCCGAGGTGCGCCAGCAGTGGATGGCCGCCACCGGCGGTCAGGGCAGCATCGAGCAATGGCTGGCCGGTGGCCTGCGCGGCAACATGGAGGTCAAGCCCTCCAAGGAAAGCAATGTGCTGGTGGTGACCTACAAGTCGCCGCAGCCCGATGCCGCCGCCGCCTTCGCCAACGCCTTCGTGCGGGCCTATGTCGGCACGACGCTGGAGCTGCGGGTGGATCCGGCCCGTCAGTACGCCGGCTACTTCGAGCAGCAGTCCAAGGCCGCGCTGGAGAAGCTGGAAGCCGCCAAGACCAAGCTGTCCGCCTATGAGCGGGAGCACGGCATCCTGGCCACCGACGAGCGCATGGACATCGAGAGTTCGCGTCTGTCCGAGCTGTCCTCTCAACTGGTGGCGGTGCAGTCGGTGACTGCCGAATCCAACAGCCGGCAGGGCGCCGCCGCCCGCGGCAGCGACACGCTGCCCGACGTGCTGGCCAATCCGGTGGTCTCCTCGCTCAAGGGTGAGCTGAGCCGCTCCGAAGCCCGCCTGCAGGAATTGAGCACCCGCTACGGCGACGCCCATCCGCAGGTCATCGAAGCCAAGGCCTCGGTGGCGGACCTGCGCTCCAAGATGGCCGCTGAAATCCGCCGCGTGACCGGCGCGGTCGGTGTGACCAACACCATCAACCGCCAGCGCGAAGCGGACATCCGCGCCGCCCTGGATGCGCAGCGGACCAAGGTCATGAAGCTCAAGGAAGCGCGTGACGAGGCCGCCGGCCTGATCCGCGAGGTCGACAGCGCCCAGCGCGGCTACGACAGCATCGCCGCCCGACTGACGCAGACCAATCTGGAAAGCCAGAGCACCCAGAGCAACGTCACCATCCTGACCGAGGCGACCGCGCCGATGCGCCCGGCCTCGCCCCGCGTGGGCCTGAACACCGCGCTGGCCTTCGTGGCGGGCCTGGTGCTGGCCATCGGCATGGCGCTGCTGCTGGAAATGCGCGACCGCAAGATCCGCGATGCCGACGACGTCATGGCGCTTCTGCAGATTCCGATGCTGGGTGTCCTGCCCGCGCCCAACAAGCGTCCCAACAAGGCACTGCCGGCGGCCGAACGCCGCCTGCTGGGCCACGCCACGCGAGGAGCGGCTTGATGTCCGATCTGAAGGAACCCCTCCACTACGCCTCCAGCAAACCCGTGGACGCCCAGACTTCCAAACCCACCGCCGGTCTGCATGATCGGTCCATCGGCGCCATCATCGCCGAGACCCGCAACCTCAGCGCCGACCAGGTCGAGCGGGTGCTGCAGTACCAGCGCGAGCGCGGCATCCGCTTCGGTGAAGCGGCCGTGGCGCTGGGTTATGCCAATGCGGAAGACGTGCTGGAAGCGCTGTCCAAGCAGTTCCACTATCCGTATGCCGCCAGCGAGCGCAAGAGCCGCAGCCCCGAGCTGATCGCGCTGAACCAGCCGTTCTCGTCCCAGGCGGAAGTCTTCCGCGGCATCCGCAGCCAGATCATGATGCGGCTCTACCGCGAGGGCGAACCGCGCCGGGCGCTGGCCGTCATCAGCCCCGACACCATGGACGGCAAGAGCTACTTCACCGCCAACCTGGCCGTCACGCTGGCGCAGCTGGGCGGTCGTACGCTGCTGGTGGATGCGGACCTGCGCCGTCCGCGCCAGCATGAGATCTTCGACGTGAACAACCAGGCCGGCCTGTCGTCCATCCTGTCGGGCCGCAGCGAGCCGCGGGTGATCCAGCAGGTGGAAGGCATGAACAGCCTGTTCGTTCTGCCGGTGGGCGCCGTGCCGCCCAACCCGGTGGAACTGCTGGAACGCCCCGCCTTCGGCATGCTGATGCGCGAGCTGGCCGGCAAGTTTGACCACGTCGTGGTGGACACCTCCGCCGCCCTGTATGGCGCGGACGCGTCCATCGTGGCCTCCCGCTGCGGCGCCGCCCTGGTGCTCGCCCGCCAGGACCGCTCGCGCGTGCTGGCCTTGCAGGAATTGACCGACAGTCTGGACGGCATCAACACGACGCTGCTGGGCACGGTCATGAACCAATACTGATCAAGGGCCGCAGAGCCGCATCGCTTGCCGAGGGTCGCCGCTGACTGCGGTGGCCCGGTGTTGTCGCCTTCGCAGGGAATCCAGTGAAAGTCATGTCGCGCAATGTCCTCCCCGGCGACCCGGGCCGGGTGGCACCCCGGTTCGGGCCGTTCTGGGCCGCCAACCGTCTGGTGCTGGTGATGCTGGCCCTGGGCCTGGCGGTCCTGTATGTACCCACCATCATCGATTTCATGCATGGGCCCTGGCGCGGAGACCGCAACAGCCATGGTCCGATCGTGCTGGCGCTGTCCGCCTGGTACTTCTACTTCCAGACCCGGCGGCTGGCCGGGCAGGGCGAGCGCTTCGAGCCGCGTCCCGCGCCGGTGCTGGGCTGGGCGGTGATGCTGCTGGGCGCGGCCGCCTACGTGCTGGGCCGCTCGCAGTCGATTGCGCTGCTGGAGCTGGGCTCGCTGCTGCCGGTGCTGCTGGGCATTGCGCTGCTGCTGCTGGGGCCGGGCATCGCGCGGCGTTACTGGTTCGCCTTCTTCCTGCTGCTGTTCGCGGTGCCGCTGCCGGCGTCCATCGTGGATGTGATCACCCAGCCGATGAAGCTGGCCGCCTCCTGGGGCGCCGAGCAGCTGATGTATCACCTGGGCTATCCGGTGGCGCGCTCCGGCGTGATTCTGCAGATCGGCTCCTACCAGCTGATGGTGGCCGATGCCTGCGCCGGGCTGAATTCGCTGTTCACCCTGGAAGCCCTTGGCCTGCTCTACATGAATGTGGTGCGCCATGAGTCGGTGTTCCGCAACTTCACGCTGGCCCTGTTGATCGTGCCGATCTCCTATTCGTCCAACGTGATCCGTATCCTGATCCTGGCCCTGCTCACCTACCACCTCGGCGACGACGTGGGGCAGGGCTTCATGCACGAGTTCTCCGGCATGGCGCTGTTCCTGACCGCGCTGATGCTGATCGTGCTGACCGACAGCCTGCTGCGCGCCGTGTCGCTGCGGGTCGAACGCCGTCATCGCAAGGAGGCCGCATGAGCGCCATTCCTCCCGACACCGACGCCCGCCCGGGCCCGGCTGGCGTCCGCATTCCGCAGTTCTCGATCTACACCGCCATCATGGGCCTGCTGGTGATGATGGCCGCTGCGGCCTGCGCCTGGCTGGCCACGCCGCGCCTGCAGGCCATCACCAATGCGCCCAGTCTGGACGCTGTCGTGCCCAAGGCCTTTGGCGACTGGCGTGTCGTGGCCGACTCCACCACGCAGGTGGATGTTGCCCAGGGCGTGGAGACGGTGCAGGAGCAGCCGTATGACCAGACCGTCATGCGCACCTATGCCAACAGCCGCGGCGACCAGATCATGCTGGCCCTGGCCTGGGGCGAGCGCCAGCGGCAGGATGTGAAGGTCCACCGGCCGGAGGTCTGCTACCCGGCGCAGGGCTTTGCCGTCCGCCAGATCGGCAGCGGCCACGCCATCAGCACCGACGCGCGCACGGCACCCGTTCCCACCACCCAGATCCTGACCGAAGCCCGCGGCGGCGGCTTTGAGGCAGTTCGTTACTGGATCCGCATCGGCAGCATGTATGGTGGCGATGGTCTGCAGGCCCGCTGGTACATCCTGCAGGAGGGCTTCAAGGGCCGCATTCCGGACGGTGTGCTGGTGCGGGTGTCCCAGCGCCTGGGCAAGGCCGATGAAGCGCCGGCCTCGCAGGCGCTGATGGAGACCTTCCTCCAGGAGATGGTCGCGGCCGTGCCGGCGACCAGCCGCGGTCTGCTGGTGCGCTGAGGACGCAGGGCGGACGGACGGGCAGCGACGGGCAGTGACAGGAAGCGACTTGCAGTGAAGGACATCTCTTTGCGTTGGTGGGGAAACGGACTGCGGCTGTGGCGCAGCGTGGCCTACGGCATGGACGGGACCGGCTTCCTGGGCCTGGTCGGTCTGGCCGTCGGCGCGGTGGTGATCGGCTGGGCCAGCGTCCTGATGGGCGGCTTTGCCGAAGACAAGCCGGTGATGCTGGCGGTGATGCCGCTGGTGCTGCTGACCGCCTTCCTTTTCATCTACAGCCGCGAAGCCTTCCTGATCGTGGTGCTGCTGATCCGCGCCGGCGCCAATCCGATCTTCGAGCAGGCCCGCATGGCCGCGGTCGGCGGCCTGGGTGGCCTGCTCAATGCGCTGGTCATTTTGCTGGCCGCGCTGATCATCTCCCGCGATCCCAAACGCCTGCCCAAGCAGGCCTGGTGGGTGTGGGGCCCGCTGCTGCTGATGCAGGCCCTGGGCCTGATCTATTCCCCGGAGAAGGTGGCGGCCATCCGCCTGTTCCTCGGCTATTTGTCGGTGGTGGCGCTGTTCCTGGTGGCCTTCTTCCTGGTGCAGGACGAGGACGATTTCAACAAGATGCTGAAGATCGTCACCTGGTCGTCGGTGCCGGTGGCGCTGGTGTCGCTGGCCTACATCGCCATGGGCCGCACCGCTGGTGGCGGGGATGCGCTGGAAGAGTCGGGCCTGCGTTATGGCGGCCCGTTCCCCCATGCCAACATTCTGGCCTTCTACCTGGTGCTGTCTCTGGGCGTGCTGTTCTACCGGTGGAAAAGCCAGCAGATCGGCAAGACCGTCTTCACAACCGCCGCAGTGGTGGGCTACATGCTGCTGCTGCTGGGCCTGCTCTACACCACCAAGACGCGCAGCGCCTGGATCTCGGTCCTGATGATCTTCAGCGTCTACGGCCTGGTGCGGGAGCGGCGCTATCTCGTCTACCTTGTGATCATCGGCATGGCCGGCTTCATGGCCCTGCCCGAGCTGCGAGAGCGGGTGATGGGTCTGACCGAGGGCAATGAGGTGGTGCAGTACGCCAAGCTCAATTCCTTCGCCTGGCGCAAGCTGCTGTGGACCGAGGCGCTGACCTGGATGTCGCCCACCCGTTATCTGGCCGGCTACGGGGCGGAGTCCTTCTTTGCCCTGTCGCAGGACTTCTTCTCCATGGCCGGGGTGATGAAGTGGGGCGCCCACAGTGCGCTGGTGCAGACCTTCTTTGAACTGGGCGCCCTGGGGCTGGCGGGCTACCTGTGGCTCTACTTCAGCACCGCGCGCATGATCAAGCGGCTGTTTGTGGTCAAGCCGCTGCTGGCGCTGATCGGCATGTGCCTGCTGGTGGCCAACTTCCTGGTGTCCAGCTCGGACAACATGTTCGCCTACCTGATCTACAACTGGTACTTCTGGTTCAGCATGGGCTGCCTGTGTGCGCTGGCCATGCGGCTGGTGCCGGATGGCTTGCGGGAAGGCCGGTACCGCCGGACCTGGGGCATTCGGCCCAGCGCCCAGGCACGGGCGCGGGGCGAAGCGGGGGCTGCCGCCGAACGGTCGGTGAGCGCCACCGCCTGGCTGAATACCGTGCCGATGGGCCTGACGCGTCATGTGCCGGCCCAGGCGGGGGCGCTCAAGGGCCCGGGCGGCGGCCGAGGCGGGCCGGGACGGGGCGGGCGCAATGACTCGCGCCGAGATCCCCGCGCCCCCGGTGCCGGTCCCCAGGGGCGCGGCCGATGAGCGCGACCCTGCCGCCGGCGGGCGAGTTGCCCGGCCCCGCCGCGGCGCCGACCGCTGCGCACTACCCGGTTCTGGATGGCGTGCGCGCCGTCAGCATCCTGGCGGTGCTCTGGACGCACCTCATGCCCTTTCATGTGGCGGGCGTGGCGCTGAATGAATCACTGGGCATCTTCGGCATGGCCCTGTTCTTCATCCTGTCCGGCTACCTGATCACCGGACAGCTGCTTAAGCGGCCCACGGTGTCCAGTTTTCTGGCCCGCCGCCTGTTGCGGGTGGTGCCGGCTGCCTGGATTGCGCTGTCGGTCGTGTGGTTGTTCCGGCCGGTGGACCTTGAAACAGCGCTGAGCTATTTGTTTTTTTATGCAAATGTGCCGCCGCAGTGGCTGGTGCCGCCGATCGACCACTTCTGGAGCCTGTGTGTCGAGGTCCAGTTCTACCTGCTCGCAGCGCTGATGCTCTGGCTGCGGGTGCGGGCCATCTGGTGGCTGTTCCCGTTGCTGTTGCTGACCGTCACCGGCCTGCGCTGGGCCAACGACATGTCTGGCTCCAGCATCACCTGGTTCCGCGCCGATGACCTGCTGGCCGGCGCCTGCCTGGCGCTGGTGATGCACTCCCGTGCGTGGCCGGCCGTGCGTCAGGTCTTGTCGCGGCCGGGTGCCATCCCCAGCCTGCTGCTGCTGATGTTGGCCTGCAGCTTTTTCAGCCATGAGGTGTATAACCCTCTGACCTATCTGAAGCCTTATGCGGCAGCCGCCCTGGTCGGTGCACTGATGGCGCAGCCCGGGCATCGACTCTCCGTCTGGTTGGGAGGACCGATATTTGCCTATATCGCTTCCATTTCCTATGCACTCTATGTGTGGCACTTGCCCCTGGCGGCCACCTGGCTGGGCAGCGGTGATCTCTGGGTCAAATATCTGAAGCGACCGTTGCTGTTGTTGGTGGTCTTCGGTATTGCGCACGTCTCCACCTTCCAGGTGGAGCGGCGTTTCAACGAGCTGGCCAAGCGTGTCGGGGCAGGGCGCGGTCAGCGGTTGAAGGAGGTATGACCATGACGTCAACATCGCTGTCATCGCGATTCCGCATGTCCCGTCCATCCCGCCCGGCGGGTCCGACGGGTCCCGCTGGCCGGTCGCATCGTCCGGCGCGCCTGTTCGCAGGCACTGCACTGGCGCTGGTGCTGTGCGGCACTGCCGGCATGCTGGCCCCGCAGGCCCGGGCGCAGACGACGCCGGCCCGGGTGTTCGGCACCTATGACACCCCGTTCGCCGCGTTCTCGCCCTGGTACATGCAGCCGGTGGCGCCGGTGCTGGGCGATTTCTCGATTCCCACCTCCAACTACTACCCGACGGTGGCCGAGGGCACCTGGTCCACCGGTGTGTTCAAGGCGCTGAGCTCGGACCCGTCGGTGACCGTCTATCCGCTCGTGGGCAACACCAGCGGCATCTGGGATCCGGACGCGGAGAGCTACCGGGCCACGGTGGTGATTCCGCGCTGGCCGGCCAATGTCGTGCCGGCCTCTGGCTCGGACGGGCATGCCGACATCATCGACGAGGGCATGGGCATCGTGCATTCGTTCTTCCAGCTCCGGCTGGACAACGGCACCTGGCGCGCTGGCCAGTACGCCTGGGCACCGCTGGCCGGTCGCGGCTTCGGCGAGGGCGGCCATTACTACCAGGGCGCGCGCGCCGTGGGCGTGCCGGCCATCGGCGGGGTGATCCGCAAGGCGGAGGTGGACGACGGCCTGGGCTGGTATCAGCATGCGCTGGCTGTTTCGCTCACCTACAACGCCCTGAGTGCGGCCACCACCTACATCTATCCAGCCACCTCGGCGGACAGCAACGCCGCCACCACCAACACCGGCAGCATCCCGCAAGGGGCGCTGCTGATGCTGCCGTCCACCTTCGACACCAGCACGATCACCAATCTCAAGCTGCGCAAGGTGGCGGAAACACTCAAGCGCTACGGCGGCTATGTGGTGGACCGCAATTACGGCACGCCCTTTGTCATCTACGCCGAGAACGGCAGCAACTTCAATCTGATGCCCAATGGCTGGGACAACACCACCGCCAATGAGCTGCAGATGGTGCGGGCTGCGCTTCGGCAGGTGGTCAGCGTGTCGGGCTGGGTGGACGGCAATGGTGCGTCCATCGTGCCGGAGCAGCGGCTGAACATCCTGTCGCTGCGGGGCCAGTGGTCGCTGCAGCGCAGCTCGCCGCTGGGCAGCTTCGACACCTGGAAGCAGGCGGTGGTGTTCCCCGCCACGGCGGTGGATGTGGCGCAGGTGAACTACAGCACCCGCACCATCAGCACCGTGGCCTGGGCCAAGCCGGTGGCGGGCACGCCCTACAAACTGACGGCGCGCTGCAGCGGCGGCGGCCGCTTGCGGCTGGCCCTGTACAACAACAGTGGCACCAAGCTGTATGACAGCGGAGAGCTGGCCGACGGCGCGGTGGCCAGCTTCAACTGGCCGGCCGATTACGCCCGCGTGGCGGTGTATGCCTACAGCGGCAATGCGGGCACGGTGTCCACGGTGGGCGGCACGCTGGTGTCGGACGCGCCGCTCAATGCCTTGTCGGGAAAGACCTTGATGAAATGACCCAGGCAGATGCGGATCGGGACTGGCAGGCCGACCTGGCGCGATGCGGCGACGCACGCGCCTGGCGGCGCGAGCAATCGTTGTGGGCCCTGTGGGTCTACCGTTTTGGACGGCGGGTGGACGCCATGCCGGTGGGCTTCGGTCGGCGCTGGCGGACCAAGCTCTACTGGCTGATGTTCCGGTGGGTGGAGACGCTCACCGGCATCAGCCTGCCCAAAGATTGCCGGATTGGTCCCGGTTTGCGCATCTGGCACTTTGGCGGCATCTTCGTGAACCCGGGCACGGTGATCGGCGCCCAATGCACCTTGCGACAAGGTGTGACGCTGGGTAACCGGGTGCCGGACGGTCCTTGCCCGGTGCTGGAAGACGGCGTCGAGCTGGGCGCCTATGCCCAGGTGCTCGGCGGCGTGCGGCTGGGCGCGGGCTGCCGCATCGGCGCCATGGCCGTGGTGTTACAGGACGTGCCCCCGGGCGCGACCGCCGTGGGCAACCCGGCACGAATCCTGCCCTTGCCGACGGCCGGTGCACCGCAGGCGTCCACCGGCACCAACGCAGTGCCGGTGTCCCGCACACCGGTGGCGGATGAACCAATAAAAACATTGCCGACATCGATCGGCGGTTGAATGGAGACAGGGGTGGCCACCCGCATGGCTTGGGGTGACCCGCGGCCGTTCAGGCAGCGGGTCGGCGTGATCGAGGGAAGTACACAAGGGTAGCCAACATGACGATGCAATGGGATCGACGCCACTGGTGCGGCGCCAGCCTGGGGCTGGCCGCTGCTGCACTGGCGCCGGGCCTGGCCGGGGCGCAGCCGCAGCCGCAACGGCAGCAGGATCGGCAGGAGCGACCGGAGGGGCAGGACAAGCGCCCTGGACGCGGCGGTGACCGGGGGGAGCGCCGTTTCGGCACCGCCGAGCGCCCGTTCTCGGCCCAGTCCCCCTGGAACTGCCGCCCGGTCGATCCGGTGCTGGACAGCTGGAGCATTCCCAAGGACGCCTATTTCCCCGCCATCGAAAGCGGCAAGTACTCCGTCGGTGTCTTCCTGTGCAGCCCGGATGACCAGCCCCAGCGCGTTTTGGGCCCGCTGAACCAGAAGGGCGTCTGGGATCCGGACAGCGAGTCCATGGTCCCCGAAGTGCTGATTCCGCGCTGGCCGGCCGGTGTGTTGCCCGCCAGTGGCTCGGACGGCCATGCCGACCTGGTCGATCCGCAGGCCGGCATCATCCATTCGTTCTTCCAGCTCAAGAAGGTGGGGGACGAGTGGCGCGCCCAGCAATATGCGTGGACGGCGCTGGATGGCCGCGGCTGGGGCGACCCGGCCCACTACTTCCAGGGCGCCCGCGCGGCCGGGGTGCCCACCATGGGCGGCCTGATCCGCAGCCATGAGATCGAGGACGGCGAGCCGCTCTATCGTCATGCGCTGGCCATGTCCCTGACCTTTTCCGGATTGAGCGCCTCGCCGGGCTACATCTTCCCGGCCACCTCGGCCGACCGCGGGGTCGAGCAGAACAAGGGCCAGATTCCCGAAGGCGCGCTCTTGATGTTGCCGCCGGATTTCGACATCCGCTCGCTGGGCGACCTCAGCATGCGCAAGATCGGCGAGACGCTCAAGCGTTACGGTGGCTATGTGGTGGACCGCAATCACGGCACGCCCTTCTGCATCTATGCCGAAATCGGCGCCCGTTTCCCCATCGTGCTGAAGAACGGCTGGAACAGCCAGGTCGGCAACGATCTGGAGCGGCTGCGCGGCGCGCTGCGTCAGGTCAAGTCGGCCAAGGGCTGGCTGGACGGCAATGACCGGCCAGTGGACCTGGATGCGCCGCTGAATGTGCTGTCCATGCGCGGTGACTGGCGCGCCGTCAAAGGCACGGCCCGCGCCCGCTACGACACCTGGCGCCAGGCGGTGGTCTTCGAGGACGCCCGCGATGCGGTGCTGGCCGTGGAAGGCAACCGGCAGCTCAGCGGCGTGAACTGGGCCAAGCCGAAGGCCGGGCAGGCCTGCCGCGTCACCGCCCGCTGCACCGGCGATGCCCGGTTGCGGGTGGAGCTCAAGGACCGCGGCGGTCGCACGCTGGCGGACAGCGGCGAGCTGGACAACGGCAAGAGCGCCCGCTTCGACTGGCCGGAGGGCGTGGCCTCGGTCCGCACGTCGGTCAAGGCCTCCGGCAGCGGCAGTGCCAGCGCCGACCTGCGTGTGGTGGCCGGCGCATGAGCGCGCCGTCCTCGCCGTCCTCGTCGCTGCCCGCGCAGACTCCGCGGTCTGCGCCATCCCCGTCATCCCCCTTGTCCGGGGCGGCGGGCATGTCCAAGATGACCAAGGTCATTGAGCCATCAGCCACGGTGCCCGCATCATCGCGCCCCGGCGCTGCCAGCCCCTCCGGGGGCGGCAGCGCATCGTCCCCCCATCTGCCCCCTGTCTCCCCAAGGAATTCCGTGAAGGTCGCGTATCTCGTCAACCACTACCCCAAGGTGAGCCACACCTTCATCCGTCGCGAGATCCTGGCGCTGGAGAAGCATGGTGTCCCGGTGCAGCGGCTGGCGATCCGCGGTTGGGATGATCCGGCCCCGGATGCCCAGGACCAGGCCGAGAAGGCGCGCACCCAGTATCTGCTGCAGGGCGGTGCTGCCGCGCTGGCCAAGGCCTTGGTGGGCGAAGCCGTGCGCGCCCCGGGACGCTTCTTCCAGGCGCTGCGTCTGGCGCTGCGCATCGGCCTGCGGGCCGACCGACCCTGGCCGCTGCACCTGGTCTACCTGGCTGAAGCCTGCGTGGCCCTGCGCATGCTCCGCGACGCCGGTGCCACCCATGTGCATGCGCATTTCGGCACCAACTCGGCGGAAGTGGCCATGCTGGTCGAAGCCCTGGGCGGGCCGGGCTACAGCTTCACCGTGCACGGCCCCGAGGAATTCGACAAGCCGGAGTTCCTGCACCTGGGCGAGAAGATCCGCCGGGCGCGCTTCGTGGTGGCCATCACCTCCTTCTGCCGCAGCCAGCTGTATCGCTGGGTGGACCGCCAGCACTGGAACAAGGTGCGGGTGGTGCATTGCGGCTTGGAACCGGCCTTCCATCAGGTGCAAACGGCTGCGCCGAGCGGTCGGCGGCTGGTCTGTGTCGGACGGCTGTCCGAGCAGAAGGGCCATCTGCTGCTGATCGAGGCGGCTGCCCTGGTGGCGGCGCAGGAGCCGGACTTCGAGCTGGTGCTGGCCGGCGACGGCGAGCTGCGCGGCGCCATTGAGGAGCGCATCCGCGCCCACCGGCTGGAGAAGCATGTGCGCATCACCGGCTGGATCAGCAGCGACCAGGTCCGCCAGGAACTGCTCGATGCCCGCGCCCTGGTGCTGGCCAGCTTCGCCGAAGGCCTGCCGGTGGTGGTGATGGAAGCGATGGCGCTGGGCCGCCCGGTGGTGAGCACCGGCATTGCCGGGATACCCGAGCTGGTGCTGCCGGACGAGAATGGCTGGCTGGTGCCGGCCGGCGACGCCCCGGCGCTGGCGACCGCCATGCTGGCCTGCCTGCGGACCGAGGACAGCGCTCTGGCCGAGATGGGCCAGGCGGCCCGCAAACGGGTGCTGATGCGCCACGATGTGGATGTCGAGGCCGAGCGGCTGGCCGATCTCTTCCAGGAGTATGTCCATGCTTGAACTGCTGCAGGGCCTGCCCTGGCTGCTGGTGCTGATGCTCAGCCTGCTGCTGGCCGTCCCGGCCTGGCTGCTGCTGGCGCAGGTGGTGCTGGCCTTGCTGCCGGACCGTACCGAGCGGGACCATCCGCGGCCCGAGCGCATTGCCGTGGTCATGCCGGCCCACAACGAAGGCCGCGGCCTGCGGCCGACGCTGATGCAGGCCATGGCCCAGCTGGGCCCACAGGACCGCATCCTGGTCGTGGCCGACAACTGCACCGACGACACCGCCGCCCAGGCCCGCGAGTTCGATGTGACCGTGGTGGAACGCACCCATGCGACCGAACGCGGCAAGGGCTTTGCGCTGGATTTCGGGGTGCGCCATCTCGAAGCGCTGGCGATCCAGGAAGGGCATGCGCCGGATGTGGTGATCATCCTGGACGCCGACTGCGAACTGGGCCCGCGACTGCTGACGCGCATCGCCTCGGTGGCGCATGCCACCGGCCGGCCGGTGCAGGCCACCTACCTGATGCAGGCGGCCAATGAAGGCCTGAAGGCGCGCATCGCCGAATTCGCCATGCGGGTGAAGAACCTGGTGCGGCCGCGCGGCATGCATCAACTGGGGCTGCCCTGCGGCCTCTACGGCACCGGCATGGCCTTCCCCTGGGCCGTGGCGGTGCAGGCGCCGCTGGCCAGCGGCCATCTGGCCGAGGACATGCAGCTGGGCGTTCGCCTGGCCCAGCTCGGCGCGCCCCCGCTGCTGTGCGAGGACGCCTTGGTGACCAGCGTCTTTGCCAAGAGCCAGGAAGGCGAGGCCAGCCAGCGCACCCGTTGGGAGCACGGTCATCTGGCCATGCTGGTTGGCGAGGGCCCGCGGCTGCTGTGGCGTTCCATGCGCCCGGGCCGCGGCGGGCAACTGCTGCAGGTGCTGGACATGCTGGTGCCGCCGCTGACCCTGCTGGCGCTGCTGCAGGTGGGCTGGCTGATGGTGACGCTGCTGCTGGCGCTGCTGCTGGGCTGGTGGGCGCCGCTGGTGCTGGCCGTGCTGAGCGTGCTGATGCTGGCGGGGGCCATCGTCATTGCCCAGCAGCGCTGGGCGGACGACATCCTCAGCCTGTCCGAGCTGGCCGGCGCACCGCTGCTGTTGCTGGCCAAGATCCCGCTCTATCTGCGCTTTGTGTTCAAGCGCCAGGTGGAGTGGGTGCGAACCAAACGAGATTGATGCCGGGTGCATCCGCCCCCCACCCGATGCGCGCAAGCCTGCCCATGACCTCCACTGTCACCCCCACTGCCACCTCCGCGACCTCTTCAACTTCTGCCGGGAGCGCAGCCGCTGCGGCCGCGCTGCCCACCATCGCGGTGGACGGCCTGCCGTTCGTGGCCAGCACCGTGCCGCAACTCAGCGACCACATCGTGGCGGACGCCCTGGCGGGCCGCGGTGGCTGGGTGGTGACGCCCAATGTCGACATCCTGCGCCGCTGGCGCACCGAGCCTGAATTCCGGGCCCTGGTGGCCGATGCCAATGTGTTCACCGCCGACGGACGTCCCATCGTCTGGGCCAGCCAGCTGCAGGGCACGCCGCTGCCGGCACGCCTGACCGGATCCGATCTGTTCGTGCAGCTGGTGACCCGCGCCCATGCCGCCGGACTGCGCATGGCCTTCATCGGCGGCAACGAAGGCGCTGCGGAAGCGGCGGCCGACGTCCTGATCCCGCAGGGCCACCAGGCCACCGTGCGCTGCCTGTGCCCGCCATTCGGCTTCGAGCAAAAGCCTGACGAGATGGCCCGCCTGGAACGGCTGCTGACCGACTGGCAGCCGCGCATCGTCTTCATCGGCCTGGGCTCGCCCAAGCAGGAAAAACTGATCGCGCGCCTGCGGCCGCTGGCCCCCAACGCCTGGTTCCTGGGCGTGGGCGTCAGCTTCAGCTTCGTGGCTGGCGATGTGAAACGCGCACCGGGCTGGATGCAGCGCTCCGGGCTGGAATGGCTGCACCGTCTGGTGCAGGAACCGGGCCGGCTGGCCCATCGTTATCTGGTGGACGGCGTGCCGTTTGCGCTGGGCCTGCTGTGGCGCGCGTCACGGGCTAGGAAGCGTCTGTCATGAACGAAGGCGCGGTGATGAACGTACCGAGGGGCATGCATGGCCTTGTTTGATGTGCTGATGCCGGTGAAAAACGGCGAAGCGTTTTTGGGCCAGGCGCTGGCCAGCGTGCAGGCGCAGACCGAGCGAGACTGGCGCCTGCTGGTGCTGGACCACGGCTCCACCGACCGCACGGCCGAGATCGTGGCCCGTGCGGCGTCGCAGGACCCGCGCATCCAGCTGCATCCATTCCCGCAGGCCCAGGGCCTGGCGGGGCTGCTCAATGAAGGGCTGGCCCTGATCGAGGCGCCCTACCTGATGCGCATGGATGCCGACGACGAATGCCTGCCCGAACGCATGGCCCTGACCCATGCCGCCTTCGAGCGGGATGCGGAGGTGGTGCTGGTGGGCGGGCAGTCGGTGATGATCGATGCGCAGGGCCGCGAGATCGGTGCGCTCACCCATCCCACCGACAAGGACGAACTGGCACGCTGCGCCCTGTTCCGCAACGTCTTCGCCCATCCCACCATCAGCCTGCGCAGCCAGGCGGTGCGGGACCGTGGCATCCGCTACGGCCAGTCGATGTTCCGCGGCACCGATCCGCAAGCGGACATCGAAGTGCCGAATCTGGCCGAGGACTACCTGCTCTTCAGTGAGCTGGCGTTGCAGCGCCAGGGCATCAACCTGCCGCAGAACGTGCTGCGCTATCGCTTCCACAGCGGCAGCGTCAGCCGCCAGAAGTACTGGGACCAGCTGCAGATGTCGGGTCGCATCTCGCGCCATCTGGGCGGCCTGCTGGCCCGCTGGTCGGGGCAGGCCGCCTTTGATCCGGTGCCGTTCTGCTCGCATGGCCAGGCGCTGATCGATGTGAAGGGCCGCCGCGACTATGCGGACGACTATGCGCGCATGGTCCATGCACTGGCCCGTTCGGGCCCGGCCTGGACCGGCGAGGCGGCCGAGCGGGAACTGCGCTGGCGTCGCACCTTCGTGGACCGGCATCCGCTGGGGCTGGCCTCACGCGCCCTGCGCTTCGGCCTCGGCGGACGGGCCGATCCTTGGGAGATGCGGACCGCGATGAATGCGCTCAAGCAGCAGATCCGCGGCCGGCAGCGTCTGCAGATGGAGCCGGTGGCGGGTTGAAGGGGGCGTGGACGGTCCTGCGGGCGTTGCGGCCCAGGATGACCGCCTTGCGAGCTTCGGGCGCAATGACGGGGCAACCCGCCGACGCACAGCGTCCGCCCGATGCGCCGCCTTTGATGCACGCGCTGCAAGCGGCGCAGGACCGGCCGGACGGGTCCGCAGACGCTGCCAGGATGCGACGCCACGATGCCGTCACAAGGATGCACGAGGCGCGTGAGGCAGACGAGGCACAAGAGGCCCAACGGGCACCCGCGAAGGTGCCACGGCCGACGATGAATTGATTTGAGGGAAATCCGATTGAGACGAGTTCTTGTCGTTCGAGATGAACTGCTGCCGCTGTCCGAGACGTTTGTGCGCCAGCAGGCGCTGCATCTGCGGGACTGGCGGGCCACCCTGGTGGGGCAGCGGCTGTGCCTCAACGGGCTGTCGCTGGACGGGCTGGATCCGCAGTTGCTGGACCTGGCGCCCAGCGGCCCGCTGGATGCCATCCGCTGGCGGCTGTACCGGCGTCTGGGCTGGCCACTGCCCTTGGCCCTGCGTCCGCTGACCTGGCCGGACGCCGACGGCGTGCGCCCGTCGCTGGTGCATGTGCACTTCGCCACCGACGCGGTGCTGGCCTGGCCCTGGCTCAAGGGCCTGAACCTGCCCACCGTCGTCACGCTGCACGGCTACGACATCCACACTCGGCCCGACTGGTGGGAAAGCGGGCAGGGCGGCGACTACATGAAGGACTATCCGCGCCGGCTGCGCGAGATGGCGGCCGATCCGCGGGTCTCGTTCATTGCGGTGTCCGAGGCGGTGCGGGCCCAGGCGATGTCGGCCTACGGCATTCCCGGCGACAAGCTGCACACGCTGTTCATCGGCGTCGATACCCAGGACTTCGCGCCCAGCGGCGCGCCGGCGGGCGAGCGTGAGCCGCACATCCTGTTCGTGGGCCGCCAGGTCGAGAAGAAGGGCCTGGAGTACCTGATCCGGGCGATGGCGCGGGTGCATCAGCGCTTCCCGCAGGCGCGGGTGAAGGTGGTGGGCGACGGGCCGCTGCGCGAGCGCATGGAGGCGCTGACCGCCGAGCTGAATGCGCCGGTGGATTTCCTCGGCGCTCAACCCAGCCAGCGCGTGCGCGAGCTGCTCGGCACCTCCCGCCTGTTCTGCCTGCCCAGTGTGGTGAGCCAGTCCGGGGATGCGGAAGGCCTGCCGATTTCCATCCTGGAGGCCCAGGCCTGCGGGGTGCCGGTGGTGACGTCCGCCATGGGGGGGCGTGATGAAGGCATCGAGCCCGAACGCACCGGCCTGGCCTTCCCGGAAGGGGATGTGGAGGCGTTGGCGGCGCAACTGGAGCGGCTGCTGGCCGACCCGGACCTGTGCAGCGCCATGGGCCGTGCCGCCCGTGAACTGGCGGTGCGCAAATTCGATCTGCAGATCTGCCAGCGGGCGCTGGAAGCCTTCTACACCGCCCGGGCCGGAGGTGTGCGTTGAGCGGCATGATGCACAGCGTCCGCTGGCTCAGCGTGGCGCAGGCCAGCAAGGTGCTGGGTCAGTTGGTCAGCGTGGTGGTGCTGTCGCGGCTGCTGCCGCCGTCCGCTTATGGCGTGATGGCGCTGGCCGGCGTGGTGCTCACCTTCGCCAGCCTGCTGCGCGACATGGGCACCGGCGCAGCCATCATCCAGCGCAAGAGCCTCACGCCGACCCTGGCCGACACGGTGTTCTGGCTGAATGTCGGCATGGGCCTGGGACTGGGACTGGCGCTGGCGGCGGCGGCCTATCCGATCTCTGTGTTCTTCCGCGAGCCGGAGCTGTTTCCGGTGATGCTGCTGATGTCGCTGGGCTTCCCGCTGGGGGCCACCACGGCGGTGCATCAGGCCTGGATGGAGCGGCACGCGCGCTTTCGTGAGCTGGCCATCCTGGATGTGTTCACTCAGGTGGGCGGCTTGTGCCTGTCGGTGGCCTGCGCGCTGGCGGGCTGGGGCGTCTACAGCTTTGTGGTGCCCACGCTGTTCACCATCGGCGTGAACAGCACCTGGTTGTGGTTCAAGTCCGGCTTCAAGCCGGGCCGCACCTGGAGCCAGGAGGAGTTCCGCTCCCTGTGGGGCTTCAGCGGCAGCCTCACCGCCTTCAACTTCATCAACTACTTCGCCCGCAATGCCGACAGCATGATCATCGGCCGGCTGCTGGGCGCCGGTCCGCTGGGCCAGTACGGCATGGCCTACAAGCTGATGCTGTTCCCGGTGCAGCACATGAGCTGGGTGGTGGGACGGGCGCTGCTGCCGCGTCTGTCCGGCATCCAGGACGACCTGGCCGCCGTGCGTGACGTCTACTTCAAGGTGCTGGGCGGCATCTCGCTGCTGAGCATGCCCATCATGGTGGGGCTGTGGTCGCTGCGGGTGCCCTTCGTGGACGTGGTGCTGGGTCCGAAGTGGGTCATCGTGGCACCGCTGCTGGGCTGGCTGGCCCCTGTGGGCATCATGCAGTCGCTGATGAGCACCATCGGCTCCACCCTGACCTCGCAGGGACGCACCGCCGCGCTGTTCTATCTGGGCATCTTCAACACCGCGACGGTGCTGGTGGGGTTCTTCGCCGGTGCGCAGTTCGGCGTGGTGGGTGTTGCGGCGGGTTACTTCATCGCCAATTTGTTGAACTTCCTGGTGACCATCGTCTGCATGGGGCGCTGGCTGCAAGCCAGGCCCGGCCCCCTGTGGCAGCAGATGAAGGCGCCGGTGATCTCGTCCCTGGCCATGGGCCTGGCGCTGTGGGGCGCGGACCTCGCGCTCGCTCACACCCCGTTACCTGCAAAGCTGCAGCTCGGCATGTTGATTGCCCTTGGCGCCGCGGTATACCTCGGTGTGTTGGGATGGGTCTTCGGTCAGTCGCCGAGGGTGCTGCTCAACACCTTAAAAGGGAAGGCGTAGCAGGGCATGAAGGGCAGAACGGCATCGGCATCGGTGGAGACCGCGGCGGGAGTGCATCCGTCGATGGCGGGGGCTGTCGCGGTATCGGCCACCACCACCACCACCACCACGACCGCGACCGCGACCGCGACCGCGACATCGTCTGGCGTGGCCGCCAAGAGGCTGCCCGGCATTGATGCGCTGCGCATTGTTGGGGCGGTGCTGGTGGTGGGGCTGCATGTCGGGCGCTTCCCGGAGTGGCCGCTGCCGGCGATGGAGCTCACCGTGGCCGCCGGCCGCTGGGTGGTGCCCTTTTTCTTCGTGGTGATGGGCTTTTTCATCGGACAGCGGCCGAACTGGGCGGCTTCCGCGCTGGGCTCGGCCGGACGGCTGCTGCAGATCACGCTGGTGTGTGCGCTGCTGTATGGGGTGCTGCATGCGGTGCAACTGGGGCCGAAGGCGGCGCTGGAGCGCATCCTGTCGCAGGACGCCATCGTGCGCGGCGTCTGGGGCCATCTGTGGTTCATGCATGCGGCCCTGGCCGGCGTGCTGCTGGCGGCGGCGAGGCCGGACTGGTGTCAGGCGCGCGGTGCCTGGTGGGGCATCACCGCGGTGATCCTGCTGGCCAGCGTGATCGACTCGCTCTGCGCCATGGGGCGGGTGAGCTGGCCCACGATGTTTGCCGCTCGGTTCCTGGGTGGGGCGGCGATGGTGTGGCTTGGCATCAAGCTTGCGAGCGTGCCGGCCAGGACCCTGGCCCGGTGGTGGCCGGTGCTGCTGGTGGGCGGTGCGTTGCTGCTGATGGCGCAGGGCATGGCTGTGCGCTGGAAGGGCGGGCAGGCGACGGAGCTGCAGCTGCATGTGGGCGCGGTGCTGATGGGCGTGGGCGCGATGGCGCTGGGCCTGAGGCTGCCAGCCACGCCGCTGATGGAGCGGCTGGCCGACTGGGGCCGGCGGTATGCGCTGGGGCTGTATCTGCTGCACCCGATGTTGATTGAAATGCTGAGGGCCGTGGGTCTGCGGCGCAGCGATGCGCTGTGGCTGTGCGCCGCCAGCCTGACGCTGCTGTTGCTGTGGACGGCGGAGAATCTGTTTCCGCGCGCCAAGGCGGTGCTGGACGGGCGCTGAAGGCGCTGTCCCGGCCGCTGGTTTTGAGATGAAAGATGGACATGAGTGAATCGCCCTTGGTCTCGGTCTACATGCCGACGCAGAACCGGCTGGCATCGATGCGTGCCGCCGTCGAATCGGTGCTGGGCCAGACCTATCGGAATGTGGAGTTGGTGGTGGTGGACGACGGCTCCACCGATGAGACGCCACGCTGGCTGACGGAGCGCGCTCTGCAGGATCCGCGGCTGAAGGTGCTGCGGCATGAGAAGGGGCGCGGGGCCTGTGCGGCGCGCAATGAGGCGATCCGTGCCAGCACCGGGGAATTTCTGACCGGGCTGGATGATGATGACGAGTTCAAGCCGCATCACATCGAGGCGTTGCTGGCCTACTGGAAGCTGCTGACGGCGATGGGGGATCAGCCCTCGGTGCTGTATGTGCAGTATGAGTTCCGCAGCGGGGACAAGCGCTGGTACAGCGCAAAGGTGGGCCGCTGCAGCGCCGAGATGATGCTGCAGGCCAATCATGTGGGCAATCAGCTGTTCGGGCCGCGCGACCGGTTTGTGTCGGCGGGGCTGTTTGATGAAGAGATGCCGGCTTGGCAGGATCTGGAGTTCTTCTATCGCATCCTGAAGCTGCATGGGCCAGGGCGTTTGCTGGATCTGCCCAGCTATGTGTTTGATGTGGCGCCGCGGCCGGATCGCATCTCGTCAAAATCCAAGCAGAAGGTGCTGCGGGCGTGTCAGTTGATGTATGCCAAGCATGGGCAGGGGCAGGGGCGGACGATGCAGCTGATGCTGCTGCAGGTGTTTTCGGAGTATTACGGGTTTCAGCCGGATGCTGCGGATCTGCGGGCGTTCATGAAGCAGGGGTGGTGGGCCGAGGGCTGGTATCAGATGATCCGGCGCTGGTTGCGGCCGCCGGTGCAGGCGTGACGATGATGGAGACCCTGTGGGGCGGGAGAGGTCGGACGTGAGTTCCGTGAGTTCCGTCAATTCCGTGAGCTCGAGTGAGCTGCGCAGGTATGCGGCAGTGATCCGTACGCATGCGTGCGGGCCGCTGCTGGAGCAGGTGGTGGCGTCGCTGAAGGCGCAAACCTGGGCGCCGGCGCGCATCGTGTTTGTGGATTCGTCGCGGGATCCCGCGGTGAAAGAGCGGTTGCTGCGGTTGGGAGAGGTGGTGACCTATCCCGATGAGGTCTTCAATTACTCCGTGGCGATCAATGTGGGCATGGCCGCTGTGGCGGAGCCCCATGCGCTGTTGATCAGCGCGCATGTGCGGCTGGATGACCCTGAGGTGGTGGAGCGGGCGTTGTCCGCCGCTGCGGGGGAAGGCGTTGAGGTGGTGTACTGGCGGCACGCAGCGTCTGGACAACCCGCGCGGGCAGTCATCGGGGCAGAACAGTTCGATGGCTACAACGGCTTGTCCAACGCCTGTGCGTTCTTTCCAACCCGGTTGGTGAAGGAGCGGCCGTTTCGGGTGGACGTGTTTTCTGCCGAAGACGCGGAGTGGGCAGCCTGGTTTTTCCGCCATCGGCACGGGCGCGTGATGAGGGTCGACGATCCATCCGTGAAGTACGAAAACCCCCATGTGAATGCCCGTAAAACCATCAACGAAGAGTTGGCGATTGCGTATTTCGCGTATCCGAGGAATCGGTGGCCAGACAAAATCGCCGCTCGCGTGGCGCGCGCGGTGTTGGCCCTCGCGCGAGGACGCAAGGATCGGGCGCGGATGCATTGGGAGATCGGCACCGGACTCCTGCTCATGTGGTTTAGGGCGCCGAATGGCACGTCCAGGTATTTTTGAGGGCGCGTTGGCTGTTTCGGCTGCTTGGGCCGCCGCTCTGTGCAACGTGGCAGGGCGGGGGATTGGGCCACTTTGCGGGGGGCTGCGTTCTTTGACTGCGCCCGCCACCGAAGGCCCGGGGGGTATTGGCTTCATGTCCCTCCTGTCCCGCTTCGCGGGCCATTCCTTCCTTGACTTCCGCCAATACCCCCCGGGCCTTCGGCGGCTCGGATCGTGGTGGGCCGTGGGCCTTGGGTTTGTGGGGGGCGCAGGTCTTTTGCGGGGGGGGCACCCTACTGAGGGGGGAGGGGTCATGATGGTGCGGCAGCATTGCGCGGAAAATGGCAGTCCCCAGAGCAGCGATCGGGAGATCTCGTGAAAGTACTCGTCACCGGCGCAGCCGGCTTCATCGGCATGCATGTCAGCCAGATCCTGCTCGCGCGTGGGGATCAAGTGGTGGGCCTGGACAATCTCAACGATTACTACGATCCAACCCTCAAACATGCGCGGCTGGCACGGCTGGCGCCGCACCCGGCGTTTTCGTTCATCGAGATGGATGTGGCGGATCGGGCCGGAATGGCCCAGGTGTTCGCGGAGCATGGCTTCGATCGGGTGGTGCATCTGGCGGCACAGGCCGGGGTGCGGTATTCGCTGGTGAATCCGCATGCGTATATCGATTCGAATATTTCAGGCTTTACGAATGTGCTGGAGGGCTGCCGTCATCACAGCGTGGAGCATCTGGTGTATGCGTCGAGCTCGAGCGTGTACGGGGGCAATACGCTGATGCCGTTCAGCGAGCATCACAGCGTGGACCATCCGGTGAGCCTGTATGCGGCCACGAAGAAGGCCAATGAGCTGATGGCGCATACCTACAGCCATCTGTTCAATCTGCCGACGACCGGGCTGCGCTTTTTCACGGTGTATGGACCCTGGGGACGGCCGGATATGGCGCTGTTCCTGTTCACCAAGGCCATCCTGGCCGGTGAGCCGATCAAGGTGTTCAATCACGGGCAGATGATTCGAGATTTCACCTACATCGATGACATCGCCGAAGGCGTGGTGCGGGTGCTGGATCGGGTTGCAACGCCGGATGCGGACTACGACCCGGTGAAGGCGGATCCGGCCCGGTCGAGCGCGCCGTATCGGGTGTTCAACATCGGCAATCACCAGCCGGTGCCGCTGATGGGCTTTATTGAGGCCATCGAGCAGGCGCTGGGGCGCGAGGCGCAGAAGGAGTTTTTGCCGCTGCAGGACGGCGATGTGCCGGCCACGCATGCGGATGTGGAAGAACTGGCCGCCTGGACCGGATTCCGGCCGGCCATGCCGGTGACAGAGGGCGTGAAGCGCTTTGTTGCCTGGTATCGAGACTATTACAAGATCTGAGACAAGACGCTGACGTTTGTCGGCGATGCTGGCACCCGGTTTGCTCACCGGGCGCCGCAACAGCAATGTTTTCGCGCCGCATCGGTGTGGCGCGGATTGTGTGAATGTGGGCAGTATTTGGAATGACCCTTGGGAGTTATCGCATGAAAGTTACGACGATTGGCACCGGCTATGTGGGCCTGGTCACGGGCGCATGTCTGGCCGAGATGGGCAACCACGTGGTGTGCCTCGACGTGAATCCCGACAAGATCCGCGTGCTCAATGAAGGGGGCATTCCCATTCACGAACCGGGCCTGGATGCGGTGGTGGCGCGCAATGTGGCTGCCGGCCGCCTGCAGTTCACAACGGACGTGGATGTGGCGGTGAATCACGGCACCGTGCTGTTCATCGCGGTGGGCACGCCCCCCGGTGAAGATGGCTCGGCCGACCTGCAATATGTGCTGGCCGCCGCCCGTTCCATCGGTCAACGCATGACCGATTACAAGGTGGTGGTGGACAAGAGCACGGTGCCGGTGGGCACGGCCAAGAAGGTGGACGCCGCGATTCGCGAAGAGCTGACCAAGCGGGGCGTGTCGGCCAACTTTGCGGTGGTGTCCAACCCCGAGTTCCTGAAGGAAGGTGCGGCGGTCGAAGACTTCATGAAGCCGGACCGGATCATCGTGGGCTCGGACGACGAGCAGGCCACGTTGATGATGCGCGCGCTGTACGCCCCCTTTACCCGCAGCCACGACCGGCTGATGGTGATGGATGTGAAGAGCGCGGAATTCACCAAGTACGCGGCCAACGCGATGCTGGCCACCCGCATCAGCTTCATGAACGAGCTGGCGCTGCTGGCGGAGAAGGTGGGCGCGGACATCGAACTGGTGCGTCGCGGCATCGGCTCCGACCCCCGCATCGGCTACCAGTTCCTGTATGCCGGCGCCGGTTATGGCGGCTCCTGCTTCCCCAAGGATGTCAAAGCCCTGGTGCGTACCGGCCGTGAATATGGCCAGGAGCTTCAGGTGCTGAATGCCGTGGAAGAGGCCAACGACCGGCAGAAGCAAGTGCTGGTGGACAAGGTGGTGGCCCGCTTCGGGAATGACCTGGCCGGCAAGCGCTTTGCACTGTGGGGCTTAGCCTTCAAGCCCAATACCGACGACATGCGGGAGGCACCAGCGCTGACCATCATCGAAGGTCTGACGCAGCGCGGCGCAGCCATTGCCGCCTACGATCCGGTGGCGATGAGCGAAGCCTCCCGCATCCTCTCGACCAACCCGGGCGTGAGCTTCTGCGAACGGGCCGAACATGCGCTGGCCGAGGCGGACGCACTGATCATCGTCACCGAGTGGAAGGAATTCCGCACCCCGGACTTCGATCGCTTCAAGACCGATCTCAAGCAGCCTGTCGTGTTTGACGGCCGCAATCTGTACGAGCCGGCGATGATGAAGGCCATGGGCATCGAGCACCACCCGATCGGGCGGAGCGGGAAGATCGCCGCACGCTGAGAGCGCGGCAAAATGGGATACTTCCGGGCTAACCCCGGAAGTCATCCCCATGGTCAAGATCAACAACATCCAGGTCGATAACGCGCTGCCCTTCGTGCTGTTTGGCGGCGTCAATGTGCTGGAGTCCGAGCAGTTCGCGGTGGACGTCTGCGGCGAATATGTCCGCGTGACCCAGGAACTGGGCATCCCTTACGTCTTCAAGGCGTCCTTCGACAAGGCCAATCGTTCGTCGATCAAGTCCTACCGGGGCCCGGGCCTGGAGCAGGGCCTGAAGATCTTTGAGGCCGTCAAGAAGGCGCACAACGTCCCGGTCCTGACCGACGTCCATGAGCCCTTCCAGGCCGCTGAAGTCGCCAGCGTGTGCGACGTGCTGCAACTGCCGGCCTTCCTCGCCCGCCAGACCGACCTCGTCATTGCCCTGGCCAAGACTGGCAAGGTCATCAACATCAAAAAGCCGCAATTCGTCAGCCCGCCGCAGATGAAGAACATCGTCGAGAAGTTCGAAGAAGGCGGCAATCCCAACCTCATGCTCTGCGACCGCGGCGCCCAATTTGGCTACGACAACCTCGTCGTGGACATGCTGGGTTTCGGCGTCATGAAGCAGGTGAGCGGCAACAAGCCGGTGATCTTTGACGTCACCCACGCCCTCCAGCAACGCGAATCCGGTGCGGCTGCCTCAGGCGGCCGCCGCGGCCAGGTGACGGAACTGGCCCGTGCCGGCATGGCCGTGGGCCTGGCCGGCCTGTTCCTCGAATCCCATCCCAAGCCGGAAGAAGCGCGCTGCGACGGCCCCAGCGCTCTGCGCCTCTCCCAACTCAAGCCCTTCCTGCAACAAGTGAAGGCCATCGACGATCTCGTCAAGGCCATGCCGGCGCTGGACACGAACTGAGCCAGCCCCCCACTACATACCCCTTGACCCATCGTCCCGGACCCAGCCACACCGCTCTCCAGGACCGATGAAGTCCTCGATTCGGGAAGCCGCCAAGCGGGCCCCCTTTTGCGGAAGTATTAGGAGGAGGACCCGAAGGGGACGGGGGACATGTAGCAAAAGGGGGCCCGCTTGGCGGCTTCTGGCGTAGTCAAAAAACGCCCCACCGCCAAAGCCTCAGCCGCGCCCTCTCAAGAGAGCGAGAGAGCGCCCCCGACGTCTCAGACCTCCGCCGCCAGCACCGCAACGATCCGCTGAGCCGCAGCGCCGTCCCACAAAGGCGGCCTTGAGCCGCCCCCAGCTCGCTCCCCCCGGTCCAGCGCATCCAAGCATGCATGCGCCGCCCCCAGCACCTTGCCGGCATCCGTCCCCACCAGCTGATTGCTGCCCCTCTCCACCGTGATGGGCCGCTCCGTATTGTCTCGAAGGGTCAGACACGGCACCCCCAGCGCCGTGGTCTCTTCCTGAAGCCCACCGCTGTCTGTCAGCACCAGCGCGGCCTCACTCCAGAGTGCGAGGAACGGCCGATAGGGCAGGGGAGGCAACAACATCAGCGTCGACGGCCACTGCAACCCCAGTGACTCGATCCGCCCCCGCGTCCTCGGATGCACCGGGAAGATCAGCGGCACCCGCTCCGACAAGCTCGACAGCGCCTGCATCAGCGCCGCCAACTGCCCCGCATCGTCCACATTCGAGGGTCGATGCAGCGTCACCACCCCATACCGCCCGGCACGACTCAGCGCCGCCACCTGCTCAGCACGCCCCGGCCACCCCTGCCGATCCACCCCTGCCAACAGCGCATGCTGATACAGCAGGTTGTCGACCATCACATGGCCCACCTCATGGATCTGCGCTTCGGCATGGCCCTCCCGCCGCAGATGCGCCGTCGCACTCGGCTCCGTCGTGAACAGCCAGTCTGACATCGCATCCGTCGCCCGCCGGTTGATCTCCTCCGGCATCCGCATGTCACCGCTGCGAAGACCCGCCTCGACATGCGCCACCCGCACGCCCAGCTTGCGCGCCACCAGCGCACAGGCCAGCGTCGAATCCACGTCCCCCACCACCACACAGGCCGCAGGGCTGTCCGCCAGCACCACCGGCTCATAGGCCTGCAGAATGCGCGCCGTCAGCTGCGCATGACTCCCGCCATGACAGCCCAGCGACACCTCCGGCGGTGGCAAGCCCAGCTCCTCAAAGAACACACCACTCATGGCGTGATCGTGATGCTGGCCGGTATGCACCAATCGCCAGCGCAGCCGCCCATCCGCCTGCAGCGCCCGCACCAGCGGCGCCAGCTTCATGAAATTGGGCCGCGCCCCCGCGATCAGATGAAGCAGAGGCGCAGCCATGGTCCGTTCAGCGCTTCACAGAATCTCGTCCAGCATCCGGTCCACGCCGGCCTGCCAGTGCGGCAGCACCAGGCCAAACCGCGATTGCAGACGACGGTTGTCCAGACGGGAATTGAGCGGGCGCGGCGCCGGCACCGGATAGGCGGAGGTCGGAATCGCTTCCACCTGGTCCGCCTGCACCTTCAGCGTCACCCCCTTGGCCGCCGCCCGTGCCAGCACATGCTGGGCATATTGATGCCAGCTCGTCTCGCCACTGGCCACGGCGTGATAGGTGCCGCACAGCGAGCGGTCCTGCATCGCGCTGCGGATCAGATGCGCCGTCAGGTCGGCCAGCAGATCCGCGCCGGTCGGGGCGCCGATCTGGTCCGCCACCACCTTCAACTGTTCCCGCTCCGCCGCCAGTCGAAGCATCGTCTTGGCGAAGTTGCCGCCACGCGCGGCATAGACCCAGCTGGTGCGCAGCACCAGCGCATCGGCGCCGTGCTCGGCGATCAGTTGCTCGCCCTCGAGCTTGGTCCGCCCATACGCACTCAGCGGACCCGTGGCGGCCGATTCGTCTCGCGGCTGATCGCCGCTGCCGTCGAACACGTAGTCGGTGCTGTAGTGCACCAGCAGCGCACCATGGGCCTTGGCCTGCGCCGCCAGCACGCCCACGGCGGTGGCATTGATCTGGCGAGCCGCCGGCAGGTCCGATTCCGCCTTGTCCACGGCCGTGTAAGCCGCGGCATTGACGATGACATCCGGCGCCACGCGCTGAACCGTCGCCGCCAGCGCATCGCTGTCCGACAGGTCCCCGCCCTCATGCCGATCCAGCGACACCAGCGTACCCAGGGGCGCCAGCGCGCGTTGCAGCTCCCAGCCCAGTTGACCGGTCTTGCCCAGTAGTAGCAGTTTCATGGCCAGCCCCCCGTGTCAGTCGAATACCTTGGCATCCGACAGCAAAGACGCTTTTGCGTCCTTCTCCGCCAGCTTGGCTTGCACGCCGGTCTCCGGCCACTGGATGCCGATCGCCGGGTCGTCCCAGCGGACCGATCCTTCCGCCTGCGGCGCGTACAGATCCGTCGTCTTGTACAGGAAGTCTGCCGATTCGCTCAGCACCAGGAAGCCGTGCGCAAAGCCGGGGGGAATCCACAGCTGGCGGTGGTTGTCTCCGCTCAGCTCCACGCCCACCCACTTGCCGAAGTTGGGGCTCGAGCGGCGGATGTCCACCGCCACATCGAACACCGCGCCGGCCGTGCAACGCACCAGCTTGCCCTGCGCATGCGGGGGCAGCTGGAAGTGAAGGCCTCGCAACACGCCGCGCGAGGAGCGGGAATGGTTGTCTTGTACAAACCGGACGTCGTGGCCCACGGCGGCATTGAACTTGGGCTCCGTCCAGCTTTCCATGAAAAAGCCGCGGGCATCCCCAAACACCTTGGGTTCAAGAATCAGGACTTCCGGCAATGCAGTCTGGATGATGTTCATCAAAACACTTTCTCGTTGAGCAACTGTTTCAGGTATTGGCCATACCCGTTCTTCAACATCAGTTGCGCCAGGCGCTCCAGTTGTTCCGCACTGATCCATCCACGGCGATAGGCGATCTCCTCCGGACACGCCACCTTGAGCCCCTGACGCTTCTCCAGCGTCGCAATGAATTGACCCGCTTCCAGCAGACTGTCATGCGTGCCGGTGTCCAGCCATGCATAGCCGCGCCCCATGATCTCCACCTGCAGCTCCTGCTGCGCCAGGTAGCGCGCATTCACGTCGGTGATCTCCAGCTCGCCGCGGGCGCTCGGCTTGATGTCCGCTGCAATGTCGCAGACTTGGTGGTCGTAGAAGTACAAGCCTGTCACCGCATAGTTGCTTTTGGGTTTGAGCGGCTTCTCTTCAATGCTCTGGGCCCGTTTGTGATCGTCAAAGGCCACCACCCCATAACGCTCCGGGTCCTGCACATGGTAGGCAAAGACGGTGGCGCCGCGGGTCCGTTCGTCCGCGGCGCGCAGCAGACCCAGCAGGTCATGGCCGTAGAAGATGTTGTCGCCCAGCACCAGCGCGCTGGGTGCGCCGCCGATGAAGTCGCGACCCAGAATGAAGGCCTGTGCCAGTCCGTCCGGTGACGGCTGCACACAGTATTCCAGGCGGATGCCCCAGCGCGAGCCATCGCCCAGCAGGGCTTCAAAACGCGGCAGGTCCTGCGGCGTGCTGATCAGCAGAATGTCCCGGATGCCCGCCAGCATCAGCGTGCTCAGCGGGTAATAGACCATCGGCTTGTCGTAGACCGGCAGCAGTTGCTTGCTCATCGCCAGCGTGGCGGGATGCAGGCGGGTGCCGGATCCGCCCGCCAGAATGATGCCCTTGCGGGTCGAGGTCGCAGGAATGGGGGTCATAAGAGGCCTCGCTGTCTCTTGTCGCGCTTCAGGTCCCTGCCACCTTGGCAGGGGAGGCTGTGCAGAGGGGGGTGCTGATGCAGAGGCGCCGCTGCAGAGGCGCCGTTTGGAAGGCGGCGATCCTGCCTGGCTGCATCGGCAGTCGCTTCATGGCCAGTACTCAGCCGTTCTGGCCGCTGCCGTATTGCTTGGAGACCCACTCACGGTAGGCGCCGGACAGCACACGCGCCACCCAGTCTTCATTCGACAAATACCACTGCACCGTTTTGCGGATGCCGGTCTCGAAGGTCTCGGCCGGTCGCCAGCCCAGTTCCCGCTCGATCTTGCGGGCGTCAATCGCATATCGCCTATCGTGGCCCGGGCGGTCCTTCACGTAGGTGATGAGGCGGCTGTAGGGGCCCGCGGCATCCGGCCGCAATTCGTCCAGCAGCGCACAGACCGTGCGCACGATGTCGATGTTGGCTTTCTCGTTCCAGCCGCCGATGTTGTAGGTCTCGCCCACGCGGCCCCCCGCCAGCACGGCGCGGATGCCGGAGCAATGGTCGGTCACATACAGCCAGTCGCGGATCTGCTGGCCGTCCCCATACACCGGCAGCGGCTTGCCCGCCAAGGCGTTGACGATCATCAGCGGGATCAGCTTCTCGGGGAAGTGGTAGGGCCCGTAGTTATTGCTGCAATTTGTGGTGACGACTGGCAAGCCGTACGTGTGATGCCAGGCGCGCACCAGATGGTCGCTCGCGGCCTTGGACGCCGAGTAGGGGCTGTTCGGCTCGTAAGGGTGGGTTTCGGCGAAGGGCGGGTCCTGCGGCTTGAGCGAGCCGTAGACCTCATCCGTGGAGACATGGTGAAAGCGGAAGCCCTCCTTGGCCTCGCCCTCCAGCGTGCCCCAGTAGGCGCGCGCCGCTTCCAGCAGGGTGAAGGTGCCCTCCACATTCGTGCGCATGAAGGCGCCCGGGCCGTGAATGGAACGGTCCACATGGCTTTCCGCGGCGAAATGCACCACCGCACGCGGACGATGGCTGGCCAGCAACTGGTCCACCAGCGCCCGGTCGCAGATGTCGCCCTGCACGAACACATGGCGGGCGTCGTCCTTCAGGCTGGACAGATTCTCCAGATTGCCGGCGTAGGTCAGCGCATCCAGGTTGACCACAGGCTCGTCCGACGAACGAAGCCAGTCCAGCACGAAGTTGCTGCCGATGAAGCCGGCGCCGCCGGTGACGAGAATCGTCATGACCAATCAATCCCTTATGAGCGCAGAAAACACAGGAGCTGTCGATGAGGAAGAAGGCCGCCAGCTGGAGGCCCTCATCATCACAGGCGCCAGACCCTCAGTCCAGCACGCCGGAGATTGTCGCTTGCAAAAGCGGCCTTGACGTCGATAAAGGCGCCGCCGGGAACGAGCTTGCCGCACAGCGCTTCCACGCTCAGGGCCTTGTACTCCCGGTGCGCCACCGCCGCCACGATGGCGTCGGCCTTGGGCAGGGCGTCGAAGGGGTGGAGCCGGACCCCATATTCATGCATGGCTTCGTCGGCGGCCGCTGCCGGATCGGTCACCCAGACCTCCACCCCGTAGCTCTCCAGCTCCCGGATGATGTCGATGACCTTGGAGTTGCGCAGGTCGCCGCAGTCTTCCTTGAAGGTCAGGCCCAGCACATTGACCTTGGCCCCCTTGATGTAGCTGCCCGCCGCAATCATCTGCTTGATGGTCTGCTCGGCGATGAACTTGCCCATGCCGTCGTTGATGCGGCGACCGGCCAGGATGACCTGCGGGTGGTAGCCCAGCATGTCCGCCTTGTGGGTGAGGTAGTAGGGGTCCACGCCGATGCAGTGGCCGCCCACCAGGCCCGGCTTGAACTTGAGAAAGTTCCACTTGGTGCCGGCCGCTTCCAGCACTTCCGAGGTGTCCAGGCCGATGCGGTCGAAGATGATGGCCAGCTCGTTCATCAGTGCGATGTTCAGGTCGCGCTGGGTGTTCTCGATGACCTTGGCCGCCTCCGCCGTCTTGATGCTGGAGGCGCGATGCACCCCCGGGCGGATGATGGCTTCATAGGTGCGGGCGACGATGTCCAGCGTCTCGGGCGTGTCGCCGGAGACGATCTTCAGGATCTTGGTGAGCGTGTGCTCCTTGTCGCCCGGGTTGATGCGCTCGGGGCTATAGCCGACGAAGAAATCCCGCTTCCAGACCTTGCCGGATTCACGCTCCAGCACCGGAATGCAGACTTCCTCGGTCGCGCCCGGATAGACGGTGGACTCGAACACCACCACCGCCCCGGTCTTCATGTGACGGCCCACGCTGGCCGACGCACCGACCAGCGGGCGGAAGTCCGGGATATGGGCCTCGTCCACCGGCGTGGGCACGGCCACGATGATGACGTCCGCCTCGGCCAGGGAGGCCGGATCGCTGTGATACTCCGCGTGGACGGCGGCCTGCACCTCCGCGTCGGTCAACTCCCGCGAGGGGTCGGTGCCGGCGCGGCACTTGGCCACTTTCTCCGTGGAGATGTCAAAACCGATGGTGCGGCCCAGCTTGCCGAATTCGACCACCAGCGGCAGTCCCACATATCCCAGACCTACAACGGCAATCACGGCCACGGCCTTCTCCTCTTCAAGCGTGCGCTTCTTGTCCTGTCACGGACATGTTCGTAGCCGGCTTTGTATCCGGTTTCGAGCGCCTCGCCGATCCCTCAGTTGCGGCCGTAGGTGTCCTGGTAGCGGACGATGTCGTCCTCACCCAGGTAAGAACCGGACTGCACCTCGATGATTTCCAGCGGCACCTTGCCCGGGTTGGACAGGCGATGCACCTGGCCCAGCGGGATGTAGGTGGACTGGTTTTCGGTCAGCAGAATCGTCTTGTCGCCGTTGACGACCTCCGCCGTGCCCGACACCACGATCCAGTGTTCCGCCCGGTGGTGATGCATCTGCAGGCTGAGCGAGGCGCCCGGCTTGACCATGATGCGCTTGACCTGGAAGCGCTCGCCCATGTCGATGCTGTCGTACCAGCCCCAGGGGCGGTGCACCTTGCGATGCAGGTTGTGCTCGCCCCGCTGGCTGGCGGTGAGCGAGTTGACAATCTTCTTGACGTCCTGGCTCTTGCTGCGGTCGGCCACCAGCACCGCGTCCGGCGTCTCCACCACCACGATGTTGTCCAGCCCGACCGCCGAGACCAGTCGGCTGGTGGCATGCACCAGGGTGTTGCGGCTGTCGGCAATGATGGCGTCGCCGCGGCTGGCGTTGCCGTCATCGTCCTTGGGCGCGACCTGCCAGACCGCTTCCCAGGCGCCCAGGTCATTCCAGCCGGCATCCAGCGGCACCATGCGCAGCGGGAATTCACTGCCGGGGCAGTGCTCCATCACGGCGTAGTCGATGGATTCGCTGGGCACCTGGGCAAAGGCGTCCTTGGCCGGACGCACAAACGGGCCATCCGTGCCGCGGGCGTCGAAGGAGGCGCGGGTGGCGGCTTCGATGTCGGGGCGGAAGCGCTGCAGGGCCTTGATCCAGGTCGAGGCGCGCAGCACAAACATCCCGCTGTTCCAGAAATAGCTGCCTTCGTCCAGATAACGCTGGGCGGTGCCGGCATCCGGCTTCTCGACAAAGGCCTCGACCCGCAGGCCGCTGCCGTCCGCCTGACCGCGGATATAGCCATACCCCGTCTCAGGACGGTCCGGCGTGATGCCCAGGATGACGATGGCGCCGTCCTGGGCCTGGCGGATGGCCGTTTGCAGGGCGGTGGTGAAGGCATCGGCCTGCGTGACCGTCTGGTCGGCCGGAGTGACCACCAGCACCGGATCGGTCCCGCCCTGCAGCGCCTGCAGGGCCGCCAGCGTGATGGCGGGTGCGGTGTTGCGGCCAGCGGGCTCCAGCAGCACGGCGCTGGGGCTCATGCGCTGTTCCCGCAGTTGGTCCAGCACCATGAAGCGGTGTTCTTCATTGCCCACCACCAGCGGGGCGCTCACGGCGATGTCGTCGGCACCCAGCGTGGCCAGGCGGTCCGCCGCCTGCTGGAACAGACTGGTGTTGCCGCTCAGAATCAGAAATTGCTTCGGATAGCCCGCGCGCGACAGCGGCCACAGGCGCGTTCCACTGCCACCGGCCATGATGACCGGCAGGACGTCAATCTTGCTCAAACTTCTGCTCCCTCAAATCCGTTGGGATTGGCGGACTGCCAACGCCAGCTGTCCTCGCACATCCGCGCGAGGTCATATTTTGCCGTCCATCCGAGTCGCTCCTTGGCGAGCGTCGGGTCGGCATAACAGGCCGCCACATCCCCTGGGCGGCGCGGTGCGATCTCGTAGGGAATCTCCCGGCCGCTGGCCTTGGCAAAGGCATTGACCAGCTCCAGCACGCTGTAACCGCGTCCGGTGCCCAGATTGACCCAGATCGATTCCTGCCCCTGGAGCAGGAAGCGCAGCGCGGCGACATGGCCGTCGGCCAGATCCACCACATGGATGTAGTCGCGCACGCCGGTGCCGTCCGGGGTGTCGTAGTCGTTGCCGAACACGCTCAGCTTGGCGCGGCGGCCCACGGCCACCTGGGTGACATAGGGCATGAGATTGTTGGGAATGCCGCGCGGGTCTTCGCCGATGCGGCCACTCTCATGGGCGCCGACCGGATTGAAGTAGCGCAGGCAGGCCGTCTGCCAGGACGGGTCGGAGGCGCCCAGGTCCCGCAGGATGCCTTCGCCGATGAGCTTGGTGGCACCGTAGGGATTGACCGCCATCAGCTCCGCATCCTCGCGCAGCGGCAACGAACGCGGCTGGCCGTAGACGGTGGCGCTGGACGAAAACACGATGCGCTTGCAGCCGTGGCGCTGCATCACCTCGCAGACGGTCAACAGGCCGTCCAGGTTGTTGCGGTAGTAGCTCAGCGGCTTGGCGGTGGATTCGCCCACCGCCTTGTAGGCAGCAAAGTGCACCACGGCGGCCGGCTGGTATTCGCTGAACACGCGGTCCAGGGCGGCGGCGTCACAGACATCCAGCTTCTCGAACAGGGGCGTCTGGCCGCTCAGTTCCGCCAGACGGTCCAGCACCTTGGGGGAGCTGTTGCTGAAGTTGTCCACGCCGATGACGCGGTAACCGGCTGCCAGCAGCGCCAGCCAGGTGTGGGAAGCGATGTACCCGGTCGCGCCGGTCAACAAGATGGTGGTGCTCATTCTGGGTCCCTGGTGGTCTTACTGGATCACGCCCTGCACATAGCAGCCTGCGGTGTAGGCATCGTAGGTGTAGAGCAGGCTGTAGGAATTGCGGCTCTGACGGTTGTAGCTGCAGCCCACGGTCACTGCGCGGGTGGCCTGCCAGCTGATGCCGGCGTTGTAGAAGCGGCTGCTGTCGCTGTAGCCGGTGTTGAGGCTGCGGTCGTCGCGGCTGACGCGGGAATAACCGCCGCCGGCGGTCAGGCTCAGCTTGCCGGTCAACCGGTAGGTGCCCTGGATCTGGGCGGAGGTGGTGATGCGGTTGTAGTCCGACACCACGTTGGACACGCCCAGGTAGTAGGTTTCCACCCCGGTGTCGCGGGAGATCTGGGTGCTCAGGTTCCAGCGGCCACCCGGACGCCAGTCCCAGATCAGCGCGCCGGTGACGCCGTCAAAGCCGTCCGCGCGGCTGCGGCTGATGCGGGCATTGAGGTTGGAAGATCCGGTGAGCGTCCAGCCGGCCGTCAGGTCCAGGTCCTTGCGGGAGTATTCGAAGTCGGTGTCGGTGGTGTGGCCCTTGGTGTAGCGACCGGCCACGCCGAAGCGCCACTGGCTGCTGGGGCTGTAGGTCAGGCCCAGCGAGGTGGCGCCCTGCCGGTACTCCTGGCTGACATAGCTGGCCAGGGAATAGTCGCGGGTGCGGTAGACATAACCGCCTTCCAGCGCCAGCGGCGTGGTGGAGGGCAGGCCCAGCCGCACCGTGCCCTCAGCACTCTGGTCGGTCTGGATGTTGCGCTCGGTGGTGGGCGCAATCTGCGACGTGGCGTTGTAGTCGGCCAGGTAGCGCTTGCGCAGATAGGTCAGGTTGCCGGAGAGATCGCCCACCGTCTGCCAGTCCAGGCCGGTGCGGATGTCAAAACCGCGGTTGTTCAACTGCTCGTTGTGGTTGTAGCGGTTGTCCATCCACTTGGTGCTGGCATACAGACGCTGGCGTCCCAGCCGCACGTCGCCGCCGCCCAGCAGGGTCAGCGTGGTGTACTGGTCGCTGTTTTCAGCGCTGTTCGCGCGAAAGACGTTGTTGGCATATTGCTGCGACAAGGCTGCCCCGAGATACCAGGGCTCGCCGCTGCTCTGGGCCCAGGCGCCGGCGCTGGCGCCCAGCAGACCGGCCGCCAGCATCCAGGGGACGGCCTTCAGCGGGGCGCGGGAGGACCTCGGGCGGGGCAGGCGATGAAGAGGGGTCATCACGGGTTGGCTCCTGATTCTTCTTGGGAGGTCAGTACGCGTGGCGGTCGAAGACCATGAGCCGCACGGTCCGCACAATGATTTGCAGGTCCAGCCCGAGGGACCAGTTGCGCAGATATTCCAGGTCATATTCCACCCGGGCCTTCATCTTGTCGATGGTGTCGGTCTCGCCGCGCAGGCCGTTGACCTGGGCCCAGCCGGTGATGCCCGGCTTGACCTTGTGGCGCACCATGTAGGCCTTGATGATCTGGCGGTATTCCTCATTGTGGGCGACGGCATGCGGCCGCGGACCGACGATGCTCATGCGGCCCTGCAGCACGTTGATGAACTGCGGCAGCTCGTCCAGCGACGTGCGGCGGATGAAGGCGCCAAACGGGGTGATGCGCGGGTCGCCCTTGGTGGCCTGCTTGACCACCGCGCCGTTGTCCATGGACCGCATCGAGCGGAACTTGTAGACGATGATCTCGTCCCCATCCAGGCCGTTGCGACGCTGCTTGAAGATGACCGGGCCGGGCGAGCTGAGCTTCACGCCGATGGCCAGCGCCACCAGGATGGGCGAGATCAGCAGCAGGATCAGGCTGGCCAGGATGATGTCGCTGATGCGCTTGACCACCTCGTTCACGCCAGTGAACGGGGTCTCCAGAATGCCCACGACCGGCACGCCGTTCATGTCCTGCAGGCGGCCCTGGATGATGCTGATGCCGAAGACGTCCGGCACGAAGAAGATGGACGCGGTGGTGCCCTGCACCTGCTCCAGCAACTGCACGATGCGCGGCTGCGAGCCCAGCGGCAGGGTGATGTAGACCTCCCGCACGCCGTGGGCGCGGACAAAGTCGCTCAGCTCCGGCAGGGTGCCGAGGATTCGGCCGCTGGTGTCGCTGTGCAGGCGGTCGTCCTGCCGGTCGTCGAAGAACCCCATCAGCTCCACGCCCTTCATCGGACCGGCTTCCAGCGCCCGGGCGACCTTGGCGCCCAGCGGGCCGGCGCCCACGATGATGGCGGAGCGCCGGATCCAGGGCTGGCGGGAGCGCCAGCGCAGCACCTGGCGGCCGATCTCCACCGCCACGATCTGGCTCAGCGGCGTCAAAATCGCCCACCACATCAGCACTTCGCGCTCGAAGTAATGCAGGCTGCTGGTGGCATAGGCAAACATGCCAAGAATCAGCAACAGCATCAGCCACGAACCAATGATGTCGGTGACCGCACTGGCGGGATGCTCCCCGAAATGATTCCGTCCCGGGAAGGTCAGCGCGAACACCAGCATGCACAGCGTGTAGGTGGAGCGCATCACCGGCTCACCGAACCAGGCCAGCACGGCCAGGTAGACCAGGACGATCAGGCTGGGCTCGAGAAACGCCGCGATGAAGGACTGGACCGATTGCGGCGCACTGTAGAACGTTCTCTTGTAGTTCCGATCCTCAAACATCACCCTGTGGTCCTTGGTTGCTTCCCTCATGCCACGGACTGGCCTTTCGGCCATGCTCCGCGGTCCGGCCCCTGGCCGGCTCCGCGCAGCCGCGCTGCCCGCCCGGCTTGTGGTTGGCCGGTTGTGGCGGCGCTTTCCGCACCTGTCCCGTTCCGGCCATGCCTGGGGCATGACTGGCCGGGTTACCCCCTTGTCCCGGCCGGAGCCGGAAATTCTCTCTCAATTCCTTCACCCCACTCGTAACCAGCGCCCCCCTACCTTCGGGCTGGGTCTGCCTACAATCCGCCCCATGCTTCAAGAATGGTCCAAGCTCCTGGCCCCTGCTGTGCAGGATCGCATCACGCTATTGCTCAACCATGTCATGTCGCGCGAGCCGGTCGTGACGACACGGTTGGCGCCGCAGGCTGGCAAGACGGTGCGGCTGCATCTGGCGGGGTGGCCCCGCCTGTTGCCTGCCGCGCCCGACCTGCGTCTGCGCATCACGCCCGCCGGTCTTCTGGAACGGTTGAATGACGGGGAAACCCAAGAGCAAGAACCGGACCTGGAAATACAACTGGAAGCATCCAATCCGGCTGCAGCCGCCTTTGGCGTGCTCTCCGGTGAGCGTCCGGAGGTCCGGGTGCTGGGCGATGCGCAACTGGCCGGTGACATCAACTGGCTGATCGACAACCTGCGCTGGGATATTGAAGACGACCTGGCGGCCATCACCGGCCCGGCCGTTGCCCATCAGCTCGGACGCGTCGGCCGTGCCGCCGCCCAGGGGATGGCGCTGCTGGCCCGTCAGGCTGGCCGCTTCATGCCGGACGGACAGGGACGGGCCTGACCGGCAGGTGTTCATGCGATATCTTTCTCGCCTGCTGGTCATTGTCTGGACCCTGTACCGCTTCGGCTTGGATGAGCTGGCGCTCTCCACGCTCAAGCAGCGTCGTTTCCGTTTCCTGCGCCGCCTGATCTCGGTGGGACGTGCCTGGGACGAGCCCCGCGGCGTGCGCCTGCGCATGGCGCTGGAGCGCCTCGGGCCGATCTTCGTGAAATTCGGTCAGTTGCTGTCCACCCGCCGGGACCTGGTGCCGGCGGACATGGTGGCCGAGCTGTCCCGCCTGCAGGACAACGTGCCGCCGTTTCCGGCGGAACAGTCCCGCGCCTTGATCGAGCGGGCCTTCGGCCGCCGCATCGAGGACATCTTCGCCAGCTTCGACGCCGAGCCGGTCGCCAGTGCGTCCATCGCCCAGGTGCACTTCGCGGTGTTGCCGGACGGGCGTGAGGTGGCGGTGAAGGTGCTGCGGCCCGGCATGCTGGACGTCATCGAGGACGATCTGGCCCTGATGCGCACCCTGGCGGGCTGGATTGAACGCTTCTCGGCGGACGGCCGGCGGCTCAAGCCCCGCGAAGTGGTGGCCGAGTTCAACACCTATCTGCATGACGAGCTGGACCTGGTGCGCGAAGCCGCCAATGCCGCCCAGCTGCGCCGCAACATGCAGGACCTGCAGCTGGTGCTGGTCCCCGAGATGATCTGGGAGCTGTGCGCCAGCGACGTCATCGTGATGCAGCGCATGCGGGGCGTGCCGATTTCGCAGCTGGACCGCCTGCGCGAAGCGGGTGTGGATATTCCGAAGCTGGCCCGCGACGGCGTCACCATCTTCTTCACCCAGGTGTTCCGCGACGGCTTCTTTCATGCCGACATGCACCCGGGCAACATCCAGGTGAGCCTGGAGCCGCAGACCTTCGGCCGCTATGTGGCGCTGGACTTCGGCATCATCGGCACGCTGACCGAGGTGGACAAGGACTACCTGGCCCAGAACTTCATCGCCTTCTTCCGCCGCGACTACAAGCGGGTGGCCGAACTGCACATCGAGTCCGGCTGGGTCCCCCCGCAAACGCGGGTGGACGAGCTGGAAGGGGCGGTCCGCACCGTCTGCGAACCGCACTTCGACAAGCCGCTGAAGGACATTTCGCTGGGGCAGGTGCTGATGCGGCTGTTTCAGATTTCACGACGATTTAACGTCGAGATTCAACCTCAGCTGGTTTTGCTGCAAAAAACGCTGCTCAACATTGAAGGTCTTGGCCGGCAACTGGACCCCGAGCTGGACCTGTGGGCCACCGCCAAGCCCTTCCTCGAACGCTGGATGGATGAGCAGGTGGGCTGGCGCTCCTTCTTGCATCATCTGAAGAAGGAAGCCCCCAGGTTCGCCCAGATGCTGCCGGAGTTTCCGCGCCTCATGCATGAGGCGCTCAAGCAGCAGGGCGACAGCCGACGTGATGAGCTGACCCGTCAGTTGCTGGCGGAACAGCGCCGCACCAACCACCTGTTGCAGGGCCTGGTGTGGGGCGTGGCCGGCTTCATGGTGGCGCTGGTGGTCAGCCAGGTGGTGTTGCGCTGGATGCCCTGGTGAGCGAGATGCTCAGCCCGGCGTGGCGAAATCGGCGAAGCCCTGCTGCAGTTTCGAGCGCAGCAGGGTGCGCACCCGATTGACCCGGGAGCGGACGGTCCCGATGGGAATCGACTGGATCGCCGCGACATCCCGGTAGGACTCCTCTTCCAGACACGCCAGGTGGAAGGTGCCGCGCAGATCAGGCGACAGCCCGGCCAGCGTCTCGTCCACCACCTTGGCCAACTGACGGTAGGACACGCACTGGCTCACATCCATCACGGCCTCCCCGTTGCGCTGGGCCAGTTCTCCGTCCACCGTGTGGGGCGTGGCGTCCAGGCTTTCGAGTTGGCTGCTGCGCTTGGCGCTGCGCGCCACATGGTTGCGGGCGACGTTGGCGGCGATGCCGAAGAACCAGGTCTCCACCGACGACTTGGCCATGAACCGGTCGCTGCAGCGGGTGGCTTCCAGCAGCGCGTCCTGGATGATGTCGTCCAGCTCGCCGGGGGAGCGTTCATAGCGGCGCAGGAAACGCTTGAGCTTGCTGGAGTCGTTGCGGGATTCCCGGGCGATGCGGACGATGTGCGTCAAGACCTGCTGCTGACGATCGCGCGCTTCCTGTGCTGAGTCGGTCATATCGTTGAGGGCGGGTGAAGCGCCCGGACCTGGCGTGGCACCGGCGGCGGCGCACAGGTCCTGTTGGGCGGGAACAGATGCCACGGCGGGCACCGGGGGCAGACAAGGAACACGGCTCATGGACGACCTCCGAAGGTGGCCAGCGCCGCAAGGGCCTGCTCGCCAAGTGAAAGAATCTGGAGCGCCACCCAGCGCCCGGTGGCGGCCAAGGTCACCCCCACGGCGAGCAACTTGACGGCGAAGGGAATGCTTTGGTCCTGCATGGACAGGACGGCCTGCAGCAGGGACACAACCACCCCGGTGATGACCGCCACGATGAGGCTGGGCATGGACAGCCAGATCACGGCGAGCAGGCCCTTCTGGAAAAAAGCGATGGTTTCGACCATGGCGTGGTCCTTCAGGCGTAAGAGGCCACGAGGCCTTCAAACAGACGGGTCCATCCGTCCAGCACCACGAAGAGCAGCAGCTTCAGCGGCAGGGACACGACCATCGGCGACACCATCTGCATGCCCAGTGCGAGCAGCAGGTTGGACAGCAGCAGGTCGATCACCACGAATGGGACGTAAAGGACAAAACCGGCTTTGAGCGCCATCTCCATCTCGGAGATGACAAAGCAGGGGATGAGCACCACGTAGTCGCGCTCACTGGGGGTGCCCAGCGCACTGCGCTTCCACTGGCGCTGCGCCAGTTCCACGAAACGCTGGCGCCGCTCGGGCAGGGTGTTGGCCAGCATGAAGTCGCGCAGCGGTTCGGCGGCATAGGCGATGTGGCCAAGGCCACCGCGGCTGGGCGGTGCGCCGGCGTCGCCACCGCTGCTGGTGTTGGAGGGCCGCCCCGATCGGTCTTGCGTGGGTGCCGTCAGCTGCAGCCGCCCCGCCATCTCGTTGAAGATGGGGGCCATCACGAACAGCGTCGCGGCCAGCGCCACAGCATTGACCGCCATGGCGGGCGGCACCTGCTGCACGCCCAGCGCGTTGCGCACGATCAGCAGCACCATCGAGATCTTGAGAAAAGCGGTGGTGCAGACCATGAGCAGCGGCAGCAGGGCGATGCCGGCCAGCAGCAGCACCAGCGAGACCGGGTCATAGGCGGCGAGATTCATGACCGGGTGCCCCAGTCGGTAATCTCGACGGCGAGCCGCCCGTCCAGCTCGATCAATTCGCCGCTGCCCAATTCCGTGCCATGCGCAACGATGCGCACATGCGGCGGTGTGGCCAATTCAAGCGAGAGTATTCGGCCGGTGTTGAGCGCTGTGAGTTCAGCGACCGTCATCGACAGTCGGCCAACGATGAAATCGAGATCGACTTTCAACGCATCCATGATGGTGGGGACCTTTTCAATTGCCTTGACATGGGAAGGATTGGAAAGGGCAGGGGCGTTGGACACCCATCCTTGGAATACATAGGAGTCATCGGTCCGCTGACAAACATTGACTAATGCGGATCCCAACAGCATGCGCAAAGGGGGCTTGAGACCGTCGCTGTCCAGCGGCATCAGCAAGGCGTCTCCCACGCCGATTCCGGCGAGTCGCGCGGCCGATATCGAGCGTCGGCCCAGGTGCAGGCCGCCCGAAAAACTCAGCCGTCGGACCGCCTCGGGAAGTGCAGTCGCAGCGTGCGGATCAAGCGCATGTCTCTGCCATCCCGCATGCGCGGTCCATTCACAGAGCGTGAGGGCCGAGGCTTGAATGAGAAAGGTGTGGCAATCCTCATTGATGCCGGTCAAGGTCAACAGGCAGGGCAAGCGCGGCGATTCATCCGGCCCGGCGTCCAATGAGGCTTGATCTGCAGCAAGCAGATGAAAGGGGCCACCCAGACATTCCATCAATCGCGGGGGAATTCGCGCGAGTGCCAGACGGTGCAATTCCTGCACGACTTCCGGCGGCGCGTCGCCCGGATACTGCACGCCGGTCAGCAGCGTCAGCAGGCTCGCATCCATCAGCTGCAGCAGGCCGTAACGTCCCTGCAGACGCAGGCCGGTCGGCGTTGGGCCGTCGCAGATCCATGGGGGGGACAGCAGCAGCTCGGCGCTGCGCAGCGCCAGATCGGGATCGTCGAGCGGCCACACCAGACCGCCCGCCAACTGGCGGGACAGGCGGGCCTGAAGGCTGGGCACCCGGCGCAAAGCGAGGGGAGCAGCAGACCGTGCTGCGTGGCCGGAAGAGGGGGCATTCATGATGAATCGGGCAGGAGGGCCCGCCTGGACAAGGGGGTGAGGGGGAGGGCGCTTACAAAAAAACGTCAGGTCAGTAGGGGTCACATGACAAATGGGTTCAGGCTGCAAGGACGCCCCCTGCGCTTGGTCAATGTCGGGGCCCGGCCCGGCAGAACTGCTGAAGCGGCGGCGGCAACTACGGGTGACCATGAAGCCGATTCCGATCGCCCGTCGCCTCACGCTCGCCCACACCCCGCATCTGCTGGCAGATGCGGATGGCGTGCTGTCCGCGGCGGATCTGGGCGCGGTCAGCCACGCGTCCGATCTGGTCCGAGCGGTTCGGTCCCGTTGTGCCGCGCGTCTGCGTCGCACGAGGCGACTGCAGCAGGAACGGCTGGCCCGCCAACGGGCCGCCTGCGAAGCCATGGTGCTGTCGCGTGCAGCCCAGTTGTCACAGCAGTTGCAGGAAGAGCGCCGCGGCGTGCGGGACGCAGCGGCCACGCTGGTCGCCCAGGTCGCGCGCGACGCGCTGCAGCGCCTGATGGTGGAACTGCCGGACGCCTGGCCCGCCCAGTCCAGCGTGCAGCTGGTGCTGGCGGAATGGTCGGCGCTGGCGCTGAAGGAAGAGGCCACGGTGTCTCTGCATCCCGCCGACCTTCCGCTCATCACCCCGCTGCGCGCCGATCTGCCCTGGACTCTGGCCGCTGACCCCTCACTGCCCCGCGGCGCCTGCGTCCTGTCGCATTCCGCCGGCACGGTGCGGGCCGACTTCCACGCCAACGTTCAAGCCCTGAGCGCGGCGCTTCAGTCCGTCCCTGTGCCCCCCGCCGACCCGGCCCCCGGCGACTTGGCTCGTGCCGACCTGTCCCCCGGCCCCGTGTCGGTCCCCCCTCCCACCGAGCCTTCCTCATGAGCTACAACGACCCGATGACCGCCTTCGTCCAGCAACTGCGTTCGCGCGAGCTGGAGGTTCAGCAGCGCGTGCAATCCGTCCAGATGATGGACCCTGCCGGTGCGCGCACTTTCCTCGATGCCAAGATGGAGCTGCAACGTGCCAACTGGGCGGCGCAGATCGGCCTGCAACTGCGCCATTCGTTGCTCAAGAAAGTCACGAGCAAGTTGTGATGGCGGCGCCGACCTCTCCCCGGTGGCGACGAGCGCGCCGCTGGGCCCCGCCGCTGGCGGCCCTGTCCTCGTGTGTGTTCTCGCTCTGGCTGCCCGCCCAGGCGGTGACCCCGTCCGGCTGGAAGGACATCCTCTACAGCAATCGTGCGGATGACAACGCCACGCTGGACACCGTGCTGCAGCAGTTCAGCGCCACCATGGGCGTGGAGTTGAGACTGTCCAGTCCCAAGCTGGGACAGCGACGCATGCTGGCACTCCCCTCGCGCGGCGGCGCCCCGGCCGCTTTTCTGGACCAACTGGCCCAGAGCCTGTCGCTGGACTGGTATGTGTATCGGGGCGTGCTGTATGTCTCCCCGCAATCGGCCTCCACCCGGGCCCGGGTCGAATTGACCGGTCAGAGTGCCGCCGCTGCCCGCCAGGCGCTGGTGGGGCTGGGCCTGTTCGAATCGCGCTTCGGCTGGGGTGAACTGGACACCGACCCACCCGTCGTGCTGGTGGAGGGCCCCGCCAGCTATGTGGAGGCGGTGCGTGGTTTCCTGGCGTCTCCGCCCTCCAAGGAGCCGACGCCCGAGCGTCCGCAACTGATGGTGTTCCGTCTCAAACATGCGGTGGCGCAAGACCGCGAGGTCCAGATCCGCGGCGTCACCAGCCGTCAGCCCGGTCTGGCCTCAGTGCTCAAGGAATTGATGGCACCGGCCACCAATGCCAGGGTGGACGCGGCGGCCAACCGGCTCGGCCTCGGGGCTTCTGGGTCGCTTGCGGGTTCAGGGGTGGGCGCGGGCGCAGGTTCCTTGGCGAGCCTGCTTGGAGGCTCGGCCTCGCTGCCGGCGGCGCTGGGCGGATTGCCATCCCCCTTCAATGCCGCTGCCGACGGCGCTTCCTCCGCCGCCGGACACCCGTTCTTGTCCTCGCCCCTGCCCGAGTCGCTGGTCCCCGGTTCCTCACCCAGACGATCCACTCCCCAGGACACTGCCGATGACGAGCGCAGGCGGCAGGAGCGGGCCTCGCTGCCCACCATCGGCGCCTATTCGCCGCTGAATGCCGTGCTGGTCTGGGATCTCCCCTCGCGCAAGCCGGAATACACGGCGGTGATCACCGAACTCGACGTTCCCACGAAGCAGGTCGAGATCAATGTGACCATTCTGGACGTCAATGCCAATGCGCTGCGCGAGTGGGCGGCCGACCTGTCCGTCGGGTCCGGGGCCGCCCGTGTGCAGCTCAATGCGGCCGGTACCCTCGGCAGCGACGGCACCAGCACGGCCAGCGGCTCATCCATGGTCCTGTGGGCCTCGGACCGGCTCAGCCTGCGCCTGCGCGCGCTGGAATCCCGAGGGCAGGCGCAGGTCATGTCGCGGCCCTCCATCCTCACCCAGGACAACCAGGCAGCCGTGCTGGACATGAGCCAGTCGGTCTATGTGAGGCTGGTGGGCGAGCGCACCACCGATCTGCGCAGCGTCAGCGCCGGCACCATGCTGCGGGTGACGCCCAGCATCCTGGGCGACGACAAGGACGCCAACATCCGCGTCACGCTGGACATCGATGACGGCGCCCTGGGCGACAGCAGCTCGGGCTCGTCCGACCCGCGCGTGGGCAACAGTTCCGTCAGCACCCAGGCCGTGGTGCGTCCCGGCGAGTCCCTGGTGGTGGGCGGCTATCGCCGTCAGAACAGCCAGACCAGCCACAGTCGCGTCCCCGGCCTGGACAGCGTCCCGCTGCTGGGTTGGCTGTTCCGCGGAGACAGCGTCCTGAGCGATGAGCGGGAGCGCCTGTTCATCGTCACCGCACGGGTCCTTCCCTGATCCCTCCCCCTCCACCCCTGTCACAAAGGAATCGCCATGGCCATCAGTCCCACCGCGCCGATGGGCGCCGGGCTCCCGCTGTCCCCGGATCTGTCCCGACTCGCCGACGCCGAGGTCAGTGCCTTCCGTGTGGCCGACCAGGCGCGGCAGGCCCAGAAGCGCCAGCAGGCCGCCTACGCGGCCCCGGAGACGCCCTCTCTTCGGCCCGCATCCGCCGGCCTTGGTGCCGAAGCGTTCGAAGAAATCACCTTCCAGGCCAGCGAACGGGAGGAAGCGGAGCTGCACGACGAACTGCATGACCGCCATGTCCGCGATGCCGAGCTGATCCAGGGGTCGCTGCCGGTCGAGAGGGTGGTGGCCGTGATGCGCTTGATGGAAGGCAACACAGGCTTCCAGCTCTTGCGCACCCAGGCCCGTATCTTTGCGCGGGACTTCGAGGCGGATCCCCATGGGGCGCTGGAGCGGCTCAAGCTCTCGTCCCATCGACCCGCCGAACGCTTTGCACTGCTGCGCATGGCCGAAGCGCTCATCGAGAACACCCGGGAGCAGCAGCCAGAAGCGGCGGCCACGCTGAAGGCCCTGCGCCAGCTGGAACACCAGGATGCCGACCAGATCCGGCATCTGATCAAGGTCTACGAGGCCACGCAGGTGGAACAGGAGTCGCCAGCGTCCGCGCCCTCGTCTCCACTCCTGCAGCTGCTGTCCTCTCCGCTGAGTCCCCGCGTGCTGATGGACGCGGTGGGGTCCACGGAGGGGCTGAAGGCCTTGTCGCGCCAGGTGCACCGGCTGCGGCAGGAAGGCCATTTTGAATCTCCGGCCACCTTCGTCGGCCTGAGTGTGGCGCTGGCCCACATGCTGGCCGTCGTGCGCACCATGGACGACCATGCCACCCGGCTCGGGACCGAGATCGGCCTGCCAGCTGCGGAACAGCCCAAGCTGCTTCGCCAGTTGATGGACCTGTGCCGCACAGCAGCCCCCAAACCCAAACTGGAAAAGCTGCGCGGCGACCTGCTCAAACAGGTGGGAACGCAGCGCAGCTCGCAATTTGACCAGGCTCTGCTCAAGCAGGTGAGCCAATACCCGGAAAGCGTCTGGATTCATATTGATGCCAAGACGGCTGTCCAGACCTGGCTGCGCGACGCGCAAGGCCTGCATTACCGGCGGCAAGGGGTCCTCGGGCCAGCCGGTCAGCTCAACCGGGACGCGCTGCCCAGCGCTGCTCCGGCAGCGTGACGGAATCGAGCATCCCGTCGTGACAGGCAGAACCCGGCCCGCTGGCGACGCACTGACCGCTCATGGACACGCCCGGACCCTTCGCCGCTTCCAGCGCCAGCCCCTCGGCCGGCGCGGGTGATTCAGCGGCCGCATCCTCCTCCTCCTCCCCCTCAGCCTCCGGCCGCATCTCCAGTGCGGCGGCGGCTTCAAAGGCCCTGGCCGCCCGGCTGGCGCCCAGCGGCGAGCGCGCAGAAATCGTCGTCACCGCCATCGTGGTGGCGGTGGTCTTCGCGATGCTGCTTCCGGTCCCCACCTGGATGCTGGACCTGCTGATCGCCGTCAACCTCTGCACCTCCTCCTTCCTCATCGTGCTGGTGATGCAGATCAAGCACACCACCGGCCTGAGCGCTTTCCCCTCCTTATTTTTGGTCATCACACTGTTCCGCGTGGCGCTGAGCGTGGCCAGTACGCGGCAGATCCTGCTCAATGCCGAAGCCGGTCACATCATTGCCGCCTTCGGCGAGATCGTTGTGGGCGGCAATCTGATTGTCGGCCTCGTCATCTTCCTGGTCCTGACGGTGGTCCAGTTCATCGTCATCACCAAAGGCTCGGAGCGGGTGGCTGAAGTCGGGGCCCGGTTCTCGCTGGATGCGATGCCGGGCCGCCAGATGGCCATCGACATGGAACGCAAGGCCGGCGGCATCTCCCAGCAGGACGCGAAGAACCAGCGCGACCAGCTCACCGAGGAGAGCCAGTTCTTCGGTGCCATGGACGGCACGATGAAATTCGCCAAGGGTGACGCCATCGTGGGCATCGTCATCGTGCTGGTGAACCTGATTGGCGGCCTGGCCGTGGGCGTCCTGCAGCGCGGCATGGAGGCGTCCGAAGCGCTGCATCTGTATTCCATCCTCACCGTCGGCGACGGGCTGGTGGCGCAGATTCCAGCGCTGCTGATGTCCATGACGGCCGGCCTGCTGGTCACGCGGGTGTCCAAGCCGGGTGGGGCCGGGGGCAACATCGGCAAGCAGCTGACTGACCAATTACTGGCGCAGCCCAAAGCCTGGGTGACGGCCAGCGGCGCGATGATGGCCTTCGGCCTGTTGCCCGGCATGCCCCTGATCGCCTTCGTCTGCCTGTCAGGCGCCTCCGCCACCGTGGGCCTGGTCGCCATGTTCAGGGCCATGCGCAAGCATGAGGAAGATGAGCGCAAGGAAGCCACCGAGGTCAAGCCCGAAGGTGAATTCGAAATCATCCGCGCCTTTGTCGTGCGGATCAGCGACCGCATCGATGCGGACACGGCCCGCAAGGTGGTGAACCAGTGCCGCACCACCCGCAACACGCTGCTGCTGCGCATGGGCCTGATGATGCCGCCGGTCAATGCCGAGGAATCGGTGCCGCTGGAAGACGTGGACATCGAGTTCTGCCATGGCGAGGTGCGCTCCTTCGGACTTCGGCTCCGCGATGACTTCAAGACCTGCTCCTGGCTGCAGGACGATGGCAGCGGGTTCAACCTGCCGGAGGACCAGATCGAGCTGCGCGGTGGCATGGCGGGCTCGGTGCGCTTGTGGATGCCTGCGGCTCAGATCGATGAGCTCACGCCGCAACCGACGGATGTGCAGGACTGCTGGGAACGGCTGCAATCCTTGACGGAGGAGGTCATGCTGCGCAACGGTCCGGCGTATTTCGGGATCGAGGAATGCCAGCGCATCGTCACCTGGACCGCCCAGCGCATGCCCGAAGTGGCCAAGGAACTGGAGCGGGCCCTGCCGCTGAGCCGCATGGCCGAAGTGTTCCGTCGCCTGCTCAGTGAGCGGGTCTCCATCCGCAACCTGCCGGTCATCCTGAATGCCCTGATCGACTGGGGCCCGCGTGAACGCGACGCCGCAGTGCTGACCGAATGCATCCGCGCTGCCCTGCAGCGCGAAATCTGCGAGAGCCTGTCGGTGCAGCGTGAACTGCGGGCGCTGGTGCTGGACAGCGAACTCGAATCCACCATCCGCTCGTCCATCCGCCAAACAGCCTACGGCGACTTCCTGGCGCTGGATGCGCAGACCACCGACAACATCTGCGACGAGCTGTCGCGGGCCTATCTGGCCTCCGTCAGCGACCGCCATCCGACGGTGGTGGTCTGCGCCCAGGACATCCGGGCGCACGTGCGCAAATTGCTGGCTGAACGAATTCCGGAGATGTCGGTCATCGGCATGTCCGAACTTCCGCCGGACTACCGGGTGAACGTGCTGAGCGTGGTCTCCGCCGCGGCCGGTTACTCCGGTTATTCAGATCAATACTGACATGGACACCCATTCAGACCTGGACGTTGCGGTGCAAGAGGCCGAGCCGCTGCCGGATCCTTCCTCAGGCCTGCTTGAACTGCGGGTGCTCAGCGGCCTGCAAGCCGGCGCTGCCCTCCCGCTGGACCCACCCCTGCTGGTGGGCCGGGCGGAGGACTGCGACCTGCTGCTGCTGGACGATCACGCGCCGCCGCATCTGCTCGAGATCTCCGTGCAGGCCGATGGCGCACTGCAGCTCACGGCGATGCACGACGGCCTGCTGCTGGAAGATGGCACGCCCCTGGTCGGCGCTGTCCGCGTTGCACCCGGCCAGGCCTTTGGCATCGAGCGTTTGTGGCTGGAGGTCCAACACAGTGATGCCCCCTGGGCCACGTGGGTGGATCCCTCGGAGCGGGTGCATGCGGCCACCGAGGACCTCGCAGCGGGTGACCGGACGGTTGAGACCGGCAAGGGCGAGGGGCTGGCGGCCACCGACGAGCCGCGCAGCCCCGGCAGCCCGACCGCACTGCGCCGCGGCGGGGACCCGGCGGTGGACTTTGACGACTGGATCCTGTCTGCCGATGGCGAGAATTCCCCCTGGCAAGCCGATCCGGCGCAGCGCCGTACGGGCAACCCGACCGGCGCGTCTGCTTCGGCCGTCGTGCGGTGGATACAGCGCTGGAAGACCTGGTGTGTGATGGGGGGCGGCGCTGTGATCACGGTGGGCGGACTGCTGGGCATCGCCTTGCAGTCCGGACTGTTGCCGGCGCAGCTTTCCACAGTCTTTGGCTCCACGAGCGGCCCCACAAGCGGCTTGACAAGCCGTACCGGCGACGTAGCACCGGCGGTAGCCGCGAACGGGGACCTGTCCAGCAGGGAAGGCGCTGCTCTCGGTGCTAACCGGGAGAGCACCGCTCCGGGCGCCCATGCCCCGGGCCTCACCGTCCCCCCGTCCGCGGAGGCGGGTGGTGGTGCTCAGGCCGCCAACGCCGAGGATCTCGGCCATTCCCATCCTTCCGGTGCGCCCCTCGCGGACCACGCCCCGATCCTGCTGCCCGGCCGCATCGACCGGGTGCGCACCGGCGGCGGCGTGACGGTCCTGCGGGGAGACACCGACATCGTCCTGCCGTTTGAAGTCCGGGAAGTGGTCCTTGGGGCTCGCAGCCGGGTGGTGCTCAGCAGTGGGCAGGTCCTGTTGCCAGGCGATGCAGTGGGCCGGTGGCGCCTGATGGAAGTCAAGGCCGGCACGCTTGTGTTTGACGGGCCTCAGCGCGTGTTGCTGCCATGGTGACCGACACCGCTCTGCTGGAAACCCAGACCACCGCCATGCGTGCGGCCATGGCCCAGGTCCGGGTCACGTCCACCCTGGGCAAGGTGCACCGGGTCACCGGCATGCTGATCGAGGCCCGCATTCCGGGGACCAGTGTCGGCGAGCTGTGCGAAGTCTTCGACCCGGCGCGGCCGGGGCGCATCTGGCGCTGCGAGGTGGTGGGTTTCCAGGGCACGCAGGTGCTGCTGTCCTCCCTCATGCCGCTTGAAGGTATTTCAGCGGGGTGCCTGGTCCGGCCCCTGCGCACCACCCATCAGGTCGCTGTCAGTCCGGCACTGCAGGGGCGCATCCTCGATGGATTCGGGGCGCCGCTGGATGGCCTGCCTCCGCTCCTGCCCGGCCAGCCAGGGGTGGCGATGCGGCAGGTGGTGGCCGACGCGCCACCCCCGGTGGAACGCTGGCGTATCAAGGACTGCTTTCCCACCGGCGTGCGCAGCATCGATGCCTTGCTCACGCTGGGGCAAGGCCAGCGGGTGGGGCTGTTTGCCGGCCCTGGCTGCGGCAAGACCACGCTGATGGCGGCCGTCGGACGGGGCAGTCCCGCCGACGTCATCGTGGTGGGCCTGATCGGGGAGCGCGGGCGTGAAGTCCGCGAATTCACCGAACACGAATTTCCCCCGGAGCTGATGGCACGCACCGTGATGGTCTGCGCCACCTCCGACCGCACGTCCATCGAACGGGTGCGGGCCGCGTTCACCGCGACCGCCATTGCCGAAGCGCTGCGCGATCAGGGCCTGAACGTGTTGTTGATGATCGATTCGCTCACCCGGCTGGCACGGGCCCAGCGTGAAATCGGCCTGGCCGCTGGCGAGGCCCCGGCCCGCGCCGGTTTCCCGCCCTCGGTCTATGCCTTGCTGCCACGACTGATCGAGCGGGCCGGCAATGCCGCCGGCGGCAGCATCACCGCCCTCTACACCGTGCTGCTGGAAGGCGAACTGCGCTCCGATCCGATTTCGGAAGAGGCGGTTTCCCTGCTGGACGGCCACATCGTGCTGTCCCGCAAATTGGCCGAGCAGGGGCAGTATCCGGCGGTGGATGTGCTGGCCAGCCTCAGCCGGGTGATGTCCAACATCGTGCCGCGGGAGCACAGCCAGGCGGCGTCACGCCTGCGTCAGGTGCTCTCCGGCTATCGGGACATCGAACTCATGGTCAAGCTGGGTGAATACCGCAGCGGGCAGGACCCGGAGACGGACCGCATCGTCGCGGATTATCCGAAGGTGATTGACTTTCTGCGCCAGGACACACGCACGTCCGCACCGGTGGCGGACAGCATCGCCCGGATGATGGCGCTGGCCAGTGGCGGCCGATGACGACCCAGGCGCTCGGTCAGCCCCCTGCGCGCTGGCCGCATGAGATCGCCCCGGACCCGGTGCCGGACCCTCGGCTGCGGCCGCTGGGCGCGATGGAGTCCCTGGCGGGGCGCCGTGCCCGGCTGGCTGAAGCCGCACTGGCGCGCGCGCGGCATGCACAGGCCCAGGCCTGTCTGGCGCTGGACGATGCGCGCCAGGCCCTGGAGGACGGCAAAGTCTTTGTGGCGCAGGAGCGGGTGCGAATTCGCGAGGAACGGCAAGCCCGCCCCGACGCCGGCACGGCGCTGCGCCGGTGGCGAGAAGCGGATCAACGCCTGCTGGACAGCATCCCACCGCTCAGGGCGGCCGTGACCCAGCGCGAGCGCGAGCTGGAGGCGGCCGAAACGGCCCTGCTGCAGGCCCAGGACACGCGCCGACAACGAGCGCGGCGGCATGAGAAGTTCGGCATGCTGATTCAGCAGATCGCCGAAGCGGCTGATTGACTGGCCCTTGAATGTTCACGGCCCGTCGAACATGGACTCGCCCAATTCCTCGTCCACTTCCGCCAAGGGCATGAAGTCATTCAGGTCCTGGTCGCCGTCCTCATCGTCGTCGTCATGGTCCGGGTTCTCGAGGTCCTCCACGTCCACGGTCGGACGCAGCAATTCCGGCGCCAGCCGTTCATATTCTTCAATGACCTTGAACAGCAGGGCGGTGGCCCGGCAGGTGTGATCCGGAATCGGCTCACCCGGCTTGCCGCTGGCCAGCAGATGTCGAGCGAGCGCGACGTACTTGATCAGTGGAATGCCCTCGGCGCGGGCTCTGCGCCGCAAGTCACGCGCCTGCTCGTCGGTGACTGCGGCCATCATCACCGGCATGAGCATGTCGTCGGGCTCATACAGCAGGGCCACAGCAATATGCTGGGGGTTGACCACCACCGCGCTGGGGCGCTGTTGCTCCTTGGGGGGCGGTGAATCGCCCAGGACGACCTCCTTGGCGTTCTGCTTGCGCATGCCCTTGAGCATGGGGTCACCTTCCGCCTGCTTGTAGTCCTGCTTCATTTCGCTGTGGTCCATGCGCAGTTGTCGCCAGACCAGATAGCGCTGCAGGATGATGTCGGCCACCATGAGGATGATGAGCACCACCACGCAGCGCTGCACCAGGTCCTGCATCATCGACACGCTCATGGCCCAGCCCTGAGCTGGGCTGGCGCGGTACGCGAGGCCAACCTGCGGAAACTGGTCTCGCAACTCGAGGTAGAGGACCCATAGCAGCAGTCCCCCCTTGATGGGCCCCAGGACCGGCACCAGCAGCTTCTGCGGGGCCACCAGTTGCTGCAGGTTGTTGCCGATGTTCAGCTTCTCGACCCCCTTTTCCAGGGCCTTGGGCGCCACGTTGAAGCGAGTCTGGGCGAACGTGACCAGCGCCGCCAGCAACATCGGCACCACCGCCAGCACGACCAGGCTGAGGACGGCGGGCAGCAGGGACTCCAGGCTGGTGGACAGGCTGATGCGCTGATGGGTGGTGGCGGCCGCCAGGGCCGTGTCGAGCCACTCCGACAGCATCCGACGCCAATGGGGCTCGGCCGCAAAGGCGATCTGGGCCATCACCAGCAGCTTGGTGATGCGCACCGCCTCTTCGCTGATGCCGACCTGGCCCTCTTCGCGCGCCTGCTGGATCCGCTGCGGGGTCGGCGGTAAGGTTTTTTCTCCCATGAGGGCCGCCGGTCAGTGTGTCGGCGCGAAGCCGAGGGCCTGCGGCAGGCCTTCCTGCCACCAGCGCAGGGCGTCCTGGGCGCTGGTCTGAAGCACGGGAGAGATCACCAGCACCAGCATGACCAGGGCCAGCAGCGTCTTGACCGCCATGGCGGACGAATACACATCAAAGCCCTGCACCGCCGTGCTGACCAGGGCCAGTCCGAGCTCGATCAGGAGCAGGAGCAGCAGTACCGGGGCGGCCAGCAAGAGGGCGTTTGTGACCAGGCCAGCCAATGAGGCCAGGATGCTGTGCTGATAGGGGCCGAGTTCCGGCAGCAGCGCCAGCACCGGCCACTGGGCCTGGCTGTCGGTCAGGACGGTGAAGACGGTCTGGAGCAGACCCCATTGCACCAGGAGTGCGACCAGCCCTCGCTCCGACAGTTCGCCAATCAGCGTGGCGTCGGCCTGCAGCGACGGATTGACCTGCTGCGCCGCATTGGCGCCGCGCTGGTTGTCGATCAGCGTGCCCATGCCGCGTACGGCCCAGAAGGGCAGGGCGGCCAGCATGCCGAGCAGCGTCCCCAGCATGACTTCCTTGATCAGCAGCGCGGCATACAGCGCCGGGCTGGGCGACGCCTCGATCAGCGGCTCCCACAGTCCCACCGCGACCGGCAGGCTCAGGCCCAGGGCCAGGGCACCGCGGATGGGCCCGCTGCTGTTTTGATGAGAAAGAAAGGGCAGGAATTTCAGCATGCCCAGGGTGCGCGCCATGGACAGGAGCAGCGCCTGGATCAGCACCAACAGATCGGACTGCGTCAGGGACATGGCGGCGAAGGGGTGACGGTGGGAGGGGATATCGAGAGGCCTCAGGCCGCCTGCGCAAGCGACGAGGCGGACGGCGGGCAGGCGGCGGGCACCGCTGCCGGATCGGGGAGAGGCGCGCACACGTCGGTGTCGGGCATCGCAGCCACGTCTTGCGTCGTCAATGCGGCAGCCCCGCGGGCCTCCAGCCGCCGATAACGCTGATCGAGCCGGTTCATGTAGTTCTGCCACTGGGGATCGTCGGTGCGCACGCCCCAGATCTCCAGGTCATTGCAGCGGTCGCCATAGCGGACGATGCCCGGCAGCACGCCCCAGCGCTGGAGTCGGCACGCGCGCACCAGCGACAGGCTGCGGCGGTTGCCCCCCAGGATCCAGCAGGTGATGGTGTCGAAACCGTAGCGGAGGACCGACGGATGGACCCGGCGAAGCATCTGCATGGCCACGCCGCTGCCGTGCCAGGCCCGGGCGACATAGAGCCAGAGGTCGCCCACCGTGCCGCAGGCCGATCCGCCCCAGGCGATCCGGCGCAGATAGGCCCAGCCCACTCGCTCTTCCCCATGGGTCAGGACCCACAGAGGCCAGCCGTTCGTGCGGCCCTCCTTCAGGAGATGGGCCAAACCGTTCTCGGAGGCGTCCGACAGCGCGGGGCTGTACCCCCCACCGCCCACGGATTCGTTGTAGATCTGTGTCAGCGCCGGAACGTCGTCCTGACGAGCCAGTCGCCAGGTCAGGGAAGGAAGGGTCGGTTTCATGAAACGTCAGCCAGGGAGTTGGGATGCGACGCAGCACGCCAGATGCGCCAGGCCTGACGTTGCAGCGCAGGGGAATAGGTGGCCGGCGCCAAAGGCGCCAGCGTGAAACACTGGGGATCCACCCGCAGGCGGAGCCGGGCCCAGGCGCCGGGCACGGCGTCTTCAATCAGCCGGGCCATCAGTGGCAGGGCCCAGCGCTGCAGTTCCAGCGCATTGCCGCCCGTGGGGGGCGTCTGTATGCCGTCCACCGTCAGGGGCCGGGCACGTGCCTGCCGCAAGGCGTCCCGCCAGGCATCGGCGTCTCCGGCGGTTTGGGTGTCTTGCGAAAACAGTTTCGCCAGCCCTTGGCGGGAGGAGGTCAGGCAGTGGCTGGCATATCCGACGCGTCCCAGGGCCATGGCTGCCGCCACGAGATCGTGGGGCGCCAGGGGCAGGCCTGGCAACGGACGGCCCATGGCAGCTGGGAAGGGCCGCGGATGAGGCAAGGCGGCATCGATGCCGAAGTGCCGGCAGAACCAGCGATGCCCCAGCCGACATTCGGCGGCGCCTTCGGCGAACAGCGAGAGCAGACCCTCGACGGTCGGGTTGTCTTCGTCCTCCTGCGGCTGGCCTGGCGTTGGGGACCGCAGGGCAGGCTCGTGCCGCTGGGACAACTGCCACCAGCCCGGGTGCGCCTGCCGCCAGGGTTCGTGCCAGAGCGTCCACCAGGCGTCCATCGCCTCGGCGTCCAGGAGCGCGGGCGGCATGTCACTGATCCTCGCCTGACTCGGCGGTCGATGCAGAGGCGGCCCGTTTCTGGGCCGCGCGGCGGTGCCACCACAGCCATGCGGAAGGCCCTCCGACACCGATCAGGACGGCCGCCACGCCGATCAGCCATGCGGCCCCGTCCCAGTTGCTGCTGCGCGCCGGGATCGGTGCGTCGTTGGCGCTCGAACCGCGGCTCAGGGCCATGCTGGTCGCGCCGGATGAGCCCGACGGGGACGATTGGGGCAATTGGGATGAGCGGGCCTCGGTTGTGGAGAGGCCCATGCCGCCTGGGCTGCCCCCCTGGCGCGACATCTGATGCAACGCCATGGCCTCCGACGGCACAAAAACCACCGCCACCTTCTCCGGGGTGTCCGCCAACCCCGGGATGCTGGCCAGCACCAGTTTGCGGATGCGCGGCTCATACGCGGCCGTATCCCAACCGGGCACATGCTTGATCAGCACCGAGCAGGAACTGGGCAGCACCGGCTCGCCCGGGACCACCCGCTCCGGCAGCACCGGATGCACACGGGCCAGCACCACGCCGTCGATCTGCGACAGCGTGCTCTCCAGCTCCTGCGACAGGGCATACAGAAAGCGGGCCCGCTCTTCGGTGGGCGTGGAGATCATCCCGTCTTTTTTGAACACCTCCCCCATGCGGGCGAAGGAACTGTTGGGCAGGCCGACGGCATGCAGCAGCGCGACCGAGCGGCTGAAGTCCGAGGCCGGCACACTGACGGAAAACAGCTGCTTGCCCTGAGCGGACTTGCGGGCGTCGATGCCATGGTCGCTCAAGGCGGCCGCGATGTCGTTGGCGTCGCGCTCGCTGAGCCCGCCATACAGCTCGGACGACGAATTGCAGCCGGCCAGCGCCAACACCAGCAGTGCCGGCGCCAGGCCCTTGGCCCGGCGATGACGCAGCAGGGCGTTCACTGCATCTTGACGATCTGGTCGATGCCAGAAGTCGTCTTGGTGAGAACGGTGGACATCACGTCCTGCCGGGCATTCGCATCCTGCAGGCGGGTCAGCAGGGCCGGCATCTGGCTGGTGTCGCCGGAATTGACGATGCGGCGCATCTGGTTCGCGATGGAGACGCGTTCGGCCGTCATGTCCTTGGCGATGGCGGCCACGTCGGCCAGGGCTTCGGAGAAAGACGGGCTGGAGGAACGGCTGCCTGCAGGGTCGTTCTGGGATTGGGCCGGCAGGACCAGGCGGGAGGGGAAGTCCAGCGGGTTCATGGGTTCAGTCCCAGTGCGTGGCGCACATCGATCAGCGCCACTTCCTTGGCGGTGTCCACCAGGCTCTGCATGAAGGCGCTGGTGACCGGGACATGGGCGAAGCCGGCATCGATGGCTCCGGTGATTTCGTCCCCTTGTGCCACGCCATTGGCGACACAGGTTTTGTAGAGGGACATGGCACGCGCCATGACCTGCACCTCTTCGGGCGACGCATCGGGGGAGGCGAGGGACTCGACGGCGGCATCGGGCTCTAACTCGCCGACGCCTTCCTGCTGGGCCCGTTGCAGCATGGCATTGAGATCACCCGGTTCGGGAATGCCTTCCTGGGCGACGCGCATCACCTGCACCAGACGGCCGATGGCCATGTTCAGCGTGTGAAGTTCATGGTCCTGCGGCACACAGTGCTGTTCGACGAAGTCGGTCCAGGTGGCGGCCGAGGTCGGCGCGGCGAACGTCTCGGGATGACGGTCCATCAGCGCGGCGATGCACAGGCGCTTCTGGAGGTCAGGATCGTCAGCGGACTGGGGCGCTGCGAGGGGATGCGACGCAGCGTCCAGGGCAGACGACGGCGCAAAATCTTGGTTCAGGGACGTCATGAGGGCTCCTCGGAGCGCCGCTGAAGGGGCTCCTGGATCAAATGGGCATGGAGGAAGACAAGAGAAAGGGCGGGCGAGCCGGTGGCAATGCCACCACGGCTGCCCGCCTCTCAGGACCGACCCCTCAGGGGGGGGGCAGGTCAGGGGCTTGGGCGTGTGCTCAGGCGTCAGAAGAAGCGGGGGTACCCGCCAAAGCCGAAGCCGTAGCCCGGGTTGCCCATCATGTTGCCCATCATGCCGAAGGCCATGGCGCCGCCCATGCTGGCCATCAAACCGGCCATCATGCCGCGGCCAAAGCCGCCGCCTTGGCAGTGGTGCATGCCATGCATGTGGGGCATGGAGGGGCTCTCCATGTGGTAGTGGACTTGGGTGGTACTTCCAGACATGTTGTTTCCTTTTGAATGTGAGAGAGAGGGAAGGAGCGCGGCTGATGTCAGCCGCACGAGGGCCGGGGCCCAAACCGCGTGGATCGAGCCAGGTGGATCAACCCGCATGGATCAAGCCCCGTGAATGAAGCTCAGCGGCTGAGGTCGATCTTGCTGGTCAGGCCAGACGCGAAGTTGCTCTGTTCCATCCACATCGAGATCTTCTTGTTCTGCGCGTCCTGCACCATCTTCTGGATGGAGGTTTGCGTGTTTTCGCGGCTGGTCGCTGCGGAGGCCGCGTCCATCTGCTGCTGATTGATCTGGTTCTGCATGGTGGACATCGGATTGCCGCCGCCCATGCCGCCCATGATTGCGCCTGCCATAAGAGGACTCCTTTAGATGAATGAATGAGGTGGTTGAATCTGGTCGTCAGTGCCCTGGGCGCGCGCCCTGGTGCCGGTCAGTAAGCCCCGATTCGTGGCAAGTTCGATGAATTCGGGCAGACCCGATGGGGCGGTGCGCGCGATCCAGGGATAATCCGCGCGCTTTTTCCATCCCCGACCCCAGAAAGTTCCCAAGGCCGACGCCATGCTTTTGACCCTGGTCATCCTTTACCTGCTTGTCACCATCGCCATCGGCCTTTGGGCCGCCAAGCGGGTGAAGAACACGGCCGACTTCGCGATCGCGGGGCGTCATTTGCCGCTGGTGATGATCATCACCACGACCTTTGCCACCTGGTTCGGCTCGGAGACGGTGCTGGGCATCCCCGCCAAATTTGTCCAATCCGGCCTCAATGGCGTGGTGGAAGACCCGTTTGGCGCGGGGTCCTGCCTGATCCTGGTGGGCCTGTTTTTTGCGGCCAAGCTCTACCGGATGACCCTGCTGACCATCAGCGACTACTACCGCGAGCGTTATGGCCGGGTGGTGGAGGTGATCTGCAGCTTCATCATCATCCTGTCCTACCTGGGCTGGGTGTCCGCCCAGGTCACCGCACTGGGCCTGGTGTTCAACCTGCTGTCCGGCGGCGCCATCTCCATCCCGGTGGGCATGGTCATCGGCACCGCGTCCATCCTGGCCTACACCCTGTTCGGGGGCATGTGGTCGGTGGCGGTGACCGACTTCATCCAGATGATCATCCTGGTGGTGGGGCTGTCCATCATTGCCTGGTTCGCGGCCGACAAGGCCGGCGGCGCCGACAAGGTCATCGCCCTGGCCACCAGCCAGGACATGTTCAAGTTCCTGCCGGAACCCAATTTCCACGATGTGGTGTTCTTCCTGGGCGCGGCCATCACCATGATGCTGGGTTCCATCCCCCAGCAGGACGTGTTCCAGCGGGTGATGTCGGCCAAGGACGAGAAAGCCGCCACGCGCGGGCCGGTGATCGGCGGCATCTGCTACATCCTGTTCGCCTTCGTGCCGATGTTCATCGTGGTCAGCGCCCTGATCATCATGCCGCAGGAGGCCAAGCAGCTGATCACGGAAGATCCGCAGAAGGTCATCCCCACCCTGGTGATGGACCGCATGCCGTTTGTGATGCAGGTGATCTTCTTTGGGGCGCTGCTGTCCGCCCTGAAGTCCACCGCGTCCGCCACGCTGCTGGCACCCTCCGTCACCTTTGTGGAAAACATCTGGCGCCAGTTCTTCCCGCGCGTGTCGGACAAGCAGGAACTGCGCACCATGCGGATCGCCGTGCTGATCTTCTCGGTCTGCGTGTGCGGCTACGCCATCAAGCTGCAAGGCACGTCCATCTATGAAATGGTGTCGGCGGCCTACCAGGTGACCTTGGTCGGGGCCTTCGTGCCGCTGGTTTTCGGTCTGTACTGGAAGCGAGCCACGACGCAAGGCGCCCTGTTCGCCATCGCCCTGGGCGTGGTGGCCTGGCTGCTGTTCCTGCTGACCCCCGCCGGTGAGCAGTTCCCGGCGCAGCTGGCGGGCTTCCTGGCCGGTATCGTCGGCATGCTGGTCGGCTCCCTGGGCCCCCAGGCGATCCGCAACACGCACGGATCGCACCACAAGATCTGAGGCAAAACCGCCACGCCCGGAGGCCCTGGGCGGGCAGCGCGGCTCCCCCGGAGAGCCCTGCCCGGAGGCGGGGCGCCGGTCCTCTATATAATTTCGGGTTTTTGACCCAGGGCAATACCATGCCGATCTACGCTTACCGTTGCGGCATCTGCGGCCACGCGAAGGACGTGCTGCAGAAGCTGTCCGATGCGCCGCTCACCACCTGCCCGGCCTGCGGCGCGGAATCCTTCAGCAAACAAGTGACCGCCGCCGGCTTCCAGCTCAAGGGCTCGGGCTGGTATGTCACCGACTTTCGCGGCGGCTCCGGCGGCACCAGTGCGCCGGCGACTGCCGGTGGGGCGGGCGGGGCTGCAGCGGCGTCCTCCCAGGGTGCGGACACGGGCGCGAGCGCATCCTCGTCCAGTGCGGGGGGCGAGTCGTCCTCCGGCTCTTCCAGCGCGTCCGGAAGTTCGTCCGGCACCTCGTGCGGCGGCGGCTGCGCCTGCCACTGACCGAAAAGGCCGGACCCAGGCATGAGAAAGTACATCATCACCGGCCTGCTGGTCTGGCTGCCCCTGGCGATCACCGTCTGGGTGCTGCTGTGGGTGCTGGGCATCATCGACGGCGTCTTCATCTGGCTGCTGTCGGCGGTGCAGGCCGTGCTGCCAGAATCCGCTCGCGCCTCGGTGCGGGAACTGCACAACGTGCCCGGCCTGGGGGTGGTCGTGCTGGTCGGCGCCCTCATGCTCACCGGCATGTTCGTGGCCAACATGTTCGGCCAATGGTGGCTGCGCCAGTGGGACCGGCTGCTCTACAAGATTCCCATCGTCAAGAGCATCTACAGCTCTGTCAAGCAGGTCTCGGACACGCTGTTTTCGTCCAGCGGCAATGCCTTCCGCGAGGCCGTGCTGGTGCCCTATCCCCATCCCCATTCCTGGACCATCGCCTTCGTCACCGGCAAGCCGGCCGGCGAGGTGGCGGACCAACTGGCCACCCTCAGCGATGCCGCGGCTGACGAGCATGTGAGCCTGTACGTGCCCACCACCCCCAACCCCACCTCCGGCTTCTTCCTGATCATGCCCCGCGCCCAGCTGCGGCCGCTGGCCATGAGCGTGGACGAAGCCCTCAAGTACATCATCTCCATGGGCGTGGTGGCACCCGCCTCGGGGGACACCACCCATCCGGTGACGCTGCCCGCTGCGGGGAGCGCCCGAAATTGACCGGGTTGAGCGCCCCGGCAAGCGCTCAGCCCTGAGGGTCGCCCCGACCCCGCCAGCGCCCATCAGACCCTTGTTTCTGGGCGCGCGACTGTGTCAGCGCGCCCCATTGAACCCGATTTCCGGAGAGTTTCCATGCGTACCTGTTATGCCGGCCAAGTCAGCGAAAAGCTGCTGGATCAGACCGTGACCCTGATGGGCTGGGCCCATCGCCGCCGCGACCATGGCGGTGTCATCTTCATCGACCTGCGCGACCGTGAAGGCCTGGTGCAGATCGTCTGCGACCCGGACCGCCCCGAGATGTTCAAGGTGGCCGAAGGCGTGCGCAACGAGTTCTGCCTGAAGCTGGTGGGCAAGGTGCGTGCGCGCCCGGCCGGGACCGAGAACGGCAACCTGGTCAGCGGCAAGGTGGAAGTGCTGTGCCACGAGCTGGAAGTGCTGAACCCGTCGGTCACGCCCCCGTTCCCGCTGGATGACGAGAACATCTCGGAAACCACCCGCCTGACGCATCGCGTGCTGGACCTGCGCCGCCCGTACATGCAGAACAACCTGATGCTGCGCTACCGCGTGGCGATGGAAGCGCGCAAGTTCCTGGACGAGCATGGCTTTGTCGACATCGAAACCCCGATGCTGACCAAGAGCACGCCTGAAGGCGCGCGGGACTATCTGGTCCCCTCGCGCGTGCACGACGGCATGTTCTTCGCGCTGCCCCAGTCCCCCCAGCTGTTCAAGCAGCTGCTGATGGTGGCCGGCTTCGACCGCTACTACCAGATCACCAAGTGCTTCCGGGACGAAGACCTGCGCGCCGACCGCCAGCCCGAATTCACCCAGATCGATATCGAGACCAGCTTCCTGACCGAGGAAGAGATCCGCGCGATGTTCGAAGGCATGATCCGTCATGTCTTCCGCAAGGCGCTGAACGTCGAGCTGGGCGACTATCCGGTGATGAAGTATGCCGAGGCCATGTACCGCTTCGGCTCGGACAAGCCGGACCTGCGCGTCAAGCTGGAGTTCACCGAGCTGACCGACGTGATGGGCGACGTGGACTTCAAGGTCTTCTCCGGCCCGGCCACGACCCCTGGCGGCCGTGTGGTGGCCCTGCGCGTGCCGGGCGGTGCCCAGCTCAGCCGCGGCGAGATCGACAGCTACACCGAGTTCGTCAAGATCTACGGCGCCAAGGGTCTGGCCTGGATCAAGGTCAATGAAGTGGCCAAGGGCCGCGAAGGCCTGCAGTCGCCCATCGTCAAGAACCTGCATGACAAGGCCGTGGCCGACATCCTGGCCCGCACCGGTGCCCAGGACGGCGACCTGATCTTCTTCGGCGCCGACAAGGCCAAGGTGGTCAACGATGCCATCGGTGCCCTGCGCCTGAAGGTCGGCCATAGCGAATTCGGCAAGACCAGCGGCCTGTTCGAGGACCGCTGGGCTCCGCTGTGGGTGGTGGACTTCCCCATGTTCGAGCAGGACGAGGAAAACAACCGCTGGGCGGCGGTGCACCACCCGTTCACCGCGCCGAAGGACGGCCATGAGGACCTGATGGTCACCGACCCGGGCGCCTGCATCGCCAAGGCCTACGACATGGTGCTCAATGGCTGGGAACTGGGCGGCGGCTCGGTCCGTATCCACCGCGCCGATGTGCAGGCCAAGGTCTTCGAGGCCCTGAACATCAGCCCGGAAGAGCAGCGCGTGAAGTTCGGCTTCCTGCTGGACGCGCTGCAATACGGTGCGCCCCCGCACGGCGGCCTGGCCTTCGGCCTGGACCGTCTGGTGACGCTGATGACCAAGGCGGAATCCATCCGCGACGTGATCGCCTTCCCCAAGACCCAGCGCGCCCAGTGCCTGCTGACCGGTGCACCGTCGTTCGTGGACGAAAAGCAGCTGCGCGAGCTGCACATTCGCCTGCGCAACCCCGGCGCTGCGGCCGAGTAAGCCCGAGGGACCGCGCCCATGTCCCAGACCGCGCCCCTGACCGGGGCCGCCGCAGCGGCGGCCTCGGGGCGGGATCTGGCTCGCTGGGAGCGTCTGCTGATGCGCCGGCCTGCGCTGGCCTTGCCGGTGCTGCAGCGGATGGTGGACGCAGGCGGGGACACCCCGCCGGTACAGGCCCTGCTGGGCCTGTTTTTCATTCTCGAACGCTGCGGTCGTGGCCCGGAGCTGCAAGCGGCGCTGGAAGCGGCCCTGGCGGCGGCGCTGGACCGTGCGCAGCACCGGGCGGATGCATCTGCTCGGGAGCAAGCGTCCGAGCTGAGCGAGGCGCTGGGCCGACTGCACTACCAGCGCGGCGACTATCTGCAGGCTTGCAATGCCTGGAGCCAGACCCTGGAACTCACCCAGGACGACACCCGCTGGGCATGCCTGGCCCGCATCGGCTTGGCCCATCTGTGTTTTGCGCTGGGCGACTGGGCCCGCGGGGGACGGGTGCTGGACCAGGCGGAGCGTCACTATCCCGGCCTGATCGGCGACGCATATCTGCGGGCCAAGATCGGGCTGAACCGTGCGGTCGCCAGCCGGGCCACCGTCGGGCCGGAGGCCGCCGTGACACTGCTGGACCAGGCCCAGCGTGCGGCTCGCCAGGCGGGTCATCGCGACTATGAAGCCGAGACCTGCTGGCACCGTGCTCGTGGCGCCCGTGACAGCGGCGATCCGCTGCAGGCGCTGACCCTGGCGCGATCGGCGCTGCAACAGGCCCGGCGCTGCGACTATCGATGGCTGCAGGCGCAATGCCTGCTGCTGCTGAGCGAGCTGCAGGATGAGCAAGCCCTGGTGCATGCGCAGGAAGCCCTGGCGCTGGGCGAGGGGCTGCAGTCTCGGGCGGTTCAGGCGGCGGCGCATGCTCGCCTGAGCCAACTGATGGCCGACCGCGGCGCGCTCGGCCCCAGCTGGCACCACCAGCAGCAACGGCAGCGTCTGGAAGCGGTGCTGGGCCAGTCCGCCCTGCCGGCACGTCTGGAACAACTGGCGCGTTTTGATCAGCAGCCGCTGCTGAGCGCCGCGCCCGCCGACCTGGCGCAGGCCGCCCGGGAGGCTGCAGCGCTGAGCGAAGCGCTCGCTGCCCTGGCGCAGTCCGGTGGCACCGCAGCCACGCTGCGCCGTGAACTGCAGACGCTGACCACCGCGGCCGCCCAACTGGCGCGCCGGCTCACCGCGACCTGATCACAGCGTGGTGGTGCCGTACTGCGCCACGATGGTGATCGGGTCGGCCGGATGCGCGGACCCCAGCATGATGGTCAGGTCCGGGTCCTGGAAATGGCCACGGCCGTCCCGGTCCACCTGCAACACCACCTGCCCGTTGGCATCGATCAGCTTGTTCAGATAGAGGTCCTCCCGGCCTTCGGTCATGGTCACCAGCAGTTGGCTCAGGTCCAGTCGGTCACCCTGCGCATCGCTGAAGTCCATCACCGTGTCGGTGCCGCCCTGGTTCGCACGCCAGGTGAAGGTGTCCGCCCCGGCGCCGCCGCGCATCGCGTCATTGCGGCTGGTGCTGAACAGCACCTCGTCCCGGTCCTGCCCGATCACCAGGGTCTGCATGCGCTGGGCGTCGTAGTCCAGGCGCTGACCATTGAGCACGACGGCATCGCCATCTCCCATCACCACGGTAAGCGGCTGCGTGCCGTTGGCGGTGAGCGTCGCGCTGGTCAGGGTGAGGGTGTTGTCCTGGCCGTTGTCCATCCACACCTGCGTGATGCCGCGCACGCCGCCGCTCAGCTGGCCGAAGTCCAGATCGGTGGCGCCCGACAGGTAGAGCGTGTCGTTGCCGGACATGCCATCAATCCGCTGAAGACCGGTCTCGCCGGAGTAGGTCAGCACATCGTCGTTGGCGGTGCCCAGCAGCGACTGCATCTCCGGGGTGGTGTTGCCGGTGTCCAGGTAGACCATGAACTCGTTGTAGATGACTTGTTGGTAGTAGGCGCTGTCATTGCCGTGCTTGGCCAGCAGCCACTCGCTGCTGGTGGGGAAGGTGGACGACAGCGTACCGTCGGACGTCACGCGGATGCCGTTCTCGTAGATGGCCTGGGCCGAATCGGTGTAGTTGAGCGAGGCCGTGCCGGCCGTGGTGTTGCCCGAGTGAGCCTCGAAGACGATGTCATTGGCCAGGCCGACCAGGGCGGCGTTGCCCCCGGCCACGGAACGGGAGAGTCGGCCGGTGGCGTCGTAGCGATTCACATCGAACACGTAGCCGCGAGAGCCTTCGGGGTAATGCGCGCTGAGGCGACCGCTCTGGCTGGCCCCCAGATTGAACAGCGTCCCGTCCCGGCTGCCCTCGGATTGCACCTTGGCGTAGATGAGCGCGCTGGTCCAGTTGGTCCCGGCCACACCATTGGCCACCATGTGATCGTCCGCGGTGCCGTTTCGCGTGTTGAAGCTGATGCCCGGCGAGCCGTCCGCACGTGTCACCAGGACCCCGCCGTCCACGATCACCCCTTGCATCGACGCATTGGTTTGCACCATGTCACGGCCGTGTCCGGACTGGTCATACCAGGTGGTCACAAAGCCCCAGTCGGTGCTGCCGCGTCCCACGAAGTTCATCAGCGCCTCGGTGTCGAGGTTGCCGTTGGCATCAAACCCGATGTCGATCTCCTGATCGTCTGAAGAGCGCCGGACCCGGATGGCTGCGGAGTTCAGGTTGGGATTGAGGTTGCGCATGCTGTAGGCGGCCTGCGTGCGGTCAATGTCCACCTCGTAGATCGTGCCAATGCCCAGACCGTCTCCGATGGTGCCGCCCCGGGCATCGTCCAGATGCACGATGAGCCGTTCGTTCACCTCCCGGTAGTAGTCGCCCGACACGGTGAACCGCACCAGTTGCTGGGTCTCTCCCACGGCGAAGTTCACCTGTCCGGAAGCGGCGCCATTGAAATCCACATCGGACAGCAAACCGGACGGGTTGTCGGTGGCCGAGCTGCGCAGCAGATCCAGCGACCATTGCACGCTGCCCTCGCTGTTCAGGTCCCCGCTGCGGCTGACGATGAACACCAGTTCGCGACTGCCGTCCACGCCCTCGACCACTTGGGCGTCGGAGAGGTTGAAGACGGACGCGATGGCCGGTGCCGAGTCCTCCCGCACGGTGGAGTTGCCCGCCATGTCGAAGGTGGTGACCCGGGTGTTCACCGTGTGGCCGTTCTCAAAGGGCTGGAAGCTGCCCGAGACCGGCGTGGCCAGTCGGGTGTCGATCTGCCACTGCCCGGCCGCATCCGCGCGGGTCTCATAACGAAGCTCGTAGCCGTTGAGCAGGTTGTTGTCGGTGTCGACCTCGACCACCACCCGCTCGAATGCATCGGAGATGCCGAACAGGACCGGGGACGGGGCGACTGACTCCCCCATGTCGTAGCTGCTGGCCGGGGGCCGGGTATCCACCGTCAGCGTCAGCGGCGGGGACACCTGACCGGTGGTCGAATCGACCGCGATGAACGCGTAGCTGCCATCGGCCAGGGCCTGGTCGGGAAGCTGAAGCTCCCAGCGTCCCTGGGCGTCAGAGACCACCGTGCCAACCCACTCCGAGCCAGTGCCCGCCCCGTTGCGGTCCGCATCGAGATACACGAGCAGCGTGGCCCCGGGGCGTCCTGCCCCGCGCAACCGGATGGGTGCATCGGCTGCTCCGTTCATCCGCGTGATGGCGTCCGAGTCGTAGGTTCCGCTGTCGGAGTCCGGATGCAGGAACACCATCGGTGTTCCCTCGGCCAGTACTTCGACCTGACCCAGGCTGGCGGTCTGGGAGGTGTTGCCGGCCACGTCGGTGGCGGTGACGGCGATCTCGCGGATGCCCAGCGCTGCACCGGCATCGCCTTCATAACGCAGCCGTTGAAGCAGTTGCGACACCTGCAGCGGCGTGAGCGGCGCGTCGGCGGACAGCGTCAGGACCGGACCCGTGGGGCCGTCTGCGAGTGTGAGGGTGATGAGGCGGCCCGGGATGGATTGGTCGTCCACCAGCGTCCCGCCCACACCGAGCACCAGAGCATTGGTCATGCCGTTGGTGTCATCTCCATCGGAGAGTCCGATGCGCTCCTGCAGGCCCGCGGCTCCCTGGAAGACGCCAGACAGCGCGGACGAGAAGGACAGGGTGAGTTGGGTGATCGGGCTGTCGTCCTCCAGGGCGGCGGTGGATGGGTTGAAGAGTGGCAGCATCCAGCCCACGCCGGCCACAACCTGAACGCTGTTGTCCAGCCCTGCGGCCAGGCCGTTCAGATCGGGCACGGGCGCCGTTTGGTCCAGCACGACTGAACCGGACGCACGGCCGGTATTGCCGACATGGTCGGTCAGCACGACCGTGAAGCGCCGCTCCCCCTGCCCGGGTTCCGCCAGCGGATTCATCAGCCGCAACGACTCCAGCAGCGCGGTGACCGCTTCCTGGCTGGCCAGACTGCCGTCGGCCGTTGCAAAGGCATAGCGGGTGGACACACGGCTGACCGTCCAGAGGGTGTCGCCGAGCTGCCATTGAAGGCCATCGCCGAGGGTGACCAGGCCTTGGCCGGTCTGGCTGGCCAACTGGTCATCGACGCTGGTGCCGCCGCCGAAACCGCGCAGGGAGACGGACGCATAACGCGCGTCGGGGTTGTCGTGGCGGATGCTCAAGTCCTCGGCGAAGACACGCACGGGCGCGGCCAGCGAATTGACATGCGTGAGGGGCTCCACGCCTTCGAGGGCACCGTTGAGGTCCAGGCTCGGCGAGCGGATGTCGACGGTGACGCGAATGGTGGACGTATCGCCGACGTTGCCGGCGAGATCCTCGCCCCAGATCGAGAAGCTGCGCTCGCCAGCGGTGGGCATCGTGCCCAGGCTGGTCAGGCGCAGCGCATTGGCCAGAGTGCTGGCTTCCATGCCGGTCAAGGCGCTGCCGTCGGATTTCTGGAGGATGAGGGTCCGGGTGGTGGCGTCGTAGCGATAGTCCAGCCCCGGGACGCCGGCCAGTGTGGCGTTGTTGGCGGACAGGTCCTGATCGAGCACGGGACCGTCGTCGAAGCTGAGCTGGTCGTCGGGGGCAAAGCCGGCGTCCACACGAACATACAGCGTGCGCAGATCGACGGCGCTGAGCTCGGCGGTGGTGCTCACCAGGCTGATCCCTTGCTGGGCGGTGCTGATCCCGACCACCTGATCCGTCTGGTCCTGCAGGCCGGGATCGGTCATCAAGTCGATGGTGGGCGCGTCCAGCAACAGCGTCAGGTCAATACGGCCGACGGTGCTGACATTGCCGGCCATGTCGGTCTGGCGGACTTGCACCGCATGCCGACCGGCGCCAGCGAGGGCGGTCAGGTCCAGCGTGGTGCCTTCGCCCTGGGTCCAGGTGTCCCCGTCGTCGAGGGAGAACTCCCAGATGGCGTCGGGCTCCAGCTCCTGGATCTCCAGGAGGCCATTGTTAGTGATGTGGTCGGTCGCGGAGACGCCGCTGTCCTGGGCGAGGGTCGGCGTGGGCGGCATCGCGGCGGTGGTGTCGAGCGTGAAGTCCAGTTGCGCGACAGCGCTCTCGTTGCCCGCCACGTCGGTCTGTCGGACCCGCAGCTGGATGTTGCCGTCGGGCATTGTGGAGAGATCCAGCGAGGTGCCGGCGCCCGACTGCCAGGTGAGGCCACCGTCGGTGGAATAGTCCCAGGTGGCGCCGTCTTCGAGACCGGCGATCTGGATGTGGCCGTCCTGGGTGATGTGGTCGTCGGAGGCTCTCCCGCTGTCCAGGGCCAGGGTGAGCGACGGGGCGTCGCTGACGGTGTCCACGACCAGGTCCAGTTGCGCTGTGTCGCTGATGTTGCCGGCGATGTCGATCTGGCGGACCAGCAGTTGCACGGGACCGCTGGCCACGCTCGTCAGATCCAGCAGGGCGCCGGTGCCGGTGGTCCAGGTGGTGCCGCTGTCGATGGAGTATTCCCAAGTCGATCCGGCTTCGAGGTCCGTTACGGCCACTTGGCCATTGCTGGTGATCTGGTCTGTCGAGGACAGGCCGCTGTCCTGCGCCAATGCCAGGGACGGCGCGGCGATCGTGGTGTCGAGTACGAAGTCCAGCTGGGAAGCGCTGCTGACGTTTCCTGCGACGTCCGTTTGACGGATGAGCAATTGAACGTCACCGTCCGGCTGGGCGGAGAGATCCACGGAGGTTCCGCTCCCCACGAGCCATGTCGTGCCGCCGTCGATGGAGTATTCCCAGGCGGCGCCGTCTTCGAGACCGTTGATCGTCACGCGGGCGTCGCGGGTGATGCCGTCAATGAGGGACGCGCCGGTGTCCAGCGTGAGCGTGGCTGTGGGGGCTGCGACGGTAGTGTCGAGCATGAAATCCAGCTGGGAAGCGCTGCTGACGTTGCCTGCGACGTCTGTTTGACGGACGAGCAATTGAACGTCACCGTCCGGCTGGGCGGAGAGATCCAGTGAGGTGCCGCTGCCGGTGATCCATGTCGTGCCGCCGTCGATGGAGTATTCCCAAGTCGATCCGGCTTCGAGGTCCGTTACGGCCACTTGGCCATTGCTGGTGATCTGGTCTGTCGAGGACAGGCCGCTGTCTTGCGCCAATGCCAGGGACGGCGCGGCGATGGTGGTGTCGAGCACGAAGTCCAGCTGCGCGGCTTTGCTGATGTTGCCTGCCGCGTCAGTTTGACGGACGAGCAGTTGAACGTCACCGTCCGGCTGGGCGGAGAGATCCACCGCGCTGCCGCTGCCCGCAAGCCATGTCGTGCCGCCGTCGATGGAGTATTCCCAGGCGGCGCCGTCTTCGAGACCGTTGATCGTCACGCGGGCGTCGTGCGTAATGGCGTCAATGAGGGATGCGCCGGTGTCCAGCGTGAGCGTGGCTTTGGGGGCGGCGACGGTGGTGTCGAGCACGAAGTCCAGCTGGGAAGCGCTGCTGACGTTGCCTGCGACGTCCGTTTGACGGACGAGCAGTTGAACGTCACCGTCCGGCTGGGCGGAGAGATCCACCGCGCTGCCGCTGCCCGCAAGCCACGTCGTGCCGCCGTCGATGGAGTATTCCCAAGTCGATCCGTCTTCAAGACCCGTCACCACCACACGGCCATCGCTGGTGATCTCATCAGTAGAAGAGAGCCCACTGTCCCGCACTAACGCCAGCGACGGCGCGTCGGCGGTTGTGTCGATCACGAAGCCCAACTGCGCAGCATCGCTGACGTTGCCCGCCACATCGGTCTGGCGCACCAGCACCTCCACCGGGCCGTCCTGAAGGCCGCTCAAGTCCACGGTCGTGCCGGAACCGGTCGTCCAGGTCAGGCCGCCATCGGTCGAGTAGTCCCAGGTGGCATCCTGCTCCAGGCCTGAGACGATCACCTGGGCATTGCCCGTCACCAGGCTGTCGCCGACGGAACCCGGCGTACCGCCCAGTTCTAGGCCTGGGGTTTGGACCTCATTGTCCAGACCGAAGGTGAATTCCCCGACCTCGCTCGTTGCACCCGATTCGTCGGTCTCACGCACCAGCACGGTGTGATTGCCAGAGCCCGGGAACAATGAGCCCGGGATCTCATTGCCGGTGCCAGGGACCCAGGTCTCACCACCGTCAACGCTGAAATCCCAGGTCTGACCCGGCGCCAAGCCTTCGATCCGGATGGTGCCGTCGGACGTGATGCGGTCGGTGGAGGACTCGCCAGTGTCATGCACCAGCACCAGCGTCGGGGCTGGCGTCGGCGACGGCCGGACGGGGGGCGTGACGTCCGGGCTGGCATCGATGGAGTCGCCTGGCATGCCGCCGGCAGCCGACCCCGAGGGGTCGAGTGCCGAGTCGGATGAGTCGGATGAATCGGATGAATCGCTGGTCCCGTCTGAATCCGTCGAGGCCAAAGAATCTGATGAGGTTTCTGTTTCCGACGAGTGCTCGGCGTCCGACGATGTGGCCGAGTCCGAAGACCCCGCGGTGCCTGAGGAATCCGTGCCAGCAGGGGGATGTCCGTCTCCACTGCCGCTGCCGTTGCTGCCGCCACTGCTGCCACTGCTGCTACTGCCACCTGCGATCGCCAGCGGCACCAACAAAGCAGCTGGGAGCGCCAACCCGAACAGACCCGAAGCACCGCCGTGACCGCCGAACAGCCAAAGGCCGGCCTTGTCATCGTCGTCTTCTTCCTGCACTCCCTCGGTCACCGCCGACTGCAGCATGTCCCCGCTGCTGGCTTCGGCGTTGAGGGCAGCACGGTCCGCCAGTGCCGCGTCCGCGCTGTCCGAAGTCTGGCCATCCGTCTCAGCGGCCGAGGTCGCCACAGCGACAGGCGTGTCCGCCGCTTCCTCGCCAATGGCTAAACGCCGGAGCCCTCGCGCCGCGAGCGGCTGCCTGGATGCGTCCTGCGATGCCGCGCCGACACTGACGCCGCCGCGAACACCCCCTTCCAGCGCAGCAGACGTGGACACAGCAACGCCAGCGGATGCCGGCGTCGGCAGGCCAGCAACTTCTTGCGGGGTTGCTGACCGAACGGTGTGGGTGGCTTGCTTCATGGTGACTGCCTGTGTGGTGGTACACCGACAGTCTCCGATCCTGAGGCGTCAAACACGCCTGCCTAAATTTGCTGATGTGTTGAGGTGAGCTAGCTTAAATAGGCTATCTCCCTCACCAGATCGACAAACTGCTCGCCAGCACCCGTTGGAGCCAGCTGCGGTGCGACGCATCCGCCACCTCTCCGCGTCCCACCAGTTCCATCCGTGCATTGACGATGTCCGACGACGTGACCTGATTGCCGGTGCGGATGTCCTGCGGATTCACGATGCCGGAAAAGCGCAGCGTGTTCATGCCGCCGTTCATTGCTACGCTCCGTTCGCCGGCCACCACCAGATGGCCGTTGGGCAGCACATTGATGACCGACACCGCCATCTGTCCATTGAAGCTGCTGCTGTTCTGGGTGGAGCCATCCCCCTTGTACGAGTCGCTGCCGGAGGCGGAGGCGTCGGCCTTGAGCAGCTTGTCGATCAGGCCGACGTTGCTGGAGCCGCCTGGCCCCTTGACGGCGAGCGCGTTTTCGCGGCTGGTGTCGGTCTTGGTCTTCTGATTGGCGTTGAGGGATTCGCTGATCACCACCTTGAGCGAATCGCCCACCTGCCGGGCGCGCCGCTCGGTGGTGAACAGCGAGGCAGCGGCCATGCCGGGCTGATAGATGGCGCCGTTGTTGGTGCGCTCGACATAGGCCGGCTCCGCGGGCGGCATCACATGGATGGGGTCCTGGACCAGGATGGGATCGTGGGACGCGCAGCCGGTGGCCAGCACGGTGACGATCAGCAAGGCGATGGCGGAGGTTTTGGTCATGAGGGTCTCGAGCGGTGATGAAAGGGTGTGGCGATCGGCGATGGGCGATGGGCGGTCGCTGCGCGCGACCTCAGCTCTCGAAGCCGGTCAGCAGCGCCGTCACGACGGGTGCGAGCTTGTTGCGGGTGGATCCCCACTTGCCCAGTCCCATCACGGCCTCTTCGCTTTGATAACTGCTTGCCGACATCAGCCGTCCTCCCGCGTCATGCAGACTGAGCGTGGCCTGCGCCAGGTACGGACGCATCTGGTCGGACAGCGGCGGTTTGTCCCATTGCTGCAGGCCCTGGTAGTGCAACCAGGCGGGGCACTCACTGTCCCCCGGCCGTACGCCGACATCAAACACCCGGGACGACACCTCATGCACCTTGAGCTCCGCCATCAGCGCGGGCACGAAGTCGGGCATGGCCAGCGACCGGTTGTATTCGATGCAGACCTGCCTGGGCAGCGCGTTGCCCTGGAACACGGTGTTGCTGGCCTTGTTGGGCCCCTGGCCGATGGCCACGGTGGCGGCGCTGGCGCTGGCCTTGATCAGCTCGATGGTGGGCAGCGGGCTGAACAGCGAGCAGCCGGACAGTCCGGTGGCGGCGGCCAGCACGACCGCCGCCAGGGCTGCGGCGCGCCGGCTTCGGGGCAGGCGAGGGGGCTGCATCACAGGATCTCGTCGATCAGTGCGCGGCCGGCGACCGCGCCTGCGGACACATAACCGGCCACGGTGCTGCCGACGTCTTCCACTTCGTCCACCACCGCACTGACGCCATTGGCCAGGCTGTGGGCACCGCTCACCACGGCATTCTTGACCGAGGTGGCGCCGCTGCTCACCGCATCAGCCACGGCGCTGGCGCCGTCGCCGATGGCTTCACCGACGGCGGAGGCGGCTTCGCCCAGCGCCGTGGCCCCTTCGCTCACGGCATGCCCGACGGAAGTGGCGGCGTCCCCCACCCAGTCGGCGCCTTCACTGAGCGCTTGGCCGACGCTGCTGGCGCCGCTCTCCAGCGCCTGCAGGCCTTCTTCACTCAGGGACACGATCGAGCTGACGGCGTTTTCGGTGCCCTGGTAGAGCGCCTGCGTCATGCCGATGGCGGACGCGGCCACCGTGCCGTATTCGCGGGCATTGATCTCATAACTGCCGCTGGGGCGGCTGGTGAGCTGCCGCGAAGCGACCAGGGAATTGTTGGAGATCGAGGTCATGGCTGCCTCCTGGGGTGCCGGTTGGGATGGATGGAATTCTGCAAATTCGCGCCGCCGCCCATCGGCCAAAAACCGGCCCATCCACTCGCTTCGGAAAGCGTTGCTTCCATCCAACCGGACATTTGCGCCCCGCCAGATGCAGCGCAGGTAAAGCTTGATTGCTGGATGACGCAGTCAATGTGTGGATTGGCGCAGGGCGCCCCTGTGTGTCGAGGCATGTCATTCGCCAGCAATACGCATGATGGAAATATTTCCCGCACCTTCAGCCCCGACCCTGCCTCCCGGCGGACATTGGCGCTGCGATATGCTTTCGCCCATGAGCGATGTCCCCAAGCCGCCTCCCCACAAGATTCCGGAATCCGTGCTGGTGGTGATCCACACCCCCGCGCTGGAGGTCCTGATGCTGGAGCGGGCCGACCGGCCGGGCTTTTGGCAGTGCGTGACCGGCTCCAAAGACAGCCTGGACGAGCCGCTGTCCGAGACCGCGCGCCGGGAAGTGTGGGAAGAAACCGGCATTGCTGTGCCCGCGCTGTCACCGGACGCGCTGTCCGACTGGGGCCTGGCCAATGTCTATGAGATCTATCCGGTCTGGCGTCACCGCTATGCCCCCGGTGTCACCCACAACACCGAACATGTCTTCGGCCTGTGCGTGCCGCCCGGCACCCCGGTGACCCTGGCCCCGCGCGAGCATCTGCAGTTCCGCTGGCTGCCCTGGCGTGAAGCGGCGGACCTGTGTTTCTCGCCCTCCAATGCCGAAGCCATTCTTCAACTGCCGGCGCATGTGGCCGAGGACACGGCGCTGGGGGCCGAACAATGACCCGCCCGTCGCCCCGGCATGCGGCGGTCAGCAATTCCGCCACCACCGACACCAGCCCCGCCCAGAGCGCCGACCGACTGCGGGTGGCCACCTACAACATCCACAAGGGCGTGCGCGGCGTGGGGCCGAGCAAGCGGCTGGAGATCCACAACCTGGGCATGGGCGTGCAGGCCCTGGATGCCGACCTGGTGTTCCTGCAGGAAGTGCGGCTGTTCCACCATCGCGAGGCGCGCCAGTTCGAACGCACCTGGTTCGGCTGGCCCGAGCAGGGCCAGGCGGAATTCCTGGCGCCGGACGGCTACGAGGTGGCCTATCGCACCAATGCCATCACCCGCCACGGCGAGCATGGCAATGCGCTGCTGTCCCGCTATCCCATCGGCGATATCGGCCACCATGACGTCTCCGACCACCGCTTCGAGCAGCGCGGCCTGTTGCATGTGCCGGTGCGCTGGCAGGGGCGGGAGGTGCACGCGGTGGTGGCCCATCTGGGGCTGATCCATGGCAGCCGGGTGCGCCAGGTCCAGCGTCTGGCCCAGTTCATCAACGACCACGTGCCGGCGGATGCTCCGCTGGTCGTCGCCGGCGACTTCAACGACTGGGGCGAGCGCCTTGACGGTCCGATGAAGGACGGCGGTCTGGCGCGGGCCGTGGTGCCGGGCCGGGCCCGTCTGCCCACCTTCCCCTCGCGGGTACCGGTGTTTGCGCTGGACCGCATCTATGTCCGCGGCCTGCGCTGCGTCGACATGAAAGTGCCGCGCGGCCCGAGCTGGGCCCGCATGTCGGACCATCTACCGCTGCTGGCTGAATTGGTGCTGGACACCTGATGCCAAGGAGTGCTGCCTGAAACGCCCACAGGACGCCCACTTTCCCTGGACCCTGAGCGCCCAGCCCAGCTTCAGTGGCGGCAATGCCGTGGAGCTGCTGTGCGGGGGCGATGCGCTCTTTCCGGCGCAAATCGCGGCCATTGACCGCGCCCGGCACGAGGTCTGGTTGGCCACCTACATCTTTCACGATGACGAGGCCGGTCTGGCGACCGCTGCAGCCTTGTGCCGCGCGGCCCTGCGCGGCGTGCGGGTGCGGGTGGTCGTGGACGGCTTCGGCTCCAAATCCAGCCTGAGCTGGCTGCGCGAGCAGTTGGCGCAGGCGCCGGTGGCGCTGGCGGTGTTCCGGCCGATCGACCGCTGGTGGAACTGGCTGCATCCAGGGCAACTGCGCCGTCTGCATCAGAAGCTCTGCGTGGTGGACGGGGATGTCGCGTTTGTGGGCGGCATCAACATCATCGAGGACCGGGTCGATCTGCATCACGGCCGCACCGAAACGCCGCGCCTGGACTTCGCGGCCTCGCTGCGTGGCCCGGTCGTCCGGCCAGTGGAGCAGGCGGTGCGGGCGGTGTGGACCCGGGCCTGGCTGGGCCATGATTTTGGCGACGAGCTGCGGGCGATGGTGCGCAGTGCCGCGCCGCTGCGCCGGGCCCGCCGCCTGATGCGCAGGGTGCGTATGCCGCGGGCCAGCCACCGCATCAGTGATCCGCGCACGCTGGCGCCGATGCAGGTGGCCTTTGTGCTGCGGGACAACCTGCGTCAGCGCCGCACCATCGAGCGGGCCTATGTGAATGCCATCCGCGGCGCCACCACCCGGGTCGACCTGATCACGCCCTACTTCTACCCGGGGCACCGGTTCCGCCGTGCCCTCAAGGACGCCGCCAAACGCGGCGTGCAGGTGCGGCTGCTGCTGCAGGGCAAGGTGGACTACCGGATTGCGGCCCTGGCCGCCCACGCCCTGTACGACGAGCTGCTGGGGCACGGCGTGCAGATCTTCGAATACACCCCCGCCTTCCTGCATGCCAAGGTCTGCGTGGTGGACAACGACTGGGCCACGGTGGGCAGCAGCAACATCGACCCGCTGTCCTTGCTGCTGAACCTGGAGGCCAATGTGGTGGTCCAGGATGCAGGCTTCGCGGGTGATGTGGTGCGGGCCTTTGATGCGGCCGTTGCGCAGTCACGCCGGGTGGAGCAGCCGGACGGCAAGGGCTTGCGCGGCATGCTGCGCCGCGCGCTGGTGGCCTGGGTGGCCTATGTCTACCTGCGGGTGGCCGGCGCCACCGGGCGCTACTAGCCGCCCGCGCGTCAGTTGCCGTGCCGCTCCGGCAGGCGGGGCATGTCCGGCGGGAAGGGGTCGTCCGAGCCCTTGGGCATGCGCGGCGTCGTTTTGCCCGGCCACACGGTGCGATCCAGGAAGATCAGCATCGGGGCGACCCGGGCCGCCCAGCTGGTTTCGTCATGGGTGCCGCCGGCGGCCTCCAGATAGTTCAGGTCGTTGCGGTTCCAGCCCCGGTTCAGCAGGGTGCCGCGCAGCACCCGCAGCTGCTTGATCAGCGTGCCGCCTTCTTCGGTGCCCATGTCCAGCCACAGCTTGGGCCGGGGGGCGCCGGAGAGCGGCGTGCGGATCAGGTCCCGCAGCGGGAATTCCTTGTCCCACCACAGCGACGGCGACACCACCAGCGCGCCTCCAAACACATCGTCATGGTGCAGCGCCAGCCACAGGCTCAGGATGCCGCCCAGGGACGAGCCACCGACGGCGGTGTGGCCGCGGTCGGGCAGGGTGCGGTAGCGCTGGTCGATGGCGGGCTTGACCGTCTGGATCAGGTAGCGGGCATAGTCCGCCGCCTTGCCGCCCTGCGGGAGGCCGTCGCGGTCGATGCGGGTGGCGGTGTAGTCGTCCGTCCGGTTGGGGCCGCTGGCGACCGCCACGATGATCAGGGGCTGGATCTCGCCGTCCACCACCAGACGCTGGGCGGTTTCGTCAAACCCCCATTCGGCGCCGGCGGCGGCGGCATCAAAGACGTTCTGGCCGTCGTGCAGGTAGAGCACCGGGTAGCGCTGGTCGGGATGCTGTTCATAACCGGGCGGCAGCCAGACCTGGAGCGTGCGCGGAGAAATGCGGTCATCGCCCAGCGGCAGCCAGGCCTCGATATGGCCGGCACGGCTGATGGAGATGGGGGCGGCGGGAGCGCCGAAGGCACGGGCCACCAGCACCCGGTCGGCCACCAGTTCCAGGCTGCGGTTGGGCCCGGGCTCCCAGCCGTCACTCTGGCCCTGGTCGGGTCGCTCGATGCGGAACTTGTAGAGCAGGGCGCCGTTGATCGGCGGCCGCTCGACCGTCAGCTCCGCCACCCACAGGCCGTCGTCCGGGGTCTTGCCGTCGGCCGCTGCGCGGCTGGCGGACGGGGCCGGATAGGCGTAGAGGGGACGGTCCCAGCTCAAGGGGCCGCCGCCGCGGATGCCGACCCGGTCCTTGCTCGGATCAAAGCGGCCGGCGCTGATTTCCTCGCGCATGTCGATCTCGAACTTCACCCGGGTGGCCGCCTGCGCGCCGCTGGCCACCAGCCAGGCCATCACCAGCAGCGCCAGACCGACCATCACCGCGCGGATGAGGCCGCGGCCCAGGGACAGGCCCTGGGTCAGGCGCAGGGGCAGCGAAGGAAACAGGGAAGCGCGTGCGTTCGGGCGTGCGATCTGGAGTGCGGTCGGCAAGGCTGGCATGGATCGAGGGGGTGGGATCAGTCCAGCAGCACCATAGCAGTTCTCTGATTCAGCAATGTTGCCAGTTCCCCCGCCTGGACCATGGCCGCCGCTTTTTCGATGTCAGGGGCGAGATAGTGGTCGTCCGGCATGGGCGGGCAGTGGTGGCGCAGCAGCGCATGCACCAACTCCAGCGTGGCGGAGCTGCGCAGCGGGCGCAGGAACTCGATGCCTTGCGCCGCCGCCAGCAGCTCGATCGCCACGATGTGCCCGGTGTTGTCCAGCATCGGGCCCAGGCGACGGGCGCCGAAGGTGGCCATGGAGACATGGTCCTCCTGGTTGGCGCTGGTGGGCAGGCTGTCGACGCTGGCCGGGTGGGCCAGCGACTTGTTCTCGCTGGCCAGGGCAGCGGCCGTGACGTGGGCGATCATGAAGCCGGAATTCAGGCCGGCATTGGCCGTCAGGAAGGGCGGCAGGCGGGACACGCCGGTGTCGATCAGCATGGCGATGCGGCGCTCGGCAATGGCGCCGACCTCCGCAATGGCGCAGGCCAGCGCATCCGCGGCCAGGGCCACCGGTTCCGCATGGAAGTTGCCGCCGCTGATCATGGCGCTGCTGCCGTCGTCGCTGGCAAAGACCAGCGGGTTGTCGGTCACCGCATTGGCTTCGCGCAGCAGCACGTCCCGTACATACCGGGCCTGGTCCAGGCAGGCGCCCATCACCTGGGGCTGGCAGCGCAGGCAGTAGGGGTCCTGCACGCGGTCGTCGCCGTCCCGGTGGGACTGGCGGATGGCGCTGCCGGCCAGCAGGGCGCGATAAGCGGCTGCGGCTTCGATCTGGCCAGGCTGGCCGCGGACCTCATGGATGCGGGGATCAAACGGGCCGTCACTGCCGCGCGCCGCATCCAGGCTCAAGGCGCCGGTGACGATGGCGCTGGCATAGACCGTCTCGAAGCGCAGCAGGCCTTCCAGCGCCAGTGCGGTGGAGGTCTGGGTGCCGTTGATCAGGGCCAGGCCTTCCTTGGCCTCCAGCACCAGCGGCGCAATGCCGGCGCGCTGCAGCTCGGGCAGGGCCGGGCGACGCTGGCCGTCCACCAGCATCTCGCCTTCGCCCATCAGCGCCAGCGTCATGTGGGAGAGCGGGGCCAGGTCGCCCGAGGCGCCCACCGAGCCTTGCGCCGGCACATAGGGCACCAGGCCCGCATTGAAGGCGTCCAGCAGCGCCTGCACCACGGCCGCCCGCACGCCGGAGAAGCCGCGCGCCAGCGAGGCCGCCTTGGTGGCCAGCATCAGGCGCACGACCGGCGGTGCCAGCGGCGCCCCGACCCCGACGCAATGCGAGCGGATCAGATTGCGCTGCAGGGCGGCCAGTTCGTCCTTGTTGATGCGCTTGGAGGCCAGCTTGCCAAAGCCGGTGTTGACGCCGTAGACCGGGTCGTCGCCAGCCGCTGCGGCCTGCACAACGGCTGCACTGCGGGCGATGGCAGCCTGCGCGTCGGTGTGCAGGCTCAGGTGCACCTGGCCGTTGCGGATCTGGCGCAGTTGGTCCAGCGTCAACTGGCCGGGGATGAGTTCGAGGGTGGTCGTCATGGCGTGAGGGATTCAGAGGTCCGCCGCGGCGGCGGACAAAACGCTCAGGGGATCAACAGGGCTGGCGGATCAGCGGTCCAGCATCGGCAGCTGCAGGCCCCGCTCGCGGGCGCAGCGCTGGGCGCTTTCATACCCGGCATCGGCATGGCGCATGACGCCGGTGCCAGGGTCGTTCCACAGCACCCGCTCGATGCGCCGGGCGGCGGCGTCGGTGCCGTCGCAGACGATCACCACCCCGCTGTGCTGCGAATACCCCATGCCCACGCCGCCGCCGTGATGCAGCGACACCCAGGTCGCCCCACCGGCGGTGTTGAGCAGGGCATTGAGCAGCGGCCAGTCGGACACCGCATCAGAGCCGTCCTGCATGCGTTCGGTTTCGCGGTTGGGGCTGGCCACGGAGCCGGAGTCCAGATGGTCCCGGCCGATGACGATGGGGGCCTTCAGCTCGCCGCTGCGCACCATCTCGTTGAAGGCCAGGCCCGCCAGGTGCCGCTCTCCCAGCCCCAGCCAGCAGATGCGGGCCGGCAGGCCCTGGAAGCTGATGCGCTCGCGGGCCATGTCCAGCCAGCGGTGCACGCCGGCGTGGTGGGGGAAGAGTTCCTTGATCTTGGCGTCGGTCTTGTAGATGTCCTCGGGATCGCCGGACAGGGCGACCCAGCGGAAGGGGCCGCGGCCTTCGCAGAACTGCGGACGCACGTAGGCAGGCACGAATCCGGGGACATCGAAGGCGTTCTTCACACCCTGGTCCAGCGCCACCTGCCGGATGTTGTTGCCGTAGTCGACGGTGGGAATGCCCATCGCCTGGAAGTCCAGCATGGCCTGCACATGCGCGGCGCAGCCCTGGGCGGCCGCTTGGCGGAGCTCGGGGTGGCGCGCCGGATCGGCGGCGGCTTCCTTCCACTGCGGCACCGTCCAGCCCACCGGCAGATAGCCGTTGATCAGGTCATGGGCGGAGGTCTGGTCGGTCACCAGGTCCGGTCGCAGGGCCGTGCCGGCTTTGATCCGAGCGGCCAGTTGCGGCAGCACTTCCGCGGCATTGCCCAGCAGGGCGATGGAGACGGCCTTTTTCTCAGCGGTGTAGCGCTGCAGGCGGGCCAGCGCGTCATCCAGGCTGCTGGCCTGTTCGTCCACATAGCGGGTCTTGAGCCGGAAATCGATGCGGGACTGCTGGCATTCCACCGTCAGCGACGAGGCGCCCGCGAAGGTGGCCGCCAGCGGCTGCGCACCGCCCATGCCGCCCAGGCCCGCGGTCAGCACCCAGCGGCCGGACAGGTCGCCGCCATAGTGCTGGCGGCCGGCCTCGGCAAAGGTTTCGTAGGTGCCCTGCACGATGCCTTGCGACCCGATGTAGATCCAGGAGCCGGCCGTCATCTGCCCATACATCATCAGGCCTTTGCGATCCAGCTCGTTGAAGTGGTCCCAGGTGGCCCAGGCCGGCACCAGGTTGGAATTGGCCAGCAGGACGCGGGGAGCGTCCGCATGGCTGCGGAACACGCCCACCGGCTTGCCGGACTGGATCAGCAGCGTTTCGTCTTCGTTCAGCGTGCGCAGCGTCCCGAGGATGGCCTCGAAGCAGTCCCAGTTGCGCGCCGCCCGGCCGATGCCGCCGTACACCACCAGCTGGTCCGGGTTCTCGGCCACGGCCGGATCCAGGTTGTTCTGCAGCATCCGGTAGGCGGCCTCGATCAGCCAGTTCTTGCAGTGCAACTGCGTGCCGGTGGGGGCGCGGACGGTGCGGGGCTGGGCGCTCATGCGGGTCTCCTGAAGTCGTTCGGTGATGCCGATGGGGCGCGATTATGTGGACCCCGGATCAGCTTGTCTATACAAGCTTGCATCCAGTAGGATGCGCGCCCATGGTTGCCCCCTCCGGTCCCGCGTTCCAATACCTCAAGGTCAAGACCCATCTGCGCGAAGGCATCGCCAGCGGCCGGTGGCGGCCGGGCGAGCGCCTGCCGTCCGAGTCGGAATTGACGGAAGCCTTCGGTGTGAGCCGCATGACGGTCAATCGCGCCTTGCGCGAACTGCATCAGGAGGGCATGGTGGAGCGGGTGCAGGGCGTGGGCAGCTTCGTGGCCCAGTTGCACCGCATCGCCTCCACCCTGACGGTGCGGGATGTGCACGACGAGATTGCTGCGCGGGGCCATCAGCACGAGGCGCAGGTCCATCTGCTGGAGGATGTGGAAGCGACCGAGGCCCAGGCCGCCGAGTTCCAGTTGAAACCAGGTGCACGACTGTTCCACAGCATCATCGTGCACCGCGACAATGGGGTGGCGGTGCAATGCGAGGACCGTCTGGTCAATCCGGCCTGCGCGCCGGACTACCGGGCCCAGGACTTCACCCAGGTCACGCCCACCCACTACCTGCTGGAAGTGGCGCCTCTGTCCGAAGCCCGCTATACGATCGAAGCGCAGCGGCCGTCGCCGCTGGAGGCGAAGCTGCTGGGCATGCCGCGGGGTGAGCCCTGCCTGGTGGTGCGTCGCTGCACGCTGAGTCTGGGACAGGTGGTGACCGTGGTGCGTCTGGTGCATCCGGGGGGCCGCTGGATGTTGCAGGGGAGTTTTCAGGCATGACCGGCGTGAGTGACAGCCGCGTGGGGGAGGGTGGAATGAGCTGGATGCGGATCTGCGCGGAGGATGTGACGCCGGTGCCCTGGCGCAACGGTGGCGGGAAGACCCGCGAGCTGCTGGCCTGGCCCCAGGTGACCGACTGGAAAATCCGCATCAGCGTGGCGGACATCGACCGCGACGGGCCGTTCTCGGCCTTCCCGGGCGTGGACCGCTGGTTTGGCGTACTCAGTGGGGCCGGCGTGGAACTGCTGGGAGCGGCGCGACGGCCCGGAGACGGTCTGGTGCAGTTCGCCGGCGAGGACGCCCCGGCATGCCGCCTCATTCAGGGCCCCCCCCGCGATTTCAATGCCATGCACCGTCGGGGCGCCGGGCGCTTCCGGGTGCAGCCGGCCGAACGGCCGGTCATCCCGCATGAAGTGGACTGGTTCGGCCTGTTCACCGAGCGCGGCGGTTTGCTGATCCACGGCGCACGCGCGGTGCCGGTGGCCCCGCACACCCTGGCCTGGTGCGAAGCCCCTGCGGCGCAGAGCTGCGTCTTTGACGACGGCGACAGCCACGGGCCCGCCTGGTGGCTGCTGTGGAGTGCCGAATGAGCGGCCGTCAGCTGTGGCGCGGTGGCCATCTCGTCACCCTGGCCCCGTCGCAAGGCTGGGGCCTGGTGCCGGACGGTGCGCTGTTGACCGAGGGCGGCCAGATCCGCTGGGCCGGCCCGCTGGCCGAGCTGCCGCAGGCCTTGCACAGCGGCATCAACAGCGAGGTGGACCTGCACGGCGCGCTGGTGACCCCGGGTCTGATCGATCCCCACACCCATCTGGTCTATGGGGGCGACCGTTCCGCCGAATTCGAGATGCGCCTGCAGGGCGCCACGTATGAGGACATCGCCCGCGCCGGCGGCGGCATCCGCTCAACGGTGGCCGCGACTCGCGCCGCCGACGAGGCCAGCCTGCGGGCCTCCGCCATCGCCCGCGTCCGGGTGCTGATGGACGAAGGCCTGACCACGCTGGAAGTGAAATCCGGCTATGGCCTGTCGCTGGACGACGAGGCCCGCTGCCTGCGGGTGGCGCGCAGCCTCTCCGCGCTGGGCCTGACCGTGCGCACCACCTATCTCGGCGCCCATGCGCTGCCGCCTGAATTTGACGGCCGCCCGGACGACTACATCGACGCCGTCTGCGACTGGATGCCGCGCTTGCAGGCCGAGGGCCTGATCGATGCGGTGGATGCCTTCTGCGAGCGCATCGCCTTCAGTCCGGCCCAGACACGCCGCGTCTTCGAGACCGCCCGTCGCCTGGGCCTGCCGGTCAAGCTGCATGCGGAGCAACTGAGCGACCAGGGTGGCGCCGCGCTGGCGGCCGAATTCCAGGCGCTGTCCTGCGACCACCTCGAATATCTGAGCGACAGCGGCATCCAGGCCATGGCGGCGGCCGGCACGGTGGCGGTGCTGCTGCCCGGCGCGTTCTATTTCCTGCGCGAGACCCGACTGCCCCCGGTGGACGCCCTGCGTCGCGCGGGCGTGCCGATCGCCCTGGCCACCGACCACAACCCCGGCAGTTCACCGGGCCTGTCGCTGCTGCTGATGATGAACATGGCCTGCACCTTCTTCCGGATGACGCCGGAAGAGGCCCTGCGCGGCCTGACGGTGCATGCGGCCCGGGCCCTGGGCTTGCCGGACCGCGGACAACTGGTCGCCGGCCAGCGCGCCGACTTCTGTGTCTGGGATGCGGACCATCCGCGCGAGCTGGCCTACTACTTTGGACGCAACCCACGGCGCGCCACCGTCCTGCAGGGACGGGCCTACGAGCCGGCGCCTGCCGGGCACGCCGTGTGAGGAGACAGCATGAAGCATGAGGTGTATGAACTGCGGCCCGGCCGCACCCCGCTGTTGATCAGCATGCCGCATGTGGGGCGCGAGATTCCGCCTGACCAGCAGGACCGTTATGTGGAGCGGGCCCTGGGCAGCGAGGACACGGACTGGCATCTGGAGGGGCTCTACGCCCCGATTGCCGAGGCCTTGGGAGCCGGCCTGCTGATTCCGCGCTACTCGCGCTATCTCATCGACCTGAACCGTCCGCCCGAGGACACGCCCATGTACCCGGGCGCCTCCAATACCGAACTGTGCCCGACGCGTTTTTTCACCGGCGAGCCGCTCTATAAGGACGGCCGCGCCCCGGACGCGGAAGAAAAGCAGCGTCGGCTGGAGACCTACTGGCAGCCCTACCACCAGGCGCTGCAAGGAGAACTGCAGCGGCTTCGGCAGGAACACGGCCAGGCGCTGCTGTTCGAGGCCCACAGCATCCGCTCCAGCCTGCCCTGGTTGTTCGACGGGCAACTCCCCGACCTGAACCTGGGAACGGTCGAAGGTCAGTCCTGCAAGAAGATCACCCGGGATGCGCTGGAGATCGTGCTGAACGCCCAGCAGGATTTCAGCTGGGTGGTGGACGGCCGTTTCAAGGGCGGCTACATCACCCGTCAATACGGCCGTCCGACGCTGGGTCAGCAGGTGGTGCAACTGGAGATGTGCTACCGCTGCTACATGGTGGAGCGGGAGCTGGGCTACACCGGCTATGAACTGGACGAGGCCTGCATGGCGCGCATCCGCCCGGTGCTGAGCCTGCTGCTGCAGGCCTATCTGATGGCCAACCCATCGCGTTCCGGCACTGCAACCGCATGAGCGCCGACACGCTCTTCCACGCGCCGCTGGCCTGGCTGGAGGGCCGCTGGCAACCCGATGTGCTGCTGCGGATGGGCCCGGACGGTCATTGGCGCGAGGTGCGCGCCGGGCTGCCGGCCCCGGAAGGCGCTCGCCGCCTGGACGGCCCGGTGCTGCCCAGCCTGGTGAATGCCCACAGCCATGCCTTCCAGCGCGCGTTTGCGGGCCTGGCGGAGCAGCGCGCGAAGGACAGCGACGATTTCTGGTCGTGGCGGGAGCGGATGTACGGGGTCGCGCTGCGCATCACGCCGGATCAATTGCGAGCCATCGCCGCGCAGCTCTACACCGAGCTGCTGGCAGGGGGCTACACCCAGGTCTGCGAGTTCCACTACCTGCATCACCGCGAAGACGGCCAGCCCTACGAGGACGAACTGGCCATGAGCTGGGCACTGGCGGATGCGGCCCGGGATGCCGGCATCGGCCTTACGCTGCTGCCGGTGCTCTATGCCCACGCAGGCTTTGCCGAGACCGGACTGCGCGAGACCCAGCGCCGCTTCCGCACCGATGCCGACTGGGTTTGGCGGACCTGCCAGCGCATCAATGCCGCCGGGCTGCCGCTGGTTTCGGCCGGTGTGGCGGTGCATTCGCTGCGGGCGGCGCATGCGCAGGACATCCGCGAGCTGCAGCACCGGGTCGGCACCAGCGCCGTGCCGATCCACATCCATGTGGCCGAGCAGCAGCAGGAGGTGAGGGACTGTCTGGCAGCGACCGGGCAGCGACCGCTCGCTGCCCTGGCCGACTACGGGCTGGATGCGCGCTGGCAACTGGTGCATGCCACCCACAGCACCCGCGCAGAGATCGACCGCATTGCGGCCGGTGGCGCTGGCGTGGTGATCTGTCCCGGCACCGAAGCCAATCTGGGCGACGGCCTGGCCGACCTGGAAGGATGGTTGGCGGCAGGCGTGCCGATGACGGTGGGCTCCGACAGTCAGGTGACCCGCTTCTGGGTCGAGGAACTGCGCTGGCTCGAGTATGGCCAGCGGCTGGGCCAGCAGCGCCGCAATGTGGCGGCCTGGCCGGGGCGTCAGCCCAGCACCGCCGCCCGCTTGTTCGACGCCTGCCTCAAGGGCAGCGCTGCAGCGGCCGGCCTGGGTGCTTGGGGGCTGGTGCCCGGCGCACGCGCCGACTTCCTGGTGCTGGACGTGGCGGGCTGCGGCCTGGCCGGGCTGCCTCGCGAGGCGCTGATGGATGGCCTGATTTTCGCCAGCCAGGGCCAGCCCTGGCGCGAGGTGTTCGTGGCGGGCGTGTCGCAGCCGCTGCGGGATGCGGCACGGACGCACCGTTTTGAGGCGGTGATGCGGGACTGCTGGCGCCCCTGATGTCCGCCACCCGGCGTCGGGCTCCCGAGCGATGACGCCGCTTCGACCCGCGCTTGTCCCTCGTTACGGTTGCGCAACCATCCCGAAAACACTCAAAAAGCGCGATGCCCCGGGCCTGGCGACCTGTTCCCGCCGTACGACGTTTGCTAGGCTGGACAGCTGCACAACCAAGGTCGGGGGAAAGGTATGTGGTCCTTGCGCAACTACACCATCCGGGCGCGCCTGATGGCCCTGGGATTGTTGTCGGTAGTGGCCTTGCTCCTCATTGGCGGTGACGGCCTGTGGGCCATGGCCAAGACCAAGCAGGAGTTCCAGCACTACGTCAGCAACGATGTGGAATCGCTGGCCCAACTGGCGGAGGTCCGCGCCGGCGTGGGCAATCTTCGCCGGTTCGAGAAGGACATGATCATCAACATGGGCGAGCAGGGCGCCGTCAAGCGCTACCACCAGGAGTGGCAGAAGGCTTACGAGAGCACCTTCAAGAGCCTGGAGGCCATCGAAGCCCTGGACGTGCCGCCGTCGGTCAAGTCCATTCCCGGCGCGATGAAGACCAACATGGCGGGCTACAAGAGCGGCCTGGACGGGATCGTGGCCCGCATCCTGAATGACGACTTCACCGACTCCGCCGAGGTCAACCGGGCGACCGAGCCCATCAAGGGCCCCATCCGGGAGATGGACAAGCAACTCGCGGAACTCACCAAGACCGTGGTGGAGCGCGGCGCCACCGAAGTGCAGCGCATGGACGCCGAAGAGCGGCATGTCCGGCTGGCGCTGACCGCCGTGATGGTGCTCGGAGCCCTGGGCATCGGCGCTTTCACCTTCTTCAATATCGGCTCCATCCTCGCGCCGCTGAACCAGGCGGTGCGCACCACCGAGCGCATCGCCCAGCAGGACCTCAGCCAGGCGGTGGACGTGCAGGGCAGCGATGAGACCGCCGCGATGATGCGCGGGGTGCAGGGCATGCAGGTGTCCATCCGCGGGGTGGTCAGCGAAGTGCGCAGCGCCACCGACAGCATTGCCACGGCCTCGCGCGAAGTGGCGGCCGGTGCGCATGACCTGAGCAACCGGACGGAACAGGCCGCCTCCAATCTGGAGGAGACCGCCTCCGCCATGGAGCAGCTCACCGCCAGCGTGCAGCACAACGCCGACTCGGCCCGGCAGGCCAATGCGCTGGCGTCTGAAGCGGCCAGCGTGGCCGAGCGCGGGGTGGCGGTGGTGGGCGACGTGGTGCAGACCATGGGTCGCATCAGCGCATCGTCCGACCGCATTGCCGACATCATCGGCACCATCGACGGTATCGCCTTCCAGACCAACATCCTGGCCCTGAATGCGGCGGTGGAAGCCGCCCGCGCTGGCGAACAGGGACGCGGCTTTGCGGTGGTGGCAGCGGAAGTGCGAACGCTCGCGCAGCGCAGCGCCGAAGCGGCCAAGGAGATCAAGCAGCTGATCCAGTCCAGTGGTGAGGCGGTGGCCAGCGGCGCGGAGTTGGTGGAGCGTGCCGGCGGCACCATGCGCGAGATTTCGGAATCGATCGGGCGGGTGTCCCGCATCGTCTCGGAGATCAGCCACGCCACGGCCGAGCAGAGCAGCGGCATCCATCAGATCGGCTCGGCCATCTCGCAGCTGGACCAGATGACGCAGCAGAACGCGGCGTTGGTGGAGGAGTCGGCCGCGGCGGCGCAGAGCCTGCAGCAGCAGGCGGATGCGTTGTCGCAGTCGGTGTCGGTGTTCCGGCTGGCCTGAGGCCGGGACCGCTCAGCAGCTCATGGCATGCACGCGGTTGCGGCCGCCGTGTTTGGCGGCGTAGAGCGCCTGGTCGGCCGTCTCGACCAGCAGCTGCGGCTGCAGCGGCGCTTCTGCGGTGCTCAGCCCGATGCTGACCGTGAGCGTCAGCTGGGGCGCCAGGTCCGTCCAGCCATGACGGGCGATGGCGGCCCGTAGCCGGTCGCAGATGTCGAGCGCCCGGCTGGGCGGCACGCCGACGAAGACCAGCATGAACTCCTCGCCGCCGACCCGCGCCAGCAGGTCGGCCGCCCGCAACTGCTTGCGCAGGCACAGGGCGACCTGCTGCAGCACCAGGTCGCCCACCCCGTGGCCCCAGGTGTCGTTGACCCGCTTGAAGAAGTCAACGTCCAGCAGGCCCAGTGCAATCGGCTTGTGCTCCTGCCGCGCCCGTTCCAGCAGCAAGGGCAACGCGAATTCGGCATGGCGACGGTTGTTCAGGCCGGTCAGCGCATCCTCATGGGCCATGCGACCCAACTCATCGGCCTGGCGCTTGAGTTTGTGGTGCTCCTGCTCGGCGTGATCGGCGCGCTCGCGTTCGCGGCGGGCGTCCTGCAGCGCATGTTCGGCGCGCGCCTGGGCATGCTCGAACTCCTGGCGGATGAGCATGGCTTCGGTTTGCAGGGCCATCGCACTGCGGGCGGACTGCCGCTCCAGCTCGGATAGTTGCTCATGGGCCGCCAGCGCGCGCGCAAAGTCCGCACGTGCCTTGCAGGTCTGGTACATGGCCAGGGACATCTGCCGCCGCATGCGTGCGGGCAGGGGCGGGGGATCCTGACCGGACAGCAGGTGCTGGATGGTCGCCACCGCGGCGTCCACCTGCGCAGCATCGCCGCGAAGTTGCATCAGCGCGCGCTGGGCCCGCGCCTGCCGCTGCATGCCGGCATAACCGTGTTGCAGGGAGAGCGCCTCGTATTCGTCAATCAGTCCGGCGGCCTGGGTGAGATCGCCGCTGCCGAGCAACTGCTCGACCTGGTTGGACAGGGTCACGGCGATGATGAAGGGGTTGGGCTCCTCCCGCACCAGGGTGGCGGCGCGTTGCGCGTAAGGGCCGGCTTGCGCCAGGGCTTCGGCGGCCCCGGTCCGGTCCCCATTGCGCAGGGCCTCGCCGTGGGCCTGCAGCCAGAAGTGCGCCAGGTTGTTCAGGCAGGAGAGCAGCAGTTCCCGGTCGGCCTGCGGGCTGGCCGGATCGACATGGGCCTGGGCAATCTCCAGCGCTTGCAGCGTGTCCTGACAGGCCTGCTCGGTCTGGTCCATGGCGGCATAAGCCACGGCCAGCCGGTTCAAGGCCCATGCTTCCCGCACGCGATCCTGGGCCAGCCGGGCGGCGGCCAGGGCCTGCCAGGCGGCCTGGGCTGCGTCCCGACCCATCTGGAACTGGGCATAGACGAAGGACAGGTCGGTGAGGGCTTCGGCCAGCCGGACGTCGTAGCCCTCACCCGGTGTCTGGCGCGCCAGGGCGACGGCTTCGCTGGCCCGTCGCAGCGCGGCCTGCAGGTCGCCCTGACGCGGCAGGATGTGGGCCAGGGCGGTGAGGATGTGCACCCGCTCCCGGTCGTCGCCGGCAGCGGCCAGCGATCGCTCCAGTGCATCTGTCGCGTCACGGTAGGCACCGCGACGACTCAGATCATGGGCACGCGCCAGCTCACGTTGGAACATGCCCAAGCATTGGGCGACTCGCGCGCGGCGTCAATGCTGACCGGCCCCAGGAGGCCCGCCGCGCAACGCCGGGGAGGTGAAAAGTCTCACATCATCCGCACGGGCGCGGCGGCCGGCGTCGTGGCGCTGACCGGCACCACGCGGTGGCCCCGCGCTGCGTAGTAGGCGATGTAGACGTAGCAGACCAGCGGTACCACGAAGGACGGCAGCAGGCCGTGGCTGTCGGCCAGGGCGCCTTGCACCAGCGGCACCAGCGCGCCGCCCACGATGGCCATGCACAGCAGGCCGGAACCTTGTTCGGTGCGGGGGCCCAGACGCTCCAGCGCCAGCGAGAAGATGGTGGGGAACATGATGGCGTTGCACAGGCCGATGGCAAGCAGGGCCCACATGGTCAGGTGGCCACCGGCCAGCATGGCCACGGTCAGCAGCACCACCGCGCCAATGGCGCAGCCGGTCATCAGGCGGGCGGCCGACATGCGCTTCATCAGCCCGGCGCCGATGAAGCGGCCCACCATGGCGCCGCCCCAGTACAGGGCCAGCATGTGACCGGCGTCGCTGCCGGACAGACCCGCCACGTCGGGCGCGCTCATCACGCTGACCAGGAAGCTGCCGATCGACACTTCAGCGCCCACATACACAAAGATGGCCAGCACCCCCAGCACCAGATGACGGTGACGCCAGGCGGGCGGCGTGTTCGCGGCGGCCCGGGCATCGTGGCTCTCACCGACCTTGGGCAGCTTGACCACCATCAGCACGGCGGCGATGGCCAGCAAGGCTGCGGCCAGGCCGAGATAAGGGCCCCGCACAGCCGTGGCTTCCGCCGCGACCGAGTCCGCAGCGGCCAGGATCAGCGAAGCGCCGAACAGCGGCCCGACGGTGGTGCCCAGCGAATTGAAGGCCTGCGTCCAGGTCAGGCGGCGGGACGCTTCCTGCTCCGGGCCTAGCAAGGTCACATAGGGATTGGCCGCGACCTGCAGCAGCGTCACGCCGCTGGCCAGCACGAACAGCGCCCCCAGGAACCAGCCGTAGGTCTGGAAGGTGGCGGCGGGATAGAACAGCGCACAGCCTGCTGCGGCGATCACCAGCCCGACCACCATGCCCCGCTGGTAGCCCCAGCGGCGCACCACCTGGCCGGCGGGTAAGGACACCAGGAAGTAGGCGCCGAAGAAGCAGAACTGCACCAGCATGGCCTGCACGTAGTTCAGCGAGAACACGGCCTTGAGGTGGGGAATCAGCACGTCGTTCAGCGAGGTGATGAGACCCCATCCGAAGAACAGGGCCGTCAGCAACGGCATGCCGTAGCGAGGCGAGGAGGCGGGGCGAGACGAAGCATTCATGTCCGGTGGCCTGTAGTGAGCGGCTTGGGAATCCGGGCAGGCAATCCGGCCACCCGCAGGGCGGGGCGACGGTTTGACTCCTCGGCGGGGACTGGGTCCCTCTCAACTTGAACGAAACTTTAAAACAAGCTGAACAAGAGTTCCCTAGGGTTACTACTGAAAACCCTGCTATTGAGCAGGTGTTTGCCCCAAGATGAGGCCTGCTTGCCTTGAATGCTTGCAGAAAAATTAACTGAAAATTAAACAATGGAAGCCAGATAACATCAGGGTTTGTTAAGCCTTGAAGGGGCTCTGGGGAGCCGGCGTGCCCACCCCGACGCGGGGCGTGAATGCCCTGTCCCGGTGCGGTGGCGGGAACCGATCAGTTACGCTTGCACGGTTGCCATCCCAGGCCCATGTTGTTGCCCATGCCCAGACTCTTGATCGCCGAAGACGATCCCATGCTGACCGATGCGCTGGTGTCCCAATTCCAGGGCGCCGGCTTCGAGGTGGAGCATGCGCCCAATGGGCCGGTGGCCGACTATCTGCTGACGCGCCAGACCTTCGACCTGGCCATCCTCGACCTGGGCCTGCCCTATGTGGATGGCATGGATGTGCTGCGCCAGGCGCGGCGTCAGGGCTGCCGGGTGCCGGTGCTGATCCTGACCGCCCGCGACCGGGTGGACGACCGGGTGAACGGACTCAACGCCGGCGCGGACGACTATCTGGTCAAGCCTTTCGACTTCCCCGAGTTGCTGGCGCGGGTCAATGCCCTGCTGCGGCGCGGTCAGGCCGCTGTTCAGGAGCCCGCCGAAGCGTCCGCCGGTCTGGTGCTGGACCGGCCCAACCGCCGGGCGCTGCTGCACAGCGAAGTGCTGGACCTCACCCAGCGCGAATGGTGTCTGCTGGAGTTGCTGATCTCGCGCCGTGACAACGTGGTCACCAAGGAAGAGATCACCGCCGCATGGGCGGGCGGCGAAGGCGCCTCGGATGGCAGCGGCTCGGTCGAGGTCTACATCCACCGGCTGCGCAAGAAGCTGGCGCAGAGCGGGCTGAACATCCGCACGCTGCGCGGGCTGGGATATTTGCTCGAGGCCGATCGTTCAGCTGATCGTTCCGCGGACCGCTCAACCGACCGCTCTTCGGATCGTTCCCCGGAGCGTTCCCCGGAGCGTAGCGACGGCGCCGAGACGGCCACGCGATGAGTGCCCGCGGGTCGGCCCCGCCGACACTCTCCCTGCACCGCCAGCTGTTCCTGTGGCTGATCCTGCCGCAGATCGTGCTGTGGGCGGCGGCAGGCATCTTCACCTTCAAGCTGGCGCTCTCGTATGCCAACCGCGAGATCGACGCATCCCTTTCCACCGCGACACGGGCCCTGTCCCGGCGCATCCAGCCGTTGGAATCCGGGCTGCTGATCGACTTCCCGCGCGCGGCCCAGGACATTCTCGAGTCCGACCCGAACGACCGTTTGATGTACATGGTCAGCTCGCCGCCTGGCAACTTCGTGCTGGGCAATCAGCACCTGCCGCCGATCCCCGCATCGCAGCCGCAGCGCTGGGGCGTGCCCGAGTTCCATGATGGAGAGATGCGCGACGGCGACCGCGTCGTCCCGGTCCGTCAGGCGGCCCTGTATGTGCGCATGGGCGGCGGCCTCAACGGGCAGGAGCAGGCGCTGCTGGTGCAGGTGGCCAAGTCCCGGGCGAGCAGCGGGGCGCTCGCACGAGGCATCCTGCTCGACACGGTGCTGCCGCTGTCGCTGCTGGGCGCGCTGCTGACGCTGGTGGTGCACTTCGGCATCCGCGCCGGGCTGTCGTCGCTGACGACCTTGCGCAGGGAGGTGGACGGCCGGGATCCGGAAGACCTGGCCCCGATCCGGCTGGACACCGCACCGGTGGAGGTGCGCGGCCTGGCCGAGGCCGTCAATGCGCTGCTGCGCAAGGTGCGGCGGAGCATGGAGGTGCAGCGGCGCTTCATTGACGATGCGGCCCATCAGCTGCGCACGCCGCTGGCCGGACTGCGCAGCCAGACCGAGCTGGCCCTGCAGGCGGTGCGAACGGATCGAAGCGACGAGGTGGTCGCCCGGCTGCAGAAAGTGCATCAGAGCGCGCTGCACAGCGCCCATCTGGTCAGCCAGCTGCTGATGCTGGCCCGCTCGGGGCCGGAAGGGGCGTCGGCCTTGCCGGTCGAGCCCATCGATCTGGCGGCGCTGTGCCGGGCGGTGGCGCTGGCCAGCGTCCCGCGGGCCCTGGCGGCGGATATGGACCTGGGCGTGGACGACGCACCGGACGGCGCCACCATAGAAGGCCGCCCGATGCTGATCCGCGAGGCCCTGAGCAATCTCCTCGACAATGCGCTGCAATACGCCGGACGCGGCGCTACGGTGACGGTGCGGGTGCTGCGGGGGGCGGATCAGGTGCGGGTGCAGGTGGAGGACAACGGCTGCGGCATGTCGGAGACCGACCGTGAGCGCGCCTTTGAACGCTTCTACCGCGCGCGGCCCGATGCACAGGGGTCGGGCCTGGGCTTGGCCATCGTGCGGGAGATCGTGACCTTGCATGGCGGGACGGTGTCGCTGGAGGCGGTGCAGCCTCAGGGCACCCTGGTGACGATGACGTTTCCAGCCGCAAGCGCCGAGTCCACCACTGCCGATGCGACCACCGCTGATGCCACGACCGCCGATGCCACGTCCGGGATCGCGCCAACCCTCCGTTCCCCTTCATGAGCAGTTCCTCTCCCTCCCTCACACTCATCGGCGTGGATTTCTCCAGCGCCCCGACCTCCCGCAAACCGATTCGGCTGGCCATCGGGCGACGTCAAGGGGCCGTGGTCCGGCTGGACGCGCAGCGGGCGCTGACCTCGCTGGTCGACTACGCCGCGTGGCTGGCCGAGCCCGTTACGCCGGACCATCGCTGGCTGGGCGGTTTTGATCTGCCCTTCGGCCATTCGCGCGAGCTGGTCGCGGCGCTGGGCTGGCCGACCGAGTGGGCGCCGTTGATGGCGCATTACGCCTCGCTGAGTCGCGCCGAGATCCGGGACACCTTTGCCGCTTTTTGCGCGGCAAGACCCGTCGGTCAGAAGTTTGCGCACCGGGCCTGCGACGGGCCGGCCGGCGCCTCACCCAGCATGAAGTGGGTCAATCCGCCGGTGGCTTTCATGATGCATGCCGGGGTGCCGCCCATGATCGCCGCAGGCCTGAGCCTGCCGGGCCTGCATGCCGGGGACCCGGACCGGGTGGCGGTGGAGGCCTATCCGGGCTTGCTGGCACGGGAGTTGATCGGCTCGCGCAGCTACAAGAGCGATGACAAGGCCAAACAGACGCCGGAACGGCTGATCGCCCGTAAGGACCTGATCGACGCGCTGGAGCAGGGCCGCAGCCGCCTGGGCTTGCGGCTGAAGCTCAGCCATGCGCAGCGCGATGAGCTCGCGGACGACGGCAGCGGCGACAAGCTCGATGCAGTGCTGTGCCTGCTGCAGGCGGCCTGGGCGTCGGAGCAGCCCCACTACGGCATGCCAGCGAATGCGGACCCGCTGGAGGGCTGGATTGTCAGTACGCCGCAGGTGTCGGGCGGATCCGCCTAACATCGGTCGAAGGATGGCCCGCCTGAGCGTTTGACCGTTTGACCGTTTGACCATTTGCCTGCAGGAGATTGACCATGAGCGTTGCCCCGACCGCTATCCCCGCCGCCGTGCCACCGCTGCGCATCGCCGTGATGGGGGCCGGGGCTGTGGGCTGCTACTTCGGCGGTGTGCTGGCCCGTGCCGGGCATGACGTCACCCTCATCGGGCGTCCCCAGCATGTGCAGGCCATCCGCCGTGACGGCTTGCGCATGGAGACGGCCACCTTCGACGTCCACATTCCGCTGAAGGCCGACACCGAGCCCGCCGCTGCCCAGGGAGCGGATGTGGTGCTGTTCTGCGTCAAATCCACCGACACGCTCGAGGCGGCCCGCCAGTTGCAGCCGTTCCTCGCTCCCCACACCTTGCTGCTGTCGATGCAGAACGGTGTGGACAACGCCGAGCGGCTGCGCGAGGTGCTGGTGCAGCCGGTGTCGGCGGCTGTCGTGTATGTGGCCACCGGCATGATCGGGCCGGGGCATGTGAAGCACTATGGTCGCGGTGAACTGGTGATCGAGCCGGCCCAGGGCGCGGAGGCCGTGGCGCAGGCCTTCATCGCGGCGGGGGTGCCCACCGACGTGTCACACAACGCGCGCGGCGCGCTCTGGGCCAAGCTGCTGATCAACTGCGCCTACAACGCGATGTCCGCGGTGACGCAGCAGTCGTACGGGCAACTGGTGCAGGGGGTGGGGGTCTGGGCGGTGCTGGACGACCTGGTGAATGAAGGGCTGGCGGTGGCACGGGCCAGTGGCGTTGAGGTGGCGGGCGATGTGCATGAGGCCGTGCGAAAGATTGCGCAGACCATGCCCGGTCAGTTGTCGTCCACCGCGCAGGACCTCAAGCGCGGCAAACCGACTGAGATCGACCACCTCAACGGCTACCTGGTGCGGCGCGGCGAGGCGTTGGGGGTACCCACGCCTACCAACCGGGTGATGCACGCGCTGGTGCGGCTGATGCAGGCGCCGGCGCTGGCTTCGTCAGTGGCATCACCGTCAGCCGCGTCGTCCGCGTCATAGACGTCCGCAACGGGGCGCGCTGAAGCACTGCGCTTCGCCGCTCCCCACCCCTGTCCTCACTTGCGCATCAGCGTCGACTTGCCAAACAGCGACTCGATCAGATCCACCGCCACCAGCGCGGTCTTGTTGCGCACATCCAGGGCCGGATTCAGCTCCATCACATCCAGTGAGGCCAGCCGGCCGGTGTCGGCGATCATCTCCATGCACAGCTGCGCTTCGCGATAGGTCGGGCCGCCCGGGATGGTCGTGCCAACGCCCGGGGCCACATCCGGGTCCAGGAAGTCCACGTCGAAGCTCACATGCAGGTGGGTGTTGGCGTCCATGGTGGCCAGGGCCAGTTCCATGGCGTGGCGCATGCCCATCTCGTCGATGTAGCGCATGTCAAACACCTCCAGACCCACCTCGTGCACAAAGCGCTTTTCGCCCGGGTCCACGCTGCGGATGCCGATCTGGCGAATCCACTTCGGATCGATGGCCGGCACGTGGCCGCCAATTTCCACCAGCTCCTTGGGGCCGTAGCCGCACAGGCAGGCCACCGGCATGCCGTGGATGTTGCCGCTAGGCGTCAGCAGGCTGGTGTTGAAGTCGGCATGGGCATCCAGCCACAGCACCCGCAGCTTCTTGCCGGTGTCGCGGCAGTGGCGGGCTACGGCGGAGATGGAGCCTAGGCCCAGGCAGTGGTCGCCGCCCAGCAGGATGGGCATGCGGCCGCTGCTCAATTCGCCGTAGACGGCGTCGTGCACGGCCTGGTTCCAGGCGGTCACTTCGTCCAGGTGGCGATAGCCGTCCACCGGGTCCAGCCAGGGGTTGGCCGGGCCTTGCAGGTTGCCGCGGTCCAGCACGTCCGCGCCATGGTTGCGCAGGGCCTGGACCAGTCCGGCCACGCGCAGGGCTTCGGGGCCCATGCTGGCGCCTCGGGCGCCGGCGCCGACGTCGGTCGGGGCGCCGATCAGGCTGACTTGCTGGGTGCTGCTCATGAGGTTCACTCCTGTTGAGGGGCGGCGGAGGCGGGCAGGCCGATGTCGTATTCCTTCTTCAGCAAGGCCCATGCCTCTTCGGCGGTTTCGACGTAATGGAACAGTTGTTCATCCCCGGGGCTGATCATGCCGGTGTCCAGCAGCAGGTCGAAGTCGATCAGGCGCGACCAGAAGTCCTTGCCGAACAGCAGGATGGGACGCCGACGGCATTTGCCGGTCTGGATGAGGGTGAGGGTTTCGAAGAGCTCGTCCAGCGTGCCGAAGCCGCCGGGGAAGGCCGCCAGGGCCACCGAGCGCATCAGGAAGTGCATCTTCCGCAGGGCGAAGTAGTGGAAGCGGAAGCACAGTTCCGGGGTGATGTATTCGTTGGGACGCTGCTCGTGCGGCAGCACGATGTTCAGGCCGATGCTGCGGCCGCCTGCTTCATGCGCGCCGCGATTGCCGGCTTCCATGATGCCGGGGCCACCGCCCGTCACGACGTAGAGCGGGTGCGGGTGGTCGGCTGTCTGTTCGGTGATGAGGTGGGCGAAGCGGCGGGCTTCCTCGTAGAAGCCGCTCATCAGGAGGCGTCGCTCGGCCCGCTGCAGAGCGACGGTATCGCCGCTGGCGCGGGCGGCGTTCAGCGCTTCCTCGGCCGATGCGCGGTCCGGGATGCGGGCGCTGCCGAAGATCACAACCGTGGACTGGATGTTCAGTTCCTGCTGGATCAGCTCGGGTTTGAGCAGTTCCAGCTGCATGCGCACCGGGCGCAGTTCGGGGCGGACCAGGAAATCGGTGTCTGCGAAGGCCAGGCGGAAGGCGTCCGGCGGGTTCGTGTCGAACGCCGTCGGCTGGCTGACTTCCTCCTGGGCGGTGGGGAAGTTGCGGGCGGTGAGCTTGTCGGTTCTGTTCATGATGCGGTGGCCCGAGAGCTTACGGGCGTCTTCACTTAATTTCTGTGCGTCGTGATGCGCCGGGCGGCGGTCGCGTGGCGGTTTATTTCTCGGACGAGGGCGCCAGGGCTTGCGTGGCGGTCGAGGGGGTGCCGCAGCAGGGGCATTGGGGGTCGCGCAGCACCTGCAGATCGGTCCATTCCATGCGGCGGCCGTCCAGCATGAGCAGGCGTCCGGGCAGGGTGCTGCCCATGCCGCTGAGCAGCTTCAGCGCTTCCGCCGCCTGCATGCTGCCGATGATGCCCACCAGCGGCGCCAGCACGCCCATGACGGCGCATCGCTGTTCCTCCGGCGGTTGGTCGGGCGGGAAGAGGCAGGCGTAGCAGGGGAAGCGGCCGCCGCGGCTGTCGTAGACGCTGAGCTGGGCGTCAAAGCCCAGTGCTGCACCCGAGACCAGTGGCTTGCCGTGGCGCACGCAGGCGGCATTGATGCGGTGGCGGGTCTGGAAGTTGTCGGTGCAGTCCAGCACGACGTCGGCCTGCGGGACCCATTCATCCAGCAAGGCGTCGTCCGCACGGGCGATCAGCGCATGGACCCTCGGTTCGGGATTGATGGCGGCGATGCCCGCCGCGGCGGATGCGGCCTTGGGCTGGTCCAGCCGGGCCTGGGTGTGGGCGATCTGGCGTTGCAGGTTGGTCAGATCGACATGGTCATGGTCCACCAGCGTGATGCGGCCGATGCCGGCGGTGCCCAGATACAGCGCCACCGGCGAGCCCAGCCCGCCGGCACCGATCACCAGCGCATGGGCCTCCATCCAGCGCTGCTGACCTTCGACACCGATGTCGTCCAGCAGGATGTGACGCGAGTAGCGCAGCAGTTGCTCGTCATTCATGCGGCAAGCATAGCGCCGGTGGTCGGGGGCGGAGGCGGGTCGCGGATGGGCTGGGCGGAGGGAATCCGGCTTGGACGAGTTGTGCGAATGCCGGGTCCGAGTGGGATCGGGGCGAGCGTGGCATGGATCTGCAATTTCGCAAGGCGCTCTCAGCGGTCACGCTGGGGCCCTTCACCCAACTCCCACAAACGCTACCTTTAAGGTACCATCCGTGAGCTTCACTCTATGGACTCCACCCCCACTGGACAGACCGATCTGGACATGCACGGACTCGGAACGAAAGATCAAACGTCAATGCTGGAATCTGCCAGCCATCCAGAGGGCCATCGCGAATGGCTCGATGGCGGTGCATCTGAGCAGTTCCGCGCAGGCTTCAGTGGTGCAGGACCTTGCCTGGTCTTCGGCGGACATTGGCCGCTTCATCAGCTGCCTGCACAAGGCGCGTTACAACGGTTCGGAGTGGTGCCTGCCGAGTGGGGCGTTGAATCAGTCACCGATGAGCGCCGACTCCTATCTGATGGGATTCAACCGGTTCACCGGCGCCGAACATCCAGGCCACGAGCCGTGGATCTATTTCAAGTTCACGATTCGCGTCAGCATGCCGGTCCTGCTGGTGTTCTCTCTTCATCGCAGCATCTACTGAAAGAGGTCATCGCCATGTCTCTCACCTGCCCCTTCTGTGAAGCGGACGCTCTGACCACTGTGACCTACACTCATGCCTTGAAAGCGGGGCGCCGGACCATTCACGTGCCGGACTGCCAGCAGATGACGTGCGGAAACTGCGGCGAGTCTGTGGTGCCGCTGCCCATGTACGACCAGAACCATCAGCGGATCGAAGCTGCTCTGGCGCAAACACCGGCAGCCGTCTCGCGTGGTTTGCTCAAGCGTCTGCGGGAGACCTACGACCTGAGTCAGCGGGATGCGTCCCGGCTCTTTGGTGCAGGGGACGGTGCGTTCGCCAAATGGGAGTCGGGTCAATCAGACATGAGCGACCCGGCCGCGCTGCTGGTGCAGTGTGCCCTTCATGTTCCAGGTGTGATGGAACACCTGGCGAAGTTGGCTGGCATCCCCTTGACTCCTCCCGGGTCACAAGGGGCGGCTCCGCGGCGGGCTGGTGAGCGACAGGCCCGTCATGCCGCGCCTGTCGAGTCGGCCCCGGTCTGATGCGTAGCCATGCGCCCTCTCAGGGCCAGCCGGATTCAACGGCCACGGTCGTGGCCGATCGTGGCCACTGGGCCTGCGATGATCAGACCTTCAAGCCGCGCTCAATGTCCGTCAGCTTGTAGCGGGCCAGCGCCAGGTTGCCCTTGGCCTTGTCCAGCACCAGGTACAGGAACAGGCCATCGTTGTTGGGCACGAGGCGGATCAGATGGTATTGGTCACCCAGGGTGATCAGGATGTCCTCAATGCCCTTGCGCAGCCCCAGCGTTTCCATCGTCTTGAGCTTGGCGCGCACCACTTGCGTATTGCCAGCAGCGGCCAGGTCCAGGTTCAGCGCAGTGCCTTGCTGTGCCAGGCACATGCCACTGCGGTAATCGACCAGAGCCGCAGCGAGGGCGCCATCAATCGACATCGCGGCCTGGATCGATTCATTCAGATTGTTCATGCTGGGAATTCCGTCTTTCGTAGAGAAGTCGATCGCGTACTGGGCAACGACCTTGTTGAACTCTTCCAGCAGCACGAACCAGAGGGTTTCGGGGCTGCTGTCAGGGAGTCTGTAGACATGGGTGGTGGTGGTCTGACGCTCCGCCACCAAAGGCAGCAGCGTCATTTCTTCCATGATGGCGCTGGGCAGGATGAGCAGGCGGATGTAGTCCACCTCCTGCGCCCAGGCCTGCGTCAATGCGGCGCGAGCGGCAGCCTGTGAGCCGGGGCCGAGCACCATGATCAGCGCTCGTAGCGGCGCATCCTCCAGGGCATGCACGCCCCCGAGGGCTGGCCGCACCCAGTCGAATGCAGGGCCGTTGTCAGCGCCGCTGAGCGACACGGTGTAGTGGCCGGGATGCCCCGCCAACGCGGAGCCAACCTGCTCGATGGCGAGTTCGCCTACGCGTGCGGTCAGATCCAGCACGCGAATCGGTTTGCTCGCCATGTGGGAATGCCTGAAGAAGTGAAAGAAAGAGTGTCGCGGTATCACCCTCGCAGAACTGCCCTGCATCTGCGGGGCTATGGGCGTTGGAGCGTGAAATCGTTTTGCATTTGGATACTCATACGCAGGCAGAAAAAGGATGGATCTGCGCGGAGAAACTTTGAAGCTGCAATGACGCTTCATTGCGTGCGCTGGGTCTCAACAAGGTCCGACGTTTCCCATGACAACGCCAAAGTTTGTGGACCTTTCGTCAGTCCTCACAACGCAGCCTGGAAGTGTTGATGCCGTGGCTGACAGCCAGTAGAGTTCAAGCCGTCGCCTAGAGCGTATGTTTTTCTTCCCCTTGAGGGACCCGCAAAGCCCAGTTCCGCTGGGCTTTCGCTTTTGTGGTCTCAGTGGGTCCAAATGAAGCCCCGAAGGGCGGCAGCAACGAGCTTGCCCAAGGACAGACAGCGAAAAGGGCCCCGAAAGGGCAGACAGCAAAAAGGGCCCCGAGGGGCAGACAGCAAAAAGGGCCCCGAGGGGCCCTTGTGTCTCAACCTGCGCGCAGCGCCTGAGCTTGCTTATTCCTTGGAGGTCTTGGCCTCGGCCTTGCGCTCCATGGCGGTCTTGGACACCACCACCGGCTTGCCCTTGAGCTGATTCAGCGCTTGCTGCAGGGGGAAGTCTTGATCGCTGCCGAACTCCGGCAGCGGCTTGAGCGGCTCCCCGCGCTTGGCAGATTCGGCTTCCAGCTTCTGGCGACGCTCCTCACGCAGCTTCTCCAGTTCCTTCACCCGGGCGTCGTCCGCCTTTTCGTTGGTACCGGCAAGATGCTTTTCCAGGTCGGCTTCCCGCATGCGCAGCTCGGCGAACACATTGCCCTCGGCCGTCTCGTCCAGCGGAATGTCCGGCACGATGCCCATGGCCTGGATGGAACGACCGCTCGGCGTGTAGTAGCGCGCCGTGGTCAGCTTCACCGCCGTATCCGGACCCAGCTGGCGCACGGTCTGCACCGACCCCTTGCCGAAGGTCTGGGCGCCCATCACCGTGGCGCGCTTGTGGTCCTGCAGCGCGCCGGCCACGATCTCGCTGGCGGAGGCCGAGCCTTCATTGACCAGCACCACCAGCGGCACATTCTTCAGCGCGTCCGGCAGCTTGCGCAGCGGATCGCCCGAACCGCGACGGGCATAAAAATCAGGGCTGGCCTTGTAGCTGGCCTTGGAATCGGCAATCTGGCCGTTGGTGGAGACCACCTCGACGTCCTTGGGCAGGAAGGCCGCAGAAATGGCCACGGCGCCTTCCAGCAGGCCGCCCGGGTCATTGCGCAGGTCCAGCACCACGCCCTTGATCTTCGGGTCCTGCTTGTAGAGGTCGGCCACCTTCTGGGTGAAGTCCTCGACGGTGCGGTCCTGGAACTGGCTCACCCGCACCCAGGCATAGCCCGGTTCCACCAGCTTGGCCCGTACGCTCTGCACGCGGATCTCTTCACGGGTGATGGTCAGGGGGAAGGTGCGGCTTTCGGTCTTGCGGTAGATGGTCAGCGTGACCTTGGTGTTGGGCTCACCGCGCATGCGCTTGACGGCCTGGTCCAGGGTCAGGCCCTTGACCGCCGTGTCGTCGATCTTGCTGATGAGGTCACCGCTCTTGAGGCCGGCGCGGAAGGCCGGAGAGCCTTCGATGGGGGAGACGATCTTCACCAGACCATCTTCCATGCCGATTTCGATGCCCACGCCGACAAAGCGGCCGGAGGTGCTTTCGCGGAATTCCTTGAAGCTCTTCTTGTCGAAGAACTGCGAATGGGGGTCGAGGCCGGACACCATGCCGGAGATGGCATCGTTGATCAGCTTCTTCTCGTCAACCGGCTCCACATAGTCCGACTTGACGATGCCGAAGACCGCGGCGAGCTGCTGCAGCTCTTCCAGAGGCAGCGGCACAGCGGTACTGCGCGCATTGGCCTGCAGCTGCATCGTGGTCAACACGCCGGCCATCGCTCCCAAAGCGACCCAGCCCGCAACTTTCAGTTTGGCGCCCATGATGCGAAAAATCCTTATTCGTACAGCAGTGGCTGATTTACGTGGCGCCATGCAGGCGCACAGAACACATTTCAGCCTTGTGCCAGTATAGGCCCGGGGCAAAAACCCGGCCCGCTGAGAGAACCCGTTTTACCCCTTATTTACTCGGATCCGGTCGGACATGACGAGCTGATGTTGAGGAGATCGTGAGGAGATGACGCGCGGCCGCCCCTTGGGCAAAGCGCGTTCATTGCATCCATGAGTGGGTGCGGCCGGCTTTTCGGTTGAGGCACAATACCGCCCGCGTGGCCCTATGGTTCAATGGATAGCACAGCCCCCTCCTAAGGGGCAGATCCAGGTTCGATTCCTGGTGGGGCCACCACGGTGTTCCATCCCAGCCCCCTCCCCATGAAGACTGACGCCCCCCAGACACCCCTGAGTGCTCCCGCCCAGGAGGAACGCGGCGGCGTTCTCGGCTTCGCCCTGATCTGCCTGCTGGCGCTGGTGACCGTGGCCGCGCTGCGCGCCCCGGCGGCCTCGCGCGATGTGGCGGTTGGGGTCTACCTGATCGTCTGGGGCTGCATGTTTCTGGCGGCCTATTTCTTCCACCACAAGACCTTCTTCCTGCGGGGCCTGATCTGGTTCTGCACCCGCATGTCCTGCCCGTCCACGCCCAAGATGGCGTTCTTCTACGGTTTCATGACCATCGGCATGGGCACGGTGGCCGTCCTGTCCGGGCTCGGGATCCTCTGAGCGCTTGTTGGGTGGTTCTCCGCGCGGCTGAGCGCGTCTGAGCCCACCAGAGCGCGCCCGGGCCGGGGCATGTCCGCCGGGCATGTCCGGGCGCCTCCCAGCTTGCGCCCACCTTCTGCGGCGGAGATGATGGGATCGTCATTCCAAGAAGGACCGCAGATGAAATCGCTGCTGCTGCCCGCCCTGTGCGCGGCACTGTTCGCCACGGCCGCGCAAGCCGCGCCCGTCACCTACGACATCGACCCTGCCCACACCTTCCCCAGCTTCGAAGCCGACCACATGGGCATGTCCTACTGGCGCGGCAAGCTGAACAAGAACGCCGGCACCATCGTCTATGACAAGGCCACCGGCGCGGGTGGCGTGGACGTGCAGATGGACCTGGCCAGCATCGACTTCGGCCTGGACGCCATGAACAATTGGGCCACCGGCAAGGACTTCTTCAATGTGGAGAAGAACCCCACCGCCACCTTCAAGGGCCGGTTCGAGGGGGCCAAAGGGGGCGTCCCGAGTCAGGTGGTGGGCGAGCTGACCCTCAACGGCAAGACCCAGCCCATGACCTTGACGGTGAATCAGCTCAAGTGCATGCCCCACCCGATGAACAAGCGTGACTTCTGCGGCGCGGATGCGTCGGGCAGCTTCAATCGGGAGGCCTTTGGCTTGAGCGCTGGCAAGGATTGGGGCTTCAAGATGGATGTGACCCTGCGGATCCAGGTCGAGGCCGTCGCCAGACCATAAGCGCGATGGAACGCCGTGTAATCGTTGTTTAAACACGGGTTTTGCCACGGCCGCTTACAACTCGGCCGGTGTCATGTTCAGAATCCGATCTTGTCTTGCCTGACACTTCCGGCGCCCGAAGACTTGTCGAACTGAAGCTCCTGTCATGCTGCCCCTGCCACGCCCGCCTCGATTGCGCGCGCGCCCCTCATGGGGGCTTCGCGGGTGGCTGGCTGCGGCGCTGGTGATGGGTCTGGCCGCTGCGCCGCCGAGTTGGGCAGCAGACGGGAAACGGCCCGCCAAGACCCGCGTGGCACGGGCCGCGGAAGCGGCCAATGCGAATGGCCATGCGGCTTCGTCGGCGCAGACCGATGCACGGCGGGTCGCGCAGGTGGAAGCCGCCAACATCGCGGAGCTGCGCAGCCGGATGTCCAGCCGCGATCTGGCGCTGCTTCGCCGCGCGGACATGGGCGACGCCCGTATTGATGTCTGGCTCTATCAGCCGTCCCGGCAGTATTACGTCAGCGTGTCGCTGCAAGGCGCGCTGCGTCGCACCCTCAAGCCTGTCAACGAGGCGGAAGCCTGGCTCAATTTCGACAGCTTTCGGCGCCTGGCCGCGCTGGGGGAGGTGGGTCGGCCGGTGTTGCTGGGGCAGATGAATGCTTCGGGCAACGGCAACACGCCCGACGCATCACCCGGCACGGGGCAGGGCGCCGCACTGGGCGCCAATACCGGTGCAGGCAATGGCGCAGGCTCCGGCACTGTTGCGGCACTAAGGCCAGGCCAGGATCTGCGCACGGTCCCCGTTCCCCGCGAGCGCCTGGCCGCTGCGGACGACGTGGATGAAATGGATCTTGAACGCGTCCGCCAGGCGCGGGAGGCGTATGTGGCCAATGCCGGAGGCGCCGGCAACGGTAACCCCTCCGGCGCGGGTGCAGGCACAGGCACGGGCACGGGTGGAAAAGTCCTTCCCACCCCGGCGGCCTCCCCGGCAATCGGCGCAAGTCGCCCGTCTGGTGACGGGAAGCCGCCCGCAGCGCGGCCTGACGCCTCCTCCGTGGTCGGCCAAGCCGTGGAGACCTTGCGACGCGAGCGTATTGGCGATGAAGTGGCGCGCCTCGTGTGGAGCGCAGACTCCGGCCAGTTCACCGCTTCCCTGACGCGGCAAGGCCGGGTGGTGGACATGCTGCGCAGCCCCGACCGCCAAACCGCCGTGGCCGCCTTTGACGATCTGGTCCGACAGGCCCAGGCCCGTGCCGTGGCCAGTGCGGCGCATTAGGGCGATCAGGCACCCGCCCGCATCACTCCCACTTCCAGATCCAGATCAGATCCAGCCCCTGCTGGTCTTCCCCCGCCTGCGCCCGCAGCGTGAATCGCTGCGCCAGCTTGTAGATCAGCTGCCAGTTGCCGGTGGTGGCGTTGAGACCGCGCTCGTAGGCCACAAACACATCGCGGCTGATCTGCTTGCCCAGGCGCACCACCGTGCCGCGCGCATCATCCCCTTCGCCGCTGAAGGACAGCTCATCCAGCCCGATGCGGTGGATCAGCTTGTCGCTGGCGCTCTCGCCGTCCCCGCTGATCAGCGCCATCGCGGCCCGCTGCATCAGCGCCGTGTCGCTGCGCCCCAGGTTGTCCGGAGAACGGCCCAGCACCAGCCACGACAGCTTGTTGGTCTCGCTCATGTCCGGATCGGAATACAGCTTGATGCGCGGGTTTGAGGCGGTCCCGGTCACGGTGACGCCCACGCGCACCGCGTCATTCTCCAGACCCGGCCGGATGGCCAGCACGTCCAGGCGCGGGTTGTCCAGCGGCCCCACGAAGGTGAACACACCGCGCTCCACATCCAGCTTCTGCCCATAGGCATTGAAGGTGCCGCCTTCGCTGCGCACCTCGCCCTCCAGGGTGGGGCGAGGTTGCCCGTCCTGCGCCAGATGCACGGCGCCGCGGATGCGGGTGTCGATGCCGTAGCCGCGCAATTGCAGGCGCCGGCCCAGTTCCACATCCACATCCAGCTTCACGCGCAGCGGCTTGCCGTTGATCTCGGCGCGCGGCGGTGCGTTCTGGCGCACCACCTGCACGTCGCTGTCCAGCTGTGGCGCATCGCCGCGGGAGAAGTCAAACAGACCCTCATTGATGACAAAGCGCCCCTTGAGGTCCAGCAATTGCGCCTGCGCCTGGATCTGGGCGGACCCGCTGGCCACCACACGCCGGTCCACCCGCTGGAGCAGGGCAAAGCTGTCGGCGGTCAGGGTCAACTGGGCGCTGGGTTCACGGCCGAAGCGCACATCCCCCTGGGCACTGATCTGGCCGTTGCCGCCCTTGGCGGTGAAGCTCTCCAGCCGCGCCTGCGTGCCGGACATGGTCATGAGCAGCGCGCCGTTGTTCATGTCCACCCCCATCAGCGCATTGCGCAGCGACAGCTTCTGGCCGCCGATCTGCCCACGCACTTCCGGTGCCCCCAGCGTACCGGCCAGGCCGATGGAGGCATGCAGGCTGCCACCCAGGCGCCAGCCGGCCGGCACCCACGGGCCCCAGTTGCCCAGGTTGTCCACCTGCGATTCGATGGCGCCTTCCAGCGTTGCGTCCTTGTCGGGCAAGGCCAGCGGGTCGTTCATGCGGAAGGTCACCGCGCCGCCCACCGCGCCCATGTTCTGACCGGCCACACCCTGCACCAGGTGCCACACGCCTCGGTCCGCCTGCAGGCCCAGTCGCAGGTCGGTCAGGCCCAGTCGCTGGGTGCTGACCTCATCGGTCACGGTGAGGTCACCGGTCGTGCGGGAGACCAGGAAGTCGATCAACAGGTTGCGGCCATCGCGCCGGGTGTTGAAGTGGCCGTCGATGCGCAGGTCGCCGCCCCAGCCGAAGTCCGGTTGCAGACGCGCCAGCGCCGGTGCAGCCGCCAGCGGTTCCAGGTCGGCCTGCAGGTCCCAGTTGGCGGGCGACTGCCAGCTCAAGCGGGTCCAGCGGATGCCGGCCCCCAGCACCTCCAGCCGGCCCGGCGCCAGGCTGGCGTCACGGACCTGCAACTGCGGCTCCAGTCGGACGGCGGCCACCAGCGGGCCGGCCTTGAGCAAGGGGTCATTGACCTGGTTGGCCCGCAACTGGAGCATCAGGTCGCGGGCCTGCCATTGGCCGCCCTGGCGCCAGGCCACCAGCGGATCCTTGTCCAGGCTACCTTGCAGCGACACCTGCGCCTGGGCGCCCTTGGCATCCAGTTGAAGGCCGCTGACCACCACCCCGCTGGCAGCCGCCGCGCGGGCCACCACCTTGCTGTTGGTGGGGGCGGTCAGCAGGGGCGGCAGGGGCAGGCGGCCCTGGGTGTCCAGGCTGAGCTTGTGCTGTGCCCAACTGCCTTGCAGGTTCAGCGTGGTGTCTTCCAACTGCAATTGCGCTGGGGCCACTCGCAACTGCTTGAGCTGAGTGGTCCACAGCAGCTTGGCGTCGCGCTGGCTGGACAGCGACCAGACGCCGCTGCCGCTGTCCAATTGGACCGGGGCCAGGCTGCCGGCGGCGTTGGTGGGGGCGGCGCGATTGCCGGTGGCATTGGCATTGACGGCGGCAGTGCCACCGCTGCGACCCAGCGAGGTGCTGCGGGGCAGGGAGGATGAACGCTCCGCCGACGCGGCATTCACCGTCCGTCCGGTGGACGGGCCCGTTTTTGCGCCTGCCCGGCTGCCCGCACTGGGCACTGCACCCGCGCTGGCGGTGTTGGGCCCGGTGCTGGGCGAGCGCGCCGACACCGACGGCAGTCCGGCCACGCCGCCCAGGGCAAAGCCTTGCAGATCCCACTTGCCGTCGCTGGTGTAGAGCGCTTGGCGCGAGCCAGGGCGCACCAACTGCACCGTCGTGGACGCAGTGAAGGCGCCCTGCACGGTGGCGGTCGGCCACTGACTGCGCAGCAGGGGTTGCAGGCTGGTGAGGTTCGGTGCGCTCAGATCGACGGCCAGGTTGACCTGCTCCCCACCCTGGCGCAGGGCCGGGTCGATGCGGGTGCGGGCCTGCAGCGTGGCGTCGGCCAGCCGCAGGTCGGCCGTGAGGTCGGGGGCTCCGGCGCCCTGACGGGCATAACGAACCTGGCCCTGCAGCGGCAGGCTCTGCCACACGCTGGGCTGCACGTCCAACTGCGCCTGCCCCTGCGGCCAGAGGCTGCCACGGACCGACTGCAACTTGGCTTGCAAGCGGCCATTCAGGGTCTGCGCACCGGCACCGCCGATGGGGTCCAGCGCAGCATTCGTCGTCGCTTTTGCCTCCGCTTTCCCCGCCGCATTCGCCGCTGCCTTCGCCACGGTCTTCGACGCCGCATTGGCGGTCGCATTCCCCGCCGCGCCGCCCGCCTGCAGCCGCCGCAAGTCCAGGCCTTGCACGCTGGCCTCCAGCCGCGTCTGCCAGCCGCCGTTCAGGCTCATCGCGTCGGTCAGGGTCAGCTCGCCCGACGCCTTGACCGTGGCGGGCCCCGAGGTCGCCTCGAAGGCATTCAGCACCACCGACTGCCGCTTCAGATCGGCATCCAGCACCACGTCCAGCGGCGCCTGCCACTGTCCTTGGCCCAGCCGACCCTGGAGCCGGCCATCCACCTGCAGCGCGTCGTCCGCCGAGGCGCCGGTCAAGCTGGCCTTGGTGCCGAGTTTGACGGTGCCGCGGGCCTGGATCAGCGGCCAGTCCGCATGCCACTGGCGGCTGTCCAGCCCTTCCAGCTGGAGCGTCAGCACCGAGCCGTCACGGGCGCTGGTCTGGCCGTTGGCTTGAAGGCGCCCGCCACCCGTCAGCTGCGCATCCAGTTTGGGCAGGCGCAGCCGGGTCCAGTTGGACGGATCCAGCAGGGCTTCCAGGGCCAGCGACTTCAGCGGGATCCGGTCCTGGTCCAGTCGGCCGGCCTCTGTGTTGGACAGGTCCGCCTTGAGCGTCAGGGACTGGTCCTTGTTGGGCGTGAGCAGTACGCGACCGGTCAGGCCGGTGTGCGGCACACCGGCGTCCGGCAGCAGGGCGGCCAGGTTCAGGTCCTTGGCATCGGTCTCCAGCCGGGCCAGCGGGAAGGCGGCAAACGGCTGCAGCTGGGCGGCGATCTGGAGCTTTTGCTGGGCCGCTTCCAGTTGCCCCTGAAGATTGAGCGCGCGCAGTGGCCCGTTGAGCTGGAAGGGCGCTGTCCAAGGGAGCTTGCCCTGGGGCTGGCTGAGGCGCCAGCTGCTGGTCAGGGCCAGGTCGGCGCTGGTGCGGATCTGGGCGCTGCCGGAGAGGGTCAGCATCTGCCATTGCAAGGACCGCAGGTCCAGTTGGTGATGCTCGCCGCCATCCGCGCCAATGCGGGCCTGTCCGCGCAGCCCTCGCAAGGGTTGGCTCAGGCCGGGCACGAACAGCTCCCCGACCTCCAGGTCCGCAATGCTCACGGCCACCGGACTGATCAGGCTGGCGGGTGGCTGGGCAGCGCCGGTGCTGGGGGAAGGCGCCATCTGCACCCGCAGTCGGGCCACGACGAGGCGATCCGCCTGCACTTCGCCCCACAAGAGGGGAGAGCGGTTCCAGGCCAGGCGAAGGCCGCGCCATTGCAGTTGCTCCAGCACGATGCGGTCTTCGGTCCCGGGCAGCACCAGCTCGGCGCGGTCCACATCGAAGTCGCCCAGCAATCGGCCACGTGCGTTCTGCAGCGACAGACCCGGCACTTGCGACAGCACCCAGGCCGTGCCGCGTTCGGTCTTGAGTCCCCAGGTCAGGGCCAGCAGCAGCAGACCGATGAGGACCGGCACCGCGAGCAGCGTCCAGACCAGGCCACGTGCCGCACGACGGCGGCGACCGCGGCCATGAGCGGGAGCGGTCGGCGTGGCGACGCGCGCCTGCGACGAGCCGTCTTCCGGTGCGCCGTCAGCGGGTCGTTGGGAATCCTGCGGCTCACTCATAGGGCAATGGCCACACTGAAGTGGAATCGGTATTTGTCAGCCAGGTTGCCCTTGGCGAAGTCCATGCGCAGCACGCCCACCGGGCTGCGGTAACGCAGGCCGGTGCCCACTGCGTAGGCCGGCTTGTAGCCGCCCCAGTTCTGCGCGGCCTGACCGGCGTCGATGAACACGGCGCCCATGAGCTGCGGAATCTTGGGGGTGAGCGGGTGCGAGACTTCCACACTGCCATCCAGCAGCACGCGGCCGCCGGTCTGGTTGCCATTGGAATCCAGCGGGCCCAGTTCGTTGTAGGCATAGCCGCGGACGGTGTCGTCACCGCCGGTGCGAAACCGCAGCGCTTCCGGCAGGCCCAGCTTGCCCTTGGCCAGAATCTGGCCGGCTTCCACCCGGCTGGAGAAGAGCCAGCGGCCTGGCAGGGGCGTGTACCAATAGAACTTGCCCACCGCCTTGCCGAACGGTCCGTTGGGCTCGGTGTTGCTGCTGGCCCAGCCGCCGCCGAAGACGAGGCTGGCGGTCCAGCCTTTGGTGGGCAACAGCTTGGAGTCGACGCGGCGCCAGATGTTCTGCTGGTTCACCGACACCGCACCGGCCATGGTCGTCTGCACATTGGGCGCATGCTCCCAGGAGCGCAGCACTTCGATGTATTGCAGCCGGTCTTCCGGCTCGGTCTCCCGGGCATAACCGACCCGGCCTCGCAGGTTGACGTTGACCTGATCCCCGGACTTGAGCCGCTCGGCATAAAACGCGGCCAGGCTGCGCTGCATGTTGGGCTGGGGATGGGAGCTGATTTCGGTGTCGATGGAGCTGTTGTCCCGGCCGATGGTCAGCTTGGTGCGCTCGCGGATGTTCAGGCCGAAGGGCTTGCGGTGGGTGTGTTCAATGCCGACCGTCGGGCCGTTGACGCTGTGGTAGCCGACGCTGGTCGTGACCTGCTGGCGGGCGGCTTCCCGCAGCTTGGCGGTCACCGGCACTTCCACCTTCTCGACACCCGGTTCCGGATTCACCTGCTCCGGATTGATCTCGACACTGGCGCTGTCGAACAGCTGGGTGCCGAGCAGGCGCTCCTGGAAGTCCAGCAGCAGCCGTTCGTTGTAGGGGTCATGTTCCTTGTAGCCGGCCAGGCGCCGCACGGCGGCTTCGGGCTGGTGCTTGAGGCCTTCGACCTTGAGCTCGCCCAGGGTGAACAGCGGGCCGGTTTCCAGGGTGACGGCCAGGTCGACCGTGTTTTCGTCGGCCAGCACCACCGCCTGGCTGTGGGTCATGCGGGCCAGGGGATAGCCCTGGGCGCGGGCGCGGGTGAGCAGGGCGTTTTTTGCGGCTGCCCAGTCGCCCTGGCTGAAGCCGGAATGCGGCGGCAGTTGCCAGCTCTGGGTGAGGGTGCGCTCCAGGGCGGTGGCGAGCTTGTCGCCGCGCTCGGCCATGGCCCGCAGCGGGCCTTCGATGCGCAGATCCAGGCCGCCGACCAGGGCGCGCGGGCCGGTGTCCACCACCAGGCGCAGGTTGCGCACGCCGTCGTTCAGGTCGCCGACTTCTTCGGTGCGGACCTTGGCATTGAAATACCCCGCGGTTTCCAGCAGTTGCCGCGCCTGTTCCGGTGCGACGGCGGCGAGGCGGCGGAGTTCGGCGGCGGTGAGGGCCTGGTCGTCGGGGGTGTCGCGAAAACGGGCCAGGTCCAGGTGGGTCATGAGCAGCGAACGTAGCTCGGGCGGTGCGTCCACCGTCAGTTCGTAGGCCTCGAGGCGGCGGCGGTCCACCAGGGTGCTGCCCTCGGGCAGTTCGGTGGGCGCGGCGACCTTGAGCTCGGCCTTGTTGTCCGACCCCAGCAGGGCGCATCCGCTCAACGAAGTTCCCAAAATGGCCACCAGGGCCACGGCCAGCCAACGCTTCATCGGTTGAGTACGCGCATCGCCTGTTCCAGGCCACTCATGCTCAGCGGCATCATGCGCTGCTGCATGAGCTGCTGGATCAGCGCGATGCTCTGGCGGTACTGCCACACACCCGCCGGCTCGGGATTGATCCATACGTGTTTGGGGAAGGCTTGGGTCAGCCGCTGCAGCCATTGCGCACCGGCTTCCTCGTTGTTGTATTCCACGCTGCCGCCGGGCTGCAAAATCTCGTAGGGGCTCATGGTGGCGTCACCGACGAAAATCAGCTTGTAATCCCGGTTGTATTTGTGGATGAGATCCCAGGTGGAGGTCTTCTCACTGAACCGGCGACGGTTGTTGCGCCACACGTGGTCGTAGACGCAGTTGTGGAAGTAAAAAAACTCCAGGTGTTTGAACTCGCTTTTGACCGCAGAGAAGAGTTCTTCCACGCGGTGGACATGCTCGTCCATGGTGCCGCCCACATCCATGAGCAACAATAACTTCACCTTGTTGTGGCGCTCCGGCACCATGCGGATGTCCAGCATGCCGGCATTGGCCGCGGTCTTGTGGATGGTGTCGTCCAGGTCGAGTTCCAGCTCCGAGCCCTCGCGGGCGAAGCGGCGAAGTCGGCGCAGGGCCACCTTGATGTTGCGGGTGCCCAGCTCGATCTGGTCGTCATAATCTTTGTAGGCGCGCTGTTCCCAGACCTTGACCGCGCTACGCTGTCCGCCAGGGCCGCCGATGCGCACGCCACGCGGGTTGACGCCACCATTGCCAAACGGGCTGGTGCCGCCAGTGCCGATCCAGCGGTTGCCGCCTTCATGGCGTTCATTCTGTTCCTGCAGTCGCTGGCGCAGGGTGTCCATGAGTTCGTCCCAGTCCATGGCCTTGAGCTGTGCAAGTTGCTCAGGGGTGAGCTCGCGCTCGAGCTGGCGGGTGAGCCAGTCCTGCGGGAGGGTGCGGACGAGGTCGGTGATGAGTTCGACACCCTTGAAGTAGGCGGCGAAGGCGCGGTCAAACTTGTCAAACAGCGCTTCGTCCTTGACCAGGGTGGTGCGGGACAAGGCATAAAACTTGTCCACCGTGGGGCCGCCGTCATCGTCCAGCACACCAGCGCGCAAGGCTTCGAGCAGGGTCAGGTACTCCTTGACGGAGACCGGGAGCCTGGCGGCGCGTAAGGTGTAGAAGAACTGGATCAGCATGGGCCTCCCCTCTGGACTGCAGGTCGTCAGGGCATTATCCATGCCAGGGGAGGCGGGGATGGGGAGCGGTCAGCGGCCTGGGGCCAAGGGGATTTTCTCCATGCCAGGGTCAGGGACCCTGGCCTTCGCTAGGCACAAACAGTCCACCGGACTGTTTGTGTCCGAGCTCAGTCCCTTCTGTCTGGCTTCGCCAGCCATTCATTCCTTGACTTACGAAGATCCCCTTGGCCCCAGGCCGCTTCCGACACACCCAGGACTTAGACGGAATGGGTGGTGTGCAACGGGTGAGCGCGCTTCAGACGTTGAGTGGCACGGACCCTTCTTCCATTCAAGACCAAACAGTCGTGCGGGTGAAACAGGCGCAACCAAAAGCGCTGTTCACTGCCATCGTCCTTGAGCGTCCGTCGTAGTCCGCCGTAGTCGGTGGGACTCCGCCAGAGGTCTTACCATCAAGACTTCTTCGGCTTCCTGTCGTAACGCTTCAACCAGTCGAAGAATTCCTGGTACCAGAGCAGACTGTTCTGCGGCTTGAGAATCCAGTGGTTCTCGTCCGGGAACCACAGCAACCGCGCATCCACCCCGCGCGCCTTCAGCGTGTTGTAGTAAGCCAGCCCCTGCGCATCCGGCACCCGGTAGTCCATCTGGCCGTGAATGACCAGCGTCGGCGTACTGAAGTGCCGGGCAAAGCTGTGCGGACTTTGCGCCGCCACACGCTCGGGCTGGTCCCAGTAAGCTGCACCCAGCTCCTTGGCGTGCCAGTGGTAGGCATCATTGGCAAACATGGCCTGCCAGTCGTAGCAGCCCGCATGGCAGACATAGGCCTGATAGCGGCCCGGTTCAACATGCCCATTCATCCAGGCCACCATGTAGCCGCCATAGCTGCCGCCCGTGGCGAAGACACGGCGCCGGTCCGCCCAGGGCCGCTTGAGCAGCAGGTCGGTGGCTGCTTCAATGTCCTGAAGTTCCAGTTCGCCCCAGCGGTGCGTGATGGAGTCGAGGAAGGCCTGGCCGAAACTGGAGGAGCCGTGATAGTTGACGCAGGCCACAACATAGCCCTGCGCCGCCATGACCTGATGATTCCAGCGCCAGTGCCAGCTGTCACCAAAGGCCGTGTGCGGGCCGCCGTGGATGACATGCATCAGCGGATGCTTCTTGCGAGGCTCAAAGCCCGGCGGGTAGATCAGCCACATCTGCACGGCGTCACCCTGCGCGCCATCGAACCAGACTTCCTCGTGGCGGCCGATGCGGTGCTGGGCAAGCGGCTCGTCGTTGAAGCTGTCGATGCGGCGCAGTTGCTGTTCGTCAGCTTCGCCTTCGCGCTCCACCACTGAGACGCGCGGCGGGAAGGCGACGCTGTCATGCTGGACCACCAAGGTGCCAGCTTCCAGCGCAAAGGCGCCCGCATGGCCGCCCTCGAAGAGGATGAAGGCCGTCAGCGTCTTGACGTCGAAGCGCCACAGGTGGCGGCGGCCGCGGTCTTCCGCCAGGCACAGCACCCCCAGGTCGTCTTCGTCCCAGCGCAGCGGCCCCTCGACATCATGGTCCCAGTCCTCGGAAAGGACCGCCCAGTTGCCGTGTGTGTCCAGCACCGCAAGCCAGTGCGGCATGGTGTGCTTGAGACCCTGGTGACTCGCCAGAAAGGCCAGGTGGTGGCCGGCATGGCTGTAGCACGGGGCAGAAAAGTCCCAGTCCGAATCCTGCAGCAGCACCTGCACACGCCCGCTGCGAACGTCAATCTCGGCCAGCGCGTTGCGGTAGTCCAGGATCTTGGTCGGCGCCGGGTCGAAGCTGAACGCAATGCGCCGCCCGTCCGGAGAGATGTCGAAAGTGGTGGCGTCCGGCTCGGAGCGGCTCAGTTCGAAGTCCGTGCCCTCGAAGAGGTCGCGGATGCGGCCGCTGTCCAGGTCCAGCACATGCAGATGCGGCACGCGGCCCATCGGCAGAGAATGGTCCCAGAAACGGTAGAGCGCTTCTTCGGTGACGTAACCCGTGGCCTTGCGGTCCTTGTCGGCCTGGCGACGGGCCTGCTGTCCGGCCGCCCCCTTGCGCGTCGGGTCCACCCACGAGACCAACGCAATGCGCCGACCGTCCGGGAACCATTTGAAGGATTCAACGCCAAAGGGCAGTTGCGTCACCCGCCGAGCCTCGCCACCGTCCGGGGGAATGAGGTAGAGCTGCGGCGCATGGTCCTGGTCACCCGCCTGGTCGCGTCGGGCAATGAACGCGATGTCATTGCCGGTCGGGCTCCATTGCGGCTGCCCGTCCTTGTCGCCCGCCTGCGTCAGACGGCGCGGCGATCCGCCCAGCGTCGACAGCAGCCACAAGGAGCTGCTGCCGCTGTTCTTGTCCAGGTTGTAGCGGGTGACCGGCACCACAGCCTGCGCACCGTCCGGAGACAGGCTGGGCGCCCCGACACGGTCCATGGCCCACAGCGCCGTCACGTCCAGGCCTTTGGCCGCGGAGGCGCCGCTGTTGTTCTTCTTGGGGCTTGCGGCAGTCTTCTTCACAGTGGGCATCAGGCGGCGTTTCGGGGTTTGTCCAGTTGCCACTGGAGATGGTTGCGAATGGTCGGCCATTCCGTGGCCGTGATGCTGTAGACGCAGGTGTCCCGCAAGCTGCCATCGGGCAGCCGCTGGTGGGCCCGCAGAATGCCGTCCAACTGCGCGCCCAGGCGCTCGATGGCGCGGCGGCTCTGTTGGTTTAGCCGGTGCGTGCGCAGTTCCACCGCGATGCAGCCCAGCGTCTCGAACGCATGCTGGAGCAGCAACAGCTTGCATTGAGTGTTGAGCGCACTGCGATGGCAACTGGCCCGGGTCCAGGTGGCCCCAATCTCCACCCGGCCATGTTGGGCGTCAATGTGCAAGTAGCTCGTCATGCCCGCCACGCGGCCCTGCGCATCAAAGGCGGTGAAGGGATTCCATTCACCCGCCTCGCGCAGGCGCAGCCGACGGTCAATCTCTTCCGCCATGCGCTCAGGGGCCGGTACCGACGTGTACCAGAGCGAGTGCAGGCCCCCATCGCGGACCGCCTCGGTCAGACCGTCCAGGTGCTGGTGCGACAAGGGCTCCAGCCGGGCATGAGTGCCGGTCAATGTCACCGGGGCCACATAAGGGTTGGCAGGCGTTGGCATCATCAGCGGTTGCGGCTCTGCATGTAGACCAGCTTCTCGAACAGGGTCAGGTCCTGCTCGTTTTTCAGCAGCGCACCGACCAGCGGCGGAATGGCCACCGTCTCGTCCTGCGTCTGCAACGCTTCCAGCGGAATGTCCTCCGCCAGCAGCAGGCGCAGCCAGTCGATCAGCTCCGAGGTGCTGGGCTTCTTCTTCAGGCCCGGCAGCTTGCGCACGTCATAGAAGGTCTTGAGCGCAGCAGCCAGCAACTCTTTCTTGAGCTCTGGGAAATGCACGTCCACGATGGCCTGCATCGTGTCCGGCTCCGGGAATTTGATGTAGTGGAAGAAGCAGCGGCGCAAAAAGGCGTCGGGCAGCTCTTTCTCATTGTTGGAGGTGATGAAGACCAGCGGACGATGTTTGGCGCGGACCCATTGGCGGGTCTCATACACATAGAACTCCATCCGGTCCAGCTCGCGCAGCAGGTCATTGGGGAATTCAATGTCGGCCTTGTCGATCTCGTCGATCAGGAGAGCCACTGGTGTGTCCGAGGTAAAGGCCTGCCAGAGCGTGCCCTGGACGATGTAGTTGCCAATGTCCCGGACCTTGTCGTCCCCCAGCTGGCTGTCCCGCAGGCGGCTGACGGCGTCATATTCATAAAGACCCTGCTGGGCCTTGGTGGTGCTCTTCACATGCCATTGCAGCAGCGGCAGGTTCAGCGCCCGGGCCACTTCCTCCGCCAGCAGCGTTTTGCCGGTGCCCGGCTCCCCCTTGACCAGCAGCGGCCGCTGCAGCGTGATGGCCGCATTGACGGCCAGCATCAGGTCCGGAGTGGCGACGTAATCCTGGGTGCCTTGGAATTTCATGGGCAGGTGTCTAGCGCAGAGAGTGAAAACCAGTATATAGGGGCCCCCCTATAATCGGCCCGCCCCAAATCGATGAAGATGGGAAGCATGAGAAGACAACTGCAGACATCCGTTGCGTTGATGCTGGCTGGAAGTGCTTTTGTTGTTGCGGCTCAGACCAGTGCATCCTCGTCATCCCCCGCTCAGGCCGGCAAGTCCGTGCCGATCGAGAGCAAGGTGGCCATGTGCATTGGCTGCCACGGCATTCCGGGATACCAGGGCACCTTCCCCGAGGTGTACAAGGTCCCGATGATTGCCGGCCAGAACAGCAAGTACCTGGCCGCGGCCCTCAATGCCTATGCCAAAGGCGAGCGAAAGCATCCCACGATGCGGGGCATCGCCCAGTCGCTCACCGACCAGGACATCACCGACATCTCGGCCTATTACGAGAAGCAGGCCCAGGTGCCCGCCGTCCCCGAGACGGTGACACCAAGCGCCGACATCAAGGCGCTGCTCGACAAAGGCAACTGCGCCAGCTGTCACGGTGCCAACTTCAGCAAACCGATCGACGGCACCTATCCGAAGATCGCCGGCCAGCATCCCGACTACCTCTACGCCGCCCTCAAGGCCTATCAGACCGAAGGCAACCCGTATGTCGGTCGCGGCAACGCCATCATGGCCGCCCAGGTGAAGCAATTCAGTCACGCTGAACTGAAGGCTTTGGGGAAATATTTGGCAAGCTTGCCGGGTGAACTTCGAACTGTTCCTCAGTCGAAATTTCGCTGACCCTGATTTCGGCTAAATTTACCGATGGGTGGAAGACGCCCCTCGGGAGCCTGGCCGACAAGAGCCGCCCTCGACGGGCGGTTTTTTTTTGCGGTCATTCCGTTTTTCTAGGTCTTTTGGGGGCGCTTCGCGAGGAGGGCGCCATACTGTGCTGCCTTGGTCCAAGCCTCCCATGCTCAAGAAGATTCCCACCGCTCAGGTCACTTTAGGAATGTATTTGCAGGGCCTGGAAGGGTCCTGGCTGTCGCATCCCTTCTGGAAGACCAAGTTCGTGCTGACCGACCCGGCAGACGTGAAGGCGCTGCTCGCCAGCGGCGTGCCGTTCTGCTGGATCGATTCGTCCAAGGGTCTGGACGTCGGTCAGTCCGCGCCCGAGGCCACACCCGCCCCCGAGCCCGCCGCTGAACCTGAACCCGCCTCTGCGCCTGCCGAAGAGAGCGACGCCACCCCGCAAGCCCCAGCCGTGGTGAAGTCCACCCCCAGCCTGTCCCTGGACAAGCAGCCGGCCACCATGGGCGAGGAAATCGAGCGGGCCGCGCAGGTGGTCAACAAGTCCAAGCAGGCGGTGATGAGCCTGTTCAACGAGGCCCGTCTGGGCAAGGCGGTGGACGCCGAGCAATGCCTGCCCCTGGTCGAGGAAGTGGCCAGCTCGGTGGTGCGCAATCCCTCGGCCCTGATCAGCCTGGCCCGGCTCAAGACCAAGGACGACTACACCTACATGCATTCGGTGGCGGTCTGCGCCCTGATGGTGTCGCTGGCCCGTCAACTGGGCCTGGACGAAGCCACCACCCGCGAGGCAGGCCTGGCCGGTCTGCTGCACGACGTGGGCAAGATGGCCATGCCGCTGGATGTGCTGAACAAGCCCGGCGCGCTGACGGATGAGGAATTCGCCATCATGCGCGGCCATCCCACCCGCGGCTATGAAATGCTCAAGGACGGCGCGTCCGTTCCGCCTTCCGCGCTGGACGTGGCCCTGCATCATCACGAGAAGATGGACGGCACCGGCTACCCGGCCAAGCTGGCGGGCGAGCAGATCACGCTGATGTCCCGCATGGGCGCGGTGTGCGACGTGTACGACGCCATCACCTCCAACCGTCCCTACAAGAATGCATGGGACCCTGCCGCCTCACTGGCCCGCATGGCGCAGTGGAATGGTCATTTCGACCCGCGCGTGTTCCAGGCCTTCGTCAAGTGCGTGGGCATCTATCCGGTGGGCACGCTGGTCAAGCTGCAGTCCGGCCGTCTGGCCGTGGTGCTGGACCAGAACACCACCGCGCTGACGGCACCACGGGTGCGGGTCTTCTATTCGACCAAGTCGCAGATGCCGATTCCCACCCAGATCCTGGACCTGTCCGCCGCCGGCGTGGGCGACCGCATCGTCGGCCGCGAGGACCCGGCCACCTGGGGCTTCCAGCGCCTGGACGAACTCTGGCAAAAAGCGGCGACCTGAGCCGGTGCAGACCCTTGCCCACAAGACCTGGCTCGCCCGGCTGAGTGCCGACTATCGGGTCGAACGCGGACGCTGCGTGGTCAGCCATGCCCATGAAGGGCCGCTGCGACTGCTCAAGAGCCTCTATCCGGAAGGGGACGCCCTGTGCCACAGCGTGCTGGTGCATCCGCCCAGCGGGCTGGTGGGCGGCGACACCCTCGACATCCGCCTGACGCTGGCCCCGCAGGCCCACGCGCTCATCACCACACCCGGCGCCACCCGGTTCTATCGCAGCCCGCAGGCCGCGCCCGCCACCCAGCGGGTCCACGCCCGGCTGGATGCCGGTGCGAGGCTGGAATGGCTGCCCCTGGAAGCGATTGCCTACCCGGGCTGCGAGGCCTTGAACGAAGCTGTGTTTGAACTGGCCCCCGGCGCCGAACTGCTGGCCTGGGACATCACCGCCCTGGGCCTGCCCGGTGCGGGGCAGCCATTTGACCAGGGCCGTTTCACCCAGCATCTGGAGCTGCCGGGCCACTGGCTGGAGCGTGGGGTGCTGGATGCGCAGGATGCGGTGCTGATGGACGGGCCGCTCGGCCTGTCCGGTCAGCGCTGCCTGGGCACGCTGATCTTTGCCGCCGGCGATGCGATGGCGCGGGACCGGCGCGAGCAGGGTCTGGAGGCCGTGCGTGCCGTCATCGAGGCCGATCCGCTGCAAAGACTGGCAGGCGCGACAGCGGCACAGGACCGCGTCCTGGTGGTGCGGGCCGTCGGTCCGGTGGTGGAGCCGGTGGCCCAGCTGCTGCGGGCCTGCTGGTCCGCTTGGCGGCAGACCTTGTGGGGCCTCCCGGCCCAGGTTCCGCGCCTGTGGTCGATGTGAGGTATTTCACATCCGAATAACCAAGCCCCGCCCGGGCGGCTGCAGCGGCCCGAAGGCCGCTTCGGGCTTACAGCCAGGAATGTCCGGCGGCGCGGCGCAGCGAGTCGGCGAAGGCCGGGCGTGCGGCATCTTCCTGACGGGCGGCGGCCAGCATCGCGGCGCGCAGGCGGCGTTCCCCGATGAAACGGGCGCCCAGCTCGATCAGGCCGATCACTTCGCTGGCAATGGCCACCACCCGTTCGCCCGCTTCGCGCGCAATGCCGGCGCGCTGAACGTCGGCGGGCATGACTTGCAGGGGAGCTTCAAAACTTTGGGTGTACATGGTGGGTCCTTGAGGTCGGTGGCGGCACCTGCCGCTGATCCGATGGCGTGATATTGGGGTATTTACGTAGTCCTGCCCAATTGAGAAGCAGAATCGGGTCATCACTGACGCGAATGGCTCCGCCTTTCCCCTAGCATCGACCCATGCACAGTTCCCGCCCCGTCAACTTCCGCACCCTGGACCTCAACCTCCTTCGGGTGTTTGACGTGGTGATGGAAGAACGCCATGTCACCCGGGCGGCGCAGCGTCTGTCCATCACCCAGCCGGCCGTCAGCAATGCGCTGCGGCGGCTGCGGGAAGCGACGAACGAGGAACTGTTCATCCCCACCCCCACCGGCGTCGCCCCCACGCCGCATGCGCTGGCGCTGTGGCCGACCATCCGCACGGCGCTGGCCAACCTGCAGGATGCGCTGGCGCCTCAGGCCTTCGATCCCAAAGCCGCCGGCAACACCATCAGCTTCACCCTGGCCATGGCCGACGCCACGGCCGCGCTGGTGGTGCCGGCGCTGGCCAAACGCTTCCTGGAAGACGGGGTGCATGTGGGCCTGCGCATCGTGCCACTCACCACCCGAGACCCCCGCGAAATGCTGGAGCAGGGCCGGGCCGATGTGGCCATCGGCTTCTTCCCCGACATCGTCACCCTGATGGGCCAGCCCGGCGGCGAGGCCTTTCGCAAGGCGTCCCTGTATGTGAGCCAATACCTGTGCGTGATGCGCCGCGACCATCCGCTGGCCGCGCCGGAAGCGCTGACGCTGGACGCCTATTGCGCGGCCCAGCATCTGCGGGTGAGTTTTGCCGGTCGGCCGCATGGCTTCGTGGACGACGCCCTCGCCACCCTGGGGCGCCAGCGCACCGTGGCCATCACCGTGAACAGCTTCTTCACCGGAGGGCTGGCGGTGCAGCAGTCCGACCTGTTGACGGTGCTGCCCAACAGCTTCATTCCAGCCACCGGCATCAGCAGCCTGCTGGCCAGCCGCGAACTGCCCTTCAAGCTGCCGCACATCGACATCAGCCAGGTCTGGCATGTGCGGCATGAGCTGGACGCGGCGCAGCGCTGGTTGCGCCAGATGCTGTCGGAAGCGGCTGCGGCCGTCCGGGCGGGGACGCCCACGCCGCCGGTGCTTCAATAGGCGCGCCCTCGCGGCGCGTCTTGGCTGTAGGCGCGCCTCAGATCGCCACCAGGCCCCGGATCTCCGGCTGCTGCATGGCCGCCCGGTCGCCGCGCGCAATGACCGATCCGCGCTCCAGCACCAGGAAGTCGTCGGCCAGCTCGGCTGCGAAATCGTAGTACTGCTCACACAGCAAGATCGCGACGGGATGCCCGTCCAGGCCTTCATCCGCCAGGCGGCGGATCACCCGGCCGATGTCCTTGATGATGCTGGGCTGAATGCCCTCGGTCGGCTCATCCAGGATGAGCAGCCGCGGGGAAGCGGCCAAGGCCCGTGCGATGGCCAGTTGCTGCTGCTGTCCACCGGAGAGATCGCCCCCGCGGCGACGCAGCATCTGCTGGAGCACCGGGAACAGCTCATACAGATGCGGCGGGACCGGCGTGCTGCCGGGCTTGCTGGCCAGGCCCATGCGAAGGTTCTCTTCCACCGTGAGCCGGGCGAAGATCTCGCGCCCCTGCGGCACATAGCCGATGCCGGCGCGGGCCCGCTGATAGGGCGTGGCCCGGGTGATGTCCTCGCCAGCCAGGCGCACAGTGCCGGACCGGATCGGCACCAGGCCCATCAGGCTCTTGAGCAGGCTGGTCTTGCCCACACCGTTGCGACCCAGCAGCACGGTGATGCGCCCGGGGCTGGCGGTCACCGACACGTCCCGCAGGATGTGGGAGCCGCCGTAATACTGATGGATGCCTTCTGCGCTCAACATGGCGAGGTCCGTTGCGGTCTGCGTCATCGCTTAACGTCCCAGATAGGTTTCGATGACCCGCTCGTCGGCCTGCACCTGCGCGAGCGTGCCCTCGGCCAACACCGAGCCTTCGGCCAGCACGGTCACCTTCTCGGCGATGGTGTCCACAAAGCCCATGTCGTGCTCCACCACGATGATGCTGTGCCGGCCTTTGAGTGTCAGGATCAGCTCGGCCGTGCGTTCCGTTTCCTGATCGGTCATGCCGGCCACCGGCTCGTCCAGCAGCAGCAGCCGTGGGTCCTGCACCAGCAGCATGCCGATCTCCAGCCACTGCTTCTGGCCGTGACTGAGCAGACCGGCCGGACGCTCCATCTGGTCGGCCAGCCGGATCAAGGTCAGCACTTCCCCCAGGCGGTCCTTCTGGGCCCCGCTCAGGCGCCCCCAGACCGAGGCCCGCAAGCGGCGATCGCCCTGCAGTGCCAGCTCCAGGTTCTCGTAGACCGTCAAGGCCTCGAAGACCGTCGGGCGCTGGAACTTGCGGCCGATGCCCAGCTGCGCAATCTCCGCTTCGCTGTGACGCAGCAGGTTGATGGTGCCGCCGAAGTAGACGGTGCCGGTGTCGGGCCGGGTCTTGCCGGTGATGATGTCCATCATGGTGGTCTTGCCGGCGCCGTTGGGCCCGATGATGCAGCGCAGCTCGCCCGGCGAGATGTCGATGGACAGGCCGTTGATGGCCTTGAAGCCATCAAAGCTCACATGCACGTCTTCCAGATAGAGGATGCGGCCGTGGGTCAGGTCCAGCGCACCGGGCTGCACCAGTCGGCCATAACCGGGGCCGCTCGCCCGCGCCAGCCGCTCGGCGCCTTGCTCCAGCAGGTCGGGATTCATGCGGCCTCCTTGCTGGCTGCGGCGCGCTTGCGACGAAGGCGCTTCACCAGACCCGCAATGCCGTCCGGCATGAACAGCGTCACCGCCACGAACAGGGCGCCCAGCACATACAGCCAGAACTCCGGCGCCACCTGGGTCAGCCAGCTCTTGGCGCCGTTGACGGCGAATGCGCCTGCAATCGGACCGGCCAGTGTGCCGCGTCCGCCCACGGCCGCCCAGACGGCGATCTCGATCGAATTGGCCACGCTCATTTCGCTGGGGTTGATGATGCCGACCTGCGGCACATACAAGGCCCCGGCGACGCCGCACAGCAGGGCGGACAGCACCCAGGCCGCCAGCTTGTAGGGCAGGGGCGAATAGCCGCAGAACATCAGCCGCGACTCGGCGTCCCGCACCGCGCTGAGCACCCGGCCGAACTTGGCGCGGGTGAGCCAGCGCAGGCCCAGATAGGCGCCGATCAGCGCCACCGCGCTCATCACGAAGAGCAGCATGCGCATGCCCGGTGTGGTGATCGACAGGCCCAGAATGCGCTTGAAGTCGGTGAAGCCGTTGTTGCCGCCAAAGCCGGTCTCATTGCGGAAGAACAGCAGCATGGCCGCGTAGGTCATGGCCTGGGTGATGATGGAGAAGTACACCCCCTGGATGCGCGAGCGGAAGGCGAAGAAGCCGAAGATCAGGGCCACCGTGCCCGGCACCAGCAGCACCAGCAGCAGCGTGGCGAGGAAGCTGTCGCTGAGCGTCCAGTGCCAGGGCAGGGACTTCCAGTCCAGGAACACCATGAAGTCCGGCAGCGTGCTGCGGTACTGGCCGTCGGTGCCGATCTGGCGCATGAGGTACATGCCCATCACATAGCCGCCGAGCGCGAAGTACAGGCCGTGCCCCAGCGACAAGATGCCGGTGAAGCCCCAGATCAGGTCCATGGCCAGCGCACACAGCGCATAACAGCAGAACTTGCCCAGCAGGCTGACCCAGTAGCCGTCCAGATGTAGCGGATGCTGCGGCGGCAGCGCCAGGTTGAGCAGCGGCACCACCAGGCAGGCGGTCAGCACCGCCAGGGCCAGCCCGATCCAGCCGGCACGGCTGAGCAGTGCGGGCGGCGTGGGCAGGGCCAGCGGCGGAGAAGCGGAGAGGGGGGAGGTCATCAGGCGGTCCATGAAGACACCGTGGTCGGGGAAAGGAAACAGGCCGCGCGGCTCATCGCGTCCTCACAGCAAAGAGACCCTGCGGGCGCTTCTGGATGAAGACGATGATGAAGACCAGCACGGCGATCTTGGCCAGCACGGCGCCCACCACGCCTTCCAGCGCCTTGTTGGCCAGTCCCAGGCCCAGGGCTGCGAGCACGGTGCCAGCGAGTTGTCCCACGCCGCCCAGCACCACCACCATGAAGGCATCGACGATGTAGCTCTGGCCGAGATCGGGGCCCACATTGCCGACCTGGCTCAGGGCGCAGCCCGCCAGACCGGCCAGGCCCGAGCCCAGCGCAAAGGCATAGGTGTCGACACGGGCGGTGGGCACGCCCATGCAGGACGCAATCGGCCGGTTCTGGGTGACGGCCCGAACGAACAGGCCCAGCCGCGTACGGCTGATCAGCAGCGCCATGCCCCCCAGCACCGCCACCGCAAAGACGATGATGACCAGCCGGTTGGTTGGCAAGGCCAGGCCCGGCAGCAGGTTCAGCGAGCCGGCCATCCAGCCGGGGCTTTCCACCGCCACGTTCTGCGCGCCGAAGAGGCTGCGCACGGTCTGCATCAGGATCAGGCTCAGGCCCCAGGTGGCCAGCAGCGTCTCCAGCGGGCGACCGTAGAGCCAGCGCAGCACCGTGCGCTCCAGCAGCGCCCCCACGGCCGCCGAGGCGAGAAACGCCGCCGGCATGGCCACCACGAGATAGGCGCCGAACCAGGTCGGTGGCAACCATTGGCGGAAGGCGACCTGCACGAGATAGGTGGCATAAGCCCCGATCATCATCAGCTCGCCATGCGCCATGTTGATCACGCCCATCAGCCCGTAGGTGATGGCCAGCCCCAGCGCCACCAGCAGCAGGATGCTGGCCAGGCTCACGCCGGTGAACAGCGCGCCGAGCCGCTCCCCCCAGGCCAGCGTCGATTCCACTTGCGCAAGGGATTTGCGCAGGGCGGCCGCGACCGCCGGGTCCTGCTCCTCCGCCAGACGCTGATTCAGCAGCAACCGGGTCTCGGGGCTGTGGGACTCGCCCAGCAGACGCGCGGCCTGCAGGCGCTTGGCGGCATCGGTGCTGGCAGCCAGTGCGGCGGCCTGGGTCAGTGCCAGCGCTTCCTTGACGGCGTCGTCTTTTTCAGCGGACAGCGCGCGGGCCAGCAGCGGGGCCTTGGATTCGTCCACACCGGCATCCAGCAAGGCGCGGGCGGCGGCCAGTCGTTCTTTTGCATCGGGGCTGGACAGGCGAAGGCTGGCCAGCGCGCCGTCCAGCTCGCTGCGCAGCCGGTTGTTGAGCAACACGTCCTCCAGGCCCTCCGGAGCCGGGGACACGACCGCGCCGGTGACGGCATCGGTGAGCTGCTCGCCGTCCAGGATCAGCACCTGCGTGCCGGCCCGTTTGAGACGTTCCTCCGCCAGCGCCTTGAGCACCGGCAGCGATCGAGCATCGGGCGCCGCCACCAGGGCATTGATGGCGGCGATGCGGTCGTCCGTTTCGCCTTGCGCAAGCGCCAGGGCCTGCGCCGGGGTGATCGCCTCGGCCAGGGGGGCCCAGCCGAGGCACAGCCCCATCAGGACAAGGGCGAGGACCCTGGACGGCCAGGCCGGACGTGATTGCATTGTGGACTCCATGCGCAGGGGAGCCCCGCCGGCGTCGTGCCGGTCGGGGCGGAGGCGTCAGCTCAGGTCAGATCACTTCTTCGCCGGCTCATCCGGCTTGGACTCGTTGCCCGGGATGTACGGGCTCCAGGGCTTGGCCTTGACCGGCGCTGGCGTCTTCCACACCACGTTGAACTGCCCGTCCGCCCGGATCTCGCCGATGAAGACCGACTTGTGCAGGTGGTGGTTCTTCTCGTCCATCTTGGAGGTGATGCCCGACGGTGCGCTGAAGGTCTGGCCCGCCATGGCGGCGATCACCTTGTCCACATCGGTGCTCTTGGCCTTTTCCACTGCCTGCTTCCACATGTTGATGCCGATGTAGGTGGCCTCCATCGGGTCGTTGGTCAGCGGCTTGTCCTTGTGGCCGGGGAGGTTGTGGGCCTTGGCATAGGCCGACCACTTCTTGATGAAGGCGTCATTGGTCGGGTTCTTGATTGACATGAAGTAGTTCCATGCCGCCAGATGGCCCACCAGCGGCTTGGTGTCCACACCGCGCAGTTCCTCCTCGCCCACCGAGAAAGCCACCACCGGCACGTCCTTGGCCTTCAGGCCGGCATTGCCCAGCTCCTTGTAGAAGGGCACGTTGGAGTCGCCATTGATGGTGGACACCACGGCCGTCTTGCCGCCGGCGGAGAACTTCTTGATGTCGGCCACGATGGTTTGATAGTCGCTGTGGCCGAAGGGGGTGTATTTTTCGTCGATGTCGCTGTCCTTGACGCCCTTGCTGTGCAGGTAGGCGCGCAGGATCTTGTTGGTGGTGCGGGGGTAGACATAGTCGGTGCCCAGCAGCACCCAGCGCTTGGCGCCGCCGCCGTCCTTGCTCATAAGGTAGTCCACCGCCGGGATGGCCTGCTGGTTGGGCGCAGCACCGGTGTAGAACACGTTCTTGCTGAGTTCCTCGCCCTCATACTGCACCGGGTAGAACAGCAGGCCGTTGAGCTCCTCCACCACCGGCAGCACCGACTTGCGGGACACCGAGGTCCAGCAGCCAAAGATCACGGCCACCTTGTCCTGCGTCAGCAGTTGACGGGTCTTTTCCGCAAACAAAGGCCAGTTGGAGGCCGGGTCCACCACCACCGGTTCCAGCTTCTTGCCCAGCACACCGCCCTTGGCATTGATTTCATCGATGGCCATCAGCACGGTGTCCTTGAGCACCGTCTCGGAAATGGCCATGGTGCCCGAGAGGCTGTGCAGCACTCCCACCTTGATGGTGTCGGCGGCGAAGGCGGGCAGGGCAGTCAGGCTCAGGCCGGCCAGGGCACTGGCAGCGGCCAGGACTTTGACGGCGTGGCGGCGGGAAGATGGTGCAGGCATGTCGGGGCTCCAGGAAGGTAGAAGGGACAGCGCGATGCTAGGGAGAGCCTCCTCGCCGACCTATACGGCGGATGGCGTACGCCTGTCGCCGTGGCGAAGGGGGAAGACGGTCAAGACGGCCTGTAACACCTGCGCAACACCGGCCGGTCCACCTGGCGGGCGCTTCATGCGTTGAAGCAACAATCCGTCCATCTGATTTCCGGAGCACGTCCTTGAAGGCACTTTCCACCTCGTCCGGCATGACCGGTCCGTCCCGATCCTTCCTGCAGTGGCTGGGTCGCTGCCTGCTGATGGCGCTGGCCCTGATCACCGCCACCACGGCCAGCTCCGCCTGGGCCTACGATGAAGACGACGGCGACTGGCAGATCGTCAATGCCCGCTACGGCACGGCCCAGCGCAACATCGACGTGACCAGCCGCCTCAAGGAACTGGCCCGTTCCGACCGCAGCTTCAAGGTGGCCAACCAACTGTTCCGCGAGGACCCGGCCATTGGCGACCGCAAGACCCTGCGCATCATCGCCAAGGGCCGCAACGGCGAATTCCGCAACTTCGACTACCGCGAGGGCGACTGGGTGGACGGCAGCAAATTCACCGGCTGGAGCCGCGGCGACTTCGGCCATCACGACTGGAATGGCGGCTGGGACGGCCCGCGCCCGGGTCAAGGCGGTGGCAATGACCGCGAAGACGATGGCGACTGGGCGATTCTCCAGGCCCGCTACGGCACCCCCGACCGCAACATCGACGTGACCGGCCGACTCAAGGAACTGGCCCGCGCCGACCGCCGTTTCAAGCTGGCCAACGAGCTGTTCCGCGAAGACCCCGCCGTGGGCGCCCGCAAGACCTTGCGCATCACCGCACGCGGCCGCAATGGCGAGGTCCGCAACTTCGACTACCGCGAAGGCGACTGGGTGGACGGCAACAACTTCACTGGCTGGGGCCGCGGCAACTGGGGCGACGGCCAGTGGAACGGCGGCTGGGAAGGTCGCCCGGGTGGCGGCTATCAACCGCCGGTGCAGACCGACAACCGCCTCATCATCAACCGTGCCACCTACGGCACCGGCAATCGCCAGATCGACGTGACGGACCGTCTGCGCAACATCAGCCGCGGCGGTGGCCTGAACATCAAGGTGAACAACAGCCTGGCGGATCGCGACCCGGCGGTTGGGGACACCAAGTTCCTGCGCGTTTACTACCAGATCGGCCGGGGACAGGAGCAGGTGATGGAAGCCCGTGAAGGCACCTATCTGCGGATCAATCCCTGACCCCCGTCGGGAAGTCCCTCGTGGGGGATGGTGCATCCCTGCGGCCAGCCTGAACTTCCCCAAGTGCGGCGCCGACTGAGGCGCCATGTACCGCAGCCCCAACCCGCTCGCCCCTTCCAACAGCCCGTCAGCGTCGTGCCAGGACGTGCTGATCCAGATGGAGGATGAACCCGTCCAAGCCCCCACGGGTCCGACGGGGCCAGCGGGTCCAGCGGGCGCGGCCAATGCCCGGCGACCGGCCTCCTTCAGCGGTTTCGACAGGTCCCAGTCCTTCCAGCAGTTGCCGCCCTTCGGATCCCTTCCAGACATGGTGGGCTGGGTCAATCTCACCGCGCGGGAGTGTCCCCCAGCGGAAGTGCACTTACTCCATGAGGAGGTGCGGCGGCTGCACAGCGTTCAGCGGGCGCTTGACCGAGACGACGCTGGAGAGGCGCAGTGGCTCGACGACGACAACTCATGGGGCAGCGACGGGTATTTCTCCAGCGATGCCATCTCCAGCGAAGCCACGTCCCTCGACGAGGTCTCGATCCAGATCGAACGGGGGGCCAGCGAGCGGTTCGCGGCAAGCTGGGACGATTCAGTGGAAGAGTCTGGCGACGATCGGAGCGACGACGACTTCAGCATACGCTGCGAGCCCAGCACCAGCGCCCCTACCCCAGACCTCAGCAGCGGGCATAGCACCGAAGCCACCGTCCTCTCGATCGAGCGCTTTTTGGAGGACGGCGAGCTGTGCCAACTCCCTTCGGATCTACGCCGCTCCATCCTCGACGTTGCCGGCGGCGCGGCCCTGCCCAGGGGGCCGAGCGGGCGCCTCATGGCCTTTCTGGCGGGTCTTCGTCACCTGGGCGAGCGCATGGATGAGACGGGTATCGGCCGCACCGCGCTCAACTTCGGTCACACCACCTTGCGGTCCCTGGGGTCGGTGGGCCTGACCACGCTCATTCGCCAGGCGGTCGGCCGTGCCATTGATCTGGCGCTGGTCAGTGGCACGTCCGAGCTGACCCGCACGCTCATCGGGGCCGGCGCCATGGGTCTGCCCGTCCTCGGACAAGTCGCCCTGCTCTGGCGCGATGAGCAGCAAAAAGACGCCACGCCTTACTCCCGCGCCACCCGCGCCGTGCTGATGGGCCTGGCCCTGGGCGCCTGCGGCGCTGCAGTGGCCACCGGCACCTTGACCAACCCTGGCCTGCGTCTGGCCGAGACGATTGTTTATCCCTTGCTCCGAGATGCGGTGCAGGCACGATTCCCCATGCTGTCCGAGCCCGACAGCGGCCCCACCCGACGTTCTCTGGCCGCGGCGGGCACCGCCTATGCGGTGAACCAGTTGGGCGTGAGCCGCGCATTCGCCGCAGCGCCGGATGCCACAGGGTCCGGATTGCTGGCACCGGGTCTGTTGGCGAGGAGCCTGGCCAACGCGGCCGGTGAATCGGTGGACCTGATGTCGCTGCTGTATGCCAACCACTTCAGCCGCCATGGCACCTCAACCATTCCCCGGCTGCGCATCGGACAGGGCGATCTGGGCTCATCCTTGCGGACTCGGCTGCACTGGGACACCATGGCCGCGCGGGGCTGCTTCGTGTCGGCCTTCAATCAGATCTACGACACGATGCTGGCCGACCACACGCTGACGCGCGCCCTGCGCTCGGTGGTGGGAGAAGACCATGCCTTCACCGCCGCCGACTGGATGACCGAAATGGCGGCCGCCGCCTTGACTGCGCTCACCTATCCCTTCTGGACGGATCCCGTGCATGCCCGCGGTTTCAACGTCCCTGCAGCGCCGTCCATGGAGCGCTTACGCGCCATGGAGGAGGGGCGAGGGGGGGCGGATCAATCGCGGGAATCCCCGTCGGCGTCGGTGACGCGGGCTGCGGCGACTTCAGCGCAGACATCACCGCTATCGCCCGGATCACCCGGATCGCCCGTATCGCCTGTATCACCCGTATCACCCGTATCACCCGTATCACCCGTATCACCCGTATCACCCGTATCGCCCGAAGCAGCCTCCGCCAGCCCACCCACGCGACCCTCCGCGGAGACTGCCCACCGGGACGCGGTGCAATATGCCGGCAATCGTAGAGAGCCCGCCGTGGTCACGGAGGAAGTGACTTTGGTGAGCTACCGCCCAGCCCGCGACCGGTCGGTCGTCACCCGGCTCTGAGCGCCCTCACAGCTCCCACTGCGGATGAATCTCCCGGGCACGGGTCAGGGCCATGGAGGCGGCCGCGGTGCGGGTCTCCACCCCCAGCTTGGCATGGATGCGCTCCAGATGCTTCTTGACCGTGGCAGGGCTGGCGCCCAGGATGTCTCCAATGTCCCGGTTGATCTTGCCCTTCACCACCCAATACAGCACTTCCGCCTCGCGGGCGGTGAGGTTGAAGGACACGCCCAATGACCGGATCACCGCAGCGTCTGACACCTCCCGCATCACGATCAGCCAGTCGCCCCCCGGCCCCGGGCCGTCCTCACCGCCAATGCAGTGATGCAGCCGGAAACTCAGCCGCCGCGCACCCAGCTCGGCGGTGAGCCGGGGCGGCTCATTCGGGGGAACGCCGGGCCCGTCCGGCCCCGTCATGCCGTCCAGGCAGCGGCGCAGCCATTGCAGCACCGGGGCCGGCGTGGTGGGCGCCATGGTCCCGTAATACAGCTGCAGCAGCTCACGGGCCAGAGGTGTCTGCCACAGCAGCCGTCCGCTGCTGGCCCGCACGGCGATGCTGGCATAACCAAAGGCATCCAGCGCCTGCCGCGTTTGCCGTGCCTGCCGGGCGCCTTGCAGATGCACCTGCATGCGGGCCAGCACGGCGCGCGGATCCAGCGGCTTGGTCACGTAGTCCACGCCGCCCGCCTGCAGCGCCGCCACCAGATGCTCCGTCTCGGTCAGGCCGGTCATGAAGATGATGGGGATGTGCGCCGTCGATGGGTCGGCCTTCAAGCGTCGCGCCACTTCGAAGCCATCCATGCCCGGCATCATCGCGTCCAGCAGCACGATGTCGGGCCGGCCTTGCTGGGCACGGCTCAGGGCCGCTTCGCCGCTGGTGGCCGCCAGCACGGTGTAGCCGTGTTCATCCAGCGCGTCATGCAGCAGGGACAGGTTGTCCGGCACGTCGTCCACCAGCAGGACGCGGTCCCCCGGCTGCTGCTCCAGCAAGGCGGCGACGGACGAAGGCAGGGCGGTGTTCATGTCAGGGCAAGGTCGTGGCAACGGGGGGAAGGGCCTGCAGCATGGCTTCGAACTGGAACTGGCGGGCCAGTTCCCGCTGGGCTTCACAGAAGGGGCGCCAGCGGGCGTCGGCCGCCTCGATCTGGTCGAGCTGCTGCAACACGCCGCGGTAGTAGCCCAGGGTCAGCGCCTCGCGCAGGCCGGTGAGCCGCTCCGGCGGTGGCAGCAGTCTGGGAGGCTGGGGCTCGGGTGGGGCCGCGGCGGGGCTGGCGGTCATCCAGCGCAGCGAGAGCCGCTCCTCCAGCCAGTCCAGCAGCCCTTCATGGCGGACCGGTTTGAGAATGAAGTCGCGCGGGGTGATGCCCGCGTCGTTGTCCTGGCCACGCTCGAAGGCATTGGCCGACACCACCGCGACCGCCTTGAGCGCGGGCAGCCGCTGGCGCAGACGGCGGATGGTCTCCCAGCCATCGATGCCCGGCATGGCCAGGTCCATCAGCACCGCGTCGGGCACCCAGCCCGCGGCCACCAGGTCCAGCGCGTCATGGCCGCTGGAGGCCTCCCGCACCACGAAGCCCAGCGGCTCCAGCAGCTGGATCAGCAGTTGGCGGTCTTCCGCTTCGTTGTCCACCACCAGCAGCTTCGGGGACGCATCTGCGATGCGCAGCCGCTGCGGCGGCTGTCGGCCCGTGCCGGCGGGCCCGCCCATCAGGCTGGACACGACGCTGCGGGGCAGGTCCCGGTCCGGAATACGGCCGTGCAGTTCCGGCAGGAACAGCCGCACCCGGAAGGTCGAGCCCTGGCCCGGTGTGCTGCTGGCCGTCAGCTCGCCGCCCATCAGTTCGGTGAGCATGCGGGCAATCGTCAGCCCCAGCCCGGCCCCGGCGATGCTGCCGCCCATGCCGCCCGCACTGCTGCCGCGGGTGAAGGGTTCGAAGATGCGGGCCAGCTCGGCGTCGTCCATGCCAGGGCCGGTGTCGCTGATCTCCACCGTCGCCATCTCGCGGCCGTGGCGCACCTTCAGGGCGACTGCGCCCTCGCGGGTGAACTTGATGGCGTTACCCAGCAGGTTGATCAGGATCTGGCGCAGCCGCTGTTCATCGGCCCGCACCCAGGTGGGCAGGGCCCCGGAGGGCTCGAACCGGAAGGCCAGGCCCTTGGCCGCCGCCTGTGGCTCGAACATGTCCACCAGCTCCTGCAGCAGGTCGGCAAAACGCAGCGGGGCCGGCTCCAGGGTCAGCCGTCCGGCTTCGATGCGGGCAATGTCCAGCGTGCCGTCGATCAGCCGCATCAGGTGCTCGCCGCCGCGCTTGATCACCTGCACCGCCTGGCGGCGCTGCGGGGCAAGCGAGGCGTCGGCGGCCATCAGCTGGGCATAGCCCAGGATGCTGTTGAGCGGGGTGCGCAGCTCATGGCTGATGGCGCTGATGTAGCGGCTCTTGGCCTGGTTGGCCGCTTCCGCCGCCGCCTGCGCACGTTCGGCCTGCTGCCGAGCGGCTTGCAGGGCTTCGTCGGTACGGCGGTGGGACTCGATTTCCCGCATCAGCGCCTGCGTCTGCCGGTTGGACTCCTCCTGCGCCACCTCGCGGCTCTGATGCGCCAACACCAGCCACCAAGCGACGGTGCCGGCCACCAGCAGCAGCGCAAAAAACGCCTTGAGCAGTCCGCCGTACAGCCCCTGCTGCAGGGCCCGCGCGGCCTCGCCATCCACCAGCGGCATCTGCTGAAGCTGCTGGTGGTAGAGCAGGCCGAAGATGGCGGCCAGCACCGGGGTGATCACCATCATCAACAGCAGGTAGTGACCCAGGCCGGTGTCCAGATACGGCCAGGCGCGACGCGGCAGCAGGCGGCGCATCAGCCGGGACCATTGCTCGGACAGCCGCGCCTGCGGTTTGCACAGGTCGCCGCAGCGCGCGTCCAGGGTGCAGCACAGCGAACAGATCGGCCCGCGGTAGGCCGGGCAGTGCGCCAGGTCCGGGCCTTCGTAGTCGCGTTCGCAGATGACGCAGCGGTGGACCGCGGTGCTGTCCGGCGGGAGGGCGGGGCTTGACCCGCGGGCCAGGTAATAGCGGCCCTTCGTGGCCCAGGCGATCAGCGGTGCCGTCACCAGCGCCGTCACCATGGCGATGACGGCCGACCAGGCCTGCGCCAGCGAGCCCATCAGGCCGAGGTGGGCCGCAATCGACAGGATCGAGGCCAGCGCCATCGCCCCCACGCCGACCGGATTGACGTCGTACAGATGCGCCCGCTTGAACTCGATGCCCGGCGGCGACAGGCCCAGCGGCTTGTTGATCACCAGGTCCGCGACCACCGCCATGATCCAGGCGATGGCGATGTTGGCGTAGAGCCCCAGCACGTGGCCCAGCGCATCAAACACATTCATCTCCATCAGCATGAAGGCGATGAGCGTGTTGAAGACCACCCACACCACCCGACCCGGATGGCTGTGGGTCAGGCGCGAGAAGAAGTTGCTCCAGGCCAGCGAGCCGGCATAGGCATTGGTGACATTGATCTTGAGCTGGGAGATGACCACGAACAGCGCGGTCGCGGCCACGGCCCAGCCATAGCGCGGGAACACATACTCATAGGCGGCCAGATACATCTGGTTGGGGTCCACCGCCCGCTCGGCCGGCACGGCATGGCTCACCGCCAGGTAGGCCAGCAGTGCACCGCCCAGCATCTTCAGCACGCCCAGCACCACCCAGCCAGGCCCGCCCAGCAGCACGGCGGCCCACCAGCGTCGGCGGTTCTGCTCGGTCTTGCGGGGCATGAATCGCAGGTAGTCGGCCTGCTCGCCCATCTGCGTGATGAGGGCCACGCCCACCGTCAGCGCAGCACCAAAGGCGTGCAGATCAAAGGCCGCCGTGCCGGACTGTGACCCGGTTTGGTTCGTGATGCCGGCAAATGCACCAGGCTGGCGCCAGGCCACCCAGACGAACGGGAAGATCAGCAGGAATAGCCACAGGGGCTGGGTCCAGACCTGCAGCCGGCTGATGGCCGAGATGCCGTGGGTCACCAGCGGGATGACCACCAGCGCGCAGATCAGGTAGCCCCACTGCGGGGGAATGTCCAGGGCCAGCTCCAGCGCATAGGCCATGACCGCGGCCTCCAGCGCAAAGAAGATGAAGGTGAAGCTGGCGTAGATGAGCGAGGTGAGGGTGGAGCCCAGGTAGCCGAAACCGGCGCCGCGGGTGAGCAGGTCCATGTCCACGCCATGGCGGGCGGCGTAGACGCTGATGGGCAGGCCGGCCAGGAAGATGATCAGACCGGTGGCGAGAATGGCCCAGGCGGCATTGGTCCAGCCGTACTGCAGCAGCAGCGTCGCGCCGACCGCTTCCAGAATCAGGAAGGACGCCGCCCCGAAGGCGGTGTTGGCCACCCGCAGCGGGCTCCAGCGACGAAAGCGCTGCGGGGTGTAGCGCAGGGCGTAGTCCTCCAGCGTCTCATGGGCCACCCAGGCGTTGTAGTCCCGCCGCAGCTTGATGATGTGCTGCGGGGCGGGCGCGGACGGGGTGGCGGGCTCCATGACAAGGGCAGCTGGAATGCACGATCTGTGCCGCCGAGCCCCCGCCACCGCGCAACCGTGCGGCGACCCGGGTTTGTGAGCATGCACCGGCATGGGGCTTGCTAGAAGATCGGTCAGAGACTCCCACCCCACGGGTGAACGCCATGGAACTGACGCCCCGAGAAAAAGACAAGCTGCTGATCTTCACCGCCGCCCTGCTGGCGGAACGCCGCAAGGCCAAGGGCCTGAAGCTGAACTATCCGGAAGCGGTGGCCTACCTCAGCGCCGCCGTGATGGAGGGGGCCCGTGAGGGCAAGACCGTCGCGCAGATGATGAAGGAAGGCCGGGAGCTGCTCACCCGGGACGACGTGATGGACGGCGTGCCCGAGATGATCCCCGACATCCAGGTCGAAGCCACCTTTCCGGATGGAACCAAGCTGGTGACGGTGCATCAGCCCATCGCCTGAACCGAACGACGTTTGATTTTCGAGGACCCACCCGCATGCTGACGATCGCTCCCCGCCGCTTCGGCGTCATCCTGGCCGCCGCCGCGGCTGCCTTGCCCACCTTGGCGCTGGCCCATGCCGGCGAGGGACTGCCGCATGACCATGGCCTGTCGGCTGGCTTTGTGCATCCCTTCACCGGCCTGGACCATCTGGCGGCCATGCTGGCCGTCGGTCTGTGGAGCGCGCTGACCCAGCAGGGCCGACGCATGCTGGTGGCCCCGCTGGCCTTTGCCGGCTGGCTGCTGATGGGGGCGCTGGCCGGTGTGGCGCTGGCCCATGCGGGCGTGCAAGTGCCGATGGTGGAGCCGGTGGTGGCGGCGTCGGTGCTGGTGCTGGGTCTGCTGGCGGCGGCCCGCTGGTCGCTGGCGCCGCTGGCGTCGGCCGGTCTGGTCGGCGCCTTTGCGGTCTTTCACGGGCTGGCCCACGGGGCCGAGCTGCAGGGCGTGCAGGCGCTGATCGGCATGGTCAGCGCCACACTGGTGCTGCATGCGATGGGCATGGGGCTGGGCCTGTGGCTGCGCAGGCTGGCGCCGCTGTGGTCGCGACTGGCCGGTGCGTCGGTGGCGTTGCTGGGCCTGGGCCTGCTGACCCGCATGGTGTGGGCATGATCCCCGGGGAACTGCTGACCGACGAGGGCGAGCTCACCCTCAACCCCGGACGGGCCACCCTCACGGTGGTGGTGGTTAACGGATCGGACCGTCCCATCCAGGTCGGCTCCCACTATCACTTTGCCGAGACCAATGCCGCGCTGCAGTTCGACCGGGCGGCGGCCCGTGGCATGCGGCTCAACATCGCCTCCGGCACGGCGGTGCGCTTTGAACCGGGCCAGCAGCGCACGGTGGAGCTGGTGGCGATTGGCGGAGCCCGCGAGATCTGGGGCTTTCGTGGTTTGATTCAAGGAGCGCTCTGATGGCTCGCATCGGCAAACGCGCTTACGCCGAAATGTTCGGCCCCACCACTGGCGACCGCTTGCGCCTGGCGGACACGGCGCTTGTGATTGAAGTGGAGCAGGACCTGACCCTGCGGGCCGGCGGATATGGCGAAGAGGTCAAGTTCGGCGGTGGCAAGACCATCCGGGACGGCATGGCCCAGTCGCAGCGCACCCGTGACCAGGGGGCCGTTGATACGGTGCTCACCAATGCGGTGATCCTGGACCACTGGGGCATCATCAAGGCGGACATCGGCCTGAAGAACCACCGCATTGTGGCCATCGGCAAGGCCGGCAATCCGGACACGCAGCCTGGGGTGGACATCATCATCGGCCCCGGCACCGAAGTCATCGCCTGCGAGGGGATGATCGTCACCGCGGGCGGCATCGATTCCCACATCCACTTCATCTGTCCGCAGCAGATTGAAGAGGCGCTGGCCAGCGGCGTGACCACGATGCTGGGCGGCGGCACCGGGCCGGCGACCGGCACCTTCGCCACCACCTGCACGCCAGGGCCCTGGCACCTGGAGCGCATGCTGCAGGCGGCGGATGCGTTCCCGATGAACCTGGGCTTCCTGGGCAAAGGCAATGCCAGCCGCCCCGAGGCGCTGACCGAGCAGATCGACGCGGGCGCGATCGGCCTGAAGCTGCATGAGGACTGGGGCACGACGCCGGCAGCGATCAGCAACTGCCTGGACGTGGCGGAGGCCACCGACACGCAGGTGGCCATCCACACCGACACGCTCAACGAGAGCGGCTTCGTCGAGGACACGGTGGCAGCTTTCAAAGGTCGCACCATTCACACCTTCCATACCGAAGGCGCAGGCGGCGGCCATGCGCCCGACATCCTGAAGGTGGTGGGGGAGTCGAATGTGCTGCCCAGCTCCACCAATCCGACGCGGCCCTACACCATCAACACGCTGGACGAGCATGTGGACATGCTGATGGTGTGCCACCACCTGGACCCGGCGATTGCTGAAGACCTGGCCTTTGCGGAGAGCCGCATCCGCAAGGAGACGATTGCCGCCGAGGACATCCTGCACGACCTGGGCGCGATCAGCATGTTCAGCTCCGATTCGCAGGCGATGGGCCGGGTGGGGGAGGTGATCCTGCGGTGCTGGCAGACGGCCCACAAGATGAAGCTGCAGCGCGGCGCGCTACCGGGGGATTCGGAGCGCCACGACAACGCGCGGGTGAAGCGCTATGTGGCCAAGCTGGCCATCAACCCGGCGATTGCGCATGGCATCAGCCACGAAGTGGGCAGCATCGAGGTCGGCAAGTGGGCGGACCTGGTGATCTGGAAGCCGGCGTTCTTCGGCGTCAAGCCGTCGCTGATCCTCAAGGGCGGCGTGATCGCCATGGCGGCGATGGGTGACCCGAATGCCTCCATCCCGACGCCGCAGCCGGTGCACTACCGGCCGATGTTCGGCAGCTTCGGTGGGTCGCTGGCGCGGGCATCGCTCAGCTTTGTGTCGCAGTCGGCGCTGGCGGCGGGGGTGCAGCAACGCTACGGCCTGACCAAGACGGCGGTGGCGGTGAAGGGCATCCGTGGGGTGGGGAAGAAGGACATGATCCTGAATGACTACGCGCCGCGGATGGAGGTGGACGCGCAGACCTATGCGGTGCGGGCCGATGGGCAACTGCTGCACTGTGAGCCGGCCACGGTATTGCCGATGGCGCAGCGGTACTTTTTGTTCTGAAGGTCCAGGAGGGTCAGCGGGAGGGACCTTCGGCGTTCAACTGAAGATGATGTTGGCCAATTCGACGCCGTTCATCCTCCGAGACACCGGCGTGTTGCGCGAATTGGGGCCACTGTGCCAAGGCATCGGTCACTTCCGCGATGACGCGTGGTGCGGTGCCCACCCGGCCAGCAGCCGCTTCGGCGAGCAGATCTTCCAAGCGGAAGTCTTTGAATTTGCCATTGACCGACATCAAGTGTTGATGCGTCCACTCCCCGTGTGGGTTGTGGGCAAAAGTGATGTCATAGGCTGGCGCGAGCCGCCAGGATCGTTCGTCCTCTCGCAGCAAGAAGCTGAAGTTTTTGGTGTGATCGTCGCAATTTCGAGCCAGCACATTGAAGACCATCCGTCGGAATGCTTGTTCAAGATCCTCGTAGGGCAAACCGAGTCGCTGAATGCACAGAAACAACTGGGAATACGCGTGGGTGCCCTTGAGTCGGTAATCCAGATGCTCCATTGCGCACAGGGTCTGCATATGGTGGCGTCCGGAGGCGCCCCAACGATCAAAGCGCTTGGTGATGAAATGGGCCCTTCCTCCTTCTGTCAGCAAGGCACAGTCCGTCATATGGATGCCGGCGGCGCGGGCCATGAGGAAGTAGGCGTACTCGATGCGCCCATAGTCCTGGGAGGCGCCCAGTTCCGTGTCAGCCCCCATGCCATCGAACTTGAGCAGCCAATGTTCAAAACCGGGTGGCGCATCCAATTGCCCCGAACGGATCTCGCGGGTGTCCGGGTTCAAGGCAATGACCGCCTTTGCGCGAGCGCCCCCTGCCGAGGTGCCGACGTCAATGATGTTTCGCAGCGCGGCATGGGTGTGTTCGTCCTCGTCCACATTCCCTCGCACCGCTGCTCTGGCCACCCCGACCAGGGCATTCAAGTCCAGAGCAGTCGGCGTGTGCCGGGCGGGACCTTTGCTTGGCTTGAATTGCATCGCCCCCATGGCGCGCGAGCCCATATAGGCCAGCCGATCAAGCGGAGTGACTTGGTCCGCAGAGTAGCCCTTGTCTGCCATGAAACGGTTCACAAGCGCGTTGCCAAAGTCGTCCGGCAAAGCGTCGGCAAGCAGCGCTGGAAGGCGTCGATAAGTGGCGACCGGAAGATCGCTGAACACATAGACCTCAGCGCTCAGGGGCATCACTCTCGGCGACAGTTCCAGTCCGGTTCGGATGAACTGCGGCGTGTAAGCGAAAGCGTAGTAGCCCAGCCGTTCGTCAAGCGCCACCGCGCCTACATGGTGACCCCAGAGGTGAACATCGATCCGCTGAGTGGGTTTGAAGGGTGTAGCGCGAGTGGCCATGGTGGTCGATTCAGCCGTAATCCTGCTGCTAGGTGTTCTTGGACGAGCGCTGGGTCGATGCGCGCTGGCGTTGGTTCTGGCGGGTTGGCATATGCAGCGGATTGATCGACGCGATGGGCGCGACGCTGTTCAACCACGCGTCTCGACCCAGAACGCCGATGACGGCAATGAGCGTGCTGAGCGTGGAGCCTTGGCCTGCCTCCAGACGGCGAAGGGCTTTCTCGCTGACACCGGCCCGCTCCGCCACCAGTCGCTGACCGAGGTTCTTGCTAAGCCTTAGGGTACGCAGGTCTTCTCCGAGCTTCATCTCAGCTTCCATGACCGACAGAGTGCGCAGATTCTCCTGGGAAGTTCGATCATTCATAGGCGGTCAATATTGACTGGTTACGTAGCAATTTTGAGTCTAAACGGTCATTTTAAGGTGTTTGTGAGAGTCAAGGGTGCTTGTTCATAAGAGGTAAAAAAATGCCGTTTATTGGAATTTATCGGGTTAATCGGTCGAAAAAAGCCGCTTCTGTCGGCGCCGTAGCGTTTTAACCACCTTGGTCGCTCCCCGGGTGACATCGCGGAAAATTTGCGCGCGTTACTGCTTCAACGCGCTACGTCCCACACTCCCCAGGTCCCTCCATGATTCAAGTCTCCAAACTCCTGGCCGGCGGCCAGGGGCTCGCCTCGGTTCTGCTCAAGCGCGCCGCTTCCGTGACGCTGGACTGGGATACCCGTCAGAAGAGCCGCTTTCAGGCCACCGACAGCCATGGACGCACGCTCGGCGTGTTCCTGCCGCGTGGAACGGTGGTGCGCGGTGGGGATGTGCTGGTGGCGGAGGATGGGTCGCTGGTGCGTGTGGTGGCAGCCCCTCAGTCGCTGCTGCGCATCACCGCCTGCCAGGCGCATGGCTCGGCGTTTGATCTGATCCGGGCCGCCTATCACCTGGGCAACCGGCATGTGCAGATCGAGCTCAAGCCCGACCACCTGAAGATCGAGCCCGACCATGTGCTGGCCGACATGCTGCGGGCGATGCACTTGATCGTGAATGCGGCGGAGGAGGCCTTTGAGCCCGAGAGCGGGGCCTATGCGGCGGGCGGGCACGGTCATGGGCATGGGCATGGGCATGGGCACTCCCATGGGCATGGCGCCGACCACGGCCACGATCATGAAGATCACGCAGATCACGCCCACGCCCCCGCGGCACCGGCACCCGCTCGCAAGACCATCAACATCCAGGCCGCCCCGGCGCCGCATGTGCATGGTCCCGGCTGCGGTCACGATCACAGCCACGACCACGACCACGACCACGACCACGACCACAGCCACGACCACGACCACGACCACGACCACGGGCATGCGCCCACCCACCGCCACGACGATGGCCACTCCCACTGACGCGATTGCCCCGCAGCTGCGCCTGATGTGGCTGGCCTCGCCGGCCTTGCCCATCGGCGCCTTCTCCTATTCCGAAGCGCTGGAGGCCGCGGTGGAGCATGGGCTCGTGCACGACGACACCAGCGCCGCCGATTGGCTGTCTCAGCAACTCGCGCTGATGGCGCGGGGCGATCTCGCGGCCCTGGCGCAGGCCATCCCCGCCTGGCAGCGCGGTGACGAAGCCACGCTCGTCACCGTCGCCGCCTGGCTGCGTCAGACCCGCGACAGCGCTGAGGCCCGATTGCAGAGCGAGCAGATGGGCCAGTCGCTGCTGGTGTGGCTGCGTCCGCAAGGTATGGCGTCCGGCGAGCAACTGGCCATGCTCGATCGGGTCACTTCCGCCCACCTGGCATCGGTGCAAACCGCGCCGGCGCATTACATCCTGGTCATGGCCCTGGCGCTGTCCACCATTGACGTCCCGCTGGCCCAAGCGCTTCAGGCGCAGGCCTTCGGCTGGGCCGAGAACCAGGTGCAGGCCGCCCTCAAGGCCGTGCCGCTGGGCCAGACCGCCGGTCAGCGCGTGCTGACCCGACTGGCCGCCGAGATTCCTGCCGCTGTCGCGACAGCCATGGCCACCCCGCCGGAGAAGCGACAGCTCTTCGCCCCGATGCTGTCCATCCTGGCAGCACGCCACGAAACCCAGTACTCCCGACTGTTCCGATCATGAGCAATGCCCTTCATCACATTCCCGGCCGCAGCAAGCGGCTGCCTCCCTTGCGCGTCGGCATCGGCGGTCCGGTCGGCTCCGGCAAGACCACGCTGCTGGAGATGCTCTGCAAGGCGATGCGCGACCGCTGGGACCTGGTGGCCATCACCAACGACATCTACACCAAAGAGGACCAGCGGCTGCTGACCGTCAGCGGCGCACTGCCGCCCGAGCGCATCATGGGCGTGGAGACCGGGGGCTGTCCGCATACGGCCATCCGTGAAGATGCCTCGATCAACCTGGAGGCGATCGACCGCATGCTGGGTCAGTTTCCCGATGCGGACGTGGTGTTCATCGAATCGGGGGGCGACAACCTTGCCGCCACCTTCAGCCCGGAGCTGAGCGACCTGACGATCTACGTCATCGATGTGGCGGCCGGCGAGAAGATCCCGCGCAAGGGCGGCCCCGGCATCACCAAGAGCGACTTGTTCGTCATCAACAAGACCGACCTGGCCCCGCATGTCGGCGCCAATCTGGAGGTGATGGAAGCGGACACCCGCCGCATGCGCCCGACGCGGCCCTTTGTGATGACCAACCTGAAGACCCTGTCGGGCCTGGATCAGGTGGTGCAATTCATCGAAGAAAAGGGCATGCTGGGCCGCTGAAGCGGCAGGCGGCCTGAGCGCTCCGGCTCCACCGCCCTGGTCTCATCTGCCCCCGGCCTCAACGTCCCGCCGCATCACCGGCCACCGGCATTGCCGAAGACACCGGCACCGAACCCGCTGCTGGCTCGGCGGCTGGGCCTTGCCCCTCACCCGCCGGGGTGCGCGCCCGTCTCCGCGCCGCCAGCAGGAAGCTCACCAGCTGCCAGGCGATGAACACCGCCATCAGCCCCAGCAGCGTGGCGCTGATGGGCCGCTGCACAAACACATCGAACTTGCCGCGGCTGATCAGCATGGCGCGCCGGAAGTTCTCCTCCAGCATCGGCCCCAGGATGAAGCCCAGCATCAGCGGTGACGGGTCCATGTCCAGCCGCATGAAGACATATCCGCAAAGTCCGAACAGCGCGGTGACGAAGATGTCGTCCAGGTTGTTGTTGACGCTGAAGGTCCCGATGCAGCAGAAGAACAGGATGGACGGGAACAGCACGTTGTAGGGGATCTTGAAGACCGACAGCCAGTAGCGCACCAGCGGCACATTCAGCACCAACAGGAACACATTGCCGATCCACATGCTGGCCACCAGGCCCCAGAACAGGTCGGGATGGCCGGCAATCATGTTGGGCCCCGGCTGGATGCCCTTGATGATGAAGGCCCCCATCATCAGCGCCATCACCGGGTTCTCCGGAATGCCGATGCTCATCAGCGGAATGAAGCTGGTGCGCGAGGCGGCTTCATCCGCCGCAGCCTGGCCCGCCACGCCTTCAATCACGCCGGTGCCGATTTCGTGCCGGTACTTGCTGACCTTCTTGTCCAGCGCGTAGGCCGCGAACTGCGCAATCACCGGGCCGCCGCCGGGCAGGATGCCCAGGAAGGAGCCCACCGCACTGCCGCGCAAAGCGCTGGGCAGAATGCGCTTGAACTCCGGCCAGGTGGGCATCAGCTTGATCTTGCCGTTGAAGGGTGTGCGTTCATTGCGGGCGTCCAGGTTCTTGGCGATCTCGGCAATGCCGAAGCAGCCCAGCGCCACGCTCACCAGGCCCACGCCTTCGGCCAGGAAGGGCTGGTCGAAGGTGAAGCGCTCCACGCCGCTGTTCACGTCGGTGCCGATCTGTCCGAACAGCACCCCGATCAGGCACATGGCCAGGCCGTTGAGCAGATGGCCCGTGGTGACGAAGCTCACGCACAAAAAGCCCAGCAGCATCAGCGAGCAATAGTCCGCCGGCCCGAACAGAAACGCGACCTCCCCCAGGCTGGGCGCCAGCCAGGCCAGCACAACGATGGCGACCGTGCCGCCGATGAAGCTGGAGACCCCCGCAGTGAACAGCGCCAGTCCCGTCTGCCCCTTCAGGTTCATCTGGTAGCCGTCGATGCAGGCCACGATGCTGCTGGCATGCGGAATCTTCATCGTGATGGCACTGACGCTGTCGCCGTACTGCGCGCCGTAGTAGATGCCGGCCAGCATGATCAGCGCGCCGGTGGTGGGGATGCTGTAGGTCAGCGGCAGTAGCAGGCTGATGGTGGCCAGCGGGCCCAGGCCCGGCAGCAGGCCCACCAGGGTGCCGACCATGCAGCCGATGGCGCAGAACATCAGGTTCTGCAGCGTCAGGGCGTGGCTGAAGCCAAACGCGAGGTTGTTGAGGACGTCCATGTCAGAGCAGCGGCAGGTTCAGGCCCAGCAGCTTCTGAAAGCCGAAGGCGATGGCCAGCAGGCCGGCGGAGATCTTCAGGTTGCGCACCCAGCTGTAATCGCGTCCGGCGGCCGTGGCGATGAACACCATCGCCACGATGCCGGCCGACATGTTGACCAGCTTGGAGACCAGCGCAAAGGCGCAGAGGCTGGCCAGGATCAGGCCGATGTTGCCGACCTTCACTTCCAGCCGCTCCGAGGGCTCCACCATCGCTCGGGCCATGGTGGCCAGCGCGACCAGCAGCAGCAAGGTGCTGATGGCCAGCGGGAACAGTCCGGGGCCGGCATGGTCCAGCCGGCCGATCGTGTAGCGGAAGGACCCAAGGCCGAAGCCCAGGGCCACCAGGGCGAGGAACAGGCCTCGCGCAAGATGTCGGTTCATGGGGTGCGTCTCCTATGCAGCCATGGTCGGAGTCGCCTTTGGACACGCCTATCGTGCTAGTACGTACACGACAGGTCGCTGCAAGTGGGCTGAAGGCTTTCTGCAAGCTTCGGGGCGGACCTCGCCCCGGGCCGGGCCGCGCGATGCCGAAGGTCCCGCGCTCAGTCGTTGAGGTGAGAGGGCAGGGTGGGCGGCGGGGCTGCGGGCGGGAGACGGTGCAGGGCGCCGTGGCGCGCCGACAGGTCGGCCTGCATCAGCGGCATCGACCCGAACGGCTGGCGCTGGCGTTGCTCTTCCATCAGCATCTGATGCGCAAAGCTGCGGGCCATGGCATGCATGCGATAGCCGGGGGAATCGGAATCGCCCGGCCGGGGAAACAGCCAGCTCTTGTTCACCAGGCTGTGCACCACCTCCAGCACCTCCTGCCGGTCCATGGTGGCCGGTGCCACGAAGCTGAGGATGTCGGCCAGCGAAATCGGCCCGCGCACGATGGACAGCCAGCGCAGCAGGCGCCGCTCCGGCTCGCTCAGCAGGTCGTAGCCCCAGCGCAGCAGGGCCTGGAGATTCTGGTGACGGGAGATCGCATTCCGATGGGCGCTGCACAGCAGCAGGAAGCGGTCGTCCAGACTCGCGGCCAGCGCCTTCAGGCCGAAGGTCCGGACCATGGCCGCCGCATGTTCAATGGCCAGCGGGACGCCGTCCAGGCCTTGGCAGATGTGGATGATCCAGCCGGCATCGGCATCGGACGGGTCGAAGGTCTGGTCCGAGGCCTGGGCGCGTTGCACGAACAGCTGCACCGCCGGTGAGTGCAAAGCCTCCGCCATCGACGGCACCGGGCCGCCGGGCATCGGCAGGCTGGGCAGCAGATACACCTGCTCCCCCATGGCGCGAAGCGGCTCCCGGCTGGTCAGCAGCAGGTGCAGTCCGGGCAGGGACGAGAGCAGGCCCTCGACCAGCACGCTCACCGACTTCACCACATGCTCGCAGTTGTCGAGGATGAGCAGGCGACGCTCCGCACCGCTGGCGGCGGCCAGGTGAAGACGCAGCCGGTCGAACAGCCCCTCGATGGCCAGGTCCAGGTCCAGCGCACGGGCGACGGCAAAGGCCACATCCATCGCACTGGCCAGCGCCGGCAGTGCGGACAGGTCCACGAACCACAGCCCGTTTGGATAACGCCCCCACAACTGACGGGCCGTGGCCAGCGCTGCGCTGGTCTTGCCGATGCCCCCGGGGCCCACCAGCGTCACAAAGCCGTAACGCGACAGCTGACGGTCGAGCGCCTCCACGGTGCCTTCGCGTCCCAACAAGGGGCCGCAGGGGCGCGGTAACTGCTGCAAGCCCGGCGGCAGCGGCGCGGTCGTCGCAGCCTCCTCAATCGCCCGAGGGGAGAGGGCCTCGAGACCCTGCAGGGCCATCGGCACGACGGCGGCGGCGCCCGCCCGGCGTCCCGCTGGCAGAGGGACGTCTGTCTGGGTCGAGGCGGGCGCAAGGCCATCGATGTCATCGAGCGGCTGGGCCACCGGCACCACCGGGACGACCAAGCTGTACCCTCTTCCTGCGACGTTGGTGATGTAGCGGGCGTCGCTATCCCCCACGCCCAGCGCCTTGCGAAGCGCCGCCATGTGCACACGAAGGGTGTTGTCCTCCACCACTTCCTGAGGCCAGACCTGTGCCATCAGCGTCTGCTTGCTGACCACTTCGCCGGCCCGCTCCACCAGCACCACCAGCAGGTCCAGCGCACGCGCGCCCAGCTTCACCGGCCGCGAGCCCTCGAAGAGCTGGCGGCGTGAAGCCAGAAGCAGGAAGGGACCAAAGCGGTGGCAGCTCATGGGGCGCGGGAGGGGCGGATCGGGACAACTACGGGACGCATCGTCGAGGTTCACTTCTGACAAGTCACTTCCCCGATCGAGGGTCCCCTCTGAAGGGCGATGGATGAACTCAATCGGGGGCAAACAGGGACATAGCGATGGGCCTGTCGCTGTGGCCCATAAGGAAGCCCTATGCACTCAATATTGGCCAATTTGCTGGCTCAACAGGCCTTGGCGGAGGCGATGGCCCTACTGCCGGAAGAGGTCGCCACGGACGCCCCGGCCTCGCCGACCGCGTCGGCCGCCTCAGCGTCCATGGACGTGTCCTTGACCCGGTCCTCGTCCCGGTCCTCGTTCTCGTCCTCGCCGTTTTCCGCGCCGGGCAGTGTTGGCGCCAGGTCGCCCAGCCCTGACGACCGGCTTCTGTTGGCGGAGCAGCTCAGGAATCGGCGTCACCGTTTCGAGCCGGCGCAGATTCCGGACCTGCTGACGGTCCTCTCGACGGCAGCGCCAGCGCTGCGATGGCTCATCAACCTGCCCCCCATGGTCTGGTGTACGCCGGGGGAGACGATCCCCAAGCCCGATGCAGCGGGTGAGGAGGTTCTGCTGCTGGCATCCACGCCCTCGGACGGCCCGTCGGTTCTGCAGGCCGTGCTCACCCGGGACATCAAGGACCAGCAGCGCGGACTTCCTGCCCATCTCCCCGCCAGCCACAGGTTTGGCTGGCCGACGGACATCTTTGATGCCATTGTCCTGACCTTGCAAGACGCGCGTCAGCCCGGCCGCGCTTCGGCACGGCAGGCAGGCCAGTCACCGACCGGTACGGAGCTGCGGCAGGCTCTGGCCGCTTGGCTGGAGACGCCTCAAGGCAGAGCGTCGCCGTTGCCGCCTACCCTCTCAGAGCCTGCGCAGGTCATTGAACCCGCCGCAAGCAGCCCGATCACGGTGCGACCAGGCCCACAAGCGCGCGCCGCGACGCCGGTGTTGCAACCCGTCCCTGCCCCGCTCGTGCCCGCGACGCCGACGGAAGTCCTCAGGACCCGCGCGCTGGCGTTGGCCGACGTACTGAGGCAAGGGCAGTGGAGCCCGGTGCTTGAGCGGCTGGCCCCGCAGTTGCTCGCGCGGCTTCCCCCTGAGCATGACATGTACCTGGAACGCACCGACATCAGGTTTGCCAACGGCGAGTTCCTGGCCGTTCATGACGGTCATGTGGGCCCATCGGCGCACAGGGTCCAGTGTGAGGCTGGCAGCTCGGACGTCATTGTGGCCAGACGGGGCAGGTTGAAGGAAAGCCAGACCCTTTGTGGGCGGGAGGCCTATCTGATGGCGCTGAGCTCCTGTCTTCGCGCACGGACCGCGACGACCGTCCAGATGCGCAACCTGCTGGCCGACCTGATCGAACGCCATCCGGTGGTGGCCATGCTGGCGCTGGCCATTTTTGAGCGCTGGCCCGACCGCGATCCGGAAGTGCTCCTGAGGTTCTGCCTGCATGGCAAGACCTTGCAACCGGCCGGCGCGCAGTTGCTGGATCCCTCCCTGGAGCAGCGCAACCTGACCGGCTGGGAAGTGAGGAGCTGGCAGTACAGAACGCTCGATGTGCGCCTGAACGACGACCTGACGGCCGAAGAGGGCATCAGCGTGGTCGATGCCAAGTGGCATTTCAGCCCGCTGGGCCCTTCAGTGCATGGGATGGATCTGCTTCATCAGTATTCATTGCGGTATGTGCCCCCGCAAAAGTTCGAGGAGGCCCGCCGTTTTGAGCGGCTGAAGGACGAGTTCCCACGGTTGCGCTATGAATTCGTATCGCTGGCTGAACTCAGCCGCTATTTGTGCCAATCACCGATCGCGTTGATGTCGGAGATGGGGCCGGACCTGGCGGCGCGAGCCAACCGATTCGTCGGAGAATTGGAAGCAGCGAGTGTGCTCGAGTCCTCCGACGCGGCGCAGGAACCCAGCGCCGGTCCTTCGCAGACGCTTAGGAATTAGCTGTCCTGGCTGCCCGACGCATCACGGCGTTCGGGCCAGAACGACGGGCCGTAAAGGTGCAAGGCCGGTACACAGAGCATCAGGGTCGACCGGGTCCGGTCGGCCGCAGTCCTCACACGGCTGCTGCGCATCCATCCACCGAGCGCGCGTGCGCGGGGCTCAAGGGTGTCGCGAAGTTGCGCTTCCTGGTCGAGCGGTGTCGCCGGGGATGCAGATTCGGATTCACGTGCGGAATGCTCGGCGTTGGCGGTCACCACCAGGCGCAGTCCCCACCAGCGCCAGTGCAGCCTTGCCTGCACGGTCCCTGCCGTGCGCACCTGCGCGAAGGCCTGCTCCAGCATGGCCGCGCCCAACCCTTGCAGGGATTCCTTTGCGTTGGGGCGCAGAGGTCGTGAGGCGCCTTCCACCTCCATCAGAAACGCCAGCTTGCGTTGGGCGGCCAGCCGCTCTCCCAGCCCGGACCAGGCCACCGCGACATCCTGCTGCTGCCGCCGTCGCGCATCCCGCAACTCGCTCACCTGGTCCCGCCCCCGCAGAATCAGCTCGTCAGCCCGGCTCAGCGCGGCCTCCATCAACGGGCGGTTCGGGTCTTCCGCGCGCATCCGGTTGGCCACCTTCTGGAAGTGAAGGGTGAGCCCGTGAAGGCCCTGCAGCAGGGTGTCGTTCAGTTGCTGCGCCAGTTGCTCGCGTTCGTCCAGGCGGATGCGCAGCCGGTCGTGCTCGCGCCGCGCTTGTTGGCTCAGTCGCCATCTCAGCACCGACGCCAGCAGGACGATGCCCGCCAGCACCAGGAGGGACCGCATCCAGAGGGTCTGCATGAGGGTGGGCTGAAGAGTGAAGCTGAGCTGGGCCGGATGGGGCGAGGGCGGGCCGTCGCCAAGCGAGGCGCGTACCTGCAGCTGGTGGCGGCCGGGGGTCAGATGGCTGTAGGTCCACTCCCGCTGAGCGCCCAGCGGCCGCCAGGCGGTGTCCACGCCCGCCAGTTTCGCCTCGAATTGCACGCGCTCCGGCACGCCCAGGGCCAGCGCGGTGAATCGCACGGACACCGTCTGCGTGCCGGGCGGCAACTGCAGGTCGTCGGCGGCCTCCTGCCACTGTTGATCGGCCGCCACCGCCTGCCATTGGACGGCGGGGCCGATCTGGGGCGGTGGCAGTCGGTCCAGGTCCAGGGTCGCCAGGCCCTCCAGGCCAGCGAACCAGAGTCGGCCGCGTCCGCTGGCCACCACACTGGCTTGCGGCCCCATGGCGGTGGCCGCCGCCGGATAACCGTCACCCATGTCGAAGACCTGCATCTCCAGCAGGGTGTCCGGATCCGCCGACCATCGGCCTAGCGCCTGCGCGGGGATGCGCACCGCCCCCCGGGCGCCATTGAGCCAGAGGTCGCCGTCAGGTGTCTCCACCGCGCCGGTGATGCCGCGCAGGGCCTCCGCGTGGAGAGACCGCAGGCTGCGGAAGCGGCCCTGGTGCAGGATCTGGACGCCCCGATCGCCCCCCACCACCACGTGCCGCCCGCTGTACACATAGTTCACCGCGCCGACCGCCAGCCCTTGCCGGCCGTCATACAGCTGTGCGCCTTGGGCATCACTTCGCATCAGGCGATTGGTGGCGTATCCGGTCCAGACGGCGGTCTGGCCCTCCAGGGCGAAGGCGGTCGGGCGTTCGGCGTCCAGGCCGGGGAAGGGCAGGGTCTGCCAGGCGCCGTCTTTGAGCAGGTGCAGGCCGGCGGACCGGAACAGCACCCACAAGCCATGACGGTTGCTGAGCAGTTGCGAGCAGGAGGGGGACGTCAAAGCCGCTGGCGGCGAGGTGACGGGATGCGCCTGGCCGCCCTGGAGCTGCCACAGACCCGTGCTGCTGCCCACCCATTCATGCTGGTCCGCATCCCGATGCAAGGCGCGGATGCGTCCCTGGTCTGGCGTCCAGTCCAGGGGGGTGAAGCCTTGTCGCTCGGTCCAGCGCCACAGCAGGCTCCCGTGGGTGGCATCCACGGCGGACAGCAGCAGGTGCTGGCGCAGTTCCCCGTCGGACTCCACCACCCGATACGGTTGAAGCAGGAAGTTGGTCGCGGCGCTGGACGGGGTGAGCCGCGCCAGCAGCGTGTCCCGAAAGCGATCCAGTCCGGTCTGGGTGGCGACCCAGAGGTTGCCTTCCCGGTCCTCCAGGGCCGTCATGCCGATGTCGCTGGTGAGCCCGTCGCGGCGGGTCCAGGATTCGGTGACTGGCGGCAGGCGCAGCGGTTGACGGGCCGAGTTCCAGTGAGCCGGCAGGCGGATCCGGCACAGACCGGCGGGGCAGTAGGCGCTGAAGGCGTTGCCCTGTTCGTCGATCCAGATGGCGGAGGAATCCGGCTGACGCGCCGCCGGGCCATGGCGCTGTTCGCTGCCGGGCAGCGGATGCAGGCCGTCGGCCGTGACCACCCAGCTGGTGCCGCCCACGATGCGAATGGCGCGTCCGGCCGACAAGCCGCGCACCTTCTCCACGAACTGCTGCCGCTCCGGGTCCAGCCACCACCAGCGGTCGTCGGACGCCAGCCAGAGTGCGCCGTTGGCATCGGTGTGCAAGCCGGTGGGTGGGGTGGCGGGGGCCCGGAAATACGCATCCGGATGCCGCCAGCGGCCGCCCTCGAAGACCAGCAGATGCCCCGAGACCACCGCCCAGGCCTGACCGCCGGAGGTGGTCGCCATCTTGCTGGTCTGGAAGCTGGGCAGGTCGGACGGCAGCGGGTAGACGCGCAGATGGCCGAGTGGGTCAACACGCGCGATGCCCCCATCCAGCAGGCCCACCCACAGGTCGCCGTTGGCGGCGACGGCCAGGGTGCTCACGGCTCGCGCACCGAATTCCGGGTCTTCCTTCGGTGAGAACTGCTCGAAGCGCACACCGTCGAAGCGGTAGAGGCCGGAGGTGCTGCCCAGCCAGAGCCAGCCGTCCGGGGTCTGGCTGATCTTGCGGATGCCCATCGGCACACCGTCCACGGCGGTCCAGCGGCTGTGATGCAACTGTTCGAAGCTGCGATCCCGGTCGAGTGCCCGCACGGGCCAAGGGGCGAGCCACAGGCACACCATCAGCCAGATCCAGGCCGTTCGAGGAAGTGGAGCACGCAAGGTGACGACCAGTGGAGGAAGACGGGGATCCAGCGGGAACGGATCTGCATCTTCGCCGTCAGGCCCCGGGGGCGTCACTTCCCCATTCGAGGCATTAGCCCCCCCCTGTCGGGTGGGCGATGCTGCGGAGCGGCGGCCTCTGGGTGACGCTGACGCTCCCTGCGCCGATGCCCTACAGCGGCGGCGCTTCGCTGCGCGGCCAGTCCGGGTTCACCCGGGCGAAGATCTTGTGGTCGCGCCAGGCGCCGTTGATGAACAGGTAGTCCCGGCACAGCCCTTCTTCCTGGAACCCCATGCGCGCCATCACCCGCAGGCTGGGGGCATTGTCCGGGCGAACCGCCACCTGGATGCGGTGCAGCCAGACCTGCGGGCTGAACAGTTCTCGCATCAGGCCGACCAGGGCTTCATGCATGTAGCCGTGGCCCTGCTGCTCGGCGTCGAGGTTGTAACCGAGCCAGGCATTCTGGGCGACGCCGCGCGCGACCATGGAGACCTGGCACTGGCCGATGATCTCCAGCGGCGCCTCCTTGCGGGCCATCCAGTAGCGCCACATCTGTCCGTTGGCGAATGACGCGACCTCGGCGGCCAGTCGGCCCCGGGTGGCGTCCACCTCCAGAAAATCCGCCGCGCGCGGCGGTTCCCATGGCGCGAAATGCGCCACGTTGCGGCGATGGAAATCGCTGACTGCCTGCGCCAGCAGTGGGTCGGAGGCGTGCAGCGTCAAGCGATCGGTGTGCAGCACCGCAGCAGGGTTGCGAACGAGGGGGCCATTGGCAGCGATGGAGCTCATGGTGTCGGGCAGTGGAGCTGAGAACGAAGAAGGCCAAGAAGGCGAGGCCATGAAAGCGGCCCAGCGCACATTGCACCGCCCCTTCTTCCAGTGTCAGCGCATCTTCGCGCATTCCACCGGCGCTACATTGCCTGCACCGCGGCCGCCGCACAGACGACCGGGACGCACAAGCAGGAGACACGCCATGCATGCCGGTCGATTCTGGTCCTGGTCGCTTTCTTCTCGATGGGCGTTTGCCCGGATGCTGACGCTTGCAGTGCTTGCATGGATGGCAGCGCCGACCGCCGCCCATGCCGCCACCACCACGTTGGTCGGCCAGGCCAGCAGCCGCTGCCTGGACGTGCAGGGCGGCGCCAGTTCCGCGCCCGGTGCGCCGATGATCATCTACGACTGCCACGGCGCCTCCAATCAGGCATTCGAGTTCACCACCGCCGGCGAGATCCGCGTGATGAACGGCACCCGCTGCCTGGACGCCTATCAGCAAGGCACGGCCCCCGGTACCGCCGTGGTGGCCTACACCTGCAATGGGCAGATCAATCAGAAGTGGACCTACAACAACAATGGCACGATCACCGGGCGACAGTCCGGCTTGTGCCTGGATGTCTACCGCGGTCTGACGCAGGCCCTGACTCCCGTCATCCTCTACACCTGCCGGGCCACCAGCAACCAGGTCTGGATCCGCAATGACGGCGTGGGCATCGACACCCAGCCGCCGACGGCACCGACCGGTCTGGCGCTCTCCAATCTGCAATGCCGCTCCGCCACGCTGTCCTGGTCGGCCTCGACGGACAACGTCGGCGTTGCGTTCTACGATGTCTATCACGACGGCCAGCAGATGACGACGGTGACCGGCAGCACACTGGCCACCACCCTGACCCTGACCCCCGGCGCCAACTGGGGGCTGTATGTCAATGCCAGAGACGCGGCGGGCAACGTCTCGCAGGCCAGCGCCACCTTGCCGGTGAACGTGCCGCAGTGCTCGTCGGACACGCAGCCCCCGACGGTCCCAAGTGGGTTGACCGCGTCGGCCACCGGGACCTCGGTCGCGCTGAAGTGGAATGCCGCCACCGACAACGTGGGCGTGGTGGCCTATGACCTCTATCGCAATGGCGCCAAGATCGGCTCCACCGCGGCACTCACCTACACCGAGAATGCACTGGCAGCCAACACCCAGTACCGCTACGCAGTCGCCGCGCGGGATGCGCAGAGCAATGCCTCGACCCGGTCCGCAGAAGTGAGCGTGACCACCGGCGGCAGTTGCAGCAGTGCGGTCTGTTCGGTCACGCAGGTCGCAACCGAGACCGATCTGCCCTGGGGCCTGCTGGCGCTCCCGGATGGGCAACTGCTGTATTCGCGCCGTGACGTTCGGGACGTGGTGCGGCTGAATCCCGCAACCGGCGTGAAGACGTCCATTGGCGCCCTGCCCAATGCCGCCGGTACTGACGGCGAGGGCGGTGTCATGGGCCTGGCCGCCGCGCCCGGATTCCCGACTGCCGACAACTGGCTCTACATCATGTACACCACGCCTAGCGACAACCGGGTGGTGCGGGTGAAATATGTGAACAGCACGCTGGACCTGTCGTCGCTGCAGGTGCTGCTCAGCGGCATTGCCCGCAACAAGTATCACAACGGCGGCCGGCTGCGCTATGGGCCCGACGGCAAGCTGTATGTGGCCACCGGCGATGCGCAGAACGGTGACTTCGCCCAGAACACCAGCCACCTCAGCGGCAAGGTGCTGCGGATGAATGTGGATGGCAGCACACCTTCGGACAACCCGTTCGGCAATCTGGTGTGGAGCTACGGCCACCGCAATCCGCAGGGGCTGGCCTTTGATGCACAGGGTCGGCTGTGGGAGCAGGAGTTTGGGGACAGCACCATGGACGAGACCAATCTCATCCAGAAGGGCGGCAATTACGGCTGGCCGATCTGCGAGGGCACGCTCTCCCGCAGCGGCACCGGCTGCGCCACCGCCGGATTCATTGCGCCCAAGCGGACCTATCCGGTGGCGGAGGGGTCCTGCAGCGGCATCGCCATCGTGCGGCAGGCCCTGTATGTGGCCTGCCAGCGGGGCGAGCGGGTCTATCGACACGAGATCAGTGGTGACGCCCTGGCCAATTCCCAGGAACTGTTCCGCGGGACTTATGGCCGGATCAAGACGGTGGAGCCGGCGGTGGACGGCAACCTGTGGCTCTCCACGACCAATGGTGGGGACAAGGACAATATCGCCAACAACAGCAACAACAAGATCATCAAGATCAACCTGGGGCCGTGACCGGTCCATGCCGCTGCGACGCGGAGACAAGGCGGCATGGATCCCGGCCCCTCAGCCAGCGAGGGTGGCATGCAAGAGCGCGGATGGAGGTGGTGGTGGTGTCTGGCCGTTCTGGCCGGTGTCATGGCATTGCATTTGCCATTTGTGATGGCGGATGCAGAGGCGAGCCTGGGATTCAGTCGCGGGCCGTGGACGGATGAAGGGCTCTACACCGCGCAGGTGCGCAATGCCCTGCGCACCGGCACGCTGGACCTGGCCGAGTCGGACGGCGTCATCAAGGAGCCGCTGTATTCGCTGCTGGCCCTTGGCGTGCTCAAGGGCGTGGGCGATTCGATGACGGTGATGCGGCTGACGATGCTGGCGCTGAGTACGCTGCTGCTGGCCGTGGTGGCGTCGGGACGCTCGCCGCTGTCCCGGGCAGTGATGGTGGGGGTGCCGGTGCTGGCGCTGTCGTATTACCCCTTTCATTACGCGCATCTCGCCCTGGTAGAGATGACGGCGGCCCTCCTGATTGTGGGGGCGCTGTGGGCGGTGCATCAGCGACTGCTGGGGGCTGGGCGATGGACCTGGGCGGTGTCGGCGCTGCTGGTGTTTGTGGCCTACGGCATGAAGGTGCAATTCGTGTATGCGGCCGCCATTGCGCCGCTGGCGTTTGCGCTGGCCTGGGTGCTGAACCCCGATGAATGGCGCACGGGCTGGCGAGCGGCGTTGGCCAATGTCCTGGGCGCGAGCGCCGCTGCGGTGGTCATGGCGGCGGTGTTTGCCATCGGCTGGTATTGGCCCAATCAGGCGCTGATGAAGTTTGTGCTGGGCGCGCAGAGCTCCCGCGGCTCCGCGTCAATGACGCAGTTGATGCATAGCCTGGCCGACAACCTGCACACGCTCTTGATGGACCGCCGCCTCTGGGCCGTCTGGCTGCTGGTGCTGGTGGGTCTGGTGGCCGCGGTGCTGGCGTGGCGGGCCGTGCGGGTCACCCCAGCGCATCGGCGGCAGTGGGTGGCCTTGATGGCGCCGCCAGCGGCCTGGGTGCTGATTGAACTGCACAAGCTGACCCTGAGTTATCTGCCGAGCCGGTATTTCCTGTCGCTGGTGATGGCGCTGGGCTTGCTGGGGGCGGCGGGGCTGTGCGCGGCGTGGATGTGGGTGGCGCGCGATCCCGCCCGGGTGCAGCGCAATGCATCGCTCTCCTGGCGACATGCGGTGGTGGCGGTGCTGGTGATCGTGCTGGGCCTGGATGCGCGCGACTACGCCAAATCGTATGAACGGCGCAGTTATGCCATCCGGGACACGCAGCGCAGGCTGGCGGCGGAGGGGCGGTGGAACGACCAACTGGTGATCGGACCGTGGGCCTCCACCTTGTTCTGGGGCTCTGGCGCCATCACCAAGCCGGTGTGGAAGGGCTACTTCAATGACGGGGAGGTGCTGCGCGGTCTCAAGCCGGCGGCCATTCTGAGCGAGCCGGATCAAGGGGATTCGGAAGGGGCCTATCAGGCGGCAGGCCTGACGCTGCCGCAGCCGCCGCTGTGGTCGGTGACGGTGCGGGACTGGACGGTGAATGTGCATGCACCGGTTGCCGCGCCGTAAGCGCAATCGCCAAATGAAAAAACCGCCCGAAGGCGGTTTTTTGCTGAAGAAGGTGACGAGCCTTACCCCCGGCACTGGTTGCAACGGTTAGGGCTGCTTGGTTCCCCACCTGACCCAGTTGGCCGCGCTTCCATGCGAGGAGGCCCGTCAGGGACGCATTGTACGCGACTGCAAAGGCCCCGCCGGAAAGCCCAACCATGATCTGCATCACATCCTTCGCACGTCCCGCCGGACCCGGCCCCACGCGGTCTCGCCAGATGTGCTTAAAATGCCCCTCGGACGCCGCGCTCCCCGCGCGAACGTCCACCGCCGATTTACCAACTACTTGCGGGCGGTCAACAAGTACGGCTAAAGCGTTGCGGCTCCGATGATGCCCAGGGCCGGCAAACGCCGGTGATGTCTGTGGGCTCTCGGAGTTTTTTCATGTCTGCTCGCCTCGCACAGTTCGACGCTCTGCTGTCCCGCCGCCGTGCGGCCCGCCCACAGCCCTTGCACGTCGCCCAGCCCGCCGTCCGCGTTCTGCGGGACCCCTGGGGCGAACCTGTCGCCGAATTCCTTCACACCCCGTCCGATCTGGACCTGCTCAAGGCCGCCCATCGTCTGCACGGCGATGACTGGATCGGCGTGCTGGCTGACGAATCCCGCAACCGGGGCCTGACAGCCGCCTGGCGCCTGGCCTTGCTGCGCGCCGACCGTCACGGTCAGCCTCGTTGGTCGGCCCGGGTCGGCCCGCAATGGCTCAGTGCGGAGTCGCAGGGGCGGCCTGGCGTGCGGCCCTCTGCGCTGCGTCGGGAGCTCTGCGCGCTGGCGGTCCAGCAATTGTGGGCGACGGGCTGGCGCCTGGTCGGCTGAGCGGCATCGGACGCATCCGCGGCATCGGCCATCAAATGGGCCAGCGTCCCGCTAAAGCCCCAGCCACACATCCCGTGTGACCGACACCGCCACCACATAGCCCAGCGCCATCAGCGCCACCAGGTATTCGATCACCCGGAACTCACCGCGCCCCAGCGCAAAGTGGCCGCTGGTGAAGTAGACCGCCAGCGCAAGAAACTTGCCCACCATCCACGGCTCCGTGGTCGGATCATGGTGCAGCGCACCCCACAGGCTCAGGCCGGACACCACGATCAGCAGATGGCTGCTGAACACCAGGGTGCGCAGCCGCTCATCCATCACCCAGACCGCGCCGAACTGATGCGCCAGCCCGCGCACAACGAACAAGACCACGCTGCACCACCCCAGCAGTGCATGCATCTTGACCATCGGCAGGTAGAACCAGTCCATGAAGGGGGAGCTTCGTCACCCCACCCACCAAAGTCAATCCGCTGGAGCAGGGGGGCGGACAGGCCGCCCAGACCCTCAGCGCAGTTGCAGGTCGTCGTCGCCGAAGCGGATGTTCAGCGGCTCGATCAGCAGCTGCTTTTCGCCCGCTTCCACCGCGCCGGCCACCCAGGCGTCAATGCCGCAGGCCTTGGAAATCTCCACCACCTGGGCCGCCTGGTCTGCCGGCACGAACAGCGCAAAACCCGCGCCCATGTTGAGCGTCGAATAGGCCTCGCGGTCGTCCTGCTGCGCATGCTGCTGGATGAACTTGAGCACCGGCGTCACCGGCGGCACCGTGTGGATGCGATAGGTGAACTGGCCAGGGTGACGCAGCAGCTTGCGCCAGCCGTGGCCGGTGATGTTGGCGCAGTAGTGCGGAATGATGCCGGCCTTGTAGAGGGCTTCGGTCACCGGGGAATAGAGGGTGGTCGGGGCCAGCAGGGCGTCGCCATAGGTCAGGCCGGGCTGCACTTCGGTCAGGTAGCCCTGGGGCAGGCGCTCGATCAGCTTGCGTGCCAGGCTCAGGCCGTTGGCATGGATGCCGCTGGAGGCCAGCAGGACGATGGCGTCGCCGTCGGCCAGCTTGTCGCCCACCGACAGGCGTTCCTTCGGGTTGATCAGGCCGGTGCATGACGCTGCCAGGTCGATGCGGCCCGCTTCCACGATGCCCGCCAGCGCCGGCGTCTCGCCGCCGCCCCAGGCCACCTGGCAGGTGTCGCAGGCCTTCTTCCAGCCGGCCACCAGGGACTGGGCGCGCTGGGCGTCGCCGAACCAGTCCGATCCGCCAGCCGCCCAGTAGGCCTGCACCACCAGCGGCGTGGCGCCGACGGTGATCAGGTCGTTCACCGCCATGGCGATGGTGTCCTGCGCAATGCCGTCGTAGTAGCTCTTGCCGGTGAGCGTGGCCATTTCGTCGGCCACCAGGGCCTTGGAGCCCAGGCATTCGACGATGGAGGCGATGTAGAACGGACCCACGTCCACCACATAGGCGGATTCGCCGCGCGAGGCCTTGACCTCGGTAAAGCCATGCGCTGCCAGATGGCCGGCGGTGGCTGCCGCCGCGCGCTGGGCGCTGACCTTGAGCGGATCGATCAGGTCGTAATTGACACCGGCCTGCTCATAGCTCAGGGTGCCGGAGGAGGAATCTTGGGGGGCGTGGGTGCTCATGGGCGGGGATTATCCTTCACCTCTACTGACAAACCCTGGTCAACCCGTTGACCGGTCCGACCGGCAGGTCGGGCGCCCCCCGTAGAATGCCGCGCCATGAGTTACCAGGTCCTCGCACGCAAGTACCGCTCCCGTACCTTCGAGGAGCTGATGGGTCAGGAGCATGTGGTGCAGGCCTTGGCCAATGCACTCACGCAGCAGCGGCTGCACCATGCCTATCTGTTCACCGGCACCCGCGGGGTGGGGAAGACGTCCGTCTCCCGCATTCTGGCCAAGAGCCTGAACTGCATCGGTGCGGATGGGCAGGGCGGCATCACCGCCCACCCCTGCGGCGTCTGTGACGCTTGCCGGGACATCGACGCCGGCCGCTTCGTGGACTACGTGGAGCTGGACGCGGCCTCCAACCGCGGCGTGGAGGAAATCTCCCAGCTGCTGGACCAGTCGGTCTACAAGCCGGTGGTGGGGCGCTTCAAGGTCTACATGATCGACGAAGTGCACATGCTTTCGAACACCGCGTTCAACGCGATGCTCAAGACGCTGGAAGAGCCGCCCGAGTATCTGAAGTTCGTGCTCGCCACGACCGACCCGCAGAAGGTGCCGGTCACCGTGCTGTCGCGTTGCCTGCAGTTCAATCTGCGGCCGATGGCGCCCCAGACGGTGCTGGAGCATCTGACCAAGGTGCTGACCATCGAGCAGGTGCCGGCCGAGCCGGGCGCGCTGCGACTGCTCGCCCGTGCGGCGCGCGGATCGATGCGGGATGCGCTGTCGTTGACCGACCAGGCCATTGCCTTCGGCTCCGGCGAGCTGAAGGAAGCCGGTGTGCGCCAGATGCTGGGCAGCGTGGACCGCGGCCATGTGCTGGGCATCCTGCAGGCGCTGGTGGCGGGCGACGGCGTGGCGCTGGTGAGCGCCTCCGACCGTCTGCGGGACATGGGCCTGTCGGCCGGCGGCACGCTGGAGGATCTGGCGGTGGCCTTGCAGCACCTGGCCGTGGCGCAGGCCGCGCCGGGCGCCCTGGATGCGTCCGATCCGGACCTGGCCGAGTTGCTGCCGCTGGCGACGCAGTTGCCGGCGGATGAAATCCAGCTGATGTACAGCATGGCCTTGCATGGCCGTCAGGAACTGCCGCTGGCGCCTGATGAGTATGCGGGCCTGACGATGGTGCTGCTGCGCATGATGGCCTTCCGGCCAGAGGGCGGCGGACCGCGTGGGGGCGGGGTGCCGAATGCTGGCAGCGGTGGTGGCGCGGGCGCTGGCGGTCACGCTGGTGCTGGTGCTGGTGGCGCCGTTGCGGGTGGCACGGGCGCGGGCGCGTCCACTGCGGGGGGCCGTGGGGCTTCCATCGGCGGTGCTTCCGCGGGAAGCGTGTCCGGGGTGGGGACTTCTGGTGCGGCTCACACCGGAACGCCCGACGTTCAACGCGCGGCCGGGGGCAGCGTTGCTGCATCAGCCCCTGCGGACCCAGCGACCAAGGCGGGCAGCGCAGATCACGTGAGCCGCGCGACCGATTCGACCCACGCGACCCACGCGACCAGCACAAGCAGCGCGACCAGCGCCGACACGGCGGCGCGCTCGGTCGCGGCCGCTGACGCCGCGGACATGCCCGCTGATGCCGATGCTGGTGCTGGTGCTGGTGCTGGTGCTGGTGCTGGTGCTGGTGCTGGTGCTGGTGCTGGTGCTGGTGCGGCTGCGGATGCGGATGCGGATGCGGATGCGGAGGTAGCACCTTCTGGCCAGCTCGCCTCGGACGCTGACGTCGCTCGCCAGTCACGTGCGCAGACGCAAACAGCCGACGCGTCCATGCCCGACGCTGCCGAGCCCGCGGGCGCAGAGCCTTCGACCGCGTCCGGATCGGTCGGGGTCTCCGGTGCGCCTGAGGTCAGTCCCGCAACTTCAATGGCTGCAGAGCCCCAGGCCGCGCCGGACGCCTCCGCCGATCGCGGCGATGAGCGCAGCGCGCAGGCGCATCCAGACGCGCCCCCTTGGGATGCGGCCGCTTCTGACCCGGGCTTTGACGCCCCCCACCCGTCTGAAGCGCCAGCCGCACCGTCGGCAACGCCAAGAACGCCAGCAGCTCCTGCAACCGCGTCGGCGACCGCTCCGGCAACCGCCCCGGCAAATGGTCCGGCAAATGGCCCGGCAAATGGTCCGGCTGCAACTGCAACAGCGGCTGCGGCCCCGGCAGCAGCGCCAACCCCAACCCCAACCCGCGGCGGCTCCCTCCGCGCCGCCCCAGCCGGAGCACCGGCGACCCGCTTCAGCGACCGCCTGCGCCCGCGCGCCGCACCGGTCCCCGCGGAGCAGGCAGACTCGCTGGAGCCGCCCGAAGATCTGTCTCCGCCGCACGATGACGACGGCGCACCGCCCTGGCTGGATGTGCCCCCGCCCTCCGACGAGGAAATGAGCATCGGCGCGTCCATGCTGGACGGTGACCTGGGCGGCGACCTGGAGGTCGGCGCGTCCCAAGGTGGTGGTCACGGCGGTGGTCACGGCGGTGGCGGCAACGGCGGCGACGGCATCTACCTCTCCACGGCGGTGGAAGAGGTCAAGCTTGTTCCCACCCCTTTCGGCGAGCGCTGGGCGAGTCTGGTGCCCCAACTGGGCCTGAACGCCCTGGCCCGCGAGCTGGCCCTGCAAGCCGAATGCGTCGCCATCGACGACCAGGCCTCGCCGCAGCGCTGGCGCTTCCGGGTGGAACGCGAGTCTCTGCGCCAGCCGGCGCTGCAGGACAAGCTGCAGGCGGCGCTCTCCGCGCACCTGGACACCGCCGTCGAACTGACCATTGAACCGGGCCGCGCCACCGACTCTCCAGCGCTGCGCGATACCATGGCGACCCGGGCGCGCCAGCGTCGCGCTGAAACCATCATTCTCGAAGACCCCGAAGTCCAGCAGTTGTTGTCGCAGTTCAAGACCGCGCGCATCCTGCCGGGGTCCATCAAACCTCTCTGAACCGACAAGGATCACCATCATGATGAAGGGTCAACTCGCAGGCCTGATGAAGCAGGCCCAGGCGATGCAGGACAACCTGAAGCGCGCCCAGGACGAACTGGGCAACATCGAAGTGGAAGGCCAGTCCGGCGCCGGTCTGGTGAAGGTCACCATGACCTGCAAGCGTGACGTCAAGCGCGTGGTCATCGACCCGAGCCTGCTGTCCGACGACAAGGACATGCTGGAAGACCTGGTGGCCGCCGCCTTCAACGATGCCGTGCGTCGCGCCGAAGAAGTCAGCCAGGAAAAGATGAGCAAGCTGACCGCCGGCATGCCCCTGCCTCCCGGCATGAAGTTCCCGTTCTGAACGGACGTCGGTGAACGCGCTCGAACAATTGATCGAGGCCCTGCGGCGTCTGCCGGGGGTGGGCCAGAAATCGGCCCAGCGCATGGCCTATCACCTGCTGCAGCATGACCGTGCCGGGGCCGACACCCTGGCCCGGGCGCTGCAGGAGGCTGCCCGTCATGTGCGCCACTGCGAGCGCTGCCACACCTTCAGCGAAACCGCGCTGTGCAAGATCTGCCAGGACACCAAGCGGGACGCCCGCCTGCTGTGCGTGGTGGAGTCGCCCGCGGACCAGGCGGCGATGGAGCGCACCGCCTCCTATCACGGCTACTACTTCGTCCTGCAAGGGCGACTGAGTCCGCTGGACGGCATCAGCACCCGGGAGATCGGCGTGGCGCCGCTGCTGGAGCGGGCCACCGACGGTCATGTGGAAGAAGTGATTCTGGCCACCAGCTTCACCGCGGAAGGGGAGGCCACGGCGCATGTGCTGGCCGAGGCCCTCAAGGCCCGCGGCCTGCGCAGCACCCGGCTGGCGCGGGGCGTGCCGGTGGGCAGTGAGCTGGAATATGTGGACCTGGGCACCATCGCCCACGCTTTGGTGGATCGGAGACCCTCATGACGGTGGCCAACTATTGCATGATCGTCGCCGCGCTGCTGCCGGTGGTGTGCGCGGCGCTGGCCAAGTCTCGCGGCTACGGCAAGCGCCGTCGCGACGGCGGTTTCGACAATCACGACCCGCGCAGCTGGCTCAGCCGTCAGACCGGCTGGCAGGCCCGCGCCAATGCGGCCCAGGCCAACGGCTTCGAGGCGCTTCCGCTGTTTTTTGCGGGGGTGCTGGCGGCCCAGCAGATGCATCTGGACCAAGGCCGCATCGACCTGTTGGCCGTGGCCTTCATCGTGCTGAGGCTGGTGTTCATCGGGCTGTATCTGGCGGATCTGGCCGCGCTGCGTAGCCTGGTGTGGGTGCTGGGCGTGGCGACATCCATCGCGCTGTTCTTCGCCTGAGGCGGTCGCGCGGTCCCGGCCGCAGCAAACAAAAATGGCGCTCAAAAGAGCGCCATTTTTTTGCCGGTTCGCGAGGGCTTCAGGAGAGGCCCCGAAGTACCTCGGCAGGCGCTGACGTGCGCCTGCACGGCGCCCCGTCCGTGCCCGGATCAGCGCAGGGTGGTGGTCTGCGTCTTGGCCGAGGCCACGTTGCCGCCGCCATTGCGGCCATTGGCCACCTTGGTGCTGCGCGCCTTGCCATTGCTGGCGCTGCGCGGGCTCTTGGCGGCCACTTTGGTGGGAGTGCGGGTGGCGGTGGCGCGTACGGCGGACTTGGGCGCGCTTGTGGACGCGCTCTTGGACGGCTCGGCATCCGCCACCACTTTCTGGTTCTCTCGCAAATACACCACCACGGCCTGGCCCGGCTTGAAGCTGGCCTTGGTGCTCACCCGATTCCACTGCGCCACCTGCGTGCTGCCCAGGCGATAGCGCCGCGCCACGCTGGCCACCGTCTCACCCTTGCCGGCCTTGACCGTCACCCGGCGCAGAGGCGGCACGTCCGGGGCGAACATGATGCTGGCGTTGTCGGCCAGGTGTTCGGACACGTCCTTGTCGCGCGAGGCATTGCGCGGCACCAGCAGCGTCGAGCCCTGCTTGACCAGCATGCGAGCCGGAATGCGGTTGATCTCGCGCAGCCCCGCTTCACTCATGCCGACCTGCTTGGCGGCATCGGCCGGCTTCATGGTGCGCGGCACCACCCAGGCGGTCCAGGTGGCCAGCGGGCCGCGATGCCGCTCCAGGTTGGCGACGAAGGTGCTGGCGTTGTCGTAAGGCAGCAGGATCTGCCCGCTGCTGGCCGCCAGGATCACCGGCTTGTTCATCTGCGGGTTGAACTGGCGGAAGGTCTCTTCATCCAGGGAAGCCAGTTGCGCGGCCAGCGCCACGTCGATGTCCCGATCGATGTTGACCGACAGGAAATACGGGTGGTTGGACACCGCCGGCAGCTCCAGGCCGAAGGTCTCCGGATGCATCACGATGTTCTTGATGGCCTGCAGCTTGGGCAGGTAGTAGCGTGTTTCATCCGGCATGCGGATGTTGTCGTAGTCGGCCGGCAGGCCCAGCTTCTGGTTGCGCGCCACTGCCTTGGACACATTGCCCTGGCCCCAGTTGTACGCGGCCAGCGCCAGTTGCCAGTCCCCGTCGAACATCTTGTTCAGGCGCTGCAGATAGTCCAGCGCTGCGCGGGTGGAGGCCAGTACGTCGCGCCGGTCGTCGCGGAAGATGTTTTGCTTGAGGTCGAAGTCGCGGCCGGTGGCGGGCATGAATTGCCACATGCCAACGGCCTTGGCGTTGGACTGGGCGTCGGCGCGGAAGGCGCTTTCGACGAAGGGCAGCAGGGCCAGCTCCATCGGCATGCCGCGCTTTTCGACTTCCTCCACCACGTGATAGAGATACAGGCTGCCGCGGCCGGTCATGCGGGCCACGTAGTCCGGGCGGGTGCTGTACCAGTCTTCGGCTTTGCGGACCAGGTCGTTGTCCAGCTCAGGCATGGCCATGCCGACGCGGATGCGGGACCACAGGTCGACATGGGTCTTGGGCGCATCCAGGTCGACCTTCTGACCCGGATTCAGATTGTCTTCCAGCAGCACATCCAGCTTGTCTTCCGGGGCGGCGGCGCCGGATGCGGCCGCTGCTGCGGCGACCGAGGCGCCAGGCACCAGCGGGGCGTCCATGCCGGCGGGCGTGGCGGCGGAGGCGGCGGCTTCAGCCGCCAGCGGGCTGGCCGGCACCGCACCCGCAGCCCCGGCCGGGTGGCCGTGCGGCACGCCGGCGCAGGCGGCCAGGGTCAGCGTCACCAGGGCGGCCAGCAGTGTCAGGGCCGGGCGGGACCGCGACGCGTCCTTCCCAGGGCCGTGCTCGGCACGCGCAGCGAAGGAACCCGTGTGCACGGCGCTGTCCTGGACAGGGCGGTGGTCAGACAACGGGGTGGAATGGGCAGGGAATCGATTCATCGGAATTCGTTCTTCCATTGGCGCAGAGCGGCGAGCACCGATGCGGGTTCAGGGCCGACGCGCGGATCGAAGTGTTGCGCCGCCTGCCGGACGGCGGTCTGGCTGCAACGCAGGAAGGGGTTGATCTGCTGCTCCAGGGCGATGGTGGAGGGCAGGGTGGGCAGGTGCCGGGCGCGTTCGGACTGGCACCAGGCCTCGTGCTGCACGATGGCGTCGTTGCCGGGCTCGACTGCGCGGGCGAATCGGAGGTTGGACAAGGTGTATTCGTGGGCGCAGCACACTTGTGTGTTGCCCGGTAGTGCACTGAGCTGGCTCAACGATTCGTACATTTGCGCAGCCGTGCCCTCAAACAGTCGGCCACAGCCCGCAGAAAACAGGGTGTCGCCGCAGAACAGGATGGGGGCGCTCAACGGGCCTTGCGCCGTTGCCGGCAGGTAGAAGGCGATGTGGCCGGCGGTGTGGCCTGGCACATCGACCACTTCAATGGGGAGTCCTAACAACTCGAAGTGGTCGTTGCCCTGCAAGGGTTGGACAGGGACCGGCATTTTCTCGTGGGCCGGGCCCCAGACCTTGCCGGTCGGTGCCAGGATTTCCGTCAGTTCTGACAGGCCACCGACATGATCGCCATGGTGGTGCGTCACTAGAATGCCCTGAAGCTGAAGTCCCCGGGCGTTCAGCGCCTCCTTCACCGGAGACGCTTCTCCCGGGTCCACGACAAGCGCCTGCCTGCCGTTGTGCAGCAGCCAGATGTAGTTGTCGGTGAAGGCAGGAAGGGCAATCAGTTCCATGCGGTCCAAGCAATGACGAAAGCGAGCCAGGACGATGACCCGGCGCCGATTGTAGAGTCGGTGCTGCCCGTTCCCGGGCTGGCGGCCGAGGAGCTGGCAGCATGGCTGCGGACGCCCCCCGGCCAATACCTGCTGGCCTGGGAACAATCCTTCATCGATAAGGCGGTGGTCGATCTCTTCGGCTTCCACGCCATGCAGCTGGGTCTACCCCAGCTGGAGGGCTTGCGGGCGAACCGCATGCCGCATCGCTGGCTGGTGATGGACCATGTCCCGGCGCCAGACCCCGCACAGGGTTCCGGCCAGGGTTCGTTGCACGGTTCTTCGTATGACCCCGCGGTCGCCTCCGTGTTGGCGCAAAGCGGAGTGATGCCGCTGAACGTACTGCCCGAACCGCGGCCACTACCGCCCCCCGCCGCTGCTGCGCTCTATTGTGAGTTTGATGCGCTGCCATTTGAAGCGAACAGCCTCGATCTTGTCGTTCTTCCGCACACCCTGGAGCTCACCGGCAACCCGCACCGCGTGCTGCGGGAAGTGGAGCGGGTGCTGCGTCCGGAGGGGCGGGTGGTCATTCTGGGGCTCAACCCGGCCAGCCTTTGGGCACTGAGGCAGAATCTGGCCCGGGTGAACGGCCGCATGTTCCAGCGTACGCATCACGGGCAGACCCGTCCGCCGCGTTTGTTCCTGCCGGATGAAGGCGAATACATCGGCTATTGGCGTTTGCGGGACTGGTTGCGCTTGTTGTCATTTGATGTCGAACGCGCCGCTTTTGGTTGTTATCGGCCGCCATTGATCACGCAAGCCTGGCTGGATCGGTGGCAGTGGATCGAAAAGCCCGGGAGCAAGTGGTGGACGGTGCTGGGCGCCCTGTATGGGGTGGTGGCCGTCAAACGGGTGCATGGCATGCGGCTGATTGGCTTGGCCAAGAAGAAGAGCCGCGCGCCGAAGGCGGCACCGGCGGTGGCCCTGAATCAGCAGCCCCATCGACAGTTCCATGCGGGGCCTGAACACCCGCCCCATCGGTAATTCCAGCGGCCCGTCCGGGTCCGTCTTTTTGAAGTGCAGAATCAGATCACCATGACCGAAGTTTCCGCGCCAGCGGCGCCCCGCATCAGCAAACCGAGCGTTGTCATCTATACCGACGGCGCCTGCAAGGGCAATCCCGGCCCGGGAGGCTGGGGGGCCTGGCTGAGCAGCGGCGGGCATGAGAAGGAACTGTGCGGCGGCGAATCCAACACCACCAACAACCGCATGGAGCTGACCGCCGTCATCGAGGCGCTCAGCTCGCTCAAGCGCAGCTGCAACATCGTCATCTACACCGACAGCGAATATGTTCGCAAAGGCATGACCGAATGGATCAGCGGCTGGCAGCGCCGCGGCTGGAAGACGGCCGACGGCAAGCCCGTCAAGAACGCTGAGCTCTGGCAGCGGCTGGACGCGCTGCGCAAGCTGCATCAGGTGGAATGGCGCTGGGTGAAGGGCCATGCAGGCGACCCCGGCAATGAACGCGCAGACGCCCTGGCCAACAAGGGCGTGACCATGGCGGGGCGATGACATGGACAACCGGCCGCTGATCGACTGGCATTCGATGTTCATGGGCGTGGCCCTGCTGGCCAGTGCCCGGTCCAAGGACAGCCGCAAACGCAACGGCGCCTGCATCGCCAGTGCGGACTACAAGATCGTCGGGGTGGGCTACAACGGCCTGCCGCGCGGCTGTGACGACAACGACCCCACCTACTGGTCGGACGACGACAACGACCCGCTGCACTCGCGTCACAGCTACATCGTGCATGCCGAGGTCAATGCCATCCTCAACTGCGTGGTGCTCCCCCTGACCGGCAGCACCATCTACACGACGCAGTACCCGTGCCCGCGCTGTGTGCAGTCCATCATCCAGGTGGGCATTCAGCGGGTGGTGTTTTTGGAGAAGAAGAGCCATCAGGTGGCGCTGAATGAAGCGTCGGCCAAGATGCTTCGGGACGCCAAGATCGAGGTGCAGGCGCTGCAGGAGATGGAGATGCGGGCGGCCACCTGGTGCCAGGAACTCTCCATCTTCATCGCCAAGCCGGAGCGTTGATCCTGCGGGGCGACGCTCCGCGCATCGAATCGCGCAGCGGGGTGCGTGGATGCCGGGCGGCGTAGCGGGTTAGCGGCGCAGCGGTGCAGCGGCATGAGTGGGCCTGCTGCGTTGAAGCCAGCGGTGTTGGCAGTGGCTGGGGTGAAGCCTCGAACTGGCGGGTGTTTCCCCCGCTTTTCCGGCTCAAGTTTGGCGACCGGCCCGCGCATCATGGCGACCTGTTCCTCCGGATTCATCGAGGCCCGCCATGCAAGCCACCCACATTCCGCCCCATCTGCTGCCCGAATCAGCCCACGGCGCCTATGGCTGGGTGCCGGATCTGGGTCTGACGGTGGCCGGTCCCACCGCCATGGACGACCTCTGGCAGCTGGAAGCCTTGATGACCGAACAAGGTCTGAAGCTGCAGGCCACCCGCATGGTCTATGACCGCAGCTATGCGCTGGACCGACTGGCCTGCGCCTACGCCCGTGGCGACGATACGCTGCGCGATCTGGCCCAGCGGATCTTCGACAGCTTTCAGCGCCGGGGCGAGTGGATCGGTCTGGCGCACTGACGGACGGTTGGCGTCAGCGGGTGGAGTGTCCATCCGCGTCAGTGGGGCCACCCCGCTGCATCCCATGATTTGAATGAGGCCCGGGAGGGCCTTTTCTCTTTGCATTCGCCTGTGTTTCCGCCTCACCCGGAAGGTAACGGGATGCAGAGCCTCGAGGCGGGGCGGGCCTTGCCTGCAAAGCCGGTCAGGCAAGCGCTGTGATGCCGCCGCCAGGCTTTGCGTATCAACATCCTGGGCCACGCCCATCCGATACATCTGATGACAGCCCGTCGACCCGGGCCTTTGATACTGACGCTCAACCGCTTGCGCCAGGCATGCAGTCAGGGATCAACAACGGACGACCATGGACTCCAAGCAATGTGCCTCTCTCCTCGCCTGCCTGATACTGGTGGCCTGTGGCGGGGGCAACAACGATTCCACCGATCCACAGCGGCCGGTGGGCAATGCTCCCGCACCGGCACCAGTTCCAGCGCCCGCCCCCGCACCCTCGCCAGCGCCCGCACCTTCGCCAGCGCCCGCGCCAGCCCCTGCACCTTCTCCAGCACCGACACCTGCACCCGCGCCAGCACCAGCGCCAGCGCCAGCGCCTGCACCTGCACCTTCCCCAGCACCGGCTCCAGCGCCGACCCCTGCACCCGCACCCTCACCCGCACCCGCACCCGCACCCGCACCGAACCCTCCAGCCATCCAGCACTCCGCCGACGTCCCTGCGGGCTACACACTCGTGTGGAACGACGAGTTCAGCGGCTCCGGTCTCCCTGACGCCACCAAATGGGTCTACGACACCGAAGCCAATCGCACCGGCTGGTACAACAATGAAGAGCAGTACTACGCAGTCGCCAAGACCGACTACTCACGCCAGCAAGACGGCAAGCTCCTGATCACCGCGCGCAAGGCATCGCTCAGCGCCGAGCCCGACTGGGGCGGCCAGATCTACACCTCTGCGCGGCTGATCACACGTGGCAAGGCCAGCTGGACTTACGGCTTCTTCGAGATTCGCGCCAAGATGCCCTGCGGGCAAGGCACATGGCCAGCCATCTGGATGCTCGGCACCGCCGACACCTGGCCCGACAGCGGGGAAATCGACATCATGGAGCATGTCGGCATGTACCCCGACACGGTGTCCTCCACCATCCACACCCGCTCCACAGCAGGCACCAGTGGCAACGGCGCTGAGCTCAAGCTGCCGGATGCCTGCTCGGCCTTCCACAACTACCAGGCCACCTGGACGGCGGACAGCATCGTCTTTGCGGTGGATGGCAAGCCGTTCCACACCTACGCCAACAAGGGCACGGGCACCGCTGCGTGGCCGTTCAACAAACCGCAGTACCTGCTGCTGAACCTGGCGATCGGCGGCGAGATGGCCGGTTGGGTGGACCCGGCCGTCCTGCCGCGGACGTTTGAGGTGGAGTACGTCCGCGTCTATCAGAAGCGGTGACCGCGGGGCACCGTCCAGTGCGACGCCGTTACAACGTCACATCCAAGCTGTCGCCAACCCCGCCACCAACCCCGCCACAATATGCCCCCGGTTCCTGAGCAGTCCTGCAAGAGCACTGCCTGAACCACGGTCCTGGTGACCGTCACCAACAAATCGGCCCATCAGCAATCAGCCATTGGCAGGGAGGCGGCGATGCCCTTCGTCGGAATTGGATTTCATATTCTCTTGGCGCTGTTCTGCGCCGTGCACGTCGTGCGCAATGGTCAGCAGCTTTACTGGCTGATCATTCTGTTCTCGTTCCCGCTGCTGGGCAGCCTGGTCTACCTGTTCGTCATCGTGCTGCCGCATTCACGGCTGGAGCGGAGCGCCCGTCGCGCGGTGCGGTCCGCCGCCCGTGCCATGGACCCGGGACGTGAACTGCGCGAAGCCCACGCGGCGTTTGAAGAGACCCCCACCGCCCAGAATCAGATGCGCCTGGCCGCAGCCCTGCTGGACGCCGGAGACGCGGCGCAGGCCGCTGAGCGGTATCAAGCCTGTCTGCAGGGCCCCTTCGCCAAGGACCTGGACATTCGGCTTGGCGCCGCGCGCGCGTTCCTGGAAGCCGGCAATCCCGGCAAGGCCTGGGAGCATGTGCAGAGCATCCGCGCGGAGCAGTCCAGCTTCCGACCAGAGGCCGTGGCCCTGCTGGCGGCGCGCAGCCTGGGCGCCTTGGGGCAGGAAGCGGCCGCCCGGGCGGAATTCGAGTCCGCCAGCGAGCGCTTCGGCAGCGTGGAAGTGTGGGCGGAATATGCGATGTGGGCGCTGAAGATCGGTGACACGGCCACTGCGGATCCACTGCTGGCCCGCATCGACAAAGTCAGCGCCAAATGGAATCAACTGACGCGTCAGCTGAATGAGCCGGTCATGCGCCGTCTGCGCGCGGCACGCAAGCCGGGGTGAGGCAGGCCGCGCCGCCTGGCACGGTCAGGGTGCGGTCAGAGCGCAGTCGGACCGTTGTCAGAGCGCCGTCAACCAGTCGCAGCGCAAACGGCCCTTCTGATGCAGGCGACGACGGCTGCCGGTGTAGGCCATCGGCAGCATCCAGGCGCCGAAGCACAGCGGCAAGGCCATCCAGGCCTTGATCAGCAGCACGCCGGGCACGCCCATGAAGCCCAGCATCCAAAGCGTGAGCACCACGTTCCACACCGCCAGTTCCACCGGGTGGCGGCCACTGTGCATGACCATCCAGCGCTTGACTTGACTGAGCTGTTGAAGGGTCATGGGGGCTCCTGGACAACGGAAGGTGACTGCGGTCGCGCATTGTAAGTTTGCTGTCAGTACAGGGGAAATCCCTAGGTGTGACATGTTTGGCGTTGTTTTGCCGCCCGCGTGCGCACTCCCGTTGTTCGGGGGGTGTCCAACCGCACGGGGTCAGGGGGCCTGGGGTCGTGTAAGGTTGCGCCCTTCACAAAATTCCGTCTGGACAGGAGTCCTGCATGAAACGTCTGATCTGGGCCGCACTGGCTCTGGGCGCGGTGAGCGCACAAGCCCACGAAGGCATGTGGATGCCGCAGCAACTGCCGCAGGTGGCCAAGGATCTGAAGGTGGCCGGTCTGGCTATCGATCCGGCGCGCCTGTCCACGCCCATCGGTTATCCGATGGGGGCGGTGGTGAGTCTGGGCGGCTGCACCGCTTCCTTCGTGTCGCCGCAAGGTCTGGTGGTCACCAACCACCACTGCGCCTACGGCAGCATCCAGTTCAACTCCACGCCGGAGCGGGACCTGCTGAAGAACGGTTTCCTCGCACCGACGCTCAAGGATGAACTGCCCGCCGCGCCGGGCAGCCGCGTGCTGGTCACGGTGGCGCTGACGGACGTCACGAACCAGGTCATCGATGCCAAGACGGCGGCCCTGAAGGGCAAGGCCCGTGTGGACGCCATCGAGAAGAACGAGAAGGCCCTGGTGGCCGAATGCGAAAAGGACGTCGGCCATCGCTGCAACGTCTACGCCTTCTACGGCAGCTTGCAGTTCCAGCTGATCAAGCAGCTGGAGATCCGCGACGTGCGTCTGGTGCATGCGCCGGCGCAAGGCGTGGGCCTGTTCGGCGGCGACACCGACAACTGGATGTGGCCGCGCCACACCGGCGACTACAGCTTCTACCGCGCCTATGTGGGCCCGGACGGCAAGCCGGCGGACTTCAGCGCCAACAACAAGCCCTATCAGCCGCAGCATTTCCTGAAGATGGCCAACTCGCCGCTGAGCGAGCGGGACTTCGTGATGGTGGCGGGTTACCCCGGCCGCACCAACCGTCTGCGCCTGCCGTCGGAAGTGGACTTCGCGTTCAACTGGGAAATGCCCAACCGCGTGAAGGCCATGGGCGAGCAACTGGCCACCATCCGTGAAGCCACGGCCGGCCGCCGCGACGCCGAAATCAAGCTGGCCAACACCGTGGCTGGCGTGGGCAACTACTACAAGAACTTCCAGGGCCAACTGGCCAGCTATGCGGACGCTGCCATCCTGCCGCAAAAGCAGGCGGCCTATGCGGAGCTCAAGGCCTGGGTCAATGCCGATGCCAAGCGCCGCGAGCAGTACGGCCCGGCGCTGGCCGACGTGGACCGGCTGCTGGCCGAGCGTCAGGCCATCACCCGTCGCGAGTTCCTGCTGAGCTACGCCACGCCCAGCCTGCTGAACCAGGCCCGTGATCTGTACGAGCAGGCCCTGCAGTCGCAAAAGCCCGATGCCGAGCGCAAGACCGGTTATCAGGACCGTGACCAGCTGCGTCGTCGTCAGGCGATGGATGCCGCCGAACGCCGCTTTGATGCCGTGACCGACAAGAAGGTGGTGAGCCACTTCCTGGTCCAGTATCTGGCGCAGCCGGCTGACCAGCTCAATGCCGCTTTCCTGTCGGCACTGGGCCTGCGTCAGGGCATGGATGCCGCTGCCGTGACCGCCCGTGTCGATGAGCTGTATGCCGCGTCGAAGCTGGCCGAGGCCGGTGGCCGTCAGGCCTGGTTGGGCCGCACGCCGGCGGACTTCGCGTCCAGCACCGATGTCATGGTCAAGGCCGCCGTGGCCCTGCATGCCGATGATGAAGCGCGTGAGACCCGCGACAAGGAACTGGGCGGCCAGATCCAGGAAGCCTATGCCGGCGCCATGCGCGCCCTCATCGCCTTCGAAGGCAGCCGCGGTAAGGCCGTCTATCCGGACGCCAACAGCACGCTGCGGGTGAGCTTCGGTCAGGTGCTGGGGCGCAACCCCGGCACGGACGGCACCACCTGGACCGCCTTCACCACGCTGCGCGGCATCGTGGCCAAGCACACCGGCACGGGCGAATTCAACGCCCCCGCCGAGCAACTGGCCGCCATCAAGGCCCGCAACTTCGACAAGTACGGCGTGAAGGCGCTGGACTCGGTGCCGGTGAACTTCCTGGCGACGCTGGACACCACGGGCGGCAACAGCGGCTCGCCGGTGCTCAACAGCAAGGGTGAACTGGTGGGCCTGCTGTTTGACGGCACGCTGGATGCGCTGATCTCGGACTGGGTCTTCAACGACAAGACCACCCGCAGCATCTGCCTGGATGCCCGCTACATGCTGTGGCAGATGAAGGTGGTGGACAAGGCCGACCGACTGCTGAAGGAAATGAACGCGCTGTAAGCGTTTGAAGTCGAAAACAATGCCCCGCGCTGGCATGGTCAGCGAGGGGCTTTTTTATTGATTCGAGTGGGGATTGAGTCCGTCACTGAAAAGCGCGCAGAACGCCGGTGTATCCCTGTCCGGTGCCGGCTCCAAAGCTTGTGGCAACTGCTAGCATGCGCGGCTGGTGAGCGTTAACAGGCCGCTCGATCCGACTCGCATCGGAGCGCCGCCGCTCGCGGATCAGCTTCAACATTGAACATCGGCATGAGCGGTTTCCATTGCACCACCTGCGGCGAGTATCACGATGATCTGCCGATGTGCCTGGGGGCGCCAGCGCCCGCCCTTTGGAATTCGTTGTCAGAGGCTGAGCGTGGCGAGAACTCCGGGCTCTCGTCCGATCAATGCGTGATCCAAGGAGAGCATTTCTTCGTTCTTGGCCGCCTTCAGCTTCCGGTGATCGATGGTCCCGACCCGTTCGTGTGGCTGGTCTGGGTGTCCCTGAGTGAAAAGAGCTTTCTTCGTGTCAGCGAGCTGTGGGCGCAAGAGGGCCGGGAAAGCGAACCCCCGTACTTCGGCTGGCTTCAGAGCGCGCTTCCTTACGAACCCACGACGCTCAGCCTGAAAACGTCGGTTCAAACCTCTCCGCTCGGCGAGCGGCCCATCGTCACCCTGGCGGAATCGGATCACCCGCTTTTCATCGAACAGCGCGACGGCATCACCATGGCGCGCGTCCGAGAAATCGTCGAGGCAGCCTTGCACGGGTAGCTCGATCGTCACAAGCAGTCGCGACCCTTTTGCGCGGTTACTGCGGAAACGTCCCCGGCAGCAAGATGCTCCGATCCACCGACGTCAACTGCCTGTGCCCGCAAAACGCCATCGTCAGGTCCAGCTCCCGGTGGATGATCTCCAGCGCCTTCGTCACCCCAGGCCGCCCCATGGCGCCGAGCCCATAGAGAAACGCACGTCCGATGTAGGTGCCACGTGCTCCCAGCGCCCAGGCCTTGAGCACATCCTGGCCCGACCGGATGCCCCCATCCAGATGCACCTCGATCTGGTCCCCCACCGCCTCGACGATCCGGGGCAGGGCGCGAATACTCGATTCCGCCCCATCCAGCTGCCGCCCGCCGTGATTGCTCACGATCAGCGCATCCGCACCGGTCTTCGCCGCCAGGCGCGCATCTTCCTCATCGATGATGCCCTTGATGATCAGCTTGCCGCCCCAGCGGTCGCGGATCCACTGCACATCGTCCCAACTGAGCTGCGGATCAAACTGCTTGGCCGTCCATTCGGACAGCGAGCCCATGTTCTCCACGCCCTTCACATGGCCCACGATGTTGCCGAACTGGCGCCGGGAGGTGCCCAGCATCCCCAGGCACCAGCGCGGCTTGGTGGCCATGTTGATCAGGTTGGGCAGCGTCAGCTTGGGCGGCGCGGACAGCCCGTTGCGCAGGTCCTTGTGGCGCTGGCCCAGGATCTGCAAATCCAGCGTCAGCACCAGCGCGCCGCAGCGGGCGGCCTTGGCCCGGTCGATCAGGCTGTTGATGAAGCCGCGGTCCCGCATCACGTAGAGCTGGAACCAGAAGGGCGCCTGGGTGTGGGCCGCCACGTCCTCGATGGAGCAGATGCTCATCGTCGAGAGGGTGAAGGGCACGCCGAAGGCTTCCGCGGCCTGCGCGGCCAGGATCTCACCGTCCGCATGCTGCATGCCGGTCAGACCCGTCGGGGCCAGCGCCACCGGCATGGCCACCGGGCGGCCGATCATCTCGGTGGCGGTGCTGCGGTTCTCCATGTTCACCGCCACGCGCTGACGTAGCTTGATCGATTGGAAGTCCGACTCGTTGGCGCGGTAGGTGCTCTCGGTCCAGGAGCCGGAGTCCGCATAGTCATAGAACATGCGGGGCACACGGCGCTGGGCCAGTCGACGAAGGTCTTCGATGTTGGTGATGACGCTCATGCAGCCGATGCTAGGACTTTTGGCCCCAGTCGGGGAGAGGCGTTTGTGCGGAGCGTGCAGTCCGGCCTCCTTTACAGTTGACGGATGACCAATCCGCAAGAGGTGTCCCCGTCGCTGGAAGCGTCCGCACCGCTGCCGTCATCCGCTGACGCGGACGTGGCCGTAGGCGTGGGCGTGGGTGTGGGTGTGGGTGTGGGTGTGGGTGTGGGTGTGGGTGTGGGCGGTGAGCTCGGCGCCGGCACAGTGGCGTCACCCATGCCGCACTGGCGTCGCTGGCCATGGCTGCTGGCGGGCGGTCTCAGCCTCCTGCTCGGGGTCATCGGCATCGTGCTGCCGCTGCTGCCCACCACGCCGTTTGTGCTGCTGGCTGCCTTCTGCTTTGCTCGGGGCAGTGAGCGCTGCGAGGCCTGGCTGCTGAATCACCCGCGCTTCGGTCCGATGGTGCGGCAGTGGCGCGCCACCCGCGCCATTCCACTGCGGGCCAAGCAACTGGCCTGGGGCATGATGACCGTCAGCTCGCTGATCTCCGCATGGCTGATGCCGGTGCTACCGTGGCTGCCGGCTGTGTGCTGCCTTTGTGTCGGCGTGTGGATGTGGCGGCTGCCGACGGCCACGCCGGTGGCTCAGGCCTTGGCTTCCGCAACCCGGGAGGCTGCCGCCCCGCCGCCCTCCGAAGGCAGCGCTTCAGGCCGCTAGGCGTCATTCAAACAGCGGCAAGGTCTCCGGCACGGGCGCTGCGGCCCCCGCCGTTTCCGCGCTGGCTGCGCCCCCGCGCTTCGTGCGACGCCCCGGCTCTTCCGTCCCCGGACGACTGAGCTTACCCACCCGCACCCCCAGCAGCCGTAGCCGCTGGGTCAGGTCCACCCGCTTGAGACACTGGCCCGCCGCATGGCGGATAGACGCCGCATCCTGCACCGGCGCGTCCAGCGTCAGGTCGCGTGTGACCGTCCGAAAGCCTTCGAAGCGCAGCTTGATGCCGATGGTCCGCCCCTGGTAGCCCTTGCGCTGCAGATCCGACGACAGCTGCTCGCACAGCGCGGTGAAGATGGCCGACAGCTCCGCCCGGTCCCGCTTGGCATGCAGGTCTCGCTCGAAGGTCGTCTCGCGGCTGATGGATACCGGCTCGCTGTAGGTGACCACCGGACGATCGTCCAGACCCCAGGCGGCCTGATGCAGCCAGACGCTGTAACCCGGCCCGAAATGCTGCGACAGCAGCTCCTGCGGCGCCTGCGCCAGCTCCCCCACTGTCTCGATGCCCAGCTCATTGAGCCGCGCCCCCGCTTTGGGCCCGATGCCATTGATGCGCCGCACCGGCAGCGGCCAGATGCGGGTGGGCAGGTCGTCCATGGTGAGCACGGTCAGGCCGTCGGGCTTGTCCAGCTCCGAGGCGATCTTGGACAGCAGCTTGTTGGGCGTGACGCCGATGGAGCAGGTCAGCCCGGTGGCGCTGAAGACCGAATTCTTGATGTCCCGGGCGACCGACCGTACACCGCCCAGCGGATCGTGCCCAACGGCCTCCCGCACGCCGGGCACGTCGGTCAGGTCGATGTAGATCTCGTCGATGCCGCGGTCCTCGACGACCGGCGCGATCTCCCGCACAGCGGCCTTGAACAGCCGGGAGTAATGACGGTAGGACTCGAAGTCCGCCGGCAGCAGGATGGCCTGGGGCGCCAGCAGTGCGGCCTTCATCAGCCCCATGGCGGAGAACACACCCAGCGCGCGCGCCGGATAGGTGGAGGTCGTGACCACGCCGCGGCCGGTGTAGTCCTGCAGCTTGTGGAATTCGCGGGTGCCGTCGGCCCTGAGCTGCGGCGTGTGGGCCCGTCGTCCGCCCACCACCACCGGCAGGCCCTTGAGCTCTGGATAACGCAGCAGCTCCACGGACGCGTAGAAGGCGTCCATGTCCAGATGAGCGATCAGGCGATCGGGCAGCGATGGCGTCGAATCAGCCATGGCGGCATTGTGGCGGAGGAGCGGGCGCAGGCTGTCAGCAGGGGCGCTGTGCCTGCGCCTCGCCGGCTTTGTCGCGATGGGGCCGGCCGTGCGAGACCCTTAATGCCCGCAGCTGGAACTGCCGCAGCCACCACCCGCCGTGGCGCCTTCCAGCGCTGGTTCTTTCACTTCACCGGTGGCCGGATCAAACCCGCGCTGCTGCATGGTGTAGACCAGCGCCGCATCCATCATCTCTGCATGGCCGGGGAACCACTGCGCCAGTTCATTGCGCACGATGGGCATGGGTTCGCGGTCGCCCAGCTCTTCGGCGTAGCGCACCACTTCCCGCATCACATTCAGCACCATCGCATGCTGGCTGCTGTGGCAGTTGTCCGGCTCGAAGCCGGTGGCCGCCATCCAGCGCTCTTCCATGGCGAAGTGGTCTTCGGTGTGCGCCAGCAGCGCCTTGAAGGCGGGCAGGGCGTCCTCACCGCGGTCCAGCGTGTCGCCGAAGCGGTTGAGCAGGTCCACGAATTCCTCGTGGGTGTGGTCCAGCTCGGGTTGATTCAAGACCAGGTTGTCGGACCAGTCCAGCGTGCTCATGATGAATTCCTTGCCAATGTGGGGTGGGCTTTCAGCCGCCCAGCCGTGCCTGATGACGCTTGACCTGCTCCCGCACCTGCGCCGGGGCGGTGCCGCCCAGCACATTGCGTGCATTCAACGAGCCCTTGAGCGACAGCACCTCGTACACATCCGGCTCGATGCGCTGATCAAACTGACGCAGCGCCTCCAGGCTCAGCGCGGACAGATCCACACCCTGCGCCTGTGCGGTCTTGACCGCATGGGCCACCACCTCGTGGGCATCGCGGAAGGGCAGGCCCTTCTTGACCAGATAGTCGGCCAGGTCGGTGGCGGTGGCGTAGCCCTTCAGGGCGGCGCGCTCCATGGCGTCGGCCTTGACGGTCAGGCCGTCCATCATGTCCGCGAAGATGCGCAGGGTGTCATTGAGCGTGTCGACGGTGTCGAACAGCGGCTCCTTGTCTTCCTGGTTGTCCTTGTTGTAGGCCAGCGGCTGGCCCTTCATCAGCGTGATCAGGCCGATCAGGTGACCCACCACCCGGCCACTCTTGCCGCGGGCCAGTTCGGGCACGTCCGGATTCTTCTTCTGCGGCATGATGCTGGAGCCGGTGCAGAAACGGTCAGGCAGGGCGATGAAACCGAAAGCCTGGCTCATCCACAGAATCAGCTCTTCCGACAGCCGGGAGATGTGCACCATGATCAGCGCGGCAGCAGCGCTGAATTCAATCGCGAAGTCCCGGTCGCTGACCGCGTCCAGGCTGTTCTGCGCCACCCCTTCCATGCCCAGCGTGCGGGCCACGCGCTCGCGGTCCAGCGGATAGCTGGTGCCGGCCAGGGCGGCAGCCCCCAGCGGCAGGCGGTTGACCCGCCGGCGCGCATCCAGCAGACGCTCCGCATCGCGGGCGAACATCTCCACATAGGCCAGCATGTGATGGCCGAAACTCACCGGCTGGGCCACCTGCAGATGGGTGAAGCCCGGCAGGATGACTTCGGCATGCCGCTCGGCCTGGCGCACCAGCACCTTCTGCAATTCGGTCAGCAGGCCGACCAGCGTGTCGATCTCGCCGCGCAGCCACAGCCGCACATCGGTGGCGACCTGGTCATTGCGGCTGCGGCCGGTGTGCAGCCGCTTGCCGGCAAGGCCCACCAGTTCAGTCAGCCGGGCTTCGATGTTCAGGTGCACGTCTTCCAGGTCCAGCTTCCATTCGAAGCGGCCGGATTCGATCTCTTCGCGGATCTGCGCCATGCCGCGCTGGATGGCCGCATGGTCGTCCGCGCTGATGATGGATTGGGCCGCCAGCATGTCGGCATGGGCCAGGCTGCCGCGGATGTCGGCGTCCCACAGCCGCTTGTCGAAGTCGACGCTGGCGGTGTAGCGCTTCACCAGGTCGCTCATCGGCTCGGAGAAGAGGGCGGACCAGGCCTGGGATTTGTTGGCCAGTTGGTTGTCGGAGGGATTGGACATCGCAGACTCAGCGGACGGACAGACACTTCGGAGCAAGTCGTAACCGGCCTTCGTCGCCGCGTGGCGTCCTGGCGGCCCGCCCTGGCCGGGTGGGCGCGGGGCGGGGGACTGGAAGCGCGGCGGATGAGCGGTCTGTCACGTCTTGTGGCGAACCGGGCCGCCATGGACAACCCGGTGGGAGAGAATGCGCACGATTCTAAAGGGCGAGGACCAAGACCCCATGGCCGAACGGGCGCATCCCCCAACACGCGCGCAACAGTCTCAGGCAGCCCCCTCCACACAGGCGGCCTGGGAGGACACGCGGCTGGAAACCCGGCCGATGCCGCCGACCCCGCTGATCGACCCCCGGCGCCGCTTTGATGTGTGCCATGTGGGCCTGGTGCTGCGGGCGGTGCTGGGCGTGCAACTGGTGCAGGCCCTGGGCCTGGCCATGGCGCATGAAACGCTGGTGGGCTGGGCCTGGGCGATGGGAACAGGCACGGTCGCGTCCATGACGGCGCTGCTGTCCTGGCTGCTGATCGTCTGCGGCCTCAAGCACCTGCTGGCACGACTTCCGCAATTCGCGCAGTGGGGTTTGCCCATCGCGCTGGGCGCGGCCTGCGCCCATCTGGGCACCGGCTTGCTGGTGCTGCTGGGGGTGGACCTCCTGACCCCGCTGCAGCGGGTGGGCGCGGCCGGCTTCGGGGCGCTGGGCGCGGCGCTTTTGCTGTTCTGGCTGATGCTGCGTGAACGCGCCCAGGCCCCTGCTGAGGCGCTGGCCCGGCTGGTGGAGCTGCAGTCGCGCATCCGGCCGCACTTTCTGTTCAACACCCTCAACACGGCGATTGCGCTGGTCCGGGTCGATCCGTCCCGGGCGGAGGAAGTGCTGGAAGATCTGGCCGAGCTGTTCCGGGTGGCGCTGGCGGACACCGGTCCGCGTACCGAAGGCGTGCCGCTGTCGCAGGAAGTGGACCTGGCCAAGCGCTACCTGGCCATCGAGCAACTGCGCTTTGGCGAGCGGCTGCGGGTGGACTGGCAGGTCGACCCGCACGGCAACGATGTGCGCGTGCCGCCGCTGCTGCTGCAGCCGCTGGTGGAGAACGCGGTGCGTCACGGTGTGGAGCCCAACGACCGCGGCGGGGATGTGAGCATCCTCACCCGGGTGCGTGGCAGCGAAGTCGAGATCCGGGTGGTCAACACCGTGGGCGCCCCGGCGCGCACCCGGGGCCACGGGCTGGCCTTGAAGAATGTGAAGCAGCGCCTGCGGCTGATGCATGACGTCGCGGCCCGCATCGAAGTGGCGCCGTCGCCCACGCGTTTCATGGTGCGGATCCTGCTGCCGCGCTGAGTGTTTTGGCTGATCGAACAGGGAACGACATGCTGACCCAATCGCCGCTGAAGGTGCTGATCGTGGACGACGAGCCGCTGGCCCGGCTGCGGCTTCGCGGTCTGGTGGAGGCCAATGGCGACCCGCGCGCCGAGGTGGCGGCGGAGGCGGCCAGCGGCGAGCAGGCGCTGAACTGGCTGCGGGACCATGCCTGTGACCTGATCCTGCTGGATGTGCAGATGCCGGGCCTGGACGGGCTGGGACTGGCGCAGGCGCTGATGGGACGCCCGCTGGCGCCGGCCATCGTGTTCGTGACGGCCCATGCGCAGCATGCCCTGCAGGCCTTTGAGCTGGAAGCGCTGGACTACCTGACCAAGCCGGTGCGGCGTGAGCGTCTGCAGGCCAGCCTGACCCGGGCGGCGCAGCGCTTGGTGGAGCGGGCGGCTGCCCAGTCCCGCAATCCGCAGGAGGCACCGCCGGCGGATGACGGGCCTGTGATCAACATCACCGAGCGCGGACGGCTGCTGCGCGTGCCGCTGGCGGAGGTGCTCTACTTCAAGGCGGAGCTCAAGTACCTGACGCTGCGCACCGCCACCCACAGCCATGTGATGGACGGGTCCCTGACCGATCTGGAGCAGCGCCTGGGCGACCGCTTCCTGCGGGTGCACCGCAATGCGCTGGTGGCCAAGGCCGCCGTGCGGGAGCTGGAGCGGCATGTGCCGACGGTGGGCGAGGGGGACGGCGAGGCTGGCGGCGAACTGGGCTGGGCGGTGCGGATCGCCCATGTCAATGAATGGCTGGCGGTGTCGCGCCGGCAGGTGGCCGCGGTGCGGGAGGCACTGGCCGGGCAGCGCTGAGCGGCGGCAGGGCCGGGAAGCCCTGGACCTCGCGCATCGTCATGCCGCGCGTGTACATAGATCACGATCTTGGCGTCAAAGCCTGCGAAGTGGCGCTCATGCTCATGCACTTCACCCCCACCAACGAATGAACTGATTCGAGATCACCGCAGCTCCCCGGAAATGAGCTACGAAACTGCTTCTGGCCAAATTTCAAAATTGCTGGCCGCGCCATGTGGATGCAATCCGGATTGCATCAAGGCTCAGTTAGATGCTGATTACAAGAAAGTTCATAACTGTGGTGACCATAGCGGGGCCCAGGTGACGCCGCACTCGGGTGAGCCATGCGGCGGACCGGATGTCGCGAATGCCCCGGATGACATGTAAGTTGCAGAGGACAATATGGTCTTTGAAAAAGCGGTCTGGAAAAAGTATTTCGATGGTTTCACCATCTATGACTGCGCAAGCTTCAGGCAGCATGGGTACTGCTTCCTCCTTGTAGAGGAGAAGGACAATCGCGACATTCTTCCCAAGACGCGCTTTGTCACGATCATTACGGATCGGCCGATTACGACGGATAGCGTGCCGTTTGCCCAGACCGAGCGCTTTAATTTCTCGTCGATCACTTGCGGGACCAATCCACCCGAATACGTAGCTGTCGATACCTCTAGCAATGTGTACAGCGCAAGCGGCAAGTCGAAGCAGTTCGAAACGCCGATTGAGGATCTCATCAGTCTGAAGACTCCGGTCGGGACGATGGTCACGATCCGTCGGGTGGTGCGGGTTGCGGGCAAGGTCTACGCGATTGGTAGCAACCGGCGTTTGTATCGGCGCGAAGGCATTGACCAATGGGTGGACCTTCACAGCGAGGGGCTGGGCGCACCAATGCCTCCGGACT
>JAIXSE010000024.1 GCA_027484825.1 Rubrivivax sp. | reverse complement strand
GCGGGTTGCGGGCAAGGTCTACGCGATTGGTAGCAACCGGCGTTTGTATCGGCGCGAAGGCATTGACCAATGGGTGGACCTTCACAGCGAGGGGCTGGGCGCACCAATGCCTCCGGACTACCAAGCAAGGCCGAACGACGACTGGGGCTGGGAGGTCGGCTTCAGAGATCTCAGCGCGTTCAACGAGAAGGACTTTTATGCCGCGGGCGGCGAAGGCGACCTCTGGCGCTTCGACGGCAAATCCTGGCACCAATGCCCGCTGCCCACCAACGCGCAACTGGAAACCGTTTGCTGCGCTGGCGATGGCAAGGTCTACGTGAGCGACCTGCATGGCAACGTCTGGGCGGGCAGGGAAGATCAATGGGCCCAAGTCGCCCGCAGCGAACTGAGCTGGGGCTCTCAGCCCGTTGACGCCTTCTGGTTCAAAGGCCGCATGTACTTCGGCGCACAGGAAGGTCTGTACGCGATCAATGGCGACAAGGAGCTGGTGCCGCTCGGTGATCTCGAGGAAGGCGTACCCAGTTCGATGGTGACGGGCCGGATCGACATCAGTCCCGACGGCAATCACCTGCTCACCGCCGGTCCCTACGGCGCCTGCCTCTTCGACGGCCAGACGTGGACCCGGCTGTTCAGCGCTTACGACTTCCGTTGATCACTTGGCCGGCGGCGCAGGGCTCAGCCCGTGTTCCGCAGCCCCGCCGCAATCCCGTTGATCGACAGATGGATCCCGCGCTGCACCCGCTCCAGCCGCGGATCCTCGGCGCGTTTCTCAACCGGAATCGCCCGATACCGACGCATCAGTTCCACCTGCAGGTGGTTGAGCGGATCGATGTAGGGGAAGCGATGCTCGATGGACCGCGCCAGCGCCGGATTGGCCGCCAGGCGGTGCCCGTCGCCCGTGATCAGGGCCAGCGCCTCTTCCGTGCGCTGGAACTCCGCCTGAATGGCGGCAAAGATCTTCTTGCCCAGCCGCTTGTCCTCGACCAGCTCCAGATACCGCTGCGCGATGTCCAGGTCCGCCTTGGCCAGCACCATGTCCAGGTTGGACAGCAGTGTGCGGAAGAAGGGCCACTGCTTGAACATGCGCTTGAGCAGGGCCAGTTTCTCGTCCCGGTCCGCGCCCTTGCCCAGGAAGGTGGCGACGCCGGAGCCGAAGCCGCACCAGCCCGGCAACGTGATGCGGGACTGGCCCCAACTGAAGCCCCAGGGGATGGCGCGCAGGTCTTCGATGGCGCGGGTGGCCTTGCGGGAGGCCGGCCGTGAACCGATGTTCAGCTCGGCGATCTCGCGGATCGGGGTGGCGGCGAAGAAGAAGTCGGCAAACCCGGGGGTGTCGTAGACCAGCCCGCGATAGGCCGCAAAGCTGGTGTCCGACAGCGCCTGCGCCGCTTCCATGAAGGACTTGGGCGCGGGCTTGGTGGGATGCAGCAGCGTCGCTTCCAGCGTGGCCGCGACCAGCGTCTCCAGGTTGCGTCGGCCGATCTCCGGATTGGCGTATTTGGAGTTGATCACCTCGCCCTGTTCGGTGAGTCGGATCTGTCCGTTCACCGTGCCGGGAGGCTGGGCCAGGATGGCCTGGTAGCTGGGGCCGCCGCCACGTCCCACCGTGCCGCCGCGGCCGTGGAACAGGCGCAGCGTCAGCGGGCCTTGCTGGCGCAATTCATCGAACAGCTGCACCAGCGCGATCTCGGCGCGATAGAGCTCCCAGCTGCTGGTGAAAACGCCGCCGTCCTTGTTGGAGTCGGAGTAGCCCAGCATGATGTCCTGCTCGCCGCCGGAGCGGCGCACCAGGGCCGCCATGCCCGGCAGCTCGTAGAAGCTGCGCATGATCTGCGGCGCATGGCGCAGGTCGGCAATCGTCTCGAACAGCGGCACAACGATCAGGTCGCTCACCGCCTCCGCGTCCAGCGTGCCGCGCAGCAGCCCCACTTCCTTCATCAGCAACTGCACTTCCAGCAGGTCGCTCACATCTTCGGTGTGGGAGATGATGTAGTGGCGCAGCGCCTCGCGGCCGTAGCGGCGCAGGGACTCACGGGCGGTCTCGAAGATGGCGAGTTCGCGCTGCGCGTGGTCGCTGTAGTCGATGCCCAGCACCCGCAGCGGGCGCGTCTCGTTGAGCAGGCGCACCAACAGCTCGCGGCGGGCGGGTTCGTCCAAGGCGCTGTAATCGTCGCAGACCCGCGCGGTGCGCAGCAGCTCGGCCACCACGGCCTCGTGCTGATCGGAGCTTTGGCGCAGGTCCAGCGTCGCCAGATGGAAGCCGAAGACCTGCACCGCCCGGATCAGCGGCTTCAGGCGCGGGGCGATCAGCGCTTGCGCATGGTGGCTCTCCAGCGACGCCTGGATGGTGCGCAGGTCGGCCAGCAATTCGTCCGGGGTCAGGTAGGGCGATTGCGGAGCCACGGCGTGGCGCAGTGCCTCGGTGCCAGTGAGTGCCTGCAGCGTGGCGGCCAGGCGCGCATACATGCCGGTCAGGGCGCGCCGGTAGGGCTCGTCCATGCGGTGTTCGTTGCGATCCGGGCTGCGCTCGGCCAGCGCCTGCATCGCCGGGGTGACGCCGGTCAGCCGCAGCGAGATCGACAGCTCCGCCCCCAGCGCATGCAGCTCGGTGAGGTAATGGCGCAGCGCCACTTCGGACTGGCGGCGCAGGGCCAGTTGCAGCGTGTCCGCCGTGACGTTGGGATTCCCATCCCGGTCGCCGCCGATCCACTGCCCCATGCGCAGGAAGGACGACACCGATTCACCAGGCAGCGCCTCTTCCAGTTCCGCATACAGCTTGGGAATTTGATGCAGGAAAGTGGCGTGGTAGTAGCTCAGCGCGTTTTCGATTTCATCGGCCACGGTGAGCTTGGAGTAACGCAGCATGCGGGTCTGCCACAGCTGGGTCACCCGGGCGCGGATCAGGCTTTCATTGGCGGCCCGTTCGCGGTCGGTGTGCAGATGGTCGCGCTGGGTGACCAGCTCGGCCAGGGACCGCTCGGCGTCCAGAATGCTCTTGCGCTGGACTTCCGTGGGGTGAGCAGTCAGCACCGGCGAGACGAAGCCGCTTTGCAGCGTGCGCGCCACCTCGCCGGGACGCACGCCGGCTTCGAACAGCCGCTCCAGCGCATAGGCCAGTGAGCCGGGCTGCACGCTGCCCTCCCGGTCATGGAACTCGCGGCGGCGCACATGGTGGCGGTCTTCGGCGATGTTGGCCAGGTGAGAGAAATAGCTGAAGGCGCGGATCACGCTCACAGTCTGCTCACCGGAGAGGCTCTTGAGCAGCTTGTCCATCTGCTTGCCGGCCTGCGCATCCCGCTTGAGACGGAAGGCGACCGACAGCTGGCGCACCTTCTCCACCAGCTCGTAGGCCTCGCGGCCCTCCTGCTCGCGGATCACCTCGCCCAGGATGCGGCCCAGCAGACGGATGTCCTCCATCAAGGGCTGGTTCTTGTCCTTGGCCGCCCGGCTGGCGGCCGGGGGCGGGCTGACCTTGGCAGGACGCTTGGGGGCGGCGGCCTTGGCGGAACGGGAGCGGGAGGCGGAGCTGGCAGGCATGGCGTCGTCTTGCGGCTGAAGGAGGGTGGCAGGGCGGGGCGATGTAACCGAGTTACCTGCTTTTGACTGTATCAGTTTCCGCCCGGGCGACTGACGCGCAGCCACCCCCCAAACCTCGATATCGCTCAACCAACACTTCGTCTGGGTGGGAGGCCTGATGGCTGAACGTCCGTGCTCCGCTACGATGCGGCCCCATGACGCAAACAGAAGCATTCGTGATCGCCACGCGCGAAAGCCGCCTGGCGCTGTGGCAGGCGGAGCATGTGCAGGCGCTGCTGCAGGCGCGCGGCCTGCAGGTGTCCCTGCTGGGCATGACTACGCGAGGGGATCAGATCCTGGACCGCACCTTGTCCAAAGTGGGCGGCAAGGGCCTGTTTGTCAAGGAACTTGAGAACGCGCTGGAGGACGGCCGGGCGCAGCTGGCGGTGCATTCGCTCAAGGATGTGCCGATGGAGCTGCCCGACGGGTTTGTGCTGGCGGCCGTGCTGGAGCGGGAAGATCCGCGCGACGCGCTGGTGTCGCCGCGTTATGCCTCGCTGGACGAGCTGCCGCAGGGCGCCTGTGTGGGCACGTCCAGCCTGCGCCGGGTCACCCAGCTCCGCAACCTGCGCCCGGACCTGCGGGTGGAGCCGGTGCGCGGCAACCTGGACACGCGGCTGCGCAAGCTGGACGAGGGCCAATACGACGCCATCTTGCTGGCCGCTGCGGGCCTGAAGCGGCTAGGGCTGGAGCACCGCATCCGCCAATGGTTCAGCGTCGATGAAATGATTCCTTGCGCCGGGCAGGGCGCGCTGGGCATCGAGATCCGCGCGGCGCACCAGGCGCTGCGTCCGCATCTGCAGGCCATGACCGATGCGCCGACGCATCTGGCGGTGGTGGCGGAGCGGGCGGTGTCTCGCGCGCTTGGCGGCAGTTGTTCCATGCCCTTGGCCGCGCACGCGGTGTGGGACGGGGAGGGCGTGCTGAAGCTGACGGCGGCCTTGGGCCACCCCGTCGAGACGGATCGCCCCTTGCTGCGTGCCGCCGCTGCCGCCACGGTGACCGACCTGGCCAGCGCGGAAGCCCTCGGCCAGCAGGCCGCCCAGGCCCTGCGCGACCGTGGCGCCGCCGGTTACCTCGGGGACGTCTGACCCCATGGCGGACGGACCGCGGCTGCTGCTGACCCGTCCGCTGGCGCAGGCTCAGGACTGGTCGGAACGACTGGCGGCGCTGGGCGTGCCGACGCTGGCGTTTCCGCTCATCGACATCGTGCCGACCGAGGACGCAGCCCCGGCGCGACGGGCGTGGGCGGATCTGCACCGGCAGTCGCTGGTGATGTTTGTCAGCCCGAATGCGGTGCGCCACTTCTTTGACCAGCGGCCGGCCGCCATGGCCTGGCCGGCCGGTGTGCTGGCCGCCACGGTGGGGCCGGGCAGCGCCCATGCGCTGGAGGCGGCCGGTGTGCCGACCGGGCTGATCGTGCAGCCGCCGCCGGAGGCGGACAGTCTGGATTCCGAGCATCTGTGGCCGGAAATCCAGCGCGTGGCCGGGCCCGATTGGACCGGTCGAGCCGCCCTGATGGTGCGCGGCGACGGTGGCCGGGAATGGCTGGGAGATCGTCTTCGCGAAGCCGGGGCGCAGGTGGAGGCCGTGAGCGTCTACCGCCGGCAGTGCCCGGTGCTGGATACGGCGGGGCGTGCCCGGCTGGCCTCGGCCCTGGACCAGCCGCAAGACCATGTGTGGCTCTTCAGCAGCTCCGAAGCGGTGGGTTATCTGGCGGACATGGTGGGGGAGCCGGCGTCACCGGAGTGCGGGACGGACGACGCAAAGCCGGTGGACTGGCGACGCGTGCGCGCCGTCGCCACCCACGAGCGCATCGCCGCCCGCGCACGTTCGCTGGGCCTCGTACATGTGGTTTTGGTGCGACCTGACGCCGCCGCAGTCGCCGAGGCTTTCCGACGGTTGGCAGGGTCCCCCCTAGAATCCCCGACGTGAGCGAGACCAACACCCCAGCGGCCGACGTTTCGGCGCCTTCCACCCCCACCCCGCCGCCGCGGACCGGCGGCGCCACGCTGTCGCAAGCCGTGGTCGCCGTTGTCGGCCTGATCGCCCTGCTGGCGCTGGGTCTGGCTTGGCAGAGCCAGCAACGCCTGAAGCAGGCCGAGCAGGAACTGGTGCGGCGCCAGGACAGCAGCCAGAGCGACGCCAACATCGCCCGGGACCAGTCCCGTCAGGCGCAGGAACTGGCGCGCGACACCGCGGCCAAGGTGGCCCTGCTCGATGCCAAGCTGGCGGAAGTCGCCCTGCAGCGGGAGCAACTGGAAACGCTGATCCAGTCCATGACCCGCTCGCGGGACGAGAACGTGGTGGGCGACATCGAAGCCTCGCTGCGCGTGGCCATGCAGCAGGCGGCCATCACTGGCAGCGCGGAGCCGCTGGTGTCGGCGCTGCGGCAGGCTGACGACCGGCTGGCCCGCTATCACCAGCCACGTCTGGAAGGGGTGCGCCGCGCGGTGGTGCGGGACCTGGACCGCATCAAGGCGGTCAGCGTGGTGGATGTGTCCACCCTCACCATCAAGCTCGATGAAGTGGCCCGGCAGGTGGATGAGCTGCCGCTGCTGGCCGTTGCTCAGCCGATTCAAGAGGCCGCGCGTGCGCAGGCCCCAGGTCGCGCGGGGCGTCCTGCCGCGGCCGCGGACACTGCGCCCAGTGCCCCGCTGGACCCGAATGCGGGGTGGTGGGAGCGTGTCTGGCACGGTGCCGGCACCAAGTGGGACCAACTCTCCAGCGACGTCTGGCGTGAGGCCCGAGGCCTGCTGCGCGTGACCCGCGTCGACCATCCCGAGGCTGCGTTGATGGCGCCCGAGCAGATGTTTTTCCTGCGCGAGAACCTGAAGCTGCGTCTGCTCAATGCCCGGCTGGCGCTGCTGAGCCGCCAGTTCGACACCGCCCAGAACGATCTGCGCGAGGCGCAGGGCATGCTGGAGCGCTACTTTGACGATCGCTCGCGCAAGCTGGCCATCACCACCGAGCTGCTGCGCCAGGTCCAAGGCCAGGCCCGCCAGGTGCAGGTGCCGCGTCCCGACGACACCTTGGCCGCGCTGAGCGCGGTCGCCCGCTGAGGACAGTGCCATGCGGATGGTGATCTGGCTGGTGCTGCTGTTCGTTGCTGCCGTCGTGGCAGCGCTGACGCTGGGGAGTAACGACGGTCTTGCCAGCTTCTATTTGAACGGCTGGCGGATGGACCTGTCGCTCAATCTGTTCCTGCTGCTGCTGATCGGCGGCTGCATTGCGCTGATGACGCTGATGCAGTCGCTCGATGCGCTGCTGACCTTGCCCAAACGGGCGCGGCTGTGGCGCATGGCGCAGCGCGAGCGCAGTGCCCAGATCGCCCTGCGCGAGGCCCTGGCGGAATTCTTCGGGGCCCGCTACAGCCGCGCCCAGAAGGCCGCTGAGCGGGCCTTGAACATCCAGGCCATGACCCCCGACCTGGCGCAGGACGGCGCCTTCATGGCGCTGGCCCATCTGGTGGCGGCGCAATGCGCGCATCGCCTCCAGGACCGGCGCGGGCGGGAAGAGCATCTGCGACTGGCGCTGCAGACGGCGCAAGGAAGTGCCGGGGCGCGTCCCCAGGAAGAGGGCGCACGGCTGCTGGCCGCCGAATGGGCCCTGGACGACCGGGATGCCCAGCGTGCGCTGGCCCTTCTGGCTGAACTGGGGCCGGGCGTGGCCCGCCGCACCCAGGCATTGCGCCTGAAGCTGCAAGGCAGTCGGCTGGCCCATGAACCGGTGGAAGCGCTGCGCACGGCGCGGCTGCTGGCCAAGCATCAGGGCTTCTCGAAATCCGCGGCGCAGGGGCTGCTGCGGTCACTGGCGTGTGAGGCGCTGGAAGAAGCGCGCGATGTGGATCAACTGCGCGCCAGCTGGCAGCAGCTGGATGCGGCCGACCGACGGGATGTGTTTGTCGCGGCCCGGGCGGCCCAGAAGGCAGCAGCGCTGGGGGCGCCGGAAGACGGTCGCGGCTGGTTGCGTCCGTTCTGGGACGCCATCGGTGACCAGGGCGATGATGAGCGCCGAGCGCTGGCCGAGGCACTGGTGCCCTGCATGCCGGGGCTGGGGCCGGAGTGGCTGCAGCGGCTGGAGTTTGCGGTGCAACGCTTCCCGCGGGACATGACCATGGCCTATGCATTGGGGCATGCGCTGGCCGAGCGCCAGTTGTGGGGCAAGGCCCGGTTGATGCTGGAGCAGGCCGGGGAGGACCGTGAGCTGACCGTGGCGGCGCGTCGCCGCAGTTGGCTGCGTCTGGCCGAGATGGCCGATAACGACGGTGATGCGGAGCGACGCGCTCGGTGCTTCGAGGCAGCAGCGCGTCTCGGAGATTGAGCGCGGCGAGTGTCTGACGACGGCGCATGCGTGCGATTGCCGAGCAGTCCTCACAAATCCACGGTGAGTTCTTGCTGGAGCTAAAAATTGCATGCTATAGTCGCAGTCTTTCAGCGGCTGTAGCTCAGTTGGATAGAGTACTTGGCTACGAACCAAGGGGTCGTGGGTTCGAATCCTGCCAGCCGCACCAGAAAAACAGCAGACGTTGCTTCCACGACGG
>JAIXSE010000031.1 GCA_027484825.1 Rubrivivax sp. | reverse complement strand
GAGCGCCGAGATCATCGGCGTGACCGAGGAGACCACCACCGGCGTGCACCGCCTGAAGGAAATGGCCGCCAAGGGCTCGATGCTGTTCCGCGCCATCAACGTCAACGACTCGGTCACCAAGAGCAAGTTCGACAACCTCTACGGTTGCCGTGAATCGCTGGTGGACGGCATCAAGCGCGCCACCGACGTGATGGTGGCCGGCAAGATCGCCGTGGTGGCCGGTTATGGCGACGTGGGCAAGGGCTCGGCCCAGGCGCTGCGCGCCCTGTCCGCCCAGGTCTGGGTCACCGAGATCGACCCGATCTGCGCGCTGCAGGCCGCCATGGAAGGCTACCGCGTGGTCACGATGGAGTGGGCCGCCGACAAGGCCGACATCTTCGTCACCACCACCGGCAACAAGAGCGTCATCCGCCATGAGCACATGGCCGCCATGAAGCACAACGCCATCGTCTGCAACATCGGCCACTTCGACAATGAAATCGATGTGTCGTCGCTGGAGCAGTACGAGTGGGACGAGATCAAGCCGCAGGTGGACCATGTGATCTTCCCGGACGGCAAGCGCATCATCCTGCTGGCCAAGGGTCGCCTGGTCAACCTGGGCTGCGGCACCGGCCACCCCAGCTATGTGATGTCGTCCAGCTTCGCCAACCAGACCATTGCGCAGATCGAGCTGTTCGCCCACAAGGAGGCCTACGACATCGGCAAGGTCTACGTGCTGCCCAAGCATCTGGACGAGAAGGTGGCGCGCCTGCAGCTCAAGACGCTGAATGCGCAGCTGACCGAGCTGACGGACGAGCAGGCCGCCTACATCGGCGTGCCCAAGCAAGGCCCGTTCAAGCCGGACACCTACCGCTACTGATGTCCTTGGCGGCCTCCCGACCCCGGGGGGCCGCCTCGGCCCTGCTTCGCAGGCAAGGCCGATCCGATCCACCGCACTCCTCACGTCGATGAGAGCTGACCAGTTGCTGGTGTCCACCGGCCTTGCCCCCACCCGCTCCGCCGCCCAGCGGCTGATCGAGCAGGGGGCTGTTTCCTGGCATTCACCCAAGGGCTGGGTGCCGCTGAAGAAGGCCGGTGAGGCCCTGTCCGACCATGCCGAGCTGCGCATCACCGATGACGCGGAGCTGCGGTATGTCTCGCGCGGCGGTCTCAAGCTGGAAGGCGCGTTGCGCGCCATCGGCGTGGAGGTCACCGGCCTGACCGCGCTCGACGTGGGTCAGAGCACCGGCGGTTTCACCGACTGTCTGCTCAAGGCCGGCGCTGTGCGGGTGGTGGGTCTGGATGTCGGTCATGACCAGTTGCATGCCTCGCTGCGCAGCGACCCGCGTGTGGCGGCGCTGGAAGGCACGCATGTGCGCGAGCTGGCGCAGAGCCCCCTGAGCACTCTGGCCCCCAAGGGCGGCTTCGATCTGGTGGTGGGCGACTTGAGCTTCATCTCCATGGTCGGTGCCCTGCCCCATCTGGACCCCTGGCTGGCTGTGGGCGGCCAGGCGCTGCTGCTGGTCAAGCCGCAGTTCGAGCTGGGGCCGCAGGCCATCGGCAAGGGCGGGCTGGTCAAGGACGTGTCGCTGTATCCGCAGCTGGAACAGCAGGCGCGGGACGCCGCGCTGGCCCTGGGCTGGTCGGTGCAGGGCTGGATGGACAGCCCCATCACCGGCGGCGACGGCAATCGAGAATTTTTCCTGTGGGCCCGCAAGACCGGCCCGCAGCACAGGGAGGGAATCACCCCATGAGCACACCCGTCAGCATCGAATTCTTCCCGCCCAACACGCCGGTGGGCAGCGAGAAGCTCAAGACCGTGGTGCACGAACTGCGCGCGGTCAATCCGCAGTATTTCAGCGTCACCTACGGCGCCGGCGGATCGACGCGCGAGAAGACCCTGGCCACCGTGGCCGAGATCGCGCGGCAAGGCTTTGATGCGGCGCCGCATCTGTCCTGTGTGGGCTCCACCCGCGAGAACATCGCCGAGATCCTGGCCACCTACCGCGCCCAGAACATCCGCCGCGTGGTGGCCCTGCGCGGCGACTTGCCCAGCGGCACCGCCACCGCGGGTGAATTCCGTTATGCCGCCGAGCTGGTGCGCTTCATCCGCGAAACGCAGGGCGCCGATTGGGACATTGAAGTCGCGGCCTATCCTGAATATCACCCGCAGCAGCGCTACGCGGCCCGCGACCTGCAGTTCTTCGCCGACAAGATGAAGGCCGGTGCCAGCGGCGCCATCACGCAGTTTTTCTACAACCCCGATGCCTACTTCCATTTTGTGGAGGCCGCCCGGGCGCTGGGAGTGGACGCGCCGATCGTGCCCGGCATCATGCCGATCAACAACTACGCCCGCATTGCCCAGTTCGCGCAGCGCGACGGCATTGAGATTCCGCGCTGGGTGGCCCTGAAGATGGAAGGCTACATGGACGATGCCGCCTCGGTGCGCGCATTCGGCCTGGACGTGGTGACCCGGTTGTGCGAGCGGCTGATCGCGGGCGGCGTGCCAGGGCTGCACTTCTACACGCTCAACCAGTCGGCGCTGACCCTGGAGTTGTGTTCTCGCCTCAAGTTGTCGCGTGAGCTTTGATATCTGACAAGGCCGCAGACCCGTGAGGGTCTTCCCGGCCAAACCTTGTGCGGCATCAAGGTTTCTACTGATCGGCAGGCGTTCAATTCGTCCTGTTCGCTAACAAGGAGAAACCTGACATGAACGTCCTTCGCTCTCGTGCCGCCCGTGTGTCCTCTGGCCTGGTGGCCGCCGCTGCTGCGGTGGCGGGCCTGTGCGCCCCGGTGATGGCCCAGGCCCAGTCGGTGGAAAATCCCTGGCTGGTGCGCGTGCGCGCCCTGCACCTGGATTCGGCCAACAAGGACTCGACCGGGCTGAACCTGAACATCAACGACAAGACCTTCCCGGACGTTGATGTCTCCTACTTCTTCACGCCCAACATTGCAGCGGAACTGGTACTGACCTATCCGCAGAAGCAGCGCATCTATTCGGGTGACACGCAGATCGGCACGCTCAAGCATCTGCCGCCCACGCTGACGGTGCAATACCACTTCATCCCGAACGGCCAGTTCCGTCCGTACGTCGGCGCCGGTGTGAACTACACGCGCTTCTCGAGCGTGCACTTCAACAGCGACGTGCAAGCCGCCCTGGAGCCCAGCATCAAGCAAAACAGCTTTGGTCTGGCCGCTCAGGTCGGCATGGACGTGATGGTGAACAAGCAGTGGTCCGTCAACTTCGACATCAAGAAGGTGCAGATCCGCACCAAGGTGTCGTCGGCGGGCACGGAAGTCGGCAAGTTCAAGGTGGACCCGCTGCTGATCGGCGTGGGTGTCGGCTACCGGTTCTGATGCCGAGGGGCTCCGGCCCCGTGGTGCCGCTCGCCAAGAGCGGTGCTTGAACGCAGCGAACGCAGCCCCAGACGGCTGCGGCGACAGTTTCATGGCCGACGCACATAGATGATATGGGGCAACGCGGCGGCCATGGAAATGGCGCCTCCTTTGCGGGAGGCGCCATTTTTTTCGTCCTGGAATCCTCTCGTGCTCACAGTGGCGGGCGCCACCGTCGGCACGGACTCCAGAACTCAGGCCTTGGGCCCATTCATCCCTTGTCGTCGCAGCCGTCCACGACTCACGCCTCGCAAGTCCTTGTCGCTCAGCACATAGTCCTCGCTGTCCGTCAGCCGCTGGACGGCGAGATCGATGAAGGCCCTCGCCCGCGCGGGTTGCGAGGTCCTGCTGCCGAAGTAGACAAAGTAGCTGGCGAAGTCCTGCATGTGATCGTGAAGGATCGGGATGAGCTGCCCCGACCGGATGTAGGGCGCCGCCGTCACGCCGGCCAACTGCCCGAGCACCTTGCCCGCCAGCACCGCCTGCAGCTCAAAGACTTCATCATTGCTGCACAGGGCGGGCACCACGGGCTGCTCAATGGCCTGGTCGCCTATCCGCACATGCCACGGCGCCACTTTGCCGGTCCCTGGATGACGGAAGGCGCTGCATCGGTGTGACGCGAGCGCGGCCAGCGAATCCGGCACGCCATACCGCTCAAAGTAGGCTGGCGCTCCGCAAATGACCAGTTGCAGCGGAAACAGCCGTCTTGCGATGACGCCCTCATGCGGCGATGGCCCCAGCCGGAAGCCCACATCGACCCGGTCCTCCACCCAGTTGCCCACCCGGTCATCGAGCAGCACATCAGGCTGGATGTCCGGATAGCGCTCGCAGAACTCCTCGACCAGACGCCAGAGGATGGGCTGGAAGGTCGTGCGTGGTCCGGTGATGCGCAGCGGCCCGGCGAACTCGTCCCTCGCCGTCTGAGCATTCTTCAATGCGCGCTGCATGCCCAGCAGGGCCGGCTGGACGTCCTCAAGCAAGCGCTGTCCTGCGTCGGTCAAGGACATCACCCGTGTCGTGCGATGAAACAAGCGGGCGTTCAGGTGGGATTCCAGCTGCGCGAGTGCCTTGCTCGCCGCCTGGGGACTGATGTCCAGCGCCTGCGCAGCCTTGCGCAGGCTCCCCAGTTCGGCGGCCTTGATGAAGGTCGTGATGGAACGAAGCTCGTTGAGGGCCATGTGCACCTTCCTCCCGCTGCTGCCGATTGTCTCCAATTGAATGCCAATCCAACAACCTTTTCATCACTATTCGGATGCGAGTCCGATGCCTAGAGTTCATCTCAATACAACGGACAGGACTTCGCCATGCAACACGTCAAGTTGAACAACAGCGTCGAGATGCCCATGCTGGGCTTCGGCGTGTTCCAGATCCCCGACCCGAAGGAATGTGCCCGCAGCGTGGCCGACGCCATTGAGGTGGGCTACCGCCTGATCGATACCGCCGCCTCCTACATGAACGAAGCGGCCGTTGGCCAGGGCCTCAGGGACAGCGGCATCGCCCGCGACCAACTGTTCGTGACCAGCAAGCTGTGGGTGCAGGAAACGGGTTACGAGCGCACCCAGCAGGCGATCGAGAAGTCGCTTCGCCGCTTGCAGCTGGACTACCTGGACCTCTATCTCATTCACCAGCCGTTCGGCGACGTGCATGGCTCATGGCGGGCCATGGAAGACGCCTACAAGGCGGGCAAGCTGCGCGCCATCGGCGTCAGCAACTTCCAACCCGACCGGCTCATGGACATCAAGGTCTTCAACGAGATCACCCCGGCCGTGAATCAGGTGGAAGTGAACCCCTTCCAGCAACAGCTGGAGAGCGCACCCTTCATGAAGGACCTCGGCGTGCAGGCTCAGGCCTGGGCGCCATTCGCAGAGGGTCGCAACCATCTCTTCCAGAACGAGGTTCTGACGGACATCGGCCAGCGCTACGGCAAGTCCGTGGGGCAGGTGGTGCTGCGGTGGTTGATTCAGCGGGGCATCGCGGCGCTCGCGAAGTCGGTGCGCAAGGAGCGCATGGCGGAAAACCTGGCGGTCTTCGACTTTGAACTGGAGGACGCGGACATGGCCCGCATCACCACGCTCGACACCAACACCAGCAGCTTCTTCTCCCACCGCGACCCGGCCATCGTCCAGTGGATGTCCGAACGCAAGCTGGACCTCTGAGCACGCATCATGACCCAACGCAGCGCCAACACCGTGCTGGCCATCATCGTGACCAGCTACCTGATGATCGTGGTGGACATTTCCATTGTCATCACCGGTCTGCCCCGCATCCAGGCGAGCCTCGGTTTCAGTGCCGCGCAGCTCTCCTGGGTGACCAATGCCTACACGCTGGCCTTCGGTGGGTTGCTGCTGCTCGGCGCCCGCGCCGGCGACATCCTGGGACGGCGGCGCATGTTCATTACCGGCCTGGCGCTGTTCACCCTGGCTTCGATGGCCATCGGCATGGCGCAGTCCGTGAGCGGGCTGCTCATCGCCAGAGCCATCCAGGGCGTTGGCGCCGCCGTGCTGGCACCGTCCACACTCGCCTTGCTGTCCACCCACTTCGCTGAAGGTCCAGCGCGCACGCGGGCCCTGTCCTTGTATGCGGCCGCTGCAGGCGTTGGAGCGACGCTGGGATTGGTCCTGGGCGGCCTGTTCGCGGACCTGGTGTCCTGGCGCGCCGGCTTCTTCATCAATCTTCCCATCGGCCTGGTGCTGATGGCCGCCGCCCGGCGCTACATCGCTGAAACGCCGAAGCGGCCCGGCCACTTCGACGTCGGCGGAGCATTCAGCTCCACGCTCGGCATGACGGCGCTGGTCTACGGTCTGGTGCGTGCCGCCGAAGCAGGCTGGAAGGACCCGCTCGCGCTCGCTGCGCTGGTGGTGGGGGGACTGATGATGGGCGCCTTTGTGGCCATCGAGCGTCAGGTCCGCCAACCGATCCTGCCGCTGCGTCTGCTGGCCAATCGGCAACGGGTGGGAGCGTATCTGGCGCGGATGCTGTTCCTCGGCGGCGCGGTGGGGTTCTGGTTCTTCTCCACCCAGTTTCTGCAAGGCGTGCTCCATTTCCGGCCACTGGCGGCGGGCATCGCCTTCTTGCCGGTCACGATTCCCAACTTTGCCTCCGCCATGGCGGTGCCCCGACTGGCGCGCAGCTTCGGCAACGGGAGACTGCTGATCAGCGGGCTGCTGCTGGGCGTCATCGGTCTGCTGTGGCTGGGCCAGGCCGATGCCCAGTCGAGCTATTGGCTCAGCATTGCGCCGCCGATGATCCTGATCGGACTGGGCCAGGGCCTGCTGCTCGGCCCGCTGACAGCGGCAGGTGTGGCGGGCGTGGCCGGTGACGACGCGGGCGCCGCTTCGGGCCTGGTCAATGTGGCGCACCAGCTGGGCGGCGCACTCGGCCTCGGCGTGCTCGTGCTGGTCTTCGCCAGCGCCGCGCCGACGGATGCGCTGGGCAGCAGCGTGCTGGCCCATCGAATTGCCAGCGTCATGGACGTGGCGGCCTTGCTGATGAGTGTTGCCCTGCTGGTGGCCTGGCGGCTCATCGTCCTGCCGCGGCCTGTCATTGCATCTTCACCCACGGAGGCTCAATCGTGAAACCACTGCTTTGCATGGCGCTGAGCGGCGCGGCGGCGACCGCGGGAGCGCAGTCGCCCCTCCCCGTGGCGGCGGCTCCGGTCGTCGAGGTTCGCGCGGCGACGACGCAGCCTGTTGCCACCGGATCGCCCGAGACCTTCACCGGAAGTGTCGTCATCCGATCGCCCTTTCAGGCCCTTGCACCGGGCCAGGCGGGCGGCGCCACAGTGACGTTCGAGGCAGCGGCCCGAACCGCGTGGCACAGCCATCCGCTGGGACAGACGCTGATCGTGACGGCGGGAACGGGTCTGGTTCAGCAGTTGGGGCAGCCTCCCCAGGTCATTCGGCCCGGTGACGTCGTCACCATTCCGGCGAATGTGCGGCATTGGCATGGGGCTGGCCCCCATGAACCGATGACCCACGTCGCCATTGCAGAGAAAGCGCACGGCGTCTCCGTGACCTGGCAGGAGAAGGTCAGCGACCGGGACTACCAGGCCGCGGTGACCCACGCCGGTCTCGACACCCCGACCGCACCGACCGCTCGCGCATGGCCGAAGTCCCTCAGCCTGTCGCCCAAACAGCGGGCGCTGCCACTCATCGCGGCCTTTACCGCGAGCAGCGACATGCCCAGGCTGCAATCCGCATTGAACCAGGGGCTGGACGCGGGACTGACGGTGAGCGAGGCCAAGGAGGTCCTGGTGCAGCTCTACGCCTACACCGGTTTTCCGAGAAGTCTCAATGCGCTGGGGGAGTTGATGAAGGTCCTGCAGAGCCGCCGGGAGCGCGGCATCCAGGACGAGCCGGGCCGTGAGCCCAGCCGCGCAGTGGCGACCGGCCCTGCGTTGAGGCTCGCAGGCCAGGCGAACCAGACGGAGATCTCCGGCGGGCCCGTGCAAGGGGCCGTGTTCGATTTTGCGCCCACCATCAACCAGTTCCTCCAGGCGCATCTGTTTGGCGACATCTTCGAGCGCGACACCCTGGACTGGCAGAGCCGCGAATTGGCGACAGTCGGCGCGCTGGCCGCCACGCCAGGTGCGCAGGCACAACTGCAGTCCCACATGCGCGCCAGCCTTCGCGTGGGACTGACGGCGGCGCAGTTGCACCAGCTCACGCAGGCCCTGGCTGATGAGGTCGGTCCGCAAGTGGCCGCCCGCGCGAACGAAGCGCTCGCGCAAGCTCTCGCTGCGGCGTCGAAAGGTTGAGCATGCTCATCACCCGGACTCTGTGGATGGCGACGCTGGCCGTGACCGGTCTCCTGACGGGTTGCGCCCTCACGCCCGACGCCGCCGCCCCGGCAAGCGGCCCTTTGGTGATCCAGCAGCAGGGCAGCTTCGCCGCGGGCGGCACCGTGCTGACCACCCCCGGCCCCTACGACAACAACCGGCCGACCGCCGCGGGCCAGAGCTTTCACGGCGACCACCTGTATGCGTTCTACCAGGTGCCGGTGCACCCCAGACCGTTGCCGATCGTCATGCTGCACGGCGCGTTCCAGTCGGCGCGGAGCTGGGAGACCACCGCCGACGGACGCGAGGGCTTCCAGACGCTGTTCCTGCGTCGCGGCTTTCCGGTCTATCTGGTGGACCAACCCCGCCGCGGGCGAGCGGGCAACAGCACGGTTGCGACGTCGGTGGAGCCGACGCCCAACGACGCACTGTTCTTTGACCAGTTCCGCTTGGGCCGATGGCCCCACTACTTCGACCCTGTGCAGTTTGACCGCAAGCCGGAAACGCTGAATCAGTTCCTCCGATCCATCACGCCCAACACCGGACCTTACGATGCCGGCGTGATTTCAGACGCGATGTCGGCCCTGTTCGACAGGATCGGACCGGCGATTCTCTTCACCCATTCCCAAGCGGGTGGTCCGGGGTGGCTGACGGCGATCAAGAACCCCAAGGTCAAGGCCATCGTCGCTTTCGAGCCGGGGAGTGGATTTCTCTTCCCGCAAGGAGAAGTGCCCGCCGCCATGCCGAGCGCAGCGGGCACGCTGGTGCCCGAAGTGGTCTCACAGGACGACTTCCAGAAGCTGACCCGTCTGCCCATCGTCATCTACTACGGCGACAACTTCCCAACCGAGCCGACGGCCGAACGCGGCCAGGACAACTGGCGCGTGCGGCTGGCCATGGCGCGGCTCTGGGTGGAGGCCATCAATCGACATGGGGGCGCGGCCCGTCTGGTGCATCTGCCTGACATCGGCATTCGAGGCAATACGCACTTCCTGATGTCAGACCTGAACAACGTCCAGATCGCGGACCTGGTGTCGAAGTTTCTTGGGGAGGAGAAGCTGGACTGAAGTCAGGGCGCCAGGCTTCCAAACCGATAAGCAGCTGTCACGCCGCCATCCATCAGGACATCACTGCCCGTGATGAAACTGCCGTCGGGCCCCATCAGCAGCGCGGCCACGTTGGCAACCTCGTCCGGGGTCCCCGCACGGCCAACAGCGCAGTCCTCGATCATGCGGCGGTAGCCAGCGCCGCGAGGCCCGGTCAGCTCATCGCGCGCCAGCGGCGTGATGATGATGCCGGGGCTGATGGTGTTGATGCGTGCCCCACGCGCGCCCCAACGCACGGCCTCGGCCATCACACGCAGTGAGTTTCCGCGCTTGGACAGCTGGTAGGCATGCAAGGTGTCGTGGACCTGGCCGGGCTGAAGCATGTCGAGGGCCAGGAGCGCCTCGGTGGGTGTCAGCGCCAAGGCTTTGTCCTGCTCCGGCGTCAGCGCCGGCAGCCGATGGCCCGATTGCGACGAGATGACCACGCCAGACCCGCCCGCCCCGATGACATTCCCAAAGAGTTCGAGCAGCAACGCCGTGCCGTAAAGATCGACCTTGAGGATGGTGTCGATGGGCGCCTGCGACGGTGACACACCCGCGGCATGCACCAGGCCGGTGATGGTCCCCAAGGTTGATGCATGGTCGACCAGCGCCTGCACCGAGGCCCGCGAGGAAATATCCACCGCGCAAGGCGTGACATCGAAGCCCGCATTGGCCAGGGCGTCCGCCGCCTGCTGGGAGCTCTCCGGGCTGACATTGGCGACCACCAGGTGCTTGCCAGCGCCGACACGCCGGGCGATGGCCTGACCGATAAAGCCCGCGCCAACGACAACAACAACTTCCTTCATGAGACGCTCCTTGGGTGAAGCCCGATGCGGGCAGTTTGCAATCACAATCGTTGCGGCGTCAGACGCCGGCCCATTGCCGGTAGTCGGCCACGACACGCGCGGGCTCCGAGGCCAGCGGCATGTTGGGCTCATCGAGGACGGCGTCGAGCGACCGGGGCCGGTCCGGCAGCAAGGCTGCGAAGAGGCTGTCGAGGTCGTCCTGCGCCGTGCCGCGCTCCGCCACCAGCTCCAGGGTCTTGTCGCGAGCGGCGTCGGAGGTGAGGCTGTGCACCAGCACCTGCGCGATCTGCCGGCGTGACACCACGCCGTCACTCGGGTCGCCTGCACGGCGTTTGTCGCCCTGCAGGAACACGAGGCGATGCTGGTCTGCGGCGTTGTAGTCAAACCAGCCCGGGCGAACGATGGTGTAGGGCAGGCCGCTGGCACGCACCAGCCGTTCGCCGCGCCGCTTCCAGTCGTGCGCTTCGGTGGCACGGTTGTAGGCGCCGTTCCGGTTCGTCGTGCCGATGGAAGTCATCAGCGCGATACGACTTTCACGCCCCCCCAGCGCCTGCAGGACATTGCGCACCGCGCCGTAATCCACCTGCTCGGCGGCCACCTTGCCGCCGCCATCGGCACCGTGGGTGAAGACGATGGCGTCCACGTCCTTGACGGCAGACATCAGCGTGTCCGCCCGCGTCAGGTCTCCGGTGATCCGCCGGGCGGCCGCAGGCAGGACGTTCGCACGCGCGGGATCGCGCACCAGCGCCTGGACGGAATGGCCGCGGCTCAGCGCCTCGGCAACCACCAGGCGGCCAATGCTGCCCGTCGCGCCGACGACCAGGACCTTGAGCGGGTTGGTTGCAGCATTCGTTGTCATGGAGGGTCTCCGAGGGAATCTGCGCTCAACGCCCGACCCGTGCTGCCAGATGCGCGGGATAGCGGGCGCCCTGCACCGGGATGCGGGCGAGCACCTCGCCAATGCGGTCCAGGTCTGCCGGGGCGAGATTCAGTTGTGTCGACGCGAGGTTTTCGTCCAGGCGATGCAGTTTGGTCGTCCCGGGGATGGGCACGATCCAAGGGCGCTGCGCCAGCAACCAGGCAAGTGCGACCTGGGCAGGCGTGGCCTGCCGGTCGCGGGCGATGTCGCCGATCGCGTCCACCAAGGCCTGATTCGCCTCACGAGCCTCGGCGCTGAAGCGCGGTACGACGTTGCGGAAGTCACCGGCGCTGAACTCCGTGCTGGCGGTAATGGCGCCCGTGAGAAATCCCTTGCCCAGCGGGCTGAACGGCACAAAGCCGATGCCCAGCTCCTCCAGCACCGGCAGCAGGGTCTGTTCAGGCTCGCGCCACCACAGCGAATACTCGCTTTGCAGTGCCGCGACCGGCTGGACTGCATGGGCACGTCGGATGGACTCGACCCCAGCTTCGGACAGGCCGAAGTGGCGCACCTTGCCCTCAGCGATCAGGTCCTTGACCGTGCCGGCCACGTCCTCCATGGGCACCTGCGGATCGACACGGTGCTGATACAGCAGGTCGATGTAGTCCGTGCGCAAGTGCCGCAGCGAGTTCTCGACCACGACGCGGATACGCGCCGGCCGGCTGTCCACGCCGCTCTGCGCATTCCCATCCTTGAAGCCGAACTTGGTGGCGATGACGACCTGCTGGCGCACCGGCGCAAGCGCCTCGCCGACCATCTGCTCGTTCAGCGCGCCATAAGCCTCCGCCGTGTCGAAGAAGGTGACGCCACGCTCAAAGGCCTGGCGAATCAGTTGCACGCCGGCCGAGCGATCCACGCCAGGGCCGTAGCCGAAGCTCAGGCCCATGCAGCCCAAGCCCAGGGCCGACACGTTCAGGCCACTGCGGCCAAGTTGACGTTGGATCATGGCAATTTCCTTTCGGTCAGTGAGACAGCAGCGCGGCACTCGCGTTGTGACGGAACTTTAGGGTTTCATCTTTCAATCAACTAGATCACATTCGCTTTAACCATCTTCAAGAAGAAATTTAAACTGAAGCCTCTGAATGCTGGGGAATCGACATGGCCATCAATGAGTTGAGAGCGATTGCGACGCTGGCCAGAGCCGTCGAGCTCGGCAGCATCCGAAAGGCGGCCCTCTCGCAGGGCGTCACGGCGCAGGCCGCCAGCCAGTCGCTGCAGCAACTGGAGGAGCATCTGGGCGTGCGCCTTCTGAATCGCACCACCCGCAGCCTGTCGCTGACCGATGAGGGGCAACGCTTCCTTGAAGCCGCGCAGCCGGCATTGGCTGCGCTGGATCGCGCGCTGGCCGATGCCAGGGAGTCCAAGGACGAGATCGGTGGCGCGCTTCGCATCGTCGGCCCCAAGTCCTCATTCGCGCCCATCCTGATGCCGGTCGTGAACGAGTTCTGCCAGCGTTACCCGGCGGTGCAGCCGGAGATTCAGCTGGACGACGGCAAGAGCAACTGGGTGCTGGACCGGGTCGATGTGGGGTTTCGCATCGGCGCGACAACGGAAGAAGGCGTCATCGCAAGGCGTCTCTTCCCGGTGCAGCTCGTCATCTGCGCGGCACCAGCCTACATTGAGCGCCACGGCGCGCCCAAGACCCTGGCCGAGTTGCCGTCTCACCGTTGCAGCGCCTTCCGGCATCCTTCCACCGGACAGGTCCTGCCCTGGTATCTGACCATCGACGGCCAACTGGTGCACCGCCATGTGTCGCCCACACTCTCCACGAACGACACGGAACTGGAGGTGCAGGCCGTACTCGCGGGGCAGGTCATCGGGCAGGTCGCCAACCTGTCAGCGGCAACGCACATCCGGGAGGGGCGGCTCGTGCCGCTGCTGCTGGAGCACATGACGGACCACATCGGCGTGCATCTGTACTACGGCAGCCGCGAGGCGCAGCCCAAACGCGTCCGGGCCTTCATCGACCTGGCCCTGGAACGCTTGTTGAATCCGCCGCAGTATGTACTGACACGCAAGGAGCTCATCACCGCAGGCTCGGCGGCCGGGCGTCGCCGGAGCCGGCAGGCGGATTGAGACCACGGCGCCACATGCGTCGCACGACGCCGGCGCCCCCGCGAATCCGGCAGTCCGCCGCTTGCCGACTTTTGCTGGATGTTTGCACGATCCTGCACGCGCAGCCTCAAATGGAAGACATTCGCGCAAACGCTGTCTAAGCTGTCGGCATGGTCAAAACTTCCTCTCAGCCGTCGAACGGAGCACATGCCGACGCGCCGTCGCAGGTGAGTCGGATGCTTGAACGCCTGGCGGCGCAGATCGATCGTGTGGCCGGAGGCGACGGCATCTTCGACACCGCGATCCCGAAGCTCCGGATTGGCAGAGTTTCAACTGCGCAGCAGCCTGTTCACACCGTGTATGAGCCGGCCCTTTGCGTGATTGCACAAGGCAGCAAACGGGTGCTGCTGGGCGAGGAGGTCTATGTCTACGACCCCAGCCAGTACCTCGTGTTCGCACAGAACCTGCCGGTCACGGGGCACGTCATCGACGCCAGACCCGACGCGCCCCACCTGGCCCTGCGCCTTGACTTCGACATCAAGGACATTGCCGAGCTGGCCATGGACTTTCAGCTTGGCAGCAAGCCCCCAGGGGGCAGCCCGCAGCGCGGCATCTACACCGGGAACCTGACCGAGGACCTGCTGGACCCGCTGATTCGCCTGACCCGGCTGCTGGAACGCCCGGAGGACATCCCGGCGTTGGCACCGCTGGTCGTGCGCGAGATTCTTTATCGACTGCTCAAATCTCCAGACGGCTGGCGCCTGGTGCAACTGGCGATGATCGACAGCAACAGCCAGCGCGTCGCCCAGGTCATCAAGAGTTTGCGCCATCGCTATCACCAGCCGCTTCGTATGGAAGACCTGGCCCGGGAGGTGCACATGAGCACCTCCGCGCTGCATCATCAGTTCAAGTCGATCACCGCCATGAGCCCGCTGCAGTACCAGAAGCAGCTCAGGCTCCAGGAAGCCCGGCGAATCCTGCTGGCCGAGAACGTTGATGCGGCGACGGCCGGACACCGGGTGGGCTATGACAGCCAGTCGCATTTCAGCCGGGAGTACAGCCGATTCTTCGGCGAACCTCCGACGCGTGACATCAAACGGCTGCGCGAAGCGCAGCTGAGATAGGCCGCACGCGAGCCCACCACCGGAGGGAGGCGCCCTCCGTTCCAGCGACGCATCGACATGGCTCCGCCACAAGGGGGCCAGGGGTGCGCTCACGCCCAGGCCCTTCGGCCATCACCTCCACGAGGAGCATTTCCATGAAGAAAGACGTCGTTGTCATCATTGGCGCAGGAGGCATTGGCATCGCCATTGCGCGCCGCCAGAGCGTTGGCAAAACCTTGCTGCTGGCGGACTTCAGCGAGCCGACGCTGCAGGCAGCGGCACAGCAGTTGCGCGAGGCGAGCTACACCGTCGAAACATGCCGTGTCGATGTGTCGGATCGTGCATCGGTGAAAGCACTGGCCGATCGCGCTGCCAGCCTGGGTGATGTGGTCCAGTTGGTGAACACCGCTGGCGTCTCGCCCAACATGGCACCGGTTGAACGAATTCTTGCGGTGGATCTGTATGGTTCCGCGGTGGTGTTTGAGGAGTTCGAGCGGGTCATTGCTCCTGGCGGAGCTGGGCTTGTCATCTCCAGCATGGCGGGGCACATGATGCCGGCGCTGACGCCTGAGCAGGACAAGGCGCTCGCCTACACGCCAGCGGAGGACCTGCTCAGCCTGCCCATGCTTCAAGCCGACCAGATTCCAAACACGCTGGTGGCCTACATGCTGTCCAAGCGCGCCAACATTCTGCGGGTGCAGGCGGCAGCGATGACTTGGGGCGCTCGTGGCGCACGCGTCAATTCCGTGAGCCCGGGAATCATCGTCACGCCGCTGGCGCGACACGAGCTGGACTCCGAGATTGGCCCTGTCTACCGCGCGATGGTCGAAGCCTCGGCGATCCAGCGGATGGCCCCTCCCGACGAAATCGCAACGGCCGCCTCGTTCCTCCTGGGCCCGGATGCTGGGTTCGTGACCGGCAGCGATCTTCTGATTGACGGTGGCGTCATCGCCGCCATGCGCGCGGGCAAGCTGCCGACGCCGGGCTGAGACCCGCAACGGCCTGTCCCCCGTATTGATCAGGAACCAAGCAAGCATGCATACAGAGAAACGCCGAACCGGGCCGTCCCACCGCGGAGCCCTGCTGGCCATCGTCCTGGTCAGCTACGCCATGATCGTGATTGACAACTCCATCGTCATCACGGGCCTGCCTGCCATCCGCGCCGGACTTGGCTTCTCGCCCGTTGGGCTGTCGTGGGTGCAGAACGCCTATGCCCTGGCCTTTGGCGGCCTGATGCTGCTGGGTGCCCGCGCGGGTGACCTGCTGGGGCGAAGGCGCATCTTCGTCATCGGCCTCGGGATCTTCACGCTGGCCTCGCTGGCGATTGGCCTCGCCATGACGCCCACCTGGCTGATCGTCTCCCGGGCTGTACAAGGCGCCGGGGCGGCCATTCTCGCGCCCTCCACGCTTGCCCTGCTGTCCACCAGCTTTGCTGAAGGCGCGGAGCGCAACCGGGCGCTGGGTTGGTATGGCGCGGTCGGCGGCATTACCGCCAGCATCGGCCTGGTGGTCGGTGGCGTCGTGGCCGACCTGGTCTCATGGCGGGCAGGCTTCTTCATCAACGTTCCCATCGGCGCGTTGCTCGTCTGGGGCACGCAGCGCTACATCGCCGAGACGACGCCGCAGCCGGGTCGCTTCGACATCGCTGGAGCGGTGTTGTCCACCTGTGGCGTCGTGGCGCTGGTCTATGGCCTGGTTCACGCAGCTGAGGAAAGCTGGCTGCACAGGGGCACGGCCCTGCCGCTGGGCTCAGGCATTCTGCTTCTTGCACTGTTCGTCATGGTCGAGCGACGCGCGGAGCAGCCGATCCTGCCCCTGCGACTGTTCACGAACCGCCAGCGCTCGGGAGCCAACGCGGCACGTGTGCTCTTCATCGGCGCATGCATGGGGTTCTTCTTCTACGCGACACAGTACCTGCAAGGCGTTCTGGGCATGCGTGCCATGTGGGCGGGTGTCGCATTCTTTCCGTCGATGCTGGTCAACTTCCTGGGAGCACTCGCTGCGCCGAGGCTGGTCAAACGCTTTGGCAACAGTGCCGTGTTGGTCGGGGCCATGTCCACTTCTTTGCTGGGCATGGCATGGCTCGGCCAGGTGCACGCCGGATCGTCCTTCTTATGGGGTGTGGCACTGCCCATGCTGTGGGTTGGCGCAGGCATGGGCGCTTCGCTCTCGATGCTGACCATCGCCGGTGTCGCGGGGGTGAAGCCCCAGGATGCGGGCTCGGCTTCCGGCCTTGTTGGCGTCGCACACCAGCTGGGTGGCGCGCTGGGGCTGGCGCTCCTGGTGGTGGTGTTTGCCAGCGTGACAGCGCCTGAAGGTGCCTCGTCCAGCGCAGAGCTCGCCCATCGAATCGGCATGGCCCTCACAGCAGGCGCAGTGCTGCTGGCCCTCGCCCTGTTGCTGGTAGCGGTGTTCGTGGTTCGCCGGCCAGCGGATGCCCGCCGAGACGCCACGCCGTCCGATCCCACCTCTTGATTCTCTTCACAGGACACCCACTCATGCGTTTGTTCACCTTCTTCACCGCAGCGGCTCTTCTGTCGTTGATCGGGCCATCGCTTGCTTTGGCCAAGGACGCGGAGGCCGCGTTGCATCCCCCCGCCATCAGCTTTCACGCCGAAGATTCGTATCCGGAAAGCATGGCCTGGTCTCCACGCCAGAAGGTCTTCTTTGTGGGATCGCTTCGCAAAGGAACCCTGGGCAAGGTCTCGCTGGACGGCCAATACAAGCCCTTTGCATCCGACGTCCGGATGTTCGGATCAAGCGGCATCAAATACGACGCCAGGCGCAACTGGGTCTGGGCCGCGCTGTGCGACATCGGCGTGGCAACGCGGAGTTCGCCCAGCACGCAAGGCAAGGTTGCAGCCATCGTCGCCTTTGATGCCACAACAGGGAGGGAGCGGCGCTTCATTGACCTGGCGCCGCTGTCCCAGGGCGCGCGATGCGCCAATGACCTGGCGTTCGACCCGGACGGGAACATCTATGTGACCGACAGCTTCGCGCCCGTCGTGTACGTTGTCGACAAGCATTTCAACGCGCGTGTGCTGGTCAACAGCGAGCTTTTCACCGGGGAGAACTTCAATCTCAATGGCATCGTCTATCACCCCGGCGGGTTTCTGCTGGTCGGCAAGCACAACTCCGGTGAGTTGTTCCGCATCTCGCTGAAGCCCAGGCCGGAGGTCCATCCGGTTCAACTCTCTGCCGCCATGCCGGGGGCCGACGGCATCGAGCTTGTGGCCCCAGGCGTACTGGTGGTCGCCCAGAATTCCGGACACGACCGTGCGATTCAACTCAAGTCGAGCGATGGGTGGCAAACGGCCGAGGTGGTCGAACTGGCCAAGGCGGCCGCCTCATTCCCCGTCGCCGTGACGCGGGTCGGACAAGATGCCTATCTGCTGGTGAACCGAGTGGACACCTTGATTTCGCCGTCGGCGACCAAGGTCAGTGACTACATTCTCCAGCGGCTGCCCGCACAAGCGGGCCAGTAGCGGCCGCCCAGGTCCAAAGCAACCAAAGGCCCTCACGCACTGACGCCATGGAAACTTTCGAGTGGATCATCCTGCTGCTGATCGCCGCGGCGGTCTTGGCGGAGCTGGCCAGGCGTATCGGCGCGCCCTACCCAACGCTGCTGGCGCTGGGCGGGGCGGGGCTGGCCTTCCTGCCGCACAGCCCTCAATGGGTGCTGGATCCTGAACTGGCACTGACGCTGTTCGTGGCCCCCGTGCTGCTCGATGCGGCCTACGACACCTCCGTGCGAGATCTCCGGGCCAACTGGCGGCCGGTTTCGGGTCTGGTGATCGCCGCGGTGGGAACGACGGTGGTCGGTGTGGCCGTCGTCTGTCGTTGGCTGGTTCCCGGCATGCCCTGGGCCATTGCGGTGGCGCTGGGGGCCATCGTGGCTCCGCCCGACGCCGCAGCAGCCACGGCGGTCATGCGCCAGGTGGGCCTGCCGCACCGGGTGCTGAGCATTCTGGAGGGGGAGAGCCTGCTGAACGATGCCAGTGCGCTCTTCGTCTATCGGCTCGCGCTGATGGCGGCCATCAGCGGCCCGCTGGGCATCGGTGACCTCCTGCCGGTGTTTCTGTTGACCGTGGTTGGTAGCGTCGCAGCTGGCGTTGGCCTGGCCCACCTGCTGCGGCCGCTTCTGAGCATTCCGCAGCATGTGCCGACCTCACTGATCCTGCAGTTCGCCTTCACCTTCGGTGTGTGGATCGCCGCGGAGAAAATCGGGCTGTCCGGCATCCTGACGATGGTGACCTTCGCAATGACGATGGCCAGGGGGGGCGGCCCCCAGATACCGGCCCGTATGCGAGTGCCCATCTGGGCGGTCTGGGAGACCGTGGTCTTTGTCCTGAATGCCTTGGCGTTCGTTCTGATTGGCATGCAGCTGCGGCCGATATGGGAGCGCCTGGGCCCTGGTGCGGACCGCACAGAGGCCATCGTCGTTGCCCTGGCGGTGCTGACCGTGGCCATCGTGAGCCGGTTCCTGTGGGTCATGGGCTACAGCGCCTTCGTGATGCGGGGCCTGCGCAAGGCCGATCACGCCCCCGCAGACAAGAAGCGCTGGGGCAGCGGCGTCGTGGTGGCCTGGGCCGGCATGCGAGGTATCGTGACACTGGCCGCAGCGTTCGCGATCCCGGAGACGCTGTCTGACGGCGCGCCGTTTCCTTACCGCGACCTGATTCTGCTCAGCGCATTCACGGTGGTGTTCGGAACCCTCGTCCTTCAAGGCCTGACGATGAAGCCTCTCATTCGGATGCTCAAGGTCACGGAACCGGACGACCCCATTTCTGCGGAGGTCCGCAGCGGCCGGGTGGCCATTTACCAAGCGCTTCTGGCGTCGGTCTCAGGGGATGACTCCCTGCCGGCTCGCCTGCTGGCCAAGGAGTATCAAGCCGTCGTGGATCTCAACACCAGTCGGGAAGCGACCGTTCCAATCTCCGAGGTCCCGGCAGGCCCCCTCAGACGGCAGGCCATCGCGGCTGCACGTCGGCGGGCCATTGAGCTGCGCAATCACCATGCCATCGGCGAGCAGGCCTACAGAATGCTGGTCCAGGAACTCGATTGGGCCGAACTCGCCGCCGGCGGCAGCGCGACGTCGGCCTAGGGATGGGAGCCTCCGCGGCGATGTCTGCAGTGCTCAGGCCTCGCCAGCCTTGGCCGCCGGCATTGGCCGTCTGTACGCCATGCCAACCGAATGCGGCGCCGTTTCAACAAAGCCAAACTGCGCATAGAGATCTTTCGCCTGACCATCCGCAATCAGGCTCACATAGCCGCTGACAGGGACATGGGTCTCGATGTAGCGGAGGATCTCACCCATGATGCGTTTCCCCAGCCCCTGGCCCTGATGCGCCTTGAGGACGGCAATGTCCACCACTTGAAAGAAGCAGCCGCCGTCCCCGATGACACGCCCCATGCCAACCGGCTGCCCCTCCAACAGGATCTGCACCGCAAACAAGGTATTGGGCAATCCTCGGGCGGCTGCTTCGTCCGTCTTGCCACTCAGGCCGGAGCCGACACGCAGCGCTTGATACGTTTGAATGGAAGGCGTCTCCAGAAGGCAGGAGTAGTGGCTTGGGTGGTTCATGGGACGTCATGGTAGTCCCACGCGCTGCACAGTTCCCAAGCCATCCCGCTACATCCCGCGGAATCGACTGCGATGCGCGCGACTCACCGGTAGCGCTTGAAGCTGGCCTCGCAAAACCACCCACAACTCACCGTCGTCGCGACGTTCAATGCGCTCGATGGCCCGGGCATTCACCACGGATCCGCGATGGATCTGCCAGAACGCTTCAGGATCCAGTGCCGCCATCAATTCGCTCAGCGACATGCGCAGCAACAGCTGCTCGCCCCTTTGACTGATGGCACGTGTATGCCGCAGCTCTGAGCGCAACGAGGCCAATTGCTCCACCTCCAGCAGCTTCATCGTGTTGCCGGTCCAGGCTTGAAGAAATCGCAGCCGGGGCGTTGCACTCGTCTGCGCCTGGAGTCGCTGCACCGTTGCGGCCAGGCGAGCCGGCGTCAGCGGCTTCCGCAGGTAGTCCACCGCGCCATGGTCGAAAGCGTCCAGGGCATGCTCAGGATGCGCGGTCACGAACACGATGCGGGTGCCGGCTGGGGCCAGCCCCGCCAGCGAAAGGCCATCGATGCCTGGCATCCGAATGTCGAGAAAAGCAATGTCGGGCCGCAATGCATCAAGCATGCGGCGGGCCTCGCTGCCATTGTGGGCGCGGCCCGCGATGATGAGCTCGGGCCAGGCCTGTGCCAGCAGTTGCTCCAATTCCTGCAGCAGGGGCGGTTCGTCGTCAGCGAGCAGTGCGGTCGTCATGTCTGCGGAAGGAGGAGCGTGGCCTCGGTCAGCCCCGCACGGTTGGTGGCGAGCGTCAGGCTGGCGCGGTCGCCATACAGCGCCTGCAGTCGCTGCCGAAGGTTGGCAATGGCCATGCCGTGTCCCGCGCTTGAGGCGGTGTTCAACGGGCCGCCGCTGTTGGTGATCTGCAGCCGAAGCTGCGTGCCAGAGACCTGTGCCATCAGCTGGATCGTGCCGCCGTCCTCGCTGCATTCAATGCCGTGGCGGATGGCGTTTTCCACCAATGGCTGCAGCATCAGCGGCGGCAATCGGAAGCCATACAGCGCAGCGTCCACCTCGACCCGATGAACGAGTCGCTCCCCTAGGCGCAGAGACATGATGGCGAGATAGTGCCGGACCATCTCGACCTCCTCTCCCAGCGTCGAATGCTCGTGCTGGCGCAGGCGCTCCAGCGTGCCCTCCAGCAGTCCGGTGATCGCGTCCAGCAGCGGGAGTGCGCGTTCCGAGCCCTGACGCACGAAGCTTCGCAGTGTCGCCAGGGTGTTGAACAGGAAGTGCGGCTCGATCTGGGCCTGCAGCAACATCAGCTCGGCGCGCAGCAGCGCACGTTCCTGCTCCACCCGTCGCAGGGCACGGACACGGCGCAGCCCCTGAAGCAGCGGCAGGCCGATCAATGCGGCACCGAAACTGAGGTGTAGCCAGAATCGGGTGATCCGCCCATCAAGGTCCAGCAGCGCGGTCGTCAGGGCCAACTCGCAGGCCCATCCCAGCATGGCGCCCGCCAGCAGTGCCAGCACCAGCACCAGCACAAGGACCAGCGACAGGGAGAGTCGGCGCAGAGGGCCCTCTGACACGCGCCGGCCCAACCAACCCGTCAATCCATCCGTGACGGCATGCCCCGACCACAGTCCCACGGACAAGGCCCAGGCCGGATGCTCTCGAAGCCAGGGCGCTGTCACCAGAAACAGTCCAGGCCCGGCCAGCAAGGGGAAGACCCGACGCCATCCCACGCCGTCTTCGTTCAGCACCTGCGCCAGATCATGGCCCCAACGGCCGTCCCTCGGATTCACGGAGGCGTCAGGTTTTCCGCTTGTCGCGGCAGATCGCGGGCGGTGATCTTGGTCGTGGTGGGCGTCGTGCTCGGCACCACCTCGAGCTGGAATCGAGTCGCCTGCAGGCGACCGCTGCCTTCGATGAGGAAGCCAAAACTCAGCGCCGTCGTGTCCGCCGGAATGTCCAGAACGACCTGTGCCGATTGCCAGCCAAAGTCGCCCTTCAAGGGGCGGTCATTCATGTTGTCAAAGGCAGTGCCCGAGCGTTGACCGCTGTCGCTGCGCATCCAGACACCGCCCCAGCCGGCCACCTTCTCGCCACGGAGTTGCGCGCTCAGGCGCACGCGTTTGCCGGCGTAGTCGGTGCCGGAGACCTGCTGCATCAGCGTCCAGAAGCCCTGGGGGCCTGCCTTGCATTCAATGTTGAAGACCTTGGCACTGGGGGCGCCAAGGGCGGTGACCACCGAACTTTGGCAAGTGTCCTTGGCATCGCCGGTCTCCATCCATCCGGCAGGAAGGCCGGCCGGTTTGGCCAGGGCGGTTGCAAGGGCACTGACAGCGACAGCTGCAATGAGGGCGGAAATTTTCATGGATCAAAGGCTTGAAGCAGACCCGAATCGGTCGGCCCGAAGACTAGGGGCCCAGACGCCTGAGCGCTGACCCATGGGGCAAACGGTATCGGCGCGTGCAGCAGCAGTCGAAAACAGGGGGTGAGTGACCCTCACCCCACCTGCTCAAACGCATCCCGCGTCAGATTCTCCGGCGCCCCTTCGGCACGGCAGGCCACATCGTCCTCAATCCGCACCCCGCCGAACGCGCTCAGATGCTTCACCAGCGCCCAGTCCACCTGGGCGGCCGCCGGCGTTGCGCGCAGCTTCTCCAGCAGCATCGGAATGAAGTACAGACCCGGCTCGATGGTCACCACCATGCCCGGTTGCAGCACCCGCGTCAGACGCAGATAGGGATGGCCCTCCGGCTTGGGCAAGGTGCCGCCGTCTTCATCCTTCATGAAGCCGCCGATGTCATGCACCTGCAGGCCCAGCAGATGGCCGATGCCATGCGGCAGGAAGGTGCTGGTGACCCGCTGGGCCAGCATCGCTTCCTCGTCCATCTTCACAATGCCCAGCGCTCGCAGCACCCGCGCGCATTCCGCATGCGCCGCCAGGTGAACGTCGCGATAGTCCGTACCTGCGCGCACCCGGTCCACCAGACGCAGCTGAGATGCTTCCATCGCGTCCAGCAAGGCCTGGAAGGTCGCATCGCCATTGCCGGTGGTGCGGGTGATGTCCGACGCATAACCGCAGCTGTGCGCGCCAGCATCCACCAGCAGCGACAGCGACTGCGCCGGCGCCACCACCTCCTGGTATTGGTAGTGCAGCACCGCGCAATGCTCATTGAGCGCCACGATGTTGCCGTAAGGCAGATCCCGCTCGGCCATGCCGACGGCGGTCAGATACGCGCGGTGCACCTCGGCTTCGGAGGCCCCTTCTCGGAAGGCCCGCTGGGACGCAAGATGCCCCTTGGCGCCCAGCACCGACGCGTCCCGCATGCGCAGCAGCTCATACGGCGTCTTGACCGCGCGGGCATAGTGCAGCGCATTGAGCACGGCGGGCGGATTGTTGGGCACCACTTCGCCCAGCGCCGCATCCGCTTCTCCGATCACCGCCAGACGGCCCGGCACCTGCAGATGCGGCAAGGCGTCCTCGGCGCGGCGCACGATGATCAGCTCGAAATGCTCGACCCAGAAACCGCTGGGCGCGGCCGGCGGCACATGCCAGTAGTCCTCCGGCTGGCAATACACCAGGCGCGGCTTGTGGCCGGGACGGATCACCAGCCAGCTGTCCGGATGCTGCACCAGCGGCACCCACAGCTTGAAATGCGGATTGGGCTGGAAGACGTAGGGACGGTCATCCAGGAAAGCAAACTTCTCGATGCCGGAGGCGATGACCAGTGCATCAAAACCGCCCCGCTGCAGCGCATGTTCGCTGCGCCGCTGCTGCTCCGCCAGATGCTCGGCATACAGCGTGGAGAGGGCCGCGGGGTTCGCCGACCCGGATGCCAAGGCCACGCCGGAAGCGGCAGTGACGGCAGTGACGGCGGGGGTGGCAGTGTTCGAATGAGTAGAAGCGAGCGTCATGCGCGGGGATTCTCCCAGACCAGGCCCATGTCAGTCAGCATGGCGTCCAGCCGGACATCGTTCGGCAGGGCGGTCAGCGTAGGCTGGAAACCGTTGCTGTAGCCCAGCCCCACCACCAGCGGCTTTGGCTCGATGCGCGCAATGGTGCGCTTCATGAAGCCCCCTCCATAGCCCAGCCGGATGCCACCCGGGCCATACCCCAGGCAGGGCAGCAGCAGCAGTTGCGGCTCGAAGGCTTCGGTGTCCTTGGGTTTGGTGATGCCGGTGCCGTCCTCTTCCATCGGGCAGCCGGGGTACCAGATGTGAAAGCGCAGCCGTTGCTCGTCCCGGTCCACCACCGGCAGGCCGATGCGGCGCTGCCCGTCCACCTCGCTCCAGCGGTAGAGCGCCGGCATGGGGTCGAATTCGCCCTTGATCGGCCAGTAGGCCGCAATACGGAGTTCCTTGCGGGCCACCAGCCACACCCGCAGCACGCGCTGCAGTTGCTCGGACAGGTCCAGGCGGCCAGGGAGGTCCAGGCGTTCCTGGATGAGCTGATCGCGCAGGGCCTTGCGCGCGGCCAGCGCCTGGTCCGAAGCAGCGGCAGAAGCAGCGGTGGAAGCTGCAGAGGAAGCAGAGTCGCCCGCAGGCACGTCCCGCCTCTGCCCTGGCGATTGTTCCGGCCTGTCACCCGGCGTTTGTTCCGGCGTCGTGTCCTGAGAATCCATCCCGCTCCCGATGTCCCGGGCCCCGTGGCCCCGGCTGCGCTGATTGTGGCCGTCCCGCGTGGCGCGCGCTAGAGTGGGCCCCCATGGGAACGACTCGCCTGGACAACGGCTTTGTGGCGCACTGCATGGAATTGCTAGCGGTGCTGGGCCCCATACATTCCAAGAGGATGTTTGGTGGTCATGGCTTGTATGCCGATGACGTGTTCGTGGCCATCATCTCCGGGGACCAGCTCTATCTGAAAACCGATGCGCAGACCCGGCCACGATTTGAGGCGGCTGGATGTGCCGAGTTCCGGTATGACCGGCGGTCGAAGGACGGATCGGTCACCACCGCTTCGCTGGGCTACTACCAGCCGCCCGAAGAGGCCCTGGAGTCGGCGGCGCTGATGGCACCGTGGGCGCGGCTGGCCATGGAGGCCGCGCTTCGGTCGGCCAATGCCAAGACGGTCAAGCCGTCGTCGGGCGCGGCAGCCAGCTCAGCAGCCGGCTCGAGAGCCGCGTCGAAAGGCCGGAAAGCCGGTTGAGCGGCTTGGCCGCACGCCGCTGGGCGCACGCCTGCGGCGGCACCAGCAACTGGAACCGGGCCTGCGGCCACGCTTCGACCACCAGCTCAGCGCCACTGGGCAGGTCCAGCGCGTCTCCAGCTTCCAGCCAGTAATCGTCCGACGGCAGGTCCAGTGCCCCGCGCTGGGTGACCCACACGCGCCCCTCCACCACCCGGAGTTCCCGCTGGCCTGGACCGATCGGCAGTCGCATGGCTTCACCGGCTTGCAAAGACCAGGCGCCGTCGGCACCGGTCGGATGGATTGATGACAAATTCGTTAAAGACATGATGGACTCCCCACCGCCTTCCGCACCAGACCCATGCGGTGCTTGCTTCGAAGGCACGGTGGCATCCTAGGGTTGTCCCGAGGACCGGTCCAATGAGACTTGAGCCGCCGATTGATACCATTTGCGCATGAATGCTCCGCGCCACCGTCCCTTGAGCATCGGCCCGCTGCGGGCGTTTGAAGCGGTCGCCCGGCGGCTCAGCTTCAGCGGAGCCGCCGAGGAACTGTTCCTGACCCAGTCCGCGGTCAGCCGTCAGATCCGGTCACTGGAGGAAGAACTGGGCACCACGCTCTTCCAGCGCGGCACCCGGCATGTGGCCCTGACCGCCGACGGCCAGTTGCTGCAAAGCACGGTGACGCCGCTGCTGGATCGACTGGACGGCACGGTGCGCCAGATGCGCCAGGCGCGCGGACGCCGGGTGGTGAATGTGACCACCTTCGCTTCTTTCGCCTCGCTGTGGCTGATCCCCAGGCTCGAAGCCTTCCAGCGGGACCATCCGGACATGGACATCCGCGTCTCCGCGCACGATCAACTGGTCGACCTGGAAGACAGCGAAATCGACATTGCCCTGCGGTACTGCCCGCCGCGAGGGGTGCCGCCGACCGCGCAGCGGCTGTTCGGTGAAGTGCTCACGCCGGTGGTCAGCCCGTGGATGGCTGGTCAGGCCGCGAGCGGTCTGGCCCCTGCGCTGAGCACCGCGGCGGACCTGCGCCACCACACCCTGGCCGAGGAAGATGACCAGCGCCCCAGCGGCCTGTTCCTGAGCTGGCGCCGCTGGCTGGCCGAGCGGGGCTTGCCGGACCTGCAGCCGCGCCGGTGGATGTATTTGAATTTCACCTATCAGCAGGTGCAGGCGGCGGTGTCGGGCCAGGCGGTGGCGCTGGCACGGCTGCCGCTGGTGGCCGAGGCCCTGCAGCGCGGCGAACTGGCGGAGCCCTTCGGCGAACAAGGCCGTATGGGGGCGCCAACGGTCTACTGGCTCATGCTGTCCCGGCAGGGCCGCGCGCGGGCGGAGGTGATGGAGTTCGCGCAGTGGATCCTGGCACAGGCCGCGGGCACCCGCAGTGCCATCGGGGAGGCGGAGCCGCCCACGGCGGCCCCCTTCAGCGGGGATTGAGCCGCAGCAGCGGCCATCGCTGGCGCCATCCCATCAATGCGCCATCAAGGCGCAATGACCTCGTTCTCCGTCAGCACAATGGTCATCGGCTGATCATGCGGCTGCACCTCGAACGGCGCCTCACAGCACGCCCAGGCCAGCCCGATGGTGGTCACCCCGGGATGTTCTTCCAGCCATCGGTCGAAATAACCGCCGCCATAGCCCAGCCGGTAGCCCTCCCGGGTGAAGCCCAGGCAGGGCACCAGCAGCACTTCGGGCACCATCACCGCGCCGGTGGCCGTCGGGATGTCGCATTCATCCCGCGTGGTGGGCGCTTTCCCGTCCCAGCGATGAAAACTCATGCGCGCCGGGCCCTGGTTGGGTCCCGCCTTTCGGGCAAACGGGAGCGCCAGTTGCAAGGACACATCGAGTTTGTGGGCCAGAGCCCAGTCCGCTGCGTTAAATTCACCGTCCAGGGCCCAGTACAGCCCCAGGCTCAGCGGCTCCAACTGACGCAGCAGGCCTTGCAGCTGTTCACCCAGCCGGTCCTCCGCAAGGCGGGCGTCGGGGCTGGCCCACCATTCCCGGCGACGCGCCCGCAAGGCGCGGCGCAGCTCGTTTCTCTCATGGGGCCAGGTGTTGTCCGTGGGGGAGGCATTCATCGCAGTACGGCATGAAGTTCGCTCGGATCACTGTAACCGCCCTTGCGCTTGGCGCCATCGCCCTGTCGCCGCTTCCTTCCACCGCGCAGTCGCCCTCGCCCTTTGCGGTGGTGCCCAATGTGCCGCCGCCCAATGCGGACCTGGTGCTGGACGCCCGCGACGCCTGGCAAAAGCGCGACCGCCCCCGGCTGGCCGCCGACCGGCAAGCCGCCCTGGACCAGCAGCATCCGCTGGCCCCCTGGTTCGACTACTGGGACCTGAACAGCCGTCTCTCGGAAGCCACCCAGGCCGAAGTCAGCGCGTTTTATGCCCGCTGGCCCGGCAGCTATGTGGAAGACCGGCTGCGCAATGACTGGCTGCTGGAGCTGGGCCATCGTCGCGACTGGGCCAATTTCCGGCGCGACCATGCCAGCTACAAGATGCAGGACGACCGGGAGGTGGTCTGCTACGCGCTGCTGGCCGACCCGGCCCTGGAGCGCAGCAAGGAGCTGCGCGAGCAGGCCCGCAGCGCCTGGCTCAACCAGCGGGACAGCGACGAAGGCTGCCACATGCTGGCCACCACGCTGCTGGAGGGCGGCAAGCTCAAGGACACCGACGTCTGGCTGAAGCTGCGCCAGTCGGTCGAGGCCAACCGCACGCGTGTCATCAAGCAGGTCAGCGGCCTGCTGACCAAGGCCGAGGCCCAGTCCTTGACCGAGCTGATGGACAAGCCCGACCGCTACCTCAAGCGCAAGGGCGCCGCCCGGCCGCGCGCGCAGGCGGAGCTGACCGCTCTGGCGCTGCAGCGTCTGGCGGTGCAGGACCCCTCCACCGCCGCCGATGACGTGCAGGCCTGGGCAGTGCGGCTGCCGACGGACCTGGCGGCCTGGGTGTGGGCGCAGCTGGGTCGCCAGGCCGCGCTGCGCCAGCAGGACGTGGCCAGCGACCATTTCGATCGCGCCCTGCGCCTGCAGGCTCGCGCCGGCGTGCCGATGGAATGGAGCGACGACACGCTCAGCTGGATCGCCCGCGCCGCCCTGCGCGCGGACGGCGGCACGGGCCGGCCGGAGCAATTGCTGGAAGCCATCGCCTTGATGAAGCCGTCGGACCAGCGCGATTCGGCCTGGGTGTACTGGAAGGCCAAGGCCCAGCAGACGCTGGCCGCCAAGGGCCCGGCCGGTGACGCACAGCGCAAGGAAGCCCTGGACGCGCTGCGGGGCCTGGCCTCCCCCCTGCACTACTACGGCAAGCTGGCCGCCGATGAATTGCGCCTGCGCCTGCCGCTGCCCCCGCAGCCGGCCGACCTCACCGCGCAGGAACGCGCGCAGGCGCTGGCGATGCCGGGCGTGTCCCGCGCGATGCAACTGCTGGCCGTGGGCCTTCGCAGCGAAGGCCAGCGCGAATGGAACTTCAGCATGCGGGGCCTGGGCGACCGGGAACTGCTGGCCGTTGCCCAGGCGGCGTGTGAGCGGGAGCTGTGGGAGCGCTGCATCTCCACCAGTGAGCGCACCCGCCAGGAGATCGACCTCAACACCCGCTATCCCATGCCCTACCGGGCCGACGTGTTCCGCACCGCCGCCGCCTCCGGCCTGGACCCGACCTACGTCTACGGCCTGATCCGTCAGGAATCACGCTTCATGATGGATGCCCGCTCGCATGTCGGCGCCTCCGGCCTGATGCAGGTGATGCCGGCCACCGCCAAGTGGACCGCCAAGAAACTGGGGCTGGATGTGAAGCCGGAGATGCTGCATGACCGGGACGTGAATCTGCGTCTGGGCACCGGTTATCTCAAGCTGGTGCTGGACAGCTTCGACGGTTCGCAGGCCATGGCGGCGGCGGCCTACAACGCCGGTCCGAACCGGCCCAGGCGCTGGCGCGAAGGCTCGACGCTGGATGCGGCCGTCTGGACCGAGAACATCCCCATCAACGAGACCCGGGACTACGTGCGCAAGGTGCTGTCCAATGCCACCGTCTATGCCCAGTTGATGGGCCGCGAGGGTGGCACACAACTGCGCGAGCGCCTGGGCCGCGTCATTGGTCCGGCCGGCACCACCGCCGCCGTCAGCCAGGACCTGCCGGCCAACGGCAACTGAGCGCACGGCGCCCCGCACCACTGACTGCCACGGAGATCCCCCATGAGCCTGACCCTGCTGATCGGCAACAAGAACTACTCGTCCTGGTCCATGCGGCCCTGGGTGCTGATGAAGGCGATGGAGATCCCCTTCCAGGAACGTGCCCTGCGCTTCGATTTCTCGCCGGGCTCCGACTTCTACAAGGACGTTCGCGCGGTCGCGCCGACCGGCAAGGTGCCGGTGCTGGTGGATGACGGACTGGCGATCTGGGACAGCCTGGCCATCGTTGAATACCTGGCCGAGCGTTTTCCGGACCGAGGCGTGTGGCCGACGGACCGGGCCCGGCGCGCCCGCGCCCGCACCGTCTGCGCGGAGATGCACAGCGGCTTTGGTGCCTTGCGCTCGCACTGCCCGATGAACATCGATGCGGACCTGCGGACCATCGGCCCACAACTGTTGGCCCGTGAACCCGCCCTGCGGGCCGACCTGGACCGTATCGGCCAGCTATGGGAGGACACGCTGCAGGCCTGCGGCGGCCCCTTCCTGTTTGGCACCTTCAGTGCTGCGGACGCCTTCTTTGCGCCGGTGGTGATGCGGGTGACCCGCTATGGGCTGCCGCTCACGCCGCTCGCCCAGGCCTATGCGCAGCGCCTGGAGGCCACACCGGCCGTGCAGGACTGGGTGGCCGCAGCACTGGCGGAAAAAGACTTTCTGGACTTTGAAGAACCCTACCGGGACGTGAGCGGACCGGTGCCGGTGCTCAAACCCGTGGTCTGAACGCGCTTCGCGGGCGCGCGGGGAAACAGACGGGCGCCAGAACTCTGGCACCCGTCCGGCCGGGACGGCCTTAGTCCTCGCGGCGGCGGCGGACGAGGAAGCCCATGGCCAAAAGGCCACCCAGCATCAACGCTTGCGTTTGCGATTCCGCACCCAGGGAGGGCAGCAACGAATCTGCACCTTCCTGTTCATTCACATCCGGCAACTGGACCGGTTCGGATTGGCTACGTCGGGTAAAACTGGACTCCGCAGCCACAGGCTCCGCAGGGAGCTGCGACACACCGCGGGCGACCGAAGACAGCTGCGACTGGACCTGCTGTTCCTTGGCGTGGGCGGCGAGACTCAGAAACACCAATCCGAGAGCGACGACTACCTTCATTCATACACTCCCTACTGCTGGTCAACCTGCCTGGCTCGGTGTCTCTCTCGGCCCTTTGGTCCGCTGAAGCGGACACTCATGTGCAGGTGACATGGGTGAATATACCTACGTAGCGTAAATTAACTACCCCCACTGTTGGGGATGCTGCACCGCAACATGAGTATGCAAATGTATCTGGTCGGCGGCGCTGTCCGCGATGCCCTGCTGGGCCTGCCTGTTCAAGATCGGGACTGGGTGGCCGTCGGCGCCGACCCGCAAGCCCTGCTGGACGCTGGATACCTGCCGGTGGGCAAGGACTTTCCCGTGTTCCTGCATCCGAAAACCCATGAGGAAGTGGCGCTGGCCCGGACCGAGCGCAAGACCGGATCAGGCTACCGCGGCTTTCATGTGCATGCCGCACCGGACGTGACGCTGGAGCAGGACCTGGCGCGCCGGGACCTGACGATCAACGCCATGGCCCAGTCGGAGGACGGTTCGCTGGTGGACCCGTACGGCGGCCAGCGCGACCTGCAGGCGCGGGTGCTGCGCCATGTGTCGCTGGCGTTTGTGGAGGACCCGGTGCGCATCCTGCGCCTGGCCCGCTTTGCCGCCCGTTTCAGTGACTTCAGTGTGGCGCCGGAGACGATGACCCTGATGCGCGAGATGGTGGCCAACGGTGAAGTGGATGCGCTGGTGCCGGAGCGGGTCTGGCAGGAGGTCTCCCGCGGGCTGATGGAGGTGCGACCCTCCCGCATGATCCAGGTGCTGCGCGACTGCGGCGCACTGGCCCGGCTGGCGCCGGCGCTGGACCGCTTGTTCGGCGTGCCGCAGCCTCCGGCCCACCATCCCGAGGTGGACACCGGCGCCCATCTGCTGCTGGTGCTGGACCAGTGCGCCCGGGTGCAGGCGCCGCTGGCGGTGCGTTATGCCGCGCTGTGCCACGACCTGGGCAAGGGCGAGACGCCGGAGGCGGACTGGCCGCGCCATCCCGGCCATGACGCACGCGGCGTGCCGCTGGCCGAGGCCTTGTCCGCGCATTGGCGGGTGCCTACCGACTGCCGGGAGCTGGCGGTGCTGGTGGCCCGCGAGCACATCCACCTGCACAGCAGCCTGGGCTTCACGCCGGAAGCCCGGCTGCGTCTGCTGGAGCGCTGTGATGCCCTGCGCCGGCCGGACCGCTTCGAGCAGATCCTGCTGGCCTGTGAATGCGATGTGCGCGGCCGCACCGGCATGGAAAACCGGGACTATCCGCAGCGTCCGTGGATGATGCAATCACTGTCCGCGGTGCTGGCGGTGGATACCGCCGCCGTGTCAGCCGCGGCAATGGCAGCGGGCCGCAAAGGCCAGGCCATCGGCCAGGCGATCCATCTGGCCCGGCTGAACGCCCTGCGGGCGCTGGAGCCGGCTCAGAGCATGTAGGACCGGTCGCCGCGCTGGAAGCCGATGGCGTCGAATTCCTCGCCCGGCACAAAGCCGATCACCTTGAACAGCTCGCCCATCTCATGTTCGGCGATCAGCCGGTGCGCCATGCTGCGCGTGGCCAGATCGGCGCCTTCCATCAGGTCCACCAGGCCGCAGTTGATCAGGAAGTGGGCCTGGCTGGTGTAGCCCAGCACCGTCAGCCCGGCTTCCTGCCCCGCCAGCGCAATGCCGGTGAAATTCACATGGGTGGTGATGTCCTTCTGGCCCGGCAGGGACAGGGGATCGGGATCGGCGCGGTGCAGGTGGTGGCACATCAGCGTGCCACCGGTGCGCTGCGGATGGTAGTACTCCGACTCCGGGAAGCCGTAGTCGATGAAGAAGGCGGCGCCGCGCTTGAGATGGTCGGCCAGGGTGCGGACAAAGGCCTCGGCCTGCGCATGCACCTCGGTGACGGTGCCCGGCACGAACGTGGCATCGGCCTCGGGCGGTGTGGGCGGCCGGGCGGTGGTGGGCCGGTCCGCAAAACACAGCCCCCCGTGCGCGTCCATCTCCACGCCGCGTTCGCGCCACTGGCTGCCGGTCCAGTGCAGCAACTGCACCGGCATGGCGTCCAGCAGCTCATTGGCCACCAGCACGCCGTGAATCTCCTGCGGCCACTGGTCCAGCCACTGCACCCGCGGCGCAAACCGCGCCAGCCGCTGGGCCTGACGCTCGCGCAGCGTGCCGGACAGGTCCACGATCTGGTAGTGGTCCACCGGCGTGCCCAGGGCCTCCAGCGTCTCGATCAGTTGCTCGGCCAGAGCCCCGCTGCCAGCGCCGAATTCAATGACGGTGCGGGTGCCGCTGACGGTCAGCGCCTGCGACACCTGCCGGGCCAGGGCCTGGCCGAATAGCGGCGACAACTCCGGTGCGGTGACGAAGTCCGAGCCCTGCTGCGGCATGGTGCCGAACTTGCGCAGGCTGTTGGCGTAATAACCCAGCCCCGGCGCATAGAGCACCAGACTCATGTAGCGGTCGAAGGGCAGCCAGCCGCCGGCGTCCTGAATGGCCTGGCGCAGCAGCGCCTGCATGGCGTCGGAAAAGTCGGCCGTGTCGGGGGTTTCGGCGGTGATCCCGTCGGCAATCTCAGCGCGGAGGTCGGCGCTTGCCAAGGGCTCAGCCGGAGGCGGGGAAGCAGCAGTCATGGGTCCATCCTGGGCAGCGTCGGCCGGCCGCGCTGGGCCAGCCACGCCTCAAATTCATCGGCCGGCATCGCGCTGGCAATCACCTCACCCTGCAGCTCATCGCAGCCCCATTCGGCCAGCAGATGCCACTGGCGGGCATTGCGCACACCTTCGGCCCCGACCCGCAGGCCCAGGCCCTTGGCCATCTGGATCATGGCCCGGGTGATGGCCGCGGCCCCGCCGTCGTCCGGCAGCACCGCCACAAAACTCTGGTCGATCTTGAGCTTGTCCAGCGGCAGCCGGGTGAGCTGGTTGAGCGCGGTGTAGCCAGTGCCGAAGTCATCGATCGAAATCGCCAAGCCCTGCGAGCGCAGCGTCTGCAGCAGCTCGGGCAGGCGTTCGATCTCTTCGGTGAGCATGCGCTCGGTCAGCTCCAGTTCCAGCCATTCGCCGGGCACGCCGGCGGCCTTGAGGATCTGGCCCACCGATTTGGAGAAGCTGGCCAGGCGGAACTGCATGCTGGAGAGATTCACGGCGATGGGCACCGGCGCCACGCCGCTGTCATGCCACAGCCGGGTCTGACGCGCGGCTTCACGCATCACCCATTCCCCCAGCGGCAGCATCAGCCGGTGCCGCTCGGCCACCAGGATGAAGGCATCCGGCGTGAGCAGGCCGCGCACCGGATGACGCCAGCGCAGCAGCGCTTCCGCACCGACCAGCTGGCCGGTCTGCGCATCCACCTGCGGCTGATAGAACAGCACGAATTCGTCGGCGGTCAGGGCCTGGGCCAGTTCGCCCTCCAGCACCAGATCGGCATAGGCGGTGGCCGCCATCGACGGTTCAAAGAAGCGATAGGTGGCCCGACCGGACGCCTTGGCCAGATACATGGCCGTGTCTGCATGCTGAAGCAGGTCTTCCGGGCTCTGTCCGTGGTCCGGATACAGCGCCACGCCAATGGACGGCGTGACCGACAAGTCCCGCCCATCCGCCCGCACCGGCACCTCCACCACGCTCAGCAGCGCCTGGAGCACCACCAGCACGTCCTTGCGCTGCGTCACATGCTCCAGGAGCACCACAAATTCATCGCCACCAAAACGCGCCACCAGGTCACCCGCCCGCAGGCCGGCGCGCAGCCGGTCGGCGACGGTGCGCAGCACCTGGTCCCCCTCCAGATGGCCCAGCGAGTCATTGACCCGCTTGAAGTTGTCCAGGTCGATGAACAGCAGCGCCGCGCCTTCGCCGCCCCGCTCCAGCCGCTCCCGCAGACGCTCCATCAGGGTGTTGCGGTTGAGCAGACCGGTCAGCGGGTCGTGATGGGCCAGATGATGGATGCGGGCCATCGCCTCATGCTGCGCACGAAGGTCGCGGACCACGCCCATGCGGAAGTGCTGGCCCTGGCAGGTCAGCGTGCGCACGATCAGCTCGACCGGCAGGCGGTGGCCCTGGCCATCGATGATGACGGTCTCGTAGTGGGTCTCGTCGCCCGCCTCCATCACCGCCCGCACCATGGCCACTTCCTCGGAGGCGACCAGGTCCAGCGCCTTTCGGCCGATCAGTGAGGACAGCGGCATCCCCAGCAGTTCGCACAAGGCGGGATTGGCATCGGTGATCACGCCGTCGCGGTGGAAGACGATGCCCTCCATCGACGCCTGCATGAACTTGGCCATCCGTTCTTCCGACTCCCGCACGGCCAGCTCGGCCTCGCGGTAGCGGGTGATGTCGTTGATCAGCACGAAGGCCGACAGCACCTCCTTGCGGTCGGGCGACAGGTGCGGCACCAGGTTCACCTCGATCCAGCGCACCTGCCCGTCCCGGCTCTGCAGACGACGCTCATAGTTGGCGCTGACATGCTGGTCCAGCAGCAGCCGCACCTGCGGCTCGATTTCCTCGGCGGCCTCCTCGCCGATCACCTCGCGCACGGTCAGTCCGAGGATGGCATCCTCATCCAGACCGAAGGCGGCGGCATAGCGGCGGTTGGCGAAGAGGCAGGTCAGGTCGTGGGCGTCGAAGACCGCAATGAGCACCGGCACGTTGTCCGCCAACAGGCGGAACTGCGCAGCCTGATCCTCGGCCGACAGCAGCGGACGGGCACGATGCCCCGACGGCGGTGCGGTGCGGCCCATTCAGCCTCCCGACTCCAGGGTCTGGCGGGCCAGGCACAGGTCTTCCCAGGCCCGGGCCTTGTCCGGCAGATTGCGCAGCAGATAGGCCGGGTGATAGGTGACCACCAGCGGCACGCCCTGGTAGCGGTGCACACGGCCCCGCAGACGGCCGATCGCCTCCTGGCTCTGCAGCAGCTGCTGCACCGCAAAGCGGCCCATGGCCAGGATGATGCGGGGCTGGATCAGTTCAATCTGCCGCTGCAGGAAGGGCTCGCACTGCGTCAGCTCGGACGGGTCCGGATTGCGGTTGCGCGGCGGGCGGCACTTGAGGGTGTTGGCGATGAAGACCTGCTGCTCGGGCGGGCCTTCGGTGCGGCTCAGGCCCAGGGCGCGCAGCATGTTGTCCAGCAGCTTGCCGGCCGGGCCGACAAAGGGCTCGCCCTGCAGGTCTTCCTGTTCGCCGGGCGCCTCGCCGATGATCATCCAGTGCGCCTGCGAATGGCCGACGCCAAAGACGGTGTTCTTGCGGGTCTCGCACAGGCTGCAGGCGCGGCAGTCGGCCACGGCGCTGCGCAGGCCGTCCCAGTCCAGCGCGGCGATGGCCTCGCGGGACAGGCCGGTGCGCTGAGGCACGGCGCCCGGTGCGGCGTCGCCGGATGCGGCCAGTGCAGCGGCCGCGTTGGCCGGCAAGGCGCGGGACAGCACATCCGCCGCCCGCTGGGCCGTGGGCCCTGAGGGGCGCTCCAACACCGGTTTCGAGGTCGGTGGCGACAATGGTTCCGACGGCGCTTTCGACGCGGGCTGCACGGCGTCCAAAGCGCCGGTCACCGCCGCGGCGCCTGGCGCTGCCCGATCAGCCACCCGGGCTGACACAGGCGCCCGAGGCCGCTCGGCCACCGCCACTGCGGCGGACGCCTCCTCCGCCGCCACGCGCCCGTCTTCCTGCGGGGCAGCCACAGGCGTCACGCCCACGTCAGGCGCCACCCAGATCTTCAGGCCCATCGCCTCCAACATCCGGCGTTGGCGTTCACTCCAGCTCATGGGCTGCCTCCTGTCAGTCGCAGCGTCATCAGCAGCGCATCCTCGCGGCCCTCGGCGCAGGGGTAATAGTTGCGCCGCAGTCCGCTCTGCACAAATCCATAGGCCTCATAAAGCCGCCGCGCCCGTTCATTGCTGACCCGCACCTCCAGCCAGATCTGCAAGCACTCCCGGGCCCGGGCCAGCACGGCCAGCGCATCGAGCATGCGCCGGGCCAGTCCCTGCCCTTGCAGGTCGGGGGCCACGGTGATGTTGAGCAGGTGCATCTCGTCGATCACCTGCATCGCCAGAAAATAGCCGCACAGCCGGCCCTGCCCGTCCCGCAGCACGAAACCGACATAACCGGCCGCCAGCGAGTCGATGAAGTTGCCGCGCGTCCAGGGATGGGTGTAGGCCACGTTCTCGATGGCCATCACCTCGTCAAGGTCGATGGTGCGCAGCGGCTGCAGGGCTTGCAGCGCGGGCGAGAGCAGGATGTCCTTGGCTTGGGCACTCATGCCATCGCTCCTCAGCCGGGGGTCGGGCCTGCAGGCAGGCCGCTTTGCGACGTCGCGGCCAGGGCGGCAGCCTTGTCGGCTGCCCGCTCGGCGGTGGTCTGGGCCACTTTGTCCCGCACATACAGCGGCAGGGCCAGGGCCGGGTCCATCGCCAGGCCTTGCGCCCAGGCCTGCTGGGCGAGCGAGCCCAGCGCACGGGCGCGGGACCGGGTGTGTTCGATGCGCAGCGCAGCACCGGTGTCCAGGCCCAGCGCCAGCAGCGCGGTGCCGGCCACGCAGGTTGGCGCGGCTGCGGCCCAGCGGGCCAGCAGCGGTGCCGGGTCGGTCAGCATGGGCGCGTCCAGCACATCCCAGTGCTGACCGTTCCAGCGGTACTGGCCGGCGTAGATCTGGCCCATGCGGGCATCCATGGCCACCCAGAGGCAGGTGGGCGCATCGGGCTGGCCCAGCGTCTGCAGACGGGCGTCTTCCGCCACCAGCATCAGGCTGTCCAGCGCCAGCACCGGTTTGCCAGCCCCAAAGGCCAGGCCCTGGGCCACCGAGCAGGCAGTGCGCAGGCCGGTGAAGGCGCCCGGTCCTTGACCGAAAGCCACCGCGTCCACCGCCGCCAGGCCGATGCCGGCCTCCCGCAGCAATTGCAGCGCATCCGGCACCATCCGCTGCGAGGCTTGGGCGCCACCATCGGCATCCACAAAAGCAGAATGGCCCTGACCCGAAAGGGCCAGAGCCATGTGTTCGGTGGAGCTATCCAGGGCCAGTAACACGCTCATGCAGCAAGTGTAGTGGCCCCGGCAGGCCCGGGAAGGGCCTCCCCCTCGTTTAGAAGGAGTAGCCGAGCGACAGCGAATACACCATCGGGCGGAAATTGATGCGCGTGCGCAGCGTTTCCTCGCCGGTGTTGGTGGTGGTGACGGCGCGCATGTTGCTCTTCACATCCGCATAGGCGGCGGTGCCGACCAGGGACCAGCGCTCGTTGTAGCGCACGGTGAAGCCCACGTGGGCGGCGGCGCCCCACGAATTGCTCAGGTAGATCTTGGTGGGACCGCCCGAGATCGCGTCACCGGTGGCGGTGCTGCGGGTCTTCTCGAAGTAGGTGTAGTTCAGGCCCAGACCGACGAACGGATAGAGCTTGGGCAGCACCGGACCGAAGTGGTAGTTGACGAAGATCGTGGGGGGCATCTGGCGCACCACCGCGATCTGACCGGCGTTTTGCAGCACGCCGTTGCCATACACCTTGTGCGAGGGCGGCACACCCAGCACCAGCTCACCGCTCCAGCTGTCGGCAAAGCGGTAGACCAGGCCGAAACCGGTGGTCGTCTGGTCGCCGACGCGGATTTGCGCGCCCGGCTCCGGGAACTGCTTGGAGCCGCCCGACAGGGGGGCTGCCTTGCTGTTCACGTCGATGTGGGCCAGGCCCACGTAGACGGTGGTGGTGCCGACGGCAGCGTCCTGTGCGCTGGCCAGACCGCTCAGAGCCAGCAGAGCAGCGCCGGCGACGAGGGAAATGTTCTTCTTCATCATGTGTCTCCGATTCTGTTCAAGCATCAACCGCCGGCGGCCAGCACGCGCTGGAAGTAGCCACGCACGACAGCGTTGCAGAACGGAGGCACCAGGGTGCCGTGGTAGGCGGCCTGGACAGCCGCGGCGCCGGCGGTGCCACCACCGGCTGCGGTGCTGGTCGCGGCCTGAGCCTGCTTGAAGCCGCCGTTGACCGTGGCGCCCACCGACGTGGCGTCTTCCAGGTTGTAGGCGGTCACCGCGCTACCCAGGGCTGCCTTGGCCGCCGGGGTGTTGACGGTGTAGAACACGGTCGGGTCATTGGCACCGCCGCACAGGGCCACCGGATGCTTGGGCACCCAATTGAGCAGCGTGTTGGTCTGCAGCGCCTTGCGGAAGTTGGAGGTGGCATAGCCCGCACGGAAGCTGTCGGTCAGCAGGCCGCCGGTGCCGAACAGCTTGGTGAAGGTGGTGTCGGCCGGCAGCTTGCCAGCGGTCATCAGGTCCGCCAGCGGCGTGTCGGTCGGGAACAGGGTCTCGGCCGTGGCGGCGTAGGGCGACTGATAGACGTCGGTGGTGGCGCTGTAGATGTTGCCGTAGGCCTTCTGATAGCTGGTCAGCATCAGGGGCAGGAACAGCGTGGCGCCGGCATTCACCTGACCGGACGGCGAGACGATGATGTCGCCGAAGCCCACCAGGTTGTACGGGCCGGACATCGGGCCCGAGGCCGACACGGTGAATTCGCTGGCGTAGTCACGCTCGATCACCTTGTGGGTGGCCATGGCCACGTGGCCGCCTTGCGAGTAACCGGCGATCAGCAGCTTGCTGGAGGGCTGGGTCGTGGTGGCGGCGGAAGCCAGATAGCTCTTGGCGGCGCGCAGGCCGTCCACCATGTCCACGGCCGAGGATTCGGCGTTCAGGTAAGGGGTGTAGTTCAGGCCCGAGCGGTCATAGCCCAGGTAGTTGGGCGCCACCACGATGAAGCCTTGTGCGGCGTAGAAGGCCATCACCAGCGAGGCTTCGGTATTGGTCGTCACCTGAGCCATGTTGAAGCTCTTGGTGGTGGTCGTGCCGTGGGCATACAGCACCACCGGACGATTGCCGGTGCAGGACGCATCGGTGCCGCTGGGAAGCAGCACGGCGGTGGAGGCCGTCGCCGGGTTGCCGTTCGGGTCGCGGGTCATGTAGTAGACGTAGTGCACGTCCACGCCGCACTTGGCCGCGCCGGTGAGGGTCTGAATGCCCTTGGACGAGGTGCCCGCATCGATCTGGGCCGTGGTGGCCGAGCCGCCCAACTGACCCAGCACCACGGTGCCGCGTGCCGGCGGTGCGTCATCGGTGGAGGGGTCGCTGCCACCGCCGCAGGCGGTCAGCAGCACAGACGCAGCCAGCGCCAGGCCGGCCAAGGGGAATTGGCGATTCATTCAGACTTCTCCAGGGTTGTCTCCGTCGTTTGTGCTCCGGGAGAGGGCACTAAATCGAACGGTCGTTCGTTTTTGTCAGTGATCACTATAAGCGCAGGGCTCACTACGTTTTTAAACGTAAAAACCCTGACACGGCCACAGCATGCCAGTGCGGCGCGCACATCCGGATCAAAGTCGCGGCGCGGCCGCAACACATTTCAGTCCTATGTGCGATAGCGACCAAAGTCTTGGAAGCGATTCGCCCATTTGGTGCATTGCAAAGGTCGAGGCCCCAATGACAAAGGGGACAGGCATGGCCTGTCCCCTCGGGGTTTGCACCAGCGCAGCGCCTGCTGCGCGGGGCTTCGATCAGAACGGGTTGTTCGACGCGCGCGTCTGGGCGAGCGAAGCAATGCGAGACTGCACCGACGGGCCCAGCAGCGTGCTGCTGGCCCACATGTAGGTGGAGGACGTGGCCGCGCTGTCCAGCGTCTTGTCGGTGCACAGCGGCGGCTGGTAGGCCGCCAGGCAGGCCGCCTGCGTCGAGTTCGACAGGCTGTAGGCGCTGGGGTACTTGGCGGCGGTCTGGGTCAGCTCGTCGGTCAGGATCAGGCCGATCTTGTGGCCGTCATTGAGGACATTCAGACGCAGGCCCAGGTTGAACCGGGAGGTCAGGTCGGACAGCAGCTTGGCCCGGTCCGTGTCGGCATGCGATTCGCGCTCCGACACCGCGAACGGGGTCACGCCCACGTCCGGAATGGTGGAGATGATCACCTTGCCGCCGGCATTGGCGATGGTGTTGACCGTGGCTGCCAGTGCCTTGCCGCGCGTCTCGGCTTCATCGCCGAGCACCTGCTCGCCCTGGGCGCCATAGGACGCGTAGAGCTCCAGGATGTCGTTCACCCCGACCAGCACCGTCACCAGGTCCTTGCCGTTGAAGCCGTCCAGGGCGAACTGCTGGTCCACCTGCTGGGCCACATTGGCCACCTTGGCGCCGGAGGTGGCATACATCACCGCCGTGGTTGCCGCCAGGTTGGAGGTGTTGCACTGCTTGAAGACCAGGCCGTAGTAGGACGCCAGCGACTGCACCCAGATCGGATTGGCCGAACAGTTGATGGCACCGGTCGTGGTGTCCGTGGCATTGATGGTGTATTTGCTGCCGTCCGAGCGCAGGGCGCTGGTCTCGTCACCGAAGGCAATCAGGCGCGTGGGCCGGAACGGATCGATCTGCGAGCTGCCGCCGCCGCAGGCAGCCAGCATGGCGGTCGCCCCCAGCAGAATCGCCAGGTGGCGCTTCAAACTCTTCATGAATTCTCCAAATCATCAAACTCCGGCGTCGCAAAAGCCGCCGCCGCTCGGGACAAACGGTCCCGGATACCGTCCCAGGCCGCATCGGCCGGCGGTGCTTCCACCCAGATCTGCGCCGCACCGGCCGCATCCAGCTGCCGCAGCACCGCAAACAGCTCGCGGGCCACGGCCTTGGCCTCGCCGGGCATGGGACGGTGCAGAACATCGTCCAGGCCCGGCAGACCGGCATGACGGGAATATACCGCCAGCCCCGCAGGCAACGGACCGGTCAGGGCCTGCTGCAGGGTCTCGGAACTCAGAAGCCGGACGGTGGCACGGGGCGCGTAGTGCGCGGCCAGGGTGCCGGACGCCTTGGGCGCCGACCGGTCCGGGGCCCGCAGCGGTTCGCCCGCCGCGGCTTCGAGCTGCGCCGGCGTGAGCACGCCGGGGCGCAGCAGCACGGGATGTCCGCGGCTGCAGTCCACGATGCTGGATTCGATGCCGACCTCGCAGGGGCCACCGTCCAGCACCAGCAGCTCAGGGCCGAATTCCTCGGCCACATGCGCGGCGGTGGTGGGGCTGACCCGGCCAAAACGGTTGGCACTGGGGGCGGCCAGACCTTCCACGCCCAGGTCGCGACAGGCGGCCATCAGCGCCCGGGCTACCGGATGGGACGGGCTACGCAGGCCGACCGTCGGCTGCCCCCCTGCCGCCGCAGCGGCAACGTCAGGCCGTCGCTGCACGATGAGGGTCAGCGGACCGGGCCAGAACGCGTCGATCAGGCGCTGCGCCACGGGCGGCAGGTCTTGCGCAAAGTGGCGCGCGCCCTGCTCGTCCAGCACATGGACGATCAGCGGATGGTCGCTGGGACGGCCCTTCGCGGCGAAGATTCGGGCCACCGCCGCATCCTGATCGGCGCGGGCGGCCAGGCCGTAGACGGTTTCGGTAGGCAGGCCCAGCAACTGGCCGTCCGCCAGCGTCCGGGCGGCACGCTCGACGGAGGCTGGCGCATATCCGTCCAGCACCTGGGTCGTGTCCACTGTCATCGGCTGCGTCTGCTTCACCACTGGGTCCACCACCGGGTTCACCACTGCTGCGGCAGCCCCAGCAAGGCGCAGGCCTGGCGGGCGCTCTCGCGCGCAGCTTCGGCGGTTGCGCCGGTCAGATTCAGATGGCCCATCTTGCGGCCCACACGGGCCTGGGCCTTGCCGTACAGGTGCAGCGATGCACCGGGCAGGGCCAGCACCCCGGCCCAGTCGGGCGTGCGCTCCTCACCCTGGTCATTGAACCAGAGGTCCCCCAGCAGGTTGAGCATGACGACCGGGGAATGCAGGCGCGGCTCGCGCAGCGGCAGACCGGTCATGGCGCGGACCTGCATCTCGAACTGCGACACGTCGCAGGCATTCATCGAGTAATGCCCGGAGTTGTGCGGACGCGGGGCCATCTCATTGACCACCAGGCGGCCATCCTTCAGCACGAAGAACTCGACGCACAGCACGCCCACATAGGACAGGCCTTCGGCGATGGCGACGGCGCTCTGGCGTGCCTGGATCTGCAAGGCGTCCGGCACATCCGGAGCCGGCACCTCGGTGACGGCGAGGATGCCGTCGCGATGCAGGTTCTGCTGCACCGGATAGGTGACCGCCTGGCCATCGGTCCCGCGCACCACCAGCACGCTCAGCTCCAGCGCCAGGGGCAGCATCTGCTCCAGCACGCATTCCACCCCGCCCAGTTCCTGGAAGGCCAGGGCCAGTTGCGCCCGGTCGGTGACCCGGCGCTGGCCCTTGCCGTCATAGCCCAGGCGGGCGGTCTTGAGGATGCCGGGCAGTAACGCGTCGCTGACGTCGGCCAGGTCCACCGCGCTGCGCAGCACCGCATACGGGGCGCAGGGCACGCCGCTGGCCACGAAATGCGCCTTCTCGCGGGCGCGGTCCTGGCACACCGCCACGGCGGAACCGGCCGGAGCCACCATGCGGGTGGCCGCGAGCGAGTCCAGCGCACGGGCGGGCACGTTCTCGAATTCAGTGGTGATGGCGTGGCAGCGCTGGGCCAACTGGGCGAGCGCGGCGGCGTCCAGGTAGTCGGCCTTCAGATGGGCCTGCGCCACAGCGCCGGCCGGGCTGGCCGCATCCGGGTCCAGCACCACGCAGCTGTAGCCCAGCGACTGAGCTGCCTGGACAAACATGCGGCCCAGTTGGCCGCCGCCCAGCACCCCCAGGGTGGCTTCGCCTGGCAGCAGCGGCATCAGCGCAGCTCCTCGGTCATGGCGGTGGCGGCAGCGGTCTGGCGCTTGCGGAAGGCGTCGAGCCGCTCGCGCAGGGCCGGATTGTCCCGGGCCAGCATGGCCACCACGAACAGGGCCGCATTGCCGGCGCCGGCATTGCCGATGGCAAAGGTGGCCACCGGAATGCCCTTGGGCATCTGGACGATGGAGTGCAGCGAATCAACGCCCTGCAGGTGGCGGCTGGCCACCGGCACGCCCAGCACCGGCACCAGCGTCTTGGCGGCCAGCATGCCCGGCAGGTGGGCGGCACCGCCGGCACCGGCGATGATGGCCCGCAGGCCCCGGCCTTCGGCCGCTTCGGCGTAGGCGAACATCTCGTCGGGCATGCGATGGGCCGAGACGACCCGGGCTTCGAAGGACACGCCGAACTCGGTGAGAATGTCCGCCGCGTGCTTCATCGTCTCCCAGTCGCTGCTGGAGCCCATGACCAGACCCACCACCACCGCGTTCTGGGGCGACTGGCTCGGACCGCTGTGGGCACCTGTGTGGGGACCGTTGATGGGCCTGATGTTGCTCACGGGGTCGCTGCTCACGGGGTCGTCCTGATTCGTGTAATCCAGAAACCTTGAATTGTAGGCGTCCAACCTCAGTTGGCATGTTTCCGGCCTGTTCCGGGCTGCATCGCTTGCGTGACAGCGTCGGCAGTGCGGGTGCAGGGTTTGACGCAAAATGCCCTGATGCCGGACCGCGGCTTGCCTGGTTCCCCCATGAAGCTGGCCCGTGCATGGTCCCCAGCCGCCCAACGTTCCCAGTTGAATCCACCATGACCGACATCACCCTGCAAAACTTCGAATCCGACCTGCTGCAAGCCTCCATGCAGCAGCCGGTGCTGCTGGACATCTGGGCTCCCTGGTGCGGCCCCTGCCGTACGCTGGGCCCGATGCTGGACAAGCTGGAGGTGGCCTACGCCGGCCGCTTCAAGCTGACCAAGCTCAACAGCGACGACCAGCCGGAGATCGCCACCCAGTTGAGCCAGGCTTTTGGCGTGCGCTCGATTCCGTTTTGCGTAATGTTTGTCGGCGGCCAGCCGGTGGACGGCTTTGTGGGCGCCCTGCCCGAAGCCCAGATCCGCGAATTCCTGGACCGCCATGTGCCCAGCGGCGAAGCGCTGGAAGCCGAGGAAGACCTGGCCGAGGCGCAGGCCCTGATGGAAGAAGGCGACAGCGAAGCAGCGCTGCAGAAGCTCCATGCGGCCGTGCAGGCCGACCCCGCCAACGAGACCGCCCGCTTTGATCTGGTCCGCGCCCTGCTGGAAGCCGATCTGCTGGACGATGCCAAGGCCGCCTTCGAGCCGGTGGCCCACCGCGCGGCGGACACCATCACCCCGCATGCCCGTTTTGCCGCCCTGGCCACCTGGATCGCCGCCGCCGAACGGGCCGTCCAGGGCCTGGACCCGGCCGGGCTGCAGGCCGCCATCGCCGCCAACAAGCGCGACTTCGAGGCCCGCTTTGCCCTGGCCCAAGGGCTGCTGGCCGGCCGCGACTTCACCGGCGCGATGGATGAACTGCTGGAAATCATCATGCGGGACAAGACCTGGAACGACCAGCTCGCCCGCAAGACCTATGTGGCCATCCTGGAGCTGATGACCAAGCCGGCCGCCGCCCATGCCGCCACTGCGGACACCAAGGGCGGCCTGCAACTGGCCGGCCCGAGCGCGGTGGCCTCGGCCGACCCGCTGCTGGACCAGTACCGCCGCAAGCTGAGCATGGCGCTGTTCTGAGGCCCTCGCACAAGCATGGCCCCTGCCATGCTTGTCATTGAAGGCGGAAGACCCGCACCACTTCGGCCAACTGGGCCGCCTGATGCCGCAGGCTCTCCGCGGCGGCGGCGCTTTGCTCGACCAGGGCCGCGTTCTGCTGCGTGGTCTGATCGATGCCGGTCACGTCACGGGTGACTTGATCCACGCCGGCAGACTGCTGCTGCGTGGACGTGCTGATCTCCCCGATCAGCGTCGCGACCCGGCTGACCTGGCCGACGATGTCCTCCATCGACGCCCCGGCTTCGCTCACCAGCTTGGCGCCAAGCTCCACCTTCTCCAGGCTGGAGCCGATCAGGGACTTGATCTCCTTGGCGGCCCCGGCACTGCGCTGCGCCAGGCTGCGCACCTCGCTGGCCACGACCGCAAAACCGCGCCCCTGCTCGCCGGCACGGGCCGCTTCCACCGCCGCATTCAGCGCCAGGATATTGGTCTGGAAGGCGATGCCGTCGATGACACCGATGATGTCGCTGATCTTGCTGGACCGGGTGGAGATCTCCTCCATGGTCGTGACGACCTGGCTGACCACGGCGCCGCCCTGCTGCGCAGCGGTGGACGCCGTCCCGGCGAGCGCCTTGGCTTGCCGGGCGGTCTCGGCATTGGTCTGAACGGCGGTGTTGATGTCCGCCATGGACGAAGCCGTGCGCGCCAGGCTGGAGGCCTGCTTCTCCGTGCGGCTGGACAGATCGGCATTGCCGGAGGCGATTTCTGCAGAGCCGGTGGCAATCGACTCCGAGGACTCACGCACCTGGCCCACCACGCGGGACAGGCTTTGCTGCATGGCACCCAGCGATGCGAGCACACTGCCCTTCAGCGCCCGGTCTGCGCCCGGCACCGGCTGCAGGTCCCCCGACGCCACGCGGCTGGCCGCCGCGCCCAGCTCGGCAGGTTCCGCCCCCAGCTGCTTCACGATGCTTCCACTGATGAACCATGCCAGCACCGTGCCCACCAGCACGGCCAGGCCCAGGGAGATCAGCATGGCCGTCAGGAAACCACCAGCCTCTTGCAGCGCGAGCCTGTTCTCCGCCTGGATGCGGGCCTCTTCGTAGTCGATCAACTGGTTGATGGCCGCCAGCCACTGCACGTATTCCGGCTTGGCCTGGTTCCACAGCGCGGCCTTGGCGCCGGTGTCGCCCTTCTCCACGGCCTCGATGATCTGCCGGGTGGTGGCCACCGCCTTCGACTCCCGCTGCTGGATCGTGGCGTAGAGGGCCCGCAGCGGCTTGGCATCGCTGGAATCCTGGATCAAACGCTCCAGCGGCTCCGCCGATTTGGCATAGAACCTGGCCAGCGCCTCGATGGCGGCCACTTCCTTGGCCCGATCGCCGGCATCTTCAGCCAGCACCACGTCCCGCACCGCGATGGAGCGGTCATGCGCCGAGCCGCGAAAGTTGATGGCAAAGCGCTGGATGGAGGCGTTTTCGTCGGCATTCGCCCGCAAGGCCCCATTGATCGTCGAGACCCTGGCGATTCCGAGGACGGTCACGACCACCAGGACCGCGAGCACCGCGCCGAAGCCGATGTAGAGACGCTTGGCGACAGAAATGTCCGCAAACTGAAGTGACATGGGGGCTCGTCGAGATCAATGGAGGAGCCCCATTCTATTTAGACAATCAATCGACCGATTGTGATTGATTCACGCTATCGAAAGAATGTCAGCCGGTCAGTCCGCTCTGCGTCAGCGCCTCGCGCCAGTGCTGCTGATGGGCGGCAAACTGGCCCCACACCTCGGTGGCCAGCGCCTCATGCCGCTGCGCATCCGCCGTCTCGCCGAGCAGGCGGAAGACCTGGGCCAGGCGGCTGTGGGTGATGGCCCGGTCGTCCAGGTCGCAGCGGGGATCGAGCTCGATCTCGGCCTCGCGCGCCTGCGCCAGTGCCAGCTCCGGCTGGCCGCTGTTGGCGCGGCACCAGGCCACGTCGGACAGCAGGCTGCTGCCCAGCCGCTCCAGCCCCAGGGACATCGCCTGCGGCAGGTGCTGTTCATACAGCTGCCGCGCCTGCTCGAAGCGCCCCTCGACGGTCAGCACCTGGGCGCGCAGCACCGGCGTGAGCTCATTCATCATCGACGCGCCGACGGCGGCGTCGTAGTGGTCCACCGAGTCCACGCTCAGCAGCATTTCCTGCACCCGCACGGCCCCGCTGAGGCTTTCGCGGCGCAGTTGCGCCACCCGCATCGCCGCCATGTTGTACATGAGGGCCGACAAGGTGGTGTCGTCCCCTTCGGCGGTGGCGTGACGGCGGGCCAGTTGATACCAGCGCTGGGCCGTCTCGCCCTCCCCCGTGAAATGCCACGACACGCCCAGCGCCATGCCCAGCCGGGCCAGGGCGCCGTGATCGACGTCCGGCCGCGCCATCGACAGGCAGCGGCGGGCATGCAGGACCAGCGCGTCCAGCTCATGCCGCACGAAGGCCAGCTGGGTCAGCCAGGCATCGGCCAGCACCTGCACCTCCTCCAGCCCGGCGTGGGCGGCGGCAATGGCATGGGCGCGCTGGATGCGCTCCTGGGCCGGCTGCAGGGAGAAGCCGTTGTAATAGGCCATCAGGCCTTCGGCCAGATGCAGCCATGCGCCGATGTCGGCATGCGGATGCTGAAACGACAGCTGGTGCAGCACCGTCAGCGCCTCGCGGGCTTCCGACAGGGCGCCGTGCCGGGCCAGTTGCATGGCCCGGCGGGCACGCGGGCCCACGGACGCCATCGGCGACGGCGCGGCGGCGACCTGCTGGTCCAGGTGCTTGAACAGACGCGACTTGAAGGCCGCGGTGGCGGCGCTGGAGGCGGGGGTGGGGGCGTCCATGGCCGGTGCCCTTCAGCGGGTCAGCCGATCAAGCGCTTCCTGGTACTTCTCGGAAGTCTTGGTGATGACTTCAGACGGCAGCGTGGGCGGCGGAGCCACCTTGCCCCAGGGCTGGCCGTTGACGGTGGCCTGCTCCAGCCAGTCGCGCAGGAACTGCTTGTCGTAGCTGGGCGGGTTGCTGCCGACCGTGTAGCTCTCAGCGGGCCAGTAGCGGGAGGAATCGGGGGTGAGCACCTCGTCCATCAGGGTCAGGGTGCCGTCGGCGTCCAGGCCGAATTCGAACTTGGTGTCGGCAATGATGATGCCCTGGGTCAGGGCGTAGTCGGCCGCGCGGCGGTAGAGCTGGATGGCGATGTCGCGCACCCGCTCGGCCATGTCGCGGCCGATGATGGCGGCACAGCGCTCGAAGTCGATGTTCTCGTCGTGGTCGCCCATTTCGGCCTTGGTGGCCGGGGTGAAGATGGGCTCGGGCAGCTTGCTGGCGTTTTGCAGGCCGGGCGGCAGTTGCACGCCGCAGACGGTGCCGCTGGCCTTGTATTCGGACCAGCCGCTGCCGGCCAGGTAGCCGCGCACCACGGCTTCGATGGGCAGCGGCTTGAGCCGCTTGACCAGCATGGCGCGACCACGCACCTGGTCCTGCTCGTCGGGTGCCACGACCGACAGCGGATCGTCGCCGGTGAGGTGGTTGGGGACGATGCCGTCCAGCTTGTCGAACCAGAACAGGGCCATCTGCGTGAGCAGTGCGCCCTTGCCGGGGATGGGCTGGTCCATGATGACGTCGAAGGCCGAGATGCGGTCCGACGCGATCATCAGGATGCGGTCTTCACCCACGGCGTAGTTCTCGCGCACCTTGCCGCGGGCAAGGAGGGGAAGGGAGCGGATGGAGGAGGTGTGCAGGGCGGCGGTCATGGACGGTGCGCACAGGGCAGTGCGAGCTGGTGCGGGAGAACTTCGGGATTCTAGGGAAGTTCTGCGTCAGGTCCGCGATCCGCGCTGTCGGTTCTGGGGGGGCGCTCAGCCGGGCCCGCGCGGCGTCAGCGCATCAAAACCGGTATAGCGGTCGATGAAGCGGGCCTTGCCCTCGCGGGCGAACTGCGCTTCGTCCCAGGCGCCGGGTTCGAGCGCATCGGCCCGGTCTGCCTTGAAGAGATAGGTCCAGGCCCGCAGAGGCAGGCCGTCGGGGCCGGTGATCAGCACTTCGCTGCGCTGGTAGTCGTCGCCCTCGAAGGCGTCGAGCCGGGGCCAGGCGGCCTCGGGCAGGTCCCGATAGACGCAACCGACGACCTCGGCCCCGGTGTGAGGCCGCAGGCCGGGATAGTCCTGGCCGCGCACCGGGTGACGGGCATGGTCCGCCAGCCGGGCCGGCTGGGGAGGATGCGGGGGCGCGGCATCGGGTCCGCAGACCCGGGCCATGATGTCGGCCCACATGAGCGAGCCGTAGACAAACAGGTGGGCCACGGTGCCGCGCGCCGGTTTACTGCACCACCTGGGCCAGTTCGCCGCTGGCGTAGGCCTTGGCGGTGTCCACCAGGCTGCGCGGCTTGATCTTGCCGGCCTGGCCTTCGCAGCCGAACTCGACATAGCGCTGCTTGCAGATCAGCTTGGCGGCTTCGCGGGCCGGCTTGAGCCATTCACGGGCGTCAAACTTTTCCGGGTTCTCATGCAGGAACTTGCGGACGGCACCGGTCATGGCCAAGCGGATGTCGGTGTCGATGTTGATCTTGCGCACGCCGTACTTGATGGCTTCCTGGATTTCCTGCACCGGCACGCCGTAGGTTTCCTTCATGGCGCCGCCGTACTGGCGGATGATCTCCAGCAGGTCCTGAGGGACGCTGGAGGAACCGTGCATCACCAGATGGGTGTTGGGGATGCGGGCGTGGATTTCCTTGACGCGGCTGATGGCCAGGATGTCGCCGGTGGGCTGGCGGGTGAACTTGTAGGCGCCGTGGCTGGTGCCGATGGCAATGGCCAGGGCATCCAGGCCGGTGGCCTTGACGAACTGCGCGGCTTCTTCCGGGTCGGTCAGCAGGGCTGCATGATCCAGCACGCCTTCGGCGCCGATGCCGTCTTCCTCACCGGCCATGCCGGTTTCGAGCGAGCCCAGGCAGCCCAGTTCGCCCTCGACGGTGACGCCCACGCGGTGGGACAGCTGCACCACCTGGCGGGTGACGTCGATGTTGTAGTCGAAGGACGCAGGCGTCTTGCCGTCAGGCATGAGGGAGCCGTCCATCATGACCGAGCTGAAGCCCAGGTCGATGGCGCCCTGGCAGATGGCGGGGGTCTGGCCATGATCCTGGTGCATGACCAGCGGAATGTGCGGATACGCTTCCACCGCGGCCTGGATCAGGTGCTTGATGAAGCTTTCGCCGGCATATTTGCGGGCGCCTGCGCTGGCCTGGAGGATGACCGGGGCGTTGACTTCGTCAGCCGCCGCCATCACCGCCTGGACCTGCTCCAGGTTGTTGACGTTGAATGCGGGAATGCCATAGCCCTGTTCAGCGGCATGGTCCAGCAATTGGCGCATCGAGACGAGTGCCATGAGAGTTCTCCGGAGAAGTGAATAATTCTTGAGGCGTGGACGCACCCGGGGGCAGGCGATGTAACCACGCCGTAACTGCAACGATTCTAACGAGCGGCTGTGAGGCCCCCGTGTCGGCAGCTGTAACGTCCCTCAAACAAGTGCTGCGAGGCTTGGATACCAAGCGGTCCCTGGATCGGGGGTCTGTTCGCTTGCGCACTCAGGAGCGGGGCCGGTAGGCTTGCGGACCAGGGGGAGCAAACTTCGTGCCTTCGTCCCGAGCCGTCATTTGTGGAGTTTCATGACCCGTCTTGTGCTGGACCAGTTGACGCTGTGGATCACCGCCGCCGCCAACGAACATGGGCTGGATCTGGCCACGCATGTGGAGGAGCGCACGGGCGCGAGCCGACGGGCGGTGCTGGCCGCCCTGAAGCGGCTGGTGGAGGCGCAGTGGCTGGTGCGCAGCGGCACGGCCCGGCGGCCGGTGTATGCGCCGGGTGCGCTGCGGCAGGTGGTGCGAAGTTTGACGCTGCACCAGTTGCAGGAGGACGTGGCCTGGCAGCGGGACTTCGCGCCCCACTTTGACTTCCCCCGGCATGTGCAGCGGATGGTGCAACATGCTTTCACCGAACTGGTGAACAACGCCATCGATCACAGCGGCGGCACGAGCGTGACGGTGTCGCTGCGTCAGACGCCGCGGCATGCGCAATTGCTGGTGTCGGACGATGGATGCGGCGTCTTCGAGAAGATCTGCGGCACCTACGAGCTGACCGATGCGCAGCATGCGATGCTGGAACTGAGCAAGGGTCGCTTGACGACGCAGCCCCAGGCCCACACCGGGCGGGGACTGTTCTTCAGCTCGCAACTGGCGGACGTGTTCGACATCCATGCCAACGGGAAGGCGTTTCAGCGCCGCGCTTGGGAAGGCAACGCCTGGCAGCCGGGACGAGGCCTGCCGCGTCAGGGCAGCTCCATCTACATGGCGGTATCGCTGGACACCACCCGCACGCTGGATCAGGTGCTCGGGCAGTGGAGTGTGGACGGCAGCGGCATCGCCTTCGACCAGACGCGGGTGATGCTGCAATTGGTCGTCGGGCCCGGGCAGATGCTGGACTCGCGGGCCCAGGCGCGACGGGTGGCGTCGCGATTGCCGCAATTCAAGCGGGTGGAAATCGACTTCTCCGGCGTGGAAGACGTGGGGCATGCATTTGCCGATGAGCTGTTCCGCGTGTTTGCGAAGTCGCATCCAGCGGTGGCGTTGATCCCTCTCCACATGGCGCCACGGGTCGCGGCGCTGGTGGCTGCGGTGCAGCAAGCTTAGGTCGCGCCAGGAACTCTTGGTGGCTCGTGTTCGACTGAGCGCCACCTGCGTTGCGAGTGACCCGCCATGCTGCCCTGCCGGCACAGTTCCGCGCCTGTGTTGAACATGTATTCCCGCGACCTCTCGATGCGCAGCCATCCCGCTTTGACCGATGCAATGCCGCATCACCACCCAGAGCCGTCCGCTGCCGAGGGATGCCCACCAGTGCCTTCGCTGCACGACTGGCACCAGTCGCTTCAGGTCGCTTGTCAGGCCATCCCCCTTGGGCAGTTGCACCGGCACCTCACGGCGCCCTGGCTGGAGCGGCAGCTCTCGATGCATCCCGCCCCTTTCGCTCTGCGGCACTTGACCGACGAGAGTCGGCAAGCCCTGAAAAGCTGTTGTGACAGGGCCGCCATGGGTCTGCAACTGCATGCGGGATTTCGGGTGCCTGGACAGGCCGCGGCCATCTCAGCGGCCCTGATGCTCGGCATGAACCGGATACTGGGCCTGGATCTGGACTCGCCCTTGATGACGAGTCTGGCTGACCGCATTCATGCGGAGTTCCATCGACCTGGTCCGGACTGGTCACGGATCACGCTGAAGGAGGTTCCCAGTGAACCCAGGCTGGCAATGGCCCTCACACGCTCACGCAACGCGTCCGAGAAACCCCCGGTCCGGTTCACCGTGGACCTGTTGCAGCAGAGATCCTGTGCACCCGGTCCGGATCATCAGAGCCGCCCCGAAGGGATGCCCCCGCGGGTTTGAGCCCCGATCTCAGCCGACGCGGCAGACCTTCAGCATGTTGGTGCCGCCCGGGTAGCCCATCGGCTCGCCGCAGGTGATGGCGTAGGTGTCTCCGGGCTTGAGGACACCCCGCGCCACCAGCAGCTCTTCCGCCGCCTTCAAGGCCTGGTCCCGGTCATCGAAGTTGGGCATCAGCACCGGCGTGACATTGCGGTAGAGCGCCATCTTGCGATGGGTCAGCACCTGCGAGGTCAGCGCATAGATCGGCACATGGATGCGGTGACGGCTCATCCACAGCGCCGTCGAGCCCGATTCGGTCAGCGCCACAATGGCCTTGCAGCCCAGGTGGTGCGCCGTGAAGAGTGCGCCCATGGCGATGGACTGGTCGATGCGACCGAACTGCCGGTTGGCAAAGTCGGTGTCCAGGCTCACGAATTCGGCGTTCTCGGCCTCCAGCGCAATGCTGGCCATCTGCTCGATGGTCTCGACCGGGAAGCGGCCGGCGGCGGTCTCAGCACTCAGCATCACCGCGTCAGTGCCGTCCAGCACCGCATTGGCCACGTCCGACACCTCGGCACGCGTGGGCACCGGGTTGACGATCATGGACTCCATCATCTGCGTGGCAGTGATGCAGAGCTTGTCCAGCTCCAGGGCCATGCGGATCATGCGCTTTTGCAGCGCCGGCACCGCGGCATGGCCCACTTCCACCGCCAGGTCGCCGCGCGCCACCATGATGCCGTCGCTGGCCTTGAGGATGGCCTCCAGGTGCGGAATGGCTTCGTAGCGCTCGATCTTGGCAATCATGCCGGGCTTGTGGCGCCAGCGCTCACCGGCCACGTTGGCCAGTTGGCGGGCCATTTCCATGTCGGTGGCGTTCTTGGGGAAGCTCACCGCCAGGTATTCGCACTGGAAGGACATCGCCGTCTTGATGTCCTCCATGTCCTTGGCCGTCAGGGCCGGCGCCGTCAGGCCGCCGCCCTGCTTGTTGATACCCTTGTTGTTGGACAGCTCGCCGCCCTGCTTGACGATGGTGTGCACCTGCGAGCCGCGCACCGATTCCACCGTCAGCACCAGCAGGCCGTCATTGAGCAGCAGCGTGTCGCCGGGCTTCACGTCGCGCGGCAGTTCCTTGTAGTCCAGGCCCACGCACTGTTCATTGCCCAGCTCGGTACGGTCGGCATCCAGCACGAAGGGCGTGCCGTTGATCAGCTCGATCTTGCCGTTCTCGAACTTGCCCACCCGGATCTTGGGGCCCTGCAGGTCGGCCATGATGGCCACTTCCTTGCCGGCCCGCGCCGCCGCCTCCCGCACCAGCCGGGCACGGTCGATATGGTCCTGCGCCTTGCCGTGCGAGAAATTCAGACGCACCACGTCCACCCCCGACTGAATCATCCGCTCCAGCACCTCCGGTGAAGAAGATGCAGGACCCAGGGTGGCGACGATCTTGGTGGCGCGGAACATGGCGTTGTCTCGGTCTGAAATTTAGTTACAGCGGCCGATTATGGATCGCATCCGGGTCGGCGAGGCGTTCGTGAAGGTTACCAGCGGGTTTCCAACAGGGGGAACCGGCAAGCGCCGCTCCCCGTGCGAATCTCGCTAGGGACCTTCCCGGCCCCCGCGGCGTCCCTGGGCGAGGCCATGAGACGCCGGGAGGCGGGGCCACTCGGCCCCCTTCAGGGCGCTCAGGACGCTCAGGCCGATTCAGCCGATCCGGCGGCCGAGGCGGCCCGATTGGCCTGCACATCCGCCACCGCCAGAGCCGTCATGTTGACGATACGGCGCACGGTGGCCGACGGCGTGAGGATGTGCACCGGACGGGCCGCCCCCAGCAGGATGGGCCCGACGGTCACGCCCTGGCCGCCGACGATCTTCAGCACATTGAAGAGGATGTTGGCGGCATCCAGAGTCGGCAGCACCAGCAGATTGGCCGCGCCCTTGAGGGTGCTGTCCGGCAGGAAGGTGTGGCGCACGTCTTCGGACAGCGCAGCATCCCCATGCATCTCGCCGTCGCATTCCACATCGGGATGCTGTTCAACGAAGAGGTCGCGCGCCTCGCGCATCTTCACCGCCGACGGCCGCTTGCTGGAGCCGAACATCGAATGCGAGAGGAAGGCCAGCTTGGGCGGCAGGCCGAAGCGCTTGATCTCGTCCACCGCCTGGGCGGCGATTTCGGCGAGCTGCTCGGCATCCGGGTTGTCATTGACGAAGGTGTCGGCAATGAACAGCGTGCGCTGGTCCAGCATGAGCGCATTCATGGTGGCGAAGTTGCGCACGCCGGGCTTCAGGCCGATGAGGGTGTTGACATGCTCCAGGTGCGAGTCGAACCGACCGACCAGGCCGCAGATCATGGCGTCGGCATCGCCCAGGTGGATGGCCAGCGCGCCGATGGTGGTGTTGGACCGCCGCACCGCCGACTTGGACATCTCCGGCGTGAAGCCCTCGCGGCCCATGATCTGGTGATAGGCCTCCCAGTACTGGCGGAAGCGGGCGTCGTTTTCCGGGTCGATGACGGCCACGTCCTCGCCCAGCTTCAGGCGCAGGCCCGCGCGCTGGATGCGCATCTGGATGACTTCGGGACGGCCGATGAGCGTGGGCTGGGCCAGCCCCTCGTCCAGGGCCACCTGGACGGCACGCAGCACGCGCTCGTCTTCGCCTTCGGCGTAGATGACACGGGCCGGCGAGGCCTTGGCCGCAGCGAACACCGGGCGCATGAACATGCCGGTTTGGTAGACGAAGCGGGAGAGCTGCTCGCGGTAGGCGTCCATGTCCTGGATCGGACGGGTGGCCACGCCGGACTCCGCCGCCGCCTTGGCCACCGCCGGCGCAATGCGCAGGATCAGGCGGGCATCAAAGGGCTTGGGAATGATGTAGTCCGGGCCGAAAACCAGCTCCTGGCCCGGATAAGCCGCCGCCACTTCCGGCGGTGTCTCGGCCTTGGCCAGCGCCGCGATTTCGCGCACGCAGGCCAGCTTCATGGCTTCGGTGATCTTGGTGGCGCCGCAGTCCAGCGCACCCCGGAAGATGTAGGGGAAGCACAGGACGTTGTTGACCTGGTTCGCATAGTCCGAACGGCCGGTGGCCATGATGCAGTCGGGCCGCGCCTGCTTGGCCAGCTCCGGACGGATTTCCGGCTCGGGATTGGCCAGCGCCAGGATGATCGGCTGGCTCGCCATGGTGGCCACCATCTCACCGGTCAGCACGCCGGCGGCGGAGCAGCCCAGGAACACGTCGGCATCCTTGACCACGTCGGCCAGGGTGCGGGCCGAGGTGGTCTGGCAGTAGCGGCGCTTGGACTCGTCCAGCTTGGCCGCATCGGCCCGCTCGGTCTGGATGACGCCCTTGGAATCGACCACGAAGATGTGCTCGCGCTTGACGCCCAGGCCCACCATCACGTCCAGGCAGGCAATGGCCGCAGCCCCCGCGCCCGACACCGCCACCTTGACCGCGCCGATGTCCTTGCCCACCAGCTCCAGGCCGTTGAGCAGCGCGGCGCTGGAGATGATGGCCGTGCCGTGCTGGTCGTCGTGGAAGACCGGAATGTTCATCCGGGCGCTGAGCTGCTTCTCGATGTAGAAGCACTCCGGCGCCTTGATGTCTTCCAGGTTGATGCCGCCCAGCGTGGGCTCCATCGCCGCAATGATCTCGACCAGCTTGTCCGGGTCCCGCTCGGCCAGTTCGATGTCGAAGACATCAATGCCGGCGAACTTCTTGAACAGGCAGCCCTTGCCTTCCATCACCGGCTTGGCCGCCAGCGGGCCAATGTCGCCCAGGCCCAGCACGGCCGTGCCGTTGGTGACCACGCCCACCAGGTTGCCGCGCGAGGTGTATTCGGCGGCCAGGGTGGGGTCCTTCTCGATGTCCAGGCACGGATACGCCACGCCCGGCGAGTACGCCAGGGACAGGTCGCGCTGGTTGGACAGGGCCTTGGTCGGCGTGACGGCAATCTTGCCGCGCGTGGGCAGGCGGTGATAGTCCAGCGCAGCCTCTCGCAGCGCCGCTTCGGCAGGACTCAGGCCGTGGCCGTCGTTGTGTTCACTCATGCGGGTTCTCCATCGCGACCAGTCGCGAATCGGGATCTGAATTCGACAGGGGTGGAATCTGCGGCATCAGCGGCCACACGGTCGCTGCGCCCCCATTAGACAGGAGCCCCTACTCCCGCAAACGGGCCCGAAGCTTAAAGGGTGTTGGGTCGTCCTGCCGATGCTTTCAGTTTTGACTTCCATGCAAAGATGGCCTTCGAGCGGGCGCTGTCCAGCCCCTGCGCTGCAACATTCGCACAACACCTGAGGTGCGCTCCCCAGAGAACGCAGCTGCAACGACATGTTTCTGAGGCATGCCCTCCCTAGAATCGCGCCCGCCTCCCAGCCTTCGTGATTGCCAGAGCATGCCTTTCAAGAATCCTTTTCTGCGCTCGTCCGTTCCGGGCGCCGCTGCAACGACCGTACGCCCCCATCAAAACCGTCGGGACCGCCATCAGTGGCTGCGCCCTCTGCTGCTTGGTGCCCTGCTGACCCTGGCCGGCAGCGCCTTCGCGCAGGTCAAGGGCGCCGGGGCGTCCTTCCCGTCGCTGGTGTATGGCCGCTGGGCCACCGCCTACGAAAAGAGCAGCGGCGGCCAGCCCGTCACCTACAAGGCCACTGGCTCGGGGGACGGGGTCAAGCGCATCACCGCGCGCGAAGTGCAGTTTGGTGGCAGTGATTCGCCGCTGTCCGCCGAGGAACTGGCCAAGCGGCATCTGGTGCAGATTCCCATGCTGGTGGGCGGCATCGTGCCGGTGGTGCAGTTGCCCAGCGTTCCGGAAGGCCGGCTGCAGTTGACCGGTGAAGTGCTCGCGGACCTGATGGCCGGACGCATCCGTCAGTGGAACGATGCACGCATTGCGGCGCTCAATCCCGGCCTGCCCCTGCCGACCCTGGCCGTGCGGCGCGTGGTGCGGGCCGACAAGTCCGGCACGTCCGAAGGCTTCACCCGCTATCTGAGCGAGGTGTCGCCGGAGTTTGCCGCCGAGATCGGCGCGAATGCCCAGCCCAAGTGGCCGGGCGAGGTGGAAAAAGCCGAAGGCAATGACGGCATGGTCAAGGCCCTGAAGGCGGCGCCGGGCTCGATTGCGTATGTGAGCTATGACCGGGTGCAGGCCGAGCGGCTCAATGCCGTCAAGCTGCGCAATGCAGCCGGGCAATGGGTGAGCGCCACGGAGGCGGGCTTTCGCGCCGCCATCGCCGAAAGCGATCTGTCCCGCCGCGGGGACGATCTGGCGTCCCTGATGAACCGGCCGGGTGCGAACAGCTGGCCCATCACCATGACCAGCTTCATCCTGATCGACGCCACCCCGCCCAAGGGCGAGGACGCCTCACCGGTGATGCGCTTCCTGTACTGGTGCTTCATGCACGGGGACGACCTGACCCGCGGCACCGGTTTTGCACCGCTGCCGCTGACGCTGCAGTCCAAGCTCGCTGCCCGCTTCGGCGCGGTGAAGGCGCAGGACGGCAAGACGCCGGTGTATCAGGCGATGTGAGCTGCAGGGGGGCCGCGACGGTCGGCCCCCGCAGCGTGATCAGCCCGCCGCGCGGCGGCTGAGGATTTCGAAGGCCGGCAGCGTCTTGCCTTCCAGCACTTCCAGGAAGGCACCGCCGCCGGTGGAGATGTAGCCCACATCCTTCTCGATGCCGTACTTGGCAATGGCCGCCAGCGTGTCGCCGCCGCCGGCAATCGAGAAGGCGTCCGACGCCGCAATGGCGCGGGCGATGGTCTCGGTGCCCTTGGCGAAGGCGTCGAACTCGAACACCCCCACCGGGCCGTTCCACACCACAGTGCCGGCCGCCTTGAGCTGCTCGGCCAGTTGCGCGGAGGTCTTGGGGCCGATGTCCAGGATCAGGTCATCGTCCGCCACCTCGGTGGCCGCCTTGACGGTGGCCGGTGCATCCGCGGCAAAGGCCTTGGCTGTCACCACATCCACCGGAATCGGCACCTCGGCGCCGCGGGCCTTCATGGCCTCGATCACCGCCTTGGCTTCGCCCACGAGGTCCGGCTCGGCCAGCGACTTGCCGATCTTCAGACCCGCCGCCAGCATGAAGGTGTTGGCAATGCCGCCGCCCACGATCAGGCCGTCCACATTGGCCGACAGCGCCTTGAGGATGGTCAGCTTGGTCGAGACCTTGGAGCCGGCCACGATGGCCACCAGCGGCCGCTTCGGATTGGCCAGGGCCTTGGTGATGGCATCGATTTCGGCGGCCAGCAGCGGGCCGGCGCAGGCGATCTTGGCGAACTGCGCAATGCCGTAGGTGGACGCTTCGGCGCGGTGCGCGGTGCCGAAGGCGTCGTGCACGAAGATGTCGCACAGGGCGGCCATCTTGCGGGAGAGCTCTTCGCTGTTCTTCTTCTCGCCCTTGTTGACGCGGCAGTTTTCCAGCAGCACCACCTGGCCCGGGGCGACGTCCACGCCGTCCACCCAGTTGGACTTCAGGGGCACGTCGCGGCCCAGCAGTTCGCTCAGGCGACGCGCCACCGGGGCCAGTGAATCTTCCGGCTCGAATTCGCCCTCGGTGGGGCGGCCCAGGTGGGAGGTGACCATCACCGCCGCGCCAGCCTTCAAGGCCATCTCGATGGCGGGAATGCTGGCCCGCACGCGGGTGTCCTCGGTGATCTCGCCCGCATCGTTGAGCGGCACGTTGAGGTCAGCGCGGATGAACACACGCTGCTGGTCGACCTTGCCAGCACTGATCAGGTCGGCGAAACGCAAGACATTCATGGTGGATAGGCTGAAGTTGTGGGAAAAACTGCATGGCCCAGAGCACCGACCAGGCCGTTGGGGGCGAAGCTTACCAAGAGGCGCAGGGGCGCCCCAGGCTCACCATCCCAGACCGATGCGCAGCGCCAGCATCACCACCGTGCCGCTGACGATGGTGCCCAGGATGCCGCGCTTCCAGAAGAAGTAGCCAGTGGCCACTGCGGTGGCGTACAGGCGTGCGTCCTTCCAGGTGGACACCAGCTCGCCCTGGGTCATGACGATCTCGGGCACGATCACCGCCGCCAGAGCCGCCAGCGGCGCATACCGCAGGCCGTCGCGCAGCCAGTCGGGCATGGGCACCTCGCGGTCCGGGATGAGGAAGAAGCCGCGCGTCAGCACCGTGATCAGCGCCATGCCGGCAATGCCCAGCAAGGTCTCCCAGCCGCTCATGCTGCCCTCCCGCCGCGGGTGTTGGTGTCGGGCGGGGCCCAGCGTTCCATCATCAGACCGGCCGCCACGGCCGCTGCAATCGCCACCAGGATGTTCAGTCGCAGCGGCAGGCCGTAGGCGGCCACCGCCGCGCAGGCCGCCACCGCTGCCGACACCCAGGTGTTGCGGTTGCCCAGCAGCGAATAACTCAGGCCCAGCAGGGCCAGCACGCCGGCAAAGCCCAGGCCCCAATTCGTGGGGATGCGGTCGGCCAGGAAGATGCCGGCGATGGCGGGCACCTGCCAGGCAAACCAGTTGATGGCCACGCCGCCCCAGAAGTAGGGCACCTGCCGCTCCGGGTCGGGTTTCATGTCCGGGAAGCGCTTGAGGAAGGCGACGTAGTTGAGGTCGGCGGCGAAGTAGGCCATCCACAGTCGCTGCCCTCGGGGCAGCGGGGACAGGTAGTGCCGCCACTGCGTGCTGAAGATGACGAACCGCAGGTTGACGCAGAAGGACGTGGCCCACAGCACCCACAGCGGTGCGCCACTGGCCAGCAGGGGCAGCGAGGCGAGTTGCGAGCTGCCGGCAAACACCACCAGGCTCATGAACAGCGCCATGCCGGCGCTCAGGCCGCTTTTGACCATGGCCACGCCGGTCACCAGCCCCCAGGCGGAGATGCCCAGGGTGATGCCCAGCATGTCGCGGGCGCCTTGCCGGAATTCAGGATGACGCCAATGCGCAGGGAGAGGGTGGGCCATGGCGGGATTGTCGGCCCTGGCCCGCCGGGGGTGTCGCCCTTCGCCCACGCCAAACCGGGGACAGGTCCGGCATTCGCCCGTCACCGGCGTGCAACCGCGTCTTCAGACGTGCTGTCGATCGTGCGATTGGCGGGACCGACCGCCCGCGCTCAGTCCTTCAGGCGGCGCACCGACCCGGAGCCGGCATTGGACATGCTGATTTCGGGGTTGCCCACATATCCGACGTCACCGGAGCCGGCAATGCTCACATCCAGCCGGCGACGCGCCTGGACGGTCACGTCGCCGCTGCCGGCAATGCTGACCTTGGCGGCATCGACCGCCAGTTCGCGGGCCTTCACATCGCCGCTGCCGGTGACGCTGACCGACAGCATGTTGGCCTTGCCGTTGGCCGCGATATCACCGCTGCCCGAGACGCGCAGGCCGATGCGGTCGGCCTCCACGCCCATGAGGCGGATGTCCCCGCTGCCGGCGATGCTCGCATCGAGCGGGCCGCTGGTCTTCATGCCCTCGACCCGGATCTCGCCGGAGCCGCTGATCGACACGCCGCGCAGGTCCCGCAATTCAATGGTGATGATGGGTGTGCTGCCGCTGCTGAGATGAAAGCCGCGCTTGGAGCTGACTTCAAGCGTCCGGCCCGAGCGGCCGCTGACCACGCGGGTCTCGAGATAGGGCAGCAGGTTGCTGTCGGTGCGCACCTCCACCTTGTCGGCGCCGGCCTGGCGCACCATCACCTTGAAGCTGCTGGACAGGGACACCGCTTCGAAGCTTTCAAGGTCGCGGCGCTCGGTGGTGACATCGCCGTTGCCCTCGACCCGCTGGGAGCCCCCAATGGTCCATGACCAGGCCTGGGCAGAGCCAGCGGCTGCCAGTCCGATCAGCGTGAGGGCGAAGCAGCGGCGTGTGGTCTTGTTCATGGATGCGATCTCCTGCGGTTCGGAATGATCGCATCTTCCGCCGCGCGGTCCGCAGGGGGCCAGCCCGGGGTGACGAACTGCAAAGGGACGGGGATGAAGTGCAGCGGTGGCCGCCGTCTGTCAGCGGGTCAGCCTTTGCTCTTGCTGCCCTTGTCCGCCTTGTCCCCTTTGTCCCCCTTGCCCGACTTGGCCGGGGGATCATCCTCTTCAGCCTGGGACGCGCCGTCCGCGGGCTTGCTGGCCGCCCCATGCGCCACGACAGGCCGGGTGCCCTCCAGCTTGTTCTCGCGCATGTATTCGTCCATCTCGCGCCAGCCGTCATACACCGCCGCCTTCTGGGCCTTGGGATTGAGGGCGTAGCAGTCTTCAATGGCCCGCATCGCATTGCGGCAGGCACCGCCGATGGCCTTGCCTTCGGCCTCCTTGGCCGCCGCCACCTTGGCCGGGTCCTCGATGCCCAGCTGGTCGCAGCCGGCCAGCATCACCATCGTGCCCAGCGCGGCCGGCAGCAGACCCCGGCACAGGGGCCGATATGAGCGCCCGAAAGCCCGCTGGATCGCCGCCCATGCCGGGGCCAGGAGGGAAACGGCTGCGGGCCCCATGTCGGGGCCCGCAGGATCACGCGCCGCGTCCGAGGGACGGACCGGGGCGTGGGAGGGAGAGGACAGGGGCCAACTCAGCTTCATCATCTCGATATCGGCCGGGCGGGGCGCCCCTTGAGCCGCAATTACCGGCGCACCATCGCCATCAGGCGCGCAATGCGCTCTTCGGTCGAGGGATGGGTGCTGAACAGGCCCCGCAGCCCACCGCCCGAGAGCGGGTTCATGATCATCATCTGGGCCGTTTCCGGATGGCGCTCGGTGGTCTCCAGAGGAATGCCCTGAGCATAACGGTGGATCTTGTCCAGCGCCGCAGCCAGCGCCTGCGGGTCCCCGGAGATTTCCGCGCCGCCGCGGTCGGCTTCGAATTCACGGGCCCGGCTGATGGCCATCTGGATCAGGCTGGCCGCGATCGGGGCCAGCAGCGCCACCAGCAGACCCACCAGCGGGTTGGCCGGACGGCCTTCGCTGTCCCGACCGCTGAAGAACATGGCGAAGTTGGCCAGGGCGGAGATGGCACCGGCCATGGTGGCACTGATGGTGGAGATCAGGATGTCCCGGTGCTTCACATGGGCCAGCTCATGGGCCATGACGCCGCGCAGTTCACGCTCGCTCAGCACCCGCAGGATGCCGGTGGTGGCCGCCACCGCCGCATTGGCAGGGTTGCGGCCGGTGGCGAAGGCATTGGGCGCGTCTTCCTGGATCAGGTAGACCTTGGGCATGGGCAACTGCGCCCGCTGCGCCAGCTCCTGCACCATGCGGTAGAACTGCGGCGCGCTCTGCTCGTCCACCTGCTGGGCGTTGTACATCTTCAGCACCAGCTTGTCCGAGAACCAGTAGCTGAAGACGTTCATGGCCAGGGCGAACATCAGCGCCAGCATCATGCCCTGCTGCCCCCCGATGAAGGATCCGATCACCATGAACAGCGCGGTGATCGCGGCCATCAGGATGGCGGTCTTCATCAGGTTGAACATGGCAATCTCCTCAATCCTCACTGCAGTTGCAACGGACCCGGTGCACAGTACACCGTCCCGAACAACCATGTGACGGCGACTGGCGGGCATTCAAGTCGGAAGGACCTGATTGGCAATTCGCAATAAACGATGTTGGCGCGGCGCGTGCTTCGGAAAGTCCGTCACCCGGGCCGTGCCGGACAGCCAGGCAGCGGCTTGAACACGGCCCGCAATCAACCCAGCCGTTCGCCCGGCTTCAGCGGGCGGGCTTGCAGAAAGGCCGCCGCAGGCAGGCGTTTACCGCCAGCGCGCTGCAGCTCCACCAGGCGCACCGCGCCCTGACCGCAGGCCACCACCGGCCCCTCCGGCGACACCGACAGCACCTCGCCGGGTGCGCCGGACTGCCCCTGGGCGTCCACCACCTCGGCGCGCCAGATCTTCAGCGGCTCCCCCTCCAACTGCGCCACACCGCCCGGGAACGGGTCGAAGGCGCGCAGTCGGCGGGAGATCTGCTCGGCGCTGTCGCTCCAGAGGATTTGGCTCTCCGCCTTGTCGATCTTGTGGGCGTAGGTGACGCCGGCGTCCGGCTGGCGCCGGGGCTGGAGCTTGCCCGTGGCCGCTTGCACCAACGCGGCCACGATCAGTTGCCCGCCAAGGGCTGCGAGGCGGTCGTGCAACTGGGCGGTCGTGTCGTCGGCGGCGATCGGCTCGCGCACCTCAAGCAGCATGTCGCCGGTGTCCAGGCCCTCGTCCATCTGCATGATGGTGATGCCGGTCTCGGCATCGCCCGCCTCGATCGCCCGATGGATAGGGGCGGCGCCGCGCCAGCGTGGTAGCAGCGAGGCATGGATGTTGAGACAGCCCAGTCGCGGCGTCGTGAGCACCCAGGCCGGCAGGATCAAGCCATAAGCGGCCACCACCAGCACGTCCAGACGGGCGTCCTGCAGCGCCGTCTGGCCGGCCTGCGCCTCCTCCGGGAACTTGCCGTCCAGACGCAGGCTGCGCGGCTGCACCACCGGCAGCTGATGCTGCACCGCCAGCTGCTTCACCGGCGACGCCTGCAGCTTCATGCCGCGTCCCGCGGGGCGGTCCGGCTGGCTCAGCACCAGCGGCACGGTGACGCCGGCGTCCAGCAAGGCGGCCAGCGCGACGGCGGCGAACTCGGGCGTGCCCGCAAAACCGACGCGCAGACCGCGCAGGGCACCCAGTTCGTCCGGGGACAGGCCGTGCATCAGCGGACCTTCGCGTCTTCGCGTGCTTTTTTCACGAGCTTGGTCTTGATGCGCTCCCGCTTCAGGGGGCTCAGGTATTCCACGAACACCTTGCCGGCCAGATGATCCATCTCATGCTGGACGCAGACGGACAGCAGGCCTTCCGCATCGAACTGGAAGGTGTTGCCGTCGCGGTCCAGGGCCTGGACGGTGACCTTGCGATGGCGCATGACCTTGTCGTAGATGGTGGGCACGGACAGACAGCCCTCTTCACCTTCGATGAGGTCGTCGCTCTTGAACACCAGCTCCGGATTGACCAGCACCAGCGGCTGATTGCGCTCTTCCGAGACATCCATCACGAGAACGCGCTCATGCACATCCACCTGCGTGGCGGCCAGGCCCACCCCTTCGGCGGCATACATGGTCTCGAGCATGTCGTCCGTCAGGCGGCGGATGCGGTCGTCCACCACTGCCACGGGCTGGGCCACGGTATGCAGGCGGGGATCGGGATAACGAAGAATGTTGAGTTTGGACATGTTGAAGACCTGTGCGCTTGTGGACACAACACAACGCCGGTTTGTAAGGGCTTGCAAGCGGGGGCGGCTCCCTTCATTGCGGGTACCCCTGAATCTGGGCAGAATCGCCGCCAGCGACCAGCGGATTTTCGCCGATTTGGGATCTACCGCCGCTCGTTCGCTGAAAGCGCCACTGGCCACGAGGGGCCTTCACTACGGCGCAGGAGAACAAGGAATGACGCAACGGCGGCCGCTGGGCTTGACGACCATTTATGCAGCGCTGCTCGCCGGCGCTCTCATCAGCGCCCCTGCACTGGCGGCTGGTGATTACCCCATCACGCCCAAGCAGCGTGAAACCGCCCAGAAGGTGGCCCAGGCCGGCGTTCCGCTGTCGGAACTGGCCCCCAATGCGCCGGACACCTACACCGTCAAGCGCGGTGACACGCTGTGGGGCATTTCGGGCCTGTTCCTGAAGTCTCCGTGGCGCTGGCCCGAGCTCTGGGGCATGAACGACGACCAGATCAAGAACCCCCACCTGATCTACCCCGGTCAGGTGCTGGTGCTGGTCAAGGCCGACGGCCGTGCCCGCCTGCAGCTGGGCCGTGATGTCGGCGGCGGCACCAATGGCGATGTGAAGCTGTCGCCCCGCGTGCGCTCCACCGGCCTGGATGACGGCTCCATCGCCTCCATCCCGCAGCACCTGATCGAGCCGTTCCTGAACGAGGCCATCGTCCTCAACACCAACGAGCTGGCCACCGCGCCCCGCATCGTCGCCGCCCAGGAAAACCGGGTGTGGATGACCAAGGGTGAACTGGCCTACGCCCGCGGCGAATTCACGGGCGACACCGAATACCGCATCTTCCGCCAGGCCAAGCCGCTGCTGGACCCGGTGACCAAGGAAGTGCTGGGCTACGAAGCCGCTTATGTCGGCACCGCCGACGTGGTGCGCCCCGGCAGCAGTGCCGGCAGCCCGCAGGAAGTGCCCACCACGCTGAAGATCGGCGTGGCGCGCCAGGAAGTGGGCGTGGGCGACCGCCTGGCCCCCATCCCGGCCCGCGGCTACACCAGCTACATGCCGCATGCCCCGTCGGCCCCGGTGGACGGCCTGATCGTGTCGGTCTATGGGGACGCCATCAATGCCGGCCAGAACCAGATCGTGGCGCTGAACCGCGGCGCCGCTGACGGCATGGAAAAGGGCCACGTGCTGGCCCTGTGGCGCACCGGCCGTGTGGTGCGCGACACCACCGACGACCGCAAGGACAGCATCCGCCTGCCGGATGAACGTCACGGCTCGCTGTTCGTCTTCCAGGTCTTCGACCGGGTGTCCTACGCCCTGGTGCTGACCGTGCAGGAGCCGGTGACCGCCGGCGACCGCTTCACCCAGCCTTAGTCGGCATTCCCCGACGCCATCCGCGATGCAGCACGAGGATCTCCGGACCTGGCTGCATCTGCTGGACAGCGTCGGGCGCGCCGCCGCCCGGCGGCTGCTGGCGCGGCACGGAGATCCCGCGGCCGTGCTGAAGGCAGGTCCGTCCGGCTGGACGGGCCTGATCACCGCGGCGGAATCCCAGCGCCTGCAACAAGGCCCGCCCAAGCTGGATCAGATCTGGCACCGCACCACGGCGTGGCTGGACGCCTCCCCTGCCCACAGCATCCTGCTGCTGGGTGACCCGGATTACCCCCCTGCCCTCCTCCATACGGCCGATCCACCCCTGATGCTGCATCTGGCGGGACGGCGCGAGCTGTTGACTCGGCGGGCCCTTGCGGTCGTCGGCAGTCGGCATCCCACCCCGCAGGGCGAGGACAACGCACGGCAGTTTGCCCAAGGGCTGGGCGAGGTTGGCTTTTGCGTGGTGTCCGGCCTGGCCACCGGGATCGACGGGGCCGCGCATGAAGCGGCGCTGCATACACCCGGCGGCACGCTGGCGGTCCTGGGCACCGGCATCGATCAGGCCTATCCGCTGGCCCATGAGGACCTGGCGCGGCACATCAGCCGTCGCGGTCTGCTGGTGAGTGAATACTTCGTCGGCACACCACCGCTGCCGCCCAACTTCCCCCAGCGCAATCGCATCATCGCCGGCCTGGCCGAAGGCTGTCTGGTGGTGGAGGCAGCCGTCAAATCCGGCTCGCTCATCACCGCGCGTATGGCCAGTGAGGCGGGACGGGAGGTGTTCGCCATCCCCGGCTCCATCCATGCGGCGCAGTCGCGGGGCTGCCACCATCTGCTCAAGCAGGGGGCCTGCCTGGTGCAGACTTTGGACGATCTGCTGTGTGAGCTGCCCCCCATGACCGCGACAGCGATCACGACCGGGACGGCCGGGACGGCCGGGACCGAGGCTAAGACGACGACATCTCCCATGGCGCAACAGGAGCCCGAGTTGCAGACGGAGCCGCCTAGCCCCTCGTCAGGCGTCACAGCCCGGTCGCGCAAATCCGGCCAAGCTGCCAACTTTGATGCCATTGCCGCCGCATCGGCCGAGGGCACTCTCCACCCGGTGCTCCGAGCACTGGGGCATGATCCGTTGTCACTGGAACAGCTCGGTCAGCGCACCGGTTGGCCGGTGGAGGAGCTGTCTGCCGCGCTGCTGGATCTGGAGCTGGAGGGCCAGATCGCCAGGCTGCCCGGCGCCCGGTTTCAGCGCCGGGTGCGGGCCTGATCCGGGCCCTTTCATTTCGCGCCGGAGGGGTTTGGGGCCCTGGGGTATAGTCCCCTCATGTTTGACGTGCTCGTCTATCTGTACGAAACCTATTGGCGGCCTGACGCCTGCCCGGATCACGCCCAGTTGACCCGGAAACTGTCAGCCGTCGGGTTCGAGGACGACGAGATCCGTGACGCCCTGTCCTGGCTGGACGGGCTGGCCGCTTCGGCCCAGTCCCACCATGCCGAACCCGGCGAGCGCAGCCTGCGCATCTACTCGCGCGACGAACAGGAACACCTGGGCGACGCCTCGATGGGCTTCATCAGCTTCCTGGCCTCCGCCGGTGTGCTGCCCACCGCCATGCGGGAGATGGTCATCGACCGCGCCATGGCCATTCCCGGTGGCCCGCTGGACCTGGAAGACCTGAAGATCATCGTGCTGATGGTGTTCTGGAGCCTGGGCGAAGAGCCCGATGCGCTGATCCTGGACGAGCTGTTCGTGGCCCCGGAAGAGCGGCTGATCCACTGATTCCCCCCAATCTGTCGCGGCCACGCCGCATTCAGACGAAACAAAAAGCCTCAGGCGTATCACGCGCTGAGGCTTTTTTGTTGCGGGACCTTCGGAATCAGGCCCGGATTCGACCTCGGATCAGGCCAGCAGACGCGTCGGATCCACTTCCAGCTTGGCCAGCGCATTGCGGGTGGCCTTGACGGTGAGCGACTCGTCCTGCGCGGGCAGCATCAAGCCGGCCTGCAGGAATGCGCCCAGTCGGCTCAGCTGGAACAGCACGCCGCGCCCTTGCGGCGAGACAAACAGGATCAGGTGGTGGCGCATGCCGCGCCAGACCAGCTGCACCGGCTCCACCCGGTTGCGGTAGTCCAGCATGTACCAGCTACCGACCTGCAGCTCGCGCGCCCAGGCCAGCATGGCGGCGGTGGGCGGGGTGCCGCCTTCGGCCACCACTTCCAGCCCGTCCACTTCGTGGCTGGACAGATCCCGCACCAGCGACTCGTTGATCTCCACTCCGGCTTCGGTGCTGGGCAACATCGCTTCCAGCGTTTCCAGCTGGCTCATCAGCTCGTCCAGACGTTCGCGCGGAATCGCCGCCGTCTTGGCGGTGAAGGCCGCCGCCAGGGCGTTGTTGAGCGAGCGGATCTGCTCGTCCTGTCGCTCGGCGGTCATGCCGGCATGACCCATGCCGTCACGCAGTGTCTTGAGCAGGGGCGGCAGGCGGCGGATGACCTCGGCCCGGTCTTCCCGGGAGACCTTGGCACTGGCCGACCAGATCAGGTCGGCCGCGGCCCGCTTCATCAGCTTGGTCTGGTCCGCCTGCGGGCCGTAGCGCACGCCGGTGACGGCCAGCACGTCGGCCCAGATCTGGAAGAGGAAGTCCCGCACACCGTCCTGCACCGGCACCTCGGAGAGCATCTTGCGCAGCTCGATGGTGTACTGGATGGCCAGCGTCTCGCGCTGCTCCACCTGCTGGGCCAGGGACACGCCCTTGCGGGAGACTTCGTTTTCCTGCTGGAAATAGTGGTCGAGGAATTTCTCGAATTCGGTGAGCACCGTCTGGAAGACGCGGCGACCGGTGTCCGGATAGGCTTCCACCACCTGCACCACACGCTTGATCTCGCGCTCCAGCGCGTCGCCGATGTCTGCCGCCGAAGCGCTGAAGCCCATGACGCAGGCGCCCATGCGGTCGATCAGGCGACGGGCCGGATGATCTTCCGCCGCGAAGAAATCAGGCTCGCCGATGGCCACGCGCAGCACCGGCATCTGGAGACGGGCGAACCAGACCCGCAGGGCCGGTGGAATGCGCTCTTCCTGCAGGATGGCCTGGAAGAGCAGCGCCACCAGTTCGATGGTGGCGCGTTCAGCGGGTGTGTCGGCAGCCTGTTTCAGGGCCGATTTGAGCGTCTGGTTGCGCTGGCGGATTTCGTCCAGGGCCTGCGGCGCCGTCATGTGGATGTCCACACCGGGGGCGTCCGCCTGCTCGACCCGTCGCTGGACGGTTTCCTGCGCCATGTTGATGGCCGCGCCCAGACGCTGGGAATGCGGCACGCCCGCTGCATGGCGTGACAGGGGGGCGCCCATCTGGGTGGGGCTGACACCGGTGACCGTGGCGCGCCCCGGGCCGGCTCCCATCTGGGACGGGCGGGCCGGCACGGTCGGCGCGGAGGCTGAGCCACGGGCCAGCTCCGGCACATGACGGGCCAGCACCCGCTGGAGCTGGGCCATGACCTGCTGCGCGGACTGGGTGGCCGGCGTCAGCGCGGCAACGGGGGACGGCCCCGGCGCGGCAGCCTGCGGCGCGATGCCGGCTGCAACGGTCGCGGCATGACTGGATGACGATGCCGAGGCCCCCTGCCCATGCGCCTGTGCTTGCACGGCGGACGGCGCGGCCGACGGCGGCAGCGCAGAGGCGTTGCGCCGGATCAGCGGACGCAGGTCCACCTCCGGCATCACGCCTTGCGTCAGCAACAGATGGTTGGCGTCGTGATAGGCCTCGCTGAGCAACTGCGACAGCTCTTGATGCAGCGCACGCTGCAGCATCTGCCAGACCGAGCTGCTCAGACCGGATTCGAACCAGGCGTCCAGCACCAGTCGCGCCAGCACCTGGGCCCGGAGCAGGTCCTGGTGGGGAAGATCTTCCAGGCCTTCGAGCCGCTGCATGCGGTTGCGCAGGTCGCTGAACTCCCAGCTCGCCTTGTCCATCATGGCCAGGGCCAGACGCGAGGCAATGATCTCGCGTTCGATGGTGTCGTCGTCCACCAAAGACAGGTTCTGGGGACGGCTGGTGAGCGAGGCCGAGCGGGAGTCGCCCGGCCCGTGGTGATACACATGCCGCAGCGACTTGCCCAGCCGGGCGTGCCAGGGCGTGGCGCAGCGCTGCCACGCTTCAAAAGCGTCGCGGCGGGCCATCTGCAGCGCGTGCTCGGCGGGCTGGGACAGCAGGTCCTGCACCGCCGAAGTGAGCGTGGCCACGACGGACGGCAGGCCCCGCAGCAGCACTTCCGTGTGAACGCGCCGCGCCTGGGTAGCCAGTGCCTGTGAACGAGCGTCTGCGGCGGTCATCTAAAAAAGGAGTGGAGAACTGCGGCTGACTCTACTACACCACCGCACCCGCGTTCGGGTCGTCAGGATCCTCCCGCTTGACGGATTGCTTCACCAGGTCCTCACGCTTGACGCCCAGCCACATGGCGATCGCTGCCGCCACAAACACGGACGAGTAGATGCCGAACAGAATGCCGATGGTCAGGGCGATGGCGAAGTAATGCAGCGTCGGGCCGCCGAACAGCAGCATCGACAGCACCATCATCTGCGTGGAGCCGTGGGTGATGATGGTGCGGCTGATGGTGGAGGTGATGGCGTGGTCGATCACCTGATGGGTGTTGAAGGTACGGTACTTGCGGAAAGCTTCACGCACCCGGTCAAAAATCACGACCGACTCGTTGACCGAATACCCCAGCACCGCCAGCACGGCCGCCAGCACCGCCAGCGAGAACTCCCACTGGAAGTAGGCGAAGAAGCCCAGGATGATCACCACGTCGTGCAGGTTGGCGATGATGCCGGCCACGGCGAACTTCCACTCGAAGCGGAAGGCCAGGTACAGCATGATGCCGATGACGGTGGCGGCCAGCGCATAGGCCGCATTGGTGGCCAGCTCGGCGCCGACCGACGGGCCGATCAGCTCGCTCTTGGACAGCGCCAGCGGTTCGGCCTGACCCACCACGCAGGTGGGCTTGCTGACCGACTCGCCTTGCGGCGTCACCGACTGGTGTTGCTCCACCGTGCCGTTTTCGGCCTTGCACAGGGCGTCGAACACCTTGCCGACGATGACGTCCTGCTTGACCTCCGGACGCACCGGCAGGCGGATCATCACGTCACGCGTGGTGCCGAAGTTGGTGACCTGCACCTCGCCGAAGCCCATCTGCTCGACCACATGCCGGGTCTTGTTGATGTCCGCCGGCTGGGTGTAGGCCACCTCGATCGAGGTTCCCCCGGTGAATTCGATGGAGAAATGCAGCCCCTTGGTGAACAGGAAGAACACGGCGGCGGCGAAGGTCAGGAAGGACACGACGTTGAAGACCAACGCGTGCTTCATGAACGGGATGTCCCGTTTGATTCGGAAAAATTCCATGGCGTTCTGCGCTCGAGATGGGGTGCGAGGCCTCAGCGGGCCTTCGCAACCTCGTTGGCTTCGCTGCTGACGGCACTCTCGGTGCCCGGCTCAGGGGTGGGTTTCCAGATGGTGCCGATGGACACCCCCTTCAGGCGCTTGCGACGCCCATACCAGAGGTTGACCAGCGCCCGCGAGAACATCACCGACGAGATCATCGAGGTGATGATGCCCAGGCAGTGCACGACGGCGAAGCCCTTGATGGGGCCCGAGCCGAAGGCCAGCAGGGCCAGACCGGCGATCAGGGTGGTGACGTTGGAGTCCAGGATGGTGGCCCAGGCCCGCTCGTAACCGGCGTGAATGGCCTGCTGCGGCGCCAGGCCGGCCCGCAGTTCTTCCCGCACCCGCTCGTTGATCAGCACGTTGGCGTCAATGGCCATGCCCAGCACCAGCGCAATGGCCGCGATGCCGGGCAGGCTCAGCGTGGCCTGCATCAGCGACAGCACCGCCAGCAGCAGCAGCAGGTTGAAGCCCAGCGCCAGCGCCGAGAAGACACCGAACATCATGTAGTACAGACACATGAAGACGGCGACCGCCACAAAGCCCCAGGTGACCGAGGCGATGCCCTTGTCGATGTTTTCCTTGCCCAGGCTCGGGCCGATGGTGCGCTCCTCGATGATGTCCATCGGGGCGGCCAGCGAGCCGGCGCGCAGCAGCAGCGCGGTGTCCGCCGCCTGCTGGGTGTTCATCGAGCCGGTGATGCTGAAGCGGTTGCCCAGCTCGCCGCGGATGGTCGGTGACGTCACCACCTCACCCTTGCCCTTTTCGAACAGGATGATGGCCATGCGCTTGCCGATGTTCTCGCGCGAGACGTCCTTCATGATGCGGGCGCCCTTGGCGTCCACGCTCAGGTTGACCGACGGGTTGTGGCCCTCGTCAAAACCGGGCTGCGCGTCATTGAGGTTGTCACCGGTGATGATGACGGTGCGCTTGACGATGATCGGAATCAGCTGGGCGTCACGACGCTCCATGTAGCGCTCGGAGCCGAAGGGCACCGGGCCGTTGCCATTCAGCGCCGCCTGGGCTTCGGCGCTTTCGTCCACCATGCGCAGCTCCAGCGTGGCGGTGCGGCCGATGATGTCCTTGGCCTTGGCGGTGTCCTGCACGCCCGGCAGCTGGACGATGACGCGGTCACGGCCCTGCTGCTGGATGACCGGCTCGGCCACGCCCAGCTCGTTCACCCGGTTGTGCAGGGTGGTGATGTTCTGCTTGATGGCGGCGTCCTGGACGGCGATGACGGCGGCCGGGGTCAGCGCGCCGGTCAGGCGCAGTTCGCTGCCTTCGCCGGAGGAGGTCCAGGCCACCTCGGTGGTCATGCCGCGCAGGGCGTCCAGCGCCTGGTTGCGGGTGGCGTCGTCGCGGAAGCTGATGACGACGTTGTTGCCGTCCCGGGCGATGCCGGCATGGCGGATGTTCTTGTCACGCAGCAGGGTGCGGGCGTCGCTGGACAGGGCGTCGGCGCGCTTGGTCAGCGCAGCCTTCATGTCCACCTGCATCATGAAGTGGACGCCGCCCCGCAGGTCCAGGCCCAGGTACATGGGGAAGGCATGCAGCGCGGTGAGCCATTCAGGCGAGCGCGAGACCAGGTTCAGCGCCACGATGTAGGGCGGCTCGCCGCCCTCATTGCCGCTGCCACTGGTGGCGCCGTTGAGTTGCCGGGAGATGACGTCCTTGGCCTTGAGCTGGCTGTCGGTGTCGCCGAAACGGGCGCGGACCGAATTGCCTTCCAGGTGCACGAAATCGGGCTTCAGGTTGGCCTGGGCCAGGGCCTGCTCCACACGCTGGCGGACGCTGTCGTCCACCTTGATCGTGACCTTGGCGCTCGACACCTGCACCGCCGGCGCTTCGCCGAACAGGTTGGGCAGGGTGTAGATGAAGCCCACCAGCAGTGCCACCAGCAGCACCGCATATTTCCAGAGCGGGTAACGGTTCATGAGGACATCCTCTGACAACCAGGCGGGGCGTCCGACGCCGCCACCTCAAGCGGAACCCGGCCGGTGCCTGGGCACGGGCCGGGTCTGGGGGGGAAGCCGGTCAGCGGGTGACCGGCAGGTTCATCACTTGGTGACCGTGCCCTTGGGCAGCACCTGCAGCACGGCCGAGCGCTGCAGCTGCACTTCGGTGCCGGGAGCGATCTCGACGGTCAGGTAGGTCTCGCCCACCTTGCTGATCTTGCCCAGGATGCCGCTGTTGGTGATGATTTCATCGCCCTTGGCCAGGGCTTCCACCAGTGCGCGGTGCTCCTTCTGACGCTTCATCTGCGGACGGATCATCACAAAGTACATGACCACGAACATGAGCACCAGCGGCAGCATGCCGAGGAAGCCCCCCGTCGGGTCGGAACCAGTCGCCGTCTGGGCGTAAGCGTTGGAAATAAACACGTCGATATCCCTCAGAAATGGGTCGTTCCCGCGTCAGGCCTTCAGCCCTCCGCTGGACGAATGAACCGGTGATTGTATGCGTCCGGTCCGCCTCGCCCGCATCGGTGTCGGCGCGGCTTCACCGGGCAGGGCCATCGAAAACCCCGAAAGCGGTCTGACCTGCCGTCGTCAAGCCGGGGGAAGCGAGCGGCACGGCAGCGCCGGAGCCCCTTGTTCGAACTGCGATGATGCCGACCCATGACTTCAGACACCCCCGAACAACAAGAACAGGACAAGCGCCGCCAGGCCGACCAGGCCTTTGATGCCATCGAGAACATGATCGCCACGCTGGAGCTGCGGCCCGGCACGCCGGTGGTGGAGTCCGAGCTGATCACCCGCATCGCCCTGGGGCGCACGCCCACGCGGGAAGCGCTGATGCGGCTGGTGGCCCACGGGCTGATCGTGCAGTTGCCCCGGCGCGGGCTGATGGTCAGCGACATCCAGGTGGCCGAGCAGTTCGACCTGCTGGATGCCCGCCGGCCGCTGGAGCGGCTGATCGCCTGCTGCTCGGCCCGCCGCGCCACGCCGGCGCAGCGCCAGGCGCTGCTGGACTGCGCGGCCCGCATGGCCGAGGCAGCGCAGCGGCAGGACCTGGAAGCCTACATGCGGGTGGACCAGGTGCTGGACCGGGTGAACCATGCGGCCTGCCGCAACCGTTTCGCGGCTGGCGCGGTGATGCCGATGATCATCCAGTGCAGACGCTTCTGGTACGCTTATCGGCACCTGGGCGACGTGGCCATCGGCGCGCGCTGCCATCAGCGTCTGGCCGAGGCCATTGCCGGCGGCGACGGTGCGGCGGCAGCCCAGGCCTCCGATGCGCTGATCGATGCCTTACGAGAGTTTGCCCAACAGGTGATTGCATGACGCTTTCCGCCCTTCCGCTGGGCCTGCCCGTGGGCGTGCTGCCCGGGGGGCTGGACACGACCACCCGGGTGGTGGATTCCCACACCGGCGGCGCCCCGACGCGGGTGGTGGTGAGCGGCGGGCCGGCGCTGTACGGGGTGACCATGGCGCAGCGGCTGCAGGAACTGCAGGCCCATCACGATGCCTGGCGCCGCGCTCTGGTGACGCCCCCGCGCGGCCACGACGGCCTGGTGGGCGCCCTGCTCACCGAACCCGAGCGTCCCGGCAGCCAGGCCGGGGTGATTTTTTTCGACCACCGCGGCTATCTGGGCATGTGCGGCCACGGCACGATCGGGGTGGTGGCGTCGCTGGCGCATCTGGGCAAGGTCCGTCCAGGCCCGTTGTGGCTGGACACGCCGGTGGGCACGGTGCATGCGGAGTTCTCCCTGGACGGCAGCGTCAGCCTCGAGAACGTGCCGTCCTTCCGCCATCTGCAGGCGGTGGCGGTGGAGGTGGACGGACGCACGGTGCAGGGCGATGTCGCCTGGGGCGGCAATTGGTTCTTCATCTGCGGCGACCATGGACTGGCGCTGAAGGAAGAAGAGGCGCCAGCACTCGTGGCCTTCTGTCAGCAGTTGCGGGAAGCGTTGAGGGCGCAGGGCGTGACGGGCGCCGACGGGGTGCCGCTGGAACAGATCCAGCTCACCGGCCCCGCCCTGGACCCCGCGAACAGGGCTCGCAATTTCGTGCTGACGGCCGGCGCCAGCTGGGACCGCAGCGCCTGCGGCACCGGCACCAGCGCCCGGCTGGCCTGTCTGGCGGCCGACGGACACCTGTTGTCCGGAGAAGTCTGGCGGCAGGAGAGCATCACCGGCAGCGTGATGGAAGCGCACTGGCAACCGGCGCCCCAAGCCGGACAGATCCTGCCGACCTTGGTGGCTCGCGCCTACGTGCTGATGGAAGGCACGGTGGTGATTCAGCAGGACGACCCGCTGGGCTGGGGAGTGGCCCCTGTCTAGGTCCAGGACGACGGTCGCGCCTTCGCTGCAGCGCCTGATTGTGAATGTCCTGCTTCTGCTGAGGGTGGCGGCAGTGGCTGCGCTCGGCCTGACTGCGCAGTTGGGGTGGTCACAGTCAGCGGCTCAGTCGCCAACGCAGTCGCCCTTGCAGTCCCCTGCGGCATCACCGCCCATGGACAAGACCGCCCCGCTGCGCATCGGCTCCAAGCGCTTCACCGAGAGCTACATCCTCGCCGAGGTGCTGGCGCAGACGGTGCGGGCGAAGGAGCCGGCCGCTCGGGTCGAGGTACGGCAGGGACTGGGCAACACGGCGATCGTGCTGGCGGCGCTGAAGGCGGGCAGCATCGATGTCTACGCCGAATACACCGGGACCATCGAGCGGGAGATTCTGGGTCAGGCGCCGGGCGACACCAACGCCGGGACGCTGCAGGCGCTGCGCGACGCCCTGCGCCCGATGGGGCTCGGCGTGGACGTGCCGCTGGGCTTCAACAACGGGTATGCACTGGCGATGCGGGGCGATGTGGCGCGTCGCCTGTCACTGACGCGCCTGTCCCAGCTGAAGGACCATGCGACGCTGCGCCTGGGCCTGAGCAACGAATTCATCGGCCGCGCCGACGGCTGGCCCGGGCTCATGCGTCGTTATGGCCTGCCGCAGCAGCCCCAGGGGCTGGACCACGGACTGGCCTACCAGGCGCTGCGCAGTGGGCAGATCGACCTCACCGACATCTACACGACCGATGCCCAGATCGCCGCCCAGTCGCTGGTGGTGCTGGAGGACGACGCCGGCTACTTCCCGCGCTACGACGCGGTGCTGCTCTACCGGCTGAGCCTGCCCGAGCAGCATCCCCAGGCATGGGCGGCGCTGCAATCGCTGAAGGGGCGCATCCACGAACCGGCCATGATCGCGATGAATGCGCAGGCCGAGCTGCAGGCGCAGCCGTTTGACCGCATCGCTGCGGCCTTCCTGGCCGGGGAGATCGGCGCGGCAACCGCGCCGGACGCAGGCGCCTCGCAGCCATCCGGCGCACCCACCGATGCCGCGACCTTGGGGTCTCGCCTTCTCGGCCCTGACCTGGGCCGTCTCACACTGCAGCATCTGACGCTGGTGGTGGTCTCCGTCGGACTGGCGACGCTGATCGGTCTGCCGCTGGCGCTGCTGCTGCATCCGTGGCCGCGCTGGCGCAGTGCCGTGCTGGCTGCGAGTGCGCTGCTCCAGACGGTGCCCTCGCTGGCCATGCTGGCGGTCCTGATCTGGGCGATGGGACGTATCGGACCGGGGCCGGCGCTGGTTGCGCTGTCGCTGTATGCACTGCTGCCGATCCTGCGCAACGGCACGGTCGGCTTGGACGAAGTGCCGCAGGGGCTGCTGACCGCCGCCACCGCGCTCGGGCTCACCCGGATGCAGGTGCTGCGCTTCATCCAGTGGCCGCTGGCCCTGCCGGTGATGCTGGCCGGCGTGCGCACGGCCACCAGCCTGTCGGTGGGGACGGCGACGATGGCCGCCTTCATCGGTGCGGGTGGCTTCGGTGAGCGCATCGTCACCGGACTGGCCTTGAACGACCCCGCCCTGCTGCTGGCCGGTGCGCTGCCGGCGGCTGCACTGGCGCTGGGCTTCGAAGGCCTGTTCAGCCTGCTGGCGTTATGGCTGGCGCGCCGCCCGCGGCATTGAAGCGCTCTTCCAGCGCCGCATAGGCGCGCTGACGCGACAGGGACCAATCCCCCAGCTGCGATGCGGTCAGCCCGGGCTGCATCAGATGGCGCAGGGCCACGGCATGGGCCTCACGCACGATCTCGGACAACACCGATGCTTCCGCCCCCTGCCCCGTGCGCTGGGCCAGCGCTTCCGCCACGCGGCCCGGGAAGCCCCAGTGCGTGCAGATCCGGGCCGACCATTCGCAGGACATCGGCAGCAACTGGCGGTGCAGACCTTCCCGGTCCAGCGCCGGTCGCTGACCGACTGGCAAGGCATCCAGCACCCGCAGCAGCGCCATCATGCCGACCTGCGCGCCAAGGCCCGCCAGATAGGCCGCAAAACGCTCATCGCCGGGCGGCGCCAGACGCATGGCGGCCAGGGCGCAGCGTTCTCCCAGGTCCCACAGCAGGGTGCCGGCCTGGCGGCTGAAGCGGCCCTGGCGGTCCTGGTTGAAGATGGGCCGCAGGGTGACGCGCAGCACCACCTGATTCAGGCCTTCATGGCCGATGACCATGACGGCACTGGCCAGATCGGTGATCTCCCGTTCGGGTCGGTACAGGGCCGAGTTGGCCATGCGCATGAGTTCTCCGACCAGACTCGGGTCCCGCGACAGCAGGTCCACCAGCTCGCGGGAAGAGAGATTTTCGCGGCGCATCAGCCGCAGCAACTGCGGCAAAACGGCGGGCAGGCGCGGCAGCAGCTCGGCCCAATCCGGTCCGGAGCGCGTCTGCAAGCGGTGCAGCAAGGGGGCTTCCTGCGGATGCGGCGGCACATCGCGCAGCCGCTGGAATCCAAACAGGCGGGCGCTGAACTGCAGCCATTCGGGGGACGCCTGCAGCGGTGCGCCGGTCAGTTCCACCGGTGCCAGGGCGGCCATGGGCGCCACGGCGGCCACGGTGGACGCCATGCCCGATTCCGTCGGGATAGCTGACGGGATGGCCGACGGGACGCCGGACGCCGCCGGCGGTATCGACACACCCGGCTGACCGCCAGGTCTGCTCACACGCGATGACAGCCCGGCGTCCGACCCCGGCGCAGCAGGACGGTCACCGGAGGAGGACAGGAGTTTTCGCAGGGAGTTGAACAGGGCCATGATCGTTGGCCCCGATTATCCGAGGGCCCTGCCGCACGACGGGGCTCGCTGGCCCGGCCCCCCTCAAGCAGGGTGGCCGGCGGCCGTGGATTTCGCACGCATCACGCCAGCTTTGCAAAGCTGTCATCCCACAGGCGAGGCGCGCCGGCTGCTGCCCAGATAGGTGTCGACCACGCGAGGGTCCTTGGCCAGGTCGGCGGCGGCACCTTCCAGGGCGATCTCGCCAGTCTCCAGCACATAGGCATAGTCGGCCACTTCCAGCGCTGCTCGGGCGTTCTGCTCCACCAGCAGTATCGACACGCCGGTCTCCCGCAGCCGCGAGACGATGCGGAAGATGTCCTTGACGATCAGCGGCGCCAGACCCAGGCTGGGCTCGTCCAGCATCAGCACCGTGGGCCGCCCCATCAGCGCCCGGCCCACCGCGAGCATCTGCCGCTCGCCGCCGGACAAGGTGCCGGCCTGCTGCTGGCGTCGTTCGCGCAGGCGCGGGAACAAGGCAAAGACCGTTTCGAGCTGCTCGCGCCAGTCCCGCTGACCCAGCTTCATCGGACGAAAACCGCCCAGGATCAGGTTGTCCTCGACCGACAGGGTGGTGAAGAGCTCCCGCTTCTCGGGGACCAGGGCCAGGCCCCTCATCACCCGCTGTTCCAGCTCCAGCCCCTGCAAGTCCTCCCCGTTGAACTGGATGCGGCCGCTGGACGGCATCACGCCCATCAACGCGTTTAGGGTTGTGCTCTTGCCGGCCCCGTTCGGGCCGATCACCGTCACCACCTCGCCGCGGCGCAGCCGCAGGTTCAGACCCGTCAGCACTTCGGCCCGCCCGTAGGCGGCGCTCAGTCCCTGGACTTCAAGAAGGTCGCTCATGTCAGTGCTCCGTGCCCAGGTAGGCGGCCCGCACCGCCGGGCTGGCCTGCACCTCCTCGGGCGTGCCTTCCATCAGATGCGTGCCGAACTCCATCACCACGATGCGGTCGGTCAGGCCCATCACGAAGTCCATGTCGTGCTCGACCAGCAGGATGCTCAGGCCCTCCTGCCGAAGTTGGCGGAGCACCTCGGCCAGCGCCTGCTTTTCCTTGAGCCGCAGCCCGGCGGCCGGCTCGTCCAGCAGCAGCAAGGTCGGGTCGCTGCACAGGGCGCGGGCGATCTCCATCAGCCGCTGCGGGCCCAGCGCCAGATTGCCCGCCCGTTCATCGGCCAGGTGCAACATGCCGATGCGCCGCAGTTGCCGCTCGGCTTCCGCCATCAGCTGCCGCTCTTCCGCCCGGTCCAGCCGCAGCATCGCCCGGAGGGTGCCGCTGCGTCCGCGCAGATACCCGCCCAGGGCGACGTTCTCCAGCACCGTCATGTCCGGAATCATCTTCACATGCTGGAAGGTGCGCGACAGGCCCAGGCGGGCAATGCGACGCGACGGCCAGCCATTGACCGGCGTGCCGGCCAGCTCGATGTGGCCCGAGGACGCGGACAGCACGCCCGAGATGAGGTTGAAGGTGGTGGACTTGCCGGCGCCGTTGGGGCCGATCAGGCCCATGATCTCGCCGGCGTGGAGGGTGAAGCTGACGTCGTTCACGGCCACCAGGCCGCCAAATTGCTTGCGCAGACGATCGACCCGCAGCAGCGGCATGCCGCGCTCCGGCTGGGGACGCCGCGGCAGAGGCGCGATGCCCGATTCTTCGGCGGACAGCGGACGGGTGTGCGCTGCAGGCGCTGGCCACAGCCGCGCGCTCAGCAATTGGGCGGCCGGCCACAAGCCCTTGGGCGCGTACTTGAGCATCAACACCAGCACCACGCCCAGCACGATGATCTCGAAGTTCCCGTTGCTCCCCAGCAGGCGCGGCAGCAGTTCCTTGAGCTGGTCTTCGATGACCTTGAACACGCCGGCACCGACAAACGCGCCCCACACCTGCGAGACGCCGCCGACCACCGCCATGAACAGGTATTCGATGCCCATGCGCAGACCAAAAGGACTGGGATTCACCGTGCGCTGCACATGCGCGAAGAGCCAGCCGGAAACCGACGCCAGCAGCGCGGCCAGCAGGAACACGATGACCTTGTAGCGAAAGGTGGAGACGCCCATGGCCTCGGCCATCACCGTCGCGCCGCCGAGCGCCCGGATGGCCCGGCCCGGGCGTGAATCCAGCAGGTGCCGCACGGCCAGGGCCCCCAGCAGTGCACACAGCCAGATCAGGTAGTAGATGCTGCGGCCGTCCGCCAGGCTGATGCCAAAGAACTCAATCGCCGGCACGCCGAGGATGCCGTCGTATTTGCCCAGCACGTCGAGGTTGGCGATGGTGTAGTTTAGGCTGAGCGCCCAGGCGATGGTGGCCAGCGGCAGGTAGTGGCCGGACATGCGCAGCGTGATCCAGCCCAGGACCAGCGCGACCACCAGCGTGACCATCAGCCCGGCGACCAGACCAAGCCACGGGGACAGACCGTACCGGCTGCTCAGCAGCGCGGTGGTGTAGGCGCCCAGCCCGACAAAGGCCGCCTGGCCGAAGGACGTCAGCCCGGCCACGCCGGTCAGCACCAGCAGGCCCAGCACCACCAGCGAAAACATGCCGATGTAGTTGGCCTGGGTGATCCAGAACTCGGGGACCGGCAACAGCGGAAGCAGGGCCAGCACCAGCAGCGCGACACCCGCAGCGATGGGGCCGGCCTGCGTCGTCAGGCGGGAGCTTGAGGGCATTGAGGACTTCGAGGACTTCGATGACACAGGGGTCATCGGGGTCGCAGGGTGGGTCGAGGTCGTCGCGGGATCAGGAGTCTCAGCGGAACGGGTCATGACATCTCTCATCAGCTGCGCATCCTGTCCATCAATGCTCTTCGTGATGCGGGTCCCGCCAGCTGCGCCACAGCAGCACCGGCAAGATGGTGGTGAAGACGATCACCTCCTTGAATGCGCTGGCCCAGAAGGAACTGAACGACTCGATCAGCCCGACCGCCAGCGCGCCCAAGGCCGCGCCGGGATAGCTGGACAGACCGGCAAACACCGCGGCCACAAAGCCTTTGAGGCCGATGAGAAAACCGCTGTCGTAGAAGATGGTGGTGGTGGGACTGATCAGCAGACCGGACAGGGCCCCGATGAAGGCGGCCAGCGTGAAGGACAGCCGGCCGGCCGATGCGCTGGAGATGCCCATCAGCCGCGCGCCCAGCCGGTTGACCGCCGTCGCACGCAGCGCCTTGCCCTGCAGGCTTTTCTCGAAGAACAGCCACAGCGCCAGGATCAGCGCCAGCGATGCGCCGATGATGATCAGGGCCTGTCCGGACAGCATCAGCGGACCGACGGACAGGGACGCCTCCCAGAAGCTCGGATTGCGCGAGCCCTCGGCACCGAAGAACACCAGGCCCAGGCCAGTCAGCGCAAAGTGCACGCCCACCGACACGATCAGCAGCACCAGCACCGACGCATCGGCCAGGGACTGATACGCCAGTCGGTAGACGAGTCCGCCCATCGGCGTGACGATGGCCAGGGTCAGCAGCACCTGTGCCAGCAGCGGCAGACGCATCGGTGCCAGCCACAGGGCCAGCAGGCCGATCAGCAGTCCTGGTAATGCGCGGGGCAGGTGCAGGCGCAGTGCCCGTGGAATCGGGATGCGCGCGCGCAGGGAGGCCAGCAGATCCAGCACCAGCGACAACGCGACCAGCACCAGCAGAAAGTGGATGGTGAGCGGTGCAGTCCCCATCTGCAGGCCGGCCAGGGTGAGCGCGCCGAACGCAACGAACTCCCCCTGCGGAATGAAGATGACGCGGGTGACCGCGAAGACCAGGACCAGGGCCAGCGCCAGCAGCGCATAAATGGCGCCATTGGTCAGCCCGTCCAGCATGAGGATGCCCGCGATCGTCCCGTCCACTGTGTCTCCTGTGGGGGTGGTGTCTTTATCGTTGCGCCGACTCTAGCCACATTCCCCTCCCTGCCCGTCAGTGGATGCCGCATTGACAAGCCGTGCACGGTTCAGCCGACCGGTCGGTCGAGTGGTGGATCGAGTGGTGGGACGAGCGGTCCGGGTGCGGCCAGGGCTCGGCGAGCGCACAGCTAGACTGCGCGGCATGGTGCATGACAAGACCCCTTTGCTGGAGATCGACGGACCGCTGGCCCGCATCACGCTGCGCCGACCGGCGGTGGCCAACCGGCTGGAACTGGCGGACCTGGAGGCGCTCCAGACGCAGCTCAAGACCGTCAACGACACGCCGTCCGTACGGGTGCTGCGACTGCAGGCGCAAGGCCGGCATTTCTGCAGCGGCTTTCACATCGATGCCATGCCCGGCGTGGATGCCGGGGCCCTGTTCGAGCGACTGACCGACGCCTGGGAGAACGCGCGGCCGGTCACGGTGGCAGCGCTTCAGGGCGGCGTCTACGGCGGGGCGACGGACCTGGCGCTGGCATGTGATTTCAGGCTGGGGGTGCTGGCCTGCGAGATGTTCGTGCCGGCGGCGCGACTCGGGCTGCACTTCTATCGTGGCGGCATGGCGCGTTATGTGCAGCGGCTGGGTCTGGCCACCGCCAAGCGACTGCTGCTGGCCGGCGAGACCTTCGACGCGCCGTCCATGCTGGCGATCGGTTATCTGGATTCACTGCATGAGGATGCGGACGCGCTGCAAGCGGCGGCCGATGCGCTGTGCCATCAGCTCGCGGCCATGGCGCCTTTGGCGCTGGCGGGCATGAAGCGGCATTTGAATGCCATCGCTCGTGGTCAGCTGGACGCCGCGGCCCTGCAGGCGGACATCGACCGCTGCAATGCCTCCGACGATCTGGCCGAAGGCATCAAGGCCTGGCGCGACAAGCGGACGCCGACGTTTCAGGGACGGTGAGCCGCAGAAGCGCGGTTGAACAGACGCCGCCGAGTCTCAGGCGGTTTCGAGATCGTGCCGCAGGCCGTGCAGACGCAGGCAGGTCTTGGCGGTGGCCCGGCGCAGGTCCAGCTCCTCGCGTCGCGTCCACACGCGGGGGGCGCCGCGCTGCCCCAGGGCCAGCACGCCCACGGTGCGACCGTTGATCTGCCCCGCCATGTCCAGCATGGAGCGCCAGGTGGGCGGGCTCAGCCCGAACAGGCGCGGATCGGTCGAGGCGTCTTCGCAGCGGAACATGCCGTCTTGCAGCAGCGTGTCGAAGTAGCCGGGGAAGGCTTGCTGGTCACACACCGGCGCCTGGTGGCTGGCGCCGTCGGATTCAAAGCTGCCAAGGCAGCGCAGCCGATATCGACCCGGTGCCCCGTCCAGCAGCCACAAGCTCGCATGGGAGCTGCTGAAATACTGGCAAAGGGCTTCACTCGTCTGGCGGGCAAAGGACGCCAGACCAGCGTTGCCTTCCCAGTCCAGGATGTGGGCCGCACTCCGCATGGCGGAGTACAGCGACTCGATGCTGTCCATTCGGTGCGTTCGCTTCCCTGATGTTGCGCGGAGACTTCCGCCCACTGCGCTGCCCGGCCCCTTCATGGGAGGCCCGGCAGGCCGTGCTGTGCGCTGATCGTTGCGGAGTCTTTGCATGGGTCTGCAGGACCGGCTGGCATGCCCGGTGCGATGCAGAACGAAGCGGCGCCTTGACAGTGACGCGTCCCGAACGACTTCTGGATGAAAGGCGCGATTCTAGGTAGTTTCCCTAGATGACGGCAAAGCGTTACATCTATGTTCGCCAGCACACCATACGGTGCCGACGCGGTGCCCAGGCGGTGCCGCCATGCGCCCGGATGCACCTCACTGGTGTGCACAGCGACCTCAATTGCAGGGCATTAGCGATGGCCCGATACGGAGAGGGTCCCGGATATAGGAAAATACGGCTTTTGCCGATCGCCTTCAGGGAGGCTTGGACGACGCTTTCCCTGCGTTTTCGCGAAGTTCCCGCAAAGAACATGCCAAGGGCATTTTTTGCGACATGCATTTCGCGGCATGCAGGGAGGGGGACGGTATCAAAGACGACGCATGTAGCCCGCAAGGATACGTGCAGTCTCGACGGCAGCAGGCATTTCACCCTTTCAACATCAGGATCAGCGTGGCCAAGGAAACGACCAAGACGACCATCGAAGCTGATGGTTTGCGCTATCGCTCTAAAGCTCCCGGTTCGCCGTTCGCGGCAACCTCCTCGTTTGGCGCAGCGACCATGTCGTGCTTCCTCTGCGGCAAGCATCGCCCTCGCGCGCTGCTGAAGTCGCGCAAGCTGCTGGGCAAGTCCCAGCCGGTCTGCGCGCCTTCCTGCAAGGAACTGGAAGAGCAGTTGTCGAAGAAGTAAGGCCGCGCCCGCAAGGGTGTGGCCTTGACCTCTGCCCCCGCGCTTCATGCGGGGTGACAGAGGCCCTATTCAGGTCGGGTCAGGCCGCGCGAAAGCAGCGGCCACAGACCGAGCGGTAACGGGAGTTGCCGCCAATCTCCACCTGCGCCCCTTCGGTCTGCTTTCGGCCCGAAGCATCCACGCGCATGTTCATCGTGGCCTTGCGACCGCAGTCGCAGATGGTCTTCATCTCATCCATTTCGTCGGCCAGGCCCAGCAGCGATGCGGAGCCGGGGAAGAGCTCACCCTGGAAGTCGGTCCGCAGCCCGTAGCAGATCACGGGAATGTGCTGAAGGTGCGCAATCTCGTGCAGGGCCCAGACCTGCGGCTTGGTCAGGAACTGCGCTTCGTCGATCAGCACGCAGGCGATGCGCGGTGTGGGGGCGAGCAAGGCCAGGAAGTCGGTGTCCCGGGTGAACACCTCCGTCTGCCGTTGCGGCCCCAGGCGGGAGGTGACTTTGCCCTGGCCGTAACGATCGTCCACCGCCGAGGTGAAGATCCGGACCGTGTGGCCTCGTTCCTCATAGTTGTGCGCCACCTGCAGCAATGCGGTGGACTTGCCCGCATTCATTGCGGCGTAACGAAAAAACAATTTGGCCATTGAGGGCGATTGTCGGCTCATTTCCGACCGTTCGTCGGCTGGCCGGTGCGAGGGCCCCACACCCCCGGGCAAGCGATGTGGCGGATCGTCATATCGCCCCCCTACTATGGTCTGGCGAGGGAATCCAGGAACCGGCACGTGCAACGCGCCGGCACCGTCTGAAAGCGTCAAGCAAAGCGAGACCATGAGCAAAGACACCTGCACCGCCGTTCGGGAAGACGGCCTGCGCTATGCCTCCAAGCTGGGGGGATCGCCATTCCAGGGGAGCGGACAGACACGTTCCTGCTTCAAATGCGGTCGGCACCGCCCCTCCAGCAGCCTGCAATCCAAACGCATCCTCGGTCGGACAGAACTGATCTGCAAGCCGGCTTGTGAACCCAAAGTGTGAAGGGCTGGTCGGCCACCTCCCGCTGAGACAGTCCAGCCGTTGGGGCTGAAGACCCGTCGATTGAGGCGGGTGGGAAAGGCCCTTTGGGGCGCCGAATCATGCAGATCGGCAAATTTGTGATTTGCCACGCCCGCGCGGCTATGGGCACAATCCCGCTTTTACCCGGATGGCCGGCCTGCGCGCCGCACGATTCATGTCTTCCAGCACCCAGCCGACCTCGGCGCAACCCGGCGACGCCGCTTCCTCGACTCCGGAAACGGCGCCCGAGAGCCTGACGACGTCGGCTCCCGTCGCGGCATCTCCGGCATCCCCGGCATCCCCCGAAACACCTGAAACGCCCGAAACCGGCAGCACCGACGCATCCGCGTCCGTCTCAGTGTCCGTGTCCTCCACCGACGCCAAGCCTGCCGACAAGGCCGCTCAAGAAGGCGGCCGCGTGGACGTGCCCGCCGTGGCAGCCGCCCTCAAGGAACTGTTCCCCGCCCTCTTCAGCGGTCAGGCCAAGCCCGTCAAGCTGCGGATTCAGGCCGACATCCAGGAGCGCGCGCCCGGCAAGTTCAGCAAACAGCAGCTGTCGGCCTTCCTGCGTCGCTACACCGGTGGCACCGGCTACCTGATCGGACTGACCAAGGCCAAGCATCGCTTCGATCTCGACGGTCAGCCCGCAGGGGAGATCTCTGACGAGCATCGTCAAGCCGCCCAGGAAGAGCTGACCCGTCGCCGGGGCATCACCGAGACGCGTCGCGCCGATGAAGAGCGCGGCCGTCTGGATCGCGCGCAGCTGCTGCGCGACTTCTCCCGCACCACGCTGACACCGGCCAATTTCTGCGCCCTGAAGGGTCTGACGCAGGAACAGCTGGATGCACAGCTGGCACTGGCCCGCGAAGAAGCCACCCAGCAACCGCCGCGCGGCGATCGCCGCGGCGATCGTCCCGCCGGCGGTGAACGCCGGGCCGACGGTGGGCAGCGGCCGCCGCGTGGTGATGGTCAGGGTCGTCCGCGCGGCGACGGCCAGCCTCGCCCAGACGGTGGCAAGCGCCCGCCCCGGCGCAACAACGGCTGATCTCGGCCGCAGGCAGGGGTGATGAACCGCTGTCTTGATCGATGACAGCCCCCCATGGGTCTTCCGCCAGCGGCGCCTGCACCAGCACGGCGCCGCTGTTGCTTGAGCCCTCCAGTGTTGCGGAGCCGCTGATGGCCACTCGCTTGCGTTGCAGCACATGCAACCGCGCACTGGCCGGCTGCTGGTGCCCATGCGTCTGTCCGGTGGGCAATCCCCTGCCCGTGCTGATCCTTCAGCATCCCGACGAGGCGCAGCAGGTGAAGAACACGGCGGGGCTGCTGCATCGGTGCCTGCATCAATCGCAGCTGGTGATGTCGGAGACGATGCCCGAACCGGTGGACACGACCGGCATGGTCTTGCTCTATCCCGACACGCCGGCCGAAGGCCCGTGGCCGACGCCGGCACCGTGGCCGTCAGGCGGCGTGCAGACGCTGGTGGTGCTGGACGCCACTTGGCGCAAGAGCCGGCGCATGCTGCATCTCAATCCGTGGCTTGCAGCGCTTCCCAGGCTCAGCTTGAGCGCCACACCCCCATCGAGATATGCCATTCGTCGAGCGCACGACGATGATCAGCGCAGCACGCTGGAAGCGTGTGCGCTGGCACTGGCCCAGCTGGATGAGGACCCGGAACGTTATCAGCCGCTGTGGGCGGCGATGGAAGCCTTCATCAAGTTGCAGCAGCAACTGATGCGCGAGGGTCGCGCCCGGCGCAGTGCCGGGGCATTGTCCAAGGGGTAAGCTTTCGGGACGGCTGACGTACCCGGAGATGCTCATGACTCAAACCCCTGCCACCACCGAACCCAGACTGACCTCCCTCTCCCACGGTGGCGGATGCGGCTGCAAGATCGCCCCCGGAGTGCTGTCCGACATCCTCAAGGGCTCCAGCGGGCTGCCCATTCCCGCGGAGCTGATGGTGGGCATCGAGACCTCGGACGATGCCGCGGTCTACCGGCTCAACAGTGAGCAGGCGCTGGTGGCCACTACCGACTTCTTCATGCCGATCGTGGACGATCCGCATGACTTCGGACGCATTGCCGCCACCAATGCCATCAGCGATGTCTACGCCATGGGCGGGCGACCGATCATGGCGCTGGCGCTGGTGGGCATGCCGATTTCGGTGCTGAGCACCGCCACCATCGGACGCATCCTGGACGGCGGCGCGTCGGTGTGTCGGCAGGCTGGCATTCCGGTGGCCGGGGGGCACACGATTGATTCGGTTGAACCCATCTATGGACTGGTCGCGCTGGGCCTGGTGCACCCTGACCGCGTGCGCAGGAATTCGGATGCCAAGCCGGGGGACGTGCTGGTGCTGGGCAAAGCGCTTGGCGTGGGCGTGATGTCGGCAGCACTGAAGAAGGGGCATCTCGATGCGTCGCTGTATGCCCGCATGATCGCCACGACGACGCAGCTCAATACGCCGGGGCCGGACCTTGCAGCCATCGACGGGGTGCATGCCATCACCGATGTCACCGGCTTCGGTCTGGCCGGCCATGCGCTGGAGATGGCGCGTGGCTCACGCTGCCAGGTGCGGCTGGATTGGTCGTCGGTACCGCTGCTGGAGGGCGTCCCCGGGCTGGCGCGAGAAGGCTTCGTGACCGGTGCATCCGGGCGCAACTGGGCGGCGTATGGCGCGGAAGTGGCGCTGTCGTCTTCGCTGCCCGCCGAAGCGCAGGCGCTGCTGAGTGATCCGCAGACCAGCGGGGGCCTGTTGGTGTCCTGCTCGCCTCAGGCGCTGGACGCAGTGATGCGGACCTTCGCGCAACATGGCTTGGGCGCCGCGACGGTCGTCGGTGAGGTGGTGCAGTCGTCTGCAGACGGGCGAGCGCTGGTGGTGAACTGACAGCGCGGACATGCGGCGGATGCGCTGCATGTGGGCCCGCTGAAAACGAAAAAGCCGCTCCGACGATGATGATGATCGGAACGGCTTTCGTGATTGGTTGCGGGGGCAGGATTTGAACCTACGACCTTTGGGTTATGAGCCCAACGAGCTACCAGACTGCTCCACCCCGCGACTGAGAAGCGAGAGTCTAGCACGATTCCAGACTTCGGAGCGAATCTATTCCCAGCAATCGCAGAAGTGTGCGAGGGTCAATGAATGCCGGCTTCGCTGAGCGACTGCAGAAAGCGCTCAGCCTTCTGGAATCCGATGACTCGCACCTGGGTGATCTCTCCCCCCTTGGCATCGAAGAAGATCGTTCCCGGCGGGCCAAACAGACGGAAGCGCTTGAGCAGTTCGCGATCCGCTTCACTATTGGCCGTCACATCGGCTTTGAGCAGCAGCATGCCGCGCAGTTGGGCAGCGACCCGCGGGTCGGTGAAGGTGTAGCGCTCCATCTCCTTGCAGGAGACGCACCAGTCGGCATAGAAGTCCAGCATCACCGGCTTGCCGGCCGTGCGCAGCGCTTCGTCGAGTTCGGCGACCGTGGCCACCTTCCGGAACGCGACCTCGCCGCCGTTGGCAGCCGCTGCGCCGGGCAGCGTGCCCGCGGTGGCCGACGCGGCGCCCAGAGCGAGACCCGCAAGCGGCTTGAGCGGGTCGGTGCCGCCGGCAGCCACGCCGACGAACTGCGCCAGCCCAAACACCGCCGCCGCAACGGCCAGGCTCTTACGCAGCCAGGTGCGGGGCGCATGCGGCTCCGTGGCGTGGAACAGGCCCAGCAGACCAGCCAGCCCGATCAGCCACGCGCCCCAGAGGCCTTGCACCAGCACATGCGGCAGGATGGACTGCACGATCCACAGCGCCACGGCCAGCAGCAGCAGACCGAAGAAGTACTTGACCGAGTCCATCCAGGCGCCGGCCCGCGGCAACAGCGTGCCTGCAGACAGTCCCACCAGCAGCAGCGGCACACTCATGCCGCAGGCCAATGCATACAGCGCTCCGCCGCCCAGAGCGACATCGCCGGTCTGGCCGATGTAGACCAGCAGCGTCGCCAGGGGGGCGGCCACGCAGGGACTGACGATCAGCGCCGACAAGGCGCCCATCACAAAGACGCTGGCGTAACGTCCGCCCGGCAGTCGCTGGGTCACCCCGGACACGCTGCTGGTGAAGCGGGTCGGCAATTGCAGCTCATACACCCCGAACATCGACAAGGACAGCACCACCAGTAGCAGACCGAAGACGGCCAGCACCCAGGGCTGCTGCAGGTAAGCGGCCAGGCCGCCCCCGATCAACGCCGCTGCGACGCCCAGCGCGGTGTAGACCAGTGCCATGCCTTGCGAATACGAGAGGGCCAGCAGGAAACCGCGGCGGCGTGACACCTGGCTGCCCTGCCCGACGATGATCGACGACAGGATGGGCACCATCGGCAGCACGCAGGGCGTGAAGGACATGAGCACACCCAGCAGGAAGGCTGCCAACAGTGCAGCTTTGAGCTGACCTGACTCGAGCAAGCGCTGGAGGCCGGCGCCGTCGGCCAGCTCCAGGGCGTCCGAGGTCTTGGCGCCTGGGCTGGAGGTGCTGGTCGGTTCGGTCGAGCCCGCGTTACCAGCGCCGGCGGGCGAAGCGGCGACCGCCTCGGCCAGGCCGAAACCGCTCATCGCATTCTTGGCCGCTGCAATCTTCACACTCCCGTCGCCCCCAAAACCGCGCAAGCCCAGCAACAGGTCACTGCTCAGGGGTGGGTAGCACAGACCTTTGTCCGCGCAGCCCTGGCCGGTCAGCACCAGATGCACCGGGGCACCGCCCGCCGCCGTCACGGGCACGTCCAGCGTCAGCCGTTCGCGGTAGGTCTCGACCTCCTTGTTGAAGGTCTCGTCGAATTTGCGCTTGGGCGTGGGCCATTGAATCGGCCCGAGTGTGCCCCCCTCAAGCTCCAGCTTGAACTGGTCCCGGTACATGTAGTAGCCGGGCGCGATGTCAAAACGAAGCCGGACCTGACGCTCGCCGGTCAGTTCCACACTGAGCTTGAACGCCTGCTCGGGATCCAGAAAATCATCAGCATACGCAGCCTGCGAGGCGCCAAGGCTCAGGCCAAGGCCCATGGCCAGCAGCGCCAGCGCCATCAGCCGGCGCAGCGCCCGGTGGAGCAAGGGGAAGAGAGTCATGAGAGCAGTCGGGGCACCCGCGTCAGGCGGGCGCGCCAGAGGGAGAGAAGACCGCAAGCTTAGCGCGGAGGCGCCCGCTGAGAAGTCCGGGCGGTGACGCGCGTGCGCTGGCAGAAATAAAAAAGGCCAGCAGAGCTGGCCTTTTCAGGGTGCGAGTGCGCAGGCGACTGCTTATTCAGCAGCGGCTTCGCCTTCGGTGGGTTCCGCACGGTCCACCAGTTCCACGTAGGCCATCGGGGCGTTGTCGCCCACGCGGAAGCCCATCTTCAGGATACGGGTGTAGCCGCCCGGACGGGTGGCGAAACGGGGGCCCAGTTCATTGAACAGCTTGCTGACGATGTCCCGGTCACGCAGGCGGTTGAACGCCAGACGACGGTTGGCCAGGGTGGGTTCCTTGGCCAGGGTGATCAGGGGCTCGACGACGCGACGCAGTTCCTTGGCCTTGGGCAAGGTGGTCTTGATCGCTTCGTGCTGCAGCAGGGACACTGCCATGTTGCGGAGCATCGCGGCGCGGTGCTCGCTGGTACGGTTCAGCTTACGGAGGCCGTTACGGTGGCGCATGGTGCTTTCCTTTCCTTCAGTTATTGCCGGCAGCCGGATCAGGTACTGCCGGGGGCACCGGGCAGGGGCTCATCGCCCTTGCCCATTTTCAAAAATCAACGCTTGTCGAGACCTTGGGGCGGCCAGTTCTCGAGACGCGAGCCCAGAGTCAGGCCGCGCGAAGCGAGCACTTCCTTGATCTCGTTGAGCGACTTGCGACCCAGGTTCGGGGTCTTCAGCAGCTCGGTCTCGGTGCGCTGGATCAGGTCACCGATGTAGTAGATGTTTTCGGCCTTCAGGCAGTTGGCCGAACGCACGGTCAGTTCGAGCTCGTCGACCGGACGCAGCAGGATCGGATCGAAGCTGCTGGAGCGGGCCGCCGGGGCCTGATCGAACGCATCCACCAGATCGGTGCCTTGCAGCTGGGCGAAGACGGCCAGTTGCTCCACCAGGATCTTGGCGGAAGCGCGGATGGCTTCCTCGGGGGAGATCGCACCGTTGGTCTCGATCTCCATGACCAGCTTGTCCAGGTCGGTACGCTGTTCCACACGGGCGTTTTCCACGGCGTAGCTGACGCGCTTGACCGGGGAGAACGAAGCGTCGAGGACGATGCGGCCGATGGCCTTGGTCGGCTCGTCGCCGTAACGGCGCATGTTGCCGGGGACGTAGCCACGACCCTTTTCAACCTTGATCTGCATGTCCAGCTTGCCGCCTTGCGACAGGTGGGCGATGACATGCTCAGGGTTGATGATCTCGACGTCGTGCGGGGTCTGGATGTCGGCGGCGGTCACAGGACCCTCGCCTTCCTTGCGCAGGACCAGCGTCACTTCTTCGCGGTTGTGCAGGCGGAACACCACGCCCTTGAGGTTCAGCATGATGTGAACCACATCTTCCTGCACGCCGTCGATGGCGGAGTACTCGTGCAGCACGCCCGCGATCGTCACTTCCGTCGGCGCATAACCCACCATCGAAGACAGCAGCACACGGCGCAGGGCGTTGCCCAGCGTGTGGCCATAGCCGCGTTCAAACGGCTCCAGGATCACCTTGGCGCGATGACCGCCCAGGGGCTCCACAGTGATGGATTTGGGTTTGAGCAGATTCGTTTGCATGAGGTCTTTCTTTCAATACCCTCGGTTCGTTACACCGATAAGGCTGAGGGACCAACCGGACCCACCCCACAACGGGCGGGCAAAGTCCGGACGAGGAAACGCCAAGCGGCCCCTACAGAACAATGTCTGGGCCGCTTGGCGGGCACGAAAGAATTAACGCGAGTACAACTCAACGATCAGGGATTCGTTGATCTCGGCGCCGAACTCGTCGCGATCCGGCGTCTTCTTGAACACGCCTTCCATCTTCGACACGTCCACAGCCACCCAGGCCGGCAGACCGATCGATTCGGCCAGCTTCAGGCTGTCCACGATACGCAGCTGCTTCTTGGCCTTTTCGCGGACGGCGACGACGTCACCGGCCTTGACCAGGTAGGAAGCGATGTTCACGACTTCACCGTTCACGGTGATGCCCTTGTGCGACACGAGCTGACGTGCTTCAGCGCGGGTCGAGCCGAAGCCCATGCGGTACACGACGTTGTCCAGGCGGGACTCCAGCAGCACCAGCAGGTTCACGCCGGTCGAGCCCTTGCGGCGCTCGGCTTCAGCGAAGTAGCGACGGAACTGACGCTCCAGCACGCCATACATGCGCTTGACCTTCTGCTTTTCGCGCAGTTGCAGACCGAAGTCCGAGGTGCGCTGGCCGGAGGTGCGGCCGTGCTGGCCAGGCTTGCTGTCGAACTTGGCCTTGTCGCTGATGGCGCGGCGGGCGCTCTTCAGGAACAGGTCGGTGCCTTCACGGCGGGAGAGTTTGGCCTTCGGGCCGAGATAACGTGCCACTTTGCGTGTCCTTCATCAATCTGACGCAACGCGGCCAGACCGAACTCAAGAGCTCGGGCCGGCGCGGTCGCGCGAGTCTGGCCAGTGTTTTTTTAGGCTCAGACGGTGGGCTTCAAACTGAACCAAACTGCCACGCAACTTCAAGCTTCTATGCTCAAGGCTCCATGGCGCATCGATTCAGCAAAACGGCCGACTGGCGCAAGGCACCAGCCGGCAGTATCGGAAAAGAGTCCGAAATTATGGCACCAAACCGAGCGGTCTGGTGCACCTCAGGGCAACAGCCTTAGATACGGCGGCGCTTCTGAGGACGGCAGCCGTTGTGCGGCACCGGGGTCACGTCCGAGATCGAGTTGATCCGGATGCCCAGGGCAGCCAGCGCGCGAACCGACGACTCACGACCCGGGCCGGGGCCCTTGATCTTCACGTCCAGGTTCTTGATGCCTTGTTCTTGAGCAGCGCGGCCGGCCACTTCAGCAGCCACCTGGGCCGCGAAGGGGGTCGACTTGCGCGAGCCCTTGAAGCCCTGGCCGCCCGAAGAGGCCCAGGACAGCGCACCACCCTGACGATCGGTGATCGTGATGATGGTGTTGTTGAAAGAAGCGTGAACGTGGGCGATGCCGTCGGCAACGTTCTTCCGAACCTTCTTGCGAACGCGCTGGGCAGCCGAGTTATTGGGTGCTTTTGCCATGGTGAGCTTTCTTCAGTTGCCGCGATTACTTCTTGCCGGTCGCCGCCGACTTGCGCGGACCCTTGCGGGTACGGGCATTCGTGCGGGTACGCTGGCCGCGCACCGGCAGGCCGCGACGATGGCGGAAGCCACGATAGCAACCCAGGTCCATCAGACGCTTGATGTTGATGGACATCTCGCGACGCAGGTCGCCTTCAATGGTCATGCGGCCCACTTCCTCACGGATCTTTTCCAGATCGGAGTCAGTCAGGTCCTTGACCTTCTTTTCAAACGGAATGCCGCAAGTGGTGCAGATCTTCTGCGCGGTCGTACGGCCAATGCCGTAGATCGAGGTCAGACCGATCTCCGTGTGCTTGTGCGGCGGAATGTTGATACCAGCAATACGTGCCATTTGCGTCCTCTAATTCGCTTGCGGTGTTGCCAATCAGCCTTGACGCTGCTTGTGGCGCGGATCGGTACAGATCACACGCACCACGCCATTGCGACGGATGATCTTGCAATTGCGGCACATCTTCTTGACGGATGCCGAAACTTTCATGGTCTGCTCCTTGACCTAACTTTTCGCTCAATCAGCGTTGATCCGGGGGGTTGCTGTAAAGCTCACTTCGCCCGGAACACGATGCGAGCACGACTCAAATCGTACGGTGTCAATTCCACGGTCACTTTGTCACCAGGAAGGATGCGGATGTAGTGCATACGCATCTTTCCGGAGATGTGACCGAGAACGACATGACCGTTCTCCAACTTGACGCGAAAGGTTGCATTGGGGAGGTTTTCTAGAATCTCACCCTGCATTTGAATGACGTCGTCTTTCGCCATACCTTCGAAACTTGCTGGATAGGGTCGGTGTTTTTCTCTGGGGCCCAGCGGCTCAGTTGGCTTTGAAACTTGCCTTCTTGAGCAGCGACTCGTACTGCTGGCTCATCACGTAGGACTGGACCTGGGCCCAGAAGTCCATCGTGACGACCACGATGATCAGCAGCGAGGTGCCACCAAAATAGAACGGTACGTTGTACTTCAGGGTCAGGAACTCAGGCAGCAGGCACACGCCGGTGATGTACACCGCTCCTGCCAGCGTCAGCCGGGACAGGATCTTGTCAATGTGCCGAGCCGTCTGGTCACCTGGACGGATACCGGGAATGAACGCGCCGCTCTTCTTCAGGTTGTCTGCAGTCTCACGGCTGTTGAACACCAGCGCCGTGTAGAAGAAGCAGAAGAAGACGATCGCTGCCGAGTACAGCATCACGTAGATGGGACGGCCAGGACGGAGTTCGTCCGAGATGTCCTTCAACCAGCGCATGCTGTCACCGGTGGCGAACCAGCTGACCAGGGTGGTGGGCAGCAGGATGATCGACGACGCGAAGATCGGCGGAATCACGCCAGACATGTTCAGCTTCAGCGGCAGGTGAGAGCTGGTCCCACCGTACACCTTGTTCCCGACCTGGCGCTTCGCGTAGTTGACCAGGATCTTGCGCTGGCCACGCTCCACGAAGACCACCAGGAAGGTCACGGCACCGATGATCGCGATCACGATGAGGCACGAGAAGATGCTCATCGAACCGGTACGCACCAGCTCCAGCAGACCGCCCACTGCACCCGGCAGACCCGCGGCGATACCGCCGAAGATCAGGATGGAGATGCCGTTGCCCAGACCACGCTCGGTGATTTGCTCACCCAGCCACATCAGGAACATCGTGCCGGCCACCAGGCTGGTCACGGTGGTGAGACGGAAGCCGAAGCCCGGGCTCAGCACCAGACCCTGGGAGCTCTCCAGAGCAAACGCGATGCTCAGGCTCTGGAAGATCGCCAGGCCGAGCGTCCCGTATCGGGTGTATTGCGTGATCTTGCGGCGACCCGCCTCGCCTTCCTTCTTCAGCGCTTCCAGGCTCGGCACCACATACGTCATCAACTGCATGACGATGGAGGCCGAGATGTAGGGCATGATGCCCAGCGCGAAGACGGTAAAGCGCGACAGCGCACCGCCCGAGAACATGTTGAACAGGCTCAGGATCCCGCCCTGCTGACCCTTGAAGAGCTGCTGCAGCTGGGTCGGATCAATGCCCGGCACGGGGATATGCGCCCCGATGCGGTACACGACCAACGCCAGCAACAGGAACACGAGTCGGCGACGCAGGTCACCGAACTTGCCGCTCTTGGCCAACTGGGATGCGTTGCTTGCCACTGTTGCCTAGTCCTGTTTGACGCCGATTAAGCGACGTTGCCGCCGGCTGCCTCAATGGCGGCCTTGGCCCCTGCAGTCGCGCCGATGCCCTTGAGGGACACCTTGCGGCTGATTTCGCCCGACTTGATGACCTTGACCGTCTTGGCCAGTTCCGACACCAGGCCCACGGCCTTGAGCGTCAGCAGGTCGATCTCTTCGGAGGTCAGCGCTTGCAGTTCCGACAGGGTCACTTCAGCGTTGTAGGGACGCGCCAGCGACTTGAAGCCACGCTTGGGCAGGCGACGCTGCAGCGGCATCTGGCCGCCTTCGAAGCCGACCTTGTGGAAGCCACCAGCACGCGACTTCTGACCCTTGTGGCCACGGCCGGCGGTCTTGCCCAGACCGGAGCCGATGCCACGGCCCACGCGACGCTTGGCGTGCTTGGCACCAGCGGCAGGCTTGATGGTATTGAGTTGCATCTTCTTTCCTCGATTCGCGCGGCGCTTACAGCACCTGCACGAGGTAGGCGATCTTGTTGATCATCCCGCGCACTGCGGGCGTGTCTTCCAGCGTGCGAGTGCTGTTGAGCTTGCGAAGGCCCAGGCCAGTCACGGTAGCACGGTGGGAGGCACGGCAACCGATAGGGCTGCGCACCAGCTTGACCGTCAGAGTTTTCTTGTCAGACATCTCGATCTCCCGGCGATCAGTTGAAGATTTCTTCAACTGTCTTGCCGCGCTTGGCCGCCACTTCGGCGGGCGTGGAGCAGCGCTTGAGCGCGTCCAGCGTGGCACGAACCATGTTGTACGGGTTGGTCGAACCGTGGCTCTTGGTCACGATGTCGGTCACGCCCATCACTTCGAACACGGCGCGCATCGGGCCGCCGGCGATCACGCCGGTACCAGCAGGAGCCGGTGCCATGATCACGTGTGCTGCACCGTGCTCACCCACCACGTTGTGCTGGATGGTGCCGTTGCGCAGCTGCACCTTGATCATGTTGCGACGAGCGGACTCCATCGCCTTTTGCACGGCCACGGGCACTTCCTTGGCCTTGCCCTTGCCCATACCGATGCGACCGTCGCCGTCACCGACCACCGTCAGCGCTGCGAAAGACAGCGTGCGGCCGCCCTTCACCACCTTGGTGACGCGGTTGACCGCAATCATCTTTTCCTTCAGGCCGTCGTCGTTGCCTTCGGTCTGAGCGCGGGGTTGAAACTTTGCCATTTCCTAATCCTTTGTGCGTCAGAACTGCAGGCCAGCCTCGCGAGCGGCTTCTGCCAGGGCCTTGACACGGCCGTGGTAGGCGAAACCAGCGCGATCGAAAGCCACCTTCTCGACGCCAGCAGCCTTCGCCTTCTCGGCGATACGCTTGCCGATCAGCGTTGCGGCAGCCACGTTGCCACCCTTGCCGGCGAGTTGGGCGCGAACGTCCTTCTCGGCAGTGGAGGCACTGGCCAGCACGCGCTGACCGTCTTCGGAGATGACCGAAGCGTAGATGTGCAGGTTCGAGCGGAAGACCGTCAGACGGGCCACGCGCTGCAGCGCAATGCGGGCACGCGTTTGACGCGAACGACGCAGGCGTTGTTCCTTCTTGTTCAGCATGGCGCGGCTCCTTACTTCTTCTTGGTCTCTTTGAGAGAGACCTTTTCGTCGGCGTAACGGATGCCCTTGCCCTTGTAAGGCTCCGGCGGACGGATGGCGCGCACTTCAGCTGCCAGCTGGCCGACCACTTGGCGATCCGCGCCCTTGATCACGATTTCGGTCTGGGTCGGGCATTCCACCTTGATGCCGGCGGGCATGTCCTTCACGACCGGGTGCGAGAAGCCGATCTGCAGGTTCAGCTTCTGACCTTGGGCCTGGGCACGGAAGCCCACGCCAACCAGGTTCAGCTTCTTTTCGAAGCCCTTGCTGACACCGTTGACCATGTTGGCCAGCAGCGCACGCATCGTGCCGCTCATCGCATCGGCTTCAGCCGATTCGTTGGTCGGGACGAAGGTGAGCTTGCCGCCTTCCGACTTCACCGTGACCAGAGGGTTCACGGCCACGAACAGGGTGCCTTGGGCGCCCTTGACGCTGATCTTGTCAGCAGCGATCGTCACTTCCACGCCTTGCGGGACGACGACCGGCATTTTTCCAACGCGGGACATTGTCTGTCTCTCCTTGCGCTTAGGCGACGTAGCAAAGCACTTCGCCGCCGACACCGGCTTGACGTGCCTTGCGGTCAGTCATCACACCCTTGGGCGTGGTGACGATCGCCACACCCAGGCCATTCATGACCTGGGGAATGTCGTGGCGGCCCTTGTAGATGCGCAGGCCAGGACGGCTCACGCGCTCGATGCGCTCGATCACCGGGCGACCGGCGTAGTACTTCAGCGCAATTTCGAGCTCGGGGCGGGCGGCATCGCCACGCACCGCGAAATCGTCGATATAGCCTTCATCCTTCAGGACCTTGGCGATCGCGACCTTCAGCTTGGAGGAAGGCATCACGACGCTGGCCTTCTCAACGCTTTGGGCGTTGCGAATGCGGGTCAGCATATCGGCGATAGGATCACTCATGCTCATACGAAATCTCCTAAACCTGCCGATTACCAGCTGGCCTTGACGACACCGGGGATGTCGCCCTTGAAGGCCAGCTCACGAATCTTGTTACGTGCCAGGCCGAACTTGCGGAAGGTGCCACGGGGGCGACCGGTCAGCTCGCAGCGGTTGCGCTGGCGGGTGGGGTTGGCGTTGCGAGGCAGCTTCTGCAGCTCCAGGCGGGCGAGGTAGCGCTCTTCATCCGACTTCTTGCTGTCGTTGATGATGGCCTTCAGTTCCTCGTACTTCTTGGCGTACTTGGCGACCAGTTGGGCGCGCTTCAGCTCACGTTGCTTGATCGAGAGTTTTGCCACAGGTCACCTCAGTTCTTGAACGGGAACTTGAACGCAGCCAGCAGAGCCTTGGCTTCGTCGTCCGTCTTGGCGGTCGTCGTGATGCTGATGTTCAGACCACGCAGAGCATCCACCTTGTCGTATTCGATTTCGGGGAAGATGATCTGTTCTTTGACGCCGATGTTGTAGTTGCCACGTCCGTCGAACGAGCGACCCGAGATACCACGGAAGTCACGCACGCGCGGCAGGGCCACGGTCACGAAACGGTCCAGGAATTCGTACATCTGGGCGCCGCGCAGGGTCACCATGCAGCCGATGGGCACGCCGTCACGGATCTTGAAGCCGGCGATGGCCTTCTTCGACTTCGTGACCACGGGCTTCTGGCCGGCGATCTTGGTCAGGTCGCCCACGGCGTGGTCCAT
>JAIXSE010000009.1 GCA_027484825.1 Rubrivivax sp. | reverse complement strand
TGGCGGTGACGAAGATGTCGGCCTTGTCAGCGGCGTAGTCCATCGTGACGACGCGGTAGCCTTCCATCGCGGCCTGCAGCGCGCAGATGGGGTCGATCTCGGTCACCCACACCTGGGCCGAGAGGGCCCGCAGCGCCTGGGCCGAGCCCTTGCCCACGTCGCCGTAGCCGGCCACCACAGCAACCTTGCCGGCCACCATCACATCGGTGGCGCGCTTGATGCCGTCCACCAGGCTTTCGCGGCAGCCGTAGAGGTTGTCGAACTTGCTCTTGGTGACCGAGTCGTTGACGTTGATGGCGCGGAACAGCAGCGAGCCCTTGGCGGCCATTTCCTTCAGGCGGTGCACGCCGGTGGTGGTCTCCTCGGTCACGCCGATGATCTCGGCGCTCTTGCGGGTGTACCAGGTGGCGTCTTCCGCCAGCTTGCGCTTGATGGCGGCAAACAGCACCCGCTCTTCTTCGCTGCCGGGGTTGGCCAGCACCGACAGGTCCTTCTCGGCCTTCTGGCCCAGGTGCATCAGCAGCGTGGCATCGCCGCCGTCGTCCAGGATCATGTTGGGGCCTTCGCCGGCCGAGCCCTTGGGGCCGAAGTCGAAGATGCGGTGGGTGTAGTCCCAGTAGTCTTCCAGCGTCTCGCCCTTGTAGGCGAAGACGGGCGTGCCGCGGGCCACGAGGGCGGCGGCGGCATGGTCCTGGGTGGAGAAGATGTTGCAAGACGCCCAGCGCACTTCCGCGCCCAGGGCCTGCAGGGTTTCGACCAGCACGCCGGTCTGGATGGTCATGTGCAGCGAGCCGGTAATGCGGGCGCCCTTGAGCGGCTGGCTGGCGGCGTATTCCTCGCGGATGGCCATCAGGGCCGGCATTTCGCTTTCGGCGATGCTGAGTTCCTTGCGGCCCCAGTCGGCGAGCGACAGGTCTTTGATCAGGTACTGGTCTTGTGCCAGCGGCTTGAGAACGGCGTTCATACGGGCTCCTGCGTGGGTTGAGCCGTTGACACCTGGGGCCGTGGGGACAACACACCCACCCGGCCGCCTGAGAGGTCAACGGGTGAGCGCGGTTGCTGGGCTGTGAGGGGATACACCACAGCAGTTCCGAGCCTGGCCTCTAGCGGTGAGAGGTCGCAACGCTCCTCGGAACGGATCAGATTCTAGACGCACAATCGCCGGCCATGAAGCCTCTGATGTCTTGTCCCCGTGAGGAATGGCGCGCTGTGGTGGGGGTCCTGACCGATATTGACGACACCCTGACCACGGAGGGCGCCCTCGGCGACGCTGCGCGGCAGGCGCTTGAGCGGCTGGCCGCGGCGGGTCTGCCGGTGATCGCCATCACCGGACGCCCGGCGGGCTGGAGTGAGCCGATGGCCCGGGACTGGGCGGTGTGCGGCATCGTGGCGGAAAACGGCGGGGTGCTGCTGACGCGGGATCGGGTCAAAGGCGCTTCGGCGTCGTTGGCCGCTGATCCGCTGATCATTGAGTTCAGCCAGGATGCCCAGACCCGGGCGGGCAATGCAGCGCGTCTGAAGCGCTGCGCCGATGAGATCCTGGCGCGGGTGCCGGGGGCGACGCTTGCGACGGATAGCGCCGGCCGCCTCACCGACATCGCCATCGATCACAGTGAGCATGCGTATTTGCCTCCGGCCGCCATCGAGGCTGTCTGCGCAGTGATGCGGGCGCACGGGCTGCAGGCGACCGTCAGCTCCATCCACATCAACGGCTGGATCGGCACCCACAACAAATGGACCGCCGCCGAGTGGGCCGTGCCGCGGCTGACGGGCTTGGCCTTCGATCCGGCCCGCTGGCTGTATGTGGGGGACTCGAGCAACGACCAGTTGATGTTCGAGCGCATGCCCCTGAGCGTGGCGGTGGCCAACATCGAGCGCTTCCTGCCGGTGCTGACGCATCGACCGCGCTACATCACCCAGGCCGAGCGCGGCGAAGGCTTCGCCGAAGTGGTGCAGGCGCTTCTGGCCGCCCGCCCCGGTTAAGGCAACAGCGCGAGTCCGCCGGCCAGACTGTACGACTGGGAGTGACCCAGGCGTCGCAGGGCCCGGGCGGCCTGAGCGCTGCGATTGCCGCTGCGGCAGCAGAAGATCAGCGGCGTGTCCTTGGGCAGGGACTGCCAGGCGGCGAGCTGATTCGGCAGCAGTGACAAGGGCACCGCCTGGATCTGTGCCTCGGCCACCACCGGCCAGCGGCTGGACAGCGGGCCCATCTGCTGCTCGTAGGCTTCGCGGACGTCGATCAGGAGAGGACGGGCGGGGAGGGCCGCGCGGGCATCGTCATGCCCCGCTGTCGCAGCCAGCGCGGAGGCCACCACGTCCTGGCTGATGTCGACGCAGGCATTGGCATCGCCTGGGGCCACACGGGCCCCGCAGGCAATGGTCTGATATTGCGTGGGGGGCAGATCCCGCTCCAGCTCGGCTTTGGCCTTGGCAAAGTCCGGCGCACGCAGCCGACCAGACAGCACGCCGTCCAGCAGCGGCTGGGCCTCGCACTCCGTCGCGAGCGTCGTGGCGAAACGGTTGTCGTAGTCGTGACCCGGCAGCAGCAGCGTGTCGCGACCGATGACGCTCAGCAGCAATTGCAGCGAGTCCGCATACGACAGCGGCGCACTCACCGGGAAATCACTGCGGCCCAGCGCGCCGGGCATGACGGTGTCGCCCACAAAGGCGGTGCACAGTCCGGTGGTGTCCTCCAGGAGGTAGGCGGTGGAGTCTTCGGTGTGGCCCGGCACGGACAGGCGCCGGAGCCGCAACGCGCCCAGTGCAATCTCATCGGCCCGCTGGGGCCAGCCCAGTCCGTCCAGCAAGTCCGTCGGAAGCAGCCGATCCGCCAGGCACTCCCGCAACTGCGGGGCCGACGATGCATGGTCCCCGTGGCCGTGGGTGTCGAGGACGGCCGCCACGCGGGCATTGCGGCAGTCCAGCCACTGCCGCAGGGCGTCGGTGAGCTCGGGCAGCGGATCGATGATCACGCAAAGACCGGACGGAGCGTCCCACACGGCATAGCAGCAGGCGCCGTCCACGACCCAGCGGGTGATGCGCTCGGAGGCCGATGCGGCCGGCGAGCCAGACGAGTCAGACGATTCCGACGAGGTTTTAGCGGCGGCGTCCATCGAAGGGCTGGCCATGCGCGGTCGACACGACGACTGCAGCGCTTCACCGCAAGCGCGAAGCCGGCGACACGCCTCGTCCAGCATCTGCGGCGAATCGGCGGGCCCGAAGGACAGGCGTACGGCGGAGGCCGTCTGGGCCTCCGGCAAGCCCATCGCCTGCAGCACATAGCTGGGCTGGGCCTTGGCCGCGCCACAGGCGGAGCCCCCGCTGGCGCGGATGCCGCCGGCGTCGAACAGGTCCAGCAGGGTGCGCGCGCTCAGGCCCGGCACCGACAGGTTGAGCGTGGTGGGCAGGCTGATGTCGAACGGCGCGTTGAAGACGACGCCGGGAAAGGCGTCCCGCAGGGCCTGCACCAGACGGTCCCGGTGGCCCAGCAGGTCCTGTGTGGACGCGAAGGTGCCGCCGGCTTCCAAGGCCTTGAGCACCGCGCCAAGGGCGGCGATGCCGGCGGTGTTTTCGGTGCCGGAGCGGGAGGCGCCTTCCTGCCCGCCGCCCGCCAGCAGCGGGGTGAAGGGCGCGCCGTCGCGCACATAGAGCATGCCGATGCCCTTGGGGGCGTACAGCTTGTGGCCGGAGAAGGGCGCGTAGTCGATGCGGCGTCGCAGGAGATGCAGAGGCAGCTTGCCCAGCGCCTGCACGCCATCAACCAGCCAGAGCAGGTCCCGGTGGCGCAGCAGGGCCGCGATGCCGTCGAGGTCACTGACGACGCCGGTCTCGTTGTTGGCGGCCATGGTGCAGACCAGGCCGGTGCCGTCCAGATGGTCTCGCAGCCAGTGCAGGTCATGCCGCCCATCACGGCCCACGGGGATGGCCTCGATCTGAAGGCCCAGACCCAGGACGCTGTTCCAGTGGACCAGCGCTTCCGGCACGGCTTTGTGTTCGGTCGCCCCATACAGCACGCGGTAGGGCAGGGGCCGCTGGTCTGGGCCGGTGGACGAGGGCGTCTGCCGGTGACGCTGATCCCGCAGATGCATCAGCGCGGACAGCACGGCGGTTTGAATGCCTTCGGTGGCGCCGCTGGTGAAGAGCAGGCGGCCGGTCTGGGCGTCGAGCACCCGCCGGGCGGTGGCCCGGACTTCGTCCATCAAGGCGCGGACCTTGAGGCCGGCGCCATGAACGCTGCTGGGGTTGCCGAAAGTCTGCGCCATGACCGCCAGGGCGGCCTCTCGGGCCGTTTCGAGCACGGGGGTGGTGGCGTTGGCGTCCAGGTAGATATCCATCCGGCAGATTGTCGGAAGGCCGAGGCGCGAATGGCTTGCGGCGGAGGTGTTTCTTCAGAACAAATATGCAAGAGCTTTTCGGAAAACAAGCTAAAGCAGCAACCGGATTTCTCCACCAAGCCGGCTCGATGGCTTGGCGAAGGCAGAATGTGGCCCAATGCTCCCTGAGCGCTGCATTCTGATTCCCCGTCTCATGTCCAAAACGAAACTGGATTCCATCGACCGCAAACTGCTGGACCTGCTGCAGGTGGATGCCGAACGGCAGGTGGCGGAATTGGCTGCGGATGTGGGCTTGTCGCCCACCCAGTGCTGGCGCCGGGTGCAGCGCCTCAAGGACGACGGCGTCATCACCCGCCAGGTCGCCCTGGTGGACCGCAGCAAGGTGAATGTGGCGGTCACCGTCTTCGTGGCGGTGCGGACCAACACCCACACCGAACAGTGGTTCAACCGCTTCCGCGCCACCGTCGAGGCCATCCCCGAGGTGGTGGAGTTCTACCGCATGAGCGGCGACGTCGATTACCTGCTGCGCGTGGTCGTGCCCGACATCGCCGCCTACGATCAGGTCTACAAGCGCCTGATCGCTGGCACGCAACTGTTCGACGTCTCCTCCAGCTTCGCGATGGAGGAGCTCAAGTTCACCACCGCGCTACCCCTGTCCTACCTGCCCTGAGGGGACGCGCAGCGCCTGTGCCCATCGGACTGGCCTTCAGGCCGCATCCCGATGGTCCTCCGGCAGGGCCGAGGCCACACCCTCGCCGGCCGGCGCCGCTGCGCGCACCGGCGTCGAGCCGTTGAGCAGCGCCATCGACACCTCCGGATACCGCTGGCCCGACACCGGATGCTGCGCCAGCAGTGCCGCCAGATCTTCCCGCAGCACATCGTTGAAGCGCAGGCGCGCGGCGCGGGCGTTCTCGTCCAGTCGAGCCAGACTGCGGGTGCCTGGAATCGGGACGATGTCCGGCCCGCGGTCCAGCAGCCAGCCCAGCGCCAACTGCGCGGCCGTCATGCCGTGATCGGCGGCCAGGGCGGCCAGGGCGTCGGCCAGACCCAGGTTGGCCCGCAGGTGCGCTGGCTGGAAGCGCGGATTCATCCGGCGCCAGTCGTCCGCCGCCAGTTGATCAGCGCTGCGAATGGCCCCGGTCAGGAAGCCTCGGCCCAGCGGGCTGTAGGGCACCAGCGCAATGCCCAGTTCGCGGCAGGTGGGCAGGATCTCGTCTTCCACCTCCCGCGTCCACAAGGAATACTCGGTCTGCACCGCCGCGATCGGATGCACCTTGTGGGCCCGGCGGATGGTGTCCGCAGACGCTTCCGAGAGACCCAGGTGCCGCACCTTGCCCGAGCGCACCAGTTGTGACATGGCGCCCACCGTTTCCTCGATCGGCACCTGCGGATCCACCCGGTGCAGGTAGTACAGGTCGATGTGATTCACGCCCAGCCGTTGCAGGCTGGCGTTGCAGGCCCGATGCACATGAGCCGGCCGTCCGTCCACCCCGACCGACAGCCCCTGCGCATTGCGCACGATGCCGAACTTGGTGGCCAGCACCACCTCCCGCCGCCGGTTGACCAGCAGCCCGGACAGCAGACGCTCATTGCTGCCCTGTCCGTACAGGTCGGAGGTGTCCAGGAAGTTCATGCCCAGGTCCAGGGCCCGGTGCAGCACGGCCAGGGAATGCCCATCGTCGGCGGGGCCGTAGTAGTCCGACATGCCCATGCAGCCCAGCCCGAGGGCGGACACTTCCGGGCCATGGGCCCCCAGACGACGGCGGGGCACTTGGGGCAGCTGGTTGAGCGGTTCGCGGGTGAAGACAGTCATGGCGGCACTCCTTGCTTGCAGGCGGCAGCGAGGCCGGACCTCCGGCGTCTGCTGCGATGTTGCTGCTGCGATGTCCGACAGCTTAGAAATCAGACCCCCCTCCGAACCAGCGCAAAGCTCGCCCGTGATTGCCCAATCCTCCAGACCGCTGTATGACACCCTGTGCACGCGCACGTTCTCTTTGCACAATTCGCAGCATGGTTGCTCCCACCTCCCTCCCGCTGGCCGATGAACTGCAGGCCTTGCGCGCCCAGATGGTGGACCTGACGCTGCGGCACGTGCCCGGCGAAGGCTCCCATCAAAGCGCCGTGCCCTGCCTGCACCTGATCCGTGCGTGCACCACCACGCCCAAGGGCCCGGCCCTGTATGAGCCCGGCGTGGTGATCGTGCTGCAGGGACGCAAGAAGGTGGAGCTTGGCGACGAGACCCTGTTCTACGACCCGCTGCATTTCCTGCTGATCTCCATGACGATGATGCCGCGTGGCCAGGTGATCGATGCCACGCCGGACAAGCCCTATCTGTGCATCCGCGTCAGCTGCGACACCCAGACCCTGGCCGACCTGATGCTGGAAGTGGGGCCGATGAGCTCCGATGCCCAGCCCCAGGCCCAGAGCGCCCTGAACGTGGCGCCGGTGGATGCGTCGCTGCTGGGCGCTGCGCTGCGCATGATGCAGTTGCTGGACAGTCCGCAAGACCAGCGGGTGCTGGGGCCGCTGCTGCAGCGGGAGATCTTCTACCGCGTGCTCACCGGTCCGCTGGGCCCCAGGCTGCGGTCGCTGGCGCAGCAGGACAGTGCCACCCGCCGCCTGTCCCGCGCCATTGATGAGCTGAACCGCCGCTTCAACGAGCCGCTGAGCATCGACCATCTGGCCGAAGTGGCGCACATGAGCGCCTCCACCCTGCATCAGCGCTTCAAGCAGCTCACCAGCTTCTCACCGATGCAATATCAGAAGCAATTGCGGCTGCAGCATGCCCGCCGCCTGATGCTGGCCGAGGGCCTGGATGCGGCCAGTGCAGCCCATCAGGTGGGGTACGAGAGCGCCTCGCAATTCAGCCGCGAATACCGGCGGCTGTTCGGCACGCCGCCTCGGGCGGACATCGAGCAGATCCTGCGTGCCAGCTGAGTGGAACTGAACTGGGCCGAGCCGAGCCAAGCCGCCCCAAGCTGACAAGAGCCGCTCAGTCTTCCAGCCCCAGGAACACCGACAGGCGGTGCAGCTCCTCGTCCAGCGCCCGGCGGAAGACCGCGTCACGCGGGCGCGTTGCAATGAAGCCGAGCTCTGGCACCAGCCGGCCGTTCACCACCTTGAGGTTGGCCCAGCCGATCATCTGATCGCCCCACAGCATCGGCAGGGCATAGTGCCCCATGGTGCGCCGGGCCGCCGGCGTGTAGGCCTCGAAGCGGTAGGCCCAGCCCCACAGCCGCTCAAAGCGGCGGCGGTCCCAGACCAGCGGGTCGAACGGGGCCAGCAGGCGCAACCGTTCCATGTCCACGCGATGGCGCCGTGAGGTGGGGGATTCATCCGCCGGCCAGAACCAGCGCTCGCCGTCGATCTTCACATGCGCGTAGCGCGAGGCTGCGTCCTTGCAGGCGGCGCGCGTCTCTTCCCGGAGGTGGAAGGCGCCGTAGTTCAGCAAGGTGGTGAGATAGCCGAGCGTGGCGGCGGGCAGCGGTGCATACAGCGACACCACCAGGTCCAGCAGCGCCTGGGCGCGGGTGCGCCGGGCTTCGGGGCTGTCCTCCTGCGGGGCATGCTCGATCGCGGCATACACCCGCGTGCCGGCGTCGCGCCGCACCACCCGCAGCAGGCCGCGGTAGTGCATGCCGTCGAGCAACTGGGTGCTGGCATTGAGCTCGCCGCCCCAATAACCGGCGACGCGGCCGTGGTGGCTGAAAGCGTTGAGCACGTCCGACGGATGGGCGTGTTTTTTCTCGCGCACAAAGGCCAGCACTTCGGCGGCACGGGCATGCATCTCGGCGTCCCAGGGGCGCTTGGGGGTGCGCGGATGCATCAGGGCCAGATGCTCGCGGGGCAGAAAGCCGTAGTTGACCAGGCAGTCTTCTTCCACCGGCAGCTTGGCATAGCGTCGCTCCAGGTCGCCGGCGCGGTAGTCCTGCACCCGCTGCATCAGGATCAGGTCCTGCGCCCGGGCCGGGGCCCGCATCGGGTCGGCCTGCACAAAGCCCAGGCGGCGGATGGCCTTGAGCAAGGTGGTGGGCGGGAACAGCGTGCGCGCGATGGCATGTCGGCGCAGGGCGTCGTGGTCGATCACAGGCATCGGAGAAGCGATGGGGCCGAAGACAGCCCGCACCTTACGTCGGAGCGATGCTGGATTCTGGCAGCAGCCTAGGGGCGGCCGTCAGGGCCTGCGGCCGCCGTCCAGCGTGCCGAAGGCGGACTTCTGCTCCTGCGTGTCCATCTGCATCTCGAAGCTGAAGAAGCGGTTCCGGCCGGTGGACTTGGCGTTGTAGAGCGCCTCGTCCGCCCGGATGATCAGGCCTTCCACGCTGGTGCTCTCATCCGGCACGCAGGTGGTGATGCCGCCGGACAGAGTGATGTTGGGGCCGGTGGGCGAATCCGGATGCGGAATGGCCGACAGCTCGATGGTGCGCATCAGCGCCCGGGCATAGGTCATGGCGCCGGAGCGCGGCGTGTTGGGCAGGATGAGGGCGAATTCCTCGCCACCGTAGCGTCCAGCGCAGTCGCTGGGGCGGCGGCAGGTTTCCTTGAGCAGCTGGGCGACCCGGCGCAGGCAGGCATCGCCCGCCACGTGGCCGGCGGCGTCGTTGTAGCGCTTGAAATGGTCCACGTCGCACAGCACCAGCGTCAGCGGCTTGTTCTCGCGTCGGGCCAGGTCCAGTTCCTGCTGCAGCCGGGCGTCCAGCGCCCGGCGGTTCATCAGGCCGGTGAGGGCATCCACGCTGGAGAGTTCCTCCAGCTGTGCATTGGCCGCCCGCAGTTCCTCGGACATGGTCACCAGGCGGTGCCGCATCTGGGCCAGCCGCTGCATGGCGCGCAGCTTGGCATGCAGGATCATCGGCGACACGGGCTTGACCAGATAGTCGTCCCCGCCGGACTCGATGCCCTTCCAGATGTCCAGGTCCTGCTTGAACTGGGACAGGAAGATGATGGGCGTCCAGCCGCCAGGCTCGGCCGCGCGCATCTCACGGGCGGTCCAGTAGCCGTCATGGCCCGGCATCTCCACGTCCATCAGCACGACATCGGGACGGTAGCGACGGAACAGCTCCAGGCCCCATTCCGCGCTGTCGGCTTCCAGCACCCGATGGCCGACCCGGTCCAGCTCGGCGGTCAGGGCCACGCGGGTGGCGTTCTGGTCGTCGACGATGAGGATGGTCAGCGGAGTCGGTGCAGCATGCATGCCCCGGATTTTGCCCACGCACCAATGAAAAAGGCCGCGAGAAGCGGCCTTGTATGAGGGGTATTTCGGCTTTTGATTTGCGCACTACGCCCGGATTTTTGTGCGGGTCGCACAGAGCGTGACATGTTGCGCAAAGACGCCGAGGCGGCCCGTCGGGGCCAGGCGGCCTTGCCGACGGTCGCCGCCGCGGGTCCCCGTCCGGAGACCGCACGGCGGACGCATGGCCTCAAAGGCCGGCGGCGGCGCGCAGGCCCTGGGCGCGGTCGGTGCGCTCCCAGCTGAATTCCGGCTCTTCCCGGCCGAAGTGACCATAGGCGGCGGTCTTGCCGTAAATGGGGCGCAGCAGGTCCAGCATCTGGATGATGCCCTTGGGACGCAGGTCGAAGTGCTCGTTGACCAGGGCGGCGATCTGCTCGTCCGGGATGACGCCGGTGCCTTCGGTGTAGACCGTCACGTTCATCGGACGGGCCACGCCGATGGCATAGGCCACCTGGATCTGGCACTGGCGGGCCAGGCCGGCGGCCACGATGTTCTTGGCCACGTAGCGGGCGGCGTAGGCGGCCGAGCGGTCCACCTTCGTCGGATCCTTGCCGGAGAAGGCGCCACCGCCGTGCGGGCAGGCACCGCCATAGGTGTCCACGATGATCTTGCGACCGGTCAGGCCGCAGTCCCCCTGCGGGCCGCCGATGACGAAGCGGCCGGTCGGGTTGACCAGGTACTTGGTGTCCTGCAGCCATTCCTTGGGCAGCACCGGCTTGATGATTTCCTCGATGACCGCCTCATAGAACTCGGGCTTCATCTTGTCGCCCAGCGACATCTCGGGGGCATGCTGGGTGGACAGCACCACGGTGTCGATGCTGTGCGGCTTGCCGTCCACATAGCGCATGGTCACCTGGCTCTTGGCGTCCGGACGCAGGAAGGGCAGACGGCCGTCCTTGCGCAACTGGGCCTGACGCTCCACCAGCCGGTGGGCGTAGTAGATGGGCGCGGGCATCAGCTCGGGGGTCTCGTCGCAGGCGTAGCCGAACATCAGGCCCTGGTCGCCGGCGCCGGTGTTCAGGTGGTCGTCCGAGGCCTGGTCCACACCCTGGGCGATGTCGTTGCTCTGCTTGTCGTAGGCCACGAGCACGGCACAGCCCTTGTAGTCGATGCCGTATTCGGTGTTGTCGTAGCCGATGCGTTTGATGGTGTCCCGGGCGACCTGGATGTAGTCCACATGCGCGTTGGTCGTGATCTCGCCGGCCAGCACCACCAGGCCGGTGTTGCACAGGGTCTCGGCGGCCACGCGGGAACGGGGATCCTGGGCCAGGATGGCATCCAGGATGGCATCGGAGATCTGGTCAGCCACCTTGTCCGGGTGGCCTTCAGACACGGATTCCGAAGTGAAGAGGAAATCGCTCGCCAATTTAAACTCCTGTGTTTTCAGTCTACGGGCGTTGCCGTGCTGGGAGTCAGGCGGCGAACGCTTTAGCGGCATTTTTGAGTCGCCCCGCAAGTTGTCCAAGTTAACTCGGCGACGGGGTCATTATAGAAAAAAGGCGGCCCTGTGCCGCCCAATGGAATTGGCACGGATGGGAAAACTGGCGACTTATGCATTGATCGGGCTGCTGTGGCTGCTGCACTGGCTGCCGCTGCGCTGGGTGGCGGCGCTGGGCTGGGGCCTGGGCGGCCTGCTGCACCGGCTGGCCGGCTCGCGTCGTCGCGTGGCCCTGCGCAATGTGGAGCTGTGCTTCCCGCAGATGCCGCAGGCCGAGCGCGAAGCCCTGGTGCGGGAGCATTTCGGCTGGCTGGGCCGCAGCCTGCTGGAGCGCGGCTTCCTCTGGTATTCGTCCCCCGCGCGGCTGCAGCGCTTGATGAAGGTGGAGGGCAACATGCGGCTGTCCGAGCAGGTGGACCGGCCGGTGATGTGGCTGATGCCGCACTTCGTGGGCCTGGACTGGGTGGGGCCGGCCATCATGCTCAACCAGGCCAAGCCGGGCTCGAGCATCTACCAGCGCCAGAGCAATCCGACCTTCGACGCCGCCCTGCGCCGGGCGCGCTCGCGTTTTGGCACGACCAAGCTGGCGGACCGGCACGAGGGGGTGCGCAGCATCCTGCGCCATATCCGCGACGGCTACGGCTTCCTGAACCTGCCGGACATGGACTTCGGCCCCAAGGACTCGGCCTTTGTGCCCTTCTTCGGTGTGCCGGCCAACACCCTGCTGGCGCCGGCCAAGATCGCCCAGACCATGAAGATGGTGGTGCAGCCGGTGGTGGTCACCATGCTGCCCAAGGGCCAGGGCATCCGGGTGATGGCCTATGACGCGCTGGAGAACTACCCCAGCGGCGACCTCGAGGCCGATGCGCGTCGCTTCAATGAATGGCTGGAGGCCCGCATTCTGGAGAATCCGGCGCAGTATTTCTGGGTCCACAAGCGCTTCAAGACCCGGCCGCCGGGCGAGCCGTCTCTTTATCAGCGCTGAGCCGTGCAGCCAGGCCCCGGCGCGCTGCGGACCACGGTGATAATCGGCGCATGAAACTGCGCTTCACCAAGATGCATGGGGCTGGCAACGACTTTGTCGTGCTGGACGCCACGCAGCATCCGATGCAGCTCACCCATGAGCAACTGCGCCATGTGGCGGACCGCCGCTTTGGTGTGGGCTGCGACCAGATCCTGGTCATCGAGGCGTCCCGCACCCCGGGCGTGGACTTTGGCTACCGCATCTTCAATGCCGACGGTTCCGAGGTGGAGCACTGCGGCAATGGCTCCCGATGCTTCGTCCGCTATGTGGTGGACAAGGGCCTGACCGACAAGCGCACGGTGCGGGTGCAAACCGTCAACAAGATTCTGGAACTGCGCCTGCGCGAAGACGGCCGGGTGACGGTGGACATGGGCGCGCCCATCTTCGACTTGCCCCAGGTGCCCTTCCAGTCGGACGGCCTGACCCCGAAGTCCGTCAACGGCTTCGAGCTGTGGCCGCTGGCGCTGGGCGACGGCATGTCCTGCGAGGTGGCCGTGCTGTCCATGGGCAACCCCCACGCCGTGCAGCGGGTGCCGGACGTAGACCATGCACCGGTCGGGCTCATCGGCCCGCAGGTGGAAGGCCACGAACGATTTCCGCGCCGGGTCAACGCCGGCTTCCTGCAGATCGTCAGCCGCAGCGAAGTGAAGCTGCGGGTGTTTGAGCGCGGCAGCGGCGAGACCCTGGCCTGCGGCACCGGCGCCTGTGCGGCGGTGGTGGCCGGCATCCGCCTGGGCTGGCTCGACGAGGCCGTGGAAGTCCACACCCACGGCGGCGACCTGCGCATCGAATGGGCCGGCCTCTCTCAGGGGCTGGAGGCGTCGGTCTTCATGACCGGACCGGCGCAGACCGTGTTTGAAGGAGAAATCGAACTGTGAGCGGCATCGAAGGCATTACCGAACAAGACATCGCCGACTATCTGGCGAGAGACCCCGGCTTCTTCGAGCGTCATGCCGAGCTGCTGGCCAATGTGCGCATCTCCCATCCGCATGGGCAGCGTGCCGTGTCGCTGCAGGAGCGCCAGGCCGAACTGCTGCGCGACAAGATCCGCGGGCTGGAACACAAGATCGTCGAGATGATCCGCAACGGCCAGGAGAACGTGGCCATTGCCGACCGCCTGCACCGCTGGACCCTGGCCTTGATGCTCACCCGCGAAGACGGTGAGCTGCCGGACGTGCTGCTGCGCGAGCTGCGTCACCAGTTCCTGATTCCCCAGGCCAACCTGCGTCTGTGGAACGTCAATGCCGGCCATGCGCTGGCGCCGTTCGCCTCCGAAGTCAGCAGCGATGTGAAGACCTTCGTGGGCAGCCTGAGCCAGCCGTACTGCGGCATCAATTCCGGGTTCGAGGCGGCACGCTGGCTGGAAGAAGATGTGGCGTCGCTGGCCCTGGTGCCGCTGTCGGCCGGAACGCCCGCGAAGCCCTTCGGCCTGCTGGTGCTGGGCTCGCCGGACCCGACCCGCTACACGGCCGAGATGGGCACCGAGTTCCTGACGCGCGTCGGCGAAATCGCCAGCGCCGCGCTGTCGCGCCTGCTGACCGCGGATCCGCATGCAGCCGCCCAAGCTGACTGACGAGCAGCAGCGCTACCTGGACCACCTGCGTGTGCAGCGCCGTCTGGCCGAGCGCACGCTCACGCTGTATACCGAGGCGCTGGAGCGCCTGAATGCGCTGGCCCAGGCGGCGGATGTGCCGCTGCTCAAGCTCAGCGCGCATCAGGCGCGGCGCTTCCTGGCCCAGCTGCATCAGGGCGAGCTGGCGCCGCGCACGCTGGCGCTGATCCTGTCCGCCTGGCGCGGCTGGTACCGCTGGCTGGGCCACAACGGCCTGATCACGGCCAATCCCATCGTCGACCTGCGGCCGCCCAAGGTGGGACGTCCGTTGCCCAAGGCGCTGGCCGTGGACGACGCGGTGCGCCTGGCCGACTACGAGGAACCGAATGCCGACCCGGTCGGTGAAGCCCTGGACCGCTGCCTGGTGGAGCTGCTGTATGGGGGCGGCGTACGGGTGTCGGAGCTGGTCGGTCTGGACCTGCGCTACTTTCCGACGTCCCTGGGTTGGATCGAGCCGGACACCCAGGAGGCTCACGTGCTGGGCAAGGGGTCCAAGCGCCGCGCGGTGCCGCTGGGCGGGCCCGCGCTCAAGGCCATCCAGGCCTGGCTGGCCGTGCGCGGTCAATGGGCTCAGGACGGCGAGCCGGCCCTGCTGGTGAACAAGCGGGGACGGCGCATCAGCGCCCATCAGGTCCGGGCGCGCCTGAAGGAGAGGGCGCTGCATGCGGGCATGCCGACGCATGTCCATCCGCACATGCTGCGCCACTCATTTGCCTCGCACCTGCTGCAATCCAGCGGGGATCTGAGAGGGGTCCAGGAACTGCTGGGCCACGCCAACATCAGCACCACGCAGGTCTACACCCGCCTGGACTTCCAGCACCTCGCCAAGGTCTATGACGCCGCGCACCCGCGCGCCAAGAAGAAATAAGCGACTGTTCGATGCCTTCCTCTCTGTCCTCCTCCCTGCCGTTGTCCTGGTGCGGCGCTCTGCGTGTTGTGACGCCGCATTGGCGAGCCCTGGGTCCGCTGCGGGTGCCGTCGCCGGCCCGTCCGCTGCTGCTGTGCTCTGCCTTGCTGGCGGCGACCGCGCAGGCACAGGTGCAGACCCAGACGCAGCCTCTGGGCCAAACCTCCACGCCGTCGCGCAGTGCGGGGCCGTTCCTGTCGGCCACGGCTGCCGAGTCCCCAACGGGCGTCGCGCCGGCACTGCGCCGCGGCAGCACGGCCGAGGCGCCGGTCACCGCCACGGACAGCCGCCCCGCCGCCTTTGAGCTGAACTGGACCCCGCTGAAGATGCCCACCGGCGAGCGCACCGCGCTGCTGGGGCTGAGCTACATGGTGGCGGTCAATGAGGACTGGGGCCTGGGCCCGACCTTCTATGGCGCGGCGCAGGGCAACTATGGTGGCCTCTTCACGGCCGGCTTCACCGCGCAGCGACGCTGGCGCCTGTCGCAGGATTGGCATGTGGCCACCGGCATCTATGCGGGCGCAGGCGGCGGCGTCAGCTCCGACAAGGTGCGGGCTGGTGGTGGCCTGATGCTGCGGCCTGAGATCTCCCTGCGCGGCGAGTTCGGCAACTGGTATGCGGGCGTGGGGGTTACGCAGGTGCGCTTCCCCAGCGGCAACATCAAGGACACGACCTGGGGCCTGACCCTGGGGCGCATGGACCGGCTGCTCAGCTTCTCCCCTGCCGATGCCGGCCTCTTCGGCCGCGCGGGCGACCGCACCGGCATGGGCTTCGATGAAATCGCGATCAGCGCCGGCGTGGAAAAACCGCGCGACGGCAGCATCACCCGCGACGGTCAATCCGTGGCCAATCGCAAGGGCAAGGCGGGTGCTGACCTGCGCCAGTACTTCGGCAATGGCGGCTCGTGGTGGGGTCTGGAAGCGTCGGGTGCTGCGTCTGGCGGCTCCGATGGTTATATGGAAATCTTCGCCAATGCGGGTCAGGACTGGGGCGTGATCTCGCCGCGCCTGCGCGTGGGCGGTCAGATCTCCACCGGCCTTGGCGGCGGCGGCAATCTGGACACCGGCAACGGCTGGCTGTTCCGCGCCGGCCCGACGCTGCGCTGGATCACGCCCTGGGGGCCGACCCTGCGGCTGGACGGCAGCTACCTCAAGGCGCCCTGGGGCCACTACGACTCCTTCCAGGTGCGGGCCTCGCTGGCCTTGCCGCTGGAGAAGGGCTCCCGCGTGCTCAACACGCCGCCGCTGGAATCCGGCACGGTGCGGGAGCAGGACTGGTACCTGAGCATGCCCCGCTTCAAGACCTTCGAATTCAAGGACGGCACCAAGGACTCGGTGACGGGCCTGGGCATTGGCATGGCGCGTGATTTCAGCGGTCCCTGGTATGGGGCCGCGCAGGCGGGCAGTGCGGCCTTTGGCAAGGCTGGGGCGTTTTCCTACGGCATGTTCGGCCTGGGCGCGAAGACGCAGCGACTGCCGGGCGGCTTCCGGGTCGGTGCGGAGGCACTGGTTGGTGCAGCTGGCGGCGGCGGCGTTGCCGTGGGCGGCGGTGCGGTGACACAGGGCGAGTTGTGGGCCCAATGGGAAGGCAGCGAGCCCAAGGACCGACTGCGCATCAAGGTGGGTATCGGTCAGTGGAAGGCCCTGGGCGGCTCCAAGCAGAGCACGCCAGTGGTCAGCCTCAATATCGGCTGGGCCTTCGGGACGCTGGGGCCGCGGGCGCGCTGAGCGCAGGGGCTGTCCGGCGGCTTGCGGTCAGAGCATGCGCTGCAATGCGTTGTCCTGCCGCACTCGCCAGTGCCAGAGCGCGGCCAGCAGATGGGCGGCGATCACGTAGATAAAGAGCACGCCGACGAATTCGTGCAGCTCCTTGATGGCTTTGGCCAGGCTTTCGTTCGGCACGGCCAGACCCGGAATGCGCCAGGCGATCAGCGGGAAGCCGATGCCCTTGCCCGACACCAGCAGGGTGCCCACGCCCAGCAGCGGCTGGACGATCAGGTATAGAAACAGCGCCACGTGAGCGATGCCGGCCAGCAGCCGCTGCGGCAAGGGCGGTGCAGGCACGACCGGCGGGGGTGTCTCATGAAACCTGCGCAGCAGGCGCGGCACCGTCACCAGCAGCACCAGCAGGCCCGTCAGGGTGTGGATCTGCCCAGCGAGCAGCCGCTCAGGCGTGCCGCGCTCCCACCATTCGCGGGCATAGATGGCGGCATACGCCACCAGCACGAGCACGGCCGAGAGCCAGTGGGCATGACGGAGAAGGGCGGAATAGCGGCGCCGGTCCGCTGGGAAGGCATGGATGTGCATGCGCGTCAGTCCCTGGCACCGGGAGCGAAGTTCGTGAGCCTGTTCGCACCGCAGGACGGGGCAGGACGTTTCGGTGTGCGTGGGCGGCGGACATGGCGGCCCGATCGGGGACAATCGCCGCATGAAAGTGATTCGTCTCCGCGAGGGCAAGGACCGCTCGCTGCTGCGCCGCCATCCGTGGGTCTTCCAGGGCTCGATCGACAAGGGCAAGGCCGACCCCGGTGAAACCGTCCGTGTGGAATCGTCCGACGGCAAATTCCTGTGCTGGGCCTCCTTCAGCCCCACCTCCATGATCCGGGTGCGCGCTTGGAGCTTCGATGAGCATGAGCGCATCGACGAAGCCTTCTTCCAGCGCAAGATCCAGGCCGCGATCGCCCTGCGCGCCCGCATGCCGATTGCCTCGGATGCGGTGCGGCTGATCCATGGCGAGGCCGACGGCCTGCCGGGCCTGATCGTGGACCGCTATGGCAGCACCTTGTGCGCCCAGTTCCTGTCCGCCGGCACCGAGAAGTGGAAGGGCGTCATTGCCGACCTGCTGCTCGCGGCCACCGGCCTGACGCGCCTGTATGAACGGTCGGATTCGGGCGTGCGCACGCTCGAAGGCCTGGAGCCGGTGACCGGCTGGCTGCGGGGCGATGGCGACACCGCCGTGGTGATCTCCGAGCATGAGTGGAAGCTGAGCCTGGACGTGGCCGAGGGCCACAAGACCGGCTACTACCTGGACCAGCGCGACAACCGCAAGAAGTTTGCCGACCTGGTGCGTCACTACGGCTGCCAGAGCGTGCTGAACTGCTACAGCTACACCGGCGGCTTCTCGGTGGCGGCCTTGGCGGGCGGTGCGACGGAAGTGGTGAGCGTGGACTCGTCTGGGCCGGCGCTGGCCCGTGCGACGGCCCATGTGACGCTCAACGGCTTTGATCCGGCCCGCCACACGGCGCTGGATGCCGACGTCAATCAGACGCTGCGCGACATGCTCAAGCAGGGCCGCAGCTTCGACGCCATCATCCTGGACCCGCCTAAATTCGCGCCGACGGCCGCGCATGCCGAACGGGCCGCACGCGCCTACAAGGACATCAACCGCCTGGGCCTGAAGCTGCTCAAGCCGGGTGGCCTGCTGTTCACCTTCTCCTGCTCCGGCGGAGTGGGGCCGGAGCTGTTCCACAAGATCGTGGCCGGCGCTGGCATGGACGCCGGCGTGGACGGCTTCATCATGGACCGGGTGGGCGCCTCCCCGGACCATCCGCAGACGATCTACTTCCCGGAAGGGGAGTACCTCAAGGGGCTGCTGATCCTGAAGCGCTGAGTCCGGGCAGCGCCACTCGCGGGTCGAACTTGGCCCGTTTCACCGAGAAGAAGGCCTTCACGTTCCGCACGTTGGCCTGCTGGGTGAAGAGGTGCTGCACCAGCGCGTGGTAGGCCGGCATGTCCGGCACCTGCAGCACCAGGATGAAGTCCGGGCCCGGGGCCACGCGCCAGCATTGCTGGACCTGCGGCGCGGCCACGGCCAGGGCCTCGAAGGCGTCCAGATGTTCGGCGCCTTGCCGGTCCAAGGTGATTTCCACCAGGGCGCTGAGCCCGCTACCAAGCTTGTCGGGAGACAAGAGGGCCACCTGTTTTTCGATGACGCCACTGTCCACCAGCCGCCGCACACGACGCAGGCAGGTGGCGGGGGAGACGTGTGCCCGCTCGGCCAGGGTCTGGTTGGAGACGGACGCGTCGGACTGGAGCAGGTCCAGCAGACGCAGGTCTACGGCATCCAGAGTGATTGAATCTTCCATGATGACGTTGATTATGAAAGAAATAGTCGCCTCCTTTGTCTGGTGATTGAATATTGCAGCGAATGGATGATTTTGAAAGCCTCTTGCTCTCGCTGACTCCTACGATCCCGCCATTCGCAATCGCTCAGGAGCGTTCTCATGTGTGGCATCGTCGGCGCCGTCAGCCAGAAGGACATCGTCCCCATCCTCATCGAAGGCCTGAAGCGCCTGGAATACCGGGGCTATGACTCCTGCGGCGTGGCGGTGCATCAGGACGGCCAACTGCGCCGCGCACGCAGCACCTCCCGCGTGGCGGAGCTGCAGGAACTGGCCGCGCAGGACGGCGTGGCCGCAGGCACCGGCATCGCCCACACCCGCTGGGCGACGCACGGCGCGCCGGCGGTGCACAACGCCCACCCCCACTTCTCCCATGGCCCCGGCGTGGACGCTCCGCAGGGCCCGGGCCGCGTGGCGCTGGTGCACAACGGCATCATCGAGAACCATGACGAGCTGCGCGCGGAGCTGAAGGCGCATGGCTATGTGTTCCTGAGCCAGACCGACACCGAAGTCATCGCCCACCTGGTGGACCTGCTGTACCAAGGCGACCTGCTGGATGCGGTGCAACAGGCTGTGGCACGCCTGAAGGGCGCCTACGCGATTGCCGTGTTCCACCGCGACGAACCGCACCGTGTGATCGGCGCGCGCGAGGGCTCGCCGCTGGTGCTGGGTGTCGGCCGTGATGAACATGCGGGAGCCTTCTTCCTGGCTTCGGATGCGATGGCGCTGGCCGGTGTTACCGACCAGATCGTCTACCTGGAAGAGGGCGATGTGGTGGACCTGCAATTGGGTCGCTACTGGATCACCGCCCGTGGGGAGGTGACCGGCCGATTCCAGAGCGTGGAGCGGGAAGTGCGCACGGTGCATGCGCACAGCGGTGCGGCCGAACTGGGCCCGTATCGGCATTACATGCAAAAGGAGATCTTCGAGCAGCCGGTGGCCATTGCCAATACGCTGGATGCAGTGACCGGCATTTCTCCGGAACTGTTTGGAGACGGCGCCTACCGTGTTTTCAAGGACATCGACAATGTGCTGATTCTGGCGTGCGGCACCAGCTATTACGCCGGGTCCACGGCGAAGTATTGGCTGGAGAGCATTGCCAAGATTCCGACCAGCGTCGAGATTGCCAGTGAATACCGCTACCGCGACAGCGTGCCGAACCCGCGCACGCTGGTGGTGACCATCAGCCAGAGCGGCGAAACCGCCGACACGCTGGCGGCATTGAAGCATGCGCGCTCATTGGGCATGCTGCATACGATGACGGTGTGCAATGTCTCGACCAGTGCCATGGTGCGTGAATGCGCGTTGTCCTTCATTACCCGTGCTGGGGCCGAGATTGGCGTGGCGTCGACCAAGGCGTTCACGACGCAGTTGGTGGGCCTGTTCCTGCTGACGCTGGCGCTGGCGCAGACGCGTGGGCATCTGACGGACGAGCAGGAGGCGGAGCATTTGAAGGCACTGCGCCACCTGCCGGTGGCCGTGCAGGCCGTGCTGGCGCTGGAGCCGCAGGTGATTGCCTGGAGCGAGGAATTCGCGCGCAAGGAAAACGCACTGTTCCTGGGGCGTGGCCTGCATTACCCGATTGCGCTGGAAGGGGCGCTCAAGCTCAAGGAGATCAGCTACATCCATGCGGAGGCGTATCCCGCGGGTGAACTCAAGCACGGGCCGCTGGCGCTGGTGACGGCGCAGATGCCGGTGGTGACGGTGGCACCGAACGACACGCTGCTGGAGAAGCTCAAGAGCAATATGCAGGAAGTGCGGGCGCGGGGCGGTGAGCTGTTTGTGTTTGCGGACGGGGATACGCGCATTGAAAGCGAGCCGGGGCTGCATGTGATTCGGATGCCGGAACATTACGGCGCGCTGAGCCCGATCCTGCATGTGGTGCCGCTGCAGTTGCTGGCGTATCACACGGCGTGTGCGCGAGGGACGGATGTGGATAAGCCGAGGAATTTGGCGAAGAGTGTGACGGTGGAGTGAGGGGGCCTCACTCCGCAGTAGTGCTCGTATAAAAAAAGGTTCTTCGCCGAAGTTCGGGGAAGAACGGGAGGCGGCCAGGCGCCTGACCTGCTAAGTTGAAGTTGTCTAGACTCTGCTTAACAGGGGGCAGCCATGGCTGCAACCCAGTGTATTGCTCGGCTCGGTGCCTGGGAAGGCTACGAGATTGACCATGACGAGGAAGTCTGCCGAGCGGGCGTGGCCTGGTGCGTGATCCAATGACGCCCGGCCAAGCGGACGGGACATCGTTGCAGCGCCTGCGGAGGGTGGTGCCAGTCAGACCATGACCTGCAGATCCGTCACGCAGCCCATGTTTTGAGATGGCAGCGCATGCCATGACGCCCGCGGCACGAGAATTTAGTGTCCTCGCCAAGTGCATCGCACTTATGGCTGCTTTAATCGCGTCGGTGACTTTCGTCAATTGTGACGATCCTGAGTAATCCCTACTCTCCGGCCGTCGACCTGATCGCTGGTGCAATGGCCTCACCTTTCCGCCTCAAGACCTCCCTGCCCGATGACACGATGCGCGTGCACGCCTGCGCTTCCCGCGAAGCGCTAAGCGACCTGGGTGACACCACGCTGACGCTGCTGAGCGAGCGCAAGGACATCCAGGCCAGCGAGCTGCTGGGCAAGCCGGCCTCGCTGATCGTGCAACTGCATGACGATGCGCCGCGATACATCAGCGGGTATGTGACGCGTTTCTCGCAGCGCGGTTTCGAGGGCAAGTACTGCGTCTATGAGATGCAGGTCAAGCCGTGGCTGTGGCTGCTGACGCGCACGTCGGATTGCCGCATCTTCCAGGAAATGACGGTGCCCGACATCGTCAAGCAGGTCTTCGAGGACCATCCGGTCGCACGCTACGAGTTCAAGCTGCTGCGGCCGTACCGTACTTGGAACTACTGCGTCCAGTACCGCGAGACCGACTTCAATTTTGTGGCTCGGCTGCTGGAGCATGAAGGCATCTATTGGTACGTGGAGCACGACGAGGCCGGCCACAAGGTGGTGCTGTGCGACTCGGCCAGCGGGCATGATGCGAAGCCGGGCTGCGAGTCGTTGCCGTTCTATGGCTCCGGCCGGCAAACCACGTCGGCGCTTGAGTACGTGCAGAGCTGGAGCAGTGCGGAATGCGTCAAGCCAGGCAAGGTTGTGATCACCGATTACGACTTTCAGCGACCTTCGAATGACCTGGAGTCCAGCCGCAGCCAGCCTCGGAACTACGACCTTTCCGATGGCGAGGTGTTCGACTATCCCGGTGGCTTCATCGTCGGAGGCGACGGGGCGCAATATGCCGAAGACCGGCTGGACGAACTTCAGACGGCTTACCAGACGCACGAAGGATCGAGCAATGCGCAAGGGATCCATACGGGCCATCTCCTCACGCTGACGCGGCATCCGCGCCACTCAGAGAACGGGGAGTACCTGATCACCGGCACGCAGCTCAGTCTGAGCCAGGCGACCAACGAAGCAGGTTCTGGCGAGACATCGCTGCGCTGCAGCTTCACCTGCATGCCGTCTCGCCAGCAGTACCGACCGCCACGTCGCACACCCAAGCCGCTGGTTGCGGGCCCGCAGACTGCCATCGTCACGGGTCCGGCGGGCGAAGAGATTCACACCGACGTGTTTGGTCGGGTCAAGGTGCAGTTCCATTGGGATCGCCGCGGCAAGCGCGACGAGCGCAGCTCGTGCTGGGTGAGCGTGGCGCATCCATGGGCGGGCTCGAATTTCGGCGGCATCTACATCCCGCGCATTGGGCAGGAAGTGATCATCGGATTTATCGAGGGAGACCCCGATGCTCCGATCATCATGGGCCGGACCTACAACGGTGAGAACTTGCCGCCTTGGGAACTGCCCGCCAACGCGACCCAGAGCGGTTTCCTGACGCGTTCGACCAAGGGCGGAAGCTACGGCAACGCCAATGCAATCCGCTTCGAGGACAAACAGGGCGCCGAGCAGCTGTGGATCCACGCGGAGAAGAATCAGGACATCGAAGTCGAGAACGACGAGACGCACTGGGTCGGCCGGGACCGGATGAAGATGATCGACCGTCACGAGACGGTCCGCGTCAAGGGCAACCGCACCGAGACGGTCGATCTCAACGAGCAGATCGACATCAAGCAGGATCGGACGGAACATGTCTTCGGCCGCGAGACGATCACGATCGACCAGAACCGCGTCAACACGATCGGCCAGAACCATCAGGAATCGATCGGCAAGAACCACAAGACGACGATCGGCAAGAACCAGTCGATCAACGTCGGCAAGCATCTGACCGAGACGATCGGGATGACCAACATCCAGAATGTCGGCCTGGCCAAGATGACCAACGTCGGCCTGGGCTACATGGTCAACGTCGGCGCGGCCTACAGCCTGAACACCGGCGGCCTGATGAACGTCGTGGTCGGCGCGGCCTACAACGAGCAGATCGCCAAGAGCCGGTCCATCTCGGCGGGCGACAACATCAAGATCACGGCCTCCAAGACGCTGTCCATCACCGGTGAACAGAAGATCACCGAAAAGGGTAAGGAAGTCTTCATCGAGGGCAGCACCAAGCTCGTCCTCGCGGTGGGCGCGAGCACCATCACGATGACCGCCGGCGAGATCAACATCAACTCGCCGCTGGTCAAGATCAACTGCCCCGCCGGTCCGGCGATGACGGTGGCGGCGCCGGATTCCAAAGCGAACGTGAAGAGCGGTCTGGGCCAGAACGTCGACGACATTGCGGGCAAGTCGCCAACATTGCAAAAGGACATGCAGGAGCTCAAGGAAGCCGGTTGGACCACCCAGTACGGCCCCAACGGACAGGGCTCGCACGCCGACCGCGACAAGAAGGTCATCACCATCGACGGCAACCTGAAGAACGACCCGGCTCAGGCAACGCAGGTCCTGGCGCACGAAGTGGGACATGCGAAGTACGATTACAAGCCCGACTACAGCAGCAAGCAGAGCTATCTTCGCGGTGCCATGGCGGACGAAGGCGCAGCCACGATGAAGAACATCGAAGTTCGGCGCGAGATACTGGCCAACAATGGACCGGACATCAAGATCGCCGGAAACTCGGCGAATCACCCCGCCTACAACGCCGCTTACGATCAGTATGTGAAAGATGGCAACGCGGCCGCAGCAAGAGACAAGATCGGCGCGGCCTTCGGAAATGGCGAGCGCGTGTCCGGGGCGACGAATCCGACTTACAACGAGTATTACGGTGGTTGGTATGACAAGGCATTCCCCGGCAAGCCATGAGGTCCGAAGGACGTGTCGCTGGATCTCCCTCGTGGCATGGTGCTGTGCCGCCACAATCGCTTCTGCCCAATCCCCGTTCCCGCCAAAGCCCAAGACCATGAAACAACTCGACCTCTGGACCCTCGTGGACTACTTGCCGACGCGTACGCCGTTCGACAAGGAGAAGATCGAACAGGCGCTGCGCATCGTCCTGATCCAGGATGAAGAGATCACGAACGAGTACTTCACCGCGCTCAAGGGCGGGCCGGTGAATCTCGCGCAGGAGGTCGACATTGAGCTGTTGAGCTTCCGCGTCTCCGTCAAGGAACCGACCGAGAAGTGGCTGCTGAACCTCACGGTGGCAGGCAAATGCGTGGCGCGCAGCGACATCCTCGCGCGCTACCCACGTCTGGAAGTGACAAACGCGCCTCGAGGCCGATCTCCCAACGAGGAGACCTCCTACTCCCGCAAGGAGTTGTGGGGTAAGTTGAGCTTCGGATTTGCGGAACGCAATCCGGACTGCCTGAGTTCGGTGCTGTTCTCGGGCCCCAAGTGGTGACCGGAGCGTCGGAGTACTGATCGAGGATATCCCATGCAGCCCGCCGCTCGCGTCTCTGATCCGCACACCTGCCCGATGGTCGACCCAGGCCCGAAACCGCATGTCGGCGGACCGATCCTGCCGCCGGGCTGCGTGACGGTGCTGATCGGCGGTCTGCCCGCCGCACGCCAGGGCGACAAGGCCTTCTGCGTCGGTCCGCCGGACACGATCGCCGAGGGCGAGTCGACGGTGCTCATCGGCGGCAAGCCGGCGGCGCGGCTGGGCGACAAGACGGCGCATGGCGGGGTGATCGTCGCCGGATTCCCGACCGTGCTGATCGGCGCGAAGGCGCAGGGTAAGTGCCTCATTGACGCGGCGGCCTCGGGCGCGCCGTTCGTCGAGAGCATCGACTGAGGATGGGCGTGGACGAGACGCCGACATCCGTGCGCGCGGCGCGGGCTGCGTACCTCGGTGAACTGTTGTTCCGATCGGGCATGCCGGTCTTTGCGCTGTTGGACGCGGCCCGCGACCCGGGCGTGGTCAATGTGCTGGAGGCTGGCGACTGTCCTTATGCATGCCTGTATTCAGGTCATTCCGGCGAGATCTACAAGCCGTATGCCCCCTACCTGGCCCAGATCGCACCAGGCAGCCGGCTGCTCGAGACCCTGCTGATGAAGGGTTGGGGCCAGAGCATCGGCTACTTCATCGGCTCGCGCGCCGAGCCCGCCGAGTTGCTCACCCACCTGCGCAAGTTCCTGTTCGTGGACCTGCCAGGCAAGGAGCGTCGTGCGTACTTCCGGTTCTACGATCCGCGCGTGATGCGGGCCTACCTCCCGACCTGTACCCCCGAGCAGCTCGACGACTGGCTGCGCGAGCACCTCGAATGGTTCGTGCTCGAAGCCGACGAGGGCGCCCAGGCCAAGGTGTTCGTGCGGACCACGCCGGAGCGCCGTGCCGCGCAGGGCATCTCCGACCGGCTCCTGCTCACCCCGATTCAATTGCCGGACGTGCCGGCCTCTCAAGACAAGGTGGCCCATGCCCCAGATTCCCGCATCCCAGTTTGATAGGCTCCTTCAGCAGGACATGCCAGCCTTCGTCAACAAGACGCTGGCGGTGGTCCGTGAAAGCCATCCCACTTATCGCCAGAGTGACGACATGCTGCGCGATTCGATCCGCGCAGGCTTCAAGCGCGCGCTGCAGCATGGTCTGACCACCGACGAGCAGTTGATGGAATACGTGCTGGTGATGTTCGCGTCGGCGCCCAATTTCGATCAGCATCCAATGATCGCGCGGGTGTTGGGCGATCAGCGCTTCCCGATCGAGGTGCGCTGGGAGCGTATCTTTGAAGAGGACTTCGACGACTTCTGGGGTGAGATCTCGGAGCCCGACTTCTACGACGGCGAGTACTGGAAGGATCCGACGCAACCGAAGGCGAAGCCGCTCGGGCCGGACGAGCAGCCGACCGCGGACGACTGGGCGGAGCTGGTCGTCGGGTTGAAGCAGGCGCAGGGTCCCGGACCGTATCCGCCCGCTACGCAGCAGGAGCTGGACCAGGCCAAGAAGGACCTCGTGGAGGCGATCAAGAAGCGTCGCGAGACGACGCCCGAGGGGTGGGACGCCAAAGCCCGGGAGGCCGCCAAGAGCCTTTCGAAGAAGCGTCCTTGAACACGCGCGACCGGAAGGATCAGTAGCGTGGGACAGGAACTCGGACAACTGAACAAGAGCGGTGAAGCCGCGAAGCTGGAGTCGCAGCTTGAGAAGCTGACCAGCAGTAAGGAGTGGGAGATCGCGCAAGGCGCGGTCGATGCCGCCGGCATCGTCGACCCAACACCGATCAGTGACGGCATCAGCGCCGTGATGAGCGCCGCCAAGGGCGACTGGATCGGCGCCGGACTGTCTGCGGTCTCGATGATTCCGTACCTCGGCGATGCCGTGGCGAAGACGGCCAAAGGTGCGCGCGCAATCAAGAAGCTCAAGGAACTAACCGAAGCGATCGCCGGGACGATCAAGAAACTCGACGCGGTGAAGCTCGCCAACAAGAAACTGGCGGCCAAGCGCGTGCGGGACGCGCGCAGAAAGGCGGAAGATGCTTGCGCGGGATGCAAGCCGCATGAGAAGCACGGCGTGCATGGGCTGCCGCAGAATGATCCACCCAAGCAGCATTGGAAGGACGGGACCCCGGGGGACGGCACTTTCGTGAAGAACACGAAAGACGGTGAGTTGGTCGTGCCGTACAAGGATGGGTATCCTGACTATTCAAAGGCGACGCTGAACGGGCAGCCGGTGGTCAAGGGAAGCGTCGAGATCCCCGCGATGAACGGATCGCAGGGACCCAAGGGTGATGACTTCAAGGCGGCCCGGGATGCCATGCGTGAGAAGACCGGCAACCAGCATTGGCCGGGCTCCAGCGCCTCCGATCCCCTGTCGGACAAGACACTGCCACCGGGCCATACCTGGCATCACAAGGAGGATGGCGTGACCATGGAGTTGATTCCCCAATCCGCGCACTCCGGCATTTCGCACACCGGCGGCGCCTCAATCGTCACCGACCCCAAGTTCTGAAGTACGGAAGGAAACCCTATGAGCTGGAGACTGGTATTCCCATTCATGAAGGACTACCCGGTGATCACCCCGGACGACATCAGCGCCTTTGAGACTCGCAACCAGCTGAAGTTGCCCGCAGACTATGTGGCCTATCTGCTGGAGTTCCGGGGATCCTCGCCAATGTTCCAGAACGATGAAGGGCGATATCGCGCCGTCGAGTACACCGTGGACTGGGAGGGGAAGCCGGCGCAGTCCTATGGGGACGAGTGCGGGCTCGAGAGCACGTTCAGCATCTTCGAGGGCAAGGAGATCGATTCGCCTTACAAGGGGGGATGCGATCTCGACGACAACATTGTCTGGAATCGGCACCTTCATCCTCCTGGCTTGATACCGATTGGCATGGATGCGGGCAACTCGCTGTTCCTGTTGGGTGTGGAGGGCGATCTGACGGGACGGGTCTTCTTCCTGTCAACCTTTCACGTGCCGGATCCGATCTCCTTCGAGCATATCGGCCACATCGCCCCGACGTTCACGGATTTCCTCAAGGCCGGCCATCCCGCCGATCCGAGCTGATCTTCATGGCCGTTGCCGTCGGGGTACCAGCGGTCGATCGTGACCGAGCCCATATTCTGATACCGAGGGAAGTATCATGACTTGGAAACTGGTGTTCCCCAAGATCGAGTCCTACCCCGTCGTCACTCTGCAAGACGTGCGCGCGTTCGAGACGCGCCATCAGATGTCCTTGGCGCCGGACTATGTGGACTTCCTCGTCAGTCATCGGGGTTCTCCTCCGATGTTCGTGAACGAACAGACTGAGTACACATGTCCTGAGTTCACCGTCGACT
>JAIXSE010000026.1 GCA_027484825.1 Rubrivivax sp. | reverse complement strand
CCTCCAGATGTATTTTGCGGGAATAGCTCAGTTGGTAGAGCGCAACCTTGCCAAGGTTGAGGTCGCGAGTTCGAGCCTCGTTTCCCGCTCCACTTCAAGTGTTGAAGGTGGGGTTTGATGGGCACCCAGTGCCGGTCGGTTCCTCCTGCGATGCGGGAATAGCTCAGTTGGTAGAGCGCAACCTTGCCAAGGTTGAGGTCGCGAGTTCGAGCCTCGTTTCCCGCTCCAAATTCCAAAAAGGGAAGTCCTCGTGACTTCCCTTTTTTCATTGGCGCGCCGCACGATAATGCAGCGGATGCCTTGCCGCCTGGGTGGTGAAATCGGTAGCCACAGCAGACTTAAAATCTGCCGCTGTCACAAGCGTACGGGTTCGAGTCCCGTCCCAGGTACCAGCGCTTCATCGAGGGCCGCTGTCCTGCATTCAAGTCAGCGCTCGCCCTGCATCTGTCTGCCTCGCTTTGCATCATCCGATCGATCTTGATCGGATCGGTGTTGCGGCCTCCGCCTTGACCGAGCTCAAGCCGCTTTCTCTCTAGCATCCCCAACTTCCCCGCCACTGGCGGCCCGAAATCATGTAGCATCGGGTGGCACGTTATATGGTGCAGTTTGCGGAACTTCCCAAGGTTTCCATGGTCTTCTACCGCAGCCCGTCCGGCCACGAGCCGGTGCGGGAGTGGCTCAAGGCTCTGGATCGTCCGGATCGTCTGGCCGTCGGGGCCGACCTGCAGCGGGTGCAATACCGCTGGCCGGTTGGCATGCCCTTGTGCCGGGCCATGGGTGAGGGCCTCTGGGAGGTGCGCACCCATCTGCCAAGCTGCGCCGTTGCGCGTGTTCTCTTCTGCTTCCATGCGCAGGTGCTCTATGCCCTGCACGCATTTGTGAAGAAGACCCAGACCACACCGGTCGAGGCGCTGCGCCTTGCCCGTCAACGGATGAAGGAGATCCAGCATGGTGAATCGACACATGGGGTCCAGCCTGGACGACCTCCTGGCCGAGGAGGGCGTGCTTGAAGCCTTCCAGGCGCAGGCCATCAAGGAAGTCATTGCCTGGCAACTGCTGCAGGCCATGAAGGACCGGAAGCTCAGCAAGCGCAAGCTGGCCGAACTGATGAACACCAGCCGCACCCAGGTGGACCGGGTGCTGGACCCGACCGACGGCAATGTCACCCTGACCACCCTGCAACGTGCGGCGGCCGTGGTGGGGCGGCGGGTGCAGGTCGCCCTCGTCTGAGCGGACCGGCCTTGCTCGGCCCTGGCACCGGGCCGCTGACCTTACACTCGAGCGCATGTTCGGTCAGGACCTGTTGAACCCAGGCGTGCGTCGCCGGGAAGTGTTGGGGTGGTCGATGTACGACTTCGCCAACTCCGGCTACACGACGGTGGTGCTGACCGCTGTCTATAACGCCTACTTCGTGGCCGAAGTGGCCAAGGGGCATCCATCCGCCACCTTGCTCTGGACGGTGCTCATCGCCGTCTCCAGCCTGATCGTGATGGTGACCATGCCGGGCCTGGGCGCCTGGGCGGATGCGCATGGCGCCAAGAAGCGCTTGCTGGCCCTTTGCACCGCGGGCTGCGTCCTCACGACAGCTGCGCTCGCCTGCTTCGGCCCTGCCACGCTGTGGTGGGCGGCCGTCGCGGTGGTGCTCTCCAATGTGTTTTTTTCCTATGGCGAGTCCCTGATCGCGGCCTTCCTGCCCGAGCTCGCGCGTCGTCATGCGCTGGGGCGTGTCTCCGGCTGGGGCTGGGCCTTTGGCTACCTGGGCGGCATGCTGACGCTGGGCCTGTGCTTGGTCTATGTGCTGCTGGCACAGGCACGCGGGCAGGCGGCTGGTGATTTCGTGCCGGTCACCATGCTCATCACTGCTGGCCTTTATCTGATCGCGGCCATTCCCACCTTCTTGCTGCTGCAGGAGCGGGCTGATCCCTGTTCCATCCGCCGCGCGGCCCGCGTGCGGTCCGGCCTGTCGGAGCTGCTGGCGTCCTGGCAACGCGCACGGGCTTATCCGGACTTCCTTCGACTGCTCGCCTGCGGTGTGGCCTATCAGGCCGGCATTGCTGTGGTGATCGCCCTGGCCGCCGTCTACGCCGACCAGGCGCTGGGGTTCAGCCAGGCGCAGACCATGGCGTTGGTGTTTCTGGTCAACATCGCCTCAGCGGTCGGCGCCTTTGCCTTCGGCTACTACGAAGATCGTATCGGCCATCAGCCGGCTTTGGCCGTGACGCTGGTGGGCTGGATGCTGATGACCGTGCTGGCGTTTGTAGCCAGCAGCGCCTGGCTGTTCTGGATGGCGGCGCTGATCGCCGGTTTGTGCATGGGGTCCAGTCAATCCTGCGGCCGCGCGCTGGCCGGCGCGCTGGCGCCCCATGACCGACTGGCGGAGTTCTTCGGTCTGTGGACCTTCGCGACTCGCCTGGCGGCCATCATCGGGCCCCTGACTTATGGCGCGGTGACGGTGCTGACCGCAGGCAACCACCGGTTGGCGATCCTGTCGACCGGCGTGTTTTTTGTGGTGGGCTATGCGCTGCTCAAGCGCGTGGACATGACCCGGGGCATGGCGCGGGCGCTCGTTTAACGGGGGCTGCGGGGGGGGGGCGGCAGTTGCCTCGCCTCAAGGCGCCTGCGCGTCACCCGGGCGGATGCCTGAAGCCCCCTCGCGTCAGACGTCGATGTGAGTCGCCTGCGCGTCCTGCCATCCCAGCGCCACGCGGGCCAGGTGCTGAAGCGGGCCTGGATCGCCAGTGCTTTGCAGCACGAGGGGCGCCAGCCCCTTGGTGTGCCTCTGCGTGGGCGCCTGCGCAGCCACCCCGTCGGTCGTAGTCAGCGATTCCCACAGCCGCTGCGCCTGCCGCGCCACTGCATCTTCGATGTTGAGCAACTGAACGCCTTCCCCGAGTGCCGCCTGAATGCGGTTCTGCACCAAGGGGTAGTGCGTGCAGCCCAGTAGCACCGTGTCCACACCGGCCGCCTTCAGCGGCTCGCAGTAGCGGTCGATCAAGTCCCCCAGTTCAGGCGTGTCCAGATCCCCTCGCTCGATCAGGGTCACGAGGCCAGGGCAGGGCTGGCTGACCAGCGACACATCCGCCGCATGGGCGGCCACCAGGGCTTCATACCGGCGGCTGGCAATCGTGGCGGTGGTGGCCATGACGCCGATCCGTCCGTTGCGGGTCGCCGCCACCGCCGGCTTCACGCCAGGCTCGATGCCCACCACCGGCCAGTCCGCCCAGCGTTCCCGCATGGCATTGACGGCATGGGCAGTGGCCGTATTGCAGGCCACCACCACCATGCGGGCACCAGCGGCACGCAGATGCTCCGCCACCCGCAGGCTCCGCTCCCGGATGTAGTCGCTGCTGCGGTCCCCGTAGGGCGCATGGCCGGCGTCGGCGACATAGTGCAGCGCCACTTCCGGCATCCGGGCCCGCAGGGCCTGCAGCACCGTCAGGCCGCCAACGCCCGAGTCAAACACGCCCAAGGTCGGTGGCGGCCGTGAATCAACAGGAGCCTCCATGGCAGGAGTGGCGGCTGGCGATGGAATCGAATCAACAGGCATCACGCGGGCAGCAGGCAATGGCAAGAGAAAGTGGCCTCATCAGGGTGGGCAGTCTAGAAGATTCCAGGACTTTCACTTGGCAGCCAGGATCTGATGGCTAGAATAGAACGATCGTTCGTTTTATTTTCCGATTTTCATCCCGTCCTCGGACCGCAGTTGGGCTCAGTGCCCCTCGGTCCTGATGGATCGGTGACACGGGGGCGGCGCAGGCCTCCCATAGAATCGAATTAACGTTAACGTCAATACGCCTGGAGTGCTTCGATGAAGGTATTGGTCCCCGTCAAACGAGTCGTCGATTACAACGTCAAGGTGCGCGTCAAGAGCGACGGCACCGGGGTCGACATCGCCAACGTGAAGATGTCGATGAACCCGTTTGACGAAATCGCGGTGGAAGAAGCCGTGCGCCTGAAGGAAAAGGGCGTGGTCACCGAAGTCATCGCCGTGTCCTGCGGCGTGGCGCAATGTCAGGAAACCCTGCGCACGGCCATGGCCATCGGGGCCGACCGGGCCATCCTGGTCGAAACCGATGCCGAACTGCAGCCGCTGGCCGTGGCCAAGCTGCTCAAGGCCCTGGTGGACAAGGAGCAGCCGCAACTGGTCATCCTGGGCAAGCAGGCCATCGATGACGATTGCAACCAGACCGGCCAGATGCTGGCCGCGCTGACCGGCCTGCCGCAAGGCACCTTCGCCTCCAAGGTGGAAGTGGCCGACGGCAAGGTGGCCGTCACCCGCGAGGTTGACGGTGGTCTGGAAACCGTCAGCCTGAGTCTGCCGGCCGTGGTCACCACCGACCTGCGCCTGAACGAGCCGCGCTATGTGACGCTGCCCAACATCATGAAGGCCAAGAAGAAGCCGCTGGAGACCGTCAAGCCGGCGGATCTGGGCGTGGATGTCGCGCCGCGCATCAAGACGCTGTCGGTGGCCGAGCCGCCCAAGCGCGGTGCTGGTGTGAAGGTGCCGGACGTTGCCACGCTCGTCACCAAGCTGAAGACCGAAGCCAAGGTCATCTAAGCCCCCACAGCCGTCTGAATGGAGATTCGAGAATGACCATCCTCGTCATTGCAGAACACGACAATGCCTCGCTGAAGGGGGCTACCCACCACACCGTGAGCGCCGCCAGCGCCATCGGCGGTGATGTGCATGTGCTGGTGGCCGGCGCCAATGCCGGTGCTGCCGCGCAGGCCGCTGCCAAGATCGCCGGTGTGGCCAAGGTGCTGCATGCCGACGGCGCGCAGTTCGCCGACGGCCTGGCCGAGAACATGGCCGCCCAGGTGCTGGCCATTGCCAAGGACTACAGCCACATCCTCTTCCCGGCCACTGCGGCGGGCAAGAACGTGGCGCCCCGCGTGGCCGCCCTGCTGGACGTGGGCCAACTGAGCGACGTCACCAAGGTGATCAGCGCCGACACCTTCGAGCGTCCGATCTACGCCGGCAATGCCATTGCCACCGTGCAATCGACCGATGCCATCAAGGTGCTGACCGTTCGCACCACCGGTTTTGATGCCGCAGCCGAAGGTGGCAGCGCGGCTGTCGAGACCCTGAGCGGCGTGGCCGACAGCGGCAAGAGCAGCTTTGTGGGCCGCGAAGTCACCAAGAGCGACCGCCCCGAGCTGACCGCTGCCAAGATCATTGTGTCCGGCGGCCGGGCACTGGGCAGCAGCGACAAGTTCAATGAAGTGCTGACCCCGCTGGCGGACAAGCTCAATGCCGCCCTGGGGGCCTCGCGCGCCGCCGTGGACGCGGGCTACGCGCCCAACGACTGGCAGGTGGGCCAGACCGGCAAGATCGTCGCGCCGCAGCTCTACATTGCCGCCGGCATCTCCGGCGCCATCCAGCATCTGGCCGGCATGAAGGATTCCAAGGTGATCGTGGCGATCAACAAGGACCCTGAAGCCCCGATCTTCTCGGTGGCCGACTACGGCCTGGAAGCCGACCTGTTCACCGCCGTTCCCGAACTGGTCAAGGCGCTGTAAACGCGCCTTGCCGCAGCGCCCCGCGGGGCCTGCGGCCACGGCCACCGCGAGGCGGGCGGACTGCACCGGCCTGCCTCGCCGACCGATCCAGGGCGCCCCGTTGTCGATACGCGGCGCTCTTTTTTCATCCGGAGACAAGACCATGACATACCGCGCCCCGATCAAGGACATGCTGTTTGACATGCAGGCACTGGCCGGCCTGCAGACCCTTGCCGAGCAGATCCCTGCCTTTGCCGACCACGGCCTGGACACCGCGCAGGCGGTGCTGGAAGAGGCGGCCAAGCTCAATGAGGATGTCATTGCGCCGCTGAATGTCGAGGGCGACCGGAATCCGTCGTTCTGGAAGGACGGTCAGGTCTTTGCCACCCCCGGTTTCAAGGAGGCCTTCCGCCAATATGCCGAGGGCGGCTGGCAGGGGCTGCAGCATCCCGAGGCCTATGGCGGGCAGGGCCTGCCCAAGACCATCGGCACCGGCTGCGCGGAAATGGTCCAGGCGGCCAATGTGAGCTTTGCGCTGTGCCCGCTGCTGACGGACGGCGCGGTGGAAGCCCTGCTGGTGGCCGGCACCGAGCAGCAGAAGCAGCTGTTCATCCCTCGCCTGCTGTCAGGCGAGTGGACCGGCACGATGAACCTGACCGAGCCGCAAGCCGGTTCGGACCTGGCTCTGGTGCGCAGCCGCGCCGAGCCGCAGGGCGACGGCACCTACAAGATCTTCGGCACCAAGATCTACATCACCTGGGGTGAGCACGACATGACGGACAACATCGTCCATCTGGTGCTGGCCCGTGTGCCGGGGGCGCCGGAAGGCGTGAAGGGCATCAGCCTGTTCCTGGTTCCGAAGTTCCTGGTGAACGAGGATGGCTCGCTGGGCGCCCGCAACGACGTGCATTGCGTCTCCATCGAGCACAAGCTGGGCATCAAGGCCAGCCCAACGGCGGTGCTGCAGTTCGGCGATCACGGCGGCGCCATCGGCACGCTGATCGGCGAGGAGAACCGCGGTCTCGAGTACATGTTCATCATGATGAACGCCGCCCGCTTCGGCGTGGGCGTGCAGGGCCTGGCCGTCGCGGACCGGGCCTATCAGAAGGCGGTGGCCTACGCCAAGGACCGGGTGCAGTCACGTCCGGTGGACGGCTCCTCCGCCGGTCCGGCCGCCATCATCCATCACCCGGACGTGCGCCGCATGCTGATGACCCAGCGTGCGCTGGTGGAAGGCTGCCGCGCCATGGCCATCGACGCGGCTGCGGCCTACGACATCGCCCATCACCACAGCGATGAGCAGGCCCGCAAGGAAGCGCAGAACTTCTATGAATTCATGGTGCCGCTGGTCAAGGGTTACAGCACCGAGATGAGCCTGGAAGTGACCTCGCTGGGCGTGCAGGTGCATGGCGGCATGGGCTTCATCGAGGAGACCGGCGCAGCGCAGTACTACCGTGACGCCCGCATCCTGCCCATCTACGAGGGCACCACCGCCATCCAGGCCAATGACCTGGTCGGCCGCAAGACGATGCGGGACGGCGGCGCGTTTGCACGCAGCCTGGCGGCGCAGATCGAGGAGACCGAAGGCGCGCTGGCGGCCAATGGCAGCGCTGCCGCGCAGGCGGTGCGCCAGTCCCTGGCCCAGGCACGGGCGTCGTTTGTGCAGGTGGTGGACTTCGTTGCCGCGAACGGCAAGTCCAAGCCCAATGCGGCTTTTGCCGGCTCGGTGCCTTACCTGATGCTGGCCGGCAATCTGGTGGCGGGCTGGCAGCTCGCCCGTTCGCTGCTGGCGGCGCAGGAGCTGCTGGCCACCGGTGAGGATGCCGACTTCATGCAGGCCAAGATCACGACCGCACGTTTCTACGCCGAGCACATCCTGCCGCGTTGCCAGTCACTGCGCGAGGCGGTGGTGAACGGCGCGGACAGCGTGATGGCCCTGCCGATCGAAGCGTTCTGAGTTCCGCAGCGCGCGCTGCGACCCCCTTTTTTCCAACGCCAGTCCGGCGGCCCTCAACCAGCCGCCATCACCACGAGGAGACACGAGGTGGCACTTCCCCCGCTGTTCAACAAACTGCGCCTGCCGGTCATCGGCTCGCCGCTGTTCATCATCAGCAACCCGAAGCTGGTCATTGCCCAGTGCAAGGCTGGCATCGTGGGCTCCATGCCCGCGCTCAATGCGCGTCCGGCGGAGCAACTGGACGACTGGCTGGCCGAAATCACCGAGACCCTGGCGGCGCATGACCGTGCCCACCCCGAGTCTCCCGCTGCTCCCTTCGCCATCAACCAGATCGTGCACAAGAGCAATGACCGGCTCGAGCACGACATGCAGATGTGTGCCAAGTACAAGGTGCCCATCATCATCACCTCGCTGGGCGCCCGGGAGGATGTGAACGCGGCGGTGCACAGCTGGGGCGGCATCGTGCTGCACGACATCATCAACAACAAGTTCGCCCATAAGGCGGTGGAGAAGGGCGCGGACGGCCTGATTGCGGTGGCAGCCGGTGCTGGCGGCCATGCGGGCGTGAAGAGCCCGTTTGCGCTGATCCAGGAGATCCGCGAATGGTTCGACGGCCCGCTGGCCCTGTCCGGCTCGATTGCCAGCGGCGACGCCATCCTGGCGTCTCAGGCGGCCGGCGCGGATCTGGCCTACATCGGCTCGGCCTTCATTGCGACGGAAGAAGCCCGTGCTAGCGATGACTACAAGCAGATGATCGTGGACAGCAACAGCGACGACATCGTCTACAGCAACCTGTTCACCGGTGTGCACGGCAACTACCTGAAGGGCTCGATCGTCAAGGCGGGCCTGGATCCGGACAACCTGCCCGAGAGCGATCCGACCAAGATGAACTTCGGCGGCGGTGCTGCGGCCAAGGCCTGGAAGGACATCTGGGGCAGCGGGCAGGGCATCGGCGCGATCCGCGAAGTGCTGCCGGCTGGAGAGCTGGTGGCGCGCTTCGGGCGGGAGTATCAGGCGGCGCGGCAGCGGCTGGGTCTGGCGGCGGCCTGACGCGTTCGGTCGCGCTCAACGCAAAGCTCCTTCGGGAGCTTTTTTGTTTCATGGAGTCGCAGAGCTTGTCGAGTGACGAGCGTCCACAGAGCCACGAATTTACGGATTCGGTAGCAGCTTCAGGCAGCCCCATTCGAGGAAGCAGCAGGCGCGCGATTTGACGAATGACAACCTTTGAACAGTTGTCGCATGCACTGCATCGATTTTTGGTCATCGGAGGCTAGTTGGGGGGAGTAACTAGCAAATACATGCCATTCGTCGCTTGATGCGGGATTTCTAGACTGCGCGGAAGCCTTCTCAGGGAAGGCAGCTTCGTTGTCAAAGGAACACCATGAACACGCATCAAAGTCTCGAATCGAGCACCACCGCGGGCGCGAACCTTGCACCGCACAGACCGGGTCACGGACAGCCAGCACAGCGATCCGCTCGCATCAAGGCAAAAGGGACGCCCTCGTATGACGAGGCTGATGCTGTTGTGACGGCGGATGAGCGTTGCACTGACCCCGCATCGCAGGAGCCGGACGCCGAGGAGACGTTGTGCGAGCAGTACGGGTTGTGGGCCGATGAGAGGGAAGAGTCCGATGAACAGGCGGCCGCGCTGGTCTGGGCAGGGAGCAGCGATGCGGGGTTCGCGATGGCTGCCGGGGGCGCCGCGCTGCTCGGTGTGGCCGCAGGCTCCGGCAAGACTTCGAGTGCGGCCGTGGAGGGTGCATATCCGGACAACGCAGGGGCTACGCCGGACGCAGTACCCACGGTGCCCACACTCCCTGCGGTGCCGAATGTGCCGAATGTGCCGAATGTGCCGAATGTGCCCAATGTGCCGACCGAGCCGACCGTGCCGACCGTTCCGAATGCGCCGCTGATCCCTGGCGCGGACAAGGGCCCCATCCTCATCAAGGATGGCGGCCTGGTGACGGTGGTCGTCGCGCCGGGTGCCGGATGGGAATTCAGCACCGATGGTGGGCAGACCTGGACCCCGGGCCAGGGCGACAGCATTGGTGGGTCAGACTTGAACGAAGGCAGCCATGCAATCCAGGTGGTGCAGGTGGACGAGACAGGCCATCGCAGTCCGTCGGCCGTGGCCACTGTCATCAAGGACACGCAGGCGCCTGATGCCCCCAGCCTGGCGACGATCGGCACGCAGCCAGGGCTGATCAACGGCAGCGGCAGCGTGGTCGTCAGCAACCTCGAGCCGGGCGCCCGCTGGGAATACACCACCGACGGCGGCCAGACCTGGACGCCGGGTCAGGGTGACAGCATTGCCGCGTCCGATCTGAGTGAAGGCAGCACCCCGATCCAGGTGGTGCAGATCGATGAAGCGGGCAACCGCAGTGCAGCGGCTTCGGCCACGGTGGTCAAGGACAGCCTGCTGCCCGACGCGCCCAGCCTGACGACGATCGGCACCCAGCCAGGGCTGATCAACGGCAGCGCCAGCGTGGTCGTCAGCAACCTCGAGCCGGGCGCCCGCTGGGAATACAGCACTGACGGCGGCCAGACCTGGACACCGGGTCAAGGCGACAACATTGCCGCGTCCGATCTGAGTGAAGGCAGCACCCCGATCCAGGTGGCGCAGATCGATGAAGCAGGCAACCGCAGTGCAACTGCCGCGGCCACGGTGGTCAAGGACAGCCTGGTGCCCGACGCGCCCAGCCTCACCACGGTTGGCGCCACACCGGGATTGATCAATGGCAGCGGCAGCGTGAGCGTCGGCAACGTCGAGCCGCAAGCCCGCTGGGAATACACCACCGACGGCGGCCAGACCTGGACGCCGGGGCAGGGCGCCAGCATTGCCTCGTCCGAGCTGACGGAAGGGAGCAACACCGTTGAGGTGGTGCAGATCGATGAAGCGGGCAACCGCAGTGCAGCGGCCAGCCTGACCGTGATCAAGGACACGATGGCGCCTGATGCCCTCACCGCAGCAACCAACGGCACTTTGCCAGGCCTGATCAACGCCAGTGGCAGCGTGACGGTGGACGGCATCGAGCCCAATGCCACCTGGTCTTACAGCGTTGACGGGGGCGCGACCTGGACCGCGGGTCAGGGCGCCAGCATTGCGGCGTCCGTCCTCAAGGAAGGGCGCAGCACCCTCCAGATCGTTCAGAGCGACCAGGCGGGCAACCGCAGCGATCCCGTCACCATCCAGGTCACCCGGGATACGATTAATCCGTTGGCGCCGACCCTGGATATGTCGCTCACGAAAACGGGCACCAACATTTGGCCCAGCCTCAACGGCACCGGGACGGCCGCCGATCCGCTGATGATCAGCGCCACCGGCAACGTCAGCATCCGCACCGAGGCGGGCGCCACCTGGCGTTTCAGCAATGACGGCGGACAGACCTGGCATCAGGGCTCCGGCAGCAGCATCACGGCGGATCAGTTTGCCGAGGGCAGCAACACAGTGCAGGTCATCCAGACCGATGCCGCCGGAAATTCGAGCCAGGCGCTGGTGGTCGAGTTGGTGAAGGACAGCCTCGTCGCCAAGCTGACGGTGTCCTTGACTCAGGTTGTCGGCTACGACAAATGGGGCAAGGCGATGGTGTACGCTGCCGACAGTCCCGAACTGCTGTTTGGCAATCTTGAGTCAGGGGCCACGATTCAAGTCAGGCCCAAGGGCTCCTCGGGCTCCTGGGACGACCTCACGACCGCCGACAGCGTGGTCGTCGGGGGCGCATCTGGGTACTTCATGTCAAGGGATCCCGCTGCGACCTATGGCTTGGAGTTCCGGCAGGTCGACGCTGGCGGGAACCGGAGCGATGTCACGACCGTGAGCTTCGTCGCTCTGGACCCTTCGCGGGGCCAGCCCAGCAATCCGGCCGACTACGCCATCGTCACTTCCTCCGTATTGATCGACGTTGCAACCAACGGCACCGGCGACACGATTGGCTCTGGAACTGCGCAGGACCCTTACTACATCACGACCAGTGGCCTGATCGAAATCGGCCAGGGCTCGGCGTCCGCTTATCGGTACAGCACCGACGGTGGCGCGACCTGGAAAGACGGAGCCGCCGCAGGCGTCTCGGCCACTGAACTGGCGGAAGGCAGCAACACGCTGCAGATCATCCAGATCGATAGCGCGGGCAATGCCAGCCGGCCCACCACGATCAGTGTGATTAAGGACACCGTGGCCGAGCAACTGTCGGTGACCTTGAATGGCCTGGTGGGGTTCGATGCCGATGGCGTGCCGATCTTCGACCTGGCCACCAGCACCGGTGAACTCCATGTCAACAACCTGGAAGCTGGAGCCCGCATTCAGGTCAGCGATGGCGACCTGTCGACATGGACCGATCTTGGCACCTTGGCGACGGTGGGCATTCAAGACTTCCCGTGGGCCGTTGGCAAAGACCAGATCACCCTGCGACAGATCGACCAAAGCGGAAATGTGAGCGAAACCCTGCAGCTCACCTTCTGGCTGGACAACAACGGAACGGTCACCACCGTTTCGACTCCCGGAACGACCTACAGCCCGGCCGGCGTCTAAGCACCGCACCACTTGAACAAGGCATGTCCACGACATGCCTTTTTTTTCGACACGAAGAATTTCATCAGGTGCAAGGAGAGTCTCTCGAACACCACAAATCCATTTCACATCAAGAAACGCCGGGCGGGTGTCGGATGAACCACCCCGGTCAAACGTGAACAACTTCCCACCCTGACCACTTGAATCAGGGGATTGACAGTTGTGTGCAGTTACCTCCTAGACAGCCAAATGTAAGCAATGGTTTGATAGGCAGACATTTCAAACATTCACTGTCTCTTGGGAGCTGCTTTCATGAAACTGGCTGATCTACGCATTGGCACCCGCCTGGCCCTTGCGTTTGCCGTGACCTTTGCCCTGCTGCTCGTCATCCTGGCGGTCGGCATTGGCGTCATCAACGGCGTCAATCGCACGATGAGCACCGTGGTCGAGGACCGTTACGCCCTGATCGCCCTGACCACGCAGGTCAAGAGCGTGGGCGACCGCGGCGCCATCACCATCGGCCGCCTGCTGCTGTCGAGCACGCCCGAGTCCACCAAGAAGTACATGGACGAGTACGCCGTCATCCGGCAGACCAACTCCGAGAACCTGGCCAAGCTCGAGAAGATGCTGAGCAGCGACGAGAGCAAGCGCCTCTTCGAGGAGCAGTCCGTGGCTCGCAAGGAATACGGTGCCGTGGTGCGCAAGGTCTTCGACCTGCTCGCGGCCGGAGACCGGGACGGCGCCCTGACCGTCTACCAGGAGCAGATGGCCGGCCCGCAGGCCCGCTACTACGCGCTCATCGACAAGATGGTGAACTACCAGGCCCAGAGCATGGAAGACGACGTCACCGATGCCAATGAGCGCTCCGGTGCCGCCAAGCGCAACATGATCATCGCCTCGGCGCTGGCGCTGCTCGGCGGGATCTTCACCGCCGTGCTCATCACACGTTCGATCACGGTGCCGATCGACCGCGCGATCCATCTGGCCGAATCCGTCGCCGCCGGCGACCTGACCTATCGCATCGAAGTCGATGGCAAGGACGAAGTGGCCCGCCTGATGAAGGCGCTGCAGAACATGGTGGTCAACCTGCATCGCATCGTGACCGATGTGCGCAGCGGGGCCGACACCATTGCGAATGCAGCCCTGGAAGTCGCGCAGGGCAACCAGGACCTGTCGGCCCGCACCGAGCAGCAGGCCTCCGCCCTGCAGGAAACCGCCGCGGCGATGGAGCAGTTGACCGCTGCGGTGCGGCTCAGCGCCGACCATGCGCATCAGGCCAACAGCTCGGCCTCGTCCGCCTCCCATATCGCGAGCGAGGGCGGGCAGGCGGTGGGGCAGGTGGTGGAGACGATGAACTCCATCGCCACCGCGTCGCGCCGCATTGTCGAGATCATCAGCGTCATCGACGGCATCGCCTTCCAGACCAACATCCTCGCCCTCAATGCGGCGGTGGAAGCGGCCCGTGCCGGCGAGCAGGGCCGCGGCTTTGCCGTGGTCGCCTCCGAAGTCCGCAGCCTGGCGCAGCGCAGCGCCACGGCAGCCAAGGAGATCAAGCGTCTGATCGACGACTCCGTCCAGCATGTGGACGCGGGCAGCCGCATGGTGGAGCAGGCCGGCAGCACCATGGCCCAGGTGGTCAGCAGCATTCGCCATGTGAGCCACATCGTGGCCGAGATCACCGCCTCCAGCCAGGAGCAGAGCGCCGGCATTGAGCAGGTGAATGTGGCGGTGGTGCAGATGGACGATTCCACGCAGAAGAACGCCGCCATGGTGGAGCAGAGCACCGCAGCCGCCCGTGCGCTGCAGGAGCAGGCGCGTCAGTTGAACGACGCGGTGCGCACCTTCGCAGTCTGAGCGCTGCGACCTGGAAGGGGACAAGCATCGAGCTGGCCGCAGAGCCGGCTTCCGCAAGGCTGGGAGGATCCGACTGCTTCATGCAGGGCGTCGCCGTGCGACCGCCTGCAGGCACAAGACGCCGCGTCGAGCGTCGACGGAGATCCCTGGCCGATCGATTGACCTCGTTCGTCGCTTTAGGGAGTTGACATGTCAGTGAATCGCCTTTCCTCAGGGCCCACCTGGGCGCCGCTGCGTCGTTGGGATCGTGAAGCCGAAGCGGGAGGCCTGGTGCAGGCTGAAGCGCCCCGGCTCAGGCCCGGGGTGGCCGCCCTCATCGACACCTTCCGCTGGCACGGCCATCGCTTTGCGCAGCTGGACCCGCTGGGGTCCGTGACCGACGCTGACCTGCCCACTCTGGAGCAATTCGGCCTCAGCGGCGACGCAACGCTGCGCGAAGACCATCAACCCGTGCTCGGTGCGCTGCGGGCGCGCGAGCTGCATCAGCGGCTGCGAGCCTGGTATTGCGGCACGGTCGCGCTGGATCTGACGGCGGTGCGGGATGCCCAGCGGCGCGAATGGCTGCAGCAGCGCATCGAGATGGGCTCAGTACCGCTTGACGCTGCGCCAGCCGGCGAGCCTTTGCTGCGCCGCCTGGCCGAGGTGGAAGGCTGGGAGCGCTTCCTGTCGCGGCGCTTCCCGCATGGCAAGCGCTTCTCGCTGGAAGGCAACGAGGCGCTGATCCCTTTGCTGGAGGCCGTGCTGACGCGTGCTTCGGCGCAGGGTCTGTCGCGCTGCGTGATGGGCATGCCGCATCGGGGCCGCGTCAATGTGCTGGTCAATCTGCTGGGGCATCCGGCCGACGAGATCATGGATTTCTTCGAGCCGCAGCCGCAGCATCCGGAGCGGCAGAAGGACCTGGTCTATCACCTGGGCGGTCGGTATGCCCTGGCGACGGTGCACGGCGCCATGGCGGTCACGCTGGCCAGCAACCCGTCGCATCTGCAGAGCGTCTATCCGGTGGTGGTGGGGATGGCCCGGGGCGACAACCTGCAGCGCGCCACGGGCCGTACGGCAGCGCCGGGTTGCCTGCCCATCGTCATGCATGGGGACGCCGCCTTCGCCGGCCAGGGCGTGGTGATGGAGACGCTGGCGCTGGGTCTGAAGCCCGGCTATGAAGTGGGCGGCGTGGTCCACATCATCATCAACAATCAATTGGGCTTCACCGAGCCCAACCGCATGGACCAGCAGCAGTCCCGCTTCTGCACTGATGTCACGCGGATGGTGGATGCGCCGGTGCTGCGGGTGAGTGCGAACGATCCGGAGGCGGTGCTGCGGGTGGCAGCATTGGCGGTGGACTATCGCGCCCGATTCGGGGCGGATGTGGTCATCGATCTGGTGGGCTTTCGGCGCCTCGGACATTCCGAGCATGACGAACCCATGTTCACCGCGCCCAGGCTGTATGCGCAGATGGCGTCGCGACCGGGCGTGGCGACCGCCTATGCCCAGGTGCTGGTGGAGCGAGGGGTGATGACGGAGGCCGCTGCCGAGGCGGCGCTGCGACCTCTGGAGGTGTTTGATCCCGCCGTGCTGCGAGCACCAGGTCGCCCCCAGGGAGAGGCCCAGGACGCCGCCGTGACTGCGCGCAAAGGCGTCGCCGGAATTCCCCTTCCGTGGCCTGCATCGGCCGTCGAGCATTCGTCCTCGGCGGGCGCGATGCCCGATGCCAACACCCTGCGATGGGTACTGGCCAACCTGGCCGATGTGCCTCGCGGCTTCGAGCCTCATCCGGCGCTGGCCCGCGTGGCGGCGCGGTGGCAGCGACTGGCGATCGGTGAATCCACACCGGACGGCCGTCCCGAGACGATCGACTGGTGTACCGCTGAATCCATCGCCCATGCACTGACCTTATCGGCGGGTGTGCCGCTGCGCATTTCGGGTCTGGATGTTCAGCGAGGCACCTTCCTGCATCGACATGCGGTGTGGCACAACCAGTCGGTCACCGGACCGGCCACCTGGACGCCGCTGTCGCACTTCACCGCGAAGGCCTCGCTGGAGGTGCACAACTCGATTCTGTCGGAGGAGGCGGTGCTGGGCTTCGAGTATGGCCACAGCGTGGCCGCCCCGTCGGCCATGACCGTGTGGGAAGCCCAGTTCGGCGACTTCGTCAACGGCGCGCAGGTGTTCCTGGATCAATACCTCAGCTGCGGCGAGGAGAAATGGGGCTATGCGAGCGGGCTCACCGTGCTGCTGCCGCATGGCTACGAGGGGGTGGGGCCAGAGCACTCCAACGCCTTCCTGACCCGCATCCTGCTGCTGTGCGGCGCCGACAACCTGCGTGTGGCTGTCCCTTCAACGGCGGCGCAGTGGGCGCTGTTGCTGCTGCAACAGGCGCTGGACCCGGTCCGCAAGCCGCTGGTGGTGATGACGCCCAAGGCGGTGCTGCTGGGCGAGGCCCGCAGCCACACGACGCTGGCATCCCTGGCCGGGGCGCGCTTCCAGCCTGTGATCGACGATGACGAGGCCGTTCGGGCGCAGGTGCAGCGCGTGCTGGTGTGCAGTGGCAAGGTCTATTACGACCTGCTGTCCGCACGGGCAGCGCTGCCGGCGACGCAGGCTCGGCAGGTCGCGCTGGTGAGGGTGGAGCGGCTGTATCCGTTTCCGTCGGACGAGCTGGCGGATGTGCTCAAGGGCTACCCATCGGCCACCTCGCTGGTGTGGGTGCAGGAGGAGACGCGCAATCAGGGCGCATGGCCGCTGGTGCGGGATGCGCTTGAGCCGCTGGCCGGGGCGATGCAGCTCAGCGAAGTCTCACGGCCGGTGACGGCTGCGGGGGCGACGGCGTCCGCGGTGGTGCATGCGCATCAGCAGCGGGCGTTGGTGGCGAGGGCGCTGACGGTGGCCGTGGCGGGCTGAGAGCGACAGGCTCGCCACCGTCTCATCGGTGGCGAGCGCTGCTTTCGTTTTTAGCGCGGCATGCGCCTGATGCGCCTGGTGCACCGATGAACCGATGCACCGACGGCGGCAGGGGCCGCTCACGCCCAGCGAATGCCAGGCGCGAGCCCCGTCTTCATTTGATCGTGGTGAACCTCGCCTCCGGCCGGTCATTCGACCGATGCAGGGTCTCCACCGTCGTCTTCATCGCCCAGGGCCGCACCTGGTGATGCAGCGGAATGAACAGCGCCTGATCCCGCACCAGAATCAGCGCGTCGCGAATCAGCGCATTACGCTTGTTCACGTCCATCTCGCTCTTCATGGCGTCGATCAGCTTGTCCAGGGCCGGATCGCTGACCTTGGAGAAATTGAAGCTGCCATCGGGCCCGCCGCTGCGGGTACGGGCCAGCGCCTGCAGGGTGTAGAGCGCATCATTGGTCGAGACGCCCCAGCCGAGCATGTACAGCGGAGACTCAAAGCGCTGGAACTGCTGACTGTGCTGTGACATGGGCTGCGCGGTGAGCCGTGCCGTCACACCGATCTTGGCCCACATCGAGACCACGGCCAGACAGACTTCCTCGTCGTTGATGTAGCGGTTGTTCGGGCAGTTCAGCGGGATCTCGAATCCATTCGGATAGCCAGCATCCGCCAGCAGTTTCTTGGCCTTGGCCAGGTCGGGTGCCTGGGGTTTGTCCAGCTCCGTCGAGTAACCGTTGACGCCGGGCGGCACGATCAAGGCAGCCGGCACAGACATGCCGCGCATGATGCTGCGCTTGATGGCTTCGCGGTCGATCGCGATGCTCAGTGCCTGCCGCACCCGGACGTCCTTGAACGGATTTTTGCCCTTGACCGAGGAGCCGCGCAGTTCGTCGCTGCCCAGATCGGGTGCGAAGAAAATGGTGCGGGTTTCGGGGCCTTCGATCACCTTGAGCTTGCCGTCGTTCTTCAAGCGAGCCACGTCCTGGGTGGGCAGGTCGGTGAGCAGGTCCACTTCACCGGAGACCAATGCGGCGACGCGGGTCGGGTCCGACTTGATCGGCAGATAAGTGATCTCGGTGATATTGCCCTTGGGTTTGTCCCACCAGTCCTTGTTGGCCACCATGGTGATGCGCTGGTCGGGCTGCCAGCCGGTGATGCGGAAGGCGCCGGTGCCGATGGCATTGCGGCTGGCGTAGTTCTCGTCCTTGGACTTGTAGTCGGCGAGCTGGGTGGCCTTGTTCTTTTCCGCCCATGTCTTGCTCATGATGCGGAAGTCGATGAGGTTGCGCAGCAAAATGGGCTGCGGCGAATCGAGCATCACGTCGATGGTGTAGTCATCGACCTTCTTGATTTCCTTGATGCCGGTCACGTAGATCTGCATCGTGCCTTGCGGCTGGCGGATGCGCTGGAAGCTGAAAATGACGTCGTCGGCGGTGAAGGGCGAACCATCCTGGAACTTGACGCCTTTGCGGAGTTCGAAGCGCCACTGGGTGGGGTTGACGGTCGTCCACTTGGTGGCGAGGCAGGGCTCGACTTCCCACTGCTCGTTGTAGCGCGTCAGGCCTTCGTAGCTGTGCTGAAGGATGGCGCTGGTGGTGCTGTGGTCCTGCGAATGCGGGTCCAGGGTCAGGATGTCATTCTGGGCGGCCCAGCGCAGTGCGGCGGCGTGGGCCGGATTTGCCAGGGCCATGGCCAGTGTGGCGGCTGCGGCGGTGGCACCCAGTGTGCCAACAGCGGGACGCATCCACTGCGGAAGCGCCGTCATCAACGACCCCGCCGAGGGCGTCAGCGCGCGCTTGAAGGACCAGCGAGACCGGGAAACACGGGCGGTACAGACCAAAGGCATGTCGACTCCTGAGCAGTTTCTGGAAGAAGCAAGTCGAGGGCCATGCTAGTGGCTGGGGGGAGGGGTGGCGCTTAGCGATTGTCCTTAGAGGACGGGGATGGGGAGTCGGGCTGCGATGTCGATACCGATGCGCTGAGCTCAGCGTCGCAGCCGATGCCGGCGGCAATCATGCGGGTGACCCAGCGGCGCAGCAGCCGATTGAGGAGCGAGGTGGGGGAGAGGCGCTTGACCCCAGGCAGACCCAGATGACGGGTGGGGTGGGTGAGCATGCCGCATTCATAGCGCGAAGAGGTGGAGGTCCATTCGAGCGCCGTGCACGGGCCCGTGGTCCGACGGCTCACCAGCACGCCAATGGGGCAGGGCTCGGAGAGGCAGCACAGGCCGCATCCATTGCAAGGCGCGCCAAGCTCGGGCTTCGGAGGAGCTTCCGGGTGGATCCAGACAACGCGCGAGGGCATGCGGGGACTTTACGCGGTTCCCGTAGAGGGGAGCCGTGCGGGGAGGTTTTTTGGTGGTGTATGGGGGGGCGGTGCGGTGGTCGGAGGCTGGGCGTCACCCTTTTCCTCCATGTCCCCCGTCGCCTTCGGCTCCTCCTCCTTGACTTACGGAAAAGGGCAACGCCCAGCCTCCTGCATCGACCGCGGAGTGAGTGAGAGGAGGGTGGTGGGCGGAGGACAAGCGGTGTGACACACAGTCGTGCACGGGCGCGGCCTGGAGTCGGGCCTGAGTCTGAGCATGGGCCTCGACCTCGACCTCGACCTCAGCCTCGGCCTGGGGCTGGCCTCGCCTCGCCTCACTATGAGTCTGTGGCTCGACCTTTCGCATGAGGCCGTGGCATCGCTCGGTGCTTGTGGAGAGAGGCTGTGCGTTGCCCCTTTCCGGAAGTCAAGGAGGAGGAGCCGAAGGCGACGGGGGACATGGAGGAAAGGGGCGGCGCACAGCCTCTCGCCCGCACCAAGCGTGGCATGACGGACCCACCCCACCTCGATGCCACGCCCCACGACTCAGACCGTCGACTTCACACAGCCAGCCCGCGAAACGCGGCGTTCACTTCTTGACGCCCAACTCCCGCAGCCGCTCTTCGAGGTAATCGTGCGCGGTGTAGCGATCCGACAGCACCACGTCCTCACGCGGATGGAGGAAGAGCGGCAGCGACACCCGGCTCTTCTTGGCGCCTTCCCCAGTCGGGTTGACAACCCGGTGCTGGGTGGACGGGTAGTAGCCCTGCGACGCTTCCTGCAGCATGTCACCAATATTGATGATCAGCATGCCGAAGTCGCCAGGAACGTCCACCCAACTGCCGTCCTTGGCCTGAACCTGCAGCCCCGGCTCATTCGCCGCAGGAAGAATGGTGAGCAGGTTGATGTCGCCGTGCGCCGCTGCCCGCAGCGAACCCTCCGGCTCCTGACCCGTCAGCGGCGGATACCGCAGCACCCGCAGCAGCGTCAGTCGGCTGTCCTTGATCATGTTGGACAGCGGCTCCCGATAGTTGCGCGCAATGTCCGCCGGCGTGTGACGCTCCACCCACGACAGCAACTCTGCCGCCAGTTCATTGGCAATGTCGTAATAGCGCAGCGCATCCGCCTTCAAAGACTCCGGAATCCGTCCCCATGGATAAATGTGGAAATACTCCTTGATGTCCTTTTGCTGATGCCCCTTGGCCGTCTCAGAAATCTCCGTCGAGAAATAACCGTCCTGCGTCTGCGGCGAATAGGCAAAGTCGTGCTTGCCGGTCCCGTTGAAAAATCCCAGCCAATCACCGTAGATCTTTTCCACCAGACTCTGCGGAAGCGGATGGTTCACCAGCACACCAAAACCGGTCTCGTGCAGGGAACGTGTGAACTGCTCGGCTGCGTCCGCAGCACGGTAGTCGACGACTCGAACTTGCATTGGGATCTCCTGTGTCCCGGCGGCCCACCATTCAATCGCGGGGCAGAACCGCGGCCGCAAGTCTAGGGGAACCGGGTAGGGGTCGCAATCGTTTGAGCCCCCGCCACACCGCACCCGCGCCACCCTTTGACAAGACCGCACCTCTCGCGCCAAACGCCGCCGAGCGCATGCCCGAGCCGCCCCCTTGGAAAAGACCAAGAACCACCCCATTTGTGGAAACAAGGTGCTCTTCGCGTACTTCCATGTACCCGCGTGCGATTGGCGGCCGGCCCCGGGCCGCGCTTGTCGCCGTCCCCTGGGCGGCCAACGTTGTAGCTGTTAGCCGCCGTAGCCGTTCAATACCTGCTCGATGAACGGGGTGGTCCGTCGCTTTGCAGCCACGGCACCCTCCCGCATGGCCTAGACTTTTCAGTGAAAAGTGGACGCCTTCAGTAACGCGCCGGAATTGCCGAAGTGCTACAGTGCGGCGCTTGTGACTTGAGGTCCTTCCCGTCCCCTTTTCTGGCAACAGTGAAGGCGGGTCGCAATCCGCCAACCGGTCAAGCCGTGTCGCGGAAGGTTTATCAACCAGCCGATAGCCCTGGAAGCCGGGGCAAAAGGTGAGCGAAGATGATGCAGCAATACAGGTCGAATTCCTACCTGTTCGGGGGCAATGCCCCTTATGTCGAGGAAATGTACGAGCAGTACCTCGACAACCCAGGCGCCGTGCCAGACAACTGGCGTGCCTATTTTGATGCCCTGCAGCACGTGCCTGCCGTGGATGGCACCGACAAGCGGGACGTCCCCCACGCGCCGGTCATCGAATCCTTCGCGCAACGCGCCAAGGCCAACGCCTTCAACACCAAAGTCTCCAGCAACGAGCTGGCCGTCGCTGGCAAGCAGGTGCATGTGCAATCGCTGATTGCCGCCTACCGCTTCCTCGGCTCCCGCTGGGCCGACCTCGACCCCCTCAAGCGCACTGAACGCCCCCAGATCCCCGAACTGGAACCGGCGTCGTATGGCCTGACCGAAGCTGATATGGACATTAGCTTCAGCGCCACGAACACCTATTTCACCAAGGCCGAGAACATGACCCTGCGCGAGATCGTGCAGGCCTTGCGTGAAACCTACTGCGGCAGCATCGGCGCCGAGTTCATGCACATCAGCGATCCCGTCGAGAAGCGCTGGTGGCAGGAACGCCTGGAAGCTCCACGGAGCAAGGCCAACTATCCCGCTGACAAGAAAAAGCACATCCTCGACCGCCTGACCGCGGCCGAAGGCCTGGAACGCTACCTGCACACCAAGTACGTCGGCCAGAAGCGCTTCTCGCTGGAAGGCGGCGAAAGCTTCATCGTCTCCATGGACGAACTGGTGCAGAGCGCCGGTGCCAAGGGCGTGCAGGAAATCGTCATCGGCATGGCCCACCGCGGCCGCCTGAACGTGCTGGTCAACACCCTGGGCAAGATGCCCCGCGACCTGTTCGCCGAGTTCGACCACACCGCCCCCGAAGACCTGCCCTCGGGCGACGTGAAGTACCACCAGGGCTTCTCCAGCGACGTGTCCACCAGCGGCGGCCCCGTCCACCTGAGCCTGGCGTTCAACCCGTCCCACCTGGAAATCGTCAACCCGGTGGTGGAAGGCTCGGTCAAGGCCCGCATGGACCGTCGCGGCGACAAGACCGGTGACCAGGTCCTGCCCGTGCTGGTGCACGGCGACGCCGCCTTCGCCGGCCAGGGCGTCGTGATGGAAACCCTGGCACTGGCCCAGACCCGCGGCTACTACACCGGCGGCACGGTCCACCTGGTCATCAACAACCAGATCGGCTTCACCACCAGCGACCCGCGCGACATCCGCTCGACGGTCTACTGCTCCGACGTCGTCAAGATGGTCGAAGCCCCGGTGCTGCACGTCAACGGCGACGACCCGGAAGCCGTGGTGTTCTCCACCCAGCTCGCCCTCGAGTACCGTCAGCAGTTCAAGAAGGACGTGGTTGTGGACATCGTCTGCTTCCGCAAGCTGGGCCACAACGAGCAGGACACCCCCGCGCTCACCCAGCCGCTGATGTACAAGAAGATCGCGGCGCACCCCGGCACCCGCAAGCTGTACGGCGACAAGCTGATCGCCCAGGGCGTGCTGCCCGCCGACGGCGCCGACACCATGGTCAAGGCCTTCCGCGCCGCCATGGACGAAGGCCGCCACACGGTGGACCCGGTGCTGACCAACTTCAAGAGCAAGTACGCCACCGACTGGACCCCGTTCCTCGGCAAGAAGTGGACCGACAGCTGCGACACCGCCCTGCCGGTGGCCGAGTGGAAGCGCCTGGCCGAGAAGATCACCACCATCCCGGCCGACTTCAAGGCCCACCCCCTGGTGGAGAAGGTCATCGCCGACCGCGCCGCCATGGGCCGCGGCGACATCAATGTCGATTGGGGCATGGGCGAGCACATGGCCTTCGCCTCGCTGGTGGCCTCCGGCTACCCGGTGCGCCTGTCCGGTGAAGACTGCGGTCGCGGCACCTTCACCCACCGCCACGCCGTGCTGCACGACCAGAACCGCGAGCGCTTCGACACCGGCACCTACATTCCGCTGCAGAACGTCGCGGAAGGCCAGGCACCGTTCGTGGTCATCGACTCCATCCTGTCGGAAGAAGCGGTGCTGGGCTTCGAATACGGCTACGCCGCTGCCGAACCCAACACGCTGACCATCTGGGAAGCCCAGTTCGGCGACTTCGCCAACGGCGCACAGGTCGTCATCGACCAGTTCATCGCCTCCGGCGAAGTGAAGTGGGGCCGCGCCAACGGCCTGACCCTGATGCTGCCGCACGGCTACGAAGGCCAGGGCCCCGAGCACAGCTCGGCCCGCCTGGAACGCTTCATGCAGCTGGCCGCGGACAACAACATGCAGATCGTCCAGCCGACGACCGCCTCGCAGATCTTCCATCTGCTGCGCCGTCAGATGCTGCGCATGTTCCGCAAGCCGCTGGTCATCATGACGCCCAAGTCGCTGCTGCGCGCCAAGGACGCCACCTCGCCGGTCAGCGAATTCACCAAGGGTGAGTTCCGCACCGTCATCGCCGAGCTCAACCCCGAGATCGACGCCAGCAAGGTCAAGCGCATCATTGCCTGCTCGGGCAAGGTGTACTACGACCTGGTCAAGGCCCGCGGCGACAAGAAGGACGTGGCCATCATCCGCGTGGAACAGCTCTATCCGTTCCCGCACAAGGCCTTCTCGACCGAAGTCAAGAAGTACCCCAACGCCACCGAAATCGTCTGGTGCCAGGACGAGCCGCAAAACCAGGGCGCCTGGTTCTTCGTCCAGCACTACATCCACGAAAACATGCTGGATGGCCAGAAGCTGGGTTACGCCGGCCGCCCGGCCTCGGCATCGCCCGCCGTCGGTTATTCCCACCTGCACCAGGAGCAGCTCAAGGCGCTGCTGGAACAGGCCTACGGCAAGCTGAAGGGCTTCGTGCTGACGAAGTGAGTTATTGCGGACGCTCTGCGCCGCAATAACACTGACTGCCCCGCATGACCGGCTCCGGATCTCCCGGACGAGGCATGCGGCGGTAGCCGGACAGGCGCAAAGCTCCGGTTGACTGAAAAACCGAGAGAACAAACATCATGGCAATCGTTGAAGTCAAAGTCCCCCAGCTGTCCGAGTCGGTCGCCGAGGCGACCCTCCTGCAGTGGAAGAAGAAGCCCGGTGAAGCCGTGGCCGTGGACGAAATCCTGATCGAAGTCGAGACCGACAAGGTCGTGCTGGAAGTGCCGGCCCCCTCCGCCGGCGTGCTGACCGAACTGGTGGCCGGTGACGGCGCCACCGTGACCTCCGACCAGGTCATCGCCCGCATCGATACCGAAGCCAAGGCCGGCGCAGCTGCCCCCGCCGCTGCCGCTCCGGCACCGGCCGCTGCAGCCCCTGCTGCTGCCGCCGCCTCCAGCGACACCGCCTCCAAGGCCGGCGTGGCCATGCCCGCCGCCGCCAAGCTGATGGCCGACAACAACCTGGCCGCCGGCTCCGTGCCGGGCACGGGCAAGGACGGCCGCGTCACCAAGGGTGATGTGCTGGGCGCCATCGAAGGCGGTGCCAAGCCTGCCGTGGCCGCACCGGTCGCTGCCCCCACCGCACCGGCCGCCAAGCCGCTGCCGGCTGTGGCCGCACCGGTCTCGGCCAACCTGGGCGACCGCCCCGAGCAGCGCGTGCCGATGAGCCGCCTGCGCGCCCGTATCGCCGAGCGCCTGCTGCAATCGCAGTCCACCAACGCCATCCTGACCACCTTCAACGAAGTGAACATGGCCCCGGTCATGGAGCTGCGCAAGAAGTTCCAGGACAGCTTCACCAAGGAACACGGCACCAAGCTGGGCTTCATGAGCTTCTTCGTGAAGGCCGCCGTGCACGCCCTGAAGAAGTACCCGGTGCTGAACGCCTCGGTCGATGGCAATGACATCGTCTACCACGGCTACTTCGACATCGGTATCGCCGTCGGCTCGCCGCGCGGCCTGGTGGTGCCCATCCTGCGCAATGCAGACCAGATGAGCTTCGCCGACATCGAAAAGAAGATCGCCGAATACGGCAAGAAGGCCCAGGAAGGCAAGCTCGGCATCGAAGAGATGACCGGCGGCACCTTCTCCATCTCCAATGGCGGCACCTTCGGCTCGATGCTGTCCACCCCCATCATCAACCCGCCGCAGTCGGCGATCCTGGGCGTGCACGCCACCAAGGACCGCGCGGTGGTGGAGAACGGGCAGATCGTGATCCGCCCGATCAACTACCTGGCCATGTCCTACGACCACCGCATCATCGACGGCCGCGAAGCCGTGCTGGGTCTGGTCGCCATGAAGGACGCGCTGGAAGATCCGGCCCGTCTGCTGTTCGACCTGTAATCCAAGGACACAGCAAACATGAGCAAGCAATTTGACGTCGTCGTCATCGGCGGCGGCCCCGGCGGCTACATCGCGGCCATCCGCGCGGCGCAGCTGGGCTTCAACGCCGCCTGCATCGACGAGTGGAAGAACGACAAGGGCGGTCCCGCTCCTGGCGGCACCTGCACCAACGTCGGCTGCATCCCGTCCAAGGCCCTGCTGCAGTCCAGCGAGCACTTCGAGCATGCCGGCCACGGCTTTGCCGACCACGGCATCTCGATGTCCGACCTGAAGATCGACATCGCCAAGATGATCGGCCGCAAGGACAGCGTCGTGAAGCAGAACAACGACGGCATCCTCTACCTGTTCAAGAAGAACAAGGTGACGTTCTTCCACGGCCGCGGCTCGTTCGTGGCGGCCAAGGACGGCGGCTACGAGCTGAAGGTGGCTGGCAGCACGGAAGAGACCATCACGGCCAAGCACGTGATCGTCGCAACCGGCTCCAACGCCCGCCAACTGCCCGGCGCACCGTTCGATGAGGTCAACATCCTCTCGAACGACGGTGCCCTGCGCATCCCGGCTGTGCCGAAGAAGCTGGGCGTCATCGGCTCCGGCGTCATCGGCCTGGAAATGGGCTCGGTGTGGCGTCGCCTGGGCGCGGACGTGACCATCCTGGAAGCGCTGCCCGCCTTCCTGGGCGCTGCGGACGAATCCGTCGCCAAGGAAGCCGCCAAGGTCTTCAAGAAGCAAGGCCTGAACATCGAGCTGGGCGTGAAGATCACGTCCGTCGAGAACGGCGCTTCCGGCGTGACGGTGAAGTACACCGATGCCAAGGGCGGCGAGCAGTCGCTGGCGGTGGACAAGCTGATCGTCTCGATCGGCCGTGTGGCCAACACCATCGGCCTGAATCCGGAGGCTGTCGGCCTGAAGCTGGACGAGCGCGGCGCCGTGGTGGTGGACGACGAGTGCAAGACCAACCTGCCCAACGTCTGGGCCATCGGTGACGTCGTGCGCGGTCCGATGCTGGCCCACAAGGCGGAAGAAGAAGGCGTGGCCGTGGCCGAGCGTATTGCCGGCCAGCATGGACACGTCAACTTCAACACCATCCCCTGGGTCATCTACACCAGCCCGGAAATCGCCTGGGTGGGCAAGACCGAGCAGGCCCTCAAGGCCGAAGGTGTGGCCTACAAGGCGGGCCAGTTCCCGTTCCTGGCCAACGGCCGTGCCCGTGCCCTGGGTGACACCACCGGCTTCGTCAAGTTCCTGGCCGATGCCAAGACCGACGAAATCCTGGGCGTGCACATCATCGGCCCGATGGCCTCGGAGCTGATCTCCGAAGCCGTGGTGGCGATGGAGTTCAAGGCCTCGGCGGAAGACATCGCCCGCATCTGCCACGCGCATCCCTCGCTGAGCGAGGCGACCAAGGAAGCGGCCCTGGCCGTGGACAAGCGCACGCTGAACTTCTGAGGCCCGCCTCGGACACAGCGACAGGGGGCGGCGATGAGTCGCCCCTTTTTCTTTTGAGCCGCCCCCCGACCTGAACCGTTGCATGACCACCGTCACCGAGCTCTACAAGCAGACCCTGGCCGAACGCGGCTACACCGCCGACCCCGCGCAGCTGCGCGCGGTGGAAGCGCTGCAGCGCTGCCAGGATGAATGGGCCGCCTACAAGGCCCGGCGCTCCAATGCCTTCAGCAAGCTGCTGGTGCGGCCGACGATTCCGCGCGGCGTCTACATGTACGGCGGGGTGGGGCGGGGCAAGAGCTTCCTGATGGACTGCTTCTTCCAGGCCGTGCCGCTGACCCGCAAGACCCGGCTGCACTTCCATGAATTCATGCGGGAAGTCCACCGCGAGTTGCAGGAGCTCAAGGGCATCCAGGATCCGCTGGAAGAGCTGGGCAAGCGCATCGCGCGGCGCTTCCGACTGATCTGCTTCGATGAGTTCCACGTGGCCGACGTGACCGACGCGATGATCCTGCACCGGCTGCTGGATGCGATGTTCCGCAACCGGGTGTCCATCGTCACCACGTCCAACTTCCATCCGGATGGGCTGTATCCCAACGGCCTGCACCGCGACCGCATCCTGCCGGCCATCGAGCTGCTGAAGACGAATCTGGAGGTCATCAATGTCGACAACGGCACGGACTACCGCCAGCGGTCGCTGGAGCATGTGCAGCTCTATCACTGCCCGCTGGGCCCGGAGGCCGACCAGGCGCTGACCCAGACCTTCGAATCGCTGGCCGAAGCCCGCGAGGAGGAGCCCACGCTCTACATCGAGCACCGTCAGCTGCATGCCCGCCGCCGCGCTGGGGGCGTGGTGTGGTTCGATTTCAAGCAGCTGTGCGGCGGCCCTCGCTCGCAGAACGACTACCTGGAGCTGGCCACCCAGTTCCACACCGTCCTGCTCTCCAATGTGCCGGAGATGCCGCCCAAGCTGGCCAGCGAGGCGCGCCGCTTCACCTGGCTGGTGGATGTGCTGTATGACCGTCGCTGCAAGCTGGTGATTTCCGCCGCCGTGCCGCCGGAGGCGCTCTACACCGAAGGCCCGCTGGCGCACGAGTTTCCGCGCACCGTGTCAAGACTCCAGGAAATGCAGTCGCAGGAGTATTTGTCATTGGAGCGCCGGGACGTCGATACTTCGCTCACCTGAACTTCCTGTCCTGCCCTGTCATGACGTCTGTGCCTGTCCTGCTTCCTTCGGCCTTTGTCGGCGCGCAGCGGTCGCTTCGGTCTTCGGTGGGCCGCGGTGTGGGCCGCTTTGTGGGCCGCTTTGTGGGCTGGGTGATGGGCTGGGTGATGGGCTGGGCGATGGGCTTGGCGACGACTCAGGTGATGGCGCTTGCCGTGGTCGCAGTCCCGGCCCAGGCCTTCGCCGCCACGGTCGAGGACGCGCAGGACGCGGCCAACCGGCAGACCCGCGCCGAGCTCAATGCCCAGAGGGCCGCCGTCCAAAAGGCCTACGACGAGAAGATCAAGGACTGCCGCACCCGCTTCGTTGTGACGGGTTGCCTGGAAGCGGCCCATGCGTGGCGCATTGAGGCGCTTCGGCCCATTCAGGCGCAGGAGATCGAGGTCAATGCCTTGGAGCGCCGCCAGCGTGCCGCCGCCCAGCGTGAGCGGGTGATGGCCAAGGACCAGGAGGCCCGCGAATCAGCGGCCAGCCATTCGGCGCCGGCTGTGAAGGCGGCCGCCCGTCCGGCCTCTGCCACGGTGCTGCCGCCGTCCCGCCAGCCCCGGGCCAATCCGGAAGCCCATCAGAAGCAGCTGGAGCGCGAGAAGCAGGCGGCGGAGCGCAAGGCGGCTGAACGTCGCCAGGCCGCCGCGGACCGCGAGAGCAAGCAAAAGGAGCTGCAGCGCAGCGCCAAGGAGCAGGCGGAGAAACGGGCGGCCAAGCCGGCCGACCCGAAGAAGCCGGCACCGGCGCATCTGCCCACGCCTGCGGCCTCGGACATCAAGGCGCTGCCGGGGCGCTGAGGCTCACACCGCCCGCATCCTGACGCCAGTGCCTGCAGGCCCGCACCTGCGGGCCTATGTCAGAACGCCTGCCTGGACCTGCCTGGATCTGCCTGGGCGATCAATCCAGCGGATCGACCCGTACCACCGCCAGCGAAAGGTTGTCGCCCGTGCCCTTGGCCCGTTGACGGGCTTTGCTGACCAGCAGCTCCGCGCCATCGCGCGGTGCCAGGCTGTGCAGCACCGTCCCCAGTTCAGCCGGGGTGAAGTAGTGCCAGAGGCCGTCGCTGCAGCACATCAGGCTGTCGCCGACTTCCAGCCGCTCGATGACCTTCTCCACCGGCGTCGGTTCCTGCACCGTGCCCAGGCAAGCCGTCAGCAGGTTGGACTGCGGATGCACCTGGGCTTCCTCTTCGGTGATCTGCCCTTCATCCACCAGTCGCTGCACATAGGACTGGTCGAAGGAGCGCGACACCATGTTGGGGCCGCGGAAGTGGTAGATGCGGGAATCACCGGTGTGGATCCAGAAGCAGCGGCGTGCGCCGGTGATCAGGAAGGCCGCCAGCGTGCTGTGCGGCTCTTCCTCCGCCGAAATGGCGGTCAGGCGGATCATCAGATGGGATTCGGACACGATCTGCCGCAGCAGGTCGATCTCGTCTTCCTCGTCCGGCACAAAGCGCTCGAAGAGCTGCTGGGCGGTGAGGATGACCTGGTCAGCGGCCTTGCGGCCTCCGCTCTTGCCGCCCATCCCGTCGGCGACGATGCCCAGCACCCAGCCGCTCTGTCGCGGATGGGCGAAAACCTGGACCTGGTCTTGCTGATAAAGGCGGTCGCCTCGATGGATGCCTGTGGCGGCGCTGAGGCGATAGCCCGGTGGTGTGCGGCTCATATCCCAAAACTATAATCGGAGCGCTTGACCTTCCGGTCGAGTGGTTCCCCGGCATGGATGAACAACTTCACTCTCCCGCAAGACTTCTGATCGAACTGCGCATGGAACATGCGGAGCTGAACGGCCGCATTGACCAGCTGGCGGTGACGGTGCCGTTGGATGAACTGAGCTTGCGGCGACTGAAGAAGCGCCGTCTGGCCCTGCGGGACCAGATTGCGGCGCTGGAGACGGTGAATGAGCCGGACGAGCCAGCCTGACCTCTGCAGCGACTGGCTGACACAATAGCAGGCCCCGCCCCCAGTGAATGCCCCCCGCTCGGGCGTGTCCCCGAACCCCCTTGTGACAGCCACTTGACTCACCGCGCGCCATCACTGTCCGCAAGCAGGGTCGCAAAGCACGGCCCGCGGATTCATCTCACCCCGCCCCCTTCCACGCTCAACGCCACCGGATCTTCACCCTTTGGACGCCGCTGACCGCCCCCCGCAAGACGACGCAGCCCCCGCCCGACCCGATGAACTGCGGCCCGGCGAGCTGGAGCAAGCCGTCATTGCCGCCTTCGACACCGGCGGCCCGCTGGCCCGTGCCAATGGCGGTTATGCGCCGCGCGAGCCTCAGCAGCGCATGGCACTGGCGGTGGCGCAGGCCATCGCCGCCCGTGAGACTTTGGTGGTGGAGGCCGGCACCGGCGTGGGCAAGACCTTCGCTTATCTGGTCCCCGCGCTGCTCTCCGGCGGCCGCACCCTGGTGAGCACCGCCACCAAGAGCCTGCAAGACCAGCTCTTCATGCGCGACCTGCCTCGTTTGCTGGAGACCTTCTCCCTCCCGCTGCGCACCGCGTTGCTGAAGGGGCGGGGAAGTTACCTCTGCTTGCACCGAATGCAGCAGGCACGCCACAGTGCGGAACTGCCCGACCGGCGCGCCGTTGCACAGCTCGCCCGCATCGAACGCTGGGCAATGCAGACCAGCTCCGGCGACTTCTCCGAGATCGATGGGCTGGACGAGCGTTCGCCCATCATTCCGCTGGTGAGCTCCACCCGGGACAACTGCCTGGGCACCGACTGCCCGTCCTATCGCGAATGCCATGTGGTGCGCGCCCGTCGCGAGGCGATGGAGGCGGACCTGCTGGTGGTGAACCACCACCTGTTCTTCGCCGACATGGTGCTGCGCGACAGCGGCGTGGCGGAATTGCTGCCCGGCGTGGAAGTGGCCATCTTCGACGAGGCCCACCAGTTGCCGGAGGCCGGCCTGAACTTCCTGGGCCGCAGCCTGGGCAGCGCCCAGCTGTTCGACTTCGCGCGAGACATGGTCGCGCAGGGCCTTCAGCATGCACGCGGCCTGCAGGAATGGCAGGAGATTGCCGGCGGTGTGGAGAAGGCTGCGCGCACGCTGCGCCTGGCCTGTGCCGGCGACCGTGACCTGCGCGGCGTGCTGAAGCTGCGATGGAATGAAGTGGCCGGGCGCGAGCCCTTGATCGCGGCGCTGGCGCAGACGCTGCAGGCACTGGAGCTGTCGGTCGATGCGATGGCGTCGGTGATGGAGATGGATCCGGATCTAGCGCGGCTGCATGAGCGCTCCGTGGAGCTCTACCAGGCCACGCAGCTCTTCGCCCGGGACCCGGACCCGTCCGCCGTCCGCTGGGTGGATGTGGGCATGCAGCATGTCCGCTTGATGGAATCGCCGCTGGACATCCGCGAAGCGATGCAGGAGCAGCTCGAGGGGCCGCCGCGCGCCTGGATCTTTGCGTCGGCCACGCTGGGCGAGGATGAATCGCTGCGCTGGTTCACCGAACCGGCGGGCCTGCAGGATGCGCGCACGCTGCGGGTGGGCAGTCCCTTCGACTATGCAGCCCATGCCCGGCTGTATGTGCCGCGCCATTTTCCCAAGCCCTCGGAGCCGGATCACGGCGAATCGGTCGGCCTGCTGGGCGCTCGGCTGGCGGCGCGGCTGGGGGGACGCACCTTCATCCTCACCACCACCTTGCGGCAGTTGCACACTGTGGCGGACGTGCTGCGGGAGCGGTTCGAGGCCGGTGGTCATGCCATCGAGGTGCTGGTGCAGGGCTCGGCGCCGAAGCGGCAGTTGCTGCAGCAGTTCATCGATCAGCCGGCGTCGGTGCTGGTCGGGTCGGCCAGCTTCTGGGAAGGCATTGACGTGCCGGGCGAGGCCCTGCAATGCGTGCTGATCGACAAGCTGCCATTCCCGCCGCCCAACGACCCGCTGGTGGAAGCGCGGGTGCAGCGACTGGAGGCGGAAGGGCGCAATGCCTTCACCGAATACTTCGTGGCCGAAGCAGCGATTGCGCTGAAGCAGGGTGCGGGGCGATTGATCCGGACGGAATCAGACCGCGGCCTGCTGGTGGTGTGTGACCCGCGTCTGGCGGGCAGTGCGTACGGACGACGCCTGCGGGAGGCGCTGCCACCGATGACGCAGGTGGCCGATGAGGCCGAAGCACAGGCCTGGCTGGCGACACTGGCGCAGGATCATCGCTAAGGATGTGGGGCGCCGCGCCCAGGGAGGGCGCGTTCTGCATCAGGTCAGCATCAGGCCAACATCAAGCGAGCATCAGGCCCACCTCACGGTGGCCTCACGACCGCTTGACGCCCATCCTCACCAGACTTGCCACCAAGGTTTGTCCTTGCGGATGTTGCCGCTGAGATAGGCGCTGTCCGGGAAGCTCTGCTTGAGCACACGCTCGGAGTCGTCCCGCAACTGGGTCAGGCCCAGCTTGTCATAGCTGCGCACCATCAGGAAGAGGGCCTCTTCCAGCGCGGGGGCGTACTGGAATTCCAGCAGCGCCGCCTGGGCACGGTTGGCGGCCGCCAGATAGGCCCCGCGGTTGTAGTAGTAGCGCGCCACATGCACCTCATACGCCGCCAGGCTGTTGGTGATGTAGTCGATGCGGGTGCGCGCGTCCGGTGCGTATTTGGAGTCGGGGAACTGCTCCACCAGCTGCTTGAACGCCTGCATGGAGTCGCGGGCGGCTTGCTGGTCACGCTCGCTGATGTCCTGACGGGCGATGCGGCCGAACAGGCCCAGGTCGTCGTTGAAGTTGACCAGGCCCTTCATGTAGAGCGCATAGTCCAGCGCGGCGCTGGAGGGATTGAGCTTGATGAAGCGGTCCAGCACGGCCACGGCCTGCACCCGCTCGCCGCTCTTGTAGTTGGCCCAGGCCAGGTCCAGCTGGGCCTGCTGGCCGAGCGTGGTGCCGGCGGCGCGGCCTTCGATGCGTTCCAGGGTCTTGATGGCGCGGTCATAACTGCCGCTGGACATGTCTTCCTTGGCCTCCTCGTACAATTTCTGGAGGTTGGCCTGGGAGTTGGGATCGTCCTTCGGTGTGTTGGAGCAGGCGGCCAGGCCCAATGCGGCGGATACTGCCGTGGCCAGTGCCAAGCGACGGTAAGAGGCTCCGCAGGCGGCACGCCAGGAGGTGCGCAGCGAGCGCATCACCGAAATTTCCATCATGGGTCCCGAGGGCTGGCGCAGGCGCCGCCCCTATCTGAATTTGGAGCGCTGATTATATGGTTCAGGCAGGCACGACCCCGGCCCCCGGGGAGCTGCTTTACCGGGGAGGGACAACCCCAGGCCCCGAGGGGCTGGAATCCCCCGAGGACGCGCAGGATGTGGGCGGCGAAGCCCCCGAGCGTCGCGAGGCGGAGGCCGGTCCGCACGAGATCGGCCAGCGGCTGGACAAGTGGCTGGTGCAACTCGCGCCGGAGTTCTCCCGCAGCCATCTGCAGACGCTGATCGAGCGCGGCTGCGTGCAACTGGACGGCGTGGTGGTGAGCCAGGCGTCCCGCAAGCCGCGGCTGGGGCAGCATCTGGTGCTGGAATTGCAGCCCACCGAGGAAGCGCTGGCCTTCCGGCCCGAAGCCATGTCGCTGGACATCGTGTTCGAGGACCCGCATCTGCTGGTGGTCCACAAACCGGCTGGGCTGGTGGTGCATCCGGCGGCGGGCAACTGGTCCGGCACGCTGATGAACGGGCTGCTGGCTCATCACCCCGGGGCGGCGACACTGCCGCGGGCGGGCATCGTCCACCGGCTGGACAAGGACACGTCCGGCCTGATGGTGGTGGGCAAGACGCTGGCAGCGGTGACGGCGCTGGTGCGCATGATCGCGGCGCGCGAGGTGCACCGGGAGTATCTGGCCCTGGCCCATGGCCGCACGCCGCAGGACTGGACGGTGGATGCCCCCATCGGCCGGGATCCGCAGTCGCGCACCCGCATGGCGGTGGTGGGCAGCGGCAAGCCGGCGCGCACCGACTTCCACCAGCTGGCCGAAGTGCAGTGGCAGGACGAGCGGGGCCTGTCACGCACCGTGTCCGCCTTGCACTGCGTGCTGCACAGCGGCCGCACCCATCAGATCCGGGTGCATGCGGCGCATCAGGGCCATGCGCTGGTGTCCGATGCGCTCTACGGCGGCGCGCCTGCGCTGGGCCTGGCGCGGCAGGCCTTGCATGCGGCGCGGCTGAGCTTTGCCCACCCCGTCACCGGGGAGCCGCTGCGCTTTCAGGCGCCGCTGGCGTGTGAAATGGCCGCTGCCTGGGCGGTCGCGGGTTTGCCCGAGCCGGTGTTTTGAGGCGGGTGCCGAGACTGGCGCTACAATCAGCCCAGAATTTGCGCCAGACCGCCGCGGGCCTGTAGTTGTAGCCCGGGTGTAGCGCCAGGCGAAGCATGTGCGAAGCAGGTCACGGGGTCCTCCCCGCTCACCGCTTCGCCCACCGACCCGCCTCACCGTCCCGCCCCACCCGGCGGTACCCCAGATCCCAAGCACAAGCAGATCGAACTGGTTCGGCACGGCTGTTGCCGCTGCCGACGCCCAAGATGGCGAACAACACAGACCTGACCGGCTTCCGGGCCGGCTGCATGACTGGTTGCACATGAACACGCTGGAGGCCAAACGCGTCCTCGAGACGGCGTTGTTGTGTGCACAAGGGCCGCTGACGCTGCGAGACATGCGCTCGCTGTTTGCGGATGAACTCAATGCCGACAGCATCCGCCTGCTGCTGGACGAGCTGCTGCGCGAATGGGAAGGGCGAGGGGTGGAGCTGGTGGCGCTGGCGTCGGGCTGGCGGTTCCAGAGCCGGCCCGAGCTGCGTGAACATCTGGACCGGCTGAATCCGGAGAAGCCGCCCAAATACTCACGGGCGGTGCTGGAGACTTTGGCCATCATCGCCTACCGTCAACCGGTGACGCGGGGCGATATTGAAGACATTCGCGGCGTGGTTGTGGCCACGCCCATCATCAAGCAGCTGGAAGATCGCAACTGGATTGAGGTGATCGGCCACCGGGAAGCACCGGGGCGGCCCGCGCTGTATGCCACCACCCGGCAGTTCCTGGACGACCTGGGGCTGTCGAGTCTGGAACAGTTGCCCGCCCTGATCCAGGCCGGGGACCCGACCCCGATCGCTGGCAGCGTGCAGGGCTCGCTGCTGGACGAGACGCCGGCGGTGGTGGAGGTGGAGCCGGACGAGTCGGTGCCCGGGGCTGCTGATCCGGCGCCAGAGGTGACAGAAGCGTCAGGGGTGCCAGAAGTGCCTGATGTGGCTGACGTGGCTGAGGTGCCTGGATTGCCTGAAGCGCCTGCATTGCATGAAGCGCCACTGGCAGTACAGTCCGACGTGTCCACCGCGGAAACGGTGGAACTGGCGGCAGTGACGCCAGCGATGGCAGTGACGCCAGTGACGCCAGTGACTGAAGCGACAGTGGCGACAGCGTCCGCAGAGGCCGCGAGCCAGGCGGATGAGACACCCGCAGGATCGCCGCCTGCCCGTGCAGCATCGACAGCCGCTCGCGCGGGATCGGCAACTGCCCAGGCAGGGCCGCCCCCACCGCCTCCCCCGATGGGAGGCCTCTCGGCGGCAGCTTTTGCGGCATTTGCCGCATCAGTGGCGGCTTCGGTGGACGACGGTGCAGACACCGCCGCAGAAGACGAGACTGAAGACGACACGGACGACGAAGATGTGGACGCCCAGGCTGTTGGCCTGGACGTGGACGAAGCTCCCGAGGATGCTGCCGACCGGCTGGCGTCCGACGGGACCGGATCGGATGACGCAACCGGTGTCCTCCCCCAGGGGCGGGAGGAACCGGACGCTTTCGCCGAGAACAAACCCCAGGCCGGGACTTTCGCTGATCGCGAGACTCCGGCCGGGCGTCTGGCAGGGGATGCGCCCGCCAGTGACGACAACACCGCATCGGCCTTGCCGGCGACCTCCGTCGCTGAAGAGACCTCCGAACCGACGGCCGCCGAGGGCGCGCCGACTGAAGAACAACCGCCCGGGACGGTCAATCCCGTGGCTGATAAGAGTGCCTCGTGAGGGGCCGTGTCCACCGCTGACAAGGTGCAAGCCGACACATGAATTCAAACGATATTGACGACTCCAAGCCCGACGCGCTCTCCGCAGCTGCGACGGATGCGACCCCTGATGCGCCGGTCAAGCCCAAGCGCACCCGCAAGACGGCCGCCGCCGCGCCTGTAGAGGCGACGGACGCGGCAGCGCCAGCGGCCGAGGACGCGCCCAAGCCGCGTACGCGCCGCAAGGCCGCTGCGCCTGCAGACCTCGCGTCTGCAGAGGCCGCCGAGGCTGCCGCACCCGCGCCCGCCGCACAAGCGCCGGCCGAGGCTGCTGCCTCTGACGAAGAAGCCGCTGCCAAACCCAAGCGCCGCACCCGCGCCAAGGCCGCATCGACCGACGAGACGTCGGCAGCTGCGCCTGCGCCTGTGGACGCTGTGGTCGCCCCCGAGTCCGCCCCTGCTGCGGCGACGGGTCCCCGATTCACGCTGGGCGACGAAGTGATCGCCGAGCCGGTCCGCAGTGACGACGCTGCCTCGGCGTCCGAGGAGGGTGACGACGACCGGGGGCCGCGTCAGGGCCGCAATCGCCGCGGACGTGGTCGCAATCGCGACGGCCGCGAGGCCCGTGACGGTGCCGTCGAAGGCGCCCAGGCAGCCGCCGATGGCGCTGCTGGCGCCGAGACGCCCTCGGCCGATACCGCCGAGTTGCAAGCCCTGGCACAAGCCCGTTTCGATGATTTGCTCTCCGGCGCCTTTGATGCCGACGTGGACGCCGCTGCCCAAGCCGGCGCCCAGGCGTCTGCCGACGACGAAGGCGACGATGCGGACAGCGACAGCGACGGCGGCTTTGACGGCAATGCCGGTGCTGATGCCGATGCCGATGCCCCGGCCAAGCGCGTGCTCGCGCCCGAGCCGGATGCGCCCAAGCTGCAGAAGGTGCTGGCCCAGGCCGGCGTCGGCTCGCGCCGCGACATCGAAGACATGATCGCCAAGGGTCAGATCACCGTGAATGGTGAGGTGGCGCATGTGGGTCAGCGCATCTCCTACGGCGACCGCGTGGCGGTGGCCGGCAAGCCGATCAAGGTGCGCATCGCCCCGGCGGCGCCGCGCATCCTGGCCTATCACAAGCCGGTGGGCGAAGTGGTGACCTTCAACGATCCGGAAGGCCGTCCGACCGTGTTCCGCAACCTGCCGCGCCTGCCCCAGGGCAAGTGGCAGTCGGTCGGTCGCCTGGACCTGAACACCGAAGGCCTGCTGCTGTTCACCAATTCCGGTGAACTGGCCAACCAGCTGATGCACCCGCGCTTTGGCGTGGAACGCGAATATGCGGTGCGTGTGCTGGGCTCGCTGAGCAATGAGCAGAAGAACACGCTGCTGACCGGTGTGGACGTGGAAGGCCAGCAGGCCAGCTTCAAGAGCATCGTGGATGGCGGCGGCGAAGGCGTGAACCGCTGGTATCGCGTCGTCATCACCGAAGGCCGCAACCGCGAAGTGCGCAAGCTGTTCGAGACGGTGGGTCTGGCGGTGAGCCGCCTGATCCGCATCCGCTACGGCACCGTGGTGCTGCCGCGCGGCCTGCGCCGCGGCGTGTATGTGGAACTCGGCGACGCCGATGTCCGCATCATCCGCCAGCTGGCCGGCCATGTGCAGCAGGAACGTTCGGACCGCAATGATCGCGGCGGTGACCGCGGCGACCGCAATGCCAAGCGCCGTCGCAGCGGCGGCAATGGCGGCCCGCGTCCGAGCCGTCCCGAGCCGCCCCGCCAGGAGCGGATGGAGCGGATGGACCGTCCGGATCGTGGCGACCGTGGCGATCGCGGCGAGCGTGGTGACCGTCAGGATCGTGGGGATCGCCAGGACCGCGGCGACCGGCCGGATCGTGGCGAACAGCGTCCGTACGAACAGCGCAACGCCCATCAGCAGCGTCCCCAGCAGGAGCGTGACCGTGAGCGTGATCGCGACCGTCCGCGCCGCGAGGAAGACGATGACGACTTCATCCCGCGCCACATCAACCCGCTGGAGCAGACCTTCGACCGTCGCTTCGCCACCAGTGGCAAGCGCGGCATTCCGGCCGGTTTCGGCCGGGGTGGCAGCGATCCGCAGCACAACGCGGGCCGGGGCGGCAATCCGCGCGGACCGAGTGGCGAACGCCAGCCGGACCCGATGAAGACATCGATCGGCTATATCGGCGCCGATGCCTTCATTAACCGCAACAATCGCGGCGGACGCCGTGGCGGCGGCGGCGGCGGTGGTGGTGGTGGTGGTGGCGGCGGACGCGGTCGCCGCTGAGTCAGCGCAAGAGTACGCCGCACCAACAGTAACCCCCGCGACATCCTGATGTCACTGGGGGCTTGACTTCACGCATTACAATTCTGGGCTTTGCCAAGTCCACGATTTCAAGGAAAAACATATGGCCATCGAACGCACCCTGTCCATCATCAAGCCCGACGCCGTGGCGAAGAACGTCATCGGCCAGATCTACGCTCGCTTCGAAGCGGCTGGTCTGAAGATTGTGGCCGCCAAGATGGTGCACCTGTCGCGTGGCGAGGCTGAGGCCTTCTACGCCGTGCACAAGGCTCGTCCTTTCTTCAACGACCTGGTGAACTTCATGATCTCGGGCCCCGTGATCATCCAGGCGCTGGAAGGCGAAAACGCCATCCTGAAGCACCGTGACCTGATGGGCGCCACCGACCCGAAGAAGGCCGAGAAGGGCACCATCCGCGCCGACTTCGCCGACAGCATCGACGCCAACGCCGTGCACGGTTCCGACGCTGCCGAGACCGCCGCTCAGGAAGTGGCGTTCTTCTTCCCCGGCATGAACGTCTACAGCCGTTAATGGCAATTGCCTCTGGACTCTGGGCCAGGAGGCCATAGAGAGAAAGAGGTCACCCACATGGACGCGGTCAACCTGCTCGGATTCGATCTGCAAGGCCTGGCCGCGTACTGCGATCAGCTGGGGGAAAAGCGTTTCCGCGCGACCCAGCTGTTCCGGTGGATTCACCAGAAGGGCGCTTCGGACTTCTCGCAGATGTCCGACCTGGCCAAGTCCCTGCGGGACAAGTTGGCCGGGCGCGCCCTCATCACCGGCTTGCCGGTGATCTCCGAACATGTCTCGGCCGACGGCACCATCAAGTGGTTGTTCGATGTCGGCCAGGGCAATGCGGTGGAAGCGGTCTACATCCCCGAGGATGACCGCGCCACGCTCTGCATCTCCAGCCAGGCCGGTTGCGCCGTCGGCTGCCGTTTCTGCTCCACCGGCCATCAGGGCTTCAGCCGCAATCTCGAGACCTGGGAAATCCTGGCCCAGCTCTGGCATGCCGAGCACAGCCTGCGCAAACGCCTGAACAAGGACGAGCGCATCATCTCCAACGTGGTGATGATGGGCATGGGCGAGCCGCTGCAGAACTACGGCGCCCTGGTGCCCGCGCTCAAGGTCATGCTGGACGACCACGGCTACGGCCTGTCGCGCCGCCGCGTGACCGTCTCGACCTCGGGCGTGGTCCCGATGATTGACCGCCTGCGCGAAGACGTGCCGGTGGCCCTGGCGGTCTCCCTGCATGCGCCCACCGACCCGCTGCGCGACCAGCTCGTGCCGCTGAACCGCAAATATCCGATTGCCGAGCTGCTGGACAGCTGCAATCGCTATCTCGAATCCGCGCCCCGCGACTTCATCACCTTCGAGTACTGCATGCTCGACCATGTGAATGACTCGCCGGAGCAGGCGCGTGAGTTGATCCATCTGCTCAAGGGCAAGGTCCCGTGCAAGATCAACCTCATTCCCTTCAATCCCTTCCCGGCTTCCGGCCTCAAGCGCAGCAGCAATGAACGGGTCAAGGCTTTCGCCGACCTGCTCATCCAGTCCGGCATCGTGACCACCGTGCGCAAGACCCGCGGTGACGATATCGATGCGGCCTGCGGCCAGTTGGCGGGTGAAGTCCAGGATCGCACCCGTGTCCATCTCCGGATGGTCAGGGCGCCGGTGGTGGTGCATCGTGGCGCGGCGGATGCCGCCAGGGGCGTGACCCCGGCCGCCGGTGCAGCCTCCACTCCGGCGGCCCCGGGCGCCTCCACCAGTCCCGGTTCTCAACCCCCGCTACGTCCTCGCACATGACCACACTGACGCCTGGCTTCCTGCACATCCGCCGTACGGCCCGCATCCTGTCCGTTGCGCTGATGGTGGGCGCGTTGTTGCCAGGCTGTGGCACGCCCAGCGTGAACCGTCAGGAACCCAAGACGGCCAGCGATTCGACCGATGCCGACCGCCGCGCCGCCGTGCGGATGGAGCTGGCGTCCGCCTACCTGAGCCGGGGTCAGTACGAAACCGCCCTGGACGAACTCAAGCAGGCGCAGGCCATCAAGCCGGACGTGCAGGGCGCGATCAGCCTGCGGTCCTTGATCTACGCGGCCATGGGTGACTATGACGCGGCCGAGGACGGCTTCAAGAAGGGCCTGGCCAGCGGCCGGGTCGATGCGGACCTGATCCACAACTACGGCTGGTTCCTCTGCCAGCGCCAGCGCTACGACGAAGCGGCCCGGCAGTTCGAAGCCGCCCTGGCCGTCCCCCAATACCGCACGCCGGGCCGCACCTTGCTGGCCTGGGGCGTGTGTGATGCCCGCGGCGGCAAGTTGCCCGCGGCTCAGCAGCATCTGCTCAAGGCCTTTGAATACGAGCCGGGCAACCCCACCGTGGCGGTGAACCTGGGCGAAGTGCTGTATCGCCTGGGTGACTACGACCGGGCCCGCTTCTATGCCCGGCGCGTCAACAACAATCCAGAACAGGTGAACGCCTCCAGCCTCTGGCTGGAACTGCGGGTCGAACGCCGGGCCGGCAACACGGCCAATATGGAAGATCTGGCCAAGCAAATGCGGAGCAAATATCCGCAGGCGCCAGAGACACAGGCCTTGAACAATGGTCGATTCGATGAATGAGGGACATCGCATGACATCTACGGCGGCCGACGAGGCGCCGGCGGCCCTGGACGCCGCCATCCAGTCCGAGGTGACGGCCGGCGCTGCCTTGCGCCGGGCGCGGGAGGCCCGCGGACTGCACATTGCGGCCCTGGCGGCCACACTCAAGGTGCCGCAGTCCAAGCTGGAGGCCCTGGAGGCCGACCGCTACAAGGAACTGCCCGATGCCACCTTTGCGCGAGCCCTGGCCCGCTCGGTGTGCCGGGCGCTGAAGATCGATGCCGAGCCGGTGCTCGCCATGCTGCCGCGCGGCGGCAATGAGGCGTCACTGGACCGGGTGACACCCGGGCTGAACCAGCCCTTCCGCGAGCGGGCGGCCAGCCAGGAACCGATGGTGTCGGTGGCACTGCTGAAGAACCCCGTGCTGCTGGGCGGCGCTGCGCTGTTGGTGGCGGCCCTGGCCGTCTATCTCGTGCCCGCCAGTGTGGTGGACGACCTGACGCACCGCTTCCAGCGCGAGCCGGAGACATCGGCCCAGCCCGGCACCACGACGGAACCGCTGCAGGTGGAAGCGCCCACGGTGGCCTCCGCACCGCTGGTGACCGAGGCCGCTTCGGCAACGGGCAGTGTCGGTCAGACCGCTGCGGCGACTGCGCCGCAGACCGCCAGCGCGCCGGTCGCCACGGGCAGCACCGCCGTGGCGCCCACCGCCGCTGGCCCCGCGACCCCGCCCACCACGTCCGCGCAGACCGCAGGCCAGGCCTTGAATGCCACTTCGGCCCAAGCACCGGCCCCGGCCCAAGTAGCTGCCCAAGCACCGGCTCAGACCGCTGCTCAGACACCGACCCAGGCAACTGCGACCTCCCCGACCGCCCAGGCGGCCGCAGGCGCCAGCCTGCTGCGCGTGCGCGCCACCGGCGACACCTGGGTGGAAGTGGTGGATGGCCAGGGACAGACCCTGCTGTCCCGCCTGCTGCGCAATGGCGAGCAAGTGGACCTGAACGGAACTGCCCCCCTGAAACTGCGCGTTGGCAATGTTTCGGGCACTGAGCTGGTCTTCCGCGGCAAGCCCGTGGATTTGGCCGGTCGCGCCCGTGACAACGTGGCGCGCCTGGAATTGAACTGATGAGGGTGGGGGAGGTCGCTCGACCAGCCACCCTCCCAACCTGATTGCACGACCATGGACCAAGCTCCCATCGACCTCTCTTCCGGCAACCCTTCCGGCAACCCGTCTGGCAACCCATCTGGCCTCACGACCGGTGTTGACGCCGCCGATCAAGACCTGATCCTGGCGGCCTCTCCCGCCGCGCGCCGCAGCCGTCAGGCGCGCGTGCGCTGGGGTGACCATGAGGTGACCATCGGCGGTGACGCACCGGTGCGGGTGCAGTCGATGACCAACACCGACACCGTTGACGTCATCGAAACCGCCATCCAGGTCAAGGAGCTGGCGGTGGCCGGTTCCGAGCTGGTGCGCATCACCGTCAACACGCCGGAAGCGGCCGACGCGGTCCCGCACATCCGCGACCAGCTCGACCGCATGGGCATCAACGTGCCGCTGGTGGGCGACTTCCACTACAACGGCCACCGGCTGCTCACCGAGCATCCGGCCATGGCGCAGGCGCTCAGCAAGTACCGGATCAACCCCGGCAATGTGGGCAAGGGCGACAAGAAGGACCGCCAGTTCGCCCAGATGATCGAGGCGGCGGTGAAGTACGACAAGGTCGTGCGCATCGGCGTGAACTGGGGCAGTCTGGACCAGGAACTGCTGGCCCAGATGATGGACGACAACGCCCGCCGCGCGGCCCCCTGGGACGGCAAGCAGGTGATGTACCAGGCGCTGATCCAGTCGGCCCTGAGCTCCGCCTCCTATGCCCGTGAACTGGGCATGAATCCGGACAACATCATCATCAGCTGCAAGGTCAGCGGCGTGCAGGACCTGATCTCGGTCTACCGCGCCCTGTCCCGCCGCTGCGACTATGCGCTGCACCTGGGCCTGACCGAAGCCGGCATGGGCACCAAGGGCACGGTGGCCTCGGCCGCTGCGCTGTCGGTGCTGCTGCAGGAAGGCATCGGCGACACCATCCGTGTCTCGCTGACGCCCCAGCCCGGTGAGTCCCGCACCCAGGAAGTGGTGGTGGCGCTGGAGATTCTCCAGTCGCTGGGCCTGCGCGCCTTCAACCCGAGCGTCACCGCCTGCCCGGGCTGCGGCCGCACCACCAGCACCACCTTCCAGGAACTGGCCAAGCAGATCGACGACTTCCTGCGGGCCCAGATGCCGATCTGGCGCACCAAGTACGCGGGTGTCGAGAACATGAAGGTTGCGGTGATGGGCTGCATCGTCAACGGCCCGGGCGAGAGCAAGCATGCCGACATCGGCATCAGCCTGCCGGGTACCGGCGAAGCCCCGGCCGCACCGGTCTTCATCGACGGCCAGAAGGCGCTGACCCTGCGCGGGGACAACATCGCCAGCGAATTCCACGCCCTGGTCGAAAACTACATCGAAAAACGTTTCGGCGGCCAGTGAGCGCCGCGCCCGACATGACAGACGTGAAGAAGCTCCCGCCCTTGCAAGCCGTCAAGGGCATGAATGACATCCTGCCGCCGGAATCGGCGCGCTGGGAATGGCTGGAAGGCCTGATGCGCGGCGTGCTGCAGCGTTATGGCTACCAGAACGTGCGCACCCCCATCGTCGAGCCCACCGCGCTGTTTGTGCGCGGCATCGGCGAGGTGACCGACATCGTCGAGAAGGAGATGTATGCCTTCGAAGACCGTGCCGACAAGAACGGCCAGGCCGAGCATCTGGCCCTGCGTCCGGAAATGACCGCCGGCGTGGTGCGCGCCATGATGGAGCATTCCTTCCTGCGCGATTCCGGCCGGCGTCTGTACTACTTCGGGCCGATGTTCCGCCGCGAGAAGCCGCAAAAGGGCCGCTACCGCCAGTTCCACCAGATGGGCGTGGAAGCCCTGGGCTTCTCCGGGCCGGACGTGGATGCGGAAGTCATCCTGATGGGCAGCCGCCTGCTGCGTGAGCTGGGCCTGGTGCAGGGCGATCACTTCGAGCTGGAGCTGAACTGCCTGGGCCAGCCGGACGAGCGCCGCGCCCACCGCGAGGCCCTGATCGCCTACCTGGAGCAGCACCAGGACCTGCTGGACGAAGACGGCAAGCGCCGCCTGCACAGCAATCCGCTGCGGGTGCTGGACACCAAGAATCCGGCACTGCAGGACATGGCCAACAACGCCCCGCGTCTGCTGGACTTCCTGGGTGAGGCCTCGCTGGCCCACTTCAACGGCGTTCGGGCCATCCTGGACGCCGCCGGTGTGAGCTACCGCATCAATCCCCGCCTGGTGCGCGGCCTGGACTACTACAACCTGACCGTCTTCGAATGGGTCACCACCCGGCTGGGCTCGCAGGGCACCATCTGCGGCGGCGGCCGGTATGACTACCTGATCGAGCAACTGGGCGGCAAGGCCAGCCCGGCTGTGGGCTTTGGCATGGGCATGGAGCGCATGCTGCTTCTGCTGGAGGAAGTCGGCACGCTGCCGCCGCCCCCGGCGCCGGACGCCTATGCCGTCATCCCTTCCGCCGAAGGCCTGCCGCAGGTGCTGGTGGCGCTGGAAGCGCTGCGGGCCGCCGGGGTCTCGGTAGTCATGCACCCGGGGCAGGGCAGCATGAAGTCCCAGTTCAAGAAAGCGGACGGCTCCGGCGCGCGTTTTGCGCTCATCTTCGGCCAGGATGAACTGGCCCGTGGCGAAGTGGCGGTCAAGCCGCTGCGCGCCGAAGGCGGCGAGCAGGTCACCCGGTCGCTTTACCAAATCGCCGACTGGGCAGGCGAACTTCGCACCGCATAATCGCGGCTTTTGCACACTCAACCGACCCTCTTTCTCTCATGGCGTCTCATCTCGATCTCGAAGAACAGGAACAGTTGGAGCAGCTCAAGGCGTTCTGGCAGCGCTGGGGCAATCCGATTGTGTGGGTGTTGACCCTGTGCCTGCTGGGTTACGCCGGCTGGACGGGCTGGAATCTCTGGCAGCGCAACAAGGCGGCCGAGGCATCGGTGCTGTTCACGCAGCTGGAGCAAGCGGTCAAGACGGGCGACCTGAATGGCAGCCAGGGCCTGTGGGCGCAGTTGCAAAAGAATTACGGCTCGACGGCTTACGCCTCCCAGGGCGCGCTGCTCACCGCCAAGCTGCAGCTGGACAAGGGCAAGGTCGATGAGGCCAAGAGCTCGCTGAACTGGGCCGCGGCCAATGCCAGCGAAGCGTCCTACGCCGACGTGGCTCGTCTGCGCCTGGCCTCCCTGCAGATGGATGCCAAGCAACTGGACGAAGCCGGCAAGACGCTGGACGCTGTCAAAAGCGCTGAGTTCGCCCCCCTGGTGGCCGACCGCCGCGGCGACATCGCTCTGCTGCAGAACAAGCCTGACCAGGCCAAGACCGAATTCAAGAAGGCCTACGACGGCATGGACAAGCAGCTGGACTACCGCCGCATGGTGGAAATGAAGCTGGCCAGCCTGGGCGTGGCGGTGGAGTCTGACAAGGAGGCTGCTCAATGAGCCGCCGGCTGAACGCGCTCGTGCCGCTGATGCGGGCAGCGGTGGTGGTCGGTGCCGCAGCGGCGCTGGGCGCCTGCTCGCTGTTCAGCAGCTCCAAGGACGTCAAGCCGGCCCCGCTGGAAACCTTCACGCCGGCGCTGAATGTGCGGGTGGGCTGGGAAGCGCGGGTCGACAGCGTCAAGTTCCCGCTCTCCGTCACGGCGGTGAACAATCAGTTCGTGGTGGGTGACTCGGACGGCGTGGTGACTGCGCTGGCCGCGGACACCGGCAACGTGCTGTGGCGGGTCGAGATCGGCAAGGGCCTGAATGCCGGCGTCGGCAGCGATGGCCGCTTTGCCGCCGCGGTGAACCGGGACAACGAACTGGTCGTCAGCGAAGGCGGCAAGATCCTGTGGCGCAAGACCCTGACCGTGCCGGTCATCACCTCGCCCTTCGTGGCCGGTGAGCGCGTCTTTGTGCTGACCCTGGACCGCATGGTGCAAGCCTATGACGCCCAGGACGGCCGCAAGCTGTGGGAACTGCGCCGCCCGGGCGAGCCGCTCACGCTGCAGCAGCCCGGCGTCATCTCCGCCTACCAGAACACGCTGCTGGTCGGGCAGGGCCCGCGTCTGGCGGGGGTGGATCCGCTGCGCGGCACGCTGCAGTGGGAAGCCACCGTCTCCAATCCGCGCGGCACCAATGAGGTGGAGCGTCTGGCCGACCTGGTCGGCCCGATGGGGCGTGACAACGCCACCTTCTGCGCCCGTGCGTTCCAGTCGGCTGTCGGCTGCATCAACGCCGAGCGCGGGTCCGCCATCTGGACCCGCACCGTCGGCGGCACCCGCGGCGTCAGCAGCGATGCCGTCATGACGGTGGCGGCCGATGCCTCCGACCGCGTCTCCGCCTGGGGCACCCCCACCGGCGACGTGATCTGGACGGCCGACCAGTTCCTGAACCGCAAGCTGAGCGCGCCGCTGGTGACCGAGAAAGCGGTCATCGTTGGCGACAGCGAAGGCTATGTGCACTTCCTCTCCCGCGACAAGGGCCAGACGATCCAACGTCTGTCCACCGACAGCTCCGGCGTGGCCGCAGCGCCCGTGCGCCTGGGCAATGTCGTGCTGATCGCCACCCGCAGCGGCAAGCTGTTTGCGCTGCGCCTCGATTGATTGATTGATGAAACCAGTGATTGCCCTGGTGGGCCGCCCCAATGTGGGCAAGTCCACGCTGTTCAACCGGCTGACGAAAAGCCGTGACGCCATCGTCGCGGACTTTGCCGGCCTCACCCGCGACCGCCACTACGGCGACGGCCGCCTGGGCGATCGCGAGTACATCGTCGTCGATACCGGCGGCTTCGAGCCGGACAGTTCGACCGGCATCGTCAAGGAGATGGCCAAGCAGACCCGCCAGGCCGTGGCCGAGGCGGATACCGTCATCTTCGTGCTGGATGTGCGCAACGGCCTGTCCGGTCAGGACCAGGACATTGCGCGCTACCTGCGCCAGAGCAACAAGCGGGTGCTGATCGCGGTCAACAAGGCCGAAGGCATGCAGGACTCGCCGCTACTGGCCGAGTTCCACGAGCTGGGCATGGGCGAGCCCCATCCCATCTCCGCCGCGCACGGCCAGGGCATCCGCAGCCTGCTGGAAGCGGCCCTGGAGGGCTTCGAGACCGAGGAAGAAGATGCCCTCGATGCCGAGGAGGCCGACAAGCCCCAGGTCATCCGCCTGGCGGTGGCCGGCCGGCCGAACGTCGGCAAGAGCACCCTGATCAACACCTGGCTGGGTGAAGAGCGGCTGGTGGCCTTCGACATGCCGGGCACCACCCGGGACGCCATCAGCGTCGACTTCGAGCGCAACGGCCAGAAGTTCAAGCTGATCGACACCGCCGGTCTGCGCCGCAAGGGCAAGGTGTTCGAGGCCATCGAGAAGTTCTCGGTGGTCAAGACGCTGCAGGCGATTGCCGATGCCAACGTCGTGCTGCTGCTGATCGATGCCACGCAAGGCGTGACCGACCAGGACGCCCATATCGCGGGCTACATCCTGGAGAGCGGCCGCGCCGTGGTGGTGGCGATCAACAAGTGGGATGTGGTGGACAGCTATCAGCGCGAAGTGCTGGAGCGTCAAATCCAGACCCGCCTGAGCTTCCTGCGCTTTGCCCCCATCCTGCACATCTCGGCGCTCAAGCGCCAGGGCCTGGGCCCGCTGTGGAAGGCCCTGGCGGACGCTTATTCATCGGCCTATCGCAAGATGACCACGCCGGTGCTGACCCGCCTCATCCATGAAGCGGTGGAGCACCAGCAGCCCAAGCGCGCCGGCACCTTCCGTCCGAAGCTGCGTTATGCCCACCAAGGGGGCATGAACCCCCCGATCGTGGTGATCCACGGCAATTCGCTGGAGCATGTCAGCGAGGTCTACAAACGCTATCTGGAAGGCCGGATCCGCGATCATTACAAGCTGGTCGGCACACCGATGCGCATCGAGATGCGCTCCTCCAAGAATCCGTTTGCAGACGAAACCTGATTCACGGCTGGTCCGGGGAAACCCGGGCCTGTGATAAGGTCCGGGTTCCAACACCTTCTCTCTCCCCCTCACAACACGGAGCATATCGTGAGCAACAAAGGACAACTCTTGCAAGACCCCTTCCTGAACCTGCTGCGCAAGGAGCATGTGCCGGTGTCCATCTATCTGGTCAACGGCATCAAGCTGCAAGGCCACATTGAGTCCTTTGACCAATACGTGGTGCTGCTGCGCAATACGGTCACGCAGATGGTCTACAAGCATGCCATCTCCACCGTCGTGCCCGGCCGCGCCGTGAACTTCCACGCTGGCGACGGCGCCGAAGCCAACTGATCCAGGCGGCCTCCCGGCCAGTCCTGACCCGGGCCTTGATTGGACGCCGACCACCCCCATCTAGGGTGAACATGCGCAACCCGGCGCATGGTTTTTGAACGCCGTCCGGACGAGGCCCGACACACACACATCTTGAACAGCCAAGATCCCACTCATCAGTCGCCGCCCCCCGAGGCGGCGCGTGCCATTTTGGTGGGCGTCGACCTGGGCCGCGGTGAGCCCTTCGACCCCACCCTGGACGAACTGGCCCTGCTGGCCGAATCGGCCGGCGACACCCCCGTGGCCCGCATCGTGGCCAAGCGCAAGGCGCCGGATGCCGCCCTCTTTGTCGGCTCCGGCAAAGCGGACGAAATCAAGCTGATGGTGCAGGCCCATGCGGCCCACACCGTGCTCTTCGACCAGGCCATCTCGCCCGCCCAGCAGCGCAACCTGGAACGCCATCTCGGCGTGCCGGTGGCCGACCGCACCGCCCTCATCCTGGAAATCTTCGCCGCACGGGCGCAGAGCTTCGAGGGCAAGCTGCAGGTCGAACTGGCCCGTCTGCAATACCTGGCCACGCGGCTGGTGCGTCGCTGGAGCCACCTGGAGCGTCAAAGCGGCGGCATCGGCATGCGCGGCGGCCCGGGCGAGCGTCAGATTGAACTGGACCGTCGCATGATCGACGACCGGATCAAGACCATCAAGGAACGGCTGAAGAAGGTCGAGCGGCAGCGCAGCACCCAGCGGCGTGCACGGGCCCGCAACGGCGTGTTCCGGGTCTCGCTGGTGGGCTACACCAACGCCGGCAAGAGCACGCTGTTCAACGCGCTGACCAAGGCCCGCACCTATGCGGCCAACCAGCTCTTCGCCACGCTGGACACGACCACCCGCTCGCTCTACCTCGAAGAAGCGGGCAGCAGTGTCTCGCTGTCCGACACCGTGGGTTTCATCCGCGACCTGCCCCACAAGCTGGTGGAAGCCTTCAAGGCCACGCTGCAGGAAGCGGCGGACGCCGACCTGCTGCTGCATGTCGTGGATGCCGCCAGCCCGGTCCTGACCGAGCAGATGGAAGAGGTGGAGCGGGTGCTGGCCGAAATCGGCGCGCAGCACATCCCGCAGATCCTGGTCTACAACAAGCTGGATCTGCTGGAACCCACCCAGCGCCCCCGGGAGCTGCAGGACTGGCTGCCCCGACTGGGCGGCGAACATGGCGGCCAGCGTCTGCCCCGCATCTTCGTCAGCGCGGCTGGCGGGGAGGGCCTGGACCTGCTGCGGTCCCGAATTGCCTCCCTCATGCAGGCTGGCCCTGTGCCTGAAACAGGGGATGCAGATTTCAAGAGCGACGAGCTTCCGCAAGACCTGACCCAGGATCTCCCCGCACCGAAGGATGCTTCGGGGCATGATCCAGGGGAATGACGGCTGGGATGCCCGATACTTGCAACAAGACTTCCTCACCAGGATGCGTATGAACCAACACAACAGCATGCCCGCCGGCTCCGGCCGGACGCCTCAGGGAGGCTCCCGCGTCGGAGGGCGCTTGCGTCAATGGGTGGGCCTGTGGATGAGCAATGGCCGCAATGAAGGCCCGCCTGACCTGGACGAACTCTGGCGCGACTTCAACCGCAAGCTCTCCCGCCTGTTCGGCGGTCGCGGCGGCAATGACGGGAACGGCAGCGGCAACGGCGGCGGTGGCAACAACTACCAGCCGGACATGCGCGGCGCCGGCATCGGCGTGAGCCTCGTGGTCGGCGTGGTGCTGCTGGGGTGGCTGGCCAGTGGTGTCTTCATCGTGCAGGAAGGCCAGCAGGGGGTGATCACCTCCTTCGGCAAGTACAGCCGCACGGTGGACGCCGGCATCCAGTACCGGCTGCCCTATCCGTTCCAGGCGCATGAGGTGGTGTCCTTCACCCAGCTGCAATCGGCGGAAATCGGCCGCAGCCAGGGCACGAGCGGTGGGCTCAAGGATTCGTCCATGCTCACCCAGGACGAGAACATCGTGGACATCCGCTTCACGGTGCAATATCGCCTCAAGGATTCTCGGGACTTCCTCTTCGAGAACGTGGACGCCAGCCAGGCCGTGGTGCAGGCTTCCGAATCCGCCGTGCGCGAGATCGTCGGGCGCAGCAGCATGGACTCTGTGCTCTACGAGCAGCGCGACGCCATCGCCGTGGACCTGAGCAAGTCCATCCAGGCGCAGCTGGACCGTCTCAAGACCGGCATCCAGATCGTCAGCGTCAACGTGAACGGCGTGCAGCCGCCGGAGCAGGTGCAAGCCGCCTTCGACGACGCCTTCCGCGCCAACTCCGACCGCGAGCGCCTGAAGAACGAAGGCGAGGCCTATGCCAACAAGGTCATCCCGACCGCGCAGGGCCAGGCCGCACGGGTGCGTGAGGAAGCCGAAGCCTACCGGGCCAAGGTGGTCTCCACCGCCGAGGGTGATGCCGACCGCTTCCGCAGCGTGCTGACCGAGTACCAGAAGGCCCCGGGCGTGACCCGTGACCGTCTCTACATCGACGCCATGCGCGACATCTATTCCAACGTCACCAAGGTGATGGTGGACAGCCGCAACAACCAGAACCTGCTCTATCTGCCCCTGGACAAGCTGATGCAGCAATCGGGCGCCGGTGCGTCCGGTGTCACCAGCAGCGCGCCCAGCCCGGTGGTCCCGCAGGACCCGACCACCAGCGGCAGCACCATGCTGAATCCGGACAACCGCTCGCGGGACAACCTGCGCGGCCGTGACCGCGACAGCCGCTGATCGAAGGGGAGACTCAGACAATGAACCGCATCGTTTCCGTCGTCCTCGGCCTGCTGATCCTCTTCATGGTGGCCAGCTCCACCCTGTTCGTGGTGGATCAGCGTCAGTTCGCCGTCGTCTATTCGCTGGGTGAGATCAAGGAAGTGGTCACCGAGCCGGGCCTGAAGTTCAAGCTGCCGCCGCCGCTGCAGAACGTGATCTTCCTGGACCGTCGCATCCAGACCCTGGACAGCCCGGACACCCGTCCCATCTTCACCGCTGAGAAGAAGAGCATCGTCATCGACTGGCTGGTGAAGTGGCGCATCGTGGATGCCAAGCAGTTCATCCGCAACAGTGGCACGTCCATGCGCAACCTGGACAACCGGCTCAGCCCGATCGTGCAGGCCGCGCTGAACGAGGAAGTCACCCGTCGCACCGTGCGGGCCGTGCTGGCCACCGAGCGCGAGAAGGTCATGACCGATGTGCGCAAGCGCCTGGAAGAAGAAGCCAAGCAGTTCGGTATCGAGATCGTGGACGTGCGTGTCAAGCGCGTGGACTTCTCGCCGACCATCACCGAAGCCGTCTACAACCGCATGAAGTCGGAGCGCATCCGCGTGGCCAACGAACTGCGAGCCACCGGTGGCGCTGAAGGCGAGAAGATCAAGGCCGATGCCGACAAGCAGCAGGACATCATCCTGGCCGAGGCTTATCGCGACGCGCAGAAGATCATGGGTGAGGGCGATGCCAAGGCGTCGGCCCTGTATGCCGAAGCGTTCGGCAAGGACCCCAACTTCGCCCAGTTCTATCGTTCGCTGGAAGCCTACCGGGCCTCCTTCCGCAAGAAGAGCGACATGATCGTGGTGGATCCGTCCTCCGACTTCTTCAAGGCCATGCGCGGGGCCGGAGGCGCCAACGCGCCAGCCGCTTCGCAGAAGAAGTAAACCCAACCCGCAGGCGCCGAAAGGCGCCTGTCTCGTTTCTGCGATCCTGTTTCCATGAATGGCACAAACTGGTGGGCGGCGCTGGGGCTGATGCTGGTGGCGGAGGGGTTGATCCCGTTTCTCCGGCCCACCGCTTGGCGTGAGCTGTTCAGCAAGTTGCTCTTGATGAGTGATGGACAGATCCGCTTCATCGGACTGTTGAGCGTGCTGGGCGGGCTCGGGCTGCTCTGGCTCATGGCCGGCTGAGGCGCTCGGTCAGGCCGTCAGGGGCGCCCGCCCTCAAACGTGGCGAATTACCGCAGTCGGCACTGCCGCCGACCGTGCGGATGACCCTTGCTCGTGCGTTCAGCAACGCCAGCGCTGCGCGACCCCGGTACAATGCCGTTTTTAACCCCCTCCCTGAACGTCCATGGCCTCTGCTTGGCTGCTGCCCGAGCACATTGCTGACGTCCTGCCTTCCCAGGCCCGCCGCATTGAAGAACTGCGTCGCGATCTGCTGGATATGGCCCGGACCTACGGTTGCGAGCTGGTGATGCCTCCTATGCTGGAGCACCTGGACTCGCTGCTGTCGGGCACCGGCCAGGCACTGGACCTGATGACCTTCAAGCTGGTGGACCAGCTCTCAGGCCGCAGTCTCGGCCTGCGGGCGGACACCACGCCGCAGGTGGCACGCATCGATGCGCATCTGCTCAACCGCGAAGGTGTGACCCGGCTGTGCTACTGCGGCCCGGTGCTGCACACCCGCGCTGAAGGCCTGACTGCCACCCGCGAACCGCTTCAATTTGGCGTCGAGATCTACGGCCATGCCGGCCTGGAGGCCGACCTGGAAGTGCAGGAACTGGCGCTGGACGCCTTGCACCGCGCCGGCCTGAGCCAGTTCACGCTGGACCTGGGCGATGCACGCCTGGTGCGCGGCGTGCTGGGCGACCATCGTCTGACCGAAGACCGCCTGGCGGTGCTGGTCCAGGCCATGGGCGCCAAGGATGCCGGCGGTGTCGCGTCGTTTGCTGGCGAACTGCCTGCTGCAGTGATCGACGGCCTGCAGACCCTGCTGGGTTTGTATGGCGACATCGAGCTGCTGGACCAGGCCCGTGAACGCCTGCCCCGCCACCCGCTCATCACTGCGGCGCTGGACGATCTGGCCTGGCTGGTGCGCCACCTGCGCGCCACCCATCCGGAACTGCGCATCGGCCTGGACCTGGCCGATCTCCCCGGTTATGCGTATTACAGCGGCGTGCGTTTCGCCCTGTATGCCCAGGGCTGCAGCGATGCCGTCCTGCGCGGCGGCCGTTACGACGAAGTGGGGGCCGTCTTCGGTCGCCGTCGTCCGGCGGTCGGCTTCAGCCTGGATCTCAAGACCCTGGTCGGCCTGATTCCGGCCACCCAGCTGCGTGCCGCGGTGCGGGCCCCCTGGGGCGTGGCGCCCGACCTGCGTGCGGCGGTGCGTCGCCTGCGGGAGCAGGGCGAAACCGTGGTCTGCGTGCTGCCTGGCCACGAGCACGAAAACGACGAATTCGAATGCGACCGCGAGCTGGTGAACACCAGCGGTCAATGGGTGCTGCGAGCGCTGTAAGCCTCGCCCCCACCAACAACCTCTTTGATCGGATGAACAACATGCAAAGCACTGAGATCGCGCGCGGCCGCAACGTGGTGGTCGTTGGCACCCAGTGGGGTGACGAGGGCAAGGGCAAGGTCGTGGACTGGCTGACCGATCACGCCGAAGGCGTGGTGCGGTTCCAGGGCGGCCACAATGCCGGCCACACCCTGGTGATCAAGGGCGTGAAAACGGCGCTGCAGCTGATCCCCTCGGGCATCATGCGCGACGGCGTGGCCTGCTACATCGGCAACGGCGTGGTGGTGGACCCCACCCATCTGCTGTCCGAGATCGAGCGCCTGGAAAAGGCCGGTGTGGAAGTGCGTTCGCGCCTGTTCATCAGCGAGTCCTGCCCGCTGATCCTGCCCTTCCACGTCGAAGTGGACCGCGCCCGTGAAGCCCTGCGTGAGAGCAGCGGCAGCGGCAAGATCGGCACCACCGGCAAGGGCATCGGCCCGGCCTATGAAGACAAGGTGGCCCGCCGCGCCCTGCGCGTGCAGGACCTGAAGCATCCGGAGCGTTTTGCCAAGAAGCTCAAGGAGCTGCTGGACATGCACAACGTGGCGCTGTCCGGTTATCTGAATGCCAAGCCGCTGGACTTCCAGCCGATCTTCGACCACGCCATGTCGCTGGCCGACCAGATCAAGCCGATGATGGCCGACGTGGGCTACCTGCTGCACAAGGCGCATCAGGCGGGTCAGAACATCCTGTTCGAAGGCGCCCAGGGCACGCTGCTGGACATCGACCACGGCACCTATCCCTATGTGACCTCGAGCAACTGCGTGGCGGGCAATGCCGCCGCCGGTGCGGGTGTGGGTCCGCAGATGCTGCATTACATGCTGGGCATCACCAAGGCTTACGCCACCCGCGTGGGCTCCGGCCCGTTCCCGACGGAACTGGACTGGGAGAACCCGGGCACCGTTGGCCACCATCTGTCCACCGTCGGCCAGGAGCGCGGCACGGTGACGGGGCGTGCCCGTCGCTGCGGCTGGCTGGATGCTGCGGCGCTCAAGCGCTCCATCATCATCAACGGCATCACCGGCCTGTGCCTGACCAAGCTGGATGTGCTGGATGGGCTCAAGGAAGTGAACATGTGCGTGGGCTATGAGTTGCATGGCGAGCGCATCGACATCCTGCCGCTGGACGCCGACGACATCCTGGCCTGCAAGCCCATCTATGAAGTGTTCCCGGGCTGGACCGAAAGCACCTTTGGTGTGACCGCCTGGGACAAGCTGCCGGCCAATGCCCGCTCGTATCTGAAGCGGGTGGAAGAGGTGATCGGCGCGCCGATCGCGATGGTGTCCACCGGTCCGGACCGGGATCACACCATCCTGCTGCAGCATCCGTTCCAGGCCTGATGGCCGTTTTGTTGACCCCTGATCTGTTTCTTTCCTGAGGAGCCCTCCCCATGTTGACCGACGACGGCAAGCATCTGTATGTGTCGTGGGATGAATACCACTTGCTGATCGAACGCCTGGCATTGAAGGTGCACGCCTCGGGCTGGGAATTCGATCAGATCCTGTGCCTGGCCCGCGGGGGTATGCGCCCGGGGGATGTGCTGTCGCGGGTGTTCGACAAGCCGCTGGGCATCATGTCCACCAGCTCGTATCGGGCGGAAGCGGGCACGATCCAGGGGCGTCTGGATATCGCCAAGTACATCACCATGCCCAAGGGCGAGCTGGCCGGCCGTGTGCTGCTGGTGGATGACCTGGCGGATTCGGGTGTGACGCTGAAGGCGGTGGTGGAGCGGCTGCGTGGCATGCCGGCGATTCAGGAGCTGCGCTCGGCGGTGATCTGGACGAAGAGCGTGTCCACGTATACGCCGGACTATTACGTCGAACTGCTGACCACCAGCCCGTGGATCCATCAGCCGTTCGAGGACTACGACTCGCTGCGTCCGGACGCCCTCGCCAAAAAATTCGCGATTTAAGGCTCCGCCCCCTACCGGCTGACGCCGGCCCCCCCACCGGGGGGCGAGCGCGGTGGCCTGGCAGAGCCAGATCCACGCGCTCCGCTGGAGGGGCGGCGGCGCTGCGCGCGCCTGTGGTGCGGCGCTGCGGCGCTGGGTCACTGGATAGACGGGCGGGTCTGGCTCGACTGAACGCTCGGGAGAGCGTTGGGGCCTCGCGGGTTCAACGGCGTTGGAGTGGGGGGAGGGAACGATGGGCAATAAGAGCAGTCCAGGCGCTAGCGACGATGACAAGGCAATCGCCAGGAAACTGGCGGCGGCGTTCAACAGTCCGATCAAGGTCTTTGCACATCACGACAATGAGCAGGAAGATCAGACGGTTTATGTCTTCTACGCGCCGGATTCACCCGTGCGCGGGGTATCGTCTTACGGCACCATCGGGGTGTCCAATTTCCCACTCTTCACCCTGAAGGGCGAGGCGAGCCATGGCTTGGAAGTGGTGGGCGCCTGCGCCTCCGAGGTGGAGTACTTTCCCAACGTGCTGGCGACTATCGCCTTGAAGGTGATGGGTGGGCATCCGGCTTTTCCGGGCGCCATCTTCCAAGGGGTGGTCGATACCTATAAGTTGTCCAGCACCCTGAGCAGCATGATGCTCGTGGATCCCTTCCTCTGGGACGATTCGTTGGCCTCCGAAACACTCGCCAGCAAGACGGTCGCGTGGCTGCAGGCCATTCCCATCAGCGAAGAAGAACGACAGTTCGCCCACGTCCATGGGGCGGATGCGTTGACTGACCTGTTTGTTGAGAAACAGATCGATGTGTATGACATCCATCGGGAGAGCGTTGTGGGGGCGAACGCCTGACCGCTGGACATCACGTCCTCGACATCAGAATGAGAAAAGGGGTCAGCTTGCGCTGACCCCTTTTCAGAATTGGTGCCCAGGAGAGGACTCGGTCACGCAAGCGCGACCCCGGTTTGGCCCTCACGGCCCAAACCATTCGAGTCCTCCCGTGATGTCCACTGGACATCACTTCCTGGGCGTCAGAATGAGAAAAGGGGTCAGCTTGCGCTGACCCCTTTTCAGAATTGGTGCCCAGGAGAGGACTCGAACCTCCACGGAGTTACCCGCTAGTACCTGAAACTAGTGCGTCTACCAATTCCGCCACCTGGGCAAGGTTCCAAAAACAACTCTTCAAGCCACCCAGCATCCCATCAAATACTCGTCCCGATTTGGGATCAGCTTACGCATCGGGTTGGGCATCAGTTTTGGCACAAGTTCTGGTACCACCTGATGCTGCCCCCTCAGCAAGCAGCTACCAATTCAACCATCGTCAACAATTGGCAACCAACTTCAAGTATCCTAGTCACTAGGTTCTCGAGAAGCGCTTTTGCGTTTCAGGAAAGACAAGGATCATACTATCAAAAACTTCAAGAACGCAAGCTCGCAAACGCCCAATCAACTGATGGGCGAAGTCGAAGGGACAGTGCAGGGCCATCGCGATGGCCACGGGTTCCTGATGCCGGACGACGGCCAGCCCGATGTCTACCTGTCCTCCCAGGAAATGCATGCCGTGATGCACGGCGATCGACTGCGCGTGCGCGTGGTGCGCTTCGACAAGCGCAACCGCCCCGAAGGCCGCGTGCTCGAAATCCTGGACCGCCGCAAGAAACCCATCATCGGCCGCCTGCTGCTGGAATCGGGCATCTGGCTCGTCGCCCCCGAAGACAAGCGCTACGGGCAGGACATCCTCATCCCGAAGAACGCGATCGCCAATGCGACCGCCGGCCAGATCGTGGCCGTCGAATTGACCGAGCCCCCGTCGCTCTACTCCCAACCCGTCGGTCGCGTGACCGAGGTCCTCGGCGAGATCGACGACCCGGGCATGGAAATCGAGATCGCGGTGCGCAAGTACGAGGTGCCCCACGCCTTCAGCCCCGACACACTCGCCCAAGCCGCCAAACTCCCCGACAAGGTCCGCGCCGTCGACATGAAACATCGCGTGGACCTGCGCGACGTGGCGCTGGTCACCATCGACGGTGAAGACGCCCGCGACTTCGACGACGCCGTCTACTGCGAACCCCACAAGCAAGGCCGCGGCAAGTCCGCCTTCAAGGGCTGGCGCCTGCTGGTGGCCATCGCCGACGTGAGCCATTACGTGAAGCCCGGCGAGCCGCTGGACCGCGATGCCTACGAACGCGCCACCTCCGTCTACTTCCCGCGCCGCGTGATCCCCATGCTGCCGGAGAAGCTGTCCAACGGCCTGTGCTCGCTCAACCCGGACCAGGACCGCCTGTCCATGGTCTGCGACATGCTGGTGGACGAAGCCGGTGAGGTCCAGGCCTACCAGTTCTTCCCCGCCGTCATCAATTCCCATGCGCGCCTGACCTACACCGAGGTCGCCGCCATCCTGGGCAATACCCACGGCCCCGAAGCCGCCAAGCGCGGCGACCTGGTGCCGCATCTGCTGCACCTGCATGAGGTCTACCGCGCGCTGCTGTCGCAGCGGGCCAAACGGGGCGCCGTCGATTTCGAGACGACCGAAACTCAGATCGTCTGCGACGACAACGGCCGCATCGAAAAAATCGTGCCGCGCACCCGCAATGAGGCCCACCGCCTGATCGAGGAGGCCATGCTGGCCGCCAACGTCTGCGCCGCCGACTTCATCGCTGGCGGCAAGCATGCCTCGCTGTTCCGCGTGCACGAAGGCCCGACGCCCGAGAAGCGCACCGCGCTGCAGGCCTACCTGCGGGCCCTGGGTATCGGCATGGGCATCAGTGACGATCCGGCCCCCGGCGAATACCAGGCCATCGCCCAGGCGACCAAGGACCGGCCCGACGCGACCCAGATCCACACCATGCTGCTGCGCTCCATGCAGCAGGCGATCTACACCCCCGCCAACTCGGGTCACTTCGGCCTGGCCTATCAGGCCTACACCCACTTCACCAGCCCCATCCGCCGCTACCCCGACCTGCTGGTGCACCGGGTGATCAAGGCGCTGCTGGGCAACAAGAAGTACACCCTGGATGCGCACAAGATGGACGCGGCCAAGCCGCTGCCCAAGCGGCCGGGACGTCCTACCAAGACGCTGAACCCGGCCACCGCCTCCACCGAGGCCGAACGCTGGGAGATCGTCGGCGCCCACTGCAGCGCCAATGAGCGCCGGGCCGATGAAGCCTCGCGCGACGTCGAAGCCTGGCTCAAGTGCCGCTTCATGCGCGACCATCTGGGCGAGGAGTTCGCCGGCACGGTCAGCGCCGTCACGAGCTTCGGTCTGTTCGTTCAGCTCGATGCGCTGTATGTGGAAGGTCTGGTCCACATCACCGAGCTGGGCGGCGAATACTTCCGCTTCGACGAGGTGCGCCAGGAACTGCGCGGCGAACGCACCGGCATCCGATACGCCACCGGGGCGCGGGTGCAGGTGCAGGTCAGCCGGGTGGACCTGGACGGTCGCAAGATCGACTTCCGTCTGGTGCGCGACCAGGACGAAGCGCGGCTGGTGCGCGGCGCCATGCGCGACAAACACGGCGACGGCCGTCGCCAGGACCGGCATGCAGACAAGCGCGCGGCCCGCAAGCCGCTGTCCGAAATCGTGAGTGCGCCGGAGGTCGGCGCCGAAACGGTGTCGGCGGTGGAGCAACTGGAGCGCATCGAGAAGGTTGATCGCGCCCTGAAGGCCGAACGCCGCAAGGCCGAACGCTCCGCCAAGACGGTGGCCACGCATCCGGTCAAGGCGGCCAAGCGCACGGCGCGCGGCGCCAAGCGACCGGCAGCGAAGGCCGCCAACGCATCGGCACCGACCAAGGCGCCGCGCAAAGCACGGACTTGATCGGCAAGGGCTGAACGGCAGGGGCAGAACGGCAGGGGCTGATCGGCAGCGGCTGATCGCCTGATCGCCTGATCGCCGCTGGCGTGAAGGGAGCTTCTGCCCCTTCACGACCTGGCCTGCGCGATCAGCTGCGTGGCAGCGCCGCCATCGCCTCGATGAGGTCGGCGGCGCGCAGAGGACCCGCATGGTCCTGCGCTGCCGCGCCATGCCACAGCACGGCGGTGCGGGCCACTTCGTGCGCCTCAGCGTCCGGTGCTTGCGCCCACAGTCCGCCCGCCCATCCGGCCAGCACATCCCCAGTGCCGGCGGTGGCCAGCGCGGGTGAGCCGGAGCTGTTGATGTCCGGCAGATGCCCGGGTGACGCGATCACCGTACCCGACCCCTTCAGCACCACCGTGCAGTGAAATCGGGCGGCCAGCGCCTGGGCGGCCGCCAACCGGTCGGACTGAATGGCGGAGGCGCCGGTGAGCCCCAGCAGGCGGGCCGCTTCCAGCGGATGCGGCGTCAGCAGCGTCTGCAGTCCATGCGAGCGGCGGGCTGCCAGTCGCTTTTGCAGACCCTCATCGTCCGCCACCCGGTTCAATCCATCGGCATCCAGCACCAGATGCCGGGCTTCGTGCAGTACCGCATCCAGCCAGGGAAGGATGCCGGTGCCGCCCCCGCAGCCGCACACCACCACGGCGTCGCGCCAGGCCTGCGGCTGACGCCAATGCTGTGCAGGCCAATGCATCAATTCCGGACGGGCGGGCCACGGTCGTCCGTCATCGTCCGGCAGGGCGGCATAGACGCGGCCTGCGCCGGCGGTCAGCGCCGCTGTGGCGGCCAGCCAAGCGGCGCCACGCATGCCGGGCGCACCGCCCAGCACCACCACATCTCCTTGTCGGCCCTTATGGCTGGTGACACCGCGAGGATGCTGCTGGTGCCATCGGGCCAAGGCGTCCAGGCCGACCCAGGTCGCAGTTGCGGTCGCAGTCGCTGTCGAAATCGCAGTCGTCGATGGCGACACCCCCACGCCCAGATCGTCGAACCAGAGACGCCCCGCATAGGCGCGCCCTTCACCCGTCACCAGCCCTGGCTTCAGCGTCAGCAGGGAGAGGGTGTGGTCGGCGCGGATGGTGTCGGGCCCGCAGGCCTGGCCGGTGTCTGCATGAAGTCCGCTAGGCAGGTCGATGGCCAGCGTCGGTGCGGGATGGGCGTTGGCGACTCGGATCGCGGCCGCGATGTCACCATCCGGCGGACGGTGGGCGCCCAGTCCCAGCAGTCCGTCAATCCAGAGGTCGATGGCCCCGGAGTCGGATGTTGAGCCGCTGCCCACCGTGGGTGGCCCTGGGCGAATCTCCAGCCCGGCGTCCACCGCCGCTCGCAGCGCATGCGCCGCATCACTGCCGGTGACGGGTTCCGGGCCGATGCGATGGATCTGCAAGCGCCAGCCCCGGGCGGCCAGCCAGCGGGCGGCGATCAATGCATCCCCGCCATTGTTGCCAGGCCCCGCCAGCACAAGCGCAGACCGCGCGTGCGGCGCAAGGGCCAAGGCCAGCCGCGCCACTGCCGCGCCGGCCTGCTCGATCAACTGATGCGGCGGGCGTGCTTGCAGCGCCGCCTGCTCCAGTGCGCGGCTGGCCGCGATGTCGTGAAGCGGCCAACTGGCCTCGGTGTGGGGGAGCAGGGCGCGCATGCGCCGACTCTAGCGCAGCCGGGTCGGCTCCAGGGCGGACGCATCCACGCCGCCCTCTCGTCCCGCCAGCCGCTCGCCCAGCCATTGGGCCGCGCCACCGGACAGTGCCCAGCCCGACTCGCCATGACCGAGGTTCAGCCACACCCCTGGCACTCCGCTGGCGCCGATCACGGGCAGTTCGTCCGGCAGCAGCAGCCGGGACGCCTTCCAGCGCTGCTGCCCGCCGGCCTGCAGCGCGCCGGGGAACCAGTCGTGAGCCGCCTGATGCAGGGCGCTCATCGACGGGCCGCTGGGCTGGCCAGGGGTGCCGCCCAGCTCCTGACCGCCGCCGATGCGCACCCGCTGCCCCAGCCGGGTCATGCTCACGCCCAGGCCCACGTCGATCACCGTGGCCGTCGGGCCCAGGTCCGGATGGGCCTCCAGTTGCCGCAGCGGCGAGGTGAGGGTGTGCGCATGCACCGCACCCCAAGGGAGGCGGATGCCCAGCGGAGAGAGCAGGGCCGGTGCGCCCTTGCCGGCGCACAGGATCACCGCATCCACCCGCTGCGCCGGGCCGGTGGCCAGATGAAGCGAGGGCTGACTGCCGGGTTCGATCTTCAGCACTTCGGCATTGAACTGCCAGCGCACGCCCAGTCGCTGGGCTTCCAGCTTGAGCGCCTGGCTGAACTGCCGGGCGTTGGCGGATTCATCCTGCGGCAGGAGCAGGCCGCCCTGCAGCCGGGTGTCCGGATTCAGGCCGGGTTCCAGCGCCAGGCAGGCCGCGGCGTCCAGCTCGCGGTAGGGCAGTTGCGCCGCCTGCAGCCGCGCGATCAAGGGAGCCGCCTGCTTGTAGTCCTTGGCGGTGCGCCACAGCAGCAGCACGCCGCTGCGGTGTTCCACCTCCAGCTGGAGCGACTGACGCCAGTCGGCCAGCAGGGCCTGCCCCTGAACCGCCAGTTGCAGCACGGCGGCCGGCACTGGCAGCGGCTGGCGGGTGCTGGCACGCCGCGCCCGCCAGTGGGCCCAGCGCCAACCGAGCTGCCGGGGGGCGCCGCGCCAGGCCAGCCGGACCGAGGGCCGGGCTGCCAGCAGGGCCGGAGCGATGAGGCCCGGCGGGGCGAAGCTGGCGCCGGTGGCGACGCTGGTGTCACGCTCGAAGACCTGCACCTCGTGGCCCTGGCGGGCCAGTTCGTAGGCAGTGGTCACGCCGGCCAGACCGGCACCGATGATGGCCACCCGCATCTCAGCAGCCCTCCGGGACGTTTTCGCTCGCAAACCGCTCACTCCGGTACGAGCGGCCAGCGAACAGCATGGGCGTTACAAGCGGGTCGAGGGGTGGAACCGGGCCGGCAAAGGCGTGCGTCATGTCATGCTTGGGTGCCTGCCGGTTCGGCGGCACCAGGTCTCTTGTCAGGGGAAATCGGGGTTGCGCAACAGTCAGTCTTGCGCGCGGCGCTCATGGTGCCAGGGCGCAGGGCTGCCGCTGCCAATCTTGGTGGGAAGTTGTTGCACTTCAGTCACGGCTGACACTGGAAGTTCACACTTCTGGTGGACGGCGCTTGCGCTGGGTCAGAGCTTGAGCATGCTGCTGTCCTCGAAAGGGCGCTGAACTCGGGTTATACTCTTCGGGTTTTTGCCAAGGTCGCCACACTGATTGGGGGCCGCAGGCAGAGACGCGGTGGCGACGCTGAATGCACAGGAATGGGTTCTGGGCGACACGTCACATCGCAAATTCGCGGATCCGGCAGTCACTTGAGTTGAACGCTACCGACCACCTATTAACGGGAGTCGCGGTCGCGCGGCAGATCTTTCTGATCTGCCCTTGAGTTGATGACAGGCAGCCCCGGTGTTCACGCAGTCCTTTTTCAGGCGCTGCGGGTGCGGCTGAGGCAGTCCACAAGGTGTTGCAGGGCTTGTCCTGCAATTTCGTGCCGGGTTCCAGAAACAACCTTCGGAGTTCATTCATGTCCGTCACGATGCGCGAGATGCTGGAAGCAGGCGTCCACTTTGGTCACCAAACCCGCTTCTGGAACCCCAAGATGGCCCCGTATATCTACGGCCATCGCAACAAGATTCACATCATCAACCTCGAAAAGACGCTGCCCGCGTTCGAGGAAGCCCTGAAGTTCGTGCGCCAGCTGTCGTCCAAGCGCGGCACCATCCTGATGGTCGGCACCAAGCGCCAGGCTCGCGACATCGTCGCTGAAGAAGCCGCACGCGCCGGCGTGCCCAGCGTGAACCAGCGTTGGCTGGGCGGCACGCTGACCAACTTCAAGACGGTCAAGACCTCGCTGAAGAAGCTGAAGGACATGCAGACCCAGGTGGACGCTGGCACCCAGCCCTCCATCAAGAAGGAAGCCCTGATGTTCCAGCGCGATATCGCCAAGCTGGAAAAGAACATCGGCGGCATCCAGGACATGGCCGCTCTGCCGGACGCCCTGTTCGTGATCGACGTGGGCTACCACAAGATTGCCGTGGCTGAAGCCAAGAAGCTGGGCATTCCCGTCATCGGCGTGGTGGACACCAACCACTCCCCCGAAGGCATCGACTACGTCATCCCCGGCAACGACGACTCCGCCAAGGCTGTGGCCCTGTACGCCAAGGCCGTGGCTGACGCCGTGCTGGAAGGCCGTGCCAACTCGACGCAAGAGCTGGTGCAGGCTGTCGCCGCTGAAGGCGACGAATTCGTCGAAGTGAACGAAGGCGCCTGATCGCCGCGTCCCCGCAAGGGTTCGACCAGGGGGCTGATTCAGCCCCTTTTTTCTAAGCAATTTTCCAAGCAAGATTTCGCAGGCCCTGATCCCGTTGAAGGCGGGGCCTGCACCACACGGAGATTGAAATGGCAGCAATTACCGCAAGCATGGTCGCCGAGCTGCGCGCCCGTACCGACGCTCCCATGATGGAGTGCAAGAAGGCCCTGACGGAAGCCGAAGGCGACCTGGGCCGCGCGGAAGAGATCCTGCGTGTCAAGCTGGGCAACAAGGCTGGCAAGGCCGCCTCGCGCATCACCGCTGAAGGCGTGGTCGCCGCAGCCGTGGTGGGTGGCGCCGGCGCCGTCCTGGAAGTCAACTGCGAAACCGACTTCGTCTCCAAGAACGACGCCTTCCTGGCCTTCGTGAACGCCCTGGCCGGTCTGGTGGCTGAGAAGAACCCGGCCGACGTGGACGCCCTGTCCGCCCTGCCGCTGTCGCAGGAAGGCTTCGGCCCGACGGTGGAAGATGTTCGCAAGGGCCTGATCGGCAAGATCGGCGAGAACATGACCATCCGCCGCTTCAAGCGTTACGCTTCCGGCGCCAAGCTGACTTCCTACCTGCACGGCACCCGCATCGGCGTGATGGTCGAGTTCGACGGTGACGAAGTCGCCGCCAAGGACGTCGCCATGCACGTGGCCGCCATGAAGCCGGCCGCCCTGTCGTCGGCTGAAGTGCCGGCTGAGCTGGTCGAGAAGGAACGCAAGATCGCCACCGAGAAGGCGGCTGAATCCGGCAAGCCGGCCGAAATCGTCACCAAGATGGTGGAAGGTTCGGTCCAGAAGTTCCTGAAGGAAGTCTCGCTGCTGGACCAGGTCTTCGTGAAGGCCGCTGACGGCAAGCAGACCGTGGCCCAGATGCTGAAAGAGAAGAACACCACGGTGAAGTCCTTCACCCTGTACGTGGTGGGCGAAGGCATCGAGAAGAAGGTGGACGACTTCGCCGCCGAGGTGGCCGCCCAGGTGGCCGCCGCCAGCAAGGGGCAGTAAGCTCCAGAAACAAAAGGGCGCCCCCGGGCGCCCTTTACACTTGTGCCTGCGCCAGGCCGATGGTGCCTGTGCGCGCGCAACTCCATTGCCTTCAGTGGCTGTATTGACGAGGTAACAATGCCCGCGCACAAACGCATCCTGCTCAAGCTCTCCGGCGAAGCCCTGATGGGGGACGACGCCTACGGTATCAATCGCGCCACCATCGTGCGCATGGTCCAGGAGATCCAGGACGTCACCCGTCTGGGCGTGGAAGTCGCCGTCGTGATCGGTGGCGGCAACATCTTCCGCGGTGTTGCGGGCGGCTCGGTCGGCATGGACCGCGCCACGGCCGACTACATGGGCATGCTGGCCACGGTGATGAACTCCCTGGCCCTGGCCGACACGATGCGCCAGGAAGGCATGACCGCACGGGTCATGTCCGCCATCTCCATCGAGCAGGTGGTCGAGCCCTACGTGCGCCCCAAGGCGCTGCAATACCTGGAAGAAGGCAAGGTGGTGATCTTTGCGGCCGGCACCGGCAACCCCTTCTTCACCACCGACACCGCGGCCGCCCTGCGCGGCGCTGAAGTCGGCGCGGAAATCATGCTGAAGGCCACCAAGGTGGACGGCGTCTACACCGCCGACCCCAAGAAGGACCCGACGGCCACCCGCTACAGCCGCATCACCTTCGATGAGGCCATCAGCAAGAATCTGCAGGTGCTGGATGCGACCGCATTCGCCCTGTGCCGGGACCAGAAGCTGCCCATCCGGGTGTTCTCCATCTTCAAGCCGGGCGCCCTCAAGCGCGTGGTGCAAGGTGAGGACGAAGGCACGCTGGTGCACGTCTGAGCGGGTCGGCGCGTTAAGTCATCCGGCGCGCCTGCACGCGCCACGCCGTCTCCATTGATCGAGGAAAAGAACATGAGCATCGCCGACATCAAGAAGAACGCCGAAGCCAAGATGGCCAAGTCCGTCGAGGCGTTCAAGAATGAACTCCAGAAGATCCGTACCGGTCGTGCCCACCCAGGCATCCTGGACCAGGTCCATGTGGACTACTACGGCTCGCCGGTCCCCATCTCGCAGGTGGCCAACGTCAGCCTGCTGGACGCCCGCACGCTGAGCGTGCAGCCCTGGGAAAAGGGCATGGGCCAGAAGATCGAAAAGGCCATCCGCGAATCGGACCTGGGCCTGAACCCGTCCAGCCAAGGCGATCTGATCCGCGTGCCGATGCCGCCGCTGTCCGAAGAGCGCCGCCGTGACCTGACCAAGGTGGTCAAGGGTGCCGCGGAAGATGCCAAGGTCGCGGTCCGCAACCTGCGTCGCGATGCGAACGAACAGGCCAAGAAGATGACCAAGGACAAGACCATCACCGAAGACGACGAGCGCCGCAGCCAGGACGAAGTCCAGAAGCTGACCGATCGCGTCATCGCCGAGATCGACAAGCTGGTGTCGGCCAAGGAAGCCGAAATCATGGCGGTCTGAGCCCACACGACGTGAGTGCAGACAAGAAGGCGGGTGTCCCCCGCCACGTCGCCATCGTCATGGATGGCAATGGACGCTGGGCCAAGAAGCGCTTCCTTCCGCGCTTCTTCGGCCACAAGCAGGGGGTGGATGCGCTGGTGCGCGTGGTGCAGGCCTGCATCGATCGTGAGATCGAGTACCTGACCGTCTTCGCCTTCTCCAGCGAGAACTGGAAGCGCCCCAGCGATGAAGTCTCCGGCCTGATGGGCCTGGTGCTGGCGGCGGTGTCACGCTATTTGGCCCGCATGGGCGCGATGGGCGTGCGCATCCGCATCGTGGGCGACCGTGAAGCGGTGTCTGACAAGCTGCGGGCCGCCTGGGCCGAAGCCGAAACCAGCACCGCTCACAACAGCAAGCTCACCCTGAACGTGGCCTTCAATTACGGCGGCCGCTGGGACATCGTCCAGGCTTGCCGCAAGGCCATTGAAGCGGGGGTGCCGGCCCAGGAACTGACCGAGGCCAAGCTGTCCGAGTTCATGGCCATGAGTTATGCGCCGGACCCGGACCTGTTCATCCGCACCGGCGGGGAGCTGCGCATCAGCAACTTCATGCTGTGGCAGACGGCGTACACCGAATTCGTGTTCTCCGATTGCCTGTGGCCTGAATTCGGTGAAGCCCAGCTGGATGAGGCGATCGCAGCCTTCCAGGCGCGGGATCGGCGCTTTGGCGGCGTCAATGTGCCCGGCGTCGCAGGCGCCGTCCAGGAAGCCTGAGTCCCCACCCGGAAAGGTCCCCGTCCATGCTGTTGCCCCGCATCATCACAGCCCTCGTGCTGCTCGCACTGCTGCTGCCGGCGCTGTTTGCGTCCACGCCGCTGCCCTTTGCCCTGCTGACCCTGGTGATGATCGCCGCCGGGGGCTGGGAATGGTCCCGTCTGAACGGGCGCCCGGGCCTGCCCGCCCTGGCGTTCGGGGCAGCGCTGGCCCTTGTCTGCGGCGTGTGCCTCTACGCCCTGGGTTTTGCGCTGCCGGCCTGGTGCTGGTGGATCGCAGGCGGCATGTGGGTGCTGGGCGGGTCTCAGGCCCTCAAGACGGGCGTGGCGGGGTGGCCCAGCCTGTCCGTCGGCCTGCGCCTGACGCTGGGCGCCGTGCTGCTGTGGGCCGCCTGGCTGGCCCTGATCAGCGCCCGCGCGCGCGGCATCAACTTCCTGCTCTCGGCCATGTGCCTGGTGTGGATGGCCGACATCGCGGCCTATGTCTTTGGCAAGCTGTTCGGTCGCCGCAAGCTGGCGCCGGCCATCAGCCCGGGCAAGAGCTGGGAAGGCGCCCTGGGCGGCTTGTTTGGTGTGGTGGTGATGGCTGCCGTGTGGGTGCATGTGATTGACGTGCATCTGCCGGTGGACAGCCCCAGCCTCTATACCATCCTGGTGAAGCGACTAGGGTGGCTGTCCTTGCTGGCGGTGGTGTTCCTCACCGCCATGAGCGTGGTGGGCGACCTGTTTGAATCGCTGGTCAAGCGGGCCGCTGGCGCCAAGGACAGCAGTCAGCTGCTGCCGGGCCACGGCGGCGTGCTGGACCGTGTGGATGCCCTGCTGCCGGTGCTCCCGCTGGCCATGGCCCTGAGTTCGCTGTGATGGTTTTGTGATGACTGCTTCCTCCCTTCCTCCGCAGCAGGTGTGCGTGCTTGGGTCCACCGGATCCATCGGCACCAACACCCTCGATGTCATCGCCCGTCATCCGGACCGCTACCGGGTCTTCGCCCTGTCGGCCATGAGCCGGGTGGATGAGCTGCTGGCGCAGTGCCTGACCCACCATCCCCGATTTGCCGTGCTGCCGGACGCCCGTCTGGCGGCCGATCTGCGCCAGCGTCTGTCCGATGCAGGGTCGCGCACCGAGGTGCTGGACGGCCTGCAGGCGCTGTCCGACACCGCCGCCCATCCGGAAGTGGATGCGGTGATGGCCGCCATCGTCGGTGCCGCCGGCCTGGCGCCGGCCATGGCGGCGGCACGTGCCGGCAAGCGCTTGCTGCTGGCCAACAAAGAGGCCATCGTGCTGGGCGGCGCGCTGTTCATGCGGACGGTGGAGCAGGGCGGTGCCACGCTGCTGCCGATCGACTCGGAACACTCCGCCATCTTCCAGTGCCTGCCGGAAGACCGGACCACCTGGCACGAGCGCATCGATCACATCGTGCTGACCGCGTCCGGCGGCCCGTTCCGCCAGCGGGATCCGGCCACGCTGGCCGACGTCACCCCCGACCAGGCCTGCGCCCATCCCAACTGGGTGATGGGCCGCAAGATCTCGGTGGATTCGGCCACCATGATGAACAAGGCGCTGGAGGTCATCGAGGCGCGCTGGCTGTTCAATCTTCAGCCGGAGCAGGTGAAGGTGATCATCCATCCGCAGAGCATCATCCATTCGATGGTGGTCTGCAAAGACAACTCGGTGCTGGCCCAGCTCGGCACGCCGGACATGCGGGTGCCCATCGCCTACGGCCTGTCCTTCCCCGAGCGCATCACGTCCGGCGCCAGCCGCCTGGACCTCCTCGCCACGCCGGGCCTGAGCTTCGAGGAGGCGGACCAGCGCCGTTTCCCCGGTCTGCATCTGTCCTGGCAGGCGCTGCGCGCAGCCGAGGGCAGCACCGCCGTGCTCAATGCCGCCAACGAAGAAGCGGTGGCGGCCTTCCTGAGCCACGGCCTGCGCTTTGACCAGATCTGCCAGGTCAACCGGGAGGCACTGGAGGCGGTGCATCCGCAGGCGGGTGAAGTCGATAGCGTCGAAGGCCTGCTGACGCTGGATGCGCGGGCGCGGCGCCATGCGCAGAGCCAGATCCAGCGTTTGTTGAGCCAGCGCTGATGCCCACCACCCTGCTCGCATTCGCCGTCACCCTTGGGGTGCTGATCATCTTCCACGAATGGGGCCACTACCGGATGGCCCGCGCGTGCGGCGTCAAGGTGCTGCGTTTTTCGCTGGGCTTCGGTCCGGTGCTGGGGCGCTGGAAACGCGGGCCGGACGGGACGGAGTTTGTGCTGAGCCTGCTGCCGCTGGGTGGCTACGTCCGGCTGCTGGACGACCGTTTCGACGCGGTGCCACCCGACCAGCTTCACCAGTCCCTCAGCCAGAAGTCGCTGTGGCAGCGCTCGGCCATCGTGCTGGCTGGCCCGGTGGCCAATCTCGTGCTGGCGGTGCTGCTGTTTGCAGCCGCGGGCATGGTCGGGCAGGACGAGCCCAAAGCCGTGCTGGGCTCTCCGCAAAGCGGCAGCCTCGCGGATGCGGCGGGCCTGCGTGCTGGCGACGTGGTGCAGGCCTGGTCGGAAGACGGGCAGGACTGGCAGGATGTGCGCGGCATGTCCGATGTCACCTGGCAGCTTGCGCGTGCCGTTGGAGACCGCCGGCCGCTGTTCCTCAGCGTGAGTCATGGTGAGGGCCACGGCGCCCGTCAGGTCCAGCTGGAGACCAATACCTTGGGCAGCCGTGATCTTGATGCCGACAACCTGCGCCGCATCGGCCTGGGGGGCGTCTGGATGCCGCCGGTGCTGGGGGCCATTCAACCGGACAGCCCGGCCCAGGCGGCGAATCTGCGCGCGGGAGACCGCGTACTGTCGGTCAATGATCGCGCTATCCCCGACCTGTCCGCGTTCCAGCAAGCGGTCCGCGCGTCGCTGGTGGACGGCTGCGTGCAGCCGATGCGGGTGGTGGTTCAGCGTGGCGGTGAATCGATCGAGACGGTCGTCACCCCCCGTCTGGAGGGGGTGAACGGGCAGTTCATTCCGCGCGTTGGGGTCGGCTTTGGGGGAACTCCGGACCTGGTGACGGTTCACTACGGGCCGGTGGAAGCGGTGCAGCAAGGACTGACCCGCACTTGGCAGTTCAGCACCCATTCGCTCAAGACCCTGTGGCGCATGCTCACCGGTGAAGCGTCGGTAAAGAATCTCAGCAGCTTCATCACCATCGCAGACTACGCAGGCCAGTCCGCACGCCTGGGGGCCGCAGCCTTCCTGGGTTTTCTGGCCAGTGTCAGCGTGAGTCTTGGCGTGCTGAACCTGCTGCCAGTGCCGATGCTCGATGGCGGACACCTGATGTATTATCTTTTCGAGGGTCTGAGTGGCCGCCCAGTCTCCGAGCGGTGGCGCAGGTTGCTGGAACGCGTGGGTATCACCGTCCTGCTGCTGATGATGAGTCTGGCCCTTTTCAACGATCTGACCCGTCAGCGGGTCCGCACTGAAACTTCCGCATGTCCCGATTCCTGCCTGAGCCAATGCGCCCCCAAGTGATCCAACTGGCGGTGCTGGCCGCCGCGATGCACGCGGGTGCCGCCTGGGCCGTTGAGCCCTTCGTCCTCAAGGACATCCGCGTCGAAGGCCTGCAACGGACCGACCCGGGCACGGTGTTCGCCGCGCTGCCCTTCCGCATCGGCGACACCTACAACGACGAAAAGGGCGCTGCCGCCCTGCGCGCGCTGTTTGCCACCGGTCTGTTCAAGGACGTGCGCATCAACATCGACACCGATGCGGTGGTGGTGGTGATCGAGGAACGTCCGATCATTGCCAACGTCAGCTTCGTCGGCCTGAAGGAATTCGACACCGAGGCGCTGACCAAGTCGCTCAAGGACGTCGGCATCGGTGAAGGCAAGCCTTTCGACAAGGCCCTGGCCGACCGCGCCGAGCAGGAACTCAAGCGGCAATACCTCACCCGCAGCCTCTACGGCGCGGAAGTGACCACCACCATCACCCCGATCGAGCGCAACCGCGTCAACGTCAGCTTCCAGGTGACCGAAGGCGAGCCGGCCAAGATTGCGGAGATCCGCATCCTGGGCAGCAAGGTCTTCAGCGAAAGCACGCTGCTGGGCCTGCTGGAGCAGACCACCAGCGGCTGGCTGACCTGGTACACCAAGACCGACCGGTACTCCCGCGCCAAGCTCAATGCGGACCTGGAAACCATCCGCAGCTACTACCTGAACCGCGGTTATCTCGAATTCAACGTCGAGTCGACCCAGGTCACCATCTCGCCGGACAAGCAGAGCATCAGCATTGCCATCACCGTCAGCGAAGGCCAGCCCTACACGGTCAGCGCCATCAAGATGGAAGGCGAGTTCCTCGGCCGTGACGAGGAATTCAAGCGCCTGATCGCGCTCAAGGCCGGCCAGCCCTACCAGGGCGAAGCGGTGGCCCAGACTACCCGTAATTTCCAGGACCTCTTCGGCACCTTCGGCTATGCCTTCGCCCGGGTGGAGAGCCGTCCCGAAATCGACCGTGCCACCGGCCAGGTGGTGGTGACCTTCGTGGGTGAGCCGCAGCGCCGCGTCTATGTGCGCCGCGTGCTGGTCTCGGGCAACACCCGCACCCGCGATGAAGTCATCCGCCGCGAGTTCCGCCAGTTCGAATCGGCCTGGTATGACGGCGCCCGCATCAAGGCCTCGCGCGACCGCGTCGAGCGTCTGGGCTACTTCAAGGACGTCACCGTTGACACCTCCGAAGTGCCGGGCTCGCCCGACCAGGTGGACGTCACCCTGACCGTGACCGAGCGCCCCACCGGCAACATCCAGATCGGTGCCGGTTATTCCAGCGCCAGCAAGCTGTCGCTGTCGGGCTCCATCTCGCAGGAAAACGTCTTCGGCTCCGGCAACTACCTGGGCATCCAGCTCAACACGGCCAGCACCGGCCGCTCGCTGGGCGTCTCGACGGTGGACCCGTATTTCACCGTGGACGGCATCTCCCGCGCGGTGGACGTGTTCTACCGGACCGTCAAGCCGATCAACAACCTGGGCGAGCAGTACGAGCTGGCGTCCTACGGGGGCTCGGTGAAGTTCGGGGTGCCGTTCTCCGAAGAAGACACCGTGTTCTTCGGCATCGGTGCCGAGAACACCCGCATCACCACCTCCAAGGGCCTGCCCAACAGCTATCTGCTGTTCCAGCAGGCCTTCGGCGGCTCGGCCCTGTCCATCCCGCTGACCATCGGCTGGAAGGCCGACAACCGGGACAGCGTCATCACCCCGACCGCGGGCACGATGAAGCGGGTCAACCTGGAAACCAGCGTGGTGGGTGATTCCCGCTATGCGATTGCCAACATGCAGTACCAGCAGTTCATTCCGCTGGGCCGCAAGTTCTCGCTGATGGTCAACGGCGAAGTGGCCTGGGGTGAAGGCCTGATGGGTCGCCCCTATCCCATCTTCAAGAACTTCTACGGTGGCGGTCTGGGCTCGGTCCGGGTGTTCGAGTCCGGAACCCTGGGTCCGGTGGACATCACCGGCTCCTACACCGGCGGCAACCGCAAGTTCAACCTGAACACCGAGCTGTACGTGCCGGTGCCGGGTGCTGGTAACGACAAGAGCTTCCGTCTGTTCGGCTTCTTTGACGTCGGCAATGTCTGGGGCACCGACGAAAAGCTGAACTTCAGCCAGACCCGTGCCGCTGCCGGCGTGGGGATCAGCTGGCTGTCTCCCATGGGCCCGCTGCGCCTGAGTTACGGCACGCCGATCCGGAAGCAGCGGACGGATAGAATCGAGCGATTCCAATTCCAGATCGGGACGTCATTCTGATGAAGAGCACGCTGTTGAAGATGGTGGCCGCCGTCGCCCTGACGGCAGCCACGGCTTTGGCTGCCCAGGCCCAGGAACTGAAGATCGGCTACGTCAACAGTGAGCGGATTCTTCGCGAGACCAATCTGGCCAAGGCGTCGGAAGCCAAGCTGCAGGCGGAATTCAGCCGGCGCGAAAAGAACCTGCTGGAGCAGGAAGGCAAGCTGCGCGCCGCGGCCGAGAAGCTGGACAAAGACGGTCCCGCCCTGACCGAAACCGAACGCGGCCGCCGCCAGCGTGAACTCATCGAGCAGGACCGTGACCTGCAGCGCAAGCGCCGTGAGTTCAACGAAGACGTGGCCCAGCGCAAGAACGAAGAGCTGTCGGCCGTGATCGAGAAGGCCAACAAGGTCATCAAGCAGATCTACGAGCAGGACAAATACGACCTGATCGTGCAGGACGCGGTTCATGCAAGCGCGCGGGTGGACATCACCAAGAAGGTGATCGACACCCTCAACGCGCAGAAGTAGTGATCTCCGCATGAGGGAAGCAGCATGACATCGGTCTCGGTCTCCGACCTGATCGCCGCCTTGGGCGGCGTTTCTGTTGGTGCGTCAGACACGGCCATCCAGCGCATCGCGCCGCTGGACGAAGCCGGTCCGGACGCCATTTCATTCCTCTCCAACCCCAAATACGCCGCCCAGCTGGCGACCACGCAGGCGGGCTGCGTCATCGTCTCTCCGGCAGCGCAGGATGCCGCCGCGCAGCGTCGCGGCGACGGCCAGGTGGCCAGTTGCATCGTCACGCCCGACCCCTATCTCTACTTTGCCCACCTGACCCAATGGTGGGTGCAGCACATGCGCGCCCCGCGTCCGGCGCCGTCGGTGCACCCGACCGCCAGCGTTGCGCCCGATGCCCATCTGGGCGCCGGTGTGGACATCGGCCCGTTCGCGGTCATTGAATCCGGCGCACGCATCGGAGACGGTGCCCGCATCGGCGCTCACACCGTGGTGGAACACCATGCGGTGGTGGGCGAGGGCGCCCGGCTGGAGCCGCGAGTGGTGCTGGGCTTTGACTGCAGCGTGGGTGCGCGCTCGCTCATCCACAGCGGTGCCGTCATCGGCGCGGATGGTTTCGGTTTTGCGCCGACCAAGGGCGAGTCCGGCATGCGCTGGGTCAAGATCGAGCAACTCGGCGCGGTGCGCATCGGGGATGACGTCGAGATCGGCGCCAACACCTGCATCGACCGCGGCGCTCTGGGCGACACCGTCATTGCCGACGGCGCCATCATCGACAACCTCGTGCAGATCGCTCACAACGTGAAGATCGGCAAGGGCACCGCCATCGCCGGCGCCGTGGCCATTGCCGGCAGCGCGGAGATCGGTGCCAACTGCATCGTGGCCGGCGCGGCACGCATCAACGGTCACATCAAGATCACCGATGGTGTGCAGATCGGCCCCACGGCCAACATCAGCAACAGCATCGACAAGCCCGGCGCCTATGCCGGCATGTGGCCCTTCGAGGACGCCGCATCCTGGCAGAAGAATGCCGCCGCGCTGCGCGGGCTCTATGAGCTGCGTCAGCGTGTGCGAGCCCTTGAGAAGAAGACGACATGAACGAGAGCAGCAAAATCGACATCCACGGCATTCTGGCCAAGCTGCCGCACCGCTACCCCATCCTGCTGGTGGACCGCGTGCTGGAAGTGGAAAAGGGCGTGCGCATCCGCGCGCTGAAGAACGTCAGCATCAATGAGCCTTTCTTCCAGGGCCACTTCCCGCATCGTCCGGTCATGCCGGGCGTGCTCATCCTGGAAGCGCTGGCGCAGGCCGCCACGCTGCTGGCGGTGCAGAGCTACGACTTCTCGCTGGACGAGAACCATGTCGTCTATTTCGCCGGCATCGACGGCGCGCGTTTCAAGCGTCCGGTCGAGCCGGGCGACCAGTTGCTGCTGGACGTCACGCTGGAGCGGGCCAAGGCCGGCATCTACAAGTTTGGCGCCAAGGCCCTGGTGGGCCAGGACATCGTGGCCGAAGCCGGCCTGATGTGCACCATGCGCCGTCTGGACTGCTGATCGTCTGACCATGGCCAAGATTCACGCCACCGCGATTGTGGACCCCAAGGCCCAGATCGATGAGGGGGTCGAGATCGGCCCGTATGCGGTCATCGGCCCGGAGGTGCGTATCGGTGCCGGCACGCGCATCGGCCCACACACCGTGGTGGAGGGCCGCACCACCATCGGCCGCGACAACAAGATCTACCAGTTCGCCTCCATCGGCGCCATGCCGCAGGACATGAGCCACGGCGGCGAGGTGACCGAGCTGGTCATTGGCGACCGCAACACCATCCGCGAGTTCTGCACCTTCAACACCGGCACCTTCAAGGAGCAGGGGGTGACGCGGGTGGGGTCGGACAACTGGATCATGGCCTATGTGCATCTGGCGCATGACGTGGTGTTGGGTGACCACTGCGTGCTGGCCAACAATGCCACGCTGGCCGGCCATGTGCATGTGGGGGACTGGGCCACCATCGGCGGCCTGACGGGCGTGCATCAGTTCGTGCACATCGGCGCGCACGCGATGATCGGCTTCCAGGGCCATGTGGCGCAGGACGTCGCGCCCTACATGACGGTCGATGGCAATCCGCTGACGGTGCGCGCGGTCAACCTCACCGGGCTGCGGCGGCGCGGCTTCAGCAACGAGCGCATCGGCACCATCCGTCAGATGCACAAGCTGCTGTTCCGGGACGGCTTGACGCTGGAGCAGTCGGTGCAGCAGATCGAGGCGCTCAAGGCCGATCAGGACACCGACACGGTGGCCGATGTCCAGTTGATGCTGGACTTCCTCGCGGCGGCCAAGCGCGGGCTCGTACGTTGACATGAGCAGGATCACGGACCCTCGACTGGGCCTGGTGGCCGGCGAGGCCTCCGGGGATCTGCTGGCCAGTCTGCTGCTGCAGGCGCTTCAGGCGCGCTGGCCGGGGCTGAGCAGCGCCGGCATCGGCGGGCCGAAGATGCAGGCACTGGGCTTCGAGGCTTGGTGGCCCAGCCACAAGCTGTCCATCTTCGGCTATTGGGATGCGCTCAAGAACATTCGCGAGCTGCTGGCCATCCGGCGTCAGCTGGGTGACCGGCTGATCCAGGAGCGTCCCTCCGCGTTTGTGGGGGTGGATGCGCCGGACTTCAACTTCGGCCTGGAGCAGCGACTGCGCGAGGCCGGCATCAAGACCATCCACTTCGTCTGCCCGTCCATCTGGGCCTGGCGGGCGGAGCGGGTGCACACCATCAAGCGCAGCGCGGACCATGTGCTGTGCCTCTTCCCCTTCGAGCCTGAGCTGCTTGAGCGGCACGGCATCGCCGCCACCTATGTCGGCCATCCGCTGGCCGACAAGATTCCGATGGAGCCGCCGCGGGCGTCCGCGCGCAGCGGGCTGGGTCTGCCGGAAGACGCCACCGTGGTGGCCGTGTTGCCGGGCAGCCGTCGCAGCGAACTGAACTACATCTTCCCGCCGCTGCTGGATGCCGCGCGTCGCATGCTGAGGCAGCGGCCAGGTCTGCGCTTCGTGGTGCCTGTGGCGCCGGGCGTGCGGGCACTGGCGGAGGCGCTGGTGCGCGAGCACGGACAGGGCCTCGATCTGATGCTGCTGGACGGGCAGGCGCATGAGGCGCTGGCAGCCTGCGACCTCACCTTGGTGGCCAGCGGCACTGCCACGCTGGAAGCGGCGCTGTTCAAGCGGCCGATGGTCATTGCCTACAAGCTGCACTGGTTCAATGCCTGGCGAATGAAGGGCAAGGCGCTGCTGCCCTGGGTGGGCCTGCCCAATGTGCTGGCCCGCGAGACGGTGGTGCCGGAGTGCTTGCAGGACGACTGCACCGGCGAGAAGATCGCCCGTGAAGGCCTGGCCTGGCTGGACGATGCACCGCGTCGTGAGCGCCTGCGCCAGCGCTTCATCGAGATCCACGAGACGCTGCGCTGCAACACTGCGCAAAGGGCGGGCGATGCGATCGCGCAAATCCTCGGCGCCTGAGCAGCTCGGTCTGGACTGGCAGCGCGAAGGGCTGCTGGCCGGCGTGGATGAGGCGGGACGCGGGCCGCTGGCTGGGCCGGTGGTGGCCGCGGCCGTCATCCTGGACGACATGCAGCCCATCAAGGGCCTGAACGATTCCAAGGTGCTCAGCGAAAAGAAGCGCGAGCAGCTCTATGACGAGATCCGCGCCAAGGCGCTGTGCTTCTGCATTGCCGAGGCCTCGGTGGAAGAGATCGATCGCATCAACATCCTGCAGGCCACCTTGCTGGCGATGCGGCGGGCGGTCGAGGGCCTGCGCCTGACGCCGGCCCAGGTCAAGGTGGACGGCAATCGGCTGCCGGTGCTGCGCATTCCGGCGGAGGCCATCGTCAAGGGCGATGCGCTGGTGCCGGCCATCTCGGCGGCCAGCATCCTGGCCAAGGTGCACCGCGACCGCATGTGCCTGCAGATGCATCACGCCCATCCGCAATACGGCTTTGACAACCACAAGGGCTACGGCACGCCGGAGCATCTGGAAGCGCTGCGCCTGCATGGGGCCAGTCCCTGGCACCGAACCAGCTTTGCGCCGGTGCGGATGTGCCTGACCACCACGGTGATCCGCAGCACCTCGACCTCCTACACCTCCGCGGTGGACCACGAATGAACTCCGGCCCGACCTGGCATCCCATCACCGCCCGCGACAACCCGCAACTGCAGCGCCTGCGCAAGCTGGCGCAGGACGCGACGGCGTATCGCAAGATGGGTGGGGTCTGGCTGGAAGGCGACCACCTGGCGCGTGCGGCCTTGCAGCGGGGCCTGCGCCCGGCGCTGGCGCTGATCACCGACGCCGCGGCGAATGACGAGGCGCTGCGGGCGCTGGCGGACCAGGCGGCCAAGGTGCTGGTGGTGTCGCCGGTGCTGTTCAAGACAGTGTCGGGCCTGGAGTCGCCGGCGCAGATCGGCTTCGATCTTCAGTTGCCGCCGCCGCTGCGCATCGAGCCGCAGGCGGATTCGGTCGTGCTGGACCGTCTGCAGGATGCGGGCAATGTCGGCACCATCTTGCGCAGCGCTGCGGCGCTGGGTTTTCGTCAGGTGCTGGCGCTCAAGGGCACGGCGGCGCTGTGGTCGCCCAAGGTGCTGCGTGCCGGCATGGGCGCGCACTTTGGTCTGCGGCTGGTCGAGGGCCTGAGTTTGTCCGATCTGGACGGGCTGAAGGTGCCGCTGCTGGCCACCAGCTCCCACACCGACGACCTTCTGCATGAAGCCGAGTTGCCCTCGCCCTGCGCCTGGGTGATGGGTCACGAAGGGCAGGGCGTGGACGATGCACTGATGGCGCGCTGCGCCATGCGCATCGGCATTCCGCAGCCGGGCGGCGAGGAGTCGCTGAATGTGGCGAGTGCCGCGTCGATCTGCCTGTATGAATCGGCCCGGCGTCGGCTGACGCGACGAGCCTGACGCGCAAGGACTGACGCGCAGGGGCTGACGCGCGGCCCCCAGCGTTCAGTACATCAACCGATCCGGCCGGATGTCGCGCAGGATGGTGGTGGCGATTTCCTCGATCGACTTGTGGGTGGACGACAGCCACGAGATGCCGGCCTTCTTCATCATCGTCTCGGCCTCGCGCACTTCGTAGTGGCAGTTCATCAGGTCCGCATATTTGCTGCCGGGCCGGCGCTCATTGCGCACCTGGGCCAGGCGTTCGGGATCGATGGTCAGGCCGAAGCACTTCTTCTTGTGGGGCACCAGCAGCGAGGGCAGGGCGCCGCGCTCGAAGTCTTCCGGGATCAGCGGATAGTTGGCGGCCTTGATGCCGTGCTGCATGGCCAGATAGAGCGAGGTCGGCGTCTTGCCGCAGCGGCTCACGCCCACCAGGATCACGTCGGCGGAATCCAGATTGCGGGCGGACTGGCCGTCGTCATGGGCCAGTGAGAAGTTGATCGCCTCGATCCGGTCGTGATATTCCTGGCTCTTGGCCACATCGGAGAAGCGCCCGACCCGGTGGTTGGACTTCACCCGGAACTCGTCCTCCAGCGGGGCGATGAAGGTGCCGAACATGTCCAGCACCAGGCCTTCGCAGTGCTGGCGCACCACATTGAGCACCTCGCGGTTCACCAGGGTGGCGAAGACCACGGGGCGCTGGCCTTCACGCACGCCGGTCTCATTGATCTCCTTGATCAGCTGATGGGCCTTCTCGGCGTTGTCCACGAACGGCCGCCGCACATGACGTGCCTTGACCGAAAACTGGGCCAGGATGGAGTTACCGAAGGTTTCAGCGGTGATGCCGGTGCCATCCGAGACGAAATAGACGGTGTGCTGGGTCATGGCGAGCCTGACTGGCAAGGTGCCGCCGGGGGGGCGGCCGGGGGTTTTGGGAAGGAATTCGGGTGCGGAACGGGGTCGGGTGCCGGGCACGTCACATGCCCAAACGGGGCGAACCGGATGCGCCCAGTCCCCGAACCGGGGTTTACATCATAGAGGCGCGAACCCGTAGAATTGCCCGCAACTTGCCCCTGCCCATCATGAACGCCCCGCCGCGACGCCCACAAGAATCGACAAGACCTGTCGCGCGCGCCGTTCTGTCCGCCTGCTGTTCTGCCCGCTGCCTGGCCCCTCTTCGGGCCCGCGATCGCGCCCGTGCGCTCGCTGTGGCCCGGCAGGTTCAGCCGCATCCCGCAGGGGCCCCGATTTCTCAACATCACGGAGTTTTCCCATGTCTGATGCACGCTTCGAGGCGACCGCCCTGGTTGTACCCTTCGAGAAACTGAGGATGACCGACGTCGAGTCGGTGGGCGGCAAGAACGCCTCGCTCGGCGAGATGATTTCGCAACTGGCGGATGCCGGCGTGCGGGTGCCTGGCGGCTTTGCCACCACGGCCCACGCCTTCCGCGAATTCCTCAAGTATGAAGGCCTGGATGCCCGCATCCAGAAGCGCCTGGCCGACCTCAACACCGATGACGTGCGTGCCCTGGCGGAAGCCGGTGCGCAGATCCGTGGCTGGGTCGAAGCCCAACCCTTCCCGCAGGACCTGGAAGCGGCCATCCGGGCGGAATTCGCCCGCGTGACCGAGGGCCAGCCTGACGCCTCTTTCGCCGTGCGTTCTTCCGCCACGGCCGAAGACTTGCCGGACGCCTCTTTCGCCGGCCAGCAGGAGACCTTCCTGAACGTGGTGGGCATCGAGGATGTGCTCCACAAGATGAAGGAGGTCTTTGCCTCCCTCTACAACGACCGCGCCATCAGCTACCGCGTCCACAAGGGCTTCGCCCACGCTGACGTGGCCCTGTCGGCTGGCGTGCAGCGCATGGTCCGCTCCGACCTGGGCGCGGCCGGTGTCATGTTCACCATCGACACCGAATCCGGCTTCAAGGACGTCGTCTTCATCACCTCCAGCTACGGCCTGGGCGAGACCGTGGTGCAGGGGGCCGTCAACCCGGACGAGTTCTATGTCCACAAGCCGGCGCTGACCCGCGGCAAGTTCCCCATCATCCGCCGCAACCTGGGCTCCAAGCTGATCCAGATGACCTTCTCCACCCCGGAGGAGAAAGCGGCCAGCGGCAAGCTGGTCAAGACGGTGGACGTCGAAGTCGAGCAGCGCAACCGCTACTCGCTGACCGATGAAGATGTGATCCAGCTGTCGCGTTACGCCCTGATCATCGAGCAGCACTATGGCCGCCCGATGGACATCGAATGGGGCAAGGACGGCCAGGACGGCCAGCTCTACATCCTTCAGGCCCGTCCGGAGACGGTCAAGAGCCAGTCTGAAGGCCAGATCGAGCAGCGCTACAAGCTCAAGGGCCAGGGCACCGTCCTGGTCGAGGGCCGCGCCATTGGCCAGAAGATCGGCACCGGCCCGGTCCGCCTGGTCCACAACATCTCCGAGATGGACAAGGTCCAGCCCGGCGACGTGCTGGTCACCGACATGACCGACCCCAACTGGGAGCCGGTGATGAAGCGTGCCAGCGCCATCATCACCAACCGTGGCGGCCGCACCTGCCACGCGGCCATCATTGCCCGCGAACTGGGTATTCCGGCGGTGGTGGGTTGCGGCGACGCCACCGACAAGCTCAAGGATGGCCAACTGGTCACCGTGGCCTGCTCGGAGGGCGATACCGGCTACATCTATGACGGCCTGCTGGAGACGGAGGTAAGCGAAGTCCACCGTGGCGAGCTGCCGTACTGCCAGGTCAAGATCATGATGAACGTCGGCAACCCGCAGCTGGCTTTCAACTTCGCGCAGATGCCCAATAACGGCGTCGGTCTGGCCCGCCTCGAGTTCATCATCAACAACAACATCGGGGTCCACCCGAAGGCCATCCTCGACTATCCGAATGTCGACAGCGACCTGAAAAAGGCCGTTGAATCGGTGGCCCGCGGCCATGCCTCCCCGCGCGCCTTCTACGTCGACAAGCTGGCTGAGGGCATTGCCACCATCGCCGCGGCCTTCTGGCCGCAGCCGGTCATCGTGCGTCTGTCCGACTTCAAGAGCAACGAATACCGCAAGCTCATCGGCGGCAGCCGCTACGAGCCGGACGAAGAAAACCCGATGCTGGGTTTCCGCGGTGCGTCGCGCTACATCAGCGGCGAGTTCTCGGATGCGTTCGCCATGGAATGCGAGGCCCTCAAGCGGGTGCGCCATGACATGGGTCTGACCAACGTCGAGATCATGGTGCCGTTCGTGCGCACCGTCACGCAGGCGGAGAAGGTCGTGGCGATGCTGGCCGAGCGTGGCCTCAAGCGTGCGGCTGCGGGCGGCAAGGACGACCTGCGCGTCATCATGATGTGCGAGGTGCCCAGCAATGCCATCCTGGCTGAGAAGTTCCTGGAGCACTTTGACGGCATGTCCATCGGCTCCAACGACCTCACGCAGCTGACGCTGGGCCTGGACCGCGACTCGGGCCTGGAACTGCTCTCGGGCGACTTTGATGAACGCGACCCGGCGGTCAAGGCGCTGATCTCGCGTGCCATTGCGGCCTGCCGGGCGACCGGCAAGTATGTGGGCATCTGCGGGCAGGGCCCCAGCGACCACCCTGACTTTGCCGACTGGCTGGCGGAAGAGGGCATTGTGTCCATCTCGCTGAACCCGGACTCGGTCATCGAGACCTGGACGCGCCTGGCGAAGAAGTAATGACATGAGGGGAGGGGGACGCCCTCCCGATCACAGCACCACCACCGAAAGGGGCAGCATGGCTGCCCCTTTCTTTTTGTCGATGGCGCCGACCGTTGTCCTCCAGCGCTTGAAAGGTCTTGATGGGGATGAGGTCGGGGCGGCGTACAGGTTGAAGCGCATGCAAAGACCGCCAGGCCGAAGGCCGCAGCGCGATCGGCGACCGGCGAACAGCGATTGATTGGGCCACGTTGGCGAATAGCGCTGGACCGTGGCCTCGCACATGGGGGAAGTGCTCGGTGATGGAGGAAGGTGGGGCATGCCGGCGGGGCGGGGGTGTGTAGGAGGAGCCGAGGAGCGGAGGAAGTCGGGGGGCGCGCGGAGCGCGCATCAACATCTAGCTAGAGGGACCGGCTGTTTGAGCGGAGTGAGCCGAAGGTGAACGGAGCGAGTTGGGCCCGCCCCGACTTCTGAGCACCGCAGGGGAGTCTTGAGGGCGAGGCCCTCAAGACCTCCGTATCCACACCCCCGCCCCGCCGGCATGCCCCACCTGACTGCGCCGCGCCCCCCGCCGAAGTCTTCCTGTGGCCCGTGCAGGAAACAACCGATGCGCCCCCCGCAGCCACCCGCGAAGATGGCTGGGCGATGTCCATCTCCACTCCTCCAAGCCCGGCACGACCGCCGCAAGGGCCGCAACAGCCGCACCCGTCAAAGGGCCAAGCTCAGACGACTGCCTTCCGCCGCCGCCTGAACCGCAACTACGCGGCCTACACGGTGGGCGTGGTGATGCTGGTGGGGGTGCTGGGCCTGCTCGAGCACTTCGGCATGTCCAAGCAGTGGCTGGGATTCAGTTTCCTGCTGCTGACGGTGCTGGTGTATGCCGGCATTGGTGTCTTGAGCCGCACCACCGACCCGGTGGAGTATTACGTGGCTGGCCGCCGCGTTCCTGCGTTCTACAACGGCATGGCGGCGGGTGCTGACTGGATGAGCGCGGCCTCCTTCCTGGGCATGGCGGGCAGCCTCTACCTCTCGGGCTACGGCGGCTTGGCATTTGTGCTGGGCTGGACGGGCGGCTTCTGCCTGGTGGCGCTGCTGCTGGCGCCCTACCTGCGCCGCTTTGCAAGATTCACCGTCCCCGACTTCCTCGCCGAGCGCTTCGACAGCCGCGGCTTGCGCGTCATGGGTGCGGCGGCGGCGGTGCTGGTGTCCTTCATCTACCTGGTTGCGCAGATCTACGCTGTCGGCCTCATCACCACCCGCCTCACCGGCCTCACCTTTGAGATCGGCGTCTTCGTCGGCTTGGGCGGCGTGCTCGTCTGCAGCTTTCTGGGTGGCATGCGCGCGGTCACGTGGACCCAGGTGGCGCAGTACATCATCATGATCCTGGCCTATGTGCTGCCGGTCATGTGGCTCTCCGTCCAGCAAACCGGTGGCCCCCTCCCGCAACTCACCGCCGGACGCCAACTCCAGCAGATCACCGCCCGTGAGGAAGCCCTGCTGAAGGACCCCAAGGAACTCGAAGTCCGCGCCCTCTACGAACGCAGCGCCCGCGACTACGAACGGATGATCGCCGAGCTGCCGCAGTCCCTCGACCTCGAACGCCAGGCCGCCTCCCAGCGCATTGCCCGGCTCAAGGCCGACGATGCCCCGCTGGCGCAGATCCAGGCCGCTGAAAAACAGCGCGCCGCGCTGCCCCGCACGGAAGTGCAGGCCCGCGAACAATGGGCCTGGGCGGCGCACCAACAGCACCAGCGTGCCCAGCCCCTGGCTGGCATGCCCCCACACGCCCGGCCCTTCGCCGGCAACCCCGACGGCACCCCCGAAGAACGCGAAGCCTTCGAACTCTCCCGCCGCAACTTCGTGGCCCTGGTGCTCGTGCTCATGGTCGGCACCGCCGGCCTGCCGCACATTTTGACCCGCTACTACACCACGCCCAGCGTCGCCGAATCCCGCAGCTCCGTGGCCTGGTCGCTCTTCTTCATCGCGCTGCTCTACCTCAGTGCCCCGGCCCTGGCCGTCCTCCTCAAGCATGAGGTCTTCACCCACCTGGTCGGCATGCCCATCGCCGAATTGCCCTCCTGGGTGCGGCAATGGATGCGCATCGATCCGGGTCTGCTCAACATCCAGGATGTCAACCAGGACGGCATCCTGCAACTGGCGGAGCTTCGCCTGGGTGGTGACGTCATCATGCTCATCACCCCGGAGCTCGCGGGGCTGCCCTATGTGCTCTCCGCCATGGTTGCCGCCGGTGCCCTCGCCGCGGCCCTCTCCACTGCCGACGGCCTGCTGCTGACCATCTCCAGCGCCCTGTCCCACGACATCTACTACCGGGTGCTGCACCCGTCCGCCTCCGCCACCCAGCGGGTCACCGTCTCCAAGGCGCTGCTGCTGGCCACCGCGCTCACCGCCGCTGCCGTCGCCACCCAAAAGCCTGCGGACATCCTGCTGCTCGTCTCCGCCGCCTTCTCCCTGGCCGGTGCCACCCTGGTGCCTGCGCTCGTCGGCGGCATTTTCTGGCGCCGCGCCAACAAGCATGGAGCAGCCGCCGCCATGCTCACCGGCCTGGGCGTCACCCTCTACTACATGATCAGCGCCCACGCCGGCCTTCGCCAGGCTCTGGGCCTGCCCGGCGACCCGCAGCTCTGGTGGGGCATCCAGCCCGTGGCGGCTGCGCTCTTCGGCCTGCCGGCCGGCATCCTGGCCCTGATCAGCGTCAGCCTGCTCACCCCGCCACCCCCGGCCACCGCCCAGGCCGTGCAGCGCCGCCTGCACGAGATTTGAGGCCGCATCAAGGCCAGGTGGACGCCGCCCCCAAACTTGCACTAGAATCGCGGGCTTCCCTTGCCGTACCCAGGACTTGACGCTGGGGTGCGGCTTTCAGACCCTCTGAAACCCACAAGGAGTATTTATGCGTCATTACGAGATCGTTCTGCTGATCCATCCGGATCAAAGCGAACAAGTTCCGGCCATGCTGGAGCGCTACAAGGGCCTGGTCACCAACGGTGGTGGCAAGGTGCATCGCGTGGAAGACTGGGGCCGCCGTCAACTGGCCTACATGATCCAGAAGCTGGCCAAGGCGCATTACCTGTGCCTGAACATCGAGGCATCCAAGGAAATCCTGGGTGAGCTCGAGACCGGTTTCCGCTTCAACGACGCCGTGCTGCGTCACCTGACCGTTGCCAAGGACAAGGCGGAGACCGCCCCCTCGGTGATGATGAAGGCTGTTGAGCGCGAAGAAGCCCGCAAGGCTCCCCAAGAAGCGTCCGCCTGAACTGGCCGTCGCGATTCCTGAAGTTCTCTGTTTCTGAATCAGCCGCTCGTTGGGCGCAGCTTCCTGAACCCTGCACATTGAACCATCTGGTATGAACCAACTGGTTTTAAGCGCACGAATTCTCGAACTCGCCGCGATCCGCTACACCCCCGCCGGTCTTCCGGCCCTGGACGTGATGCTCACGCATGAGTCCCAGGTCGAAGAGGCCGGGGCCCGCCGCAAGGTGGCCCTGGACATCAAGGCGGTGGCCGTGGGTGAGATCGTCAAACGGGTGCAGGCCCTGGGCCTGACGGAAGCTGCGGTGTTCACCGGGTTTCTCTCAGCGCAGCGGCAAGGTCGCGGGACGGTGTTTCACATCACCGGCTTGGAGCGCTGATCCAACCCAGAAGCAGATCGTTCTTCCTCCAAGGTTTCGCGCACATCGTTTTATCTGGATAGATTCGAAGAGGTCAATATGCCCCCGCCACGTGGTAAAGGTCGGTTCTCGAAGGACCGCAAGCCCAAGCGCAACCAACAATCGCTGCTGTTCCGCCGCAAGCGTTTCTGCCGCTTCACCGTCGCCGGTGTTGAGCAGATCGACTACAAGGATGTCGACGTTCTGCGCGACTTCATCAGCGAAAACGGCAAGATCGTGCCCGCACGCCTGACCGGCACGCGCGCGTTCTACCAGCGTCAGCTGTCGGTCGCCATCAAGCGCGCCCGCTTCCTGGCCCTGCTGCCTTACAGCGACCAGCACAAGGTCTGAGGAGTACGCCATGCAAGTGATCCTGCTTGAAAAGGTGGCCAACCTCGGCAACCTGGGTGACGTCGTCAAGGTCAAGGACGGCTACGCTCGCAACTTCCTGATCCCGACCCGCCGCGCCCGTCGCGCGACCGAATCGGCCATCAAGGAATTCGAAGCCAAGCGCGCAGAACTGGAAAAGGCTGCTGCTGAAAAGCTGGCCGCCGCCCAGGCTCTGGGCGAGCAACTGAACGGCAAGACCGTCACCATCAGCCAGAAGGCTGGCGTGGACGGCCGTCTGTTCGGTTCCGTGACCAACGCTGACATCGCAGAAGCACTGACCAAGTCCGGCATCGCCGTGGCCAAGTCGCAAGTGCGCCTGCCCAACGGTCCGCTGAAGACCGTCGGCGAATTCGCTGTGACCGTGGCTCCGCACACCGACGTGGTGTCGGACGTGACGGTGCAGATCGTCGCCGAAGCCGAGTAATTGGCACCTGATGCGGTGGTGGCTTGTCCACTGCTGCATACCCTGAGTGGCACTGCCGCAAGGCATGCCACCATAGGTCAAACGAAAGCCGACCGCTTCTCAGCGGTCGGCTTTCGGCTTTTCAGGGCCTGGGCTTGTCCACTGGATGTCCCGCGCTCTCCAGAGCTTGATCACCGCTTTCCCACAGAGTTGTCCACATGTCCGCGATCTTTTCCGCCAACCCGCCCGGTTCCGGCGCCCGCGACGACGATGTCGCCCGCCTGCGCGTGCCTCCCAATTCCGTGGAGGCCGAGCAAAGTGTGCTGGGAGGGCTGCTGATCGACAACACCGCCTGGGACAAGGCGGCTGACACGCTCAGCGACACCGACTTCTACCGCTTCGAGCACAAGCAGATTTACGCCGCCATCGGCAAGCTGGTGAACGCTGGCAAACCGGCGGACGTGGTCACGGTGTTCGAGGAACTGACCTCGCTGGGCAAGGCCGAAGAATGCGGCGGCCTGGCGTATCTGAATGCCTTGGCGCAAGGCGTGCCCAGCGCGGCCAACCTGCGCCGCTATGCGGAAATCGTCCGGGAGCGGGCCATTCTGCGCAAGTTGGTGGCCACCTCCGATGAGATCGCCACTGCTGCGCTCAACCCGCAGGGCCGCCCGGTCAACGAGATCCTGGACGAAGCCGAAGGCAAGATCTTTCGCATCAACGAAGAAGGCTCGCGGGGCGGCCAGGGCTTCCAGAGCATGGACCGGCTGATGGTCGAGCTGATGGACCGGGTCAATGAGCTGGCGGAGCAGGGCGCCGAAGACGTCACCGGCGTGCGCACCGGCTTCTTCGACCTGGACCGCATGACCGCCGGCCTGCAAAAGGGCGACCTCATCATCCTGGCCGCCCGCCCGTCCATGGGCAAGACCGCCTTTGCGATCAACATCGGCGAAGCGGTGGCCATCAATGAAGGCCTGCCGGTCGTCATCTACTCGATGGAAATGGGCGCCGCGCAGCTGGCGTTGCGGATGGTCGGCTCCATCGGCCGTATCGACCAGAGCCATCTGCGGACCGGGCGCCTGCAAGACGACGAATGGGGCCGTCTGGCCGAGGCGGTCGACAAGCTGGGCAATGCGCCCATCTTCATCGATGAAAGCCCGGGCCTGTCGCCCAGTGAAGTGCGCGCCCGTGCGCGCCGCCAGGCCCGGATCTGCGGCCAGCTTGGCCTGATCATCATCGACTATTTGCAGCTGATGAGCGGCAACGGCGGCGCCAGCGAAGAAAACCGGGCCACGGTGGTTGGTGAAATCTCGCGGGGCCTGAAGGCGCTGGCCAAGGAATTGCGTTGCCCGGTGATTGCGCTGTCGCAGCTCAACCGCTCGGTGGAAACGCGGCCGGACAAGCGTCCGATGATGTCCGACCTGCGCGAGTCGGGCGCCATCGAGCAGGACGCGGACATCATCATGTTCATCTACCGCGACGAGTACTACACCAAGGACGAGTGCAAGGAACCCGGCGTGGCGGAGATCATCATCGCCAAGCAGCGGAATGGCCCGGTGGGCACGGTCAAGCTGGCCTTCCAGCGGCAGAACACCAAGTTTGAAAACCTCGCACCGGGCTATGTGAGTCCGGGCGGCGACGAGTACTGATCCGGGGCCTGGCAGATGAGCGCAGATGCGGCGGTGGTGGACACCGATGTGGTGGTGATCGGCGCCGGTGCCGCCGGCCTGATGTGCGCCGCCCAGGCGGGTGCACGCGGTCGGCGGGTGCTGGTGCTGGACCATGCCAACAAGGCCGGCAAGAAGATCCTGATGTCCGGCGGGGGCAACTGCAATTTCACCAACCTCTATACCGAGCCGGCCAACTTCCTCTCGGAGAACACCCACTTCTGCAAGTCGGCCCTGGCCCGCTACACGCAGTGGGACTTCATTGCACTGGTCAACAAGCATCGCGTCCCCTATCACGAGAAGAAGCTGGGTCAGCTCTTCTGTGACAACAAGTCGATCGACATCCTGAAGATGCTGCTGGCCGAGTGTGATGCGGTCGGTGCCACGGTGCAGCTGAACACCAGCATCGAGAAGATCGAATGCCTCCCGTTGGCGGCAGTCGCGGCCACGATGCCGGCCGATGCGGCTGAAGCGGTGGCTGCGCTCGAGAGTCTCTCTGCGACGGCCGACGCGTCTGCCACCCCCACCACGCCCGACCTGCCCGCCACGTCCGGCAAACCCGCCAAGTCCGCCAAGGCCGACAAACGCGCCAAGGCTGCATCCGGCGCGCCCTCCGCCGCGCCCAACGACGGCTATGTCCTCCAGACTTCCGCCGGCCCGGTGCGCTGCAAGTCATTGGTCATCGCCACCGGTGGTCTCTCGATTCCCACCATGGGCGCCACCGGCTTCGGCTACGACGTCGCCCGCCAGTTCGGCCACCGGGTGCTGCCCACGCGCGCCGGGCTCGTTCCCTTCACCATCACCGACCAGCTCAAGGACCTGTGCACCGAGCTCTCCGGCACGTCCGTGGACTGCCTGGTGAGCTGCAACGGCAAGAGCTTCCGCGAGAACATCCTCTTCACCCACCGCGGCCTCAGCGGCCCGGCCATTTTGCAGATCTCGTCCTACTGGCTGCCCGGTCAGGCGGTGGAGATCAACCTGCTGCCCGACCGCTCGGTGCCGGACTGGCTGGCACAGCAGCGCCAGGACCGCCCCAATGCCGAGCTCAAGACGCTGCTGGGCGAGGTCTTCACCAAGAAGATGGCGCAGTTGCTCTGCGAGCAGTGGTTCCCCTCCAAGCCGATCAAGCAATACACCCATGCCGAGCTGGAGGGCATCGCCGACAAGCTCTCCGCCTGGCAGGTGGTGCCCGCCGGCACCGAGGGCTACCGCACCGCGGAAGTGACCCTGGGCGGCGTGGATACCCGCGAGGTGTCGTCCAAGACCATGGAATCGCTCAAGTCGCCGGGCCTGTATTTCATTGGCGAAGTGCTGGACGTCACCGGCCATCTGGGCGGCTTCAACTTCCAGTGGGCCTGGGCCTCCGCGCACGCTGCCGCCCAATTCGTCTGATCGCCCCCGGGCGTTCGACGCCCCTCCCGATCCATTCCCCGCATCTCCTGTTTCCAGAATCCGCCCACCGGGTGCGATCTCTGTACTTGGTTTCGCCAGATTAGTAGTAACACTAACCCGTTGGTGCAACTCAGTATCTTCTGATGGGCCACCGGGTACCACTCCGGCATTTCCGGATCGGTATCGTTCATGCCGTCGGCGCTGCTCCCCCAATGCCGGACATGAATACCAACAAACAGGAGACTCCCAGATGCACGCTTCCATTCGTGTCGCGCGTGCCGCTCGTGTAGCGGCGGCGGCTGCGGCGGTGATGTGGTCCTTCGCCGGTGCGGCGCAGGCGCAAACCGAGCTGGTGATTGCGACCGTGAACAACGGTCACATGATCGAGATGCAAAAGCTCAGCAAGCATTTCGAGCAGGCCAATCCCGACATCAAGCTAAAGTGGGTCACGCTGGAAGAAGGGGTGCTGCGCCAGCGCGTCACCACCGACATCGCCACCAAGGGCGGCCAGTTCGATGTGATGACCATCGGTCTGTATGAAGCGCCCATCTGGAGCAAGAAGGGCTGGCTGCAGGAACTCAAGCCCGATGCGGCTTATGACGTGGACGACCTGCTGCCCGCCGTGCGCGCCGGCCTGTCGGTGGACGGTAAGCTCTTTGCCGCGCCGTTCTATGCGGAAAGCTCCATGCTGATGTACCGCAAGGACCTGGCCGACAAGGCAGGCGTGCAGGTGCCCGAGCGTCCGACCTGGCCGCAGATCAAGGACCTGGCGGCCAAGATCCATGATCCCAAGAACGGCATCTACGGCATCTGCCTGCGGGGCAAGCCGGGCTGGGGCGACAACATGGCCCTGATCACCACCATTGCCAACACCTTCGGCGGGCAGTGGTTCGACATGCAGTGGAAGCCGCAGCTCGAGTCCAAGGCCTGGAAGGAAGCGGTCAGCTTCTATGTGGACCTGCTGAAGAACTACGGCCCGCCCGGGTCGTCGGCCAACAGCTTCAATGAGATCCTGGCGCTGACCAGCTCCGGCAAGTGCGGCATGTGGGTGGACGCCACGATTGCAGCCTCGTTCGTGTCGGATCCGAAGCAGTCGAAGGTGGCGGCGCAGATGGCGTTTGCCCAGGCGCCGACGATGAACACGCCCAAGGGCGCCAACTGGCTCTGGTCCTGGAATCTGGCGATTCCGGCGGGCTCGAAGAAGGTGGCGGCCGCGCAGAAGTTCATCACCTGGTCGACCAGCAAGGACTACATCCAGCTGGTGGCCAAGACCAATGGCTGGGCGAATGTGCCCACCGGGACGCGCAAGAGCACCTATGCCAATGCGGAGTTCCAGAAGGCGGCACGATTTGCCGCTGCGGAGAAGACCGCGATCGATTCGGCCAATCCGAACGATTCCACGCTGCCCAAGAGCCCGTATGTGGGCGTGCAGTTCGCGGCGATCCCGGAGTTCCAGGCCATCGGGATTGCCGTGGGGCAGCAGATGAGCGCAGCGGTGGCGGGGCGTACCTCGGTGGATGACGCGCTGAAGGCGAGCCAGGTGACCGCCGACCGAGAAATGCGCAAAGCCGGCTACTACAAGTAACAAGTACCCGGCAGGCTACTGCGCGGTCGGATCTGCCGGTACAGCACCGGCACCTCCGACCGCTGGCGACGCCTGCCGGGCACTTGTTCCCTCCATGGCGACGGCGCTCAATACCTTCTGGCGGACGCTCGGTGTTGAGCGTCTTCGCGACCGACGGTGCTGAAGGTTGGGGCATTGCGCTGATCAAGCCCCTGCGTCCCTGAAAAGACCATCATGAAACGACTGCTTCCGCGTCTGCTGCTGGCGCCAGCCATGGGGACGCTGTTCCTCTGGATGATCGTGCCGCTGGGCATGACCATTTACTTCTCTCTGATCCGCTACAACCTGATGCAGCCGGATCAGACCGGCTTTGCCGGGCTGGAGAACTTCGAGTTCTTCGTCACCGACCCCTCGTTCGGTCCCGCCGTCATCAACACGCTGCTGCTGCTGGGCAGCGTGATCCTGGTCACCGCCGTGTTCGGCGTGCTCATCGCGCTGCTGGTCCACAGTCCCTTCCCAGGACGCGGCATCGTGCGGGTGCTGCTGATCTCGCCCTTCTTCGTCATGCCCACCGTCAATGCGCTGATGTGGAAGAACATGATGATGAACCCCATCTACGGCGTGCTCGCCCAGGTGTGGATCTTCTTCGGCGCCCAACCCGTCGATTGGCTGACCGACCATCCGCTGTTCTCGGTCATCGTGATGGTGTCCTGGCAGTGGCTGCCCTTCGCCACCCTCATCTTCATGACCGCGCTGCAAAGCATGGACCAGGAACAGCTGGAAGCCGCCCGCATGGACGGCGCCACCTACCTGCAGCAGCTGCGCTATCTGTACCTGCCGCATCTGGGCCGCTCCATCGCCGTGGTGGTGATGATCGAGCTCATCTTCCTGCTGAGCGTCTTCGCCGAGATCTACACCACCACCAGCGGTGGCCCCGGCGACGCCAGCACCAACGTCACCTTCCTGATCTTCAAGCAGGCGCTGCTGAACTTCGATGCCGGTGTGGCCTCCGCCGGTGCCCTGTTCGCCGTGCTGCTGGCCAACATCGCCGCGGTGTTCCTCATCCGCCTCGTTGGCAAGAATCTGGACAAGTAAGGAGCGCCCCCATGTCCTCCCGTCGTCCTTCCCCGTTCCCTGTGGGCCTGGTGCTGCGCACGCTGTCCGCCTGGGCAGTGGCCCTGCTGCTGTTCTTCCCGCTGGGCTGGCTGTTCCTCACCGCCTTCAAGACCGAGCTGCAAGCCATTGCCGTGCCGCCGCAGCTGTTCTTCTCGCCCACCCTGGAAAACTTCCACGAGGTGCAGGCCCGCAGCGACTACCTGCTCTATGCCAAGAACTCGGTGATCACCAGCGTGCTGTCCACCGTGCTGGGCCTGTTGCTGGCCGCGCCGGCCGCCTACGCCATGGCCTTCTTCCGCGGCAAATACACCCGCGACATCCTGATGTGGATGCTGTCCACCAAGATGATGCCGGCCGTCGGCGCCCTGGTGCCCATCTACGTGCTGGCGCAGAAGAGCCACCTGCTGGACACGCAGCTGGCGCTGATCATCGTGTTTGCCCTGTCCAACCTGCCCATCATGGTGTGGATGCTGTATTCCCACTTCAAGGACATCCCGCCCGAGATCCTGGAAGCCGCCCGCATGGACGGCACCACGCTGTGGCAGGAAGTGCGGCTGGTGCTGCTGCCGCTGGGCATGGGCGGCATCGCCTCCACCGGGCTGCTGTGCCTGGTGCTGTCCTGGAATGAAGCGTTCTGGAGCCTGAACCTCAGTGCCGCCAAGGCCGGCACGCTGGCCACGCTCATTGCCTCCTACTCCAGCCCCGAAGGCCTGTTCTGGGCCAAGCTCTCCGCGGCCTCGCTGATGGCCATCGCCCCCATCGTGGTGTTTGGCTGGTTCAGCCAGAAACAGCTGGTGCAGGGCTTGACCTTCGGCGCCGTCAAGTAAGCCGCCCCCCTTCGATTGTTTGCAGTCCCGATTTCAGGAACCTCCGTCATGGCCTACCTCCAACTGCGCGGTGTCGAGAAATTCTTCGGTCGTCATCGCGCCATCAAAGGCATCGACCTGTCGATCAACAAAGGCGAGTTCATCGTGTTCGTCGGGCCTTCGGGCTGCGGCAAGTCGACGCTGCTGCGTCTGATTGCCGGCCTGGAAGGCATCGACGGCGGCACGCTGGAACTCGACGGTCGCGACATCACCGACCTGCCGTCCAGCAAGCGCGACCTGGCGATGGTGTTCCAGAGTTATGCGCTCTATCCCCACATGAGCGTCTACGAGAACATGAGCTTCGCGCTGAAGCTGGCCAAGGTGGATCCGGCCGTGATCCGCGAGAAGGTCGAGCGCGCCGCCACCACGCTTAATCTCACCAGCTATCTGGAACGCACGCCCAAGGAGCTGTCCGGCGGTCAGCGTCAGCGGGTGGCCATCGGCCGCGCCATCGTGCGGGCGCCCAAGGTGTTCCTGTTCGACGAGCCGCTGTCCAACCTGGATGCGGCCCTGCGCGGCCAGACCCGGGTGGAGATTGCCAAGCTGCACCGTGAACTGGGCGCCACCACCATCTACGTGACCCACGACCAGGTCGAGGCCATGACGCTGGCCGACCGCGTGGTGGTGCTGCGGGACGGGCTGATCGAGCAGGTCGGCACGCCGCTGGAGCTCTACGACCGCCCGGCCAACCAGTTCGTTGCGCAGTTCATCGGTACGCCGCAGATGAATGTGGTGCCGGCCGGTCAGTTGCCGCCGCAGATGCGCCAGCAAGGCCCGCAGGCGGCTGCCGACGGCGCCATCGGCCTGCGTCCGGAAGCGGTGAGCGTGCGGCCCAAGGGGCAGGGCGCCGTCAGCGGCCGGGTGGAGCTGGTGGAAGCGCTGGGCGCCGAGACCCTGCTGTATGTGCGCACCGCCGAGGGCGCGCAACTGGTGGCCCGTCAAAGCGAACGCACCCAGCTGCAGGCCGGGGACGACGTCTCCCTGGACGTGGCCACCGACCAGGCCCACTGGTTCGACAGCGCCGGCCGCGTGGTGCAGGCCGCCGCTCATTGACCCTCATCTCCCGAATCGCCATGACGACAGCTCAAGACACTCTCACGATCCTGCATCTGGGCCTGGGTTCTTTCCATCGGGCCCACCAGGCGGTGTATCTGCATCACCTGCATGCCCTGGGCGACACGCGCTGGGTGCTGGCCGGCGGCAACCTGCGGCCGGACATGCAGGAGACCATCGACGCCCTGGTGGCCCAGAACGGCGCCTACACACTGGAGACGGTGACCGCGCAAGGGGAACGCAGCTACACCTGGATCGATGCCATCCGCACGGTGGTGCCCTGGTCCGCGGACCTGTCGGGTCTGGTGGCCCTGGCCTGCGCGCCCAGCACCCGCATCATCTCCTTCACCGTCACCGAGGCGGGCTACTACCTCAACAGCCAGCACGATCTGGACTGGGACAGCGCCCCGGACCTGAAGGCCGATCTGCAGGCGGTGCGCGAAGGCCGAGCCGGCAGCACCTTGTACGGTGCGCTGACCACCTTGCTGCGTGCGCGCATGGCCTCGGGCGCCGGTGATGTCACGCTGCTCAACTGCGACAACCTGCGCCACAACGGCGAACGCTCGCGCCACGGCCTGCTGCAGTTCGTGCGGGCGCTCGGCGACGATGCGCTGGCGCAATGGATAGAGACCCACACCACCAGCCCCAATGCGATGGTGGACCGCATCACGCCGCGTCCCACGCCGGAGGTGGCGGCGCGGGTGCTGGCCGCCACCGGACGCCAGGACCGCGCAGCGCTGATGGGCGAGAGCTTCATCCAGTGGGTGATTGAAGACCGCTTCATCAACGACCGTCCGGACTGGGCGCGGGTCGGCGTGGAGCTGGTGAATTCGGTGGCACCGTATGAGGAAGCCAAGATCCGCCTGCTCAATGCCACGCACAGCTGCATCGCCTGGGCGGGGACGCTGGTCGGCTACACCTACATTCACGAAGGCACGCACGACCCGGCCATCCGCCAGATGGCCTTCCATTACGTGACGGACGATGCCATCCCGGTGCTGCAACCCAGCCCGCTCGACCTGGCGGCTTATCGCGATGTGGTGCTGGAGCGCTTCGGTAATCCGGCCATCGCCGACACCAACCAGCGGGTGGCGATGGACGGCTTCAGCAAGATCCCGGGCTTCATCGCACCGACCGTGCGGGAGCGTCTGGCCCGCGGGGAGAGCATCGCCAGCGTGGCCGTGCTGCCGGCCCTGTTCCTGGCGTATCTGAAGCGCTGGCATGTGGGCCAGATTCCCTACACCTATCAGGACCAGGCGATGGACCCCGCTGCGGCTCATGCAGTCTGTGCGGCCGCCGACCCGGTGGCGGCGTTCGCGGCTGATCCGGTGCTGTGGGGCGAGCTGGCCGGCGATGCACGACTGGTCCAGGCGCTGCGCACTGCCACCGAGCAGGTGGACCGCTTCGTCGCGAGCCATCCGTCGTCGGCCACGGCGGGACGGCCCTGATCAGCCCTGATCCCGTTTGGCGGGGCCCGTCGCCGCTGCGATGATCGGGCCCTGCCAGCCACCGCCACCCTTGTCGGGAGTTTTGATGTCCTCGCTTCATGCCTTGCCGCGCCAGACCAAGCCCGAGCTCGAGCATGCCTTCTCGCGTTCGCCCGAGCTCGGTTATGAGCCGCCGGAGACGGCCGGCTTCATCCGCTGTCTCTCGCACGGTTTTCCGACGCCGCTGGCCCGCTGGCACTACCACGATGAATACGAGCTGCACCTGATCACCGCTTCTTCCGGCAAGGTGTTCGTCGGCGACTGGATCGGCCAGTTCCAGCCGGGGCAACTGGTGCTGACCGGGCCGCGCCTGCCGCACAACTGGATCAGCATGGACGTGCCCGAAGCGGGGTATGCGGAGCGGGACCTGGTGGTGCAGTTCCCGCATCAGCCGCTGGCGCTGGCGGCCGAGGGCATCGCCGAGCTGCGTGAGGTGATGCCGCTGCTGGAGCGGGCGCGGCATGGCATTGAATTTTTCGGCATGCAGGAGAAGGCGACCGAGCACTGGCACCACATCAAGTCCAGCCAGGGCCTGGCCCGCTTCGCAGCCTTCTGCAGCTGGATGAGCGAGCTGGCGCGCTGCACCGACTTCCGCCTGCTCTCCAGCGCACAACTGCAAAGCGAGGACAGCGACACCCAGCTGGCCCAGATCAATGCCGTGGTCAGCCGCATCACCGACAACATGGCGGCGCCGGTCTCTGCGGCGGACCTGGCCCAGGAGCTGGGCATGACCGAAAGCCGCTTCTCGCGCTTTTTCCGTCGCGCCACCGGCAACACCTTCACCGACTTCGTCAACCTGATCCGGGTCAACCGGGCCTGTCAGTTGCTGCAGGAGTCGGACCGCTACATCACCCACATCGCCTACGAGGTGGGCTTCAACAACCTGGCCAACTTCAACCGCCGTTTTCTGGACATCAAGGGCATGACGCCCACCGAATACCGCAAGCAGGCGGCAGGGCGGTTCGGCGGGCGCTGAGGCTGTCCCATCCTGCCCCGCACAGCCGACGATGGCCACGGTGTGGGCGCTGAATGCTGCACCGTGACTGACGACGGCTCCGTGGCCGAGTCCGCTGCGCCGAAGAGATGACTGAGACGCCGCGTCCGTGAGGATCCATTCCATGACTTCCACCTTCCAATCCAACGATTCGGCCCTCCAGCCGTCCAACGACTCAACCCATGACGCGAGTGCCCGCAGCGGCATCCAGGTGGCGGTGGCCGGTGAAGCACTGATCGACCTCATTCGCCGTGACGATGGCGCGTATCTGCCTTGCCTGGGAGGCGCGCTCTACAACCTGAGCCGTGCGCTGTCGCGCCAGGGCGTGGGCATCCAGTATCTGAATCCGCTCTCGCGTGATCGGTTCGGGCGGGAGCTCCGCGAGCAATTGGTCGCTGACGGCGTGCAACTGGCGGTGCCGGAGGCGGTGCAGCAGGTGACCTCGCTGGCGGTGGTCAACCTCGATGCGCAGGGGCATCCGGACTATGCGTTCTATCGCGACGGTGTGGCGGATCGCGCGGTATCGGCGCAAGGGCTCACCGCCGCCTGCGCGGCACTGCCGGCGCTGGAGATCGTTTGCAGCGGCGCCCTGGCGCTGGATGCGCGGGACACGTCGATCTATCTGCCGTGGCTGGAAGCGCAGCGCCAGGCGGGCCGCTGCGTGGTCGTGGATGCGAACCTGCGTCCTTCGGTGATGCCGGACCTGCCGTCGTATCGTGCAGCGGTGCATGCGGCCTTGTCGCTGGCGCATGTGATCAAGGTGAGTGATGAAGACCTGGAGCACCTGGGTGTGCGGGGCACCGACGTGCTGGACCAGGCGCGTGGGCTGATGGCGCAGCATCCCGGCTGTGAGTTGCTGGCCTTGACGGTGGGGGCGGGCGGCGCGTGGTTGATGCAGCGCAGTGGCGCGACCTGCTATGCCAAGGAAGCGGCGCCGCTGGCGGTGGTGGACACGGTGGGCGCGGGGGACAGCTTCCTGGCGGGGCTGCTGGCGTTCTTGCTGCGGCAGTCGAGATTGCCTCAGCAGTTGCAGCCGTTGCAGCAGGCTCGGCACTCGGCGCACGGTCGCTTTGTGGAGGATCTGCGGGCGCTGTCCCCAACCGTGTGCCATCAAGCCCTGCGCCATGCCCTGGCCAGTGCCAGCCTGTGTGTGCAGGAGCAGGGCTGCGTGCCGCCGAGCTGGGAAGCGGCGAGCCGGTGGGCGGTGGAGCGGCCGGCGCTGGGGTAACCTCGGTCCATCCAGTGACCCCCACTTCCGCCATGAAACCTTCTATAGAAGGCGATAAATGCTATATTGCGTTTCATGGAAGGCGTCGTCAGTAGAAATCCAGCTGTTCCTGAAACGGTTGTCCGTCGTGCTGCGGAGCTGGGCAGGCGAGTGCGTGCTGCGCGCATTCGGCGAAAGTGGCGTCGCGAAGACCTGGCATCCCGATCCGGGCTGAGCCGTACGGCTGTTGAAGCCGTGGAAAACGGCAAACTCAGTACCGGGCTGGGCACCTACCTTCAAGTGCTTTGGGCGCTCGGATTGGACCGGGAGGTCGACCTCCTGGCGGATCCAGGGCTGGACCGCGATGGCTTGGCTCTGGAGTTGAACGCCCAGACCAAGCGGGTTCGCGTGCAACGGAAGTTGGACAATGACTTCTGAGACTTCAGACCGGGTGTTCGTCTGGGTGTTCCTTCCTGGGGACAGTGATCCCACCCTCTGTGGTGCATTCGATCACACGGTCTCTGCCGGAGGACAGGCAGCGGGCTACTTCGTCTATGGACGGTCTTATCTCTCCCTGCCCTGGGGCCTGGCGATCGACCCGGTTGCGCTGCCGCTGCGCGAGCAACGTTTCGAGCTGGCAGGCGGCAGTCGACAGGGCGTATTCGGCGTCATCGCAGATGCCTGCCCGGACGATTGGGGCCGCTATGTGATTGATCGCCGGTTCGGGGTGCAGCGCTTTCCCATCGGTTATCTCCTTCACTCGCAGGAGGATCGCGTCGGGAATCTTTGCTTCAGCACCACGGCGGCGCAGCCGCCTGAGCTCGGGGATCCGGCACCACGCGCGTGGCTGCAGGACGCGTGGATGGTGGTGAACGGTCTGGATGCGGGACGGTCCATTCCGGACAGTCTGGCGGAAAGGATCAAGGCCAATACCGCACTCGGCGGTGCCCGTCCCAAGCTCACCGTCGCCGACCCGGATGTGCAGTGGCTCGCCAAGTTCCCGACCCGGCACGACGATCCTCGGCTGTGTTTGCCGCTTGTTGAAGCAGCCATGCTGGATCTGGCCCGATGCGCCGGCATCACTGCAGCGCAAGCCGTGATCGAGCACGTGCAAGCCAGCGCCGAGGTGCCTTCGGCCGACATCCTGCTAGTCAAGCGATTTGACCGAAGCCTGAATGCCTCCGGGGGGTGGTGTCGCGAAGCCTATGCCAGCGCCAGAACCCTCTTTCAATCGGACGGCCTGGACGAATTCAGCTACACCGGGTCGTATTCGAGGCTGGCGATTCAGATCTCAAGGTGGAGCAGCCGACCGGTGGCGGATCGCGTCGAACTGTTCCGTCGCATGGTCTTCAATTGCTGCATCTCCAATACGGACGATCACGACCGGAACCACGGCTTCATTGCGAGCGAAGACGGCCTCGGATTCCGTCTTGCGCCTGCCTTTGACATGGTGCCGAGAGTGCACGGCACGCAACGTCGCTACCAGGCCATGAACATCGGGGATGGCGGCGCAGAAACGACGGTGCAGAACATTCTCAGCAGTGCGGACGCATTTGGGCTCAGCCAACAGGACGCGAGAGCGTTGCTCGAGGATGTGCAAGCCAAGGTCTCGGCGCATTGGCGGCAGTGTTTGATGGAGAGAGCGGTCCCCGAGTCCGCCATAGAGTTGCTGGCCCCCTGTTTTGCGACGCTGGCTTGAACATTGATCGGACTGGAAACCGTTGCACGATGCACGGCGATGCGTTGTCAGCTCGGAGCCCCAAGCGGTCAGGGCGCCCGGCAACACGCCTGCGCTACTCTGCATCCCCTTGCCGCGCCGGTGACGCCGCCTCAAACGCTGGCAACTGCGTGCAGTGATTCCACACCCGCTCGATGCGGGGATAGTCGGCCAGCGTCACACCAAAGCGCAGTGCATTGAACACCTGCGGGATCAAGACGACGTCGGCCAGCGTCACCTGCCCACCCACGCAGAAATCGCCCGACTGCCCCGCCAGCCGCTGCTCCAGGGCCGCGAAACCCAGCCGCATCCAGTGCTGCACCCATTCACGCCGCTGCGCGTCGGTCGCGCCAAAGCTCGCGGTGAGCTGCTGCTGCACCCGCAGGTTGTTCACCGGATGGATCTCACAGGCTACATCCAGCGCCAGGCTGCGGATGAAGGCACGCTGCTCCGGCGAGCCGGGCAGCAGGGACGGGGTGGGATACCGCTCCTCCAGATACTCCAGGATGCTGAGCGACTGCGTCAGCACATGGCCGTCGGTCTGCAGCACCGGCAGCAGCTCTGCCGGATTCAGCGCCTTGAAGGCTGGCTGATGATGCTGCCCGCCATCCCGCACCAGATGCACCGGCACGCTCTCATAGGCCAGGCCCTTGAGATTCAGCGCAATCCGCACCCGGTAGGCGGCGGAACTGCGGAAGTAGGTGTGCAAGGTCAGCATGGTGTTCTCCCGCCCATCTGGCGCATGAGGTCCTGCGCAGCGCTGCGCAGCCGTGTGGCGATGTCGCCGTCCCAGGCGGCGTCGAAGGCGCCGGAGGGGCCGATGGCCGTCAGCGCCAGCGCGAGTGCGCCTTCGCTGTCAAACACCGGCACGGCCAAGGCGCTGACGCCTTCCACGATGCTGTTGACCGAGCGATGCATGCCGCGACTCCGCACTTCCACCATCAGTGCCGCAAATTGATCCCAGCTGGGGGCAGGGGCCGCGAGGTCGGCCGTCCGGCTTCCGGCGCGACGGGTCAGATCCATATCGCCCAGGCGCTGGAAATCGGCCCACAGCGCCCGGACTTCCTCTTCCGGCCGATACGCCGCGAACAGCGGCCCCGACGCGGTGTTCCACAGCGACACCACCGTGCCATGCCGCATGGTCACGTGAATCGGCGCCGGCGAGGCGGCGGTTCGCACGATGGTGGCCCCATGCGAGCCCCACACCGCAATCGCCACCGTATGGCCCAGCTCGGTCGCCAGCGCATCCAGCTGAGCGCTGGCCAGCCGGATCGGGTCGACCTGCTGGATGCCGATCAGCCCCATCTCCATCGCCAGCGGACCCAGCCCGTAATAGCCGGTCACCGGGTCCTGGCTCATCAGCCCGAGCTTGCAGAAGCTCACCAGATACGGATGGGCCTTGGCTGCGCTCATGCCGGCCGCCTGCGACAGCGTCTTGAGCGGCAGCGGATGGCCTTGCGCTGCAGCGGCCTTCAGCAGCCGACCGCCCACCTCGATGCTCTGGATGCCGCGGCGGTCATCTCCGCGCTCTTCCACGCGCTCTTCTCCGCGCTCCTCTACTCGCTCTTCCGACGGGTCTTCAATGCTCATGGTGCTATTGGCTGCTTCTCGTTGGTGCTGGCTCGGCTGCAGCCCCCACATTCAGCATTGTTGAATAAATTCAGCGCCGTCGGCTATATTCGCCAATATGTAATGCGTTTTCTTTGGATGAATGGAGACACTTGATGAGCAAGCAGTTCGCCAGCCACGCCGACCTGGAAGAAAAGCGGGTCTCCTTCGTCAAGCTCAGTGACAACGCCTACGCCTACACCGCGGAAGGCGACCCCAACACCGGGGTGATCATTGGCGACGAGTCGGTGATGGTCATCGACACGCAGGCCACGCCTGCCATGGCGCAGGACGTCATCCGCCGCATCCGCGAGGTCACGGACAAACCCATCGACTACGTCGTGCTGAGCCACTACCACGCGGTCCGGGTGCTGGGCGCCACGGCCTACCAGCCGCGCCACATCATCGCCAGCCGGGACACCTACGACCTCATCGTCGAACGCGGCGAGCAGGACAAGGCCAGCGAGATCGGCCGCTTTCCGCGCCTGTTCCGCAATGTTGAATCGGTGCCTGCCGGCCTGACCTGGCCCACCATCACCTTCCAGGGCGCGATGAGCGTGTGGCTGGGGACGCTGGAGGTGCAACTGCTGCAACTGGGCCGTGGCCACACCAAGGGCGACACGGTGGCCTGGCTGCCGCAGCAGAAGATCCTCTTCAGCGGTGACCTGGTGGAGTTCGATGCCACGCCCTATGCCGGCGACGCCTACTTCGCCGATTGGCCGCAGACCCTGGACCGCCTGGCGGCCCTGGACCCGGTGGCCCTGGTTCCGGGCCGAGGCGCTGCCCTGACCACCCCCCATGCGGTCGCCCAGGGCCTGGCCGGCACCCGCGCCTTCATTGCCGACCTGCATGCGGCGGTGAAGGCTGGCGTGGCCGCAGGCAAGGACCTCACCGCCGTCTATCGGGACACCTATGCCTCGATGAAGGCGAAGTACGGCCACTGGGTCATCTTCGACCACTGCATGCCGTTCGACGTCACCCGCTGTTATGACGAAGTGACCGCCCATCCGCACCCCCGCATCTGGACCGCGCAGCGCGACATCGAGATGTGGAAGGCCCTGGAAGGCTGACGCGGCGCAGGTGGACCCCGCGTCCCGGATGCCCCCAGAACCTCGATGGGCACACCGTCCACGACATCCGGCCGACGCGTCACGAGGAGACAGGCATGACAACACCGAGCACGGCCGCCGCCACGGCGGCTGACTTCGACTATCGGCGCCATCCCGACCAGGATGCGGCTGCGCCCGTGCGTCATCCCGTGGTCGTGGTGGGGGCGGGGCCGGTGGGTCTGTCGCTGGCCATCGACCTGGCGCTTCAGCAGGTGCCCGTGGTGCTGCTCAACAACGATGGTCGGCTGTCCGTCGGCTCGCGGGCGCTGTGTTTTGCCAAGCGCACGCTGGACATCTTCGACCGGCTCGGTTGCGCCGCACCGATGGTGGCGCAGGGCGTGTCGTGGCATGTGGGGCGAGTGTTCTTCGGGGACCGGCAGGTCTACCAGTTCGACCTGCTGCCGGAGACGGGGCATCGTCGCCCGGCCTTCATCAATCTGTCCCAGCATGATCTGGAAGCCCATCTGGTGGCGCGCGCGGAGCAACTGCCGCTGCTGGATCTGCGTTGGCACCATGCGGTGGTGGGGGTGACGCAGCATCCGACCCATGCCCGCTTGACCGTCCGGACCCCGGAGGGGGACTACGGGCTGGATGCCGACCATGTCGTGGCCTGCGACGGCTCGCGCTCCCCAATGCGCGGCATGCTGGGCCTGGACACCCACGGCCGCAGCTTCCGGGACCGTTTCCTGATCGCCGATGTGCGCATGAAGGCGCCGTTCCCCGCCGAGCGATGGTTCTGGTTTGATCCGCCGTTCCATCCGGGGCAGAGCGTGCTGCTGCATCGGCAGCCGGACGGCATCTGGCGCATCGACTTTCAGCTGGGCTGGGACGCCGACCCCGAGCAGGAAAAACGACCCGACAACATCCTGCCGCGCGTGCGGGCGCTGATGGCGCAGGCCTCGCGAGCGGCCGGTGGCAGCGGCGAGATTCCGGAGATGGAGCTGGTGTGGGCCTCGGTCTACACCTTCGCCTGCATGCGGATGGAGCGCTTGCGCCATGGGCGTGTGCTGTTCGCCGGCGATGCCGCGCACGGCGTGTCGCCTTTTGGCGCGCGGGGCGCCAACTCCGGCATCCAGGATGCGGACAACCTGGCCTGGAAACTGGCCTGGGTGATTCATGGGCGGGCGCCTGAGGCGCTGCTGGAGACCTATGCGCGTGAGCGGGAATTCGCGGCGGACGACAACATTCGACATTCCACGCGGTCCACCGACTTCATCACGCCGAAGTCAGCTGCGAGCCGACTGTTCCGCACCGCGGTGCTGGACCTTGCGAGGGACTTCGGATTCGCGCGCAAGCTGGTGAACAGCGGTCGGCTGTCCTTGCCTACGACGTTGTCGGAGTCCTCGCTGAATACGGGGGATGCGGAGGCCTTCGGCGGGGCACTTGCGCTCGGTGCGCCTATGGTGGATGCGCCGGTCGCGAGGGTGCCGTGGCACCGAGGAGATGAGTCTGCAGACGCGGCGGCAGCGAGGGCGAGCGCAGCTGCGACACCAGCAGCGGTAGTCACAACCGCCGCAACTGCAACTGACGCAGACGAAGCCACAACCGACGCAGCCGGAGTTCCCGCCGCAACCCGAGCCGCAATCGCGACAACCGCGGCAACTGCCGCAATCGTCACTGCAACTGCCGCCACAGACGCCGGTGCCCAGACGCATGCCGCTCAGCCACCGGCCGTCGCCTCGGAACCCTCATGTTGGCTGTTGAGCCACCTGGTGCCGGGCCGCTTCAGTGTCCTGCTGTTCCTGGACATGGACCGGCGTGGCTCGGACGTTCATGAGCTGCTTTCGCACATCGCCGACGCGTTTGACGGCCTGCCGGCACCGAGCGTCCTGCTGCTGCTGCCGCAAGCGACCTCACCCATCGCGCAGCCACTGACCTTGACCCCACCGCGCGGTCTGACGGTCCACCATTTGCACGACAAACAGGGCCTTGCCCAGACGCGCTGCGACGCGCGTGCGGGCACTGTGCTGCTGCTGCGGCCCGACCAGCACCTGTGTGCACGCTGGCGCCGCTTGCAACCGACCCTGCTGCGCCAGGCCGTCCTGCGCGCCACGGCGGCGCTTCAGGCCGCCCCTGTGGCCGAGGAGCTGGCATGCCACTGATCACCGCGCCTCATCTGGATGCGCCAGACGATTTCTACGAAGCCTTGCTCATGGCCCATCAAGACCTGAGCGAGGCGGACAGCCACGCATTCAATGCGCGGCTGGTCCTGCTGCTGGCCAACCACATCGGCCGCCAGGATGTGCTCCAGGCCGCGCTGGTTGCAGCGGGAGCGAGCCGTGTCGATGCAGCAGACAGCGAAAGCGCCTGCACCAACGCCGACGGCACAGCGACAGCCACGGGCTCAGCCACCACCACCGCCAGCACCAACGCCAACGCCAACGCCAACGCCAACGCCAACGCCAGCATCGCCGCTTGCGCTGCCCCCACTCACCCCACGACTTCACCTCAGGGAACGCCATGAATGCTCCCCACACCACCGACCGCTTGAGTGCCCCAGACAGCGCCCCCGACAGCGCCGCAGCTTCATCCCTGCGCTACCAAACCGGTTTCGCCAACCAATTCGAAACCGAGGCCGTCCCCGGCGCACTGCCCAAGGGACGCAACAGCCCGCAGCGCGCGCCCATGGACCTGTACCCGGAGCTGCTGTCCGGCTCCGCCTTCACCGCGCCGCGTGTGGAGAACCGCCGTACCTGGCTCTACCGCCGCCAGCCGTCGGTGGTCACCAGCCCCTTCAAGCCGTTCGACGCGCCGCTGTGGACCAGCGGCGCTGCAGGCGGCGTCTCCGTGCCGCCGGATCCGCTGCGCTGGCATCCATTCCCGCTGCCGCAGGGCGATGAGCGCTGGGACTTCGTCGAAGGCATCCGCACCCTGGTGGCCAACGGCGACCCGGACGCACAGACCGGCATGGCTGCGCTCGTCTACCTGTGCAACCGCTCCATGCAGCAGCGCGCACTGATGAATGCCGACGGTGAGATGCTGATCGTGCCGCAGCAAGGCGGCCTGCGTCTGGTCACCGAGATGGGCCTGCTGGACGTGAAGCCCGGTGAGATCGCGCTGATCCCACGCGGCGTCACCTTCCGCGTCGAGCTGCATGAAGCGCAGGCCCGCGGCTACATCTGCGAAAACTACGGCGCCCCGTTCCGCCTGCCGGAGCTGGGCCCCATCGGCAGCAACGGACTGGCCAATCCGCGCGACTTCCTCGCCCCGGTCGCGGCTCACGAGCCGCAGCAGCCGTATGAAGTGATCCGCAAGCTCGGCGGCGAGTTCTGGCACAACCAGCAGGCGGTGACGCCCTTCAACGTGGTGGCCTGGCACGGCAACCTCACGCCGGTGAAGTACGACACTGCGAACTTCATGACCATCGGCTCGATCAGCTTCGACCATCCGGACCCGTCGATCTTCACCGTGCTGACCTCGCCCAGCGACACCCCGGGCACTGCCAACTGCGACTTCGTCATCTTCCCGCCGCGCTGGCTGGTGCAGGAGGACACCTTCCGTCCGCCCTGGTATCACCGCAACGTGATGAGCGAGTTCATGGGCCTGATCCACGGCCAGTACGATGCCAAGCCGGAAGGCTTCCGGCCGGGCGGTGCCAGCCTGCACAACAGCCATGTGCCGCATGGCCCGGATACCGATGCCTTCAGCGCCGCCAGTACCCGCACGCTGACGCCGCAAAAGCTCGACCATACGCTGGCCTTCATGTTCGAGAGCCGCTGGCGCATGCGCCCCAGCCGCTACGCCATGCAAGGCGGGGCGCTGGACACCCACTATGCCGCCTGCTGGGCAGGCCTCCAGGATCAATTCAAAGGCTGATGATGACTTCGCTGAGTTCCCTTTCCATCGACACCACCCACGACCCGGCGCTGCGCAGCTGGGTGTCTGGCGCCAACGAGGCGGACACCGACTTTCCGCTGCAGAACCTGCCGCTGGCCATGGCGCGGCTGGCCAGCGGCAGCGGGGCCTTCCGGCCCTTCACCGCCATCGGGGCCGAAGCGCTGGACCTGATCGCCGCAGCGGATCTGGGGGTGTTTTCCGACGAACTGGCAGCCGTCCTGCGGGCCTGCGAAGGGCAGGGCCTGAATCCGCTGATGGCGGCCGGCCCGGCGCTGCGGCGCGAGTGCCGCCATGCGCTGGTGGCCGTGCTGGACGAGCGGGCCGACGCCGAGTGGCCGGGCAAGCTGTCGGCCGCGCTGGTGCCGCAGTCGGCCCTGGCCTTCACGCTGCCTTGCCGCATTGGCGACTACACCGACTTCTATGCCGGCATCCATCACGCCACCGCGGTGGGCAAGCTGTTCCGTCCGGACCAGCCGCTGCTGCCCAACTACAAGTGGGTGCCCATCGGTTATCACGGGCGCGCGTCGTCCATCGGCGTGAGTGGGCAGGAATTCCGCCGCCCACTGGGGCAGAGCAAGGCGCCGGATGCGGAGCTGCCCAGCTTCGGTCCCAGCAAGCGGCTGGACTATGAGCTGGAAGTCGGTGCCCTGGTCGGCCAGGGCAATGCCCAAGGGGAGCCGGTGGCGCTGGAGCAGGCGGAGGACCATCTGTTTGGCCTGGTGCTGCTGAACGACTGGTCCGCACGGGATGTTCAGGCCTGGGAGTACCAGCCGCTCGGGCCTTTCCTGGCCAAGAGCTTCGCCACCACCGTGTCCCCCTGGGTGGTCACCATGGAAGCGCTGGCGCCGTTCCGCCGTGCCTTCGCCCGAAGCGCCGACGACGTGCAGCCGCTGCCGTATCTGCAAGGGCCGACCAACCAGGCGCAGGGGGCGATCAGCATTCAGCTGGAAGTGCATTTGCAGACCGCTGCGATGCGTGCGGCCCAGACGCCGCCGCATCGGCTGATGCGGTCGGATTTTGCGGACAGCTACTGGACCTTCGCCCAGATGCTGACGCACCACGCCAGCAACGGCTGCAATCTGCAGCCGGGGGATCTGCTGGGGTCAGGCACCCAGTCCGGGCCGGCGGCGGACCAGGGCGGATCGCTGCTGGAGCTGACGCAGGGCGGCAAGCAGGCGCTGACCCTGCCTAGCGGCGAGCAACGCACCTTCCTTCAGGACGGCGACAGCGTGGCGCTGGTGGGCTTTTGCGAGGCACCGGGGCGGCGCCGGATCGGGTTCGGGCCGTGCGTGGGCACGGTGCTGCCGGCCGTCAGCGCGGCCTGAGGTCACAGCGGGTCGGGGGGATCGACCTGCGTCGGCTCAAAACCGGCGTCGTCCTGATCCGCCCGGGCCAGGGCGGGCTCGCGGCGCTGGTCATTGCGATGCAGCATCTGGGCCACTTCCTGCGCGCTGGCACGCGGCGGAGCGGCCGGCGGCGGGGGTGTCTGCACAGCGGGCTGGGCAGTGGGCTGTTCGGCCAGTTGCGCCAGCTTGCGCCGGGCGCGTTCAGCAAACAGGCGCAGTTCGGCCAATTCAGTCTGCAACTGCTCCACCTGACGGCGGGCCTGGGTGTTCTGCTGGTCCAGCAGGTTGCGGGAGGCGGCAAGGTGGTCGCAGTGACGCTGCAAGTCACTGAACTTTCGGCCCCAAAGCCAGCTGGCACCGGCCACACCGGCACTCACGCCGGCCACGACGCCAACGGCGGCGATCCATGTTTGCACCAGACTCATCCCCACCTCTCCCGAAACGACAGCGACCGTTCTTGTTGAATGACCGTTGACAGCGGTCACCGGCTTACGCCGTAAGCGAAGGCAATGTAGCGGGGCGGCCTGCGTACGGCTATCGGGGACGTCCTCTAAAACCCTGCGTAACCGGGCGGTGCGTGAAATTGCAACGGGGTGCTGTTGTGTCGCCCCACAAGCCGCGCGCCGACGATGGCCGCGACCGCACCCCGAAGCTCTCGAGTTCATGCAGAAAACTGGATGAATGAACAGCCTGGGCGAGCTGGGTCCGCACTTCCTGGCCCTACCACTTGTCCTCCCGCGCCGTCTCCAGCAGGAAATCGCGCAGCAACTTGGCGCTGGGTCCAATCCGCTTGGAATGGACCAGAAAAATCTCCAGCGGTGCCGTGCTCAATTCGGGGAGCACCTGCACCAGATCGCCGGAGGCCAGCAGCGCCGCGGCGTCGTAGGCGGGCAGCCTGGCAATGCCGTCACCGGCCAGCACAAACGCCAGGCGCGAAGCGGCGCTGTCCGTCACCACATCGCCCTGCACCTTGATCTCCACCTCCTTGCCGTCGGCGCGGACCCGGGTGACGCGCTGACTCGGTGGATAGACCACCCAGCGATGCTGCTCCAGGTCCGCGACCGACGCTGGCGCTGCATGACGGCGCAGATAGGCGGGCGAAGCGCAGAGCATGGTCGCCTCACGCAAGAGCGGCCGGGCGACCAGCGAGGAGTCTTCCAGCGGACCTGCGCGCACGGCCAGCTCAAAGCCTTGCTGCACGATGTCCAGGTTGCTGTCCGACATCGCCACATGCAGACGCACCGCCGGATAGCGGCGCCGGAAGGCCACCAGCGCCGGGAGGATGCGCTTGGTGCCGAAGTGATGGGAGCAGGTCAGTCTCACCTCTCCGCGCGGCTCGGCGCGCAGCAATTCCATGCTGCGAATGCCATCCACCGCTTCATCCAGCAGCCGCTCGCAGTGCACGCGAAAGGCCTGACCGGCCGGGGTCAGGCTGAAGCTGCGCGTGCTTCGTTGGGCCAGAGGAAGGCCAAGCCGGGTCTCCAGCGCGCGGATGTGATGGCTGACCACCGCGCGGGTCAGGCCCAGGGCGCGGGCCGCAGCGGCGAAGCTGCCCGTGCGCACCACGGTGGCAAAGATGGCCATGCCGCGGAGTTCGTCAAGGATCGGGGTGCTGGGTTCCATGCGTTCATTGTCTTAACGCGTGAGTCAATGCGTCAAGCCCGGGAGGGCTACTCGATGAGCGGCGTGATGCCTACAGTTCATCTCACCGCAGCGCTGAATGCAAAGCGCAAAGCGCAACGAGCCAAGCGGCCCGGTCCTCAACCCAAGGAGAAGATCATGAGCGTCAAGCATGTCCTGTTTGTTTTGACAAACGCAGCCGAGATCGGCCCCAACAAGCGTGCCACCGGCTACTTCTATCCCGAAGTCGCCCATCCTTTTGAAGTGTTGGATGCGGCCGGGATTGCCGTTGAATACGCGTCGCCGCTGGGCGGCAATCCGCCATTCGACGGTTACGACGACAGCGACCCCTCTCAACGCGCATTCCGCGACGGCGTGGCCGTCCGCCGCATGGCCCGCAGCCGCAAGCTCTCCGAGGTGGACGTGCTCGATTACGACGCCATCTTCTTCCCCGGCGGTCTCGGCCCCATGGTGGACATCGCACGCAACCCCGAGGTGCAGCAAGCCGTGCAGCGCGCCTGGGACGGCGGCAAGCTCGTCGCCGCGGTCTGCCATGGCCCCGCCGCTTTCCTGGGCGTCAAGCTCGAAGATGGCACGCCGCTGGTCAAGGGCCGCAAGCTGACCGCCTTCTCCAATGCTGAAGAAGAGGGGTATGCCAAGGCGGACGTGCCCTTCCTTCTGGAAGACGCGCTGCGCGAAGAAGGCGCCGAGTATTCCGCCGGCGATGTGTGGCAGGCCAATGTGGTGGTTGATGGGCGGCTGTTGACCGGTCAGAACCCGGGCTCAGGTGCGGCGCTGGCGGAAGCCATCGTTGCTGCGCTCAAGGAGGCTCAGTGATGGCCGCAGCAGACCCGACCGTGACCGTCGTGGCGCGCTGGCAGGTGCTGCCGGGCCGTGTGGACGAGGTGCTGGCGCTGGTTGAGGGGCTGCGCCAGCAGTCGCTCGCGGAGCCGGGCTGCGTCGGTTATGAAGCCTTTCGCAGCATGGTGCGGCCGGACGAGATCCTGCTGCTGGAGCGTTACGGAAGCAGCGCAGCCATCGAGGCGCATCGGGCCAGCGCCCACTTCCAGGATCTCGTCCTTGGCCAGATCGTGCCCTTGCTGGCTTCGCGGCAGGTGGAATTGCTGCAGGCGCGGCCCTAGCAGGCCCGACGCGCGCCCACGGCTGACCGTGCCGGGCGATGTCTGCCCGGCACGCGTTACGGGTTACGGGTTACGGGTTACGGGTTACGGGTTACGGGTTACGCGTCACGCCGCAAAGTCCTTAGCGGAACAGGGGGGGCTGGAAATCTGCCCAAATACTGGATAGATTAACAGTATGTCGAGCCCCACCCAGATCGCCGCCCCGGAGCTGTACATCCGGCCTGATGCCCTCAAAGGGCGGGGCAGCGCCTGGGCCATCGCTCACCGCTTCGAGCGCAGCGAGCGGGATCAGTTCGACGACGGCTGGGGCACGCTGGACCAGGAAGCCCGGGAAGAACACCTGCCGCCGCGCACGGAGGTGATGGAAGAGCATGCGAAGAAGATCCTCAGCTCCAACCAGTCTCCGGACATCGGCTTTGATTACTCCATCAACCCCTATCGCGGCTGCGAGCATGGCTGCATCTACTGCTTCGCCCGCCCCACCCACAGCTATCTGAACCTGTCCCCGGGCCTGGACTTCGAGACGCGCCTGGTGGCCAAGGTGAATGCGGCGCAGCGGCTGCGGGAGACGCTGGCCTCGCCCAGCTATCGGCCGTCCTATCTGTGCATCGGCACGGCGACCGATGCCTACCAGCCGGTGGAGCGCAAGCTGGGCCTGACGCGGCAGATCATTGAAGTGCTGGCGGAGGCGCAGCATCCGTTTTCGCTGGTGACCAAGTCCAGCGGCGTGGAACGGGACCTGGACCTGCTCGCGCCGATGGCTCAGCGCAATCAGGTGTCGGTCTATGTGTCGGTGACGACGCTGGACTCCGAACTGGCCCGCACGCTGGAGCCCAGAGCGGCGGCACCGCATCGACGGCTGCAGACGATTCGTGCGCTGTCAGAGGCCGGGGTTCCCGTGGGGGTGAGTGTGTCGCCGCTGATCCCGTTCCTCAATGAACCGGAGCTGGAGCGCATTCTGGAAGCGGCGGCCGAGGCCGGTGCCCAGCGCGCGTTCAGCATTCCGCTGCGACTGCCCTGGGAAGTGAATCCGCTGTTCCAGGACTGGCTGCAACTGCATCAGCCGGCCAAGGCGGCGCGCATCATGGCGCGGCTGCGGGACATGCGCGGCGGCAAGGACAACGATGCGCGCTTTGGCACTCGCATGAAGGGCGAGGGCATCTGGGCGGAGCTGATGCATCAGCGCATGCGCAAGGCGTGTGAGCGCTTTGGATTGGGACGGCAGCGGCATGAGCTGGATTTCAGCCAGTTCAGGGCGCCGGCGGTGGAGGCGGGGCAGCAGTCGCTCTTCTAGGCATTCGCGCGCTTCATGTGCCCCATGTGCCTCACATGCCTCATCGGCCTCATCCATCTCAGGCGCTTGCCACCGGCTTGACGCTGCGCCCCTTCGTCGGCAACCACCTCGCCATCTCCGTCAACATCGGCGTCATCACCGCCCAGCCCACCGCCAGCACGATCATCGACTGCGTCGTGTCCGGAAACTTCCCCGCCCCCAGCCGCACCGCAGCCAGATACGACATCGGCCCGCCGATGCCGCCCATCACCGCCGCCAGCACCGGCCGCCCATGCAGCCACGACAGCGGCCCACGCACCAGCGTCGCAAACAAGGCCCACAGCGCCAGAATCCACACCGGCGCCCACATCGCCAGCGGCCCAGGCGACGCGTACTCCACCCAGCCGGCCCGCAGCATCCAGGTGTCCCACACCACGCCCATCAACACCGCCTGCAGCGCCAGCACCACATCCACCCAGCGCTGGTCACTCAGCGCCCAGCTGATGGCCACCCAGGCCAGCACCGCCAGCACGCCCCATCCCACCTGCCCATGCGCCGCCCCGAGAATGCAGGCGAACCAGGCACCCTGGAACAGGCAGAACTCGACAAGACCTCTGATGATCTTGTTCACAGCAGGACGTTGGGCCATGGTGCGTTGGCGCTCAAAGGCGCGTTGATTCCAAAAACAAGGCGGTGAGCCCGAAGACTCACCGCCATTCTTGCCTTCCCCGCGGCGTCCGTCTCCGAACGCCGCTTCGCGTCTTACAGCGAATTGGGGATCAGCACCTTGTCCACCACATGGATCACGCCATTGCTGGCCAGCACGTCGGTCGCCACGATCTTGGCACGGGTGTTCGTGGAGTCGGTGATGGTCGGCGGCGTGCCGGCGTTGATGGTGATGCTCTGGCCCTGCACCGTGGTCACCGGAGTGCCGAACGGAATGTTGGCGGCCAGCACCTGGCTCGGCAGCACGTGATAGGTCAGCACACTGGTCAGCTGCTGGGTGTTCAGGCCGCTCACCGTCGAGGCAATGGCGGCAAACGCGTCATTGGTCGGTGCGAACACGGTGAAGGGACCGGCGCCGCTCAGCGTGCCTTGCAGGTTGGCCTGCACCACAGCGCTCACCAGCGTGGTGAAGCTGGGGTTGACCTGGGCCATCTGCACGATGTTGAGCAGGCCCGGGGGCACCAGCACCTTGTCCACGACATGGATCACCCCATTGCTGGCTGCCACGTCCGCCGTCGTGACCTTGGCGGTGGTCAGGGCGCCGTCCTGGATGTTCACGCCACCGGTGAAGTTCAGCGTCAGCGACACCGTGTTGCCGTTGAGCTTGTAGAGCGTGGCCTGCGTCGTGCCGCCCGCGGTCAGGTCGGCCGCCAGCTTGCGGCTGCCCAGCACGTGGTACTGCAGGATGCTCGCCAGCGTGGAAGCGGGCAGGGCCGTGACCATGGCATCCGCGCTGGAGAAGCCCAGTTGCGTGGCCAGCTTGGTGAAGGCGTCATTGGTCGGTGCGAACACGGTCAGCGACACGGTGCTGTCCGCCAGCGTCGAAGCCAGCCCCGCCTTGTTCGCTGCCGCCACCAGGGCGGTGAAGCCGCGGTCCTGCGCCGCCTGGGCGATGGTGGGGGGGGGCGTGTCGTCGTCGCCGCCGCAGGCCGTCAGCATCATCGAAACCGCCGCGGCTCCGAGGAACCATTTGAAGAAGCGCATCATGTTCGAGTCTCCTGTATTGAAGGGGTAGGACCGGCGCTGCTCATCCGGGCGCCGGATCGCTGGCTTCATACGGGCACTTCTTCACGCTGGATCAAGAATTTTTGAGACTGTTACGCTAGGTGCGATGCCACACATCCTCGATGAACACGGGCTGAACGCGCCATCGGTCCCGATGGGCCTGGGCCTGCTCGCTGATCGCCAAAACCTCTTCATTCGAGAGTCGGTCCAGGTTTCTGACCTGTGCGCCCAGTCGCGGATGGCGTGCAAACTTCGAACGGTGACGGATCAGGAAGTCCCAGTACAGCGTGGTGTAGGGGCAGGCTTGCGGACCCACACGCTGGTCCGGGCGATAGGCACAGTCGGCACAGTATTTGCCGCTGCTCATCCGTTCGATGTACTTGCCGCTGGCGATGTAGGGTTTGCTGGTGATGGCGCCGCCGTCGGCAAACTGGCTCATGCTGAGCGTGTTGGGCATCTCCACCCACTCCACCGCATCCACATAGACCGAGAGATACCACTCATGCACGTCGCTGGGCCGCACGCCCAGTAGCAGCGCATACAGCCCGGTGATCATCAGCCGCTGGATGTGATGGGCGTAGCCCAATTGCAGCGTCTGCTTGAGCGCATCGGCCAGGCAGCGCAGTTCGGTGTCGCCGGTCCAGTAGAAGGCGGGTAGCGGCTCTTGCGCATCCAGCGCATTGGCCTGCGCCAGCTCGGGCATGCGGATCCAGTAAACGCCGCGCACATATTCGCGCCAGCCCAGCACCTGGCGGATGAAGCCTTCGACGCTGGACAGCGGCGCCTGGCCGTCGCGCCAAGCCTGCTCCGCCTGCGCCACCACTTCCTTCGGGCTGATCAGCTTCAAGTTCAGGGCGGCTGAGAGATGCGCATGCCAGAGCCACGGTGTGTCCGGCCACATGGCGTCCTGCCACTGGCCGAAGTCGCACAGCCGCTCCTGGATGAAGCGGGTCAGCGCCTCCTGCGCCTGGGCCCGGGTGACGGGCCAGTCAAAGGCGTCCAGTGAACCGGGGTGATCCGCGAATGTGCGGTCCACCAGTTCCATGACCCCCAGCGTGATGGCGTCCGGTGGGAATCCCACCCGCTCCGGCACGAAGCCCGGGCCTTCCGGGCCGAACGCCTGCTGGTTCTCGGCATCGAAGTTCCAACGGTCGCCGGCCGGTTCATCGCCGTTCATCAGCACCCGGTGCTGCTTGCGCATCATCCGGTAGAAGGTCTCCATGCGCAGGCCCTTGCGCTCCTTGGCGAAGGCGGCGAATTCCCGCACCGTGCAGAAGAAGTGGCGGTCGTCCCGCACCTCCAAAGTCAGGCCGGCCTCGCTGGCGGCGGCCCGCAGCGACTGCAGCACGCGCCAGTCGCCGGGTGCGGCCATCACCAGCTGCTGGGGCTGACAGCGTTGCACGGCGCGTGCGAGCTCACTCGCGAGGCTGCCGGTGTTGGACGGATCGTCCAGCGTGACGTAATTCAGCGGACGTCCCAGGCCCACCATCTCATTGGCAAAGTGCCGCATGGCCGACAGGAACAGCGCAATGCGGATGCGGCTGGACCACACATGGGTCGATTCCTCCCGCACCTCCGCCATCCAGACGCGGTCGGTGGTGGCGTCGAATCCGTCGAAGGCGCTGGACTCGGCGTCGAGCTGGTCTCCCAGCACGATCACCAGGGTGCGCACGGGGCGGGGAGTGGTCATCGAGCGGGTCCCCCAGCAGCGCCGCGTTTGCGGCAGGCGTCCGAACAGAATTTCACCTCGTCCCAGTTGCGGGCCCAGGCCTTGCGCCAGGTCATGGCGCGGCCACAGGCCACACAGGGCTTGGAGGGCAGGAAGGATTTGTTCCCGCGGAATCCGCTGGATTCGCCCTGGCGGCGGCTCATGGCGCGTCGCTCAGCGAGCGGAAGAGAAGGGCCGCGGTGTCAGCGCCGCCGTCGTCATCGCGGCCGGCTGCGCAGACGTGCTCCGCTGTGCCGACGGGCCGCTGGCGGGCGCAGCCCCACCCGGCGCCACGGCAGGTAGCGGCTGCGTCTGCGGCGTGGGCACGAAGGCTGCCGCGTCAAACCCCAGCGCCTGCGCGCGTTGCAGCAGCGCATCAACACGCTCCTGCGGCAGGGTCGGCGTGCGCGACAGGATCCAGGCGTACTTGCGGTCCGGCGCCCCCACCAGCACCTCGCGATAGTCCGGGTCCAGCGCCAGCACCCAATAGTCCCCATAGAAGGGCCAGAAGAAGGTCACCTTGAGCTTGGCATTGCCGCTGCCCGGCACGACCTTGGCGCGCCCCTTGATGTCGTCCAACTCGCCGGTTGAGGTGCGGCAGCGATTGATGACGCGCACGATGTCGCCGTCCAGCCGGTATTCGGCCTGGGTGTCCGCCACACATTGCTTCTGGAAGCGATTGGGCAGCTTGGAGATCTCATACCAGCTGCCGGCATACCGCGCCAGGTCCACCGCGTTGACCGTGGGCAGCGGGGCGTCCTCGGCGCGCGCCGGGCCCGCCGCCAGCACCATGAGCGCGCCGGACAGGCAGGCCAGCATCGCCATCGAATACAGGCGGGCGAGCCCGGCTCCTGGGACATGGGAAGCGGTACCAGGGACAGCCGCAGCGGATCGGGTGAGGGTGTCAGCAGCCGTGGCCGACTGACGGGCAGAACGAGGCAGGAAGGACATGGGCAGCAGCGGCCGACCGCGGGCACCTCCCGCATGGGGAGGCCCCCGCCGCCTGCGGGAAGGTGATGGAACTGCTGCTTGTACGGACGGCCCACCCGTCTTGGATCACCCGCCGTCCGCCCCGGCCGTACGCTTTACTTGAACGACAGGTTCACGCTGGCGTAGAAGGTCCGGCCGCGCGGGTCGGTGTAGGTGGGGTCATAGGTGGAGAGGAAGTAGTAGCTCTGGTTGGAGAACGGCGGCGCGGTGTTGGCCAGGTTCTGGATGCCGGCCCGCACGCGGAGCATGCGGTTGATGCGCCAGGCGCCGGACATGTCCCAGAGCGAGTAGGCCTTGACCCGGCGCGGCGCCGTGTCGGGCAGATAGCTGTCGTCCTGGTAGCCGCTGTAGAAAGTGTTGCCCAGGGTGAGGTTCACGTCCCCATATTCCCAGTCCAGCGACGCCCGATGGCGCCAGCGCTGGATGACCTGGTCATTCAGGAAGCGGCCCAGGTTGCTCACATACGGCTCCAGCGGTCCGAACTGGCGCTTGTAGTCCAGCACGTAGGTGCCGCTCAGGTTCAGGCCGAAGCGGCCCCAGGCGGTGGCGCTGCTGCGCACAGTGGCTTCCAGGTCCAGGCCGGAGGTCTTCAGCCGCCCCTGGTTCTCCTTGCGCAGGATGATGGTGGGCTCGTCGAAGGCGTCGCGTTCGATGTAGGCCGCATAACGGGTCGGGTTCTCCAGAATCGTCTTGCCGTTCAGGTCGCTGATGACGTCGCGCTTCTTGATCAGCCAGTAGTCGAGGCTGACGCTCATGTCGCGCGCGGGCTCGAACACCACGCCCGCAGAGAACTGCTGCGAACGCTCCGGCTTCAGGTTGGGATTGGACTCCTTGCGGGTGGCCCACTGGTCGAAGGTGTCCAGCACCGGGTCATACAGGAAGGCCGGGCTGGAGCCGTAGCTGGTGGGGCGATAGAGCTCGCTGAAGGACGGCGCACGGAAGCCAGTCCCCGCCGAGGCGCGCAGCAGCAGCTGGCGGCTGGGCTGGTAGCGCAGGCCCAGCTTGGGATTGGTGGTGTTGCCCACGCCCTGGTAGTGGTCGAAGCGCAGGGCGGCCTGCACCTCCAGCGTCTTGAGCAGCGGTGCGCTCAGCTCGGTATAGGCGGAGGCGATGTTGCGGCGGTTGCTGGTGGCCTTGAGCGACGCGTCCGCTTCCCCCGGGGCGAGCGAGCTGTCCCGGTCGCCGCCGATGTTGTTGGACACGAGCAGCGCCGACGGGGTGAAGTCCTGCGTCTCGCGCCGCAGCTCGGCGCCGACCGCCATGCCCAGCGGTCCGCCGGCCAGCTCCATCAGTGAGCCGGTGAGCTTGGCATCCACCCCCTGGGTGGTGCCGCTGGATTTGCGGGCTACGTCATTGACCCGGATGCTGTTGATCACGGCCTTGCCAGCGTCGGAGGACGGGCCGAAGGGATTCACATCGCCCGACTTCACGGCGGCATCGAGCTTGTCGAAGAGGAAGTAGCCGTTGACGTACTTGTCCTGCGACTTGTTCTTTGCGTAGCTGGCGGCCAGTGAATAGTCCCAGTCGTTGGCGAAGGTGCCGGTCACACCGGCCACATAGCGCTCGGCATCACTGGTGACTTCATTGGAGCGGTTGCCCAGCTCGCTGGCTCGCATGCGCACGTCCACCGTGCCGGAGTAGTTGATGGCGCGCGGCAGATTGCGGTTGAGCGCCGCCACGCTGACCCCGGTGAAATTCGTCGGATTGGGCGACAGCACATAGGTCGTCTCGGCCCGGCTGCGCAGCACTTCCAGGAAGGCCTGGCTGCGGTCGTTGATCTTGAGCACGCCGCGGCCGAGGAAGCTGGTCTTGCTGGCGTCCGGATAGATCTCGGTGTCGGCCATGTAGTCATAGCCGCAGGTCTGGGTGCCCGGTGTGAAGACGCTGGCCGGCGGATTGCAATCGGGCGCGAACAGGTTGATGTTGCGGTCGGTGAAAGGCTGACCGCTGATGGCGTAGCCCGCTGCATTGATCGCCGCCAACTGGGCGGCGCGGGTGGACGCGGACCCGGACAGCCGCAGGTTGGCCGGATAGGGCCGGGTGGACATGTAGTAGGGCAGCAGCTCGGACAGCGGCCGCTCGCGCAAGAACTCGCGCTGGGTGGAGCGCAGCGCGTCGAGCTTTTGCACATCCAGCACGCCAAACACATTGAAGCCGGAGGCCGCCAGGTCGCCATAACCACCCGACACCGACGCGGCACGTTTGCCCGCGCCGCCTTCCTCGGTGCCGGCGGCATACACATTCAGATCGACACCGCGGTAGTCCTTGCGGGTGATGAAGTTGATGACACCGCCGATGGCATCGGTGCCGTAAATGGCGGACGCACCGTCCTTGAGAATCTCCACGCGCTCGATGGCACCGGCCGGAATGTTGTTCAGATCAACACCAGCGCTGTCTCCGGGCGATGCGAAGTTGGCCAGGCGCCGCCCGTTGAGCAGCACCAGCGTACTGGAGACGCCGATGCCGCGCAGGTTGGCGCCGTTGAAGCCGCGCTGACCGCCGTTGTTGTCACTGATGCTGGCGCCGTCGGTCAGGCCGGCCGCATTGCCGCTGATGTTGCGCATCAGCTCGGCTGCGGTGGTGGCGCCGGTCTTGGCAATGTCTTCCCGCCGCACGGTCTGCACCGGCAGCGCGGTTTCGCCTTCCAGCCGCTTGATGCTGGAACCGGTGATCTCGACCCGCTCCAGCGTCTGGCTGCTGCTGCCCTCCTGCGCATGGACGGTGGCAACGGTGGACAGCAGAAGCAGGGCGGTGGCCTGGGCGATGGCGTGCGGACGCAAAACCTTGGAGGTGACCATGACGAACTCGGGTAGTTGGGGGAGGCTCAGGCCGGCGCCATGCCGTCCTTGCGATGCACTCTAGAAGTCGGTGTCCACCGCGACACACCGGGTTTTGGTGAGGCCGTCGCTCCAACGCAAGACCGCGTCGCTTCGCTGCAAGCGGCGTGGCCACGGGCTTGTCGTCCGCACCCCCTCCTTGCAGCATTGCGACAAAGCCTTGCAGGGAATCCACCACTCAGGTGCAACCCTGTCTGCATTCCGGCGGTGCAGTTGCACCATCGGGCCATGCATATCTCTCGCAGTTCTTTCTGGGACGTCGGCCGGTCCATGGCGGGTGTCGTTCGTCAATCTACGCTGCACCCCAGGCGTTGGGCAGTGGTTGCTGGCCTGCTGCTGGGCAGCGTCGGCGTGCACGCGCAGACCGCCATCGTCATCGGCGGCGCACTCAAGTTTGACAACGACGCCGTGTGGCAACGCGTGGTGGACGAAGCCGGTGGGCCGCAGGCCCGGTTTGTGGTGTTTGGCACCGCTGCGGCCAACCCCACACGGTCGGCGGCGCAGATCGCTGACGCGCTAAACCGGCGCGGTGCGAAGGCCGAGGCCCTGGCCATCAGCCCGCAACTGCCGACGGACCAGCTCGCCGCCGCGCTGCGGGACCCGGCGCTGCTGGACAAGGTCCGGTCGGCGCGGGGCGTGTTCTTCTCTGGCGGTGCGCAGGAGCACATCACCGGCACCTTCCAGCCCGGCGGTAGACCCACGCCGATGCTCGACGCTATCTGGGAGGTCTACCGCCGCGGCGGTGTGGTGGCCGGCACCAGTGCTGGCGCCGCCATCATGAGCCGCGTGATGTTCCGCGACGCGCAGGATGTGATGGAGGTGCTGGGCGGACAACTGCGGCCGGGACGAGAGATCGACCAGGGGCTCGGATTTGTCGGGCCGGATCTTTTCATCGACCAGCATTTCCTCAAGCGAGGCCGCATCGGCCGCATGCTGCCGCTGATGGTGGCGCAGGGCTTGCGCGTGGGGCTGGGCGTGGAGGAGAACAGTGCGGCCGTCATCAAGGCGGATCAGGCCGAGGTGATCGGCGCGCGGGGCGCCTTGTTCGTGGACCTTCGCGAGGCCCGCACGGACCAAACGCTGGGGGCCTTCAATCTGCAGAACGCGCGCCTGAGCTATCTCGAGCGGGGCGACCGGATTGATCTGAAGACCGGTGTGGTCACCGCGTCCGAGGCCAAGCGCAGCAGCGGGCTGCTGGACCCTGCTGCGTCCGACTTCAAGCCCTATTTCAAGAACGAGCCGTTCTATCCGGATATCCTGGGCGACAACACCATCGCTCAGGCCATGGCGCAATTGCTCGACAGTCCGGCTTCGGAACTGCGCGGGCTTGCCGCACGACTCGGGCCGCAAGGGGACGTGCGGGGGCAGCCCGGCTTCGAATTCCGGCTCTACAAGGGGCCCGACACACGGGGCTGGTTCACCGGTGCCTTCGGCGGCGAGGACTACACCGTGGTGAATGTCCACCTGGACGTGCGCCCGGTGCGGGTGAACAGCCCGATGTATGCGCCCATCGTTGCCCCATCGGGTGCCCCTCTATCGGCCCTTCCTTCGGCCCTTCCTTCGGCCTCGTCGCCCACCGGGAGGCCTTGAGCATGGAAGTCCGTGAACACGAGTTGCCCGGCGCCTCGCGTGGCACCCGGCGTGTTGTCACCAGTCTTCATTTTGGCCAGCGGATGAGCGGCCGAAAGGCCTATCTCCAGGCGTCGCTGCATGCGGACGAAGTGCCCGCCATGCTGGTGGCCCATCATCTGCAGGCGATGCTCCAGGGGCTGGAAGAGACAGGCGCCATCGCCGGCGAAGTCGTGCTGGTGCCGATGGCCAATCCGATCGGCCTGTCCCAGACGGTGCAGGGCAGTCACCATGGCCGCTTCGATCAGGCCTCGGGCATCAACTTCAATCGGCAGTTCCAGCATCTGACGTCGCGCATCGCGGAGCGGGTGCGGCCGCTGCTGGGGGCGGACGCGGCGATCAACACGCAGTGGGTGCGCCAGGCCGCCCAGGAGGTCCTGAGAGACCAGCAGCCGCAGACCGAGACCGATGCCCTCAAGCAGCTGCTGCAACTGCTGGCGGTGGATGCCGACATTGCGCTGGACCTGCACTGCGATCACCAGGCCTGTCTGCATGTGTATGCGGGCACGCCGCAGGCTTCCACCGCGCGTCTGCTGGCCCAGCGGCTGCACGCGAAGGCATTGCTGCTATGTGAATGCTCGGGGGACGATCCGTTTGATGAGTCGCTGTCCCGCCACTGGTGGGAACTGCCTGAGCTGCTTGGGCCGGCGCATCCGCTGGCGGCCGGCTGTTTTGCGGCGACGGTGGAGCTGCGCGGCGAGACCGATGTGGAGGACAGCCTGGCCGTTCAAGATGCCCGGGGACTGATCGAGTTTCTGCAGGACACCGGGCACATCGCCGGTCCGGCGGCCACGCTGCCTGCTCCGCACTGCACGGCCACGCCGCTGGCGGGTGTGCAGCCGCTGGTGGCGCCAGACAGCGGCATCCTGGTCTTCCTGCGCTCGCTCGGTGAGCGGGTGAAGGTCGGGGACTGTATCGCCGAGATCGTGGATCCGGCCAGCCGCTTGCGACTGCCGGTGCGGGCGGAGGTGGACGGGGTGCTGTTTGCCCGCATTGCCCGGCGCTGGGTCACGCGTGGCATGCGCCTGGCCAAGATCGCCGGCCCCACCCCTTACCGGGCCGGGCCGCTGTTGTCGCCGTGAAGCACGGTGTGATTGCCGTCGATCGCCTTCTTCATTGCCCTCTACATCGCCATCGCGCTTGCCACCCTCCCATGACGCCAACCTCCCTGCAGGCCGCCTCTGCGCCGCCCTCGTCCCTCCTCGGACGCTTGAAGCTGCCCAACACCTTCGTGCTGATCTTCGGCCTGCTGGTGATGATCGCGGTGCTCACCTGGTTTGTGCCCGGCGGCAAGTACGCCACGGTGATGGTGGACGGCAAGCCGGTGATCGACCCGGCCTCCTACCAGGCCGTGGCGAGTCATCCGCAAGGCGTGGCGGCGGTGCTGATGGCGCCCATCAAGGGCTTTGTCGAGGCCGGGCTGATCATCGGCTTTGTGCTGATCGTCGGTGGCGCCTTCGCCGTGTTGCAAGCCACCCAGGCCATTGATGCGCTGATCAAGTCGGTGGCCCAGGCGCATGAGCGGTCCGCACTGGTCAGGGCGCTGTTGATCCCCGGTTTTGTGGGGCTGTTCTCGCTGGGGGGAGCGACCTTTGGCATGGCCGAAGAGGCGATTCCGTTCGTGTTGATCTTCGTGCCGCTGGCGCTGGCCTTGCGCTACGACACCTTCATCGGTGTCGCGATTCCCTTTGTCGGCTCGCAGGTGGGTTTTGCCACCGCCTTCCTCAATCCCTTCAATGTGGGCGTGGCCCAGGGTCTTGCGGGGCTGCCGCTGTTCTCGGGGCTGGGCTACCGCTTCGTCTGCTGGCTGCTGTTCACCGGGGTGACGATTGCCTTCCTGATGTGGCATGCCGCGCGCATCCGTCGGCATCCGCAGTCCAGTGCCTGCTTCGAGGACGACCAGCTCCGCCGCGCCGACCTGGACCTGACGGCCATGCGGGCCTTCACCGGTATCCAGTGGCGCCAGCGCCTGGTGCTGCTGGCCTTTGCCGGCACGCTGGTGACGATGATGGTGGGCGTGGTGAAGTTCGGCTGGTACATCGAGGAGATTGCTGCCGTCTTCCTGGCCATGGCCATTGGCGTGGGGCTGCTGGCACGCATGGGTGCCGACGCCTGGGTGCAGCACTTCCTGGCCGGCGCCAAGGACCTCGCCGGCACAGCGCTGGTGATTGCGCTGGCCAAGGGCACGGTGGTGCTGATGCGGGACGCGCAGATCATCGACAGCCTGCTGCACAGCCTGGCGCCGCTGGTGGCGTCCGAGCATGCGACGCTGTCGCTCTACAAGATGTTCGGCATCCAGTCCGTCATCAACTTCTTCATTCACAGCGGCACCGGTCAGGCCGCGCTGACCATGCCGGTGATGGCGCCGCTGAGTGACCTGGTGAATGTCAGCCGCCAAAGCGCCATCCTGGCCTTCCAGTTCGGTGAACTGAGCACCCCCATCATCCCGACTTCCGGCATCACCGTCGGCGTGCTGAGCCTGGCCCGCATCCCCTTCGGCCGCTGGGTGCGATGGATGCTGCCCTTGCAGGTGGCCTTCGTGGTGCTGGCGCTGATCATGCTGGCCTTGCCGACGCTGGCACCGCAGTGGGTGGGCTGGTGAGCCTCGTCGCTTCGCCGCCGCGCTACAGTGCGGCCAGTACGCTGCCTGCCCATGAGTGACGCCCGCTACGCCCCCACTGCCGCCCTGGTTCTGCCCGGGTGCTCGGCCTTGGCGCTGGGCGCGGCGCTGACCACCTTGCAGGCGGTGGCGGATCTGCTGGACCAGCCCTATCTGCTGGCGCCGCGCGTGCTGTCGCTTCGGGGCGGTGTGGTGGCCGGGAGTGGCGGCCTGCGGCTGGAGACGGAGCCGCTGCGGGCGGAATCGCCCTGGGGGCTGATGGTGGTGGTGGGGCAGGAAGCCCATCTCGACATCGGCTTTGACGCGGCTGAGCTTGCACCGACGGAGCGCAGCGCGCTGATCGAGGCCCTGCGCCAGTTGGTGAGCCGGGGCTGCACCTTGTGCGCCAGCGGCAGCGCGGTGAGCCTGCTGGCCCAGGCCGGCTTGCTCGAGGGCTTGCGTGCCGCCTGCCCGTGGAGCAGCGCCGAAGCGCTGCAGGCCGAATATCCGCAGGTCCTGTGGACGACGCAGTTGTGGACCAGTGCGACGGCCCACACGGCGGCCCACACGGCGGCCGCCCCGCTGCTGACCGCCACCAGCGGCACCGCCCTGATCGACGCCTTGCTGGCCTGGATCGGCGAGCGCCACGGCGAGCACCTGCTGCCGGACCTGGCCCCGCTGCTGGGCCTGGCGCGCGGTCGGCCCGGGGATGAATCCCAGCCGCGGCCCAACCGGCTGAGCCAGACGGCCAGTCCCAAGCTGAGGGAGGCGCTGGTCCTGATGGAAGCCAACCTGGGCGAGCCGCTGCCCACCGAGGATGTGGCCCGCCTGTGCGGCGTCTCCCGACGTCAGCTGGAGCGGCTGTTCAAGCGCCATCTCGACACACTGCCTTCTCGCCACTACCTGGAGCTGCGGCTTCAGCGGGCACGCCGGCTGCTGCTGCAAAGCGGCCAGTCCATCCTGCAGGTGGGGCTGAGTTGCGGGTTTTCGTCGGGACCGCATTTTTCCAATGCCTACAAGGCGCGCTTTGGCCGCACCCCTCGCGAGGAACGCTCGCCCGGTGGACCGGCTGAGGCCTCCCCCCGTGATCCAGGAGAGGATTCATGAATCCGCAAGACCTGTGGCTGCGCCCGGCGGGCGTGGCCGATCTGCCGGCGCTGGAGCGGATTGCCGCGTCCAGTGTGCATGGCATCGGCTCGCTACCCAAGAATCCGGAACGGCTACTACGACGGCTGGAGCTGGCCGAGCAGTCCTTCCAGTCCGAAGACGTGGCCAGCGGAGAAGAGTCCTATCTGTTCCTGCTGGAATGGCAGGGCCGGGTGATCGGCTGCAGCGGCATTGCGGCCAGCGCCGGTTTTCGCGAGCGGTTCTACAGCTACCGCAATGAATTCATGGTGCATGCGTCCAAGGGGCTGCATGTGAACAAGCGGATGCACACCCTGCATCTGTGCCATGACCTGACCGGTGCGACGCTGCTGACGTCCTTCTTCATTGAGCCGGAATTCGAGGCCACGGTGGCGCCGGAGTTGCTGTCGCGGGCGCGGTTGCTGTTCATCCGGCGCTTTGCCGATCGTTTCCCGGGCGCGCGGGTGGCCGCGGAAATGCCGGGCGTGTCCGATGCGCAGGGGCATTCGCCGTTCTGGTCGGCGGTGGGTGAGCGCTTCTTCAAGATGAGTTATCCGGAGGCCGAGCGGGTGAGCGAAGGGCGCAGCCGGTCCCTGATCGCCGACCTGATGCCGCGCACGCCGGTGTATGTCGGACTGCTGCCGACAGCGGCGCAGATGAGCATCGGGCAGTTGCATCCGGTGGGGCAGTTGCCCTTCGAGATTCTGTTCCGCGAGGGGTTTGAGGCGGATACCTATGTGGATGTGTTTGATGCCGGTCCGACGGTGGTGGCGCATCTGGATCAGATCGCCACGGTGCGTGCGGCCCGGACGCTGACGGTGCAGGACGAGCCGGCCCCGCCGGGCGCCCGTCAGACGCCTGATGCGGGCCTTGGCTGGGGTCTGATGGTGGCGGGTGACCGCTGTTCCTTCCGGGCCTGTCTGGCGCCTGTGCCGACGGGTGGCGCGCTGGCGACGGCGAGCGACGCGGCGCGGCGGCTGGGGGTGAAGCCCGGCGAGCGGGTGGACGTGGCACCGCTGCATCTGGACGATGTCACGCAGGAGGATGGTCATGAGGCTTGAGCGTGTGGACCGTCAGGCGGATTGGTCGTCGGTGTGGCGGACGGTGATGGCCGGCTGGGTGAATCAGCTCGGGGAGCCGTTGTCGCTGACGCTGGGGCCGGGGCAGTCCCTGTGGCTGCTGGTGGATCCGCAGATCGACCGGCCGCTGGCCTGTGCGCGGGTGGTGCCTGCGCTACCTGCGGTCACGTTGCCACCGGCACAGGCTGGAGCGGCCAGTGACGGACTGCGTTTTCACTTCCGGGTCGGCAAGCTGGTGCATGTCAGCGATGAGCTGCAGCTCTACAACCCGCAGCAGATCCTGCTGATGGGCAATGACTTGTGTGATGCCATCGAGATCACCGATCTGGCGGTGGATCCGCAGGCGCAGGAAGGGGCGCTGAAGCTGGCGCATCTGCTCCAAGCGATTGTGGCGGGGGGGACGACTTCAATCGCATCAGCTGCTTCGACTGCTTCGACGGCATCAACTGCGTCAACCGCATCCATGGCGTCAATGGGAGCAACGGCCGCAAGCACCGCAACGGCCTCGATGCCTTCAGCGCCGTCACCGCTTTCAGCGCCTGTGAGCGTCTACGTGGAGTTGCAGGGGCATCGCGATGCCAAGGGCCAGTCCCCGTTCTGGCGCGGCCTCGGAGCGAGGTTTTTGCCGGAGCAGGGCGAGGCACCGGGTGTGGGCCCGAAGTGGCGACGCGATCTGGCGGACCTGCTGCCCGCGCTGCCGCTGTATGCGTCGCTGATGGATGATGCGTCGTGCGGGTGCATCGGGGCGACAGGGCCTGCAGCGCAAATGGCGCTGGAGGCGCTGCAGCGCGTCGGTTTCCGGCCAGGCGCCTACGTCAAGATCGACGATGCGGGGCCGTGCTGGCAGCGGGAGGTGGCGGGTGCAGTGGCAGTGGCCTCGGCCCATGCAACGCCTACACGGCCTGAGGCCGGCCCAGCCTTCTGAGCACGGCGTCCGCATGGCGCGGACGCGCGCGGCAAGCGTGAGGGGGCACGAGGCCTCCCGCGACCCAACTCAGCCCGCGGGCCGCTTCCAGGTCTGCGGAAGCTCGAAGCCGGCGCGTTGCACCGCCTCGTCAATACCGGGGCGCAGTTGGCGGGCCGTTGCCAGGTCCCGGTCGGCACTGGCGCTGTCCTGCTGTTGCCATTCGCTCAGCGCGCGGCCGAAGTAGGCCCAGCTCAGCCGGGCGTCCTTGTCGATGGCTTGATCAAACGCGCCGATGGCCTTGTGAGTGTCCCCTTGGCGCAGATAGACCCATCCCAGGGTGGCGCGGTAGAGGGCCGCATCGCCGTCCTTCTTGATGGCGAGCTGGCAGTCTTGCAGTGCATCCCCCAACTCCGTGCCCGTGCGGGCGCGCAGCCAGCAGCGCTGGTTCAAGACCTGGGCCTGGCGGCCGTCGTTGACATGGCTGCGCAGCCACAGCTGATACTGCCGCAAGGCGTCGTCCCGGCGGTCCAACTGGGCATAGAGGTCGCCCATGTCAGCCCGCTCGCCCGCACTCGGGGGGAGCTGGGCATCCAGTTCGCGCAAGTCAGCCAGGGCGGCCTCCCCATCCTGCTGGGGCTTTGCCGCTGCCAGTTCAGCGCGCAGCAGCCGCGCGGTGTGCAGGGCTGGGTCCAGCCGCAGGGCCTCGCTGACATCGGCCAGCGCCTCGGTACGGTGGCCGAGCCCGCGCTGCACCCGCGCGCGGGCCAGGCGGTATGGGGCTTCGTCCGGCTTCAGCGCCACGGCCTGATTCAAGTCGTCGAGCGCTTCCTGAAGCTTGCCCTTGGTCTGCGAAGCCATGCCACGCCGGGCCAGGCCTTCTGCATCGTCTGGAGCGATGGCGCCGGGCGCGAGGGCAAAGCGCGTGTCGAATTCATTGCGTACGGCGCCGGGGCGACGGGCAAACACCTCGGTGCCGTTCCAGGTTGCATACACCTTGCCCTGCAGGCGGGACACGTAGACATGGTGGGCGAGGAAGTAGTCCAGACCCAGCAGCAGGTCGTAGTGGTTGTTCTCCACATCGTCCACGGCCAGGCGTTGATGGGTGAGGGTCTCCCCGCCGATCTGGAAGCTGTCGACGTCGGTCAGCCAGCTGCGGACCTTGTCCTCTCCCAGGCCGCCGGCACGGCCAAAGGGTGTCATGGCGTTCTCTGGCACCCCTGCTTTGCGGGCCGCGGGCAGGGAGAGTTTGGTGGTCGGGGCACCGGTGTCCATCAGCGCGGTCAGTGGCTTGCCGTTGACCTGCACCTGAACTACTGCCGCATCGCTGCGGCGGTGGGAGGTTGAAGCAAAACGGGTCATGATGACCGGCGCGTCACCGGCCCAATAGGCCATGCTCACCGCGTCGCAATCGCCCTTGGGGAAGACGAGGCGGACGATGCCGTGGGCCAGGTCGTATTCGGTGTCTCCCAGCGCCAGGATGTTGCGGCCCAGAATGCCCTGAATGCCGTTGCCCAGTTCATTGCCGCCCACGATGAACAGCACATTCTTCAGTTCGGCCGACCCGAAGCCCAGCGTCTTCACCCAGGTGCGGCTGGCTTCGAACGCGCCGGTGTGGCCATACATGTAGGTGCCGAAGGGCATCATCTGCAGCGTCAGCTTCAGTTGTTCCGCTGTGGAGGTCGGCATCATGCTGACCGAAGCACCGCTGTCCACCAGCATGTCCAGCGACTGCCCGTTGATGGTGACGGTGGCCACCGGGCGGTGTTGCACCAGGCGCACCGGCAGGGTCATCGGCTCCATCTGGCAGCTTCCCGCCCATGCGGTGGGCGCGGTGCTCCACAGCGCCGGTAGCGCCAGCAGCAGTGCGCCGGTTCGTAGCGGGCGAAGCAGGAACGACAGAAACGGTTTCAATGCGAGCTCCCTGGCCTGAATGACATGGATGCCGGTGACGCCGGTGATGCCGCTGCGCTGCCCTCACTGCGGAGGGCTTGGGGGACAGACGGGCATCACGACGGCGCCTAGCATCGCATGGCCGGGCCGCTGCGATCTACCTTCCGAAGGGGGACTGCTGATGGGCGAGAGACGATCAGCGCCCTTGTCGGCACACTCGTCGAGACCGGTCTGATTCTTCTGACAGGAGACGCTTCCATGGCCACTACCTCCACCACCGCTTCCACCACGACCACGTCGGCGGCCACCGCCAAGAACACCATCTGCCTCTGGTATGACGGCACCGCGCAGGAGGCCGCCGAGTTCTACGCCAGAACCTTCCCCGACAGCCATGTCGACGGCGTGTTCCTGGCACCGAGTGACTACCCGGCCGGCCAGGAAGGCGACGTGCTGACCGTGTCGTTCACCGTCTGCGGCATTCCCTGCATCGGGCTGAACGGCGGTCCCGCCTTCACCCATTCCGAGGCGTTCTCATTCCAGATCGCCACTGACGATCAGGCGGAAACAGACCGCCTCTGGGAGGCCATCATCAGCAACGGCGGCCAAGCCAGCGCCTGTGGCTGGTGCAAGGACCGCTGGGGGCTGAACTGGCAGATCACGCCTCGTGTGCTCACCCAGGCGCTGGCCCATCCGGACAAGGCGGTGGGGCGCCGGGCTTTCGAGGCGATGATGTCGATGACCAAGATCGATGTCGCCGCCATTGAGGCGGCGGTGCGAGGCTAGGCGGACCGATCGCCCGGCCCATGGGCCAGGCGTAGACGCGCCCGCAAGCTCAGGCGATGGACGTGGCCAGAACGCCGTCTCCCGACAGCTGCGCCGCCACGGCCACCACCAGGGCCAGTTCATCGCCCTGGAAGAAGTTGGTGTCAAAGGCCTCCGAATCCAGAATGCCGATGACCTGACCCGCCGCATTGAACAGCGGCAGGCAGGCCTCGGCCTTCACCTTCGGGTCGCAGGTGTAGTAGCCGCCGCCCTCGGCGACGAAGGCCGCCACGTCGTTGATGACGCGGCCATGGCCGCTGAGCCCCACGGCGCTGTTGTTGCTGCCCTGGGCGAAGGCTTGCGTCAGCGGGAATTCGGCCCGGCTCTCCGCCCCGAAATACGCCAGCTTCACCAGCACCGGCTCACCAGCGGCGTTGCGCCGTGCCTGATAGATGCCGAACCAGTGGCTGCGGCTGTGCTGCTGGTAGTAGGCGGTGACGGCGGTGGCGGTGGCCAGCAAGGCCTGGCTCTGCGGCGTCACACCACCCAGGATGCGGCGCAGGTCGTAGGGTTCCGCGGCAAGCTGGCCGAACAGGGAGCAGGCCCCGCCTTCCCCCAGTTCAGGCACCTGGAATTGCCACTTCACCGCCACGTCGGTGAGCGCTTGCGGCTGCGTGAGGGCGGCCAGGGCAGCCTGATGCTGGCGCACCTGTTCTGCAAACGAGGGCGAGCGGCTCAGCGACTCGCTCAAGGTCTCGCTTCCGGTGTTGTTTTCGGAGTTGCTTTCCGTCTTGAATTGCGCGGCCACGCCGCAACGATCCCAATAAGTTTCAAACAGCATGTGAGTGTCTTTCGTGGTCCCGCCATGGCGCCTTGTCATGACGGTCAGCAATGCGGCCGGCCCGTCCGCACCTCCAGTGTCATTCCACCAGAATATTGCGGTGCTTGAGCGCCAGGTGAATCTTGTCCCCGATGGTGTCCTTGTTGAAGGGCTTCACCACATAGCCGGTGGCCCCCAGCTGCGCCGCCCGCAGGATGTCTTCCTTGCGGCCTTCCGCGGTCACCAGCAGCACGGGAATCTTCTGCAGGGGATCGCCTTCCGGCCGAGTGCGCAGGGACTCCAGCATCTGGAATCCATTCATCACCGGCATGTTCACGTCGCTCAGCACGAAGTGCACCGGCTCACCGGAGCCCTGTGCGCCTTCCAGGACGCGCAAGGCGACCTTGCCGTCCTCCGCTTCCAGGATCTTCTTGAATCCCAGCTCGCGCAGCAGTCCGGAAATGATCCGGCGCATGGTGGCGAAATCGTCCACCACCAGAAAGCAGAAGTCCTCGCGCTTGATCGTCGTCACCATGATCGGCTCTCCTCAGGGGGGATCCTAGCGCGAGCCCAAGCCGGAAGAACGCACCCGTCACCTCCGCAGGGCGCTATTTGGCGCAATACGTCCCACGCTGAGGCTGCGGCGCCAGGCTCAGCGGCGGCAGGCGCCCACCCAGTCCCAATCCTTGCGGTAGAGCGAGGTCTGCACCCCGGACAGGCTCAATACGGTGTGGTAGAGGCCGTCATGGGACATCGGCGTGTCGCGCCGGGCGGCGAGGCAGTCGCTGTCCAGCCGCTGGGTCGCCCGGGTGGAGGGCGGCAGCCACAGGATCAGCGGCACATGCTTTTGCTGGCGAGGGGCCAGGGCGTAGGGCATGCCGTGCAGGAAGAGGTTGTTCTCCCCCAGCGATTCGCCGTGATCCGACACATACAGCAGGCTGGGGTCGAAGCGGCCTTGTTGGCTGTCCAGCCAGCCGATGGCCTGGGCCAGTACATGGTCGGTGTAGGCGATCGAGTTGTCGTAGCCATTGCGCACCTCCTCCACCGGGCACTGCTGCAGCGCGCTGCTGCGGCATTCCGGCTGGAAGGGCTTGCGGTCCGGCGGCGTGCGCTTGAAGTAGGCCGGGCCGTGGCTGCCCATCTGGTGCAGCACCAGCACCACCCCTTTGGCCACCCGCTGCGGATCCAGCGCGGCGATGCGCGCATCCAGGTCGTGCAGCATCGCTTCGTCGAAGCACTCGCCGTCGGCACCGCACACGCCGGCAGGCAGCGGGTGATCGGCCCGGGCCGGGTTGATGGCCTGGGCATTGGGCACGCGGTCACACACGCCCTTGCAGCCGGACTGGTTGTCCAGCCACAGCACCGCCAGACCTGCGCGTTGCAGCACATCCAGCAGGGTTTCCTGATGGGTCGGACGGTCCACATACACCTCGCGGCCCAGGTGCGAGAACATGCAGGGCAGGGAGGCCGCCGTGCTGGTGCCGCAGGACGACACCTCCCGGTAGCTCAGCACCGGCAGCTTGGCCAGTTCCGGATTGGTCGGCTTGGCATAGCCGTTCAATGAGAAATTCTCCGAGCGGGCGGTTTCGCCGACCACCAGCATCACCAGCGGCGGCTTGGATCCGGCCGGGCGCGGGGCCAGCGTGGCATCGGCACCCACCACGTCCGGCGGTCCCTTGGGCGCCTTCTGCTTCTGAATGGCCAGTGCCGCCGTGGCCCAGATCGCATTGACCGGGCTCACCATCTTGGTCAGCACCTTGTGATTGCGCAGCGTGGACGCCAGGTCGGCTGTGCGCAGCGCCCCCAGGCCCGCGCCCACCGCCAGGGCCACGGCCACCGACAGCAGATTCCATCCCAGCCGCTTGATCCAGCGCGTATCCCTCAGAGGCTGACGCCACAGCCAGATCATCGGCAGCACCGACAGCACCAGCGCATTGACCAGCAAACCCCAGCCCATCAGGTCGCGGGTCTCGCGCACGTCGGTCTGCAGCGCATTGGTGATCATGGTGCTGTCGATCACCACCCCATAGCTGCCAATGAAGTGGGCCAGAGGCGCCGTCATGATCAGCATCAGCGACAGCAGCGGTTTGACCGCCACCCGCCAGGCCATCAGGCTGAACAGGGCGCCCAGCACCATCACCACCATGCCGGCGAACACGCCAATGAACAGCCGTCCGCCGGCACCGGCGAAGTCCGGCATGTCCAGCATGCGTTGCCACAAGGGCCAGTTGCCCAGCAGTCCGATCCAGAGGGCGGCGGCCCAAGCCAGCGTGAGAGGGGATCGCTCGGCTTTCACGCGGCGGGTCAGGGAATCAGCAAGCATTGACTAAGAGAAACGTCTGAGCGATTAATGTTTGTAATTGAACCACCTGAAGACGCACTGAAGTGACAGGGTGTGCCCGAAGGCCTGTGCGGATCTCAGCCGCGCAGGGCCATTCCACCGGCCGCGCGGGCCGCCTTCAGACCCTGCGTGCTGGTGCGTGCGTACCGGTCCTGCAGCTGCTGGATGCGCGGCTCCAGCACGTCCGGATCTTCAATGCGGTCCCGATAACGGCGCAGCACCAGCGCCGCCATGTCGATGAGTTTCGCATTCATGGTCTGTGCGCCCTGGTCCAGCAGCAGCATGACCCCCAGACGGGCGTCACCGCGCATGGCATGACGCATGGCTGTCTCTGAGACGGCAAACACGCGGGCATGGGCGTCGCGCAGCAATTGAGTCGTGGGTTCATGGCCTTCCGACATGCTGGCCATCACCTCCGTGGCCGACTTGGAACTGCAAAAGCGCAGGCCCAGCCGCTGGGCCATGTCCTCCATCTCGGCCAGCTCGATGTCCTGCCGGCTCATGCGCACCCACAGCGCCAGCAGCAGGCTGGCCGATTCCAGATCGAAGTCTTCATCGGGCAGCATGGCAGCAAACCGGCGTGCCAGGTTCAGGGCATCGGCCAGGCGCCGGTCCAGCAGCAATCGAAGCCCCTGCAGCAGCAGGTCGAAGCGCTGCAGGCGCCGGTCCTTGGGGGCGCGCTCCATGCCCATCATCAAGGCGTCCTGCGCGTACTTGAGGCCTTTGCTGTCCTTGGCGTCAAACCGCATGAGCGCGATCAGCGCGACGCTGTGGAAGTCGAACAGCTTGGACTTCAGGCCCTGGGCCACGCTGCGCTCCAGCATCTTCAAGGCTTCGGCGCGTTCGCCCGCATAAAAGGCCAGCGTGCCGCAATGCTGCTGGCGGGACAGGCAACCGGGCGTGAGCGTGGCAGCGGTCCGGTAGGTGGCCAGGGCGGCGGTGATCTCGCCCTGGTCCATCTGCACCCGGCCCATCAGGTCATAGGAGTCCGCCTGATCCGGCAGTTCCCCGATCAGCGTCTGCAGGGTGCGACGGGCTGCGCTCAGGTTGCCCGACGCCACCTCGGTACGGGCGACACCCAGACGCGCCCAAGGCACCGTGCGGGCTGCAATGATGGCTTCATACAGTTCACGGGCCTGGTCATGCCGCTCCAGGCGCAGCAGCAGTTCAGCGCCGATGCGGGCGGCATAGAGCCAGTAGGGCGCGCGAGCCTCGAAGCGCGCCAGGCACAGGTCGGCCGCCGTGCCGAAGTCCTTGCCGTCGATCGCCTCGAAGATGTCCTTGAGCTCGTGCTTGCGGTGGCGGGCGCTGGACAGCCGCTCGGCCAGGGCCGCGCTGGTGTAGGGCTTGACCAGGTAGGCGTCCAGCGCCGCCTCCGCCGCTTCAGCCACCTTGGCGTAGGAGGCCTCGCCGGTGACCATCACGAAGACGGTGGAGTAGGGCAGCAACTGCTCGCGGCGCAGCTCGTCCAGCAGGTCCTGGCCGGAGAGTTCGGAGCCGTCGAAGTAGTAGTCGCACAGCACGATGTCGTAGGGCTGTGTTTCCAGGATCACCCGTGCATCCCGGGTGCGGGTGGCCTGGCGCACATGGCCCACGCCCAGTTCCCGCAGCTGCGCCGTCATCAGGCTGCGCGAGGTGGCATTGCTGTCAATCACCAGCGCCTGCGTCTTGGAGAAAGCCCCGTTGGCGTAGCTCATGGCGACCCGTCGGCAGCGGCGACAACAGAGGCAGCACCAGCAGCAGCAGCAGCAACAGCAGCACCGCCTGGCGCAAAAGCAAAAAAGCCCACCGTGTCCGACGCGGGACGCAGTGGGCTGTGGCGCCTGGGGGCGAGCAAGTCGCCAAAAGGCTGACCGGAATGCGGGGTGAACATCACCGCTGCATTGTGGTCCTGATCTCCGGGCTTGTTAGCCCGGATTTATGGGGTGGGCACGGCCTTCTTGTGCGCTGTTGACGAAATCGTCGGCCGTGCGCCGCCCCGTCTGTCCTACTTGAACAGGTCTTTGACCCGGTCCGTCCACGACTTGGCATTGGGCGAGTGACGGTCACCGCCATCGCGGAAGCTCTTGTCCAGCTCCTTGAGCAGCTTGCGCTGATGCTCGGTGAGCTTGACCGGCGTTTCCACGCTGATGTGGCAGTACAGGTCGCCCGGATAGCTGGACCGCACGCCCTTGATGCCCTTGCCGCGCAGGCGGAAGGTCTTGCCGTGCTGCGAGCCTTCCGGCAGTTCGATCTCGGCCTTGCCACCAAGGGTGGGGACTTCGATGGTGCCGCCCAGCGCCGCCGTGGTCATGGAGACCGGCATGGTGCAGTGCAGGTCGTCGCCGTCCCGCTCGAAGATGTCGTGCTGCTTGATGCGGATCTCGATGTAGAGATCCCCGGACGGACCGCCATTGACCCCCGGCTCGCCGTTGCCGGCCGAGCGGATGCGCATGCCTTCGTTGATGCCGGCCGGGATCTTGACTTCCAGCGTCTTGGTCTTCTTGATCTTGCCGGCGCCGTTGCAGGTGGTGCAGGGCTCGGGAATGATCTTGCCGGTGCCGTGGCAATGCGGGCAGGTCTGCTGGATGCTGAAGAAGCCCTGGCGCATGTGCACCGTGCCCGAGCCGCTGCAGGCGCCGCAGGTCTTGGCGCTGGTGCCGGGCTTGGCGCCGGAGCCGCTGCAGGTTTCGCAGCTTTCCCAGGACGGGATGCGGATCTGGGTTTCCTTGCCACGGGCCGCTTCTTCCAGCGTGATCTCCATGGCGTAGCTCAGGTCGCTGCCACGGTAGACCTGCTGGCCGCCGCCGCGACGGCCGCCGCCGCCCCCGGCACCGCCGCCGAACAGGTCGCCGAAGATGTCGCCGAAGGCTTCGGCGAAGCCGCCAAAACCTTCCGCGCCCGGGCCGCCACGGAAGCCACCGGCGTTGGGATCGACGCCGGCATGGCCGTACTGGTCGTAGGCGGCGCGTTTCTGGCCGTCGGAGAGCATCTCGTAGGCTTCCTTGGCCTCCTTGAATTTCTCCTCGGCTTCCTTCGAGCCTTCACCCTGGTTGCGGTCAGGGTGGTACTTCATCGCAAGCTTGCGATAAGCCTTCTTGATGTCCTCTTCGCTGGCGTTCTTGGCGACGCCTAGGACTTCGTAATAGTCACGCTTTGCCATGGGGTTTCCTGGGCCTGCTGCTCATCCAGCTTCAAACCAAAACGCCGCGCGAAGCATGCAGCTCTCGCGCGGCGGGCTGTCACGCCGACGGGAGGGTCGGCATGAAACGCTTACTTGGTGTCCTTGACTTCCTTGAACTCGGCGTCCACCACGTTGTCGTCTGCCGGCTTGGAGGCGCTGGCACCAGCGCCCGCTGCCGGGCCGGCCTGCGCGAAGTCAGCACCTGCGGCACCGGCTGCGCCTGCTGCGCCGGCCGCACCCGCGGCTGCCTGCGATTCAGCGTAGATCTTCTCGCCAAGCTTCTGGCTGGCGGTCATCAGGGCTTCGGACTTGGCGTCGATGTCGTCCTTGTCTTCGCCCTTGATGGCTTCTTCCAGCGCAGCGGCTGCGGCTTCGATCTTGTCCTTCTCGCCGGCGTCCAGCTTGTCGCCATGCTCGGTCAGCGACTTGCGCACCGAGTGCACCAGACCATCGGCCTGGTTCTTGGCGGTCACCAGTTCGACCTTCTTCTTGTCTTCGGCGGCGTTGGCTTCGGCGTCCTTCACCATCTTCTCGATCTCGGACTCGGACAGGCCGGAGTTCGCCTTGATGGTGATCTTGTTTTCCTTGCCGGTGCCCTTGTCCTTGGCGCCGACGTGCAGGATGCCGTTGGCGTCGATGTCGAAGCTCACCTCGATCTGCGGAATGCCGCGCGGTGCGGGCGGGATGCCTTCCAGGTTGAACTCGCCCAGGCTCTTGTTGGCCTGCGCCAGTTCGCGCTCGCCTTGATAGACCTTGATGGTCACGGCCGGCTGGTTGTCTTCCGCGGTCGAGAAGGTCTGGCTGAACTTGGTCGGGATGGTCGTGTTCTTCTTGATCATCTTCGTCATCACGCCGCCCAGGGTTTCAATGCCCAGGCTCAGCGGGGTGACGTCCAGCAGCAGCACGTCGGTGCGTTCGCCGCCCAGGACCTGGCCCTGGATGGCGGCGCCCACGGCGACGGCTTCGTCCGGGTTGACGTCCTTGCGCGGTTCCTTGCCGAAGAACTCCTTGACCTTCTCCTGCACTTTGGGCATGCGGGTCATGCCGCCGACCAGGATCACGTCGTCGATGTCCGACAGCGACACGCCAGCATCCTTGACTGCCGTGCGGCAGGGGGCGATGGTGCGCTCGATGAGTTCGTCCACCAGCGACTCCAGCTT
>JAIXSE010000007.1 GCA_027484825.1 Rubrivivax sp. | reverse complement strand
TACATGTCCGACAACTTCTGGATGATGGGCGACACCGGCCCCTGCGGCCCCTGCACCGAAATCTTCTACGACCACGGCCCCGATGTGGCCGGCGGCCCTCCGGGCAGCCCGAACGAAGACGGCGACCGCTACATCGAGATCTGGAACAACGGCTTCATGCAGTTCAACCGGACTGGAGACGGCGTGATGCACAAGCTGCCCAAGCCCAGCGTCGACACCGGCATGGGCCTGGAGCGTCTGGCGGCCGTGCTGCAGCATGTGCACAGCAACTACGAGATCGACCTGTTCGTGAACCTGCTGGCCGCGGCCAAGCGGGACGTGGACGCTGCCACGCCGGGCGGCGGCGACTGCGACGCGGCATCGCCCTCCCTCAAGGTCATCGCCGACCACATCCGCGCCTGCTCCTTCACCGTCGTGGACGGCGTCATTCCCGGCAATGCCGGCCGTGGCTACGTGCTGCGCCGCATCGCCCGCCGCGCCATCCGCCACGGCTACAAGCTGGGTGCCCGCACCCCCTTCTTCCACAAGCTCGTGGCCGCGCTGGCCAAGGAGATGGGCGACGCCTATCCCGAACTGCGCCGTGACGAAGCGCGTGTGACGGAAGTGCTCAAGCAGGAAGAAGAGCGCTTCTTCAAGACCATTGCCACCGGCATGGAACTGCTGGAATCGGCCCTGGCAGGCGGTGCCCAGCAGGTGGATGGCGAGACCGCCTTCAAGCTGCACGACACCTACGGCTTCCCGGTCGACCTGACCGCCGACGTCTGCCGCGAGCGCGGCGTGACGGTGGACGAAGCCGGCTTCAACCGCCTGCTGGAAGAGCAGAAGCAGCGCGGTCGTCAGGCCGGCAAGTTCAAGATGGCGCAGGGCCTGGAGTACACCGGCTCGGCCACCACCTTCCACGGCTACGACCTGCTGTCCCGCGAGGATGTGAAGGTGGTGGCGCTGTATGTGGACGGCAGCGCCGTGCAAAGCGCGGACGCCGGTGACGACGTCGTGGTGGTGCTGGACCACACCCCCTTCTACGCCGAAAGCGGCGGCCAGGTCGGCGATGCCGGCGAGCTGCGCAATGCCACCACCCGTCTGGTGGTGGACGACACGCTGAAGATTCAGGCGGATGTGTTTGGCCACCATGCCCAGGTGGTGGAAGGCTCGATCAAAGTCGGCGACGCGTTCGTCGCCCGCGTGGATGCCGAACGCCGCGGCCGCACCGTGCGCAACCACAGCGCCACCCACCTGATGCACAAGGCCCTGCGCGAAGTGCTGGGCGCCCATGTGCAGCAGAAGGGCTCGCTGGTCAACGCCGAGCGCACCCGCTTCGACTTCGCCCACACCGCCCCGATGACGCAGGACGAGATCCGCCGCGTCGAGGCCATCGTCAATGCCGAGATCCTGGCCAACGAGGACACCGCGGCCCAGGTGATGGCCCTGGACGACGCCCAGAAGAGCGGCGCGATGATGCTGTTCGGCGAGAAGTACGGCGAGACCGTGCGGGTGCTGAGCATCGGCACGTCCAAGGAACTGTGCGGGGGCACCCACGTGCATCGCACCGGTGACATCGGCCTGTTCAAGATCGTCTCCGAAAGCGGTGTGGCCGCCGGCATCCGGCGCGTGGAAGCCGTGACCGGCGACAACGCCCTGCACTACCTGCAGTCGCTCGAAGCCACCGTCACCGCCGTCGCCGGCACGCTCAAGGCCGCTCCCGCCGAACTGGAGCCGCGCGTGCAGGCGGTGCTGGACCAGGTCCGCACCCTGGAGAAGGAACTGGCCGCTGCCAAGAGCAAGCTGGCCTCCGCCCAGGGGGATGAGCTGTTGGCCCAGGCCGTGGACGTGAAGGGCCTCAAGGTGCTGGCCGCCACGCTGGTGGGCGCCGATGCGAAGACCCTGCGCGAGACCATGGACAAGCTCAAGGACAAGCTCAAGACGGCCGCCATCGTGCTGGCGGCCGTGGACGGCGACAAGGTCCAGATCGCCGCTGGCGTGACCGCCGACAGCATCGGCAAGGTGAAGGCCGGTGAGCTGGTGAATTTTGTGGCGCAGCAGGTGGGCGGCAAGGGCGGCGGCAAGCCGGACATGGCCATGGCCGGCGGCACCGATGCCAAGGGCCTGCCCGCGGCGCTGGCCAGCGTCCAGGGCTGGGTGGGCGAGCGGGTCTGAACATTGCCCCGTTGAGCTGCCACCTCCCCGTCATCAAGCCTGATGCATGATGACCGGTTGCCGCGCAGGCGGCACCGGTCGATTTTCCAGAATCCGAAGGGTCCGGTCCGGGCCCTTTGTCTTTTCCAGTCATCCGGACTGTGGCTGACCGCCACGGGCCAACACGGAGCCTCCTCATGACCGATCACAACGATCAACCCATCGACATCGACAATGCCCAGCAACTGGGCGAATTCATCGCCCAGCTGGCCGGTGCCGCCGACCCCGATGCCCCCGCCATCACCCTGGACACCCTGGACGGCTACATGACCGGCCTGCTGGTCGGCCCGCCCCCGGCAGCGCCCATTCAGGCGATGGACGCGCTGTTCGGTGACGACTGGCCGGCCGCCCTGGAATCACAGGAGCAGACCGACGCCTTCATGGACGTGCTGCATCTGCGCTGGAACGAGATCGCCGACAGCCTGGACCCGCAGGCGCTGGTCGAATCCCCGGAGCAGATGCAGCTGGTGCCGCTGATCTCCGAATTCGACGACGAGACCAAGGCCCGCCTGCTGGCCGACGGTTCGCTGTCGGAAGACCTGCTGGACCGACTGCCCGCCGCGGGCGCGCTGTGGGCGCAGGGCTTCCTGCAGGCGGTTGAAGATGCCGGCACCTGGGAATTGCCGGAAGGCGACGCAGCGCGCGACCTGTCGCTGATGCTCGAAGCCATCGAGGCCGTGACGCTGGCGACCGACTCCAGCGAGCGCGACGCCTACATCCAGGACGCCTACGAAGAGCCGGAAGGCGTGGATCAGGATGCGCTGATCGACGACATGCTGTTCACCGTGCAGGACCTGCGGCTGTTCTGGCTGCAGCAGGCGGCGCTCAAGGCGGCCTTCAGCGAAGACGGCGAGACCCCGTCGGAGCACTGAGTCCGAGGCGGGAGGCGCGGACAACGCGTCTCGCGCTGAACACCCTAAAGGGCGCCTTCTACAGGCGCCCTTTGCAATTGGGCGCCCCACAGCGGCAGCGCAGCCGACCCTCGTGGTGGCTTTCCCCGTAATCGCAGCAGAGTTCTTCGCCGGGCTCGATGTCGCGGATGGCGTAGAACTCCGCCCGCCCCTGGCGGATGCGCAGCACCGCATTCGGGGCGCAGCTGTGGTTGATATGGCGCATGACGCCTTTGTCGTGCGTGGCATCGATGGCGGTGCGGTCGGACACCTCCACCACATGGATGCGACGCTTGCCTTCGATGCGACGCCGCGCTTCCCGCACCGACACCACCTCGCCTCGCATCTCGCCGATCTTGCGGCGTGCCGGGATCGGTTCGTCGGCAAATACGCCCAGGCCGTCGATGTGGCTGGGCCCGACATGCAGCGCGAACTTTTCTGCCGGCAGCGGCTCTCCGCGCACGCCGGTGGCTCGTGCGGGGACCTCCGGTGCGGGAGGGGAAGCAGGCGGCAAGGAACTCAGGCGCGGCATGGCAGAAGCATCAGCGGATGGGAAGCCGGCATTGTCGCCTGCCCGCTTCGGGTCTGTGAGGCGGGCGCGACATTGCAGCGGGCCCGCCGACGGGTGGTTGACGAAGGCGGCCGGGCGCCAACATACTGGTTCGCATGAAGACCCGCAACGCCCTCACCACCCGCATGCGCGCCCTTGCTGCCACGCGGCGAGTGCAGCGCGTGGTTCACGCTGGATGGGTTCGCATCCATGGCGGTTGCCATGTCCAGGCCCCGTGCCAGGTCTCCAGCCTAGTCCAGATGCAGGGGGGCTTTGCCGCCCCTCTCATGGCGCAGGAAGGTCGAACGCGGTAGCCCTTCCCCGCAGCAGCCGGTCCCCACACCCCGGCGCCCACCCCCAGCAGTTTCCTCACAAGGCCCGCGACCCGCGGGCCTTGTTGTTTCTGGTCCCCCATCCAACCCCAAGGGAGAACTTGATGGAATTGATCCTGCGACGCCCCACCCCTGACGATGGCCCGGCCCATGCGGCCCTGATGAGCCATCCGGAGGTGCAACCCTGGCTGCTGGGGCTGCCGTATGTGTCGCCGGAGGCCTGGCGTCAGCGTTTCAGCAGCACACCGGAACTGCAGTCGGCGGAACTGGTGCTGCTGGCGCTGGTGGACGGTCAACTGGTGGGATCCGCCGGCCTGCATCCCGTTGGGCCTCATCCACGGCGGCGGCACGCCATGTCGCTGGGCATCGGTGTGCTGCCGCAGGTGCAGGGTCAGGGGGTGGCCTCTGCGCTGATGTCGGCGCTGCTGCGGCAGGCCGATGATTGGCTGGGGGTCCTGCGGGTCGAGCTGACCGTGTTCGTGGACAACCACCGCGCCATCCGCCTGTATGAGCGATTCAACTTCGCGGTGGAGGGGCGCATGCGCGGCTATGCGCTGCGCCATGGGCAGTATGTGGATTGCCTGTCGATGGCGCGGCTGCGTCCGTCCTCGCCGGTCTGGCCGCCGATGGACTCGGTCGGCGCAGGCGGCAAGGACACGGCTTAATCGGCCGCCAGCAGAGGCAGATCGTTGGCCGGTTCCTGCGGCGCCACACCGCTGACCAGCCGCCACAGGTCGTCCGCATCCAGCAGCGTCAGCATCTGGGCGCCCTGCCCCTTGAGCAGCCGCACTTGCGCCTGCGCGGCCCAACCGGGCCGCGTGGGGCTGAGCTGCAGTTGCTCGCTGCCCGCCTGGAAGACCTGGCCCAGTTGCTGAACCGCCAGCACCAGTCGCTGACCGGCGCTGGTGCGGCACACCAGCAAAGACGCTTCTTCGCCAGTGGGACGGTGGAAGAGCAACTGCCCCAGATCCAGCACCGGCAGCATCCGGCCCTCAAAGCCCAGCATGCCGCGGACCGCCGCCGGCGCCTGCGGCCAAGCCGTGATGCGTTGACGCTCCAGCGCCGCCAGTACCTGCGGGGCGGGCAGGCCGAGCCATTGGTGATCGACCAGGAAGCTGGCGATGTCCAGCGTCTGGGCGCCGCCGGGCGCCAGCGGCACGAAGCTCGCCTGCCCCTGGGACTGTGCAGTCTCGTCCAGACGCGGCCCCAGGGGCAGCAGCACCAGCGCGGCCAGGTCTTGCGGATGGGGCGGGGTGCGGCGACGGTACTCACGATAGCCGCCCGACATGGCCAGACCGTAGGCCTGGACGCGACCTTGCAGCTCGACCTCGCCCGTCACCACCTCATCGGGGCTCATGGTGGCCAGCGCGGGCAGCGACACCGGCAGCGTCTCGCCCACGGCCCAGCGTTCATCGCTGCTCGCCACGATCTCGCCAGAGCGGGTCACCAGCAGCGCCGCCGAACCGGCCTGGCTGGGAAGCGCGGCGCGGAGCATGGCGCGGAACTGAGGCTGGCCATCAAACACGATGGCGATGCCGCCGACCGGCGCCACCGAGCCGTCCGGATGCGGCACGCCAGTGGCATACACCAGGCACGGCGAACGGCCATCATCGCCATACAGGCCACAGGCCTCGTGCGCCGACACCGTGTACTGGCTGCTGTCGCGCAGGGCCAGCGCGGCTCGTACCCAATCGCCCTGCAGCGGGCGTCCGACGTGATGCGCCTGCGCCGGATCGGACACCGCCACCACCCGGCCCTGTGCATCGAACACCAGCAGCAGGGAATACACGGTGTAGAGCGCATGGATGCTGCTCAGCACAGCCGCCGCCGCATCGGCATCACCCTGTGCGAGGGATTGCTGCAGCCGGGCGTCCTGGGCCCACCAACGGCAGTCGTTGGCGCGCTCGTAAAGGTTGCGGTTGACGATGGAGATGGCCAGTTCCGACTGGAAGCCCACCGTGTCGAACACGGCACCCAGCGCACTCTCTTCCAGCTGGGTGATGGCCCGCTCGAACACCTGGCGCAGTTGGTCGCCGGTGCGTTCCACTTCATTGAGCAGGGTGACGGCGAAGTCGGCATTGCCGGCTGTGCGGGCTGATGCCGTGCCTGTCGAATGGGCCGCGGAGACGCTGGTGGCAACGGCTGTAGAGGTACGGGCAGCAGAGGCACGGGCCGTCGCGGCGCCCACCGTCGTTCCTGCCGCGGCGTCGGACCGAAGGTCGCCGCTCAGGGTCTGCGGTCCATGGCTGCGACTTTTGAGCTTGCCGTTCCACAGCGATCGCGACAACTCGCGTTGGATGCGCCGGGCCTCCAGCGGGATGCTGCGCAGCTCGTCGTCAAACAGCTCGCGCGTATCGACGCCCCGTGCGCGCGCCTCCTGGCGCTGCGGGGGCGCATCCGCGAAGGCGTGCTGCAGCGGCTGCAGCATCTGCGCCGACCAGCCCGGCCCGAAATATCCCTCATAGCCGCTCGCAGCTGCCGTGCAGGCCAGATAGTCCCGGCCCGCGAAGTCCATGCGGAAGCCCTGCTCCCGGCCCGAGTCGGTCAGGGGCGCGCCCAGCGGAATCTGCCACGGGTCGGACGTCAGGAGCACACGGCCCTGCTGGTCCTTGAGCACCAGGACCGAGCGGGGCACGCCGGCGCACAAGGCCCGGAACAGGCCCAGCATTTCGTCTTCCAGCTTGAAGGACAGGCACAGCACGCCCATGGCGCCGTTGTCGGCCTTCACGGCGGCGGCATAGATCAAGCCGCTGGCGCCGCCCAGCAGCGGGCTGGGTCCATGGACTTCCACAAAGGCCTGGCCGGACTCGAGGGCGCGCAGCAGGCGATCGTCGCGGACCACGTCTGCGCAGCGGTCGGGATGCAGGGCGACCAGGCGGCGGCCCTCGGCGTCCAGCAGGGCGACCTGGTCGTAGACGGAATACTTCGCCACGTAGTCGGCCAGGCGTTGGCGGACGGATTCGCGGAGGGAAATGTGGTGGGGATTGCGGGAGGACTCGTGCAAGAACTCGCCGGAGGGGTCGCGGGCGGAGTCGCTGGAGGGGTTGTCCTCGCCCGAGGCAGCGCTGGCGGCCAGCAGCTCCTTCAACGGGCCATCGGCGGCCAGGAACCCCACATCGGCGGTGCGTTCGAAGAGGTTGCGCACCAGGATGTCAATGGCCACCTGGGCCCGCCCCTGCAACTGCAGAACCGCATTGCCGAACTGGCGACGGGCCAGACTGTCGAGCAGGCGTCCGGTCAGCGCTTCGAACGCGCTGCGGGTGTCGGCCATGTCGGTGGCCGCCCCGCTCATCTGGCCCAGCAGCGCCAGGCTGTCCCAGGCGCCCTGCAAGCGCATCAGCGGCTCGCGATATTCATCCAGCAGCGGCATGGCCGCCAGCAAGGGTGCCACTTCCGTACTGAAGGGCAGGCCTTTTCTCCAGACCTTGGTCATTCCCGGATCCTCAACTGGCCCTTGTGGGGCGAAAGCAGCGCAGTGTGACGTTGCAATCTGTTGCTGTCAGGAGGGGAACACCGGTGAATTCAGCGTGCTCAGCGACGTATCGCACACAAGCCGTCAAGGGGGCACCGGGCCAGTGCGGGAATGTGAAACGCTGGGGCGATGCGCCCGCGCATGGTGCGCGGCGACCTCAGTCGGTCATTGAGAAGCTGGCGGTCGCCTCGGTGGTGCCGCGTCGCTCAGCGCCTGTATGGGCCTGCTGCACCGGGGGCTCGGAGTCGCTGTACTTGCTTTGCGGGCCGGGCGCGTCGGTGGCACCTCCGCGGTCCGTCGTGCCGGCTTGCGGCGTCACCGGCGGCTTGCTCGGCTGGCGCTTGCCCGTGATGAGCAGGCGCGCCAGCTTGACCACTTCGCTGGCCTGCGCAGGCGCCATCGGCAGCAACAGCGACAGGCCCAGCAGGGCAGGACCCAGCAGGCGGACAGCGGTCTTTCGGGGCAGGCGGTGATGGCGACTCATGAGCTTCCTCAGGCCAATGGTAGCGGCGGAGGGGAGTATCGAAAGTCAGGGAATGACATGCTAGCCATGCGCGACGAAATGCGTGTTCAAAGGCTTGACCTGCGGCCCGCACGGACAGAGGCCCCTCTGACTTCAAATTGCAGCCGCTGCAGCACCCGGCCTTTGGCGTCCACCAGCTGAAGGTCGTGACGACCGGGCATGGGCATCCAGTCCACGGTGGGTCCCTGCCCGACCGGACGACCGTCCAGCCGCCAGCGTGCCGGTCCGGCGGCGCCCAGATGCCCCTGGTGCTGGAACCGCAGGCGCTGGTGGGCCGGTGGAATATCCGGGTCCAGCGCATAGATGGCCCCTGGGGCGGGGTTGCTGATGATCACCTCCGTGCTGACGGTTCGCATCACCGACTGCTCGGTGCCAGCCAGGAAGTAGTCCTGTCTGGCCGGTTCCTGAACCGTCTCGAACAGCACAGTCTGATGCACCAGCCCGGGCGGCGGCACAAAGGCCTTGCCGGGCGCACCGGCATGCAGGGCCAGCATCACGTCGCGCCAGACCGGTGCTGCGCCACTCACCCCCGAGACCTGCTGCATGGCCGAGCCATTGGAATTGCCGACCCAGACGCCGACCGTGTAACGGGAGGACCAGCCGACACACCAGTTGTCCCGCATGTCCTTGCTGGTGCCGGTCTTGACGGCGGCGGGGAATGGGAGCGCCAGGGCGCTGGTCAGGCCGAAGGTGATGGCGCGGGCGTTGTTGTCGGAGAGGATGTCCGCAATGATGAAACTGGCGCGGGGGTCGGCGACCTGGCGTGTTGCGGGGAGCGGCGCGACGGTCTTGGGGGGGGATGCGGGGGTGGCGCCCCCCGCCGAGGCTTTGGGGAGCACGACCTCGCTGTACCGCCCCCCATTGGCCAGCGTCCGGTAGGCATTGGTCAGCGCGAGCAAGGTCACATCCGCACTCCCCAGGGCCAGCGAGGGTCCGTAGAAGCCCCCCGTCTCCGGGAGTTGCAGGCCCAGTGCGTTGAGTCGTTCAAACACCGCCTCCGGGCTCAGCATCAGGCCCAGGCGCACGGCCGGGACGTTGATGCTGTTGCCCAGCGCCGCCCGCGCGCTGACCCAGCCGCGATAGTGCTTGTCGTAGTTCTGCGGCAGGTAGACGCCGGCTGCCGTCGGGATCTGTGCGGGGGTGTCGTCGAGTAGGCTGGCCGCCGTGATCAGGCGGCGCTCCAGCGCCAGTTCGTAGACAAAGGGCTTGAGGGCGGATCCGGGCTGTCTGCGTGAGAGCACATGGTCCACCTGCGCGGCCTCGGATCGTTGCCCGCTGGACCCGACCCAGGCGCGGACCTCTCCCGTTGCGTTGTCCAGCACCACCACTGCGCCGTCTTCCACCGCGCGCTCCTGGAGCTCGCCGAGTTGGCGACCCAGCGATTGCACCGCCAGGCGCTGGATGCGTGCGTCCAGGCTGCTGCGCTGGGTGGGTGGGCCGTCGGGTCGCAGCGCCAGCCGGGCGTAATGCGGTGCCCATTGCGGCGCATCCTCCCACTGCAGCGGCTTGCGGGCCAGGATGGCGCCGAGCTCGTCCTCCAGGCCGTCGCAGCGTTCATTCATCGCCTTGAGCAGGCCGCAGGCGCGCTCGGTGAGTCGAGCGACACTGGCATTGGGCGCGCGCAGCATGGCGGCCAGCAGCGCCGATTCGCGATGGTCCAGTCCCGAGGGACGCTTGCCAAACAGGGTCTGCGCCGCGGCCGGCACACCCACGAGTTCTCCCCGCAAGGGCACGAGGTTGAGGTAGGCCTCCAGGATCTGGGCTTTGGTCCAGCGCTTTTCCAGCCGTCCGGCGGTCCAAGCCTGGCCCAGCTTCTGCGTCATGCTGCGGCCGCCGCGCTGGGCCAGATCTTCGTCCAGCAGACCGGCCAGTTGCATGGTGACGGTGGAGGCGCCCCGCGTGCGGCTGTTCCAGAGATTGCCCCAGGCGCTGCTGGCCACGGCGGACCAGTCCACGCCGCTGTGCTCATAAAAGCGCTGGTCTTCGGAGAGCAGCATGGCCCGCAGCAAGGCTGGGGACATCTCCTGCAGCGGCACCCAGCCCAGCGCACGGCGGAGAGGATCCAGGCGAAGGCCCTGCAGGGGCTGGCCCTGCCGGTCCAGCAGAACAAAATCGGAGACGCGGTGCTGACTGCGGACCTGGGTAAAGCCGGGGATCTCTGCGGCCTGCGCCGGCGCCGCGATGAACAGCAGCAGGATGCTCAGGACAGCATTCGTTGCGAGAGTCTTGGCGGTGGTCTTGGCGAGGCTCTTTGCGTGGGTCTTTGCGAGGCTTCTTGCGACCCTCTGGACGGCGCTGCTGACACCGCATGAGGTGTCAGGGCCAAGCGGGGTCGCAGGGACCATCGGGCCCACTACAGCGGCAGACGCAGCGGCAGACGCCGCTGCAGACGCCGCTGCAGACGCCGCTGCAGCGGCGCGGCGGTCCGGCCCGGCTGGTGTCAAGGTGCGACCTCCATCGTCGCATTCGGGCTCTCGCCAAAACGATCCGGCGCGTACATGGCCTCGACCCGCGTGGACGGCATCTGGAAGCGTCCGGCATTGTTCAGGCGCACCGTGTATTCGAAGACATGGTGGCCCTGCGGCAGGTACGCAAAGTAGGCCCGCCAGGCTGCGAAGCTGCGCTCGATATAGCTCGGCCAGGCCTGCCCCTCGGCCCGCTCGCCGTCGGCATCGATGGTGCCGGTGACCACAGCGGCCCCGGTCGGCAGCGGATCGCTCAGCACCACCCAGGACATGTCGGCCGTGGCGTCCACTTCCAGGCGGATGCGCAGCACGTCGCCCCGCGTCCAGGCGGGTGCCGCCTTTTGCGTGACCGGGATGACGCTGCGCTTGACGCTGTAGCCAGCCGACAGCGGAGACCGCAGCGGCACAGCCGCCAGCGCTTGCACGGTGACCCAGGGACGGCCATCACCAGCCTGGGTGACCGTCACCGGCCCGCTGCCGCTGCTGGGCCAGGGCAAGGACAGGCTGCCGCCCTTGGGCTGGGCCGACCAGTCCAGCGAGGCGCGTTGTCCGCCCAGGCTCGCTTCCGTCTTGCCCGTGACCGCCTTGGACTCGAACACGGCGCCGAAGCGCTCCAGCGCCAGCGCGCCCCAGAGGTTGGCCGTTGTGTTGTACCAGGCGCCGCGGTCCTGACGGGCCAGGGCGCCGGTCACGATGCGAGGCACTTCGTCCTTCCAGGACGGGTCGTTGATGACGGCCAAGAGCAGGCGGGAGGCATTGCTGTCGCCGCTGTCCATCAGCCACCACCAGGCATCCGTGTCCTCGTTGACGAAGCGCAGCGTGCTGCCGGCATAGCTCATGCGGGCGCGCAACTGGTTCTGGGCGGCGGCCAGTTGTGCCTCCCGCTGTGGCGACGCGGACTGACGCTGTTGGATCACCAGCCAGTCGATGACCGCAGCGGTCGGCCAGGTGGGAAGGCGGGCGGCGTCCACCGTGGACAGCTGGCGCGCCGTCACTCGCCCGTAGCGGGCCAGCGCGGCGAGCGCGGCAATCCGCCGGGGCTCGTCATCGGGGCGCGGGGACCAGTGGCTGCGGGCGATACGGCCCTCCACGAAGGCAACGAGGCCGTCGAGTGCGCGGGCTTGCGCGCTGTCTGGCAGGGTGCGTCCGGACTCCTTGGCCACGCTGAGGATGTAGGCCGTCAGGACATCACTGCCCTGGTTGTAGCCGCTCGACAGCGGGTAGTAGCCCAGCAGACCGTCACGGTCCTGGTAGCTGGACAGTTGGCCCATCAGGGTGGACCAGGCCGCGTCGTCATGCAGGGCGATGTATTTGGAGGTCTGCTGCTCCAGGCAGTTGTAGGGATAGGTGGCGAAGAAGCGGCGAATGCCCGGCAAGGCGCTCGACAGCCGCGGCTGCAGCCCCAGCTGGATGCCGCCGCGCTTGACGCCCTGCGGCGGCAGCGCATCGGCCGGCGCGCTGACCGGCAGGGACAAGGGTGCATCGAGCTGGCGCAAGGTCGCCTGCAGCACACGAAGGGCCACTGCGGGCTGCACCTGCTGCACGGCCTTCATCGCATCCTTGGCGCCACCGCCGCCCTGCTCCTGGGCTTGCGCCTCCCAGCTGATCCGCTGGGCACCGTCCGGGATCACCACCGGCCAACTGACCACCTCCGCCCCGCCGGCCGCCAGGGTCAACTGACGGGTCTGGGGCGGGATGGGCTGCTCACCGGTCTCTAGTGTCGCCACTCCCTTGAGCGACAGGTTCAGCGTCATGGCGCGACTCGTGGTGTTGCGCACCGTCAGCATCGCATCCATCTTGTCGTTCTCCCGGGCCAGCGGCGGCAGCCCGGACAGCAGCTGAAGATCCTGGCCGACGGTGAGGCTGTTTTCGCCCGTCCCGAAACGCTGTCCGGGGGCGTCAGCAATCGCCACCAACCGGAAGCGAGTCAGGGAGTCATTCAGGGGCACCTGGATGACCGCTTCGCCCTGGGCATTGAGCGTCACCGCCGGCTGCCACGTGAGCAGCGTGTCAAACAGCTCGCGGGTGGCAAAACCACCACCGCCGCCGGCGGCAACGGCTTTGCGTCCGTAATGGCGACGGCCGATGATCTCGCTGTGCGCGGTGGCGGTGGACACGATCCAGGGGCGCTGCTGCAGCAGATGGTCCAGCAGTTTCCAGCTGCCGTTCGGGGACAGCGTCAGCAAGCCTTCGTCCACGGCGGCGAAAGCCAGTTGGGCATCGGGCACCGGACGACCGTCCTGCGTCACCCGCACGCGCACCTGGGCGGATTGGCGAACCCCATACTGGGCCTGCTGCGGCAGCACCTCCACCTTGAGCTCGTGCTTGGAGCGTCCGATCTCGATGCCGGCCATGCCCATCTTGAAAGACGGCTTGGCCAGGTCCACCATCGCGGTGGGGGGCTGATAGTCGCCCGAGGCCCGCCAGGCGCGCCACCATTGACCCGGATCACGCCAGCCCCAGGTGAAGAAGGAATACCAGGGGACGTCGCGCAGTCGACCGCGCACGACGGTGACGCCGACAAAGGCGTTGGGCGCCCAGTCCTTGTCGATCTTGACTTCGACCCAGGGATCTCGGCCGGAGAGCCGCCTGACCTCGCTGTAGAGCAGGCCTTCGCGTTCCACCGTGATCAGGGCGGTGGCATCGCGATAAGGCATCCGTACCTGGAAGCGGGCTGTTTCGCCCGGCTCCCAGCGGCGGCGGTCGGCGATGACATCGATTCGGTCGTCGTTCTCCTGAGCAAACCAGAGCTCGCCAGCGCGGGTGACCCAAACCTGGCGTGCGGACTGGGTTTTGCGGCTGTTGCCGTCGGTCGCGGTGGCGATCAGCTCGACCTGGCCGGATTGTTCGATGCGGACGTCGCAACGGGCCAGCCCCTGGGCATCGGAGGTCGCTTTGCAGAGTTCACCCAGGTCCTTGATGGTCCGTTTCTGCTCGTAGGCGTAGAAGCCGCCGACCAAGCGCTTGCGGGTGCCGATGGTGTTGATCTGGCGCGCGGTGATGACCACCGAACGGCCCGCGACCGGTTTGCCCTCGGTGTCCAGCACGACGGTCTGAATGGGCAAGGACTGGCCATTCGCGATCCAGGTCGGTGCGCGCAAACCGACCTGCAGCTCCGCCGGCCACAGCACCTGCGAGGCGGAGCGGGTGTGGGACTGTCCGTCCGGATCCTGGTAGGTCAGCTCCACTCGCAGCTCGGACGGCCGCGTGACCGGCGAACCCAGCGGCACGCGGAATTGGGCGGCGCCCTGTTTGTCCGTCTTCAGGGCGAGCTTGTCCACCAGCAATTGGCGGTTGCCCAGATCGGACACCTCGGCGTCGCCATCGGGTCCCTCTTCGCTGTCGCCTTCGCGGGACGATACGGCGGCATCAGGATTGCGGTTGTCCGGGGGTTCGAAGGCGAAGTCGTCATAACCGGGATACGACATCCATCGCGGCTGCAACACCGCGCTGATCTGCACCGGCGCCTGCGCCATCGGACCGCCGGCCATGTAGTTCAGTTGTGCGCCCCAGTTCAGCTCCTTGGCGCCGACCGGGGAGGTCTTGGGGGGCAGCAGCCGCGCATCGACCAGAGGGATGCGGATTTCGTCGACCTTGACGCCGCCGCTGTCCCACTGGCGCATGCCTCGTTGCCCGTCGGCCCCGCGCTGGAGCACCAACCTGTAGCTGCCCAGCTTGGCGCCGGGGGGCACCTGCCAGGTGCTGAGCGCGTAACGCGCCGACGACCACTTCAGCGGCTGCTTGGAGACCTCTTCGCCAGTCGCGGCAAAGACGATGCGCAGTTGGTCGGGCAGTTGATCCGGCGCGGCGTCGCTCAGGCCCTGCAGGGTCTCCAGTCGGAAGAAGTGCTTCATCGACAGCTGCTCGCCGGGGCGCAGCAGCGGACGGTCGGTGATGGTGTGGGCGCGGGCGGTCGTCTCGTTGCCCCCGTAACTGGTGGGCAGGTTGAAGCGCCAGGTTTCGATGCCGCGGGTCCAGCTGGTGAAGAGGAAGCTGAAGTCCTCGGCTTGACCGGTCGGCGTCTGGCGAGCCGTCACATACAGGCCGGATTCACCCAGGCAATTGCCCTCCCCCCCCTCCTGAAGGTTGGGGCGGTCGATGCGTGCAAGGCCGTTGTCGTCCGTCTGGCCGGACCAGAGGGCTTTGCCCGTGCAGCTGTAGACGCTGACCTTGGCGCCGGGAACCGGTCGGCCTCCATCGAGGGTGGTGACCCAGGCGATGCTGTTGTCGCGGCCGAGCTTGAAGTGAATGCCCAGATTGGTCACCAGTACGCCAGTGCGCACATACATCGTGGCAGGTGGCTCCAGCAGACTCTGGCCCAGACGCGGCGATGCGATCTCCAGGACGTGATAACCAGGCTGCCGCAAAGGCACGCCGACCACCTCCATCTCGGCCTTTGGATTGTCGGATTTGGGAAGGTCGAGCGCCTGCGCCGTGGCGTCCCCCTTGAGCATGGGCGCCTGACGGGAGGTCCACTCCTCGAAGCCGTCCTTTCGCATCTTGGCGTACCAGCGCAGCACCTCCAGGTCGTCACTGACCCGCTTGACCAAGACCTTGCCGGGGCCACCCGGTTGCAGCTCGGGCTGCACGTGACGCATGGTCAGCGGGACCAGGCTGGGCTCGCGGGACTCCCATTCCACGATGCCGAATGGGGACGCAGCAAATTTGGCCAGTGGCGGCGCAATGCCGGTCTGGATCGTCATCGGAAAGCTGGCTGCGTTGGACAGCGGGCGGCCACTTACGTCTTTGATGCCCTTGGGCAGTTCAAGTCGCAGCGAAGCGGACTCCGGCAGCGAAATAGGGAAGGTCACGCGGCGTAGCGTGACGCTGTCGTCCCCGTTGTCAGTGGACTTCTCCTTGGAGGGGCTGTAGAGCTTGTTGTCGGGGCCGCGCAGACGCACCGCCATGGCCTGGTCCAGCGGGATCGGCTCGGAAAAGTTCACCTGGACAGGACGGATCGGAATGCATGGAGCGTTGGCACGTTCGCGCTCGCAGCTGAATTCAGCGGTCAGCGGTTTGCGGATGGTGAAGTTGAAACGCTGCTCCCCACGGGTGGTGACCGTGCTGTCGACCGCCGAGGCGATGCCTGGCCCCCAGATCAGACCCAGGCGGCTACCGGGTGGCAGGGGGCGCTGACAACCCACCAGTACCCAGCTTTCATTGCCCTTGGCGATACGTTCGGCCTTGAGGACGGCTGCGAGGTCGGCCTCTGAGCCCAACACGACAGGGATGCGCTCCCCGGTGGACGAGGTCTCGCACCACATGCCGGATGCGATGCTGCTGTTTTTGGCGGTGGCGGAGAGCTTGAGCAGGAAGCGTTGCTCCTCCTCGACCTCACTGCCTTCCCAGGGGGCGGTGCGTTCAACAAAGGGCGCTGAGACGAAGAATTTGAAGTCTCGCTTGCCGACCCAGGTGGAAGAGACGCCGGGGGCCGTTGGGGTGAATGCTTCATTGACCTGGATACTGCAGCGCGCACCTGAGGGAAGCGGGCGCTTGAAGTCGAACACCCATTCCTTGTCGTTGGTCCAGCGGCCCTCCCCTGCCAGCACACCGTCGGGCGTGCAGCGGAGGGTGACCGGCGCTTCACCTCGTAAATCACCGATCGGTTTGACCGACTCGGTGAATTGAACGACCACGTTCGCGACGCTGCGAACCTCACCCTGTGGCACCACCTTGGCCAATTGCATGGCATGCAGCGGCAATGCCGTGACACCAAGGATTGAGGCCACCAGGATCGGCAGCCTGTGCAGTGCACTGCGGCTTTGCACGAGTCCCGCGAGACGCGCGGTCCCGGAGCGAATCAGCGAATGGAGCAGGTCCCGCATGACAGAGCTGGCAGAAGTCGTTGTCTGCGCAGTCTAGCCTTGGCTCAGGCGCTGCAAGCGTCACCTGGACAGGGCTTTAGTCATATTGAGCGAGGGGAAGGTGGGCATTTGACCTATAAGTGATGGGTCAAATGAATACCGGGCTGAGAATCTAATCAGCACATTCGGGTCACGTTTCAAATCCCCAAAAGCAAAACCCCCTGAACTGCTGGAGTTCAGGGGGTTTGCAGGGATATTAGCCTGACGATGACCTACTTTCACACGGGAATCCGCACTATCATCGGCGCTGAGTC
>JAIXSE010000001.1 GCA_027484825.1 Rubrivivax sp. | reverse complement strand
GACTCAGCGCCGATGATAGTGCGGATTCCCGTGTGAAAGTAGGTCATCGTCAGGCTAATATCCCTGCAAACCCCCTGAACTCCAGCAGTTCAGGGGGTTTTGCTTTTGGGGATTTGAAAATCAATGGGCTTCTACTAAAGGCCGGTTCACGCAGATTCACCGAAAGCCTAGTATTTCCAAATCAACCCGCCATTAGAACGACGGCAGTGCCGGCCACCGGGTCCTTCTTCAAACTCCCGGCCCGCAGCAATTCCTCGATCAAAGGCCGAACCCAATCAGCGGCCGGATTCGCAGTTGCTGCAGTTGGAACTGGCAATTCCCTTTCGCTTTCCTGAAGGGTTGCTCCATCCCCTTCAGCCACCCGGCGAATCCTCTCAAAGATCGGCGTGACCGCTGCCCACTGGACCAGCTCGTCCAAGGACATCCGCTCCGCCTCCATCACCCTGAACACCATCAGCGCTTTGGCGGCATGCAGCGCATGCCGGCGTGGGTCACGCCGAAAATGCGCCAGACGTGCCCGCGCTCGCGTCAGTGCGGAAGCGACATCGGTGAATGGCGCCCCATGGCCTGGAATGACGGAGGCCGGCTTCAGGCGTTCGATCAGATCAAGACTTGCCTCCACCTCAGCAAAGGCGTCTTGCCCTTGCAGCTCGGGAAACACAATCCCGAACCCGTTCTCCCACAGCGCGTCGGCAGAGATCACCACACGGCTGGCGGGATCAAACAGGATGATGGAAGCGGGGTCATGCCCCGGTGCCGCATGAACCTCCCAGCGATCAAACGGCTGTGGCAGCCTGCTTCCCGGCATTAACCTGGCGGAGGGCACAAACGCCTGACAACACTGGCCCGTCTCCTTGAAACTCAGCCGATCCTCGTCCCAGGCACGTGCCGCTTCAAAGTCACCGGGCGGAATCAGAACCTGGGCGTTGAATCGCTCAGCCACAGCCGCGTTCCCGCCGCAATGATCTGAGTGCAGATGCGTGTTGACCACCGCGAACAGATCAAAGCCCTTGGTGACCTCCTGCAGCAGCTCAACAGTTTGGGCGGCATGCCTGACGTGGCCGGTATCCACCACCATGGCAAGGCCATTGAGGCCACAAACACCCCCGCCCCCAACGTCCCCACCTTCGCGGTCTTGCCGGTGGTATTCACCGTGGCCATCCGCGCACAAGCCCGCATTCACCTGCGCCGCAGCCCCAGACGGTGGCCCAAACGGCCCAAACGGCCCAGGCACCCGGAGCACGACGTTGTTCGAGGACAGCCATCCCCGCTCCAACACCACCACGCCCGGCACCCACTCCTTCACCATGGCGACAAAACGACCGCTCAGTGCTGCCGCAGCTCCCGCCGCAAGATCTTGCCCACATTGGTCTTGGGCAAATCGTCCCGGAATTCGATGTACTTGGGTCGCTTGTAGCCGGTGAACTGGGCGTGACAGTAGGCGCTGAGGTCCTCTTCAGCCAGGGCCGGGTCCTTCTTGATCACGAACAGCTTCACCGCCTCTCCAGAATGAGGATCCGGCACGCCAACCGCGGCGCACTCCAGCACCCCGGGGTGCATGTTCACCACCTGCTCAATCTCGGTCGGATAGACATTGAAGCCGCTCACCAAAATCATGTCCTTTTTGCGGTCCACGATGCGGGTGAATCCCTGTTCATCCATCACGCCGATATCGCCCGTCTTGAAGAACCCGTCCGGGCCGATCGCCTGAGCCGTCTCCTCGGGGCGATTCCAGTACCCGGCCATCACCTGTGGGCCACGGATGCAGATCTCCCCCCGCTCACCCAGCGGCACATCTCGCCCGGCATCGTCCCGGATGGCGATCTCGGTATTGGGCACCGGCAACCCAATCGACCCGTTGAAACCCTCCAGATCCAGACGGTTCACGGTGGCCACCGGGGCGGTTTCCGACAAACCATATCCCTCCACCACCGCGCAGCCCGTGATCCGCTGCCATTTCTCGGCCGTTGCCTGCTGCACCGCCATACCCCCGCCATTGGAGATGACCAGCTCGCTGAAATCCAGCTTCGCAAAGGCCGGGTCATTGGCCAGCGCGTTGAACAGCGTATTGACCGCAGGGAACATATTGACCTTGTAGTTGCGCAGCGTCGCAACGAACCCGGGGATGTCCCGCGGGTTGGGGATCAACAGGTTCATCATCCCCAGGCGCGCACCCAGCATGTAGCAGGCCGTCAGCGCGAAGATGTGATACAGCGGGAGCGCACAGACGATGGTCAGCGGCTTGTTGCCGAGCTTGCCCAGCATGGGCGAGAACCAGGCTTCGCTCTGCAAGATATTGGCCACCACATTGCGATGCAGCAGCGTGGCACCCTTGGACAAACCGGTAGTGCCCCCTGTGTACTGCAGAAAGGCCGGATCATCGGCCCGCAGCGTGACCGGCTGGAGCGCCGACTGCGCGCCTTCTGACAACGCCTGCTTGAACCGCGTCACCGTACGACCTTGTGTCATCGGCAGGCGGAACTCCGGCACCATCTTCTTCAGATGGCGCACCGCAAAATTGACCAGGGGGCCTTTGGCCCAGCCGAGCATGTCACCCAACCCGGTCAGCACCACGTGCTGGACCTGGGTCCGCTCGATCACCTCGGACAAGGTTTTCGCAAAATTCTCCAGGACGATGATGGCTTGCGCGCCGGAATCCTTGAGCTGATGCTCCAGCTCCCGCGGCGTGTACAGCGGGTTCACATTCACAACGACATACCCCGCCCGCAGGATGGCCGCAATCGTCACCATGTACTGCAGAACATTGGGCATCATGATGGCCACCCGTGCGCCTTTGGCCAGGCCGCGACCCTGGAGCCACGCTCCCAACGCTTTTGAGTAGGTATCCACCTGCGCGAACGTCAGCCGCTGGTCCATGCAGACCGCTGCATCCCGGCGGGCATGCACCCGAAAGGCTTCTTCCAGCAACTCCACCAAGGACCCATAACGGTCCAGCGGAATTTCAGCCGCCACCCCTTGCGGATAACTCGCCAACCAGGGTTTGTCGGCATAGGTAATGGGGGTGGTCCCGACGGTCGGGGGGGCAGCGGTGATGGTGCCAGCGGTCGTGGTTACAGCAGTCATGTCTCCGTCACTCTCGTTATGAGCCTCGGAGCACAGCTCTCCAAGGCAGTATGAAAGCCCATGCTCGCGGCAGAGGCCCGGGAGGACAAAGGGGAGTTGCCCTAAGCCCACCGTCACCTTAATGACAAGCCTGCGCTCGCGGCGCAAGTCCCCCCTGAGACCTCCGACCAAAAAGCTTGCTGGACACGACTCGCTTCCCGTGGCCCCTACACTTCGCGCACTTCTTTTGCGCTACCTGCCCCTGATGAACGGCCATATCCATCGTTTTACTTCTTTGTTCCGCTGGCTGATCGGGCCGTTACTGTCCGCCTGGGTGGGGTCCCGATACGGTGTCGGATCTGGCCTCGCGGTTCTGGCGATATTTTTGGCGGGCCCTGGGCTGGTCATGCTGCCGAGTTTTCTCGCGCTGCGGTTCTTCCCGCCAGCGCCCGGCGTACCGGCCGCTCCCATCGGGGATCTTCTGGCCGCCTGGTGGCGGGAAGTGGTCGCGGTGACCCGCGCCTTCAACTGGGATCAGCCCTGGGCGTCCCAGCGCTTCCCGGACTCCCTGCCGGCGGATACTCGGGCGCCCCGAGGCGTCCTGCTCTTGCATGGCTACAGCTGCAATCGGGGCTTGTGGAATACCTGGATGAAGCGTCTGCGCGCGGACGGCATCCCCTACATAGCGGTCACGCAGGAGCCGGCCTTCGGCTCCATCGACCTGTATGCGCCAGCCATTGATGAGGCGATGCGCCGTCTGCAGGCGTTGACAGGCACGCCGCCACTCATCGTCGCCCACAGCATGGGCGGCCTGAGCGCACGCGCGTGGTGGCGCAGCGTGGGCCATGCGCCCGACCGCATCCACCGCATTCTCACCTTGGGTACGCCGCATCGCGGCACGCTGCTGGCCCGGCTGGGTTCCACCGTGAACGCACGGCAGATGCGGGACGACTCCCCCTGGTTGCTCCAGCTGGCCGATGAAGAGCCGCACACGCTCGGCAGCCACTTTGACTGCCTCTATGGTCATTGCGACCAGATCGTCTTCCCGTCGGAGACCGCGCTGCTACCGGGCTCGCGTGTGCTGCATCTGCCGGCCCGGGGCCACCTGCAACTGGTGTACGAACCCCAGGCCTACGACCGCGCGATCCATCTGATCCACGCGGCGCCGATCGATTCGGGACTCAGGCCTCAGCCTTCAGCACCCCGCGCCGGATCTGATCCAGCTCGATACTCTCAAACAACGCCTTGAAGTTGCCTTCACCAAAGCCCTCATTCCCCTTGCGCTGAATCAGCTCGAAGAAGATGGGGCCGATGACTTCTTTGGTGAAGATCTGAAGCAGCAATTCATGCGGTGCGCCTTGGTGGGCTGCGCCGTCGATGAGGATGCGCAGCCGGCGCAATTCGTCCAGCGGTTCCTGGTGCTCGGGCAGACGCTTGCTGACCAGGTCGTAATACGTGTCGATGGTGTCCTGGAACTGAACGCCGGTAGCGATCATGCCCTCCACCGTTGCGTAGATGTTGTCGGTGCCCAGCGCCACGTGCTGAATGCCCTCGCCGTGATAGAGGTCCAGGTATTCCGCAATCTGGCTCTTGTCGTCGCTGCTTTCGTTGATGGGGATGCGGATCTTGCCGCACGGGCTGGTCATGGCCTTGGACTTCAGACCGGTGAGCTTGCCTTCGATATCGAAGTAGCGGACCTCGCGGAAGTTGAACAGACGTTCATAAAACTCCGCCCATTCCTTCATGCGACCGCGGAACACGTTATGCGTCAGATGGTCGATGTAGGTCAGGCCATGGCCCTTCGGCCGGGAGGCCACCGGCTGGCCCTGTGCATCGAGCAGTGGCACGAAGTCCACGTCATAAATGCTGATGTTGCCGATCTCGCCTGGCGCCGCCCCGTTCTTGCCCTGCCAGCGGTCCACGAAATAGATGAGCGAATCTCCGATGCCCTTGATGGCCGGGATATTCAGCTCCATGGGGCCGGCCTTGTTGTCAAAACCCCAGGCGCCCAGCTCGAGCGCGCGCCGATAGGCGTAGGCCGCATCCTTGACGCGGAAGGCGATGGCGCAGATCGAGGGGCCATGCAGCCGCGCAAACCGCTGCGCAAAAGCATCGGTCTCCGCATTGACGATGAAATTCACATCCCCTTGCCGATACAGCGTCACATTCTTGTGGCGATGCCGGGCGACCGCCACGAATCCCATCGATGTGAACAAGGCGCCCAGGGCGGCCGGATCCGGTGCGGCGAATTCAATGAATTCAAAACCGTCGGTGCCCATCGGGTTGTCCCAAGGGGTGAAAGCCATGCGAGTCTCCAGATTTGTCGAAAATCAATTCGTGAGACTGTAGGCGTCGGACCTCGCAGTTTTCATGCGATATGAAGCGTGGGGAATGGATCCGCGCAGGAATCCTGCAAGAATGGCAGGATGGACAAGCAGATCGAGCTTGATGCGATCGACCGACGCATCCTCCACGCCCTCCAGGCCGACGGTCGCATGACCTATGACGCCCTGGCTGCGGAAGCCAACCTGTCGGCGTCAGCCGTGTTGCGACGGGTGCGGCGGCTGGAAGAAGCGGGTGTGATCGCAGGCTATGTCGCTCTGCTCAATCCGGAGCGGGTGGGGTTGGGGCTGACCGCCTACATCAATGTCCGGCTTGAGAAGCACACGGAGTCTCACAAGCGCAACCCGATGGATCTGTTCCGGGCCGCGGTTCAGAGCTGGCCGGAGGTGGTGGAGTGCTCGGCGCTCACGGGGGATATGGACTATCTGCTGCGGGTGCTGGTGGAAGACATGTCCCACTACGCCCGCTTCATCACCGAGACGCTGCTCAAGCATCCCAGCGTGCAAGATTGCAAGACCAGCTTTGTGCTGGACCGGCTCAAGAACACAACGGCGCTGCCGGTGTGATCCCGACCGCCCGCGCTCAGCCGGGCGTGCCGTCGAGCTCGTGCAGCAGTTTGAGGGCGTGCGCGGGTGAGAGCGTGAGCAGCTCCCCGATCTCCGCGAGGTCATCGGGAATGGCGGGGTTTTCCCAACTGATCGCGGTGTGCCGGGCCAGTCGCACCGCCAGCATGACGCAGCGCACCTGCGGGTCTCGCGCCTTCTTGTCGTTGGTGATCTGGGCCAGCAGTTCCGGCAGGTGCCAGGCCTTCATCAGCGCTTGCTCCAGGTCCCCCAGCTCGATGTTCAGCACCTGTTTTTGGGCGGCGGCACTGCGGAGTCCGGGCTGCGCCGTCTGCAATTGCTGGATTTGCAGGGCCAGCGATGGGGCTTCGCACCAGAGCAGCATTTCGGAGAAGTCGTGAAGCAGGGCGGCGCTGTGGATGACTTCAGCGTCCGGATCCGCTCGGTGCGCGGCAAAGCCCAGCGCAAAGCGGGCGGCCCGCTCGGCCCGCAGCAACACGCGCTGCAGGCCGGCCATCGCCTCGGGCCGGGCGGCCAGGCGCTCTTCGACGGTGGGCTGGGGCCCGAAGGCCCTGAAGAAGGGGGTGATGCCCAGGAGCACCAGCGCGGCGGTGACCGTTTCTGCGTCGGTCAGCAGCCGGCTGGAGCGCTGCGACGCGGCATGCGCCAGCAGCTTCAGGGTCATGAGCGGATCCTTGTTCAGAATCTCGCCCAGCAGATGGGCATCTGCGGCGTCCTCATTGGATCTCCACAGCTCCAGCTGCTCGCTGGTACTCGCCAGGACTGGAATAGTCATATGGCGAAGGTGGGCGGTCCATGCGGCCAGGTCGCGAAGCGGCTGCTCCAGCATGGGCTGGGCCGGGAGTGCCGGCGCAGGAAGAGGAGGCAGGTCGCTCATGATCGGGCAGGGCCTTGTGGGCGGGGACGCACGGGGTGTGCTGATCGTATATCGGCTCCGCATCCGCCAGCTTGATGCCCACAAGCACGGCGATGAGGGCGATCCACACGGGCGCCATCACAGACGCCGGACGCCCGCGAGGGTGCCCACCAGTTGACCGTTGAGATAGAGCGCGCCGTGGTCCGACAGGCTCGTTCCGAGGGGACTGAATTCCAGATGGGGATCCATCATGGGCCGCTCGGTGGCCGGGGCCAGATGCCAGGCCCAGCGGATCAGTCGACCGCCCAGGCGGAGCAGGCTGCTGGCGAGAAGTTCCCGCCATCCGCGGGGATCGGCCAGACGACGATGGGCGTCGGCCATGCAAATAATCGAAGACATGGTTCATCTCCCTGGGCCGCCTCCCTGACGCCCGGGGATGTTCACCGGGGCGGGGGAGGTCAGCGATTCATGGACTGAGTTCGTGCATGTGGCGCAGTTCGCGCTGTAGCGTTTGCTGGGCCTGCTGACGTTGCGCGCCTGCGCATGGGCCATGTCGGCCAGCGACGCGTTTGAGGGCTGGTGCCACATGCGGGTTGCGTGGCTTGCGCAGGGGCAGCGTTTGCTGGGCGCGGGGTGAGGTGAACTTGGCCATAAGAAGCCTCCTGGTGATGACAGCGGTGAAACAAGGGCAGCTGCTGAGGGTGCGGGGTGCACGGGAGCTGCTTCAAAACTTGCGCAAATGATAAACACTCGATTATCAAGCGCAAGTGGTTTTTATCTCGTGTTGTCACTGGCCGACGGGACGCGGAATGCGGGATGCGGGCGCGTGATGGGGGCAGCGTTGGCGGCGGGCCGCTGGGGGGCGGGTGTGCCTTGCGCCTTGCGCCTTTGCGGGAGAGGGCGGTGGGCTCTAGGCCCTCAGCATGCCAAGGTCGAGCAACATCGCAGACCAGGGGCCCCCTGTTTTCTCCATGTCCCCCGCCCGCTCCGCGGGCTCCTCCTCTGACTTACGAAAACAGGGGGCCCCTGGCCTGCGATTCACCACACCGAAACCTGCCTCGAAGTCCTCTGCACTGCCATCAACAGTGACCACCCGTGGAAGCCCTCCCGAACATCCAGATCCGCGCATCCGTCACTCAACGCATGGCGCAGTGACGCGGCTTCGCCGCTCCGCGCAGCGCGGTGACGAAGCTCCGCCAATCTGCGCGATGACGACCATCGGCAAATCAACGTAATGGGCGAATGGATCAGCGCTTCTTGGGCTTGAGCGGCGCGACGCTCTGCTGCAGCTTTCGCCACGCGTCGGCTTCAGAGACGCCCGGAGCGCTCGTGGTCGCACTAGCGCCTGCGGGCGCAGTCGGCTTGCCCGACGGCGACAGGGCGGAAGACCTGGCGGCCACGCCAGATGCGCTCCGCCCCGAGGAAGCGGCGGCAGAGGCGGAGGCGGAGGCGACAGCCGATGCTGCCGTCCCAGGAGTCAAGACCTCGCCGAGCAGATCCAGCAAGCGCGTGCGCGCCCGCTGGGGATGGCGACGGTAGTAGGTCAGCACCAGGCCGACAATGAACCGCTCGTCATCGTCCTGCGGCAAGCCAGGCGGGGGCTCCTGGGCCGCTGCCAGAGAGCCGCTTGAGTAGCCGGCCGCGCCGGACGGCATTCCCGAAGATGCGTCTCCAGAGAGGCCATGCTCCTGGTCCATCCACCCCATGGGCTTGTGGCTCAGCTGCTCGAATTGACGCGCCAGGCGCTCGCCGATCTGCCGTGAACGGCTCTTGATCTGGCTCCAGTAGCTGGGCTGGATCTGCAATCGCTCGGCAAAGCGCCGCTCGAGACCACGCAAAGCGGCGGCATCGGGGTGCTTGATGGTGGCGGCAACAAATTCTTCGAACAGGCGCATCGCGTTGTCCAAACGGATCTGCGCGACGTCGCGGGGGGCGGAACACATGCCAGCATGATAAAGCTTCGTTCACCAGGCGCCGTCCGACCGCGTCAACAGCCGCACGGTTCCTGAGGCTACCCCCGTCGGCTAAGCGCCGGCTTCCCACGCAGACGACCGCTCGCCCCAGGGCCTCATGACCTAGTCATCGTCCTGGACCTGGTGCTGCGACGCCAACTGCGCCTGTACCGAGGGCGGCACCGGCTCATGATGAGACAGCGCGACGGTGTAGCGCCCCTGGCCGCTTGTCAGGGCATTGAGCCGGTTCTGATAGCTGGTGAGCTCAGCCATCGGGGCCGACCCTAGCACCACGATCTGGCCAGGCACCGGGCTGCGGGTGCCGCTGACCTGTCCGCGCCGCGCAGCAAGATCGCCCGTGATGTCGCCCGTGGCAGCGGCAGGGGCGGTGATCTCGACCGTCACGATCGGCTCCAGCACCAGCGGCCGGGCCTCCTTCACCGCCGCCACCAGCGCCTTGCGGGCAGCGGTGATGAAGGCCACTTCCTTGGAATCGACCGCATGGTGCTTGCCGTCCAGCACCGTCACCCGCAGGTCCTGCAGCGGATATCCGGCCACGACGCCGCGGGCCAGTGCCTGCCGCACGCCCTTTTCCACCGCCGGCATGAAAGCGCCGGGGATCGCGCCGCCCTTGACCTCATCCTGGAATTCGAAGCCGGCCCCGCGAGGCAGCGGCTCCACCCGCAGCCAGACCTCTCCAAATTGCCCAGCCCCGCCGGTCTGCTTCTTGTGACGGTAATGGCCTTGCGCCGCCGCAGAGATCGTCTCGCGGTACGCCACCCGCGGCGGCTGGGCCACCACGTCCACCTTGTATTGCTCCTTGAGCCGCTCCAGCAGCGAACGCAGGTGCAGGTCGCCCAGGCCATAGACCAGCGTCTCACCCGCCTGGGCATGGCCCGCTTCAGGGTCCGCGGCACGTTCCAGCCGCAGGCAGGGGTCTTCCTCCACCAGTCGGGACAGTACGTCCCACAGTCGTTGCTCGTCGCCGTGTCGGGTGGGGCGCAGGCTCAGGCCGTGCACCGGAATCGGCAGCTCGACCGGCGCCAGGTGCAGATGCTCGTCCTCCGGCGCGTCATGCAGCACGGCATCGAAATGCAGCTCGTCCAGCTTGGCCAAGGCGCAGAGTTCGCCCGGCAAGGCCTGCTCGATGTCCACGTGTTGCCGCCCCTGCAGCCGCAGCAGATGCGTCAGCCTCACCGGCTTGCGCGCATGCCCGACAAACACCTGCGCATGGCGCCTGAGCGTGCCCTGATGCACCCGCACCATCGCCAGCTTGCCCAGATAAGGGTCGGACAGGATCTTGAACACATGGGCCACCACATGGGCCTGCGGATCCATCGTCACCTGCAGCGCCTGCGCCTCATCCCCCTCGCCCCGCAGGAACTGCGGCGGATTGGCCTCGTAGGGATTGGGCAGCAACTTCTCGATCACACCCAGCAACTCGCTCAGGCCCACGCCCTGCCGCGCCGACACAAAACACACCGGAATCAGGTGCCCTTCGCGAAAGGCCTGCTCCAGCGGTGCGTGCAACTCGGTCGCCGGCACGTCGCCATCATTGAGATATCGGTCCACAAAGGCCGGGTCCACCTCCACCACCTGCTCCACCAAGGCCCGGTGCGCGTCCTCCACCGATCCGAGGTCCCCGCTGCCGCTGCAACCGAAGAAGCAGTCCACCACCTGTGAGCCGCCCGCCGCCGGCATGTTCAGCGGCAGGCATTCGCGGCCGAAGGTCTCGCGCACCTGGGCCAGCAGCCCGGCCAGATCCACCCCCGGCACGTCGATCTTGTTGATGATCACCAGCCGCGTCAGCCCGCGCCGGGCGGCCGCCTCCATCATGCGCAGGGCCATCAGCTCAATGCCGGTCTGCGCATTGATCACCACCGCCACGGTTTCCACCGCTTCCAGCGCCGGCAAGGCCTGGCCGATGAAATCAGGCGACCCCGGGGTGTCCAGCATCTGCAGCTGAATGCCGTCATGCCGGGCGTGCAGCATCGCGGTGTGCAGCGAATGCTGGGCCCGTCGCTCCTGCGGATCGTCATCGCTGACGGTGCTGCCCTTTTCTATGGAGCCCGGGCTCTTGAGCGCGCCGGCCGCATGCAGCAGCGCTTCCGCCAGCGTGGTCTTGCCGGCGCCGGCCGGGCCGGTCAAGGCCAGGGTACGGATGGACGCAATGGCATCCACCGGCCCCGTCGGGGTCGGGGCTTCGGTTGGGGTCATGGCTCGCTCCTCTCGCTTTTGCGTTGTGGAATGTCTCGGAGCCTGAATCCGGAAGTCTGATGTCTGCTTGCGGCCAGCGTAGAGGATGCGCCGCGTCGGCACAAGGGTCCGCTACCCGCTGCCTTCAGGGTGCTGTCCCTCGAACCGAGAAAATCCCGTCGCCCGCCGCAGAGGAGACGCGCACCGGCGCCCACCCGCAGGGCCGGGCTCGACATAGACTGCGCGCTTGATTTCGACCCAATCCAGACCAGGAGTGACAACCGTGATGATGGTGATTCGGCCAATGTGGCGCCTTGCGCGCAGCGGCGCAGCGACCGATGTCGGGCAGCGGACGGCCTCGACGCTTCGCGCCGGCCTCTTGCGGACGCCGTCGCTGCTGCTGTCCGGGCTGATGCTCTCCGGCCTGATGGGGCTTGTCGCCCCGTCGGCGCATGCCGCCGCGCCGCTGATGCAGGACAACGCACCCGCGGACAAGGCCGAGGCCGAGATAGCGCTGCAGACGCTCACCACCAGCCTGGACCGTCCCTGGGGCATGGCCCAGTTGCCGGGCGGCGACCTGCTGGTGACGCAGAAGGGAGGCTCACTGCTGCGCCTGTCCCCCACCGGCAAGACCGTGGCCACCATCACCGGCGTGCCGACCGTCTCGGACAAGGGCCAGGGCGGCCTGCTGGGCATTGCCATCGATCCGGACTTCAGCGCCGGCAGCCCCTGGGTCTATCTGTCGTATTCAGAGCCCGGCACTGGCAAGGAATCCTCGCTGGCCGGCACGGCGGTGGCGCGCGGCAAGCTGGTCGGGCAGGCCCTGGTCGATGTGCAGGTGATCTTCCGCCAGCAGCCCAAGGTGGATGGCGGGGGACATTTCGGCTCGCGCCTGGTGTTCGCGCGGGACAAGACGCTGTTCATCACCACCGGCGAGCGTATGAAGGGCGAGCCCTCCCAGGACCTGATGCAGACGCTGGGCAAGATCATCCACATCCAGCGCGACGGCAGCATTCCCGCGGGCAATCCCGATTTCGGCAAGTCCTCCCGGCCCGGCATCTGGAGCTATGGACACCGCAATGTCCAGGGGGCGGTGCTGCATCCGGTCACCGGCGAGCTCTGGATCAGCGAACACGGCCCGCAAGGCGGCGACGAGATCAACATTGCCCGGGCCGGCAAGAACTACGGCTGGCCGGTGAAGAGCTACGGCTGCCCCTATGGCTCGCCGGTCGGGGAAGCCTGCCGCATTGGCGGCGGGACGCAGTCACCGACCTTCGAGGAACCCCTGACCACCTGGGTGCCGCTGTCCATCGCGCCCTCCGGCCTGACCTTCTACACCGGCGCGATGTTTCCCGCCTGGCGCGGCAACCTCTTCCTCGGGGCGCTCGGCGGCCAGGCCCTTTGGCGGCTGACGCTGGACGGGGACAAGGTCGTGTCCCGGCAGAAGCTCTACGGCAGCCTCGGTGAGCGGATTCGGGATGTGATCCAGGCGCAGGACGGCGCGCTGCTGATGCTGACCGACAGCGGCAAGCTGCTGCGGTTGGCCCGCTAAGGCGTGAAGCGGGCCCCCGCTCAGTCCAGCAGCTTCCAGTACAGCGCCGTGGCGCGCAGCGTGCCGTCCGGATTCGCGGCGAAGCGGGGGATCTCGCCGGTGCGCTGCCAGCCTTGCGACTGATAGAAGGCCTCGGCAGGAGATTGCGCCTCGGTGTCCAGCACCAGCAGACTGAGCCCGGCCTGACGGGCGTCGGCCTCCACGGCGGCCATGAGCTGCTGGGCCACGCCGCGTCGGCGAGCGCTCGGATTCACCATCAGCTTCTGCACTTCGCCGCGATGGCGCCCATTGGGTTTGCCGCAGAGGGACAGCTGCACCGTCCCCAGCACCTGTGAGCCCTCGTGCAACAGCCACAGCCGGTGCTGCGGGCCGATCTGGTCGAAGACCTGCTCCCAGTAATCCCGCATCTGCGGCTCACCCACGTCCGCCAGAAAACCGAGCGACGCGCCGCCATCCACCACCTGGAAGAACAGCTCTCCCAGGGCCGGCATCCAATCGCGGTCCCGGGCAGTCAGAGTCAGCAAAGGCATGTTGATCGGGCACGACGGAGCGCGCCAGTGAATCGGCCCCTCAGGGACGCGGAATGGATCGGACGGCCGCCCTCATGCCGGCGTTGGAGACCGGGGGCTCAGACCAGATGCGGCAGCCGCTTGTAGTAGATGGCCACATTCTGCAGCTGACCTTCAGCGCCGTGGCAATGATCCGGAATCTGGCCGGCGCGCTGCCAGCCGAGATGGGCGAAGACGGCTTCGGCCTGGGAGTCGGCGCAGGTCTCCAGCTGGAGCAGGTAGCGCCCTTGCGTGGCGGCCGTGCATTCCACGCGGCTCATCAAGTGGCTGGCCACGCCCCGGCCGCGTTCCTGGGTGTGCACCATCAGCCGCTGCACTTCCCCACGATGGTGCGCATTGGCCAGCGGGCACAGCGACAGCTGCACCGCCCCCAGCAGACGGCCGGGCCCTTGCGCCTCGCAGGCGATCCACAGGCTGTGATGCTGGCCCAGGCGCGCGAACACACCGTGCCAGTAATCCAGGGCCGCATAGCGGGACAGCGGCGCAATGAATCCCAGCGTCGCGCCTTGATGCACGTTGTCGATCAGCAGGTTGGTGAGCGCCGGCAGCCACTGCAGGTCGCGGGACGTCAACTGGACGATCTGGATCGGTGCGCGCTGCTCTGCGGGTGCCAGCAGCGTGTCGCTGACCTTGGCACTGGCGCCACGGGCAGCATGGACAGGAGCGGAAGCGGAACTGAGGGCAAACATGAACGGGCAACTCCAGGTCGATACGACTTGTCCGTCTTGTGGACGGGACCTGGAAAACCCTGACGCAAGCTGTGTGCCAGCGCACCGTCCGGCCCGCAACCTTCATGCAAGCGTGGGCGGTATTCGCGCAGACGCAAGAGCCCAACGGCGTCATCGCCTCAGGCGGACGCCGCGATGCTCAACTCCGCTTCCAACCCGGGTTCCGCGCACAGCCGCGCGCGACCTTGATGCTTCGCCGCATACAGCGCGGTCTCCGTGCGCTGCAGCAGATCGTCCAGGTTGCGGTCACCGGGGCGAAGTTTTCCCCATCCGGCCGAGAAGCTCAGCGGCGCGCCGAGCATGCGCGGGGCGGCTTCCTGCAGGGCCTGACGCAGGCGTCGGTCCAAGGCGGGGGGACCGACCAGATCCGACCGTGCCATCAGCACTGCGAACCGCTGCCCGTCGATGCGAGCGACCAGGTCGCCCAGGCGTTTCTGCTCATCCAGACACCGGGCGAACAGCTGGATGGCCTGATCCCCCTTGTCCTCGCCCAGCGTCTGGTTCAGGGACTTGAGTCCGTCCAGGTCCATCACCAGCAGCATCAGCGGCTCGTTGTATCGCCGGGCCATGGACATCATCTCCACCGACCGTTGCTGGAAGGCCCGGCGATTGGCCAGGCCGGTGACGCTGTCCACCTGACTCAGTCGGCGCAGTTCTGCTTCGGTCTGTCCCCGCCAGGCCACCAAGACTGCCATGCCCACCGTCAGCACACACACATTGGCGGTCACCGCGAACACCACATTCAGCGGATGCGGCGCATCGAAGCGGGGCAGGGCGTCCGCGCCCATGCCGGCCAGCCAGGCCCGCGCCAGATTGAGCAGACCGGCCAGGCCCAGGCTTACCGCGAGCAGCAGGCGCCAGCGCAGATGATCGGTGGGCGCGCGTTTGATGACGGGCTTGACGGGCTGCATCACGCTGGCCGCCACCGCGAGCATCTGCAGGCCCAGGCAGCCGTTGGACCAGGCGAGCCGAAAGCCCTGGTCCCGCCATCCCAAGGCATAGCCCAGCATGAGCACCACGGGCAGGCCTGCCTGCAGCCAGCGCCCCCACCGATCCGGCAGCCACTGCCGCGTGGCCATCCACAGCAGGCTCAGGCTGAGGCTCAGCAGGCCCAGCGCCACGGTGGCCACGACCGCATGGCCTTCTGGCGGCAACAGCAGCAGCGCCCAGCCGGCGGCTTGCGTTGCGGCGGCCAATTGCGCAAAGCGGGCACCGGGGCTGTCACGCCAGCCCAATTGCAGGGGCAGCAGCACGGCCAGCGCCAGGGACAGGATCAACAGCAGGCTGAACAGTGTCGGGACGTCAAAGCGCATCGCAATGGGGCCGACCGCCGGGGAGGGCCAGGATGGAGCTGCCCCATTGTGGCCCCACTGTGTTCTCTGCAACGACCGGGCGTGCCGCCCGCTTGACGAGCGTCATCCGAATTGGCGACGGTAACGAGACGGTGCTGGCAGGCCCAGCCGACGGAAGTGATGCCGCAGCGACTCTGGCGACCCCAGCCCCGCCAGATCGGCCACGGCTTCCACATCCAGAGCCGGACGTGTCTCCAGCAGCTCCTTGGCCAGCGCCACCCGCTCGCGCAGCAGCCAGTCCATCAACGCCATGCCGGTGGACGCCTTGAAGTGCCGCTGCAGGGAGCGTTCGCTCATCCCCACCCGACGCGCCAGACTCGCCACCCGGTGATCGTCCCGCGGATGCGCCCGCAGATGGTCCTGAAGCCGTGCCATCGGGCTGTCGCTCCCGGTCGGCATCGGACGCGGCACAAACTGCGCTTGCCCGCCTTCACGCTGCGGCGCCATCACCAGCCGCTGCGCCACTGCATTGGCCACCGTACTGCCGTGGTCCTTCCGCACCAGATGCATCAGCATGTCCAAGCCGGCGGCAGAACCGGCGGACGTGATCACCGACCCTTCATCGACATACAGCGCGGACGGATCCACCTCGACCGACGGAAACGTCTGCGTCAACTGCTGCGCGTAGCGCCAATGGGTCGTCGCGCGACGACCGTCCAGCAGCCCGGCATGGGCCAACACGAACACGCCTGAGCAGATGCTGCACACACGGGCGCCGCGCGCATGAGCCTTCTGAAGCGCCCGCAGCAGACTTGCGGGGGGACGCTCTCCGGCATCCCGCCACCCGGGCACCACGATCGTGTCGGCCTTGCGGAGCATCGCCAGCGAATAGGGGGCCTGGACCTGCACGCCTCCGGTGCCGCGCAGCGGACCTGGCTCCACGGCGCACACCGCATGCCGATACCAGTCCACACCCAGCTCGGGCCGGTCCAGCGCGAACAGCTCCACGGCGCAGCCGAATTCGAACATGCACAGGCGGTCGTAAGCGAGGATGGCGACGAGATGGGGCATGGCGGGATCTTACCGATCCATGTCGCATGCGCCACTGGTGCCGCTGGCATGCCGTGGCGACACTGACGGCATTCCCACACTGCGACACGGAGAGCCCATGAATCTGCCAGCGACCGCCTCGAATGCGGTGACCTCAATACCTGCTGCCTCGAGTGCTGACGCATTGGCGCACTTCGAGCGCGCTTTCGGTTTTGAGACGGACTGCTGGGACGTGCATGACGCGATGTCGACGGGGCAGCCGGGATTTGTGCTGCTGGATGTCCGCAGCGCTGCGCTGTATGGGCAGGGCCATATTCCTGGCGCGATCTCGATGCCGCACGGCAAGATCACGGCGGGCAAGATGGCCGCGTATCCGATGGACACGCTGTTTGTCGTCTACTGCGCAGGCCCTCACTGCAATGGCGCCCATCGTGGCGCGGTGCGCCTGGCACGCCTTGGCCGCCCGGTCAAGCTGATGATCGGTGGCATCACTGGTTGGCTGGACGAAGGATTCGACCTGCAGCGCAGCGACTAAAAGAGCTGCAGACCGAATCTACGCCCACAGCAACGAATGACGCACTAGGACCTTTGCACACCACTCCACCAGAAAGGCGCAGCCGGGGCCCTGTTTGCGGAAGTTAAGAAGGGAATGGCCGGCGCAGCCGGACAGGAATGACATGAAGCAAACAGGGCCCCGGCTGCGCCTTTCGGGCGCAGTCAAAGAACCTGTTCTCTTCTGCGCCGTCAACAACCCCACATCCCGACGCATGCAAAGCGACGCTACTTCAACGGAATCGGCGTCCCCCGATCCACAGGCACCGCTGTCACGCTGTTCTGCGGCGACCCTTCGATCACCCGATCCGAATACGTCAGATACACCAGCGTATTGCGCTTCGGATCGATCATCCGGACCACACGAAGCCGCTTGAACACCAACGACCGCCGCTCGGAGAACACTTCCTCCTGACGCGGCAGTGGTTTCGGAAAACTGATCGGCCCCACCGCACGGCAGGCGATCGATGCGTCCGACTTGTCTTCCGCCAATCCGAGCGCGCCCTTCACCCCGCCGGTTTTGGCGCGAGACACGAAACACGTCACGCCCTGAACCCCGGGATCGTCGTAGGCATCCACCACGATTTTGTGATCCGGTCCGATAAGCTTGAACACCGTGTCCACTTCGCCGATCGCATCGGACTCTGCTGCCCGGGCATTCCCAGGCCACAACGTGCAAAGAGCTGCGGCCAGCAAGCCGGTGGCGGCCATTGCATGAAGGACCCGACGCTGCGCGCCCGTGGAGGCCTTGGCACATTGGACATGGAAACGGTCGCCGCCACCACCCACGGGCAAGGCCCTCACACTCACGCGCCGGTCCAACGGCCCAAGCCGCCCGGCGGCATCTGCACGGTCAACGGAAGCGAAGCGATCAAAACGGGACATGCGGTCTCTCCTCGAATGCGCTGTTGTAGCACGGCGCATGCCTGCTCCTTGTGCAGGACCGCTGAGCACACCTGACCGGCATGCTTCGCTTAGCATCGAAACATGCATGCGAGCCTTGCAGCGGAGGAAGTCCAGGCCCACAACGCGGCGCGCATGCCCGACCGAGCTTGTACCTGCCTCCATCAACTCCTGGAGACCTCATGAGCGACGCACGCGGCACGTCCGCCCCTGCTGAGTTTGCCCGCATCCGCATTGGTGTGGGCGGCTGGACCTATGCCCCGTGGCGCGAGACCTTCTACCCCCCGGATGTCTCTGCGGCCAGGGAATTGCACTATGCCAGCCGGCGGCTGAGTGTCATTGAAATCAACGGCACCTACTACAGCACCCAGCGTCCGGCGACCTATGCCAAATGGCGCGACGCCACACCGGACGGTTTTGTCTTCTCGATCAAGGCGCACCGCCTGACGACCAACCGCCGTGTGCTGGCGGAGGCGGGAGAGTCGGTCCAGCACTTCCTGAACAGTGGTGTGGCGGAGCTGGGCGACAAGCTCGGCCCGATTTTGTGGCAGTTTGCGCCGACCAAGCGTTTTGACCCGGACGACTTCGCCGCCTTCCTGCAGCTGCTGCCCGACCGACTCGCCGGCCTGCGCCTGCGCCACGCCGTGGACGTCCGCCACGACAGTTTCCGCACCCCGGCCTTCTTGTCGCTTGCGCGCCGACAGGGTGTGGGCGTGGTCTTCACCGAATCTGACGACTATCCTCCGCTCCCGGACCTGACCGCCGATTTTGTCTACACCCGCATCATGCGCACCCATTCCGAGCTCCCCACCGGCGTCGACGACCGCGTGCTGGACGGCCTGGCCGCGAGTGTGCGCTGCTGGCAGACCGGCCACCAGCCCACCGGCCTACCGCTGATCGCCCCCACCGACGTCCCGCCGGTGCAGCCCCGCGACGTCTACCTCCTCTTCATCAGCGGCGCCAAGGAGCGCGCCCCCGCCGCCGCCCAAGCCCTCATCTCCCGCATCGCCTGACACCAGACGCTCCACCCCTGAGGCCCCCATGGCTCCGCCAGACCCCCGCCCGGCCCCGCCCCCCGCCCCCAGGCGCTCCGCGCCTGAGGCGCCCTCAAGCCACATCCGCGGAACTGGCTTCGCCAGGCCGCTGGATGGCGCCCCTCGGGGGCAGGAGCGAAGCGACTGGGGGGCTCAAACCACTGGCTTCGCCAGGCCGCTGGATGGCGCCCCTCGGGGGCAGGAGCGAAGCGACTGGGGGGCTCACACCACTGGCTTTGCCAGGCCGCCGGGTGGCGCCCCTCGGGGGCAGGAGCGAAGCGACTGGGGGGCATAATTCTGTTGATGATTCACATCCCGACATTGATGCTGGCCCTGCTCAGCGGCTTTGCGATGCTGGGTGTGCAACTGTGGATGGCGCGTCGAAGCCGCCTGCGCTATCTGGACCTGGGCATGTGGACCTGGGGTTCCTGGCTCCTGCTCTTTGGCTTTTGCCTGCTCGCCGCCCGCATCGTCCTGCCTGTCTGGCTCTCCGCCATCTCCGGCAACGGCCTCATCGCCATCGGCATCGTGATGTACTGCGAAGGCATCCAACGGCACGTACTGGGCCGCGGACTGCCCCGCTGGTGGCTCTGGGGTGCGTCCGTCGTGTCCTGCCTGCTCATCGCCTGGATGCTGGCCTGGCCGCTGTACCTGCGCACCGTCGGCATCTCCCTGCTGTTTGCAACCCTGCTGCTGCCCGGCATCGCAGTCCTGGTCGGCCCCGGGTGGCGCGCCGAATATTCGCTGCGCAGCGTGGCCCTCACCTTGATCATGGCCGCAGGCAGCCTGCTGCTGCGGGCCGTCCACGCGGCGCAGCGTCCGCAGGACTATCAGGACCTCCTGCAAAGCAGCCTCGGCCAGGGCCTGACCTTCCTCTTCAGCTTCATCTGCCTCATCGGGGCCGGCTTCGGTTTTGTGCTGGCCAACTTCGAGCGCATCGCCCGCCGCATGGAGGACATGGCCACCATCGACGGGCTGACCGGCTGCCTCAACCGCGCCACCGCCGATGCCCTGCTGCGCCATGCGCTGGAACGCGGACGTCGCGAGAACACGCCGGTGGGCTTCGCGCTGCTGGACCTGGACCACTTCAAGGTCATCAACGACACCCATGGCCACAGTGCCGGTGACACGGCGCTGCGATGTTTCGTGGAGGAAGTGCGGGGACGGCTGCGCGCGTCCGACGTCATGGGCCGATGGGGCGGGGAGGAGTTCGTGCTGGTGCTGCCGTCCGCTGACCGGGCCGGTGCTGCCTGGCTGGTCGAGCAGATCCGCGAAGGGGTTGAAGCGCTGCAGATTCGGCATCAATGCGGGGAAGTGTTCCGGATCACGGTCTCGGCCGGTGTGGTCATCGCCCAGCCGCATCAGCACCTGAGTGCGGAGCAGCTCTTCACCCTGGTGGACCAGGCCCTCTACCGCGCCAAGGCCGACGGGCGCAACCGTGTGCAGGTGCAGGACGCTCCGGAGGCAACCGCCATCCCGGCCGCCTTGCCCTCTCAAGGCCCCTTGGCGCCGGATGCCAGTGCCGGTGCCGGTGCCTGAGCCGAGGCCTTGACCCCTGACCCCGGCGCTCGCATCGGCAGCCGCTCTCAGTGGTCTATGCTCGGACCATGTCTGCCACCACTTCCTCAAACACCTCCTTGCTGAGCCGCCTGCCCGCGGCTTTGCCCCTCTGGACCCTGCTGTCCCCCGTGGCCGCTGTTGGTGCGCTGATGGCGCTCGGCGGCGGCGGCGGATGGGTCGTCCTGTCGCTGGTCAGCGCCTTGCTGATCGCCGCGGTCCTCGCGGCGGTCCACCATGCCGAGGTCGTCGCCCATCGCGTCGGTGAACCGTACGGTTCGCTGGTGCTGGCGGTGGCCGTCACCGTCATCGAGGTGGCGCTGATCGTCTCGCTGATGCTGGCCGGCGGCGAGGCCACCAACACGCTGGCCAGAGACACCGTGTTCTCCGCGATCATGATCGTGTGCAACGGCGTGCTGGGCCTTTGCATTCTGGTGGGCGGCTGGAAGCATCAGGTCCTGCGCTTCCGGGTGGACGGCACCAGCCCGACACTGGCGGTGCTGGCCGCGCTGTCGGTGCTCACGCTGGTGCTGCCGGCCTTCACCACCAGCTCACCAGGCCCGACCTTCACCCGCAGCCAGCTCTTCTTCGCCGGCGCCGTGTCGCTGGTGCTGTATGGGGCCTTTGTGTTCGTGCAGGCGGTGCGCCATCGCGACTACTTCCTGCCGGTCACCGGGGCCGACGACCAGCATGCCCATGCCGAGCCGCCCAGCAATCGGGTCGCGCTGCTGAGCCTGGCCTTGCTGATGGCCTGCCTGGTGGGTGTGGTGGGCCTGGCCAAGCTGCTGGCCCCGACCATCGAACAGGCCGTCAGCAGCATCGGTGCGCCGCCCTCGCTGGTGGGGGTCATCGTGGCGCTGCTGGTGCTCTTGCCCGAGACGGTGGCGGCGGTCCGCGCGGCGCTGCATAACCGGCTGCAGACCAGTCTGAATCTGGCGCTGGGCTCGGGCCTGGCCAGCATCGGCCTGACCATCCCGACGGTGGCGGTGCTGTCGCCGCTGTTCCCGCATTCGCTGGTCCTGGGGCTCTCGCCCCTGAGCATGGTGCTGCTGTTCCTGACCTTCATCGTGGGCGGACTGACGCTGGGTGGCGGACGGGCCACCGTGCTTCAGGGCGCGGTTCACATGGTCGTGTTCGTCGTGTTCCTGTTCCTGGCGGTCGTGCCCTGATACGCGCGTGGGGAGGGGCCTGCCCAGGCCCCGTCAGTGCCGGGCCAACCGGAACGCGCTGACCAGTTCATTGAGCTGCTGAGCCTGGTTCTGCAGGGAGCCTGCGGCCGCCGCGGACTCCTCGACCAGGGCGGCATTCTGCTGGGTCATTTCGTCCAGCCGCTGCACGGCGACGTTCACCTGCCCGATGCCGCCGCTCTGTTCCGAGGCCGCAGTGGCGATTTCGTTGACGATCTCCGCCACTCGCCGCACGCCCTGCACGATCTCGCTCATGGTCTCGCCGGCATCGGTCACCAGCCGGGTGCCGGAGGCCACGCGGTCCACGCTCTCGCCGATCAGGGTCTTGATCTCCTTGGCGGCCGTGGCGCTGCGCTGGGCAAGCGCCCGCACCTCACCCGCCACCACCGCGAAGCCGCGGCCCTGTTCACCGGCCCGGGCCGCTTCCACCGCTGCATTGAGCGCCAGGATGTTGGTCTGGAAGGCGATGCCGTCGATCACCCCGATGATGTCGTTGATCTTGCGCGAGCTGGTTTCGATCTGCTGCATCACCTGCACCACTTCACCCACCACCGCGCCCCCCTTGGACGCGGAATGGCGCGCTTCGCTGACAAGGTCATTGGCCTGCCGCGCCGAACTGGCCGTGTGGGCCACGGTGCCGGTGAGCTCCTCCAGCGACGAGGCCGTCTCCTGCAGATTGGACGCGGTCGACTCGGTCCGCGCGGATAGGTCCTGATTGCCGGTGGCGATCTCGCGGGTGGCGACGTTGATGGTCTCCGTGCCTTCACGCACCTGGCTGACCATGCGACGCAGCGAGTCCTGCATGCGGCTGAGTTCGCGCAGCAGCACGCCGATCTCGTCGCTGCGCTCCACAGGGATGTCCTGGCTCAAGTCGCCGCTGGCGATGGTGGCCGCCACCGCGCCGGCATGGACCATGGGCGCCCGGACCGAGCGGGTGATGCGCCAGGCGATCAACACCCCCAGCACCACCGCCAGCGCGGTCAGCACGATCATCAGACCGGCGGCCTCGTGGGCCTGCAGCGCCTGCTCCTTGGCGAAGTCATCGGTGTCCTCCGCGATCAAGGCCGTGAGCTTGTCCACGGCGGCCAGATACTCGGCAGCCGCGGGCGCCAGCGTCTGGTCGACCTGCAACTGGCCGCTGGCGGGATCGGCCTTGATGGCTTCCATCACCGATTTGCGGATGTCCACATAGCGCTTGCGCAACTGCGCAATGGTGGCCATCTGGGCCTTCTGGTCCTTGTCGTCGATGCCCGACTCCAGCTTGGCCTGCAGCTCGTTGATGCGCTCGGTCGTCTTGCCCATCTGACCGCCCAGGTAGTCGACCAGCTGCTGCTGGCCGCCGGACTTGGCGATGGCCATCACCCGGTTCAGGTTGAGCTCGGTGCTGCCTCGCCACTGGAAAGCCATGGAGCGACGCTGCTCCTGTTCATGCAGGGCGTCACTCAGCCGCATCATCTCGCGCAGCTTGTACACACCGACGCCGGTCATCAGCGCCGCCATCGCCAGCACCGCCGCAAAGCCGACTTGCAGCAGGGTGGTGATCTTCATCCGGTTGAGCTTCTGGATCAGCATCGCAACCCCCAACGTCTTGTGATGTGTACGCTGATTATGGGAGTCCGGTCGCGCCGGCATCAAGGGGGGCCGGCGCAAGCAGGGGTGCCAGGCTGAGCCACTTTTCACCGTTCACGGCCCTTACGTCAGTTTGAAGACCCGCACGAGGTCGGCAAGCGCTGCGGCCTGCTGCTGGAGGCTGTCGGCGGCTGCCGTGCTTTCTTCGACCAGGGCGGCGTTTTGTTGGGTGACCTGGTCCAGCTGCGTCACCGCCAGGCCGATCTGCTGGATGCCGCGCGACTGTTCCTGGCTGGCGGAGGCGATCTCCTCGATCAGCACGCTCACCTGACGGACCTGCCCCACGATGCCCTGCATGGCCTGACCCGCATCGCCGGCGCGCTGGGACCCGGAGGCCACCTGCTCGGCGCTGCTCATGATCAGCGTCTTGATCTCGCGCGCTGCCTGTGCGGACCGCTGCGCCAGCGCCCGCACTTCGGACGCGACCACCGCAAAACCCCGGCCCTGTTCGCCGGCCCGTGCCGCTTCCACGGCCGCATTCAGGGCGAGGATGTTGGTCTGGAAGGCGATGCTGTCGATGACGCCAATGATGTCGGCGATCTTGCGCGAGGAAGCGCTGATGTCGTCCATGGTCTTCACCAGGTCGGACACCACCGTGCCGCCAGTATCCGCGGCGCGGGCGGCCTGCGAGGCGAGGGTGTTGGCCTGTCCGGCCGTGGCCGCATTGTTGTGCACCGTGCTGGTGAGCTGCTCCATCGAGGCCGCGGTCTCCTGCAGACTGCTGGCCTGTTCCTCGGTGCGCTGGCTCAGGTCCAGGCTGCCGGTGGCGATCTGGCTGGAGCCGGTGGCAATGCTTTCGCTGCTGCCGCGGACGCGGGTGACGATCCCGCGCAAGGAGTCCGTCATGGCGCCAAGGGCCGCGACCAGCCGGGCGGCTTCGTCCGCACCCGCGCTCGGGCGGCGCTCCCGCAGATCGCCTTCCGCCACCGCCTCGGCAAACGTCAGGGCTTCCTTCATCGGCTCGGTGATGGAGCGGGTGGTCATCCAGCCGGCCATGGCCGCCACCAGGATGCCCAGCGCCATCGCCGTCAGGCCCCAGGCCCGCACTGAGTCGCGGGTGGCTTCGGCATGATGATAGGAATCCTCAGCGACCCTCACCTGCAGATCCAGCAACGCATCAATGCCGGCCTTGGCCTGGGCGCCCAGCGGCACGATGCGATCGCCATACAGGGCCTGCGCAGCTTCGACATCACCGCGCTTGATGGCATCCCGCGCGGCCAGCAAGCCTTCCTTGACATAACGGGTCCGGACCTCGGTGAAGGCCGTCGCCAGCCGCCGCTCCTCCTCGGTGAGATAGGTGGCCAGGTAGGCCTTCCAGGTATCGGACACCTTGCCGATGTTGGCCTGCAGCTGGGCATCCAACTCCGGCAGGCGGGCCGGGTCGCGCAGCATCTCCATCACCAGGATGCGGTTGCGCAGCATCAGGCCGTCGATATCGCCGATCTGCTTGAGCGGGAGGGTGCGGTCCTCATAAAGCGTCTTGAGCTCCCCGAAGATGCGCCCGCTGCCGCGGATGCCCAGGGCGGAGATCAGCACGAGGAGCACCAGCATCAGGCCGAAGGCCAGGGACAGGCGGGTGCCTGTGTTGAAGCTTCTGAGCAGACCCATCGTGCACCTCCAGAGTGCGCGCCGTCTGGCGCCGCCTTGGTACGAGTGGATGCCGCCGCATGGTGAGACCACGCGGCGTGCAAGGGCGTCAAAGGTGCCAGAAGCCCGGCATCATGCCAAGGGGGCTGAGCCCGGGCCGTCCCCCGTTCACATGCTTCGCCGGTATTGCCCGCCCACCTCGAACAGCGCCGAAGTGATCTGACCCAGCGAGCAGACGCGCACCGCGTCCATGAGCACCTCAAACACGTTGCCGTTGTCGATCACCGCCTGCTGCAGTCGCTGCAACATGGCTGGGCCGGCGTCGGCGTGGCGGGACTGGAAGGCTGCCAGCCGCTGCAGCTGGCTGGTCTTTTCCTGCTCGGTGGAGCGGGCCAGCTCGATGTGCTCGGGCACTGGATCGCCATGCGGATTGCGGAAGGTGTTCACGCCGATGATCGGGTACTCGCCGGTGTGCTTGAGCATCTCGTAGTGCATGGACTCTTCCTGGATGCGGCCCCGCTGGTAGCCGGTCTCCATCGCGCCCAGCACACCGCCGCGCTCGGCGATGCGTTCAAACTCCGTCAGCACCGCTTCTTCCACCAGCTCGGTCAGCTCCTCGATGATGAAGGCCCCCTGGCTCGGGTTCTCGTTCTTGGCCAGGCCCCATTCGCGGTTGATGATGAGCTGGATGGCCATGGCACGCCGCACCGATTCCTCGGTCGGGGTGGTGATGGCCTCGTCGTAGGCGTTGGTGTGCAGGGAGTTGCAGTTGTCGTAGATGGCGATCAGCGCCTGCAGCGTGGTGCGGATGTCGTTGAAGGCAATCTCCTGCGCATGCAGGCTGCGGCCCGACGTCTGGACGTGGTACTTGAGCTTTTGGCTGCGTTCGTTCGCCCCGTAGCGGTCGCGCATCGCCACCGCCCAGATGCGTCGTGCCACCCGGCCCAGCACGGTGTATTCCGGGTCCATGCCGTTGCTGAAGAAGAAGCTCAGGTTGGGCGCGAAGTCATCGATGTGCATGCCCCGCGCCAGATACGCCTCCACGAAGGTGAAGCCGTTGGAGAGGGTGAAGGCCAGCTGCGAGATTGGGTTCGCGCCCGCTTCGGCGATGTGATAGCCGCTGATCGACACCGAATAGAAGTTGCGCACGTTGTTGCGCACGAAGTAGTCGGCGATGTCGCCCATCACCTTCAGCGAGAACTCGGTGGAGAAGATGCAGGTGTTCTGGCCCTGGTCTTCCTTGAGGATGTCGGCTTGCACCGTGCCCCGCACCTGTGAGAGTACCGTCGCCCGCAGCTGGGCCGCTTCGTCCGCACTGGGCTCGCGGCCTTCTTCGGCGCGGAAGCGGTCCAGGCGCTGGTCGATGGCGGTGTTCATGAACATCGCCAGGATGGTGGGGGCCGGACCGTTGATGGTCATGGACACTGATGTGGCCGGGTCGCAAAGATCAAATCCGTCGTACAGCACCTTCATGTCGTCCAGCGTGGCGATGCTGACGCCGGAGTTGCCCACCTTGCCGTAGATGTCGGGCCGCGGGGCCGGGTCGGCGCCATACAGCGTGACCGAGTCGAAGGCGGTGGACAGGCGCTTGGCCGGCATCCCTTCGGACACCAGCTTGAAACGGCGGTTGGTGCGGAAGGCATCACCTTCGCCGGCGAACATCCGGGTGGGGTCTTCGCCTTCACGCTTGAAGGGGAACACACCGGCAGTGAAGGGGAAGTAGCCGGGCAGGTTCTCCAGCATCAGCCACTTCAGCAGTTCGCCGTGATCCTCATACGGCGGCAGCACCACCTTGCGCACCCGGGTGCCGGAGAGGCTGGTGGAGACCAGGGCGGTGCGCTGTTCGCGGTCGCGGATCTTGACGACGAATTCGTCGCCGGCATAGGCCTGCTGCACCTGCGGCCAACGGCTCAGCAGCTCGCGGGCATCGGCGTCCAGCCGGGCCTGGCGGGCCTGGGCCAGCGTCTGCAGTGCGGTCACATTGGACGATGCATCCGCTTCGGTCAGCATCGCGGCGCTGGCCTGCAGCTGCTGCACTTCGCGCGCCAGGCGGGCCTGGGCCCGCGCGCGGCGCTTGTAGCCCCGCACCGCATCGGCGATCTCGGCCAGATAACGCACCCGGGCCGGCGGCACGATCGGCGTCTGGTGGGTGCTGAAACGGGTGGCAGCCAGCGGCAGACGTCCGCCGCTCAGACCCAGGCCCAGTTCGCCCAGACGCGGCTTGAGCGCCTGGTAGAGCGCCGTCACGCCGTCATCATTGAAGCGGCTGGCCATGGTGCCGAACACCGGCATCTCTTCGGGCTTGCGGCCCCAGGCCTCGCGGTTGCGCTGCACCTGCTTGGCGACGTCGCGCCAGGCGTCGGCCGCACCCTTGCGGTCGAACTTGTTGATGGCCACGAACTCGGCGAAGTCCAGCATGTCGATCTTCTCGAGCTGGCTGGCCGCACCGAATTCCGGCGTCATCACATACATCGGCACATCCACATGCGGCACGATGGCAGCGTCCCCCTGGCCGATGCCGGAGGTCTCCACGATCACCAGGTCGAAGCCGGCCACCTTGGCCGCGGCGATCACGTCGGGCAGCGCCTTGGAGATCTCGGAGCCGAAGTCCCGCGTGGCCAGCGAGCGCATGTACACGCGCGGACCCGCCGCCCAGGGGCTGATGGCATTCATGCGGATGCGGTCGCCGAGCAGGGCGCCACCGCTCTTGCGTCGCGACGGGTCGATGGAGATGACCGCCACTCGCAGCCGATCGTCTTCATCCAGCCGCAGGCGGCGGATCAGCTCATCGGTGAGGCTGGACTTGCCCGCGCCCCCGGTGCCGGTGATGCCCAGCACCGGCACCCGCAGGCCGGCAGCCGTGTCCCGCAGGGACTGGGTGAAGGCCTTGAAGTCGGCATCGGACTGCTCGTTCTCCAGCGCCGTGATGATGCGGGCCAGCGTCCGCCATGCCGCTTCATCATGGCCCTTGAGCGCCTCCAGCGCATAGGGCGCGCGCGCCGCCAGGGCCTTGTCGCAGCGCATCAGCATCTCGCCGATCATGCCCTGCAGGCCCATGCGCTGGCCGTCCTCGGGGCTGTAGATGCGCACGCCGTGTTCGTTGAGATCGCGGATCTCGGCCGGCACGATCACACCGCCGCCGCCGCCAAACACCTGGATGCCTTCACCGCCGCGCTGGCGCAGCAGCTCCACCATGTACTTGAAGTATTCGACGTGGCCGCCCTGGTAGCTGCTCACCGCAATGCCTTGCGCGTCTTCCTGCAGCGCGGCGGTGACCACTTCGTCCACCGAGCGGTTGTGCCCGAGGTGGATCACCTCCGCCCCCATGCCCTGAAGAATGCGCCGCATGATGTTGATGGCGGCATCGTGCCCGTCGAACAGACTGGCGGCGGTCACGAAACGGACCTTGTGGGTGGGGCGGTACTCGGCCAGGGCCTTGTACTCGGCGGACAGCTCAGTCATGGATAGTCTCCTGCTGGGTCGCCCGCGTCCGTCTGTGTGCGGACCCTGTCGCTCGTGGCAACGCTGGGCATCCCGATGCGGCCGATTCTAGGCGTCGATTGACGTTAACGTAAACGGGATCCAAGGGTATACCCTCGAAGACGGTCCAGCGCAGCCCAGCACAGCCCAGCGCCACGCGGCATGGAACTTGCGCCGCGCCCCACTGTGAAAGCCCCACGCCCTCCTGCCGCCGGCATGCCTGCCGCTGCCGCCACTAATGCCTCTGACGAACGCTCGCCGCCCGTCGCGGGCGTGTCGCCGCCGGCCACCCAAGGCCTGCGGGTGCTGCTGATCGATGACGGGGCTCACCGGGTGCATCTGCTCAGCGAGGAACTGGCACGCCAGGGCTGCGAGGTCGTGGGCGTCATCGAGCAGGCCACCTTGATTCATGACTGCGTGCTGCGCCTGCAGCCGGATGTGGTGATCGTGGATGCGGAGTCCCCGACGCGGGACACCCTGGAAAACCTGGCCACGCTCTCGGCCCGCATGCCGCGTCCGGTGGTGGTGTTCGCCGAGGACGCCGACCAGACCCCGATGCGCCGCGCCATCAAGGCCGGTGTCAGCGCCTATGTGGTGGCGGGCCTGCAGACGCAGCGACTGGCCCCGGTGCTGCAGGTGGCCATAGCCCGCTTCGAGCAGGACCGGGCGCTTCGCGACGAACTCAACAAGGCGCAGGAACAACTGGCCTCGCGCAAGCACATTGAGCGGGCCAAGGGCATCTTCATGAGCGAGATGGGCCTGGACGAAGACAAGGCCTATCAACGCCTGCGCAAGCTGGCCATGGACCGCGGAGAGACCCTGGCGCAGGTGGCGCAGCGCGTCATCGATGCGCACGAGCTGCTGCGGCCGGGCTGAAGCGACCCCCATGCACCATGCTCCCGCACCAAGGCCGAGCGTCGCGCCTCGCAACCGTGCATGGGGCGTGCGCCGACCCAGGCTCACGCGGGCCGGTTGATCGCGGCGTCGAAGGAATCCCCAGGAGGCCTCGGTGAAAACGCTGAGCCTGGGTCCGGCTGGCACGCTTCCTGCGACTGATTGCGTGAGGGCCACAACGGCGTGACCCTCGAAGCCATCGGCGAAATTGGACAAAGGCGTCCGATCCGGTGTCTGCCGCTTCCTGCGGCAGGCCAGCGATCGAGACGCCTTTTTGTTTTGTCTGTCTGCCTCCGCGGGTGCTGATCCCGCGGATCCGGAGGTCCCCGCATGCATCCAGGTTCCAAGGGTTCCCAGCGTTCCACCACCACACAGGAGGGTCTGATGAGTGCTGAGCGTCGCCAGCTTCTCGCCACCGGCGCCGCACTGACGGGCCTGTCGGCCCTGCCCACGGCCTGGGCCGCGGGATCGGACAAGCCGGAAAAGGAGGAAGTCCGCATCGGCTTCATTCCCCTGACCGACTGCGCCTCGGTGGTGATGGCGGCCGCCCTGGGCTTCGACAAGAAGTACGGCATCAAGATCGTGCCGACCAAGGAAGCCTCCTGGGCCGGTGTGCGGGACAAGCTGGTCAACGGCGAGCTGGACATGGCCCATGTGCTGTACGGGCTGATCTACGGCGTGCATCTGGGCGTGGCGGGGCCGAAGAAGGACATGGCCGTGCTGATGACCCTGAACAACAACGGCCAGGCCATCACGCTCTCCCGCAAGCTGGCCGATGCCGGCGCGAGCGACATCGGCTCGCTGGCCAAGCTGATGCAGAAGGACAAGCGGGACTACACCTTCGCCCAGACCTTTCCCACCGGCACCCATGCGATGTGGCTGTATTACTGGCTGGCCAGCGCAGGCATCCATCCGATGAAGGACGCCAAGGTCATCACCGTGCCGCCGCCCCAGATGGTGGCCAACATGCGGGTGGGCAACATGGACGGCTTTTGCGTCGGCGAGCCCTGGGGCCACCGCGCCATCATCGACAACATCGGCATCACCGCCGTCACCACCCAGGACATCTGGCGCGACCATCCGGAGAAGGTGCTGGGCACCACCGGGGATTTCGTCAAGAAGTATCCCAACACCGCCCGGGCCGTGATCATGGCCGTGCTGGAGGCCAGCCGCTGGATTGATGCCAGCCTGTCCAACAAGCAGAAGATGGCCGAGACGATTGCGGACAAGGCCTATGTGAACACCAGCGTGGACGCCATCAACCAGCGCATTCTGGGCCGCTACCAGAACGGCCTGGGCAAGACCTGGGACGACCCCCACTACATGAAGTTCTTCAACGACGGGGCGGTGAACTTTCCCTACCTGTCCGACGGCATGTGGTTCCTGACCCAGCACAAGCGCTGGGGCCTGATCAAGGAGCATCCGGACTACCTGGGCGTGGCGCGGCAGATCAACCAGATCGATCTCTACAAGTCGGCGGCATCGGCCCTGGGCGTGAGCGTGCCCAAGGAGAGCATGCGCAGCAGCAAGCTCATGGACGGCGTGGTGTGGGACGGCAAGGACCCGGCCCGATATGCCGACGGATTCAAGGTCAAGGCGTGATGACCCGGCGAGGCGGGCCCTCTCCCGCCTCCCTCCAACCCGGAGAGTGACATGGTGAGTGCAGTCTTCCATTCCCCGCGTGATCCCAGCCCAGGCCCGATGACGGTCGGGGCCGGGAACGTGGTGCCGCTGACGGCCAAGGACGCGGAGTCGGGCGCGGCACTGAGCGGTGCGACGGCCCACGGGCCTGCCGCCACAGCCGGCCTGCCCGCAGACGCCAGCATCGCGACCTCCCCCGCCGCGAGAGAACGAATCCTCACGGCCCTGCGCGGTATGGCCTGGCGCCTGTTGCCGCCGGTGGCCGGCCTGCTGCTCCTGCTGCTGTGCTGGCAGATCGCCACGCAAAAGGGCGGGCCCTTCCCAACCCCCGGGGCCACTTGGGAAGCCGCAGTCAAGCTCTTCGCCGATCCGTTCTACCGCAACGGCCCCAACGACCAGGGCATCGGCTGGAACGTGCTGTATTCGCTGCAACGCGTGGGGCTGGGCTTCGGCCTGGCGGCGGCCGTGGGCATTCCGCTGGGCTTCATCATCGGCCGCTTCGAATTCGCCAGCCGCATGCTGAATCCGCTGATCAGCCTGCTCAAGCCGGTGTCGCCGCTGGCCTGGCTGCCCATCGGCCTGCTGGTGTTCAAGAGCGCCAATCCGGCCGCCATCTGGACCATCTTCATCTGCAGCATCTGGCCGATGGTGGTGAACACGGCGGTGGGCGTGCAGCGGGTGCCGCAGGACTATCTCAACGTGGCGCGGGTGCTGCGGCTGTCCGAGTGGAAGCTGGTCACCCGCATCCTGTTGCCGGCCGTGCTGCCCTACCTGCTGACCGGCGTGCGGCTGTCGGTGGGCACGGCATGGCTGGTGATCGTGGCCGCGGAAATGCTCACCGGCGGCGTCGGCATCGGCTTCTGGGTGTGGGACGAGTGGAACAACCTGAATGTCCAGCACATCATCATCGCCATCTTCGTGATCGGCCTGGTGGGCATGTTGCTGGAATGGGCGCTGGTCTCCCTGGCCCGCCGCTTTGAATGAGGAGCGCACCATGACCCAAGCCTTTGTGAGTGTGCAGCAGGCCGAGATGACCTTCATCACCCGGCAGGGCCGTTTCCCGGCGCTGCGGGACATCCAGCTGGACATTGCCCGTGGGGAATTCGTCTCCCTGATCGGCCATTCCGGCTGCGGCAAATCGACCCTGCTCAATCTCATCGCCGGCCTGCTGCGGCCGACCCGCGGCGGCCTGCTGTGTGACGGACGCGAGATTGCCGGCCCGGGGCCGGAACGGGCGGTGGTGTTCCAGAACCATTCGCTGCTGCCGTGGCTCAGCTGCTTTGACAACGTGATGCTGGCGGTCGAGACCGTCTTCGGCCCGCGCGAGTCGCGCCCGCAGCTCATCGCCCGTACCGAGGCGGCGCTGAATCTGGTCGGCATGGGCCATGCGCTGCACAAGCGCCCGCATGAGATCTCCGGCGGCATGAAGCAGCGGGTGGGCATTGCGCGCGCGCTGGCCATGGAGCCCAAGGTGCTGCTGATGGACGAGCCCTTCGGCGCGCTGGATGCGCTGACCCGTGCGCACCTTCAGGACGAGCTGCTCAAGATCGTCGCGGCCACCCGCAGCACGGTGGTGATGGTGACCCATGATGTGGACGAGGCCGTGCTGCTGTCCGACCGCATCGTGATGATGACCAACGGACCGGCCGCCACCATCGGCGCCATCCATGCGGTGAGCCTGCCGCGCCCGCGGGACCGGGTGGCGCTGGCGGAAGACCCGGTCTACATGCAGGCGCGCAAGGCGGTGATCGACTTCCTCTACACCCGCCATCGTCACGGCGAGGCCTCCGCGGCCTGAGCACCTGGCCCGGTATCTCCGGGCCCTTCCTCTGGAGTGTCCGCATGAAGAAGATGAAATTGGTGATGGTGGGCAACGGCATGGCCGGCGTGCGCACGCTGGAAGAGCTGCTCAAGATCGCACCGGATCTCTACGACATCACCGTGTTCGGCGCCGAGCCGCATCCCAACTACAACCGCATCCTGCTGAGTCCGGTGCTGGCCGGCGAGCAGACGCTGGACGAGATCATCCTCAATCCGCTGTCCTGGTATGAGGAGCACGGCATCCAGCTTCACCTGGGCAAGCGGGTGGAGACCCTGGACCGGGTCAAGCGCCGTGTGGTGGCCCAGGACGGCACCGAAGCCGCCTATGACCGGCTGCTGCTGGCCACCGGCTCGTCTCCCTTCATCCTGCCGGTGCCGGGCAAGGAGCTGGACGGCGTCATCGCCTATCGCGACATCGCCGACACCAACACCATGATCGAGGCGGCGCAGCGCTACCGGCATGCGGTGGTCATCGGCGGCGGCCTGCTGGGTCTGGAGGCCGCCAACGGACTGATGCTGCGCGGCATGCAGGTCAGCGTGGTCCATTTGCATCCGTGGCTGATGGAGCGTCAGCTGGACGACCAGGCCGGTGCGCTGCTGCGCAAGTCGCTGGAAGACCGCGGCCTGCGCTTCCTGATGGGCGCGCAGACGGACGCGCTGATCGGCGGTGACGATGGACGGGTGAGGGCGGTCCGGTTCAAGGACGGTCAGGAGATTCCCGCCGACCTGGTGGTGATGGCCGCCGGCATCCGGCCCAACACCACGCTCGCGGAAAGCGCCGGCCTGCATTGCCAGCGCGGCGTGGTGGTGACCGACACGCTGCAGACGGTCACCGATCCCCGCATCTATGCGGTGGGGGAATGCGCCGCCCATCGCGGCATTGCCTACGGTCTGGTGGCGCCGCTGTTCGAGCAGGGCAAGGTCTGCGCCAATCATCTGGCGCAGTTCGGCATCGGTCGCTATCTGGGCAGCCAGACCAGCACCAAGCTCAAGGTCACCGGCATCGATCTGTTCTCAGCCGGGGACTTCATGGGCGGCGAGGGCACCGAAGAGATCGTCATGAGCGACCCTTTCGCCGGGGTCTACAAAAAGCTGGTGATCCAGGACGACCGCCTGGTGGGCGCCTGCCTGTATGGCGACACCGTCGATGGCAGCTGGTACTTCAAGCTGCTGCGCGAGGGCCGCAAGATCAGCGACCTCCGCGACCGGCTGATGTTCGGCGAGAGCAACATCGGCGATGTCGGCCACCAGGGCCACAACAAGGCCGCCGCCATGGCCGACAGCGATGAGGTCTGTGGCTGCAACGGCGTGAGCAAGGGGGCCATCTGCAAGGCCATCAAGGACAAAGGCCTGTTCACGCTGGAAGAGGTGCGCAAGCACACCAAGGCCAGCGCGTCCTGCGGCTCCTGCACCGGGCTGGTGGAACAGCTGCTGATGTTCACCGCCGGCGGCGACTATTCCGCGGCGCCGCGCAAGAAGGCGGTGTGCGGCTGCACCGAGCTGAGCCACCAGGAGGTGCGTGACGCCATCTTCCGCGACCATTTGGTGCGCATGAGCGATGTCTTCGAGCGCCTGCAATGGTCCACCCCCAATGGCTGCGCCACCTGCCGCCCGGCGCTCAACTACTACCTGCTCTCGTCCTGGCCCAAGGAGGCGGTGGACGACCCGCAGTCGCGCTTCATCAATGAGCGCAGCCATGCCAACATCCAGAAAGACGGCACCTATTCGGTGGTGCCCCGCATGTGGGGCGGCGAGACCTCGGCCGCCGAACTGCGCCGCATCGCCGATGCGGTGGACAAATACCGCATCCCCACCGTGAAGGTGACCGGCGGCCAGCGCATCGACCTGCTGGGCGTGCGCAAGGAGGACCTGGTCCATGTGTGGCGCGACATCGGCATGCCCAGCGGCCATGCCTATGCCAAGGCGCTGCGCACGGTGAAGACCTGTGTCGGCTCCGAATGGTGCCGCATGGGCACGCAGGACAGCACCCAGATGGGCAAGGACCTGGAGCGGGCCATGTGGCGCATGTATGCGCCGCACAAGGTCAAGTTCGCGGTCAGCGGCTGTCCGCGCAACTGTGCCGAGGCCGGCATCAAGGACGTCGGCATCATCGGTGTGGAGTCCGGCTGGGAGATGTACATCGCCGGCAACGGCGGCATCAAGACCGAGGTGGCCCACTTCTTCACCAAGCTGCGCACGCCGGAAGAAGTGCTGGAGTACACCGGCGCCTTCATGCAGCTCTACCGCAAAGAGGGCTGGTATCTGGAGCGCACGGTGCACTACGTCAGCCGCGTGGGCCTGGACCATGTGAAGCAGCGCATCCTCGAGGACCATGAGGGCCGTCGGGCCCTGTGGGCCGAGCTTCAGTTCGCGCTCGACGGTGAGCCCGACCCGTGGTTCGAATTCACCAAGGCCCAGGTGGACCTGCGCCAGTTTGATCCGCTGCCGGCCGCGCCCGCCCTGCAGTCCCCCCGTTGAGGAGTCGCCATGCCGACCTGGATTCCCATCTGCGCCGTCACCGACATCCCTGTGCTGGGCGCTCGCCGTGTCACCCGCAGCCGCGGCCCGGAAGTGGCCCTGTTCCGCACCTCGGGGAACCAGGTCCATGCGCTGCTGGACCGCTGCCCCCACCGCGCCGGACCGCTCAGCCAGGGCATCGTCTTCGGCGGTGCGGTGGCCTGCCCACTGCACAACTGGACCATTGCCCTGGACAGCGGCTGCGCCCGCGAGCCGGATGAGGGCCGCACGCCGGTCTTCCGGGTCAAGGTCGAAGACGGGCAGGTCTGGCTGGACGGTGAGGAGCTGGACACGGTGGGCGTGGACCTGCCGCCGGTGCAGGCCGGTCCCTGCACCCGCGTGAACGGCTGAGTGCCGCATGACAGACCGCACCACCCGATCGACCTGCCCCTACTGCGGCGTCGGCTGCGGGGTGCTGATCGACACCGCCGAGACGCCGGCGGGCCCGCGCATCACCGGCGTGCGCGGGGACCCGGACCATCCCGCCAATGCAGGTCGCCTGTGCACCAAGGGGACCACGCTGCACCTCACCGCCAGCCCCATGGTCCTGCAGCATCAGCGGCTGCTGCAACCGGCATGGCGGCCAGCCCGAGGCGCGCCGTTTCAGCCGGTGGACTGGGACACCGCCCAGCAGCACATCGCCGACCGGCTGCTGGCGGTGCGGGCCGAGCACGGGCCCGATGCCATCGGCTTCTACATCTCCGGCCAGTTGCTGACCGAGGACTATCACGCCTTCAACAAGCTGGCCCGGGGGCTGGTGGGCACCAACAACATCGACAGCAATTCACGGCTGTGCATGAGCGCGGCGGTGGCGGGCTACAAGCAGACGCTGGGCGCCGACGCGCCGCCGGCCTGTTATGAGGACCTGGATCTGGCCAACTGCCTGCTGCTGGCCGGCACCAACACGGCCTGGGCGCATCCGGTGCTGTTCCGTCGCATCGAAGCCGCACGGGCGGCGCGGCCCGATCTGAAGATCATCGTGGTCGATCCGCGGCGGACCGAGACCGCGGAATTCGCCGACCTGCACCTGCCGCTGCGCCCCGGCACCGACGTGGCGCTGTTCCAGGGGCTGCTGCATGCCTGCATCTGGGAGGGCTGGATTGATCGTGACTTCATCGACCGGCATACGGAAGGCTTCGATGCACTGAAGGCTCTGGTGCGCACCATGACGCCCGCCGAGACCGCGCGCCTGACGGGGCTGAAGGAGGCTCAGGTGTTGCAGGCGGCCGAATGGTTTGCCCGCTCCCCCGCCAGCCTGTCCCTCTACTGCATGGGCCTGAACCAGAGCAGCAGCGGGACGGCCAAGAACACGGCGCTGATCCATCTGCATCTGGCGACCGGTCAGATCGGCCGGCCGGGTGCGGGGCCTTTGTCATTGACGGGCCAGCCCAATGCCATGGGCGGCCGGGAGAGCGGCGGCATGGCCACGCTGCTGCCGGGGCATCGGGATCCCGCCTGTGCGCAGGACCGCGAAGCCATCGCGGCGCTGTGGGGCTGTGATCCGCTGCCGGACCGACCCGGGCGCACCGCGGTGGAAATGTTCGAGGCGGCTGCGCGCGGTGAGATCAAGGCGCTGTGGATCGCCTGCACCAATCCCGCCCAGTCGATGCCGGATCAGTCCCTGGTGCGTGCGGCGCTGTCCCGGTGTGAGCTGGTGGTGCTGCAGGAGGCCTTCCGGGGCACGGCCACGGCGGACTTTGCCGACCTCGTGCTACCGGCCGCGACCTGGGGCGAGAAGGACGGCACGGTGACCAACAGCGAGCGGCGCATCAGCCGTGTGCGGGCCGCCTTGCCGCCGGCTGGCGCGGCCCGGCCGGACTGGCAGATCGTGCGTGAGGTGGCGCGGCGCATGGAAGTCGTCCTGCGACCGCACGCGCCCAGCCTGTTTGCCTGGGACCGGCCGCAGCAGCTGTGGGAGGAACACCGGGCGGCCACGCGCGGGCGGGATCTGGATATCTCGGGCTTGAGCGCGGCGCTTCTGGACGCTGCGCCGCAGCAGTGGCCGTTTCCGGAAGGCGCGAAGCAGGGCCGCGCGCGGTTGTATGAGGACCGCCGATTCGCGCATGCGGACGGTCGAGCGCGATTTGTGGTGCGGCCGTTCGCGATGCCGGCGGACCGGCAGGATGCGAAGTTCCCGATCGCGCTCAGCACCGGCCGCCTGCGCGATCAATGGCACGGCATGAGCCGCAGTGGCACGGTGACTCGCCTCTTCGCCCATGCACCCGCGCCGGCGCTGCATCTCCATCCCGCGGATATTGCGCGGCGACGCTTGCAGCCGGGGGCGCTGGTGCAGGTGAGCTCTCGGCGCGGCTCGGTCATCGTGCCGCTGCAATCGGACGACGCACTGGCGCCGCAGTCCGCCTGGCTGCCGATGCACTGGGGCAGTGAGTTTGTCGGGGGGCAGGGGCAACTGGGCGTGAATGCTGTGACGCAGCCGGCGTTTTGCCCCGATGCGCGCCAGCCGGAGCTGAAGTTCGCGGCGGTGGCCGTCACGCCGGTGGAGTTGCCGTGGCGATTGATGGGCGCAGCATGGGTGGGCCCGGGCGAAGGGGCTGCGCTGCGAAGCCGCTTGCGCGGGTGGATGGACCAGGCGGCCTATGCGACCTGCCTGCCTGCGGCCGTGTCCGGACCTGCGACTGGGACAGCGACACCGACAGCGACTGGGGCTGTAGCTGCGCCTGATGTGAGGCCCCTCTCGGAAAGCGCGGCGCCACCCGCGCACCTCGACAGCGCCATCGATGAACCGCTGGAAGGCTGGACGATTGAAATGGCCTTCGCCGAGCGCCCGTCCGACGCGGTGGTACAGGGCCTGTCCCGCGAGCTGGGTCTGACCGGCCCCGGCGTGCTCCGGTATGCCGACAGCCGACGTGGACGCAGCCGCCTGCTGCGCCTGTCGGGGGAGGGCACCGACGCGCGGCTCCAGGCGATGCTGCGGGTGGGAGAGGGCCAGGACGCGCAATGGCTGGATGCGCTGTGGCGGGACCGGCAGCTTGTTGCGCCCTTCAGTCGGCGGCTGCTGGCGCCGGATGTTGAAGGCCCGGCTGTCATGCTCAGTCCGCAGGTCTGCAACTGCTTCAATGTCCGGGAGGACGCGATCAAGGCGTGCCTGTCCCGCCATGCACAGGCCAGCCCCGGTGAGCGGCTGGCCCAGCTGCAGGCGACGCTGCGCTGCGGCACGTCCTGCGGCTCTTGTCTGCCCACGCTGCGTCGCTGGGCCCAGTCCACGGAGGAGGTGACATGAGTTCATTCCCCACTGCCCATGGGACGTCGTCATCGCGGCAGGGCGGTCAGGTCTGGCTGGTGGGCGCCGGGCCGGGCGATCCGGAGCTGCTCACGATCAAGGCTTACCGCTGTCTGCAACAGGCGGACGTGGTGCTCACCGATGATCTGGTGGATGACAGGGTGCTGGCATGCCTGCCGACGAAGACGCGGGTGCTGAAGGTGGGCAAGCGGGGCGGCTGCGTGTCGACCGAGCAGCGCTTCATCCATGACCTGATGATCCGGGAAGCTCGGTCGGGCGCCCGGGTGGTGCGGCTCAAGGGCGGCGATCCGTTTGTGTTCGGACGGGGCGGTGAGGAGGTGGATGCGCTGCGGGAAGCGGGCGTGGCGGTGGAGGTGATCAACGGGCTGTCGGCCGGCCTGGCCGCGCCGGCCGCCGTGGGCGTGCCGGTCACCGACAGGCGCTGCACACCGGGTGTGGCCTTTGTGACGGGGCACAACGGGGAGCAGGGGCAGCGGCCGGACTGGGCCGCGCTGGCGCGCAGCGGGCTGACTCTGGTGATCTACATGGGGCTGACGCGCGCGGGGCTGATCTGCCGTGCGCTGATGGAGGGCGGGCTGGCGGCAGACACACCTGCGGTCATCATCAGCGCGGCCCACACGCCGCGCCAGCGCGAATGCTTCACGACGCTGGAGGCCCTGCCGGGTGACATCGAGCGCCATGGTCTGCCCAGCCCCGGCCTTCTAGTGATCGGTAAGGTGGTGGGGTTGAAGATGAGCCCCCCAGTCGCTTCGCTCCTGCCCCCAAGGGGCGCCATCCAGCGGCCTGGCAAAGCCAGTTCCGCGGATGTGGCTTGAGGGAGCCGGTGGCTTGCGACTGGCGGCGGGCGGGCTCGGGTCAGCGCCGCTGCTGCTCGAGGCGGCGCAGGGTGATCACGAGAACGAGGCCGACGAGCAAGACCACTGCGGTGATCCACAGCGCCCCGCGATAGCTGCCGCTGGCCTGGGCCATGGCTCCCGCCAGCGCGGGCGCTGAGACCTGGGCGGCGCCGTAGCTGAGCGTCAGTCGGGCCATGGCCTTGCCCGGATTGCCGGGCGACCGTCGGCCCACCAGCGCCAGCGTCAGGCTGACCAGGCCGATGAAGGTGGCGCCATACAGGAGTGCGCCGGTGAGGGCCGCTGCGAGCCCGTCCGACATCGCAGGGAGCACCACGGAGATCGTCTGCAAGGCGAAGGCGGCGATCAGCGCCTCCAGGTCGCCGAAACGCCGGGCGATGCGGTCCCATACGAACACCGCCGGCGTGGCCGCCACCCCCACCAGCAGCCAGGCCCATGGGCCCTGACCTTGCAACAGCGGCTGTCGCTCCACGATGGCGACGGTGAAGGTGGCGTGAATGACAAAGCCCCAGCCGGCGCAGAAGTAAGCCGCCAGCATCAGACGCATCCAGGTGGCGCTCGGCGCAGCGCCCTGAGCGTGCGCAGCCGGCGCCAGGGGCGGGGGCATCGGGGGCCGCCAGTGCCAGGCCAACACCAGCAGCGCAACGCCGATGCCGACAAATCCCCACCAGTGCGCCGCCCAGTCCCAGCGCAACGCGTCCATGCCCATCGCGCCAATGGCGGAGAGCACGATGCCCAGACCCAGGCCCATGAAGTGCACGCCGAGTTCAGGTCGCCGCCCCGCCCGGATCAGAAACCCCAGCACCAGCCCGGACCCCAGCAACATGCCGGCCGCACCCGCCAAGCCGCCGAGATAGCGGGACAAGGCCCACAGCGGCACCGAGGTTGCCAGCGGCATCAGCGCCGTGGACAGCAAGCCCAGCACCAGCCCCGCCAGATACAGCCGATATCGCCACTGCGGCGCCTCCACCAGCGAGGCGATCAAGGCTCCGCTCATGTAGCCGGCATAGTTGATGGCGGCGAGCCCGCCACCGAGCGCGTCACCCACACCCGCCTGCGCATGCATCAGCGGCAGCAGCGGCGTGTAGGCAAAACGGGCGATGCCCACGGTCAGCATCAGCGCGGTGATGCCACCGACGGAGACCTGCCACGGGCGAAGGGATGCTGCGGTCATCGGGCGATCAGCGGGGCGCGCTCATGCGCGGACGTGGGTGCTGCGCACCCAGCGCGTCGCGAGGCGGGCCGGTCCGTTCAGGTGGAACAAGGCGCAAAGGGTAACGCGAGCGTCGGCCCATGCGGGCGTGTGGGGCTGATGTCGCCTTCCTCTGCAACAATGGTTGGCGCCACAACCCTGCCGCCGTCATGACCGCCGACCAACGCTTTGAGGCCCAAGCTGCTTTGCTGGGTTTTCCGCTCGCCGCCCCGATCAAGGTCGGAGGCCACTACACCCCGGCGTATCGCGATGGGCCGCTGATCTACGTGAGCGGGCAGATCCCGCGTGTGGGCGACACCGTCGCGGTAGTGGGCGCGGTCGGCGAGGACGCCACGTTCGAGCAGGCCTGCCAGGGGGCGCAGATCAGCACCCTGCGGGCGCTCTCGCTGGTCAAGCAGGTGTGCGCATCGCTGGCGGCGGTGGTCGGCGTGCCGCGCATGTCGGTCTTCATCCGCTCGGCGCCGGGCTTCACGCAGCACAGCGAGGTGGCCGATGCCGCCTCGGATTTGCTGGTGGCCGTGCTGGGGCCGGACGCGGCCTTGCATTCGCGCACCTCGGTGGGCGTGGCGCAGTTGCCCAAGGGAGCGACGGTGGAGCTGGACTTCATTTTCCGGGTCGGCCCCTAGCCGCCAGCGCGTCGCCGCGTGCGCGCAGTGCTGGCTTCAGCAACGATCGCTGACACTCTTTTCGTTTGCGGCGCCCAGCCGTCCCTCATAACGGGGGCGGGCCCTTGTCGGGTGGCCGGTAAGCTGCCCGCATCACATCAATGGATGACTCGGGATGACCAAGACCCTGTTTCGCGTGGCCGGCATCGGCGCTGCGCTGTGGATGGCCCTTGGCGCTGCAAACGCCCAGACGGTGAGCGTCAAGCCAGGCCTGTGGGCCAGCAGCACGGCAGGCACGATGAACGGCCACAAGCTGCCCTCGATCCTGGACATCAAGGGGGCGCTCACCCCGCAGCAGAAGAGCGCGCTGGTGTCCGGCATGCAGCAACTCGGCCTTCCGGTGGGCTCGCCGGGCCTGGCCTGCCAGGAGACCGAGAGCTTTGCCTTGCCCAAGCCGCAGAGCACCGAACAGTGCACCTTCAACGCATCCCCCAGCGATGCGACCAGCGGCATCATCCAGATGAGCTGCAATGGACAGCTCAAGGGCAGCGGGCAGGGGACCTACAAGGTCAGCGGCAAGACCACCGCGACCCTGGACTGGAAGATGGAGGGCACGACGCCGCAAGGCACCCCCATCAAGATGGAGCAGACCACCGTCTACAAGTGGGTGCAGGCGGATTGCAGCCAGCCGCCCAAGGGCCTGGACCCATCGCTGGCGGAGATGCTCAAGTCCAACGGACGCTGAAGGTTCAGGCGCATGGTGCATGCGTGGCGGGCCCCCGCGGACGGTCGCACCGACCGGCGCGGGTCACCGACCACTCGTTCGGAAATGCGCCACGAGCTGCGTCAACTTCCGCGCCTGCTCATTCACCGATTCCGCCGCAGCCGCTGACTCTTCCACCAGCGCCGCATTCTGCTGCGTCATCTGGTCCAGCTGCGCCACCGCGCCGTTCACGCTGCCGATGCCCTGGCTCTGCTCCACCGTGCTCGCACTGATCTCGCTGATGATGTCCGACACCCGCTGCACGCTGGCCACGATCTCCTGCATCGTCTCGCCGGCCTCCCGGACCAGCTGAGAGCCGGCCTCCACCTTCGACACGCTGTCGCCGATCAGGCCCTTGATCTCCCGCGCCGCACCCGCGCTGCGCTGCGCCAGCGCCCGCACTTCACTGGCCACCACCGCAAAGCCGCGCCCCTGCTCTCCGGCACGCGCCGCTTCCACCGCAGCATTCAGCGCCAGGATGTTGGTCTGGAAGGCAATGCTGTCGATCACGCCGATGATGTCGTTGATCTTCTTCGCGCTCGCATCAATCGCGCCCATCGTGCCCACCACCTGTCCGACGACGGCGCCGCCCCGCTGCGCCACTTCGGCGGCACTGCCGGCCAGCTGATTGGCGGTGCGTGCACTGTCCGCGCTCTGCTGCACCGTGCCGGTGAGCTGCGCCAGCGACGAGGCCGCCTGCTGCAGATTGGAAGCGGTCTGCTCGGTGCGATGACTCAGGTCCGCATTGCCGCTGGCAATCTCCGCACTGGCGGTCTGCATGGCCTCCACACTGCCGCGAAAGCCCATCATCATGGTGCGCAGGGACGCCGTCATCTGCGCCAGCGCCTGCTGCACCTCGCCGATCTCGTCTTCACGCATCGCCTGTTCCTGGTCGGACAAGTCTCCGTCCCCGATGCGTCCGGCCTGCAGCACCAGCGCCTTCAGCGGCGTGGAGATGGTGCGCACGAAATACGCTGTCGCCACCGCCAGCAGCAGCACGATGACACTCATCACCGCCGCCACGCCCCAGACCGTGCGCATGCGCTCCGCGCCGGCCGCTTCCCGCAGTGCGGTGGCCTTGGCCTGCTGCAGCTTCACAAAGGCCTGCTGCGCCTCCAGATACTGCTCGATCGCCGGCACCACCTTCTGCTTCAGCGCCGCATGCGAGGCGTCCACCTGTCCGTCCGACTTGAGCTTCATCGCGTCGTTGCGAGCCGCGATGTAGGCCTTGCGGCGTTCGGCCACCGTGGCCATGGCGGCCTTGTCGGCGTCGTCATCGGCCAGGGCTTCCAGCTGCTTCTGCACCTCGGTGATGGTCTCGGTGGTGCGGGCAATGTCCGCTTTCATCGCCTCGGGCACCGCCATGTCGTTGGCGGCCAGACCGCCCTGCACGCGGCTGGCATTGGCCTCCGTCAGACCGCGCCATCGCAGCGCCAGCTCGAAGCGCTGCTGCTGCTTCTCCTGCGTGACCTGTGAGGCGGCCAGCAGCGCCCGGGTGCGCACGGCAGCCGCAGTGGACATCACGACCGTCATCACGGCCATCACGATCACCGGCATCCACAGGCGGGTGGCTATCGACATCTTCATGATCGGCTCTTTCCAGAAGTCGGAGACAGTGGACTGGGGTCCACACCTGCCCCCGTATGGTGCATCAAACGCAAGAAAATGGAGAGTCAGCTCTCCAACCCCGGTGTCTTCCACGCGCTCGTGCACAGTCTTGAGGAGAAACGCTGCTACCCTGCCGGTTGTGGCAGCGTCGCGCGTGAACTTATGAGCTTTTTGGCCATCGACATCGGTAACACCCGCCTCAAGTGGGCGCTGTATGCCGGGCCGCAACCGGGCAGTCCCATGCTGGCGCATGGGGCGCAGTTCCTGGAAAACATCGAAAAACTGGCCGAGCACGACTGGGCAAGCCTGCCTGCGCCCGGCAGCCTGTTGGGCTGTAACGTGGCGGGAGACGGCCTGCGTCATCGCGTGGAAGAGCAGCTCGAAGAACTCTGGGACCTGGAGCCGCGCTGGGTCGCGTCCTCGGCGCAGGCCGGCGGCGTGATCAACGGCTACGACCATCCCACCCGCCTGGGCACGGACCGCTTCGTTGCGATGATCGGGGCCCGTCACCATGTGATGGCCCGCAATCCGGGCCGGCCACCTCAGCCGGTGCTGGTGGTGATGGTGGGCACGGCGGTGACCGTCGACGCCCTGGACGCGGACGGCCGCTTCCTGGGCGGGCTGATCCTGCCCGGCCACGGCATCATGCTGCGTGCGCTGGAAGGCGGGACCGCCGGTTTGCGCGTGCCGACCGGGGAGGTGCGGGAGTTTCCGACCAACACGTCCGACGCGCTGACCAGCGGCGGCAATTACGCCATCACCGGCGCGATTGAACGGATGCACCGCCACATGGTGCGCCGCTGCGGCCAGGTGCCGGTGACCTTGATGACGGGCGGCGCGGGCTGGAAGGTCTCACCCTCGCTGGACATTCCGCATGAGTTGATCGACTCGCTCATCTTCGACGGACTGCTGGCGCTGCAGTCCCATCGCCTGGCGCTCTGAGCGCTGTTGCGTCCTGAGGGGCTCAGCCCCAGGTTTCCTTCAACACCGTCCGGAACAGCTCCGACAGCAGCGGCTCCACTTCCGCGCGCGGCTGGGGGTCGGGTCGGATGTGCTCCAGCCGCTGCAGCTCCTGCTCGATGAAGCGCTGAATGGTCGGTACCTGGGGCGACAGCCCCAGCTCCGGGGACGCCTGCTTGAGCGCCAGCAGCTCCTGGATGGCGGGCACCAGCCCGGGCGTCTTGTCCGCCATCTCCAGCAGGCGGTGGAACTCGATCGGCGCTGGCCGCTGGTAGCGTTCCAGCCACCGGACCGACAGCAGCGGGCGCAGCACGTAGAAGTATTTCTTCAGCGGCACCTGTTCGCTTTGCAGGTGGCCCCGGAAGTTGGTCTGGGCCATGCTGCGGTAGTGATAGATGCCGCGCTCCACCGAATAGACGGTCGGCAGCAGCGCCAGCGCGCGGCGGTGAAAGCTCCCGTTCTTCTCGTAGACGATGGGCGATTGCACCCACTCCACAAATCCGGGGTTGGACTTCCAGAACAGACGCAGGGCCTTGCGCAGGTCCCAGCCGTTGATGTCCATGTCGTCCACGATCGGGTATTCGATGACGTCCCGCTGCTCCTCCAGCCCCACCGCCAGGTACCGCTCGGGCCGGTGCACATAGATGAAGCGGGCGTCGTAGTCACTGTTGGGCGACGCAAACCCCCAGGCCCGGCTGCCGGACTCCACCGCCAGCAGCACCTTGGCGTCGTGTTCAACTTCGGCGCGCCGCAGGCGGGCCAGGACTTCTCGTCGGGCGGTGTCGTCAATCATGAGGCTTCAAACGGGCGAGGGGGCTGGGCGGTTGTCCGGGCTTTGCGCAGCGCAGACGCCTGATGCGCTGGCCGCGCACTGTAGGCATTTCCGAAGTCAAGCCAATAGAAAAAACGCCAGGGGGTTGCCCTGGCGTCTTGTTTTCACGACGGGTGGTGGGAAGTCCCGACTGGCGTCCCGCCGCAGGCTGCGTGTGAAGCCTGCCCAGCCTGCCCCAGCTGGTCTGTCAGAGGATGAAGCGGCTCAGATCCTCGTTCTGCGCCAGCGCACCCAGCTTGCTGTCCACCGCGGTGCCGTCCAGCGTGATGGTCTGGCCGGCATGCTTGTGGGCATCGAAGCTGATGTCGTCCAGCAGGCGCTCCAGCACGGTGGACAGGCGCCGCGCGCCGATGTTCTCGGTGCGTTCGTTCACCTCGTAGGCGATCTGCGCCAGGCGCCGGATGCCGTCGCCGCTGAGCTCCAGTGTCAGGCCTTCCGTGGCCAGCAGGGCCTGGTATTGCTTGACCAGGCTGGCATGGGTGCTGGAGAGAATCGCTTCAAAGTCGTCCACCGACAGCGATTGCAGCTCCACCCGGATGGGGAAGCGCCCCTGCAACTCGGGGATCAGGTCGCTGGGCTTGCTGAGGTGGAAGGCGCCGGAGGCAATGAAGAGGATGTGGTCCGTCTTCACCATGCCGTACTTGGTGTTGACGGTGGTGCCTTCCACCAGCGGCAGCAGGTCGCGCTGCACGCCCTGGCGGGACACATCGGCACCGCCGTGCTCGGCCCGGCTGGCGACCTTGTCGATCTCGTCGATGAATACGATGCCGTTGTCCTGCGCATTCGTCAGGGCCGTGGTCTTGATCTCGTCCTCATTGACCAGCTTGGCGGCTTCTTCCTCCACCAGCAGCTTCATGGCTTCGCCGATGCGCACCTTGCGGGTCTTGCGACGGCCCTGGCCCATCTGCGAGAACAGGCCCTTGAGCTGCTCGGTCATCTCTTCCATGCCCTGCGGGCCCATGATCTCCATGGTGGGCTTGGGTTCGGCCAGCTCGATCTCGATTTCCTTGTCGTCCATCGAGCCCTCGCGCAGGCGCTTGCGCATCGTCTGGCGAGCCGTGCCTTCCCCGCTGGCGGTGCCGGCGCTGTCGCCGGGCGTGAAACCGGTGGAGCGGGGCGGGGGCACCAGCACGTCCAGGATGCGCTCCTCGGCGGCATCTTCCGCACGGGTGCGCTGCAGGCGCATTTGGCGCTCACGCTCCTGCTTGACGGCGATGTCCACCAGGTCGCGGATGATGCTGTCCACGTCCTTGCCCACATAGCCCACTTCGGTGAACTTGGTGGCTTCCACCTTGATGAAGGGCGCATCGGCCAGCTTCGCCAGGCGGCGGGCGATCTCGGTCTTCCCCACGCCGGTGGGGCCGATCATCAGGATGTTCTTGGGGGTGATTTCCGCGCGGAGCTTGTCGTCCACCTGCTGGCGACGCCAGCGGTTGCGCAGCGCAATCGCCACGGCCCGTTTGGCATCCGCCTGGCCCACGATGTGGCGGTCCAGTTCGGAGACGATCTCCTGAGGCGTCATGCTAGCGCTCATTCCAGTACTTCCAGCGTGTGGTTGCCATTGGTGTAGATGCAGATCTCGCCTGCAATGACCAGCGACTGTTTGACGATGTCAGCGGCGCTCAGCTCGCTGTGATTGAGCAGCGCCTTGGCGGCGGCCTGGGCATAGGCGCCGCCCGAACCGATGGCCACGATGCCTTGCTCCGGCTCCAGCACGTCGCCGTTGCCGGTGATGATCAGCGAGGTGGTGCGGTCGGCCACGGCCAGCATGGCTTCGAGGCGGCGCAGCACGCGGTCGGTGCGCCAGTCGCGGGTGAGCTCCACCGCGGCGCGGGTGAGGTTGCCCTCGTACTTCTCGAGCTTGGCTTCGAAACGCTCGAAGAGGGTGAACGCGTCCGCCGTGGCGCCGGCGAATCCCGCCAGGACCTTGCCCTGGTAGAGCTTGCGCACCTTGCGGGCGGTGGACTTGACGACGATGGTGCCCAGGGTCACCTGGCCGTCACCACCGATGGCAACCTGGTTGCCGCGGCGGACACTGACGATGGTGGTGCCGTGATAGGGCGGCAAGGGAGAAGATTCTTGTGACATGGCGGAGCCGGGCAAACAGCCTTGGAAATACAGCCTTGGAGATGCCAAGTGTGGGGCGGTTGCCGCAATCACAAGAGGGGAAGTGCATGCAAGTGGATACGGCGTCAGGGTTGTGCGCCCTGCACGCCGGATCGATCAGACCTGCCGCAAGATCAGACGTGCCGCACCTTCACCCGGGCATGTTCATTGATGCCCATGGCACCGAAGAACAGGGCCACCAGGCGGTGCGCGTCGGTGAACTGGACGGCGCGGTTCTCGCTGCGGCGGGCCAGCACCCAGTTCAGCAGGTCGCCAGCGGCCATGAAGTCCAGGCGGATCAGCTTGGGGCAGGCGATGTTGACCAACGAGGCGGGGCCCAACTGGTCCGTCATCAGCTTGAGGGTTTCGCTGATGTCGCCGCTCAACTGGCCGGACAGCTCCATCTGGGCCGCCGTGCTGAGGGCATCGGTGATGGTCGATTCGAGGAAGCTGATGCCGGTGTCCATCGCCGGTTGCACCGACGATTGCGGCGATGCGGTGGACAGGCTGTTGCCGCTCACCCGCACATGGGCCTCCGCCTTCTCCCAGGAGGGCGGGGAGACTTCGTAGGTGACGCAATAGTCGATGGCGACTTCGTCGAACTGATCCGGACGGTTGGCCAGGCGCAGCGCTTCCAGGCGCACCATCCAGTAGACCGGGTCGGCATCACGGGCGCCGACCGGGGCCTGGTCCTTGAGGACCTGGAAGAAGTGGTCACCGGCCAGCCAGCGCAGGTCCAGGGCCTGCGGGGCCCAGGCGCGGAAGACTTCCCGCAGGCGGGCGCAGGCTTCGGGATCGATCTGGCGCAGGTTCTGGAAGTCCAGCACCCAGGGCAGGGGCAGGTTCTCGCAGCGGCTGCGCATCTGCAGCACGCCGTCCACATCCAGATATTCCGGGCAGGACCAGGCCACGGTGTTGCTGTGGCCGCGCGGGGCGCGTTCCTGCTGCACCGCCTCGGCCACCAGCTTGGGCAGCGAGAACCACTGGGGGGACGACAGGCCGAACTGCTGGGCGTAGTCGTTGGCCAGATGCTCGAACTTGGCCTGCTGGCCGGTGGCGCGGTAGAGGTCGAACAGCACCAGCCAGGTGTCCGCATGGGTGTGGCGGGAGCCGCCTTCACGCGTCAGGTCCGACAGGCTGCGTTCGCAGTGTTCATAGTCGCCGTTGGCGAAGGCGATCACCGCCTCGTCCAGTTCGGCGTCGTGCACCACCTCGTTGACTTCCACGTCGCTCGGGTCGGCGACCGGATAGGTCAGGGTCGGGATGGCGGCCTTCAGCTCGGGGATGGGCGCTGCCGCACCGGCGCTTTGCGGGGACAGGCCGGAGCCCATGCTGGCCGCCGCCGGGGGGGGCGAGAGATCGAGCCGCTCGACGGTGGCGGGCGACGGGGCGAAGGCCGGGCTGCGGGCGCCGATGCCATCGGCCGGCTGGGTCGCATTGAAATTGACCGGGCGGGTGCTGGTCTCGAAGAAGGCCGGCGGATGCTGGCCCTGGACCTGCGTGGGGGCGAAACTCTCACCCACCATCTGCTGCTCGATCTGGTCGATCTTGGACTTGATGCTGGTCTGGCTGCCGTTGATCTCGCTGATCCGGCCCAGTTCGTCGATGCCGGAGGTGGCATGGCCGCCCAGGGCCGCCAGTTGCTCGGGGGTCAGGCCCTCGCGGCGGATGCGGCGCAGCATGTCCAGCTCGCGCTTGCGGACGAAGTCGTTGCGGCGCTTGCGCTCGACCATGGCCCGCAGCTCGGCCTTTGCGGCGTCAGCTTCCGGATCGTCCTGACGCGAGTTGATTTCCGCCCAGTCCGTCGTCGGGTTGGCGACGAAGCGGGCCACCTTGCGGAAGAAGCTCTCGCCGTCTTTGGTGGTGGGATCGGTCATGCTTGGTGGCTTCTCTCTGGGCAGTTCCGGAAATCGATGCGGGTCGGGTCAGCAGCAGTCAGCACAGTCGTCGGACCTCAGTCCCCGAACATCTTCTGCTTGAGTTCGCGACGCTGCTGGGCTTCCAGCGACAGGGTGGCGGTCGGACGGGCGATCAAGCGGCCCAGGCCGATCGGTTCGCCGGTTTCGTCGCAGTAACCGTATTCGCCGCTGTCCAGACGGGTCAGCGACTGCATGATCTTCTTGAGCAGCTTGCGTTCGCGGTCGCGGGTGCGCAGTTCCAGGGCGTGCTCTTCCTCGATGGTGGCGCGGTCGGCCGGGTCGGGGACGATGGAGGTGTCTTCACGCAGATGCTCGGTGGTTTCACCGGCATTGGACAGGATGTCTTCCTTGAGCTGGGTCAGCTTGGCGCGGAAGAATTCCACCTGCTTGTCGTTCATGTACTCGCTGTCCGGCATGGCCAGCACTTCAGCGTCAGTCAGTTCAGCACCGGGCTTGGATTTCCAGGCGTTGGCGAGTTTGGGGTCGGCTTTCACGGCGGTGCGGGGGTTCTGATTCAAGGTTGAGGAGGCAGTCGAGCGCTGGACGGGCGCGTCCAGCGTGGCGACCGAACTGTCGGGAGCGTCCGCCTCGAGGGCGTCAGCGCTACTTGCGGCATTGGCCGCCGCAGGCTTGGCAACCTTGGTGCCTGCCTTCGGTGCACTGGTCTTGGAGGCCGGGGTCTTGCTCACGTTACTCTCCTAGCGGCTCTTTATACCTGCTTGTGGGTGGCGGCGCGCCCACCCGGGCTCAGCCGCCCGGGTTCGGGACGATTCCCGATCCGTGAGGGCGGACCTGCCAGTCCGGTCTTCGGCGCGGCGGATTGTAGCCACGTCCTTGAGTCCGGACCGATCAAAGAGTGTGTCACTAAGCCAGACAGCCTTCCAGCCCCTGAAGCAGGATGTCTTTCGGCAAATCAATGCCAATGAACACCAATTTGCTGATTCTGGGTTCTTCCGGCGCCCACTTGGGGCCCAGGTCGGAGCCCATCAGCTGGTGCACGCCCTGGAAAATGACCTTTTTGTCGGTGCCCTTCATGTTCAGGACCCCCTTGTAACGCAGCATCTTGGGGCCGTAGACCTGCACGATCGCCCCCAGGAAGTCCTCCAGCTTGGCCGGATTGAAGGGCCGATCGGAGCGGAAGACGAAAGATTTCACGTCATCGTCGTGATGATGGTGGTGCGGGTGGTTGCAGTGCTCCCCGTGCTCATGGTCGTGGTCATGGTCATGGTCATGACCGTGATCATGCCCATGGTGGTCGTGCCCGTGATCGTGACCATGGTCATGCTCGTCCACGCTGAGGAACTCGGGGTCGATCTCCAGTTTGGCATTCAGATTGAAGCCGCGCAGGTCGAACACCTCGGAAATCGGCACTTCGCCGAAATGCACACGGCGCTGCGGTGCGCGGGGATTCATGTGCTTGAGGCGGTGGGTCAGGGCGTCCACCGCGGCTTCGTCCACCAGGTCGGTCTTGCTCAGGAAGATCTGGTCGGCAAAACCGACCTGCCGGCGGGCTTCCTGGCGGGTGTCGAGCTGGTCGCCCGCATGCTTGGCGTCCACCAGGGTCAGGATGGAGTCCAGCAGGAAGGTTTCGGCGATCTCGTCGTCCATGAAGAAGGTCTGGGCCACCGGGCCGGGGTCGGCCAGGCCGGTGGTCTCGATCACCACCCGCTCGAAGTCCAGTTCGCCGGTGCGGCGGCGCCGGGCCAGATCGGCCAGGGTGGTGCGCAGGTCTTCGCGGATGGTGCAGCAGACGCAGCCGTTGCTCAGCTGGATGATCTGCTCCTGGGTGTCGCTCACCAGGATGTCGTTGTCGATGTTCTCTTCGCCGAACTCGTTTTCGATCACGGCGATCTTCTGGCCGTGGGTCTCGGTCAGTACACGCTTGAGCAGCGTCGTCTTGCCGGATCCCAGGAAGCCGGTGAGGATGGTGGCGGGGATCAGGCTGGGGGCGCCGGACGGTGCGCCCGCGGTGTCATTCGATGCTGTCGACATGGTGTACAAGCAAAAGTAGGTGGCTTGGGCCCGGCAAATGGGGGCGAAGGGCGGTGTTTCAAGCGAATGTCAATGTCAATGCGTTATTCTGACGCCTCCTCCACCACGGCACACACTGCAGTGTCTGAACCTCAGCCTAGTCGGCCCGCCAAACATGGCGGGCGTGGCAACGACCATCGCGGTCTGCTGGACCGCGTCCTTGAATTCCTCCATCCGGGTCCCGACTCCACCAGCGAGTTGATGGAGACCCTGGCGGAGGCCGAAGAACGTGAGCTCATCGCGCCCGAATCCCGGCAGATGCTGGAAGGTGTGCTGCGCATGGCCGAGCTCAGTGCCGGCGATGTGATGGTGGCAGCGCCCCGCATGGACCTGCTGGACATCCACGCCAGTGTGGATGAACTGCTGGGTGCGGTGATCGACACCGGCCATTCCCGCTTCCCCGTCTATGACGGACAGCGGGACAACATCATCGGCATTTTGCTCGCCAAGGATCTGCTCAAGCTCCAGCGGGCGCCCGAGCTGAACCTGCGTGCCTTGCTGCGCCCGGCAGTTTTCGTGCCTGAGAGCAAGGGCCTGAACGAATTGCTGCGGGATTTCCGCTCCAACCGCAACCATCTGGCCATCGTGATCGACGAGTTCGGCAACACCGCCGGCCTGATCACCATCGAGGATGTGCTGGAGGAGATCGTCGGCGAGATCGAGGACGAATTCGACGTCGGCCACAGCGATGCCGGCATCTACACCCTGGCGGACGGCAGCTTCCGGGTGGCCGGAGACGCCACCATCGGGGCGGTCAACGAGGCCTTCGGCCTGAATCTGCCCGATCAGGACTTCGACACCATCGGCGGCATGGTCGCCCATGAGCATGGCCGCGTGCCCCGCCGGGGAGAGTCGGTCGATCTGGCCGGTCTGCGCTTTGCGGTGATGATCAACCGCGGCGGCGCGGTGCGCTGGTTCAAGGTCATCCGCGCGCCCGCCACCGAAGCGGACGACAGCAGCGGCTGATGCGCAGCGCGGGTGTCACTCTCCGGCAGGGCGGTCTGCCCGCCCCGGCGCGTCTGGCTGCGCTGCGTCATCCGCTGCTGGCGCTGCTGGTGGGTGTGCTGCATACCGGGTCCTTTGCGCCCAGCCCGGCCTGGTGGCTTCAGCCGCTGGCCCTGGCCTGGCTGTTCTGGGCGGCGCTGCAGAGTCGTCCCCGCCGCGCCGCCTTGCTGGGCGGTCTGTTCGGCATCGGCTGGCTGGCCTCCGGGCTCTGGTGGCTCTACATCAGCATGCATGACTTCGGTCATCTGCCGGCGGCCGTGTCGGCGCTGGCGGTGCTCTTGCTGGCGGCCTTCCTGTCGTTGTATTACGCCCTGGCGCTGGGCCTGTCGGCGCGGCTGTCCGGCCCGCCCTGGACCCGCGTGCTGGGCGCTGCGGCCCTGTGGCTGGCGGCCGAACTGGGCCGGGCCACGCTGCTCACCGGCTTTCCATGGATTGCCAGCGGCTATGCCCACACCCAGGGGCCGCTGGCCGTGTTTGCACCGTGGATCGGCGTCTACGGCATTGCCGGCCTGTCGGCCGTGCTGGCCGCCGCACTGGCGTGCGGTGTTTGGCGACTGCTGGGGGCCGGGCTGATCCTGGTCTCCTTGGGCCAGATGCTGCCGACCGAATTCACCCAGCCGGCCGGAGCCCTGGCGGTCTCCCTGGTGCAGCCCAACATCCCGCAGGACCAGAAATTCGACAAGGACCGCTTCGACGACAACCTGAACCGCTTGTCGGCGCTGGTCGAATCCGCCCGTGGCCAGGTGGTGATCACGCCGGAATCGGTGCTGCCGCTGCCGCTGGCCTGGCTGGAGCCGACCTCGGTGGCACGCTTGCAGCAGGCCGCGCAGCAGCGCCCCTTGCTGCTGGGCACCTTCCTGGGCAATGAGCAGGAAGGGTTTGTGAACTCCCTGGTCGCCCTGGGCGTGCCGCAGCCCTACGACTATGGCAAGCGGCATCTGCTGCCCTTCGGGGAGTTCATCCCGCCGGGCTTTCACTGGTTTGTCCGCGCCATGCGCATTCCGATGGATGACCAGGCCCACGGCACCCATCAGCGCGCGCTGGTGCTGGGCGGGCAGCGGCTGCGTCCGCTGATCTGCTATGAGGATCTGTTCGGCGAGGACGTGGTGGCCAGCGCCCTGGACCAGGGCGAGGCGTCCGCCACCGTCTTTGTCAACGCCAGCAACCTGGCCTGGTTCGGGCCGCGCATGGTGCAGGACCAGCATCTGCAGTTCTCGCAGATGCGGGCGCTGGAGTTCCAGCGCCCGGTCGTACGCGCGACCAATACCGGCGCCACGGCGCTGGTGGACCATGAAGGGCAGGTGAGGGCCCGTCTTCCGGCGGAGCAGGCCGGTGTGCTGGAGGTGACGGTGCAGGGCCGACGCGGCGAGACCCCGTATGCGCGCTGGCTGGCGGCGGCAGGCCTGTGGCCGCTGTGGCTGGTGGCGGTGCTGGGTGTGCTGCCGGGCTGGCTGGCAGGGCGGCGGAACCGGCGCGACGGTCGGCTGATGCGCTGACCCCGTCGGCCAGAACTTCCCTAGAATGGGCCCTTTCTCCAATATGCCCCGTCGTCCAGGGGTCGATGCTCCATGCTGACTTTCCAGCAAATGATTCTTCGCCTGCAGGAATACTGGTCCAAGCAAGGCTGTGCCTTGCTGCAACCCTACGACATGGAAGTCGGCGCGGGCACCAGTCACACCGCCACATTCCTGCGCGCGCTCGGTCCGGAGCCCTGGAAGGCCGCCTATGTGCAGCCCAGCCGCCGTCCCAAGGACGGCCGTTATGGCGAGAATCCCAACCGGCTGCAGCACTACTACCAGTACCAGGTCGTGCTTAAGCCGGCGCCGGACAACATCCTGGAGCTTTATCTGGGTTCGCTGGAAGCGCTGGGCCTGGACCTGAAGAAGAACGACGTGCGCTTTGTCGAGGACGACTGGGAGAACCCCACCCTCGGCTGCTGGGGCCTGGGCTGGGAAGTCTGGCTCAACGGCATGGAAGTCACGCAGTTCACCTACTTCCAGCAGGTCGGCGGCATCGACTGCAAGCCCATCACCGGCGAGATCACCTACGGTCTGGAACGGCTGGCTATGTATCTGCAGAACAAGGCCTCGGTCTACGACCTGGTCTATTCGGACGCCACCTCGCCCTCCGGCCGTGTGCTGACCTACGGGGACGTCTTCCACCAGAACGAGGTGGAGCAGTCCACCTACAACTTCGAATACAGCGACGTCGACTTCCTGCTGCAGGCCTTCGGCGCCCACGAAAAGCAGTCCAAGTTCCTGATGGAGCAACAGCTGGCACTGCCCGCCTATGAGCAACTGCTCAAGGCCGGCCACACCTTCAACCTGCTCGACGCCCGGGGCGCCATCAGCGTGACCGAGCGTGCCGCCTACATCGGCCGCATCCGCAACCTGGCCCGTGCCGTGGCGCAGAGCTATGTGGACAGCCGCGCGCGACTGGGCTTCCCGATGGCGCCCAAGGACTGGGCGGACGACGTGCTCGCCCAGATCGAGAAGAAGAACAGCGACAAGAAGGCGGCCTGAGCCCGACGACCGACATGAGCCCACTCTCCACCTCCCCTTTGCTCGTTGAACTGTTTGTCGAGGAACTTCCGCCCAAGGCGCTGAAGAAGCTCGGTGAGTCCTTTGCCGCGGTGCTGGCCGACAGCCTGCGCGGCCAGGGCCTGGCCGGGGCCGATGCCGTGGTCACCCCCTTTGCGACGCCGCGTCGTCTGGCGGTGCACATCAGCCAGGTGGCGGACAAGGCGGCCGACCGTGCGGTGCAGCAAAAGCTGATGCCGGTCAGCGTGGCCCTGGACGCCGCCGGCCAGCCCACGCCGGCGCTGCTGAAGAAGCTGGCCGCAGCCGGTGCGGACGCCTCGGTGGTGCCGCAGCTCAAGCGCGCGCCGGACGGCAAGGCCGAAGCCCTGTTCCTGGACACGGTCGTGCCCGGTGTGACGCTTGCGCAAGGCCTGCAGAAGGCGCTGGACGACTCGCTCGCGCGCCTGCCCATTCCCAAGGTCATGACCTATCAGCTGGCCGATGGCTGGAGCGACGTGAAGTTCGTGCGTCCCGCCCACGGCCTGGTGGCCCTGCATGGGGACGCGGTCGTGCCCATTTCGGCCCTGGGCCTGCAGGCCGGCCGGACCACCCGCGGCCATCGATTCGAAGCCCGTCAGGCGCAGATCGAGCTGCGTCAGGCCGACACCTACGCGCAGCAGCTGCGGGAAGAGGGCGCGGTCATCGTGTCGTTCGAGCAGCGCCGCGCGGACATCGTCCGCCAGTTGCAGGCCAAGGCCGAGCCGCTGGGCCTCACCCCGATCGACGCGCCGGAGCTGCTGGACGAAGTCTGCGCGCTGGTCGAGCTGCCCAATGTGCTGGCCTGCCAATTCGAATCCGAATTCCTGGCCGTGCCGCAGGAATGCCTCATCCTCACGATGAAGGCCAACCAGAAGTACTTCCCGCTGCTGGACAGCCACGGCAAGCTGACGAATCACTTCCTGGTGGTGAGCAACATCCATCCGGACGATGCCAGCGCCGTCATTGAAGGCAACGAGCGTGTGGTGCGCCCGCGCCTGGCCGATGCCAAGTTCTTCTTCGACCAGGACCGCAAGCGCACCCTGGCGGACCGGGTGGGCGGCCTGGGCAAGGTGGTCTACCACGGCAAGCTGGGCAGCCAGGGCGATCGCAGCGAGCGGGTGCGGGCGATTGCCCACGGCATCGTCAACCAGCTGCGCATGGCCACGCTGCCCTACACGGTGGAAGCCAAGGACGAATTCGATGTGCTGGACAGCAAGGTCAAGGAAGCCTCGCTGCTGGCCAAGGCCGACCTGCTGACCGACATGGTCGGCGAGTTCCCCGAGCTGCAGGGCATCATGGGCGGCTACTACGCCCGTCATGAAGGCCTGCGCGACGGTGTCGCCATCGCCATTGAAGACCACTACAAGCCGCGTTTTGCCGGCGACGCGCTGCCGCGCAACCACACCGGCACGGTCGTGGCGCTGGCGGACAAGCTCGAGACCCTGGTCGGCCTGTTCGGCATCGGCCAGTTGCCCACGGGCGACAAGGACCCGTTTGCCCTGCGCCGTCATGCGCTGGGGGTGATCCGCATCCTGGTCGAGAAGAACCTCCCACTGGAGCTGCCGGCGCTGATCCAGTCGGCCGTGCCCGCCTTTGGCGAGCTCATCCAGGACCCAAGCGAGGCGCTGCTGAACTTCTTCGCCGACCGCCTGGCGGTCAGTCTGCGCGACCAGGGCTTCAGCGCTCAGGAAGTCGATGCCGTGCTGGCGCTGTCGCCGGCCCGGCTGGGCGACATCCCGCGTCGCCTGGAGGCGGTGCGCAGCTTTGCGGCGCTGCCCGAATCCGCGTCCCTCGCGGCCGCCAACAAGCGGGTGGGCAACATTCTCAAGAAGATCGAAGGCGAGCTGCCCACCGAGGTCAAGCCCGAGCTGCTGCAGGAAGCGGCCGAGCGGGCCCTGGCGGATGCGCTGGCGTCGGTCGGTCCGCAGGCGGACGAGCGTTTCGAGCAGCACGACTATGCCGGCTCCCTCAAGGCCCTGGCGGCCCTCAAGGCGCCGGTGGATGCTTTCTTCGACCATGTCATGGTCAATGCGGACGACGCGGCACTGCGGGCCAACCGCCAGGCGCTGCTCAAGCGTCTTCACGACGCCATGAACCGCGTGGCCGACCTTTCCCGCCTGGCGGCCTGACCGGCCAAGGACAGACAAGATGCCCAACCGATCCGAGCATCCGCACGGCATGAAGCTGGTGATCCTGGGTCGGGACGGCACCATCAACCGCTACCGCGACGACCATGTGAAGGCGCCGGAAGAGCTGGAGCCGCTGCCGGGGGCCCTGGAAGCGGTGGCGCGCCTGAACCATGCGGGCTGGCACACCGTCATGGCCACCAACCAGCCCGGCATTGGCCGCGGCCTGCTGGACATGGCCTCTCTGAATGCGGTGCACCTGCGGCTCAACCAGTTGCTGGCGGAGAAGGGCGGCCGCCTGGACGCTGCTTTCTTCTGTCCGCATGCGCCGGAAGACAACTGCAGTTGCCGCAAGCCGCTGCCGGGTCTCATTGAGCAGATTGGCGAGCGTTTTGGCGTTGATCTGCCGCAGGTGCACATGGTGGGCGCGTCCATGCGGGACGTGCAGACCGCCATGGCGGCCGGCTGCCGTCCTCATCTGCTGCGCGGCGAGCGCATGGCGGGTGTGGACGAACAGCAGCTGCAGGAGCAACTGGCGTTGGTGCCGGGCGTGCGGGTCCATGCGGACCTGGCGTCCTTTGCGGACAGCCTCATCCAAGAAGAGCGACGTGCCCGTGCGGATGCCCGCGGTGCGGTGCCTGTTCCCGAATCCCGTCCTGGAGACCTGAGCTGATGCTCGTAGCCCTGCGTTCCCTGCTGTTCATTGTCTGGCTCACCGTCACCGTCATTCCCTGGGGAACGGCGGTGGTGCTGGTCTCTCCCTTCCTCAGCAGCACCCGTCTGTACTGGATGTGCGCCGGCTGGCTCACCATCGCCATGTGGGGGGCGCGGGTCATTTGCGGCGTGCGCTGGAAGGTGCGCGGCATGGAGCACCTGCCCACCGGCCCGAAGGAATCGGTCATCTTGCTGTCCAAGCATCAATCGACCTGGGAAACCTTCGCCTACCCGATGCTGATGCCGCGCCCGCTGGCGTATGTCTTCAAGCGCGAGCTCATCTATGTGCCTTTCTTTGGCTGGGCCATGTCGCGACTGGACATGATCCACATTGACCGCAGCAAGCGCAGCGAGGCCTGGTCCAAGGTGGCAGCGCAGGGCAAACGCCTGGCGGCGCAGGGCACCTGGGTCATCATGTTCCCGGAAGGCACCCGTGTGCCGCGCGGCACGGCGGGTGACTACAAGACGGGCGGCACCCGGCTCGCGGTGGAAACCGGCCAGCCGGTGGTGCCCATTGCGGTGAACGCAGCGCGTTGCTGGCCGCGCAAGAGCTTCCTGCTGCGCCCGGGCGTGGTGGACATCTCCATTGGTCCGCAGATTCCCAGCACCGGGCGTGCCCCGGCCGAACTCATGCAGGAAGTGCAGGGCTGGATTGAAGCGGAAATGCGCCGCCTTGACCCGGACGCATATCCGGCCAGCGCCCCTGCCCCGGTCGCGGCCCCTCCCGCATCGGCATCGGCCTGAGTACACTTTGCGCCCATGCCGCCTTCCAAGCTGCGGGGCTTGGTCGAACTCCTGAAGTTCACCCAGCTGTCCCTGTTTGACAGCGCCCCTCCTCCTGCCTCGTCGCCTGTCCCATCGCCGTCCTCAACGCCGGCGATGGCGCCCGTTCCGGGGCCGGCTCTGGGGCCGACGGCTGCGCAGCCGCGACCCTCGCAGCCGCAGCCGCCTCGTCCCCCGCTGACCCAGCAGCCGTCCTTCCTGTCCCCGGACCCCAGCACGCTGACGCCGTCGCCGCGACCGCGTGCGGACGGTGCTGCGCTGCGACAGGTCGTGCTGCACGGCCAGCCGGTGCCCTACGAGCTCAAGCGCGCACGACGCCGCAGCATTGGCTTCACCGTCAGTGAGGACGGACTGCGCGTCTCCGCTCCCAAGTGGGTGACGGTGGGCGACATCGACAAGGCCTTGCAGCAGAAGGCCGAGTGGATCCTGCGCAAGCTCGTCGAACAGCGCGAGCGGGCACGCCGCACCCAGGCGGCGAGGGTCCACTGGGGCGACGGGTGCAGCCTGCCTTACCTGGGCGAGCCCTTGATCGTGGTCCTGGACCCGAGCCTCACGGGCGCTCGTCTGGACGAAGGCCGCGCGGATGCGCAGGGCACCTTGTCCACGGTCGCCCGCCGCATGCTCTATCTGGGCCTTCCGCAGAATGCGACGCCGCACCAGATCCGCGACACGGTGCAGGCCTGGTTGCAGCGGCAGGCCAAGGCCTGGTTCGAGCCGCGCTGCCGCCACTTCGCTCAGCAGTTGGGCGTCACCATGACGGGTTTGCGCCTGTCATCGGCGCAGACGCGCTGGGGCAGTGCCAATGTGGACGGCATCATCCGGTTGAACTGGCGCCTGATCCATTTTTCGCCGGCCTTGATCGACTATGTGGTGGCGCACGAGCTTTCGCATCTGCTGGAGATGAACCACAGCCCTCGATTCTGGGCGGTGGTCCGGTCCGTCATGCCGGACTACGAGTTGGCGCGGGACCGTCTCAAGCAGGCGGTGCTTCCCTTGATGGATGCCGACAGCGACAGCGACAGTGACGGCTCTGCGGGTCACGGCGTTGGCACGGACCGCGGTCATGACCACGCACCCATGGTGGGGTATTGAGTATTGAGCGCCTAAGCGCAGCTGGTTGGGTATTGCGGCGTTGCTGGTCTTGAAGGGGGGGCGGTTTGCGGAGCCTAGTGCCTCCTACCCGCCACCTTGCTTGGGTGCCAGCCTCGAAAAAGTCCCGCAGGGCAGTGTGTGTGATCAACGACAGCTGCGGGCAGTCAGCCTCGTTGCAGAGCTGGATTGGAGAAGACGGGGAGGCGGGGTCTGTTTGCGAAGGTTAAGGAAGGAATGGCCGGCGAAGCCGGACAGGAGGGACACGAAGCAAACAGACCCCGCCTCCCCGTCTTCGATCGCAGTGCACGGACGCGACCTAAAAAAACCGCCAGTGTTTACCCTTGCAAAACGCCCTTCCGCCCCGCCGATAGGCGCCAAACCAAGGTTTTCCCCCTTAGGGGGGGCTTGTTCCCCCATCCAGGTGAGATGCACACTTGCCAACGCTGTCATCACCGCATCTGAGCACGGTTGGAGCCTGCTCCGTGCGGCGCCACGATTTCCGCAGCCTGCGCTGTGTTCGGTCGATCCGCGCTGACGTCAATTGATGCATACAAGGCTCAGCGCCGCCGCCCCCGGAAGGGGCGGCGGCGACTGGTTTCAAGCCGAGAACCGATACACCCCGTCATCATCCAGATGGCGCCTCAACTGCCCCCCCAACCACAAATGGTTCAGGTGGGCCACTGCTTCCCCCATCGCGAAGGTCGTCTGGTGCAAATCCAGCGGCCGCCGGAACATCATCGGCAGCAACTCTGCCGCATGACTGGGCTGGGCCGTGCAGGCCGCCAGCACCTCTGCCAGCCGCTCCGCATGGTGCTGCTGCAGCTGATCAATCCGCGCATGCAGCCCCTTGAACGGCTTCCCATGCGCCGGCAGCACCAGCGTCTCTTCCGGCAGTGGCAACAGCCGCGCCAGTGAGTCCAGATATTGCCGCAGCGGATCCGCCTCCGGCTCCACATCCACCACCGACACATTCGTCGAAATCCGCGGCAACACCATATCGCCCGCGATCATCACCCCCAGCGAAGCCGACCACAGACTCATGTGCTCCGGCGCATGCCCATGGCCCACCAGACAGGTCCAGTCGTGGCCCCCGATGTTGATCACCATCCCGTCCATCAAGCGACGAAACGCAGCCGGCACCGCCGGCACCATGTTCGGGTAATAGCTGGCCCGCCCGCGGATTTTGTCCAGCGCCGCCGTGTCCGACAGCCCGTGACTGCCGAAAAACGCCGCTGCCGCCTCTCCCCCCATCCCCACCGTCGACGACGACGCCACCCGCGCCAGCTGATAGTCCGTCGCGCTCATCCACAGCCGGCAATTCCACCGCTGCGTCAGCCAGTCAGCCAGCCCCATATGGTCCGGATGGAAGTGGGTCACCACCACCCGCAGCACCGGCAGCCCGTCCAGATGGTTCGCAAAGATCGTCTCCCAGTTTGCTTTCGTCGGCTCACTGTGAATCCCGCAATCCACGATGGTCCAGCCGCTCTGGCCGTCCACCTCATCCTTCAGCAGCCACAGGTTGATGTGGTCCAGTGCAAACGGCAACCCCATCCGCAACCAGCGCAGCCCCGGCAACACCTCCAGCACCTCACCCGGGGCGGGCAGCTGATCACCAAGGGGGTAGGACAGTTCGGATTCGCGCGGATTGGCCATGGCGGTAGACTTCAGGTTTACGTTTACGTCAACGTCACCGCAGTGTAGCCATGAGCACCGACTCCCGCCCGACCCTTCCGCCCGACCTCACCGAGGGCGGACTCACCGGCTCCGAGTCCGCAGGGCTGCTTGCGGACAGCAACGACGGCCTGCCCGAAGCCCATCTGGGCGCCGGCCCGCTCTTCACCATCACCGAGCTGGCCAACGAATTCGACATCACCCCGCGCGCCATCCGCTTCTACGAAGACATGGGCCTGCTCACCCCGGCCCGTGCGGGCCGCAACCGCGTCTACACCCAGCGGGACCGGACCCGGCTCAAGCTCACCCTGCGGGGCAAACGCCTGGGCCTCTCGCTGCAGGACGTCAAACAGCTTGTGGACATGTACGACAGCCAGTCCGACACCGCGCCGCAGTTGCGGGCCTTCCTCTCCGTGCTCGACCAGCATCGCCGCCAACTGCGCCAGCAACTCAGCGACATCGAGGTGACCCTGGCCGAAATCAGCCAGCATGAAGAGCGCTGCCTGGCGCTGCTGGCCGAAGCGGGACATCCTGCCGAACGCTGAGGTCCGGCCGCAGCGCACCGGCGCGCGCCGGTCCTACACTGCCCGTCCATGAACGGACTGCATCTCACCGCCGACCTCAGCGGCTGCGCCGACCTGGCCCGCCTGGTGGACGCCCAAGGTCTGGCGGTCCATTGCCGGCGCATCACCGAGTCCGCCGGCCTGACCGTGGTGGGCGAGCACTGGCACCGCTTTCCGGATGGTGCCGACGGTCAACCGGGCGGCCTCACCGGCATGCTGCTACTGGCGGAATCCCATGTGGCCCTGCACACCTGGCCCGAACTCGCAGCCGTGACGCTGGATGTCTACGTCTGCAACTACGGTGCCGACAACTCCGCCAAGGCGCGCACCCTGATGGACGCCCTGGTCACCCACTTTCAAGCGCGCAGCGCTGACCTGCAGTCGCTGCAACGCGGTCGTCTTCCCGGCTGATTCAAGCCCGCCGGTCCGACAGCGGCCGAGCGTGTGCCGAAATCAACGAATCAGCGATTTCCGTCACAGACGTAGCGCTACCACCCGGGTTTCCACCACCGGCTGCCGCGCACACCTGGGCGAGGGCTCTCCTAGACTCGTGCCCATTGCCCGCGCAGACGGGATCAGGGGAGTGTGACGTGGACGAGAGCAACACCCGCCGGTGGGAGGCTGGGTTGCGGCATCAGCCGCTATCCGGAACCGCAGAACCCGACATGAATGTCATCGCCCGGACCCAGGCGTCCAGGCCATTGAACGGGCGTGAATCCGCCCTTCGCATGGAGGAGAGTGCGGACCAGGACGAGGACTTCGTCAGCACCCTCCCATCCGATCTCTTCGACGACGAAGACCTCGACATCGTGCTGAACGCCGAGGCCGCGCCCAGCCGCGCCCAGGCCGTCCCACGCTTTGATGCGATCGTCGCCTGGAGCCATGCCCAGGCAAGCGGCCGTCGTGAGTCCACGATCCCCACTTCGACTCCCACTCCTACGCCCACCCCCACCCCCACCCCCAGCTCATTTCATCTGACCGAGCCGGGGGCCTGGACGGACGGTCCGGCGGAACGCCTGCGCTTCACCGGCACCGGCAGTGAGTACTTCCGCATGTGGGTCATCCACCTGCTGCTGTGCGTAGCCACACTCGGCCTGTATGCCCCCTGGGCCCAGCGCCGCGACCTGCAATGGTGGGCTCGTCACACACTGCTGGACGGTGACCCGTTTGACTTCCACGGCGCGCCGCATCGCATGCTGGCCCACCGCTTGATGGGCCTGGTGCTGGTGGTCGGGGTGTGGCTGTCCCTGCTGCAACCGTTCTGGACTGGCGCGGCCATGCTGGGCGTGATGATGCTGGGCGCTGCTGCGCTGTCCATGCGCATCCGGCGCTTTCGGCTGCAGCACCTGAGCTGGCGCGGTCTGCGCCTGGGCCAGCGGCTGCGCCAGGCGCCCCATGCGCTGGCGGTGCTGCCGCCGGTTATCACCGGTCGCTCACGGTTTCGGCTGGGCGCCTCGGTCTCCGTTCCGCGCGCCGGCGCCAACACTTCGACGATCCAGCTGCTGCTGAGCCGGGCAGGACTGCTGTTGCTCACCATGGGGCTGTATTGGCCGTTCCTGGCGGTCCATCTGGCCCGCCTGCGGGTCGCGGCCATGAATGCGCATGCCGATGACCTGCGCACCGTGCTCGACACACCGGCCCTCACCCGCACCCCGGCCACCGGCCCCACCGGTCGCACCCTGGGGCTGGCCTGAGCCTCCCGAGCCACCTGAGCCACTGTCGTGCCCGAGGTCTATTCCACCAATGCGCGCTGGTTCAACGGCCGGGACCCGCGTCCCCGCATGGCCCTGGTGCGCATCCATGGGCAGCATCTCGAGCTGGTGCCGCATTCCAGCGAAGCCACCCCGGCCTGGGCCCGCGATCTGCATGACGAGGGCCTGGCGGGGGCGATGGAAGGCGCTCCCCGCCGTTACGCCCGCAACCGCCTGAAGGTCGGTGAGCGCTGGCGAGGCACGCCGGTGCCGGTGCAATTGCCCGACGGCGGCAGCCTGCTGCTCAGCGCGGACAGCGCGCTGGCCAAGGCGCTGGCCCCGCGCAGCCTGGCCACCCGCCTGATGGGACGCTGGGCCACCGTCGCTGCGGCCCTGCTGTTGCTGCTGGTGCTTCTCACCGGCGCCGCCTGGGCACTGACCCTAGACGGCCCCTTGACGTTTACGGACGCGCGGCTTGACCCGCCGCAGACGGTTCCCCGTCCTTCGGCTTGAACATCCCCATCACGTCCCGCTTGCCGCGTTCCAGATAGGGCACCGGCTGGTCCATCCACGCCGGCCGGGGCGAGCCCAGCAGGTAGTGGTCGAAGAACTCGCCCATGTGCACGGTGAAGTGCTTCATGTGGTCGCGGTCCTTCAGGCCGTGCTTCTCGCCGTTGTAGTTGAACCAATAGGCTTCCTTGCCCAGACGGCGCAGCGCGGTGAAGAACTCGATGCCCTGGTACCAGGGCACGGCATCGTCGTCGTCGTTGTGGATGGTCAGATAGGGCGTCTGCACCTTGTCCACGCGGAAGATGGGCGAGTTCTCCAGATACAGGTCGGGCCGCTCCCACGGCGTGGCGCCGATGCGGCTCTGGCCGTGCTCGTACTGGAAGGCGCGGCTGATGCCGGCGCCCCAGCGGATGCCGCCGTAGCCGCTGATCATGTTGGCCATCGATGCGCCGGCCTCGGCGGCGCGGAACATCGTCGTGTGGGTGATCAGGTAGTTGATCTGGTAGGCGCCCCAGCTGTGGCCCTGGATGCCGATGCGACGCGGGTCCACATACCCCTTGGCGACCACCTGGCGGATGGCCGGCAGCACCGTGTTCATCGCACTGCGGCCGGGGTGGCCGGTGGTGTAGACGATGTCCGGACGCAGCACGATGTAGCCGTTGCTCACATAGCGCGTCACGTTGATGTTCTGCGCGGGAGCGGGGGGCACGTAGCGATAGCGGTTGTCCGACATCTTTTCGTAGATGTAGACCATCAGCGGATATTGCTTCGCAGGATCGAAGTTGTCCGGCTTGGTCAGCAGCGCCCGCAACTTGCGACCGTCGGCGGCGGTGTATTCGATCTGCTCCTGCGTGCCCCACACGAATTGCGACTGCTGCGGATTGGCCTGGCTGATGCGCACCGGCTGGCGCAGGTCCAGCGTGGACGTCCACAGGTCCGGGAATTCGCGGAAGGTCTGCTGGGTGAAGACGATGCGGTCGGCGGACTTGGCCTTGATCAGGCCGCCGATCATCTTCTGGTCCTGGATCAGCACCACGGGCTGTCCGCCAGACGAGGCCACGCGGTAGTAGCCGCTGTCGCGGGTGCGGTCGTTTGTGCCGGTCAGGGTCCAGGCACCGCTGTCGAGCGGGCGCTTGTCCGCGTCTTCCGGGTCCAGCGGCACCACGCGCAGTTGCACCTGATGGCGGCGTCCCCAGCCCTGGGTCAGATTGGTGGACTGCAAGGTCTGCGGGTCCACCTGCCAGAGGTCGTAGCGGTCGTAGATCACCACGCGCTGGTCGCCCTCGGTCCAGCCGGCCATGCCGTAGGGTTCGGGCAAGTCGGGCACGTCGCGTTCGTCGTTGTCGAAGCGGGCGGGGATGCGGGCGGTGAGCACGCTCGCCGCGCCGGTGTCGGTGCGCCAGGTGGTCCAGCGGCGCTGAGCGGCTTCGAAGCCGAGGATGTAGCGGCCGCCCGGTGAGAGCGTCGGCACCTGGCGCTGCTGACGCGCCACCAGCCGTGCTTCACCGGTGCGCAGGTTCACCGCGTAGGCATCGGTGAATTCACCGTCCCAGGACCGCAGCGGACGATAGGGCAGATCGCTCAGGCCCAGGGCGAAGTCCGCGTTCTCGTTGACCTGCACGGTCGGCAGATCCTTGCGGGCCAGCTGGACAAAGCGGGTCTGGTCCGGCGCGGCGGCCAGATGCACGACGGCGCGGTAGCTGCGTTGCTTCTCGCGTTCGGCCTTGACCTTCTGCGCGGACTGCAGCTCTGGGTCCTTCCAGTGCCACAGGTCCACCTTCACCGGCTCGGGCGCGTCGGCGGGTTCGGCCTTGGGCGTTTCGGCCGTGCCGAGGAACAGGCGCTGACCGTCCTTGCTGAAGCTCAGGGCCGCGAACTCGCTTGGGCTCCATCCGCTGGGCATGCCGGCAGTGTCGGCGCTCACAAGCACCTGGGCGGAGGCTGCGGCCACCTCGGTGGACAGGCCAGCCGGGCCGCCGCTGCGCCAGAGGTAGAGCTTGTAGGGCGTCGGGGCCGGCTTGCTGTCGGCCGTCTTGTCGGCGGCCGTGGACTTGTCCGACGAGGCCGCCTTGTCGTCAGTCGCCTTGGCAGCGGCGCGTTCGGCCACGGCATCTCGGTTGCTGACGAAGGCGAGTTGCTCGCCTTGCGCGTCAAACTTCAGCTGACGATAGCTGCCGGCGCCGCGCAGCAGCGCAGAGCTGTGGTCCGGGCGGGCAGGATCCAGCAGATAGACGCCTTCGCGGGAGGCGCCGGTGTCGGCCAGCAGGGGAACGACGGAGCTGGTTGCTGCGGAAGCGGGCGCGGAGGCACTGGAGGCACTGGAAGCACCAGATGCGCCGGATGCTCCGGATGCCGCCGTCGCAGCACCGTCACCGCTCTTGCGCTTGGCCGCGGGCGTCTCCTTCACCGACACCACATAGGCCAGTCGTCGCCCATCATCGGACCATGCGAAGTCGGCCACGTCCTTGAGCGTGTGGCGGGTGTTGGTGGCTGCATCCAGCAGCACCAGCTCCGTACCGGGGGTCTTCTTGGTCGCGGCCACTGCGGCTGCTTCAGGATTCGCTTCCTGGTCCGCGACCTGATCCTCCACCTGGTCGGCATCGGCCCCGCGTTCATCGGCGGCGTCAGCATCCCAGTCAGCATCGGCCCTGGCTGCATCCGCCTCCTTGCCCGCGTCCTTCCCCGCATCCTTCTTGGCCGGCACAGGTTCCAGCAGCATCGCCAGCACACCCGTGCCGTCCTTGGGCCAGGCAAAGCGCTTCACCCGCTCCACCACTTCCACGTTGCCTGTGCTCAGGTCCATCACGGCGGCGCCGGCCTTGGGCGCGTCGTCGCCTTTTTTCTTGTCCTTCTTCGCCTGGTCCAGGGCGGCCCGGGTGGGCTGGACCGCGAAGGCGACATATCGGCCGTCCGCACTGAACACCGGGGCGGTGCCACGGGGCGAGCGCCATTCGCGGCCATTGGTCAGATGGCGCACCACCAGTTCACCGTCGGCTTCCTGAGCCACCAGGGCATAGGCCACCCACTGGCCATCGCGGCTGAGCTGCGTGCCCTGGATGCTGCGCCAGTTGGCGTAGACGTCGTAGGTGAGCGGACGCGGCGCAGCTTGGGTTTGCGCGGCGACGGCAGCGGCCACTGCCGTGGGCGCCACCGGCGCTGGGGCGGCGGAAGCGATTGTTGATGTAGCCCCGGCGAGGCCCATGCCCGCCTTCGAGGCATTCGTTGCCGCGCCCACGCCGGCAGGCAGGCCGGACAAAGCCAGCGACAGCGCCACCGGCACCACGAGCATCGGCCGTGCCCAGATCGCGGCGAGCGGCGCGGGCGTGGACGGCGTGGACGGCGTTGAGGGCGCCGAAGACAAGGGCTGCAAACGAGAGGAGACCGTGCGCAGCGGCGAGGTCGTCAGGGCGGGGCGAAGCTGGGAAGTCATGAGCCGAGTGTGAATGCCGGACAGGTCCGGCGAGCAGGGATGAGGGGTTATATCAACCGCTGCCGCCTTCGGAACAAAGGCATTCCCGAAGCCGGCTTCAGGTCGGGTCGATTGGTGGACCGGGCGTGCGGATGGCGCCGCTTGGCGCGCCCGAATGTTTCTGCGGCCAAACCGGCGGTCTGATCGCCACGGCCTCAGGCCAGCTTTACCAATACCTCGCAGAGCCACTGCTGCAGATCGCTGATCTCTTCCTGGCAGACCTCATGCCCCATCGGGTAGGTCTGCCATTGCACCGGATAGCCCAGCCGCTGCAATTCCGCCAGGGCCGCCAGGGCGCGGGCGGGCTGCACCACCGGGTCGTGGTCGCCATGCGCCAGGAAGATGGGCGTCTGCGCATTGGCGGCATGGCGCTCCGCCTCGGTGCTTTCCAGCAGCGGCAGGTAACCGCTCAAGCCCACCAGTCCGGCCAGCCGACGCGGATGGCGCAGGCCCGTGAGCAAGGTCATGGCGCAGCCTTGCGAGAACCCGGCCAGCACCACCCGCTCCGGGGGAATGCCGTGTTCCTGCTCTTCCTGCTGGATCAGCTGTTCAATCAGGCTCTGGGACTGACGCAGGCCTTGAGCGTCCTCACGCTGGCTCAGGTCACCGTGGCGGATGTCGTACCAGGCGGGCATGCGCATGCCGCTGTTGATCGTCACCGGGATCTGCGGCGCATTGGGCAGCACAAACCGCAGCCCGCCGGCGCGCTGCACCACCGGCCGAAGGTCCAGGGACTGGCACAGCGGGGCCAGGTCTTCGGCCGACGAGCCCAGGCCATGCATCACGATGATGCTGAAGCGCGGGGTCTCGCGGGTTTGCATTTCCAGGGTGTCGAGCGTCATGGGGTGGGGCGGTGATGCAGTCTTGGCAATGGTGCCCATGCTAGTTCAGGACCGACCCTCCCGCACGTCCGCTGCCCGTTCGCCCCCAGCGCGCTGCACTGTGTCGCGGAGGCCCGCAGTTGATCGCAATCGCCTCGATGAATCCAGCCCGCTCGATACGCTGCGAAGCATCGAAGCATGAACGGAACGCAGTCCATCCCGGACGCGTCCGAAGCGACAAGGAGCCCATCATGTCCGCCAGCGAAGAACTCCAGCAACTCGCCGACCTGCATCAGCGCGGGGTCCTCAGCGACGAGGAATTCGCCCGTGCCAAGGCACGTGTGCTGGGGGAGGACGGCCGCTTTGAAGGCCCTGGCGGTGCAGGGACCTGGACCGCCGGCCAGGGGCCGCGCACGGCGTATGGCAGCAGCCCTCGGGCGCCAGCAGTCGATGCGATCAATGCGCTGCGCCGCAGCCGCTGGGACCGCTGGCTGGGCGGTGTTTGTGGCGGCATCGGCCGGCTCAGCGGCCTGCCGTCCTGGTTCTGGCGCATCGTGTTCGTGCTGCTGGTGGCCTGCGCGGGCAGCGGCTTCCTGCTGTACCTGCTGCTGTGGATCTTTGTGCCCATGGAGGACTGAGTCCGCTGGGGCCCCGCCCGGTGTCAGACCTGACCCTTGAGCAGATAGACCGACTCCAGCCAGCGCCGCTCGACCTCGGCGCTGGCCAGTCGCGGCAACAGGTCCCGCCACGGCTGGTCCAGCCGGTCCAGGTGCTCGATCGAATGCAGCGCCGCGCTCCAGACGAAGAGATTGCTCAGCGGCCACCACGGTGACGCCCAGACCAGCCCCGCCGCCACCACACGCGCCCCCGGCTTGAGGGCCTTGAGCACCCGGGCCAGGCCCTGCGGCTGCTGCAGCGCGTCATGGGTGAAGAAAAACAAGGCGGCATCGGCGCTGCCGTTGGGCACAACCGTGTCCAGCAGCGCTTCTTCCACCGGACTGTCCAGCAGATCCACCGCCGTCTGCCAGGGCGCCGCCGCAATCCGGCGCCGGGCCTGCGCCATCATGGCCTCGCAAGGTTCGATGCCAACGATGCGTCCGCGCTCCCCCACGGCCTGCGCCAAGCCGGGCAGGCTCAACCCGGTGCCCGTGCCGATGTCCAGCACGGTGTCGCCGGGTGATAACGCCAGCGCGCGAATGGCCTCCTCGCGCAGCGGTGCCGTGGCCATCAGTTCGTAGTCATAGACGGGGGCGCGACGCGTATACAGGGCTTGCAGCCGCTGTGTCGACAGGCTCATGGCATTCCCTGCGGGCCCGCGCAGGGCCCATGACTGCGAAGGACCGCGCAGCAACGGTGGAGGCACCTAGCTTCGCGGCGTGAGGTCGCAACGTCAAGCCCTGTCACGGATCTGTCACGGCGGCCCGTAAAAATCCGCGCGCATGTGTGCCAACCGTTCCCTGGGCATGAAGCTTGCCCGTCGTCCCAACCGCCTGCTCGCGGGCCTGTCGGCGCTGCTGCTCGCCGCTGGCCTTCAAGCCGCGCCTGCGTCTGAGCCATCGCTATCAGCCCGGCCTTTGGCTGAACCGCTGGAGCTCAAGTTTTCGCAGTTTTTCCAGCAGCCCATTGGGGCCCGCGGCCTGACCCTGTCCGATGCGCTGAAGGCAGCCGATGGACGCGAGGTGCGCCTGGTCGGCTACATGGTGGCGCAGGAACAGCCCCGGCCCGGACGCTTCTGGCTGACGCCGCGCCCGGTGCGCATGAGCGAGCATGCCGACGGTGAGGCCGACGATCTGCCCCCATCCACCGTCACCGTGCAGTTGGCCCCCTCCCAGACCGACCGCCTCGTGCCGCATCAGGACGGCCTGCTGGTGCTGACCGGTCGCCTGCGGGTGGGCCGTGTCGAGGACGAGACCGGACGTGTGTCCTGGGTCCGCCTTGAACTGCCGCCCGAGGCGCTGCAGAGCCAACCCGCAGCGCCGGCCCCGTCTTCCACGACTCACGCACATTGACTCGGTGGGGCCGTGTGCGCACGGTCCCTGCTGATCCGCTGTCTTCTCCCCAACCTCCAGGCGTCATGATCTCCAAACCTCTTCCCACGCTGCTGGCCGCCGCCAGCGCCCTCATGGCCGTCACGGCCGCCCAGGCTGCGCCCACGGTCACCCGCCTCACGCCGCCCAGCGAGCTGTTCTCCAGCGGCCAGCCGGAGCCGGTCATTGCCCGCTTCCTGCCGGGACAACGCTTTGATCTGCAGGCCACCGTCAAACCGGATGCCGGCCAGCGCATCACCAGCGCCCGCTTCTTCATCGATGGCAAGCCGGTGACGGGGAATGTCGCCCTGCGCGACTGCGCCAGTGGCTGCGTCAAGGGCCTCAGCGCCGAGACGGCCATTGCGACCGTCCGGGCGGTGAGCCTGGACAAGCCTGGCCGTCACGAACTGCGCATCGAAGCCGTGCAGGCTGACGGCCAGACCGCCACTGCCCGCGGCAACTTCGACGTGATGCCCTTCGCCACCGCCATGGGCCCCAAGGTCAAGAACGTGATCATCCTGCTGGGCGACGGCATGGGCGCTGCCCAGCGCACGGCGGCCCGCATCGTCAAGGGCGGTTATGCCCAGGGCAAGGTCATCACGCCGCTGGCGATGGACAGCTTCCCGGCCACCGCCCTGGTGAAGACCGCCTCGCTGAACTCGGTGGTCACCGATTCGTCGCCGGGCATGACCTCGTATGTCTCGGGCAACAAGAACAACAACAATGAAGAGGGTGTGTTCCCGGACGACACCGTCGATGCCTTCGACAATCCGCGCATCGAATATCTGTCCGAATACCTGCACCGCACCGAAGGCAAGGCCCTGGGCATCGTGACTACGGCCGACGTGTTCGATGCCACACCGGCCGGCAATGCGGTCCACACCAGCAATCGCGGCGCGGGCACCGGCATCGTGGACCAGTTCTTTGACGACCGTGAGCGCACCGGTCTGACCGTGCTGCTGGGCGGCGGCCGCAAGTGGTTCCTGCCGGCCGGCACGCCTGGCTCCGAGCGGGCGGAATCGAATGACTACGCCTTCTCCGGCACCGATGCGCACACGGCCGACATCGTCAAGCGTTGGGGCGTGGCCCCGGGTGCGAAGGACAAGGACCGCGACCTGATCAAGGACTTCCAGTCCGCTGGTTTCCGCTACGCCCCCACCCGCACCGAGCTGATGGCGGCGGACGGCGCTGACAAGCTGCTGGGCCTGTTCTCGTTCTCCAACATGAATGTGGCGCTGGACAAGATCGACGGCCGGCGCGGCGCCAAAAAGGGCCTGACCGGCACTGTGGTCGATGACTACGGCTTCCCCGACCAGCCGATGCTCGACGAAATGGCGCGCGCAGCGCTGAACACGCTGAAGAAGCAGCCCAAGGGATTTGTGCTGATGATCGAAGGCGCGTCCATCGACAAGCAGGCCCACAACATGGACACCGAGCGCTGGATGCTGGACACGATCGAATTCGACCGTGCGGTGCAGGTGGCGCAGGACTTCGCCCGCGAGAACGGCGACACGCTGGTCATCGTCACGGCGGACCATGAATGCTCCGGTGCCGCGCTGATCGGCGGCTCGATGCTGACCGACAAGGCCCTGCAGGAAGCCATCCAGAAAAAGGGGGCTGCGAACCTGCGGGACAAGGTCGTGGGCGTGTATGAGAAGGCCGGCTTCCCACGCTACCGCCTGGCGGCTGACGGTTATCCGGAAGCCACCGACATCGATTACCGCCTGCTGGTGGGGTACGGCGCGAATGCGGACCGCTATGAAGACTGGCGCACCAACGCCACGCCGATGCGCGACTCGCAGCAGCCCATGGCCAAGACCGAGCCGCTGAAGTGGTACCCGCCAGCGCCGATGGAGCGCGACGATGCGCTGGGTGAGTTCCTGGTGACGGGCCAGGTGCCCGGCGAATCGGCGGTGCATACCGCCACTGACATTCCGCTGTCGGCCTTTGGTCCGGGCGCCCTGGCGTTCACCGGCGTGATCGACAACACCGATGTGTTCTTCAAGCTGGCCCAGGCGGCTGTGAAGGGCACGACCGCGCCGGCAGACACGACCGGCGCGAAGCGGCCGGCGAAGGCTCGGCGCTGAGGCGCTGAACCGTTGATCCGGTGATGCAATGATGCGTTGATGCACTGCCGGGTTTGGGCGCCAACCCGCCCAGGCCCGGCAACATTGCCCCAGCACCGGGGCCCCGCAGCGTGATGCGCGCTGCGACGACCACCGTGCCGTTTCTTATGGCGTCGCGTCGACGTTGACCATCCAGGCCACGCCGAACTTGTCGACCAGCATGCCGAAACCAGGGCTCCAGAAGGTGGCCTGGAAGGGCATGCGCACCTCGCCGCCTTCGCTCAAGGCCTTGAAGACGGCTTCGCCAGACGCCAGGTCGCGGGGGCTGAGACTCAGGCTCATGCCTTTGTAGCCTTCAAACGGCTCCGGTCCCCCATCGGATCCCATCAGCCGACCGCCATCCGGAAAACCCACCCGACCGTGCATCACCCAGTGAGCGGGGACGCTGGGCATGTCGGTGCTCGCCGGTGCGTCACTGTAGAGCGACATCATCAGCACCTGACCGCCCAGCGCCTGGGCGTAGAAGTTCAGGGCCTCGGCGCAACGGCCGTCGAACTGCAGGTAGGCGATCGGGGTCATGGTGTGCACTCCTGGTCGTGATGGGGAGCTGGGGTGAAAGAATTGTGGCCCCATTCATCCTGGCCGTTCAGGGCACCGGCCCCCCTAATGCGCGGATGAGCGCAATCCGGTTTTCCAGCTCTGTCTGCTGAAGCCGGATCAGTTCGTTGTCCTGGGCGAACAGATTGCGCTGCGCATCCAGCTCTTCCAGATAGCCCGCATAACCAGCTTCATAGCGGTCATGGGCATATTGCAGGGAGCGGGCCAGCACGTCCCGCCGCTGCAGGGCAAAGCGCCGCTGCTCCGTGAGTCGCTCCAGACCGGCCAGCGCGTTTTCGACTTCCGACAAGGCCGTCAACACCCGCGCACGGTAGGTGAATGCGGCCTGATCCCGCTGCGCCGCGGCAACCTCGAACTGGGACCGCAGCCGGCCCGAGTCAAACAGCGGCGCCAACACGCTCGCGCCGATCGACCAGACGCGGATCGGGTCATAGTCCAGCGCATTGACGTAGAGACGGCCGGCCGACGCACTGAGCGAGACCTGCGGCAGAAACGCACTTTGCCGGGACGACAGTGTGGCGTCGGTGGCGGCCAGTTGCCGCGCCGCCTGCACGATGTCGGGCCGACGCTCCAGCAAGGCGGACGGGACGGAGGCCGGCGGGGCCGGCAGTGAGAGACGGTCGAAGGCCAGGCCGCGCGGCTGGTCGCGGGCGGTGTCGCCGGTCAGCAGGGCCAGCGCCTGCTCCTGCCGCCGGATGGCCAGCTCCTGCTGCGGAATCGTCTGCGCGACGGACGCATATTCGGCCTGCGCCTGGGTGAGTTGCAACTGGGAGATGTAGCCGACCCGGGCCTGGTCTTCCGCCAGACGAAGCGCTTCCTGGCGCGACACCAGCGTGGCCCGCGAGAGGGCCAGTTGCGCATCCAGCGCCAGCAGGGCCACATACGACTGCACCGTGGTGGCCGACACACTCAGCGCCGCGCCCCGCAGGTCCGCCTCGCTGGCCTGCAGCCGCAGGGCGGCGGCGCGCGTGAGGTCCCGGTTGCGGCCCCACAGGTCCAGCTCCCAGCTGGCGGCGAGTGCGGGCTGAATCAGGCGGCTGTCGGACACACCGGTGGACTGCAGCGTCCGGGTGGCCTGGAACGGCACCTGGAGATTGACGGTCGGGCCCTCGGTGGCGCGACTGGCGTTCAAGGTGGCGCGGGCTTCCTCCAACCGGGCTCCGGCCAGCAGCAGGTCGCTGTTGTGGCGCAGGGCGCGGGCCACCAGATCGTCCAGCACCGGGTCACCGAGCGCCTTCCACCAGGGAGCGACTGAATGGTCGCTGGCAGTGGCTGGCTCAATGGCTGGCTTGGTGGCTGATTCGACCGTTTTCCCGGCCGCCTGTCCGGCGACTGGATGCGCCGCTGAACCGGCTGCAGAAGCGTCGGCCGACTGCCGCGGCACCTCGGGCGTGCTCTGCGGCGCGGACGCGGCATTGCGCCATTGATCGGGCACGGGGACTCGCGCGGTCGCCGGCAGCGGCGGAATCGTGGGCGCGCAGCCGGTCAGCAGTCCCAGCTCGATCAAGCCAGCCACTGCCAGAGTCGGCCAGCGCGCGGTGGCCGGATGGCGACTCATCGTGAAGCTCCTGCGCTGCTGGCTGCATGATCGGGCGCACCCCCCGCGCCACTGGCCGCCGTGTCGACACTCACCACCACCGACATGCCCGGCCGCAGTCGCGCAGCCATCTTCTGATCCGGATCCAGTGCAATCCGTACCGGCAGCCGCTGCACCACCTTCGTGAAGTTGCCGGTGGCGTTGTCGGCCTTGAGCACGCTGAATTCCGACCCGGTCGCCGGAGCCAGTTGCTGCACGCGACCCGAGAAGGTGACGCCCTTGAGCGCATCGGCCCGCAGGCTCACCGGCTGGCCGATCTCCATGCGTCCGGTCTGGGTTTCCTTGAAGTTGGCCACCACCCAGAATTGCCGCGGCACCAGGAACAGCAGCTGCGAACCTGCGGACACGTACTGACCCAGCCGCACCGACACCTCGCTCACCTGACCGCCGGCCGGCGCCCTCACCACCGTGTTGGCCAAGTTGATCCGGGCCTGCGCCAGCTGTGCATCGGCGGCCTCCACCTGTGCCTTCAAGCCAGCACGACCCACCGTGGTGGCCTTGACCCGTTCCTCGCCGATGCGGATGTCCGCCTTGGCCTTCTCCACATTCACCTGCGCGAGCCGATGACTGCTGCGCACCCGGTCGCGTTCATTCAGAGAGACCGAGCCCCGCTGCGCCAGGGCTTCCACACGCCCCAGTTCCGCATCGGCGCGGGCGAGCTCGGCCTGCGCCGACGCCAGCGTCGCGCGCGACGCCGACAGCGTGGCCTGGTTCTGCGCCTGTGTCTGCGCGAAGTTGTCCAGCTGCGCGGCAGCATTGGCCCGCTGGGCCTGCGCCAGATCGACAGCCGCCTGGTAGAGCCGGTCGTCGATGCGCACCAGCGCTTGTCCGGCCTGCACATCCTCGAAGTCCTTGACCAGGACCTCCACCACATAGCCGTTCACCTGCGGCGACAGCACGGTGACGGCGCCCCGCACGTAGGCGTTGTCGGTGGTCTCGACGCTGCTGTTGAAGGGGCCAAGCTCCCAGGCGCGCAGGATCAGCACGATGCCCACCGCCATCACCACCAGCATCACGACGATGGCGGTGGTGGAGGCCTTCAGGTATTTGGGCGGTGAGGCCGGAGGGGGCGGAGAGGGCGGCGAGATAGCGGCAGGTGCTTGAGTGGCGGGGCCGCCGGTGGGCCCGGTAGCGGGGGCCGGGGCGGACGCCGGAGCAGAGGCCGAGGACGAGGACGAGGACGAGGACGAGGACGAGGACCAGGGGGCGGGCGGCACGGAGGCTCCTGATGAAGGGGCGGGGTCGGAGAGAGTCGGCGCCGCCGAAGATGTTCGCGGCGGCGTGCCCGAAGGCGCAGTCGCCGTGCCGGCGGCCCCTCGGTCCAGTGGCGTGGGGCTGTCCGTTGGCAGAGGAATGTCGGCACTGGCCGAAGCCGTGGAAGAGGAGGCCAGGTCCAGCGCTGCGGCCGCTCGCGCATCGGCCGGGGTGGTGGCGGCAGGCCGCTCAGGCGGGTAGCCTGGTGTCGAACTGGCCGGAGGAGCCGCTGGCGCGGGTGCCGCGGAATCCGTCAATGGAGAAGGGGGCTCGACCTCAGACTTCGCCCCGGAGGGCCCCGCGGCTGTTGAAGAAACGGGGGGCGCTGCGGGCGTCGACACCTGATCAGACGCGGGGTCGCGCACAGGCGGGGTCCGATCCGTTGGAGCGGGTTTGGAGGGCGGTACTGGACTCATGCGGGGCGACTCCCGACGGTGACGGCGGAGGGGGACGGAGAGGATGAGGACGACGAGGATGGGGACGGTGAGCCTGACGTCGTAGGCGCGAGCGCTGTGGACGCTGACGCTGACGAGGCGGCTTCCTTCGCCGCGCGTGCTTCGTCACGTCGCTTGGCCCAGGCGGTGCGCCCCAGCAGCGCCAGCAGCCAGATCAAAAAGCCGATGGCCGTCATGGCGCTGAACATGAACACATCGTTGTAGGCCCGCACATTGGATTCCCGCCGGGCCACCTGCGCCAGCTGCGCCGCTCCCTGCGCGGCCCTCAGGACCGGATCGCTGATGACGCCCGACAGCGCCGCGCCCTGGGCCGCAATACGCTGCGCCACCAGCGGGTCGGTCCGGTCCAGCGTCGCCACCAGCGACGCGGAGAACTCATGCTCCCGGTGCAACTGATAGGTGTTGAGCAGGGCCGACCCCATCAGCCCTCCCAGGGTCTGGGTCACCGAGAACATCACTGAAAACGTCACCATGTAGGCCGGCCCGTTCTTGAGCGCCTGCCCGATGCCGATCAGCATCAGCGGCCCCATGAACATGCCAGCGCCCACCGACAGCAGGAACTGGCTCAGAAAGAAATCCTGCGGCCGATCCAGGCTGGTGCGGTGATGGTCCAGCAGCCCAGCGACGGCGAACAGCACGATGGACAGAAGGATCTGCGGAACCAGCGTCTTGGGCGTGAAGGTAAGGGAACAGGCCAGCATGCCCAGCACCATGCCAGCCAGCACCACGGCAAACAGCGGCTGGAGCTGGTCCGGTCCCATGCCCTGCGCCCGCAGGAAGTTGACTGCGCCGACCGACTGCTCGGCCGTCAGGAAGCGCAGGATCAGCGCGCCCAGCACAAACCGCAGCGTGGCCCCGTTGGCGAACCAGCGGGTCTGGATCAACGGGTTGACCCGGTGATGCTCGATCAGCACGGAGATCGTCACCAGCACCAGTGACGCGATCAGCAGCCAGGCCAGCCACGGTGTGTCCAGCCACCAGTGCAGATAGCCTTGCACCAGCACCGCCACGATCATGGCCACGGCCGGCGCCATCAGCCCGAAAGTGAGGAAGTCCAGCGGTTCGAAGACCTTGGTCTGCACGCCGGGCGGCAGCTTGAGCATGACCACGCTGGCGAAGGCGCACAAGGCCAGTCCCGCCTCGAAGAGATAGAGGTTGTGCCAGGTGCCGCCGCCCTGGTCCAGCAGGGCCGGTGACACCACCCAAGCCAGCGGCGCGGCCAACTGGCCGATGCCCACGCCGATCACCAGCATCTTGCCGGTGTGGGTGCGCGGCATGCTTTGCAGCATGTAGAGCAGGCACAGCGTGCTGCAGGCGGCACCGGCCAGGCCGCTGGCCGCGCGCACCATCAGCGTCGTGGCAAAGCCGCCCACCGCCAGGTGCAGCAGGGCCAGCATGGCGTAAAGCCCCAGGCCCACCTCGGCAAACCAGCGCATGCCGAATTGCTGTCGGCATTTGAAGACCAGCAGGTTGGCCGTCACATTCACCATGACGTAGGCCGCGGACAGCCAGGCCCCTTGCGACGGCGTCAGGCCCAACTGGCCTTGCAGCACCGGCAGGTTGGCGGTGACCAGCCCGCTGCCCAAGGCACCGGTGATGCCCACCAGCACGGCCACCAGCGCATACGCCGCCCGGCGCCAGGGCGGATGCCAAGGCATGGACGGGGAACCGGGCATCGACGGCTTTTCATGCTCCTGCCAGTCGGGGATCGGCTTGAGCAAAGGCGGCGTCGCAGCCGGGGGCGGCGACGGCAGCGGCGGAGGCGGCGATGCAGGGGACCGGGCCAAGGAACTTCCCAAGTTGGTGCGAGGACGGGATGCGCCCGGGGGAGAGGGCAAGAAACGGGCCCATTATTCGAAAGCCGGACAAATTCACCATCCCCCTCAACGGTGACCCGTTGGAGCCATGAGGACGCTAGGCCGGACCCGCGACACCGCCTCGCCGTGACAGCCACTCCTGCGCAGCCCGCACCAGACACACCGCAGACGCTCCGGCCCGCCAGGCCGCCTCCACCTGGCCGTCGTCCAGGATGCCGCCGATGGCCACCACCGGCCAACCGGCCATCCGGGCCCACCAGCCGAGTTGCGCCAGACCTTGCGGCTGCCAGGGCATGTCCTTGGTCGTGGTCGGCCACAGCGGGCCGCAGGCAATGTAGGTGGGGGCCACCGCACGCGCCCGGCAGAGTTCCCAGAGGCTGTGGCTGGACAGCCCCAGGCGCAGCCCGCCTTGCTGGCAGCGGTGCTGCAGATCCTGGCGCTGCGCGGGCGTGAGCGCGGCCCAATCCTCCTGTCCGAGGTGCAAGGCGGTCGCGCCGCATGCCAGGGCCAGTTGCCAGTGATCGTTGATCCAGACGGTGCAGGCGCTGTCGGCCGCACTCGCCAGCGCCTGCCGGATGCTGCTTCGCAGCGACTCGTCGTCGTGGGCGGTGGACCCGCCCTGCGCTTCGACACGCTTGATCCGCAACTGCACATGACTGAACACGCCCGATTGCACGAAGGTGCTCACCAGGCTCGGCTGGTCGGTAATCGCGTACGGGCCGCGGGTGAAGTCGTGACGGTGGGGGCTTCGCAGTGCCTGGGTCCATGCCAGCAACAGCGCCGGAGACAAGACCTCCTCATCCGCCTGCGACATCACCGGCATGGCCGATGCGTCCGAGACGAATGCCGGGGCGGGTCGCAGCGGGCCGGATCCGGCGCCGGCCGCATGACTGTCGCGCAGGGCGGCCCAGGTCAGCATCTTGGCCAGGATCACCGCATCCGGCAGCGGAAATCCGCGTGCGAGCGCTGCGGCCGCTGCGGTGGCGAAGGTGCAGCCGGAGCCGTGGTGATGCAGCCGTTCACCGGGCGCCGCCTGCAACCGCGGCAAGGCGATCCAGCCGGTGGCCAGCGGCGAATCCAGCCAGTCCAGCGCCAGGGCGGCCCCGTCCGCGAGGACATCCCCATCCGTGAGGGCGTCCCCATCCGGCAAGGCGCCACAGGCCTCATCATCTCCGCCGGTGATGCAGACCGCCTGCGCCCCCAGGCGACGCAGCCGCCGCGCCAGTTCCGGCACTGGCCACTGCCCGGGCGCCACGCCCAGCAGCCGTTCCGCCTCGCGGCGGTTGGGGGTGATCAGCGCGGCCTGCGGCAGCAACTGGTGTCGGTAGGCGGCCAGCAACTCGTCATTGCAAAAGCTCGCCCCGCCCGCCGTCGCCCCCAGGACGGGATCGACCACCAACTGGGCATCGCCCCGCTGGGCCAGCAACACATCCACTGCCGACGCGCTGGCGAGCAGCCCGGTCTTGATGACCCGCGCCGGCAGGTCGGACCGCAGGGCATGCAATTGCGCCCGCAAGGTCGCCGTGGCCACAGGGAACACCCCTTGCACGCCCAGCGAATGCTGCGCCGTCACGGCAGCGACCACAGTGCACAGATGCACACCCATGGCCGCCGCAGCACGTGTGTCGGCGGCCAGGCCGGCCCCGCCGCCGCTGTCGGTGCCGGCCACGCTCCAGATCACCGGTGGCGACGGGTCCTGCGTCCAGGGCTGCAGCGCGGGCAGCCAGGGGTCCACGTCCGGGGACCAGGGCGATGGCAGGGACGGATGCGGGACGGTCGACTCGAGCGCAGGCACCGCCGTCATCACGCGTCTCCCAGCAGGAAGGCATGCCCGCTCACCGGCGTGCTGGCCACCGCCATCGACTGCGGCGCCATCAGCCCCGCACGCCAGGCCTGCCGACCGGCCTCGACCGCCTGCCGGAACGCACCGGCCATGGCCACCGGATTCCGGGCCTGGGCCACCGCGCTGTTGAGCAGCACCGCATCAAAACCCAGCTCCATGGCCTGCGCCGCCTGGGACGGTGCGCCAATGCCCGCATCCACCACCAGCACCGTGTCCGGCAGCCGCTCCCGCAGCGTGCGCAGACCCGGCAGATGCAGCAGCCCCTGACCGGAGCCGATCGGTGCGCCCCAGGGCATCAGAAGCGGGCAGCCAGCATCCAGCAGGCGGCGCCCCATCACCAGGTCCTCGGTGCAGTAGGGGAACACCACGAAGCCGTCACGCGCCAGTGTTGTGGCGGCGCTGAGCAGTTCGATGGGATCGGGTTGGAGCGTGTGGTCGTCGCCCACCACCTCGAGTTTGATCCACGGCGTGTCGTAGAGCTCTCGGGCCATGTGGGCCAGGGCCACCGCTTCCCGGGCGCTGCGGCAGCCGGCGGTGTTGGGCAGCAATCGGGCCCCGCGGGCACGGGCATCGGTCAGCGCGTGGGCCAGGGCGCCGTTGTCGCCGTGCAAGGTGCGCTTGAGGCCAACGGTCAGCACGTCGGTGCCGGATGCTTCAATCGATTCGCGCAGCACCTGCGGGCTGGGGTGACCGGCGGTGCCGAGGAAGAAACGGCTGGTCAACGAGACCTCACCGATGCGAAGGGGATCGGCTGCCGAAGCCGACGAGGGGGACGGCAGAGACTGGGACGGGGAAGCGGGCATGTCAGCCTCCGACGATGGGTTGGAAGAGCAGGACCTGGTCGCCGTCGGACAGCGGAGTGTCCGGGCGCGCCGCACGGGGGATGAAGCGGCCGTTCAGTGCGGTGGCGACACCGGCCGGAGGCAGCGGCTGCAAGGCCTCCAGCGCCAGGAGGTCGGAGAGGCGACTGCCCGCGGGCAATTGCAGTTCGCGGTCATCCAGCCGGATGGTGATGGTGGCGGTGGTCATGGTGCTTGCAGGGACGGGGTCGAAGGGGAGTGCTGACTGGGCAATGGCGCGGGCGGGGACGTTGGCGAGGGCATTGGCGTTGACGCGGACGCTGACGCTGACGTTGGCGTTGGCGCCTCCATCGGTACGTCGGCCAGTGCATGAAGCGCCGCAAGCCCAGCCGTCTGAAGCAACTGCTCCACCAGCGCCGGCGCCAGCAGCCAGCCATGGCGGTACAGGCCATTGAGCCGCAGTAGACCGGGCTCGTGATGGGTCATCGGCAGGTTGTCCGGCAGGGCGGGGCGCAGATGCCGATCCAGCCGAAGGATGCGGGCTTCCGCCAGCGCGGGAACGAGGCTGTGCGCCGCAGCCATCAGTTCCACCGCCGAGCGCAAAGACACCGGGCTGCGGTCCTCGCTCTCGATCTCGCTGGCGCCCACCGCCAGCTCTTGTGCTGTCCGCGGCACCAGGTACACCCGGTGCCGGGGATGCAGCAGGCGTACCGGACGCTGCAGCCCATGGCCGGGCAGGGACAAGGTGACGATCTCGCCACGCACCCCGCGCACGGGCAGGTTCGGCGAGGCGCCCAGGCCGCGGGTGTCGATGATCCAGTCCGCCCGCAGCTGTTCCCCCGAGGTCAGCCGCGCCAGCCCCGGCGAGACCGACTGAACGGGGCAGAGCCAGCGCCAGTCCACCTCGGGCGCTGCCTGCACCAGCGCCTGCATTGCCGCCACCGGTCCGATCCGCCCTTCCCCCGGCAACAGCCAGCCGTGCAGGCTGGGCACCAGGGCCGGCTCCAGCGTTTGCAGCGCGTCGGCCTCCAAAGCGCGTGCGCCCGGAATCAGCGCCAGGATCCGCTGCGCGGCCCCCAGGTCGCTGCGGTGCGCCAGCAGCAGGCTGCCGTCGCGCTGAAAAGGCACCTCCGCCGGACGCAGCGCCGGGACCAGCCCGGCCCAGAGCGCGAGCGAACGCCAGCCCCAGGCGGCCACCTGAGCGCCGCCCTGTTCCTGCTCGGCCAGCGGGCTCAGCATGCCCGCGGCGGTGAAGGCGGCGGCGCCGGTGCCGTCAAAACGCGGCTGTGCATCCGGCGACGGGTCGCAGACCGTCACCGCATGACCGGTGCGTGCAAGCGCCCAGGCGCACAGGCGGCCGGCCAGGCCCGCCCCGGCGATCACGATGCGGGCCATGGCTCAGACCGGCGTAACCGGCTGAATGGGGATGTAGAGCTCGCTGCCGGCGGCCCGGAACTCCTCGCTCTTGGCCCGCATGCCGGCTTCGGCGTCACCGCCGTGCCCGTTTCCGCCACTGCCGGTCATGCCCGCAGTGCCCGCAGTGCCCGCAAGGGCCGCCCCGCCCGCGGCATCCGCGTCCAGCTTCGCGCTGTAGTCCCGCACATCCTGCGTGATCTTCATCGAGCAGAACTTGGGCCCGCACATCGAGCAGAAATGCGCCACCTTGGCGCTGTCCTTGGGCAGCGTCTCGTCGTGGAACTCCCGCGCGGTTTCCGGGTCCAGCCCCAGGTTGAACTGGTCCTCCCAGCGGAATTCAAACCGCGCCTTGGACAGCGCATCGTCGCGCGCCCGCGCCGCCGGATGGCCCTTGGCAATGTCCGCGGCGTGAGCCGCGATGCGGTAGGCCATCAGGCCCTGCTTGACGTCGTCGCGGTCCGGCAGGCCGAGGTGCTCCTTGGGCGTCACATAGCAGAGCATGGCGCAGCCGAACCAGCCGATCATCGCGGCGCCGATGCCGCTGGTGATGTGGTCGTAGCCCGGTGCGATGTCGGTGGTCAGCGGGCCCAGGGTGTAGAACGGCGCCTCGTCGCAGTGCTTGAGCTGCTCCGTCATGTTGGCCTGGATCATGTGCATGGGCACATGACCCGGACCTTCGATCATGGTCTGCACATCATGCTTCCAGGCGATCTTGGTCAGCTCGCCCAGGGTGCGCAACTCGGCAAACTGGGCCTCGTCATTGGCATCGGCAAGCGAGCCGGGCCGAAGGCCGTCCCCCAGCGAGAAGCTGACGTCGTAGGCCTTCATGATCTCGCAGATCTCCTCGAAGTGGGTGTAGAGGAAGTTCTCGCGGTGATGGGCAATGCACCATTTCGCCAGGATGGAGCCACCCCGGGACACGATGCCGGTGCGGCGCTTGACGGTCATCGGCACGAAGGGCAGGCGCACGCCGGCATGGATGGTGAAGTAGTCCACGCCCTGCTCGGCCTGCTCGATCAGCGTGTCGCGGAACAGCGCCCAGGTCAGGTCCTCGGCCACGCCGCCGACTTTCTCCAGCGCCTGGTAGATGGGCACGGTGCCGATGGGCACGGGGCTGTTGCGGATGATCCAGTCCCGGGTGGTGTGGATGTTGCGGCCGGTGGAGAGGTCCATCACCGTGTCCGCGCCCCAGCGGGTGGCCCACACCAGCTTTTCCACCTCTTCCTCGATGCCGGAGCTCACGGCGGAGTTGCCGATGTTGGCATTGACCTTCACCAGGAAGTTGCGGCCGATGATCATCGGCTCGAGTTCCGGATGGTTGATGTTGGCCGGAAGAATGGCGCGGCCGCGGGCGATCTCGTCCCGCACGAATTCCGGCGTGATGAAGCCGGGGATGCTGGCGCCAAGCCCCTGGCCCCGCAGGCGGCTCTCGCGCTCGGCATCGGCGCAGTACTCCTTCATCCAGGCGCGGCGGCCGTTCTCGCGGATGGCCACGTATTCCATCTCGGCGGTGATGATGCCGCGACGCGCATAGTGCATCTGCGTGACGTTGCCGCCCCGCAGGGCGCGGCGCGGCTGGCGGGTCAGCGCGTCGGTCTGCGCACGCAGCGCCTGCTGCTGGGTGGCCTCGCGCAGACCGTCGTCGAACAGCTGGATGGGGCGGCCGTCATAGGCTTCGGTGTCCCCGCGGGCCTCGATCCAGGCGGCGCGCGGCGTCGGCAGGCCGCGGCGCACATCGGTCGCCTGGGCCGGGTCGGTGTAGGGCCCGGAGGTGTCATACACCGCGATGCGTTCGCCGTTGGTCAGCTGGATGTCCCGCAGCGGCACCCGCAGCCCGGGGAACAGCGTGCCCGGCTCATACGTCTTGCTGGACGCGGGCAGCGGCGCACGGCTGGCGGCCAGCCGCTGCTGCACGTCCGGCGGCGAGGACTCGGACGACCCGCTCGATGGGGACGGGGAAGGGGACGAGGAAGGAATCTGCGCAGCTTGCGCGGCGGCGACAGGGGACAGGTGTTGCGACATCAGGCTTCTCCGGTGGAGCACCGGAGGCTGGGCCTGGACCGGTCGCGGGCGCGATCGGCCCGGACCCGGCAGCGCCGTGCGGCACATGGCGCGGAGCCTCCACGAATGGGAGGGATCGCTGCATGGCCACCACAAAGGGCGCGAGGGGCAGGCTCTTCTTACGCCGGTACGAACCGGATCAAGTTCAGCGGGTCCACGGCTTCATCGCCATGTCTCAGCCCGTGCCGCGTTGTGCGGCTCAGGGCTCCCCGGAGCAGGCGCGCAGTATAGGGGCCGCCGAGGAGCGGACTCAAGCGCCGCTGGCGGGAGGCTGCGGCCGTCGGCCGGGCGCCGCCCCTCGACGGCTCCCGCTGCGCCCCAGCGGAGGGCGGTGTGCACCGCACCATGGCGGCCCGGCTCGGTCCTGGCGCCAAGCCGTTACAAACGCGTCGGCATGGGGCTTGCACGGCCTCGGACCGAGTTGTGATTTTTTCCGGCGAGTGCAGCAAAGAGGGCACAAACCTCGGGCAAATACCGAGCAGCAGTCGCGGGGGTGACTTCTTACACTTTGTCGCTACTCGCCGCGGGTTTGCTTACAAAGAAGAAGCGGCATTGCCTTGAGAGGGTGGGAATCATGATTGGTCGTTCTCGCAGGGTCCTGGTACCCAGCTGTCTGTCAGTGTGCTTGATGCTGACGGGGGCCAACGTGTGGGCGCAGGCAGCCGGTGCCAGCTCGCCTGGCGCCAATGGCGCCGCCGCATCGGGGGCTGCATCGGCCACCGATGGCAAAGCCGCCCTCAGCGATGTCGAGCGTGCCAAGCGCGACGCCGACAAGGTCTTCCAGTGGATCAAGTTCCACGCGGAAAAGGGCGAGACCAAGAAACCCGAACACCAGGCCAAGACCGACGCCAAGCCCGAGCCCAAGCCGGCCGCGGCGGTGGCCAAGGCACCGGCACCGGCGAAGAAGGGCGACAGCGACGAAGGCCGCACCGTGGCCAGCGCCAGCGCCGCCGATGTGCAGCGCGGCGATGGCGGCGGCATGACCCGCACCTCGCTGACCACCGGGGCCGCATCGGCCGCGGGCAGTGCCGCCGCACCGGCCAACCCCGCCACCCCCGCCTACACCGGGCGCATTCCCGACACCATGGCCATGGCGGCTCCGACCACGGCGCCGTCCGTGGGTGTGCCTGCCGCGCCGGCCCAGCAGCCTGAGCCTGAACCCGCCCCGCTGCCGGAAGAGGACACCCCGCTGCGCCTGATCACCAAGGTGGATCCGGAATATCCCCGCGCCCTGCTGTCCCAGCAGCGCAATGGCTCGGTGCTGGTCAAGTTCGTGGTCCAGGCGGACGGCTCGGTGGAGGGCGTGGAAGCGCTGAAGTCACCCGATCGCAAGCTCAGCGCGGCCGCAGTGGCCGCCGTCAAGCAGTGGCGCTTTGCGCCGGTGAACAAGCCTCGGCCGGTCAGCGTCGAGATCGGCTTCCAGATGGAGTGACGGCTCGGCTCAGCGCTCGAAGAGCGCCGACTGATCCAGCGGCGTGAGCACCGCCGTCATGGCGTCCAGGAACACCCGGGTGCGCAGCGGCATCAGTCGCCGCTGCGGAAACACCGCCCAGCAGGTGCTGGGTTCGGCACACCATTGCGGCAGCACCCGCACCAGCTCACCCTTGTCGACAAAGCTCTGCGCGTACTGGTTGCCCACCCAGGTGATGCCCAGGCCGTCCCGGGCCATTTGCAGCAGCATGTCCGGCGCATTGGCCAGCGTGCGACGCTCCGGCACGCCGACCCAGGTGCGCTGATCTTCCTCCGCGGCCTCATGGTGAGCGAACAGGCGCCAGGGCAAGGCATCGCCGCCGCGGCCCAGAATCATCAGGCCATGCATGCTGATCAGCCCTTCCGGCATCTGCGGCTCCCCGTGCCGCTGCAGATAGGCCGGTGAGGCATACAGCCCGCTGCCGAAGATGGCCAGGCGCCGCGCGGCCAGTTGACTGTCCGCGGGCAACTCGCCCATGCGGACGGCCAGGTCAAATCCTTCGGCGATCAGATCCACCCGGCGCGGGGACAGGTCCAGCTCCAACTGCACCTCTGGATAGTCCGCCACGAACTGGCTCAGCATCGGGCGCAGCATCTGATGGGCAAAGTCCGCCGGCATCGACACCCGCAGGCGTCCGGTGGGGCGCTTCTGGCGGTGCAGGGCCAGGGCCAGGGCGCTGTCCACTTCGCTGGCCAGCGCGCGGGCATGGTCCAGCACGCCCTGGCCGAAGTCAGTCAGCGTCAGGCGCCGGGTGCTGCGCTGGAGCAGTTTTTCACCCAGGCGCTCCTCCAGGGCGGCAATGCGCCGCGACACGGTGGATTTGGGCAGATGCAAGCGCTCGGCGGCGCGGCTGAAGCTGCCAGCGTCCATCACACGCGCAAACACCAGCAGGTCATCGGCATCCAGACTCATGGCGACAGGGGCGTTCGGCCCGATTGTTCGATCAATGGAACAATCTTATCCAAATGGTGGGCTTCTGATGCTCCGGGGTTCTCAATACAGTGAAGCCATTCCCTCACACCCCTGATGCAACCGGAGAGTCACCATGAACATTCTGCAAATCAATTCCAGCGCCCGCCGCCTGCATGACGGCCAAGGCTCCGTCTCCACCCTGCTGGCCAACGAAGTCGTGGCCGGCCTGGTGGCCCGCAACCCCGGTGCCAAGACCACCGTGCACGACCTGGCCGCCAATCCGCTGCCCCCGATGGACGAAGCCACGCTGGGCGCCCTGTTCACCCCGGGTGAACAGCGCAGCACCGACCAGCAGGCCCGTGTCGCCCTGAACGACAGCCTGATCGGCGAACTGCAAGCCGCCGACGTGATCGTGCTGGCCGCCCCGATGATCAACTTCGGCGTGAGCTCGCAGCTGAAGAACTGGATCGACGCGGTCGCCCGTGCCGGCGTGACCTTCCGCTATGGCGCCAATGGTCCGGAAGGCCTGGTGACCGGCAAGAAGGTGATCGTGGTGACCACCCGCGGCGGTGTGCATCGCGGCCAGCCGACCGACAATGTGGTGCCCTACCTCAAGGTCACGCTGGGCTTCCTGGGCATGACCGATGTGGACTTTGTCTACGCCGAAGGTCTGAACATGGGCCCCGAAGCCACCGCCCAAGGCCTGGCGGGTGCGCGCGCCGAAATCGCTTCAGTGCTGGCCTGATTGTTGTCAAAGGAAAGGAAATCCTCATGTCTGCCGTTGTTTCCCCGAACTTCACCGTTGCGACGCCTCGTCAGGTCGAGCGCCTGGTGCAGGGGATGGCCACCAGCGATGGGGCGGGCGTCAAGCTCACCCGCGTGCTGACCCATGACCTGCAGCGGCGACTGGATCCTTTCCTGATGCTGGACGCCTTCGGCACGGACAATGCCGACGACTACATCGCCGGCTTCCCCGACCATCCGCACCGCGGCTTCGAAACCGTGACCTACATGCTGGAAGGCCAGATGCGTCACCGCGACTCGGCCGGCAATGAAGGCCTGCTGGGCAGTGGCGGCGTGCAATGGATGACGGCCGGCCGCGGTGTGGTGCATTCGGAACTGCCGGAGCAGCAGGAGGGCCGCATGGAGGGCTTCCAGCTGTGGCTGAACCTGGCCGGTCGCGACAAGATGCGGGACCCCTGGTACCGGGACATCCCCAGCAGCGAAATTCCGCAAGCCCAGCTTCCGGGCGCCACAGTGCGGGTGATTGCCGGCAGCAGCCACGGGGTGGAAGGTGCCATGCAGCGCGAGACCACCGAGCCGCTGTACCTCGACCTGCATCTGCAGCCGGGCACACATTTCGAGCAGGCGATTCCCGCCACGCACAACGCCTTCCTGTACGTCTACCGCGGGGACGTGCGCTTTGACACCGGCTGCAAGGTGCCGGCGGGGCGCATGGCCATTCTGGCCAACACGGCCGGGTCGGACGGCGTGCGTTTTGAGGCGGGTGAGGACGGCGCGCGGCTGATCCTGATCGCGGGCAAGCCGCTGAATGAGCCGATTGCGCAGTACGGCCCCTTCGTCATGAACACCGAGGGCGAACTGCTGCAAGCGGTGCGGGACTTCCAGGCGGGACGCTTCGCCTGAACTCCTGACGGGGCCGCCCTGACTGAAGGACTTTCGGTACTTCAGGAGGGCGGCTCATGTCGTTTCCGATCTCGGGGAGCGCACCGCCGGGGCCGGGTCTGCACCCGGCGGCTGAGGCAGCCGCCGGCCTGTGCACGCCCCCGCACCCCTCACTTTCCACGATCGCTACGGGTCATGCCGGCAACGCTGATGCCCCGGCGGACCTGTCCCGCAGTGTCTTCTTCACGGGCGACATGCCGCTGCGCGCCTATCTCGCCACGCCGCAGTCCGACCTCGTCAAGCACGAGCTCGAACTGGCCCTTCATCGGCTGCTGACGCATCTGGCGCCGGGCGACGCCATGGGGCGTCTGCAGCAGGCCTTGAAGGGGCTGCAGGACTCCATGAACCTGGATGGCGGTCGGCTGGCCCAGATGCTGGGCCATGGCAAACGGTGGTTGACCCAGCTGCTGCAGTTGCTCGAGGCCGACGCCCGGATTGAACGCAGCGACCGGGACGACCTGTGTGAACGCCTCGCCACTGCGCTGCAGTCCGACAGCATGCCGCCCGCCAAAGCCTTCGGTACTGTGCTGGATACGCTGCGCCGACGAATTCCTGGAGGCGCGGATGCCAACGGCATTCGTGCCCTGCTGCAGGAGCGTGCGCTGATGCTGCTGGTCAAGGAGCGGCCGCTCACCGCAGGACAAGCGCGCAAGCTCCCTGCAGACGTGCAGGTGCGAAGCCTGCTGGACGCCTTTGGCTTTCGCCCGGCCGATCCCTCCACGCGCCTCTGCGCGCCGGCACCGACCGTGGAGGAGCTCAACATCGCGGCCACGGGCATGGAGAACCGGCTGGAAGCGCAGATCTTCCCGGTGGCCCATGAGCTCCTGAATCGTTTCTCCAGTTGCTTCCATGCCGCGTGGGAGCGGCCGCCCCCAGAAGGGCCGCTCCTGTCCCCTGCCGACCAGGAGGCCGTGCTGGGGGTGCTTCGACTGTTGCGGCAGTCGATGAATGTCGATCTGACCGACTTCCTGCGCAGCGCCCCTCCCAATGGCCCCCCGCAGTGGACCTTGAACGATGCCTGGAGTTTCAAGGAGCGCATCCAGGCTGCGCTGCCGGAGTTGTCCCCGTCGTGGGGCCAGCCGGCCAGCCCCCGCCTCCCCCCACCCCTGGCAGCGATGCCGCCGAGTGGGGCGCCCTCAGACGAGGGTCAGGAAAGAGGGTCCGGTGCCACCGGCACCTTCAGTGCGGGCACCGGCGGCGCCAGCAGGCGCGGGCCGGCGTAACCCTGCACCGCACCGAAGACGCCTCCGCTCTCATGCTGGTTCCACTCGGCCGCATAGCCGTGCATCTCTTCGCGGCTGCGGCCCACAAAGTTCCACCACAGCAACACCGGCTCCTGGAAGGGCGGCCCGCCCAGCAGCAGCGCGCGGCTGCGGCCGCCGCCCGACAGCAGCTTCAGTGACCGGGCGCCCGGCGCCACATACAGCAGCTGCCCGGGCGTGCTCAGGCCGGTGGACTCATCGCCCACCGTCACCGCCATCTCACCCTCCAGCACCATCAGCCCGTACTCGTAGTCCGGATGCAACAGCAGCTCAGCGTCCGCCGCATGGGTCGCGCTGAGGTCCATGCCCAGCAGCGGCGTGTGACTGGGCACCGGCGAGCGATGGCCGCCGAATTCACCCATCAGCAGCATGGTGTCGAAGCCACCGGTCTTGAAGTGGGGCATGGCCGGGAAGTGCTCGAAAGCGGGCGGCATGTGCCGCACTGCATCCGGCAGGGCAATCCACAGCTGCGCCAGCTGCAGACGGGAGGTCAGCGATTCCTCGGAATGGCTGATCCCGCGTCCCGCCGTCATCAGATTGACCTGACCCGGGCGCAGAACCTGTTCCGAGCCCAGGCTGTCCCGATGCAGGATCTCCCCTTCAATCAACCAGCTGAAGGTCTGCAGCCCTGTGTGCGGATGCGGCCCCACGCGCATCGGATGGTCCGGTGCCAGATCGGCCGGACCGGCATGGTCCAGGAAACACCAGGCCCCCACCATGCGGTGCTTGGGCGTGGGCAGTGCGCGGCGGATGGTCAGTCCCCCCACATCGCCCAGGTGCGCCTGCAGGCGCTCCCAGCGAGCAGGGACGGCATCGGGGTCGAGAATCATGGAGGGCCTCCTTGGGCAAGGTCGTCAAGAATGGGACAGTCGGGACGCTCGTCCCCGTGGCAGCAGTCGGCCAGCTCGGCCAGGGTGCGGCGCATCGCCTGCATCTCGGCCAGTCGGCGGTCCAGGTCGGCAATGTGGGTCTGTGCAATGCGCTTGACCTGGGCGCTGGCACGGCGGCGGTTGCGCCACAGCGCCAGCAGCTCGGTGATTTCCGCCATCGAGAAACCCAGGTCGCGGGCCCGGCGGATGAAGCGCAGCAGGTGCACCTCCCGCTCTCCATAGAGGCGGTAGCCGGCCTGCGTGCGGGCCACCGGCGGCAGCAGGCCCAGCTGTTCGTAGTGGCGCAGCATCTTGGCGGAAACGCCCGAGCGCTCCGCCGCTTCCTTGATGGTCCAGCGGGCATCGGGGCTGGCCGACTGGGGGGATGCGCCGGTGCCCAACGCTCTGACGGGCGGCATGGCACTCATTGCAGATCTCCCTTCCAGCGCTTGAGCAGCAACGCATTGCCCAGCACCGAGACGCTGGACAGCGCCATCGCCGCGCCGGCGATCACCGGGCTCAGCAGCCCGAGCGCCGCCAGTGGAATGCCCAGCAGGTTGTACACAAACGCCCAGAAGAGGTTCTGGCGGATCTTGCGCACCGTCGCCCGCGACAGGCCGATGGCCTGGGCCACCAGGCGCGGGTCGCCGCGCATCAGCGTGATGCCGGCGGTTTCCATCGCTACATCGGTCCCGCCGCCCATGGCCATTCCCACGTCGGCGGCGGCCAGGGCAGGCGCGTCGTTGATGCCGTCCCCCACCATGGCCACATGGGCGCCGCCGCTGCGCAGTTGCGCCACCCGTTGCGCCTTGTCTTCGGGCAGCAATTCGGCGTGGACCTCGTCCAGTCCCAGGCGGTCCGCCACGGCTTGCGCGGCGGCGCGGTTGTCTCCGGTCAGCATGACGGTGCGCAGGCCCATGGCGCGCAGTTGCTGGACAGCGGCGACCGATTCGGGCTTGAGGCGGTCCCCAAAGGCCAGCATCGCCAGCGGCAGCGGTGCCGAGCCTTCCTGTCGTTCGGCCAGCCAGGACACGGTCATGCCCTGTGCGTGGGCCTTGGCGGCGGCCTCGTCCAGGCCGTCGGCGGGCGTTCCCAGCGACACCAGCCATTGACGGCTGCCCAGGATCAACGGGCGACCCTGGACGCGAGCCTCGATGCCGCGGCCCGCAATGGCGCGTGTGTCGGTGGCGGCCGGCACCGTCAGGCCGCGTTCGGCGGCGGCCTCGCGCACCGCACGGCCCAGCGGATGTTCACTGCCTTGTTGCAGCGCGGCTGCCAGACTCAGCGCATCCGCCTCCGACAGGCCGCCGAACGTCAGCAACGCGCCGAGATGCGGGCGTCCTTCGGTGAGCGTGCCGGTCTTGTCGAACACCACCGTGGTGACGCCTCGGGCCTGCTCTAAGGCCTGGGCGTCCTTGATGAGCAGCCCATGGCGTGCCGCCGTGCCGGTGCCCACCATGATCGCCGCCGGCGTGGCCAGTCCCAGGGCACAGGGGCAGGCAATGACCAGCACGGCCACCGCATGGATGACCGCCTGCGACCAGTTCCCCGCCGCCAGCCCCCAGGCCAGCAGCGTGAGCAGGGCCACGCCGATCACGACCGGCACGAACACGGCGCTGACCCGGTCCACCAACCGCTGGATCGGCGCCTTGCCGGCCTGCGCGTTCTCGACGAGTCGCACGATGCGCGACAGCGTCGATTCAGCGCCCAGCGCCGTGACCGTCACCAGCAGCAGACCTTCTCCATTGACCGAGCCGCCCACCACCCGGTCGCCAGGGCCGCGGGATTGCGGCAGGCTTTCGCCGCTGATCATCGATTCATCCACCAGGCTCTGGCCCTCGGCGATGCGGCCGTCGGCGGGCATGCGTTCGCCAGGGCGGACCACCAGCAGGTCCCCGTGCTGCAACTGGGCCATCGGCAGGTCCAGGTCCTGACCGTCGCGGCGCACCCGCGCGGTGTCCGGTCGCAGTGCCTTGAGTGCGGCCAGCGCGCCCAGGGTCTGCCGCTTGGCGCGGGCCTCCAGCCACTTGCCCAGCAGCACCAGCGTGATCACCGCGGCCGATGACTCGAAATACAGCGGCACCGGCCCGTCCCCATGCCCCGCATGCGGGGACGCGGCCAGCAGGCTGTAGACACTCAGACCGTAGGCCGCGCTGGTGCCCAGGGCCACCAGCAGGTCCATGTTGCCGCTGCGGTCCTTGAGCGCGGCCCAGCCGGCCCGGTAGAAGCGGGCGCCCAGCCAGAATTGAACCGGCGTGGCCAGCAGCCATTGCCACCCGCCGCCCAGCATCCAGTGCTGACCCAGCAGCATGCCGACCATCGGCAGCACCAGCGGGGCGGACAGCAATGCGGCCACCAGAACCGGTCCGCCGGAGGTGGACCAGGGCGGGCGAACCGGCTCTGCCGACGCGCTGAGGTCGTCGCCGCCCGCGAGCGTTGCCGCATAGCCGGCCTTGCTCACCGCCGCGATCAATGTGTCGGGGCTGACCCCGTCCAGGCTGGTGACATGGGCGGTCTCAGTGGCGAGATTCACCTCTGCCTGCTGCACCCCGGGCACCCGGCGCAGCGCCCGCTCCACCCGGCTCACGCAACTGGCACAGGTCATGCCGGTGATGGCCAACTGCGTCGATTGCACCGGGACCCGGAAACCAGCCGCTTCCACCGCCTCCTTCAGGGCCTGGACCGGCAGGGAGGCGTCCGCCGTCACGGTGGCCTGCTCCGTCGCCAGATTGACTTGTGCCTCCACGACGCCGACCACTGCGCTCAAGCGTTTCTCGACCCGCCGCACGCAACTCGCGCAGGTCATGCCCTGGATGGGCAGCCGAAGCTCCACGGTTGGCGCGGTGGCAGCACCGCTGACGGCGGGCGAGGGGAGGGGGGAGGTGGCGGTGTTCATGGCGGAAGTCTCAAGCTTGCCATGATGGGAAGGTCAACACCATGCCCCTCCCGGGAGAGGGGCGGATGGCGGACGGGGGCCTTGACCTTGCCATGGTGGAAGGGTTTAGCCTTGCAGTCTTGTTACTTGAACTTGAACCGATGACCGGAGCGACCCATGCATGAATTCAAACTGCCCGACATGAGCTGCGGCCACTGCCTGGCGGCCGTCACCGAGGCCCTCAAGAGCGCGGACGGCCATGCCGACGTGCAGGTGAGCCTGGAACAGAAGACGGTCAAGGTGGAAAGCGGCCTGCCGCGCGAGCAACTCGCGGCGGTGCTGAGCGAGGCCGGTTACCCGCCAGCGGCCTGAGCAGACGCGGCGGGCAAGAAAAAAGCGCCTCCGTCGGGAGGCGCCTTGAAGATGCGTTCAGGCGGTGGCGACGCCCGTCACAGGCGTCGTCCTTGCCTTAGGCTTTTTTGAGCGCTGCGGTGTCAAACGGCAGCGCCCGCAGCCGCTTGCCGGTGGCGGCAAAGAGGGCATTGGCCACGGCCGGTGCAATCGGCGGCGTGCCGGGTTCACCGATGCCGCCCGGGGCTTCGTTGCTGTCCACGATATGCACCTCCGCCTTGGGCATCTCGTTCATGCGCAGCACGGGATAGTCGTGGAAGTTGCTCTGCTCCACCTTGCCGTCCTTGAAGCTGATGCGTCCATACAGGGCGGCGGACAGCCCGTAAACCACCGCGCCTTCAATCTGGCGGGCAATGGTCTGCGGATTGACGGTCTGGCCGCAGTCCACCGCGGCGGTCACCTTGTGCACCCGGATGGCGCCATCGTCGCCCACCGACACTTCGGCCACTTCCGCCACGAAGGTGCCGAAGCTCTCCGCCACCGCCAGACCGCGGAACCGTCCCGCGGGGGCAGGCGTCTTCCAGCCGGCCTTGCTGGCGGCCAGCTCCAGCACCCGTTTGGCGCGGGGCTGCTTGTCCAGCAAGGCGAGCCGGTATTGCAGCGGATCGGCCTTGGCGGCGTGCGCCAGCTCATCGATGAAGCTTTCGATGAAGAAGGCATTTTGCGAATGGCCCACTGACCGCCAGAACCACACCTGCGGTCCCGGTTCCGCGCGGCCGTAGAGGATGCGCTGGTTGGGGATGCTGTAGGGATGGTCGGCCAGGCCTTCCACCGCCATGCTGTCCACGCCGGTGTCCGGAATCTTCATGAACCCGGAGGCCGCCATGATGGACGGGGTGGCCACGGTCGCCTTGAGCTGCGTCGGACGTCCCTGGTCATCCAGCGCCGCTGCGAAGCGCACGCGCGAGGTCGGGCGGTAGAAGCCGGCCGCCATGTCGTCTTCCCGGGCGTAGATCAGCTTGACCGGGCTGCCGCTGATCTTGGAGAGCAGCGTGGCGTCGATGGTGAAGTCCGGGGCGAAGCGCCGACCGAAGCCGCCGCCCAGCAGCAGGGTGTTGACCTTGACCTTGGCTGGTGTCACCTGCGCCACCTGACCGAGGATGCCCTGGGCCGGGCCCTGGCTCTGGGTGCCGGCCCAGATGGTGACCGAGTCCCCCTGGACCCAGGCCAGGCAGTTCAGCGGCTCCATGCAGGCATGGGCCAGATAGGGCACGTCGTATTGGGCTTCGATGCGGCCCGAAGCGGCATCGGGCGCCTGCCCTTCTTCACGGGCGACCGCCTTGGCGTCGGTCAGGGCCTGGTCCAGCGTGGTGGAGACCTTGTCCTGCGACAGGTCCGCATGCGGGCCCAGGTCCCATTCCACGGCCAGCGCATCGCGCCCCTGGCGGGCAGCCCAGTAGCCGTCGGCCAGCACGGCCACGCCGGAGGGCAGGGTGATGACCTTGCGCACGCCCGGTACGGCCTTGGCCTTGGCTTCATCGAAGGCCTTGGGCTTGGCCCCGGCGATCGGGGCGCGGGCCATGACGGCGATCAGCATGCCGTCCACCTGCGCGTCGATGCCGAACTTGGCGGTGCCGTTGATCTTGGCGGCGCTGTCCAGCCGCTTGGTCGGCTTGCCCATGATGCGGAAGTCCTTGCGGTCCTTCAGCGCGGGCTTCTCCGGCACGGGCAGGGTGGCGGCGGTGCCGACCAGCGATCCGTAGCTGGCCTTCTTGCCACCAGGGCCGATCACGAATCCGCGTTCGGTGCGCAGATCGCCGACCGGCACCTTCCACTGCTGGGCCGCAGCGGCCACCAGCATCTGGCGGGCGGCGGCGCCGGCCTGGCGCACCGGCGTCCAGTGGGCGCGCACGGTGGTGCTGCCGCCGGTGGCCTGCATGCCGAACATCGGATTGTTGTAGGCCTGGTCCACCGGTGCCTGCTCGACGCTGACCTGCGACCAGTCGGCATCCAGCTCTTCAGCCACCATCATCGGGATGGCGGTGAGGACGCCCTGGCCCATTTCCGCGGAGCCGCAGACCACGGTGACGCGGTTGTCCGGCGTGATGCGCAGCCAGGCATTGGGCGCGAAGGTGTTGCTGGGGCTGCCGGCCGGCGCGGAGGCCGCCAGGGCCAGACGGCCTGCGGCCAGTGGCAGGGTGAAGGACAGGCTCAGGGCCGCGCCGCCCTTGAGCAGCGAGCGGCGGCTGGCACCGGCGGGGGACAGCAGATCGGTGCTCATGCGCGGCCTCCCTTGTTCAGCTGGGCCGACGCATCATGGATGGCGGCCCGGATCTGGTTGTAGGTGCCGCAGCGGCAGATGTTGCCGCTCATGGCGTTGTCGATGTCGGTGTCGGTGGGCTTGCGATTACCGGCCAGCAGGGCGGACGCGCTCATGATCTGGCCGCTTTGGCAGTAACCGCACTGCGGTACGTCGATCTTGAGCCAGGCGTATTGCACCGCCTTGCCGGCGGGTGTGGCGCCAACGCCTTCGATGGTGGTGATCTTCTTGCCGGCCGCTGCTTCCAGCGGTGTCTGGCAGGAGCGCACCGGCTGGCCGTCCAGATGAACGGTGCAGGCGCCGCACAGGGCCATGCCGCAACCGAATTTGGTGCCGGTGAGCTGGAGCTGCTCACGCAGGGCCCACAGCAGGGGCATTTGCGGGTCCGCGTCCAGCGAGACCGGTGTTCCGTTGACCGTCAGCTTGATTGTCATGACTCTCCTCCGGGGGATTGCCACGGTCGTTCCATCCCGGATGGGCGGCGGCGCCGGGGCGAAGGTGGGCAAGCGTATCCAAAAACGCTGGGGCGTGCTTGCCTGATCCTACGGAGGGGTTGCGTGATCGCCCGGGCCCGCCGTGGGGACGGGGCTGCGCAGAGGTGCGCTTCAGCGGGCAGGTTCAGCGGCTGGGATCAGCGGGTGGGGGCGGAGGCGGGCGCCCGTGTGGGCGCTGGCGCCTGGGCAGGCACCACGCCGATGGGGATGACCCGGCTGCCGGACGCGCGGGCGCCTTCCTCGACCGCAGGGGCCGAGGCAGGCGCGCGTTTGGTCATGTTGGCGGTGTTGGCGCGTGCGGCCGAGAACATGCCGGCCGCGCCTTCACGCATCCGGGTGGCGACCACCAGAAAGACAACGGCCATCAGGATGGCGGTGAGGGCGGCAACGACCTTGACGGGAGAGAGCTTCTGCATCGGGGAGACCTTCGAATGGCCGCAAGGGTAACAGCGTCATGCGCCAGCGCTGCGGGCAAGGGGCTGCGTGACGGCACTTTGACCGTTCCTGGCCTGCGTCCACGGCGGGCGGCATGGCTCAGCGACTCGCGCCCTCCGACGCCGCCAGCGCCGCCCCCACCTGAGCCTTGAGCCGCCGCAGCGACTGCAGTTCCTGGTCCGGCGCCTGCAAGGCTGGCCAGAGCAGGGCGACCAGGTCACGCGCGGCACGGTCCACCTGGATCTCGCGGCCGGCGATGATCACCTCCCACAGCAGGTGCTCCATCGGGCCGAACACCAGCGAGCGCAGCATGCGCAGCGGAATGTCCTGCCGCACTTCCCCGGCCTTCTGCCCGCGTGAGAGCAGGTCCATCAGCGGGGCCGTGTAACGACGCTGCAGTTCCACGAATGCGGCCCCGAACGACTGGCCGTCGTCCTGACTCAGCGTCAGCGTCGCCTCCCGCTTGCGTCCCTCCGACAGCACCAGCTCGCACAGCCCCGTGCCCTGGATCAGGAACAGTCGCAGATGGGTGTGCACCACGAATTCCAGCTGGTCCCGCACTGGCCGCTCCCGCGGCAGCCCGGTCTCGATGGCGTCGATGATCTCGTCATACCAGTCCCCGATCACCCGCATGCACAGCTCGCGCTTGCCGCGGAAATAGGTGAACACCGTGGCCTCGGAAATCCCCAGCCGCTGAGCGATTTCGGTGGTGGTGGCCCGCTCATAACCGCGTTCGGCAAACACCGCGCGGCTCTCGCGCAGGATGTCCCGCACCCGCTGCTCCGCCTTGGCGCCGACCGGTGAACGCCGCTGCGTCGGCAGGCTGGCGGCGCTGGGGGCGGCGTTGTTGCCGGTGGAGGCGCCGTCCCGCGACGGGTGCACAGGCGCAGAAGGGGCAGAAGAAGGGGCAGAGGGGGCAGGCGGGCTCATGAGAGCCGGATTGTGGCGAGTTATTGAGTCGGGCTCAAGTATGGTTGTCGCCCCCGGGTCATCTCGCGTATGCTTCGCGCCGCGACCCGCTGCCGCCGCTGACATGATGCTGCGGCACGAAGGGTGCGGATCTCGCCCACAAGGCGCCGATCCCCAAAATTGAGCCATACTCACAAAGCCCGGGTCCCTATCGGCCGAGCCGGGCGCCCAGGAGACTCCATGCCCGTGCTGTCCACCCAGCTGAATGCCCGCTCGGCCGACTTCAAGGCCAATGCCGCCGCCATGCAGGCCTTGATCGACGATCTCAATGCCAAGCTGGCCACCATCGCCCAGGGCGGCGGCGAAGCGGCGCGAGCCAAGCATGTGGCCCGCGGCAAGCTGCTGCCGCGCGACCGGGTGGAAATGCTGCTGGACCCTGGAACCCCCTTCCTGGAAATCGCCCCCCTCGCAGGCCTGAACCTGTATGACAACGCCGCGCCCGGCGGCGGTGTGATTGCCGGCATCGGCCGGGTGTCCGGCGTCGAATGCGTCATCGTCTGCAACGATGCAACGGTCAAGGGCGGCACCTACTATCCGATCACCGTCAAGAAGCATCTGCGCGCGCAGGAGATTGCGGACCAGAACCGCCTGCCCTGCCTCTACCTCGTGGACTCCGGCGGCGCGAACCTGCCCAACCAGGACGAGGTCTTCCCGGACCGCGACCACTTCGGCCGCATCTTCTTCAACCAGGCCAACCTGTCCGCCAAGGGCATTCCGCAGATCGCCGTGGTGATGGGCTCCTGCACCGCCGGCGGCGCCTATGTGCCGGCCATGAGCGATGAGACCGTCATCGTGCGCAACCAGGGCACCATCTTCCTGGGCGGCCCGCCGCTGGTGAAGGCAGCCACCGGCGAAGTGGTCAGCGCCGAAGACCTGGGCGGCGGTGATGTGCACACGCGACTGTCCGGTGTGGCGGACCATCTGGCCGAGGACGACACCCACGCCCTGGCCATTGCGCGGCAGTCGGTGGCGCGCCTGAACTGGCGCAAGCAGGGCGAGTTGCTGATGCAGCCGGCCCGTCCTCCGCTGCACGACCCGAGCGAGCTGCACGGGGTCATCCCCACCGACACCCGCAAGCCCTTCGATGTCCGTGAGGTCATCAGCCGCATCGTGGACGGCAGCGAGTTCGATGAGTTCAAGGCCCGCTACGGCAACACGCTGGTCTGCGGATTCGCCCACATCGAAGGCATGCCGGTGGGCATCGTGGCCAACAACGGCATCCTGTTTGCGGAAAGCGCCAACAAGGGCGCCCACTTCATCGAGCTGTGCTGCCAGCGCAAGATCCCGCTGGTGTTCCTGCAGAACATCACCGGCTTCATGGTGGGCCGCAAGTACGAGAACGAGGGCATTGCCCGCGCCGGGGCCAAGATGGTGACCGCCGTGGCCTGCGCGCAGGTGCCCAAGTTCACCGTGATCATCGGCGGCAGCTTCGGCGCCGGCAACTACGGCATGTGCGGCCGGGCCTATTCGCCGCGCTTCCTGTGGATGTGGCCGAACGCCCGCATCTCGGTAATGGGCGGCGAGCAGGCCGCCTCGGTGCTGGCGACGCTGCGCCGGGACGGCATCGAGGCCAAGGGCGGCCAGTGGAGCGCCGAAGAGGAAGAGGCTTTCAAGTCGCCGATCCGCGACCAGTATGAATCGCAGGGCCATCCCTACTTTGCCAGCGCACGGCTGTGGGACGACGGGGTGATCGATCCCGCCGACACCCGGCGTGTCCTGGCCCTGGGCTTGTCCGCATCCCTGAATGCGGAGATCCCCGAGACCCGTTTTGGTGTCTTCCGCATGTGAAGATTCCGGGACCTGAACAGCCTGGATGGCCTTGATGCCTGCTGCCATGAATGACCCCATCGGCGCTCCTGTCGCCACTCCTGTCGCCGCTCCCATGACCATTGGCGACACGGCCGATATCCGTCTGCGTCCGCTGACCGCCGCCGACTCCCTGGAAGCGCTCACTGCGCTGCTGCATCAGTCCTATGCGTCGCTCGCGGCACAGGGCTGGAACTTCACGGCGGTGGATCAGCCGGTGTCGCTCACGGCCAAGCGCGTGTCGGCTGGGCAGTGCATCCTGGCTGAGCAGGTGGATGTGGACGGGCGCCTGCGTCTGGTGGGTACGGTGATGGTGCGCGGCCCCTACCGGCCCGGTGTGGACGCATGGAGTCTGGACACGCCCTGCTACACCGAGGCGGGAACGGCCATCCTGTCGCAGCTGGCGGTTCATCCGGATTGCCGCGGCCGTGGCCTTGGCGAGCGTCTGATGGATGCCGCCGAGGACTGGGCCCGGCAGGAGGGCTACACCGCGGTTGCCCTGGACACCGCCATGCCGGCCATCGCCCTGCGACAGCGGTATGAGCGACGCGGCTATCAATTGCTGGGGGATGTGCAATGGGAAGGCAAGACCTATCGCAGCGTGCTGATGCGCAAGGCGCTGGGACATGACCCCACCGAGCAAGGCCTGAAGGCATGAAGTCAGGCCGGGCCATCCGAGCGATGCAGGGCACAGGGGCGCGCATGGCGGCGCTCGTGTCCTTGCTTGCGCTCCTCGGCCCGATGCCTGCGGTCCACGCGCAGACGGAACCTGCGGCCCCGTCCACCGGCCGGGCGGTGCCGGTGCCCGTGCCGGTGCCGGTGCGCACAGCCAGTCCCTGGGCGCCGGATCTGCGAGAGCGCATCGAGCGCGTGCCGGTGCGGGTCACCGACTCGGCGGGCCGTGGGGTGAGCGGGGACCTGCCGGTCACCGTGTTCCGTCCCGCCGGTCGCGGTCCGTTCCCGCTGGCCATCCTCAATCACGGGCGCGACTGGCGCGAGCGTGCCCGCTATGAGCGGCAGCGCTACGAATCCGCCGCGCGCTTCTTCGTCCGCAAGGGCTTTGCAGTGGCCGTTCCCCTGCGGCTGGGCTATGGGGAACTGGCCTCGGTCGGCGACCCCGAATCCAACCTGCGCTGCGATCAGCCGCGCTACACCGCCGCGCTGAACGCGGCCGGTCAGCAGGTGGCCGAGGTGCTGCGTTTCATGGCGGCGCAGCCGGACATCGATGCGTCCCGCACGGTGCTGGTGGGGCAGTCCGTCGGCGGCCTGGCCTCGCTCGCCGCCCTGGCCCAGCTCTCAGGCACGGCTGCGGAGGCGAGCCCCTCATCCGGACCCCATCCGTCCGTGATGGCGGTCATCAATGTGTCGGGCGGCCACGGGGGGCGGCCAGATGCCGTCGCCAGCCCCTGCCGCCCCGATCTGCTGGAGCAGGAAGTCGCCCGTTTGGGCAGCCTGCAACGGCTGGCCCCTCGGCCGGTGCCGACGCTCTGGCTGTATGCCGACAACGACCATCTGTTCGGGACCCGCTGGCCCCGTCAGTGGGCGCAGGCCTACCAGTCGGCGGGAGGCAGCATGAGCTGGCAATTGCTGCCCCCGGTGGGCCAGGAAGGCCATCGCCTGTTCACCGATGCCAACGACCTGTGGCAACCGGTGGTCGATCGCTTCCTGCGGCCGCTGGGTGTCGACTTGCCCGGTGCCCTGCTGTATCCGCCCGATCATGACCGGGGACATGCGGATGTGGCGGATCTCTCCGCACTGCCCCTGCCGACGCCTGAACTGCAGCGCCTCTACCGCGCCTTCCTGGCCGCGCCGCTGCCGCGCGCCTTCGCCATGAACGGCCAGTCGCGCTCGGCCTTCGCCACCGGCGACGACGCGCCGTCCCGCGCGCTGGCCCGCTGCGAAGAGGGGGCCCAGGCCGAAGAACCCTGCCGCCTCTACGCGATCAATCGAACTGTTGTCTGGAGCCCGCCATGAGCCTGCCCGCCCTGCCGCCCACCACCACGCTGCGGGTGTCCCGCGACGGTGCGGTGGCCCATGTCACCCTGGCCCGTCCGGATGTGCGCAATGCCTTCAACGACATCGTCATCCAGGAACTGACCCAGACCTTTGAGGCGCTGGGCCAGGATGCCTCCTTGCGCGCCGTGGTCCTGGCGGCTGAGGGCAAAGCCTTTTGCGCCGGTGCCGACCTGAACTGGATGAAGGCCATGGCCGGCTACAGCTGGGAGGACAACCATGCGGACGCCTCCCGCCTGGCCCAGATGCTCTGGACGCTCTACACCTGCCCGGTGCCCGTGATCGCCCGGGTGCAGGGCGATGTCTATGCGGGCGGCGTGGGCCTGGTGTCGGTCTGCGACATCGTCGTGGCCGTGGACACGGCGGGTTTCTGCCTCTCCGAAGCCAAACTGGGTCTGCTGCCGGCGACCATCGCCCCGTACGTCGTGCGGGCGATGGGAGAACAGGCTTCCCGGCGATACTTCGTCACCGCTGAACGGTTCTCCGCGGCCGAGGCCCACCGCCTGGGCCTGGTGCAGGCGCTGGCTACCGCCGAGACGCTGGACGAGACCGTTCTGGGGCTGTGCAACGCCGTGGTGGCCAACGGCCCGATGGCCGTGCGGGCCTGCAAGCGACTGGTGCAGGACGTGGCGCATGTGCCGATGACCCAGGCGCTGCGGGACGACACCGCCCGCCGCATTGCCGACATCCGCGCCAGCGCGGAAGGTCGCGACGGTGTGCAGAGCTTTCTCAACAAGTCCCGCCCCGGCTGGCTGGGCTGATGTCCAGGCCTCCCGCAGGCTCAGGACCCAGTGCCTGGCCGGGGACCGGTGACCTTCTGATGTCCGTTTTCCATGTCCGAAGCAGTACAACATGACTGGCAACGCCGCAGCCTTCGCGCGGTGTGGCATCCCTGCACCCAGATGGCGCGCGCCGAGCGCGTGCCGCCGCTGCCGATCGCCCGGGGCGAAGGACCCTGGCTGCATGACCATCAGGGCCGTCGTTACTTCGATGCCAACAGCTCCTGGTGGGTGAACCTGTTTGGCCATGCGGATCCGGCGCTCAATGCCGCCATCAAGCATCAGCTCGACACCCTCCCGCATGTGATGCTGGCTGGCTGCACCCATGAGCCGGCGGTGCGCCTGGCCGAGCGGCTCAGCGCGCGCACCGGCGGCGTGCTGGGCCACCTGTTCTTCGGCAGCGATGGGGCCAGCGCGGTGGAGATCGCGCTCAAGCAGAGCTTTCACAGCTGGCGCAACCGCGGCCGGGACAGCAAGCGCGAGTTCGTCTGTCTCAAGAACGGCTATCACGGCGAGACCATTGGCGCCCTGGCGGTGACCGATGTGGCGGTCTTTCGCGATGCCTACGATCCGCTGCTGATGCAGGCCCACATCATCACGTCGCCGGACCAGCGCCTGGGCAACGAGCAGCAGGCCCTGGACGCGCTGCAGGCGCTGCTGGCGCAGCGTGCCGATCATCTGGCGGCGGTGATCGTCGAGCCGCTGGTGCAGGGGGCTGCCGGCATGGTGATGCATAGCCCGTCCTACCTGCGCCGGGTGCGCGAGCTGTGCCGCGAATTCGATGTCCACCTGATCGCCGATGAGATCGCGGTCGGCTGTGGTCGCACCGGCACCTTCTTCGCCTGGGACCAGGTGAACCCCGCCACCGCGCAGGACTGGCCCGACTTTCTGCTGCTGTCCAAGGGCATCACCGGCGGCACGATGCCGCTGTCCCTGGTGCTGACCACGGAGGAGGTCTATCAGGCCTTCTGGTCGGAGGATGTCGCCCGCGGCTTCCTGCATTCCCACAGCTACACCGGCAACCCGCTGGCCTGCGCCGCGGCCAATGCGGTGCTGGACCGATTCGATGCCGGGCAGCTCTCGGCCAACCAGCATCAGGCCGCACTGCTGACCGCGGCGTTTGCGCCGCTGGCTTCGCATCCGCAGGTCTCGCATCTGCGGCAGCGGGGCATGATCCTCGCGTTTGATGTGACGCAGCCGGTTGAGCGATTCTCGGAGCGCTTCCATCTCGCCGCTCGCGCCCACGAGCTGCTGATCCGCCCGATCGGCCAGACGGTCTACCTCATGCCCCCATACCTCATCGATGAGGGCGTGGCGGCCTTCCTGGCCGATGCGGTGCAGGCCACGCTGCAGGAGGTGCTGCATGCTGCTTGATCACCTGCAGACCAAGCTGGACGCGCTGCAAGCCCAGAGCCTGACGCGCTTCACCCGGGTGGCGGAGACCGGCACCGCACCGCGCCAGATCGTGCGCGGCGCGGATGGCCGCGCCCGCGAGCTGCTGATGTTCTGCAGCAATGACTATCTGGGCCTGGCCGCACATCCCGAGATTGCGCAGGCCCTGGCGGAAGGGGCGCAGATCTACGGCGGAGGGTCAGGCGCATCGCCGCTGGTGAGCGGCCATTCGCGGGCGCACCACGAGGTGCAGACGCAGCTGGCGGACTGGTTCTCGCCGTTCATTCCAAAGGCCAAGGCCCTCGGGTTTTGCACCGGCTACATGGCCAATCTGGCGGTGGTTGCGACCCTGGGGGATGCGCAGGCGGAGATCTTCAGCGAGACCCTGAACCATGCGTCGCTGATTGACGGCACGCGCCTGGCCAAGGCGACCGTCACCCGCTATGCGCATGTGGACCTGCAGGACCTGCGCAGCCGGCTGGCGGCCAGCACCGCGCGCATCAAGCTGATCGTCACCGACGCCGTGTTCAGCATGGACGGCGACATCGCCCCGCTGCCTGGCTTGCTGGCCCTGGCCGAGGAATTCGACGCCTGGCTGATCGTGGACGATGCACACGGCTTCGGCGTGCTGGGGGCTTCGGGCGCCGGCACGGTGGAGCATTTCGGTCTGCGCAGCGAGCGGCTGATCGTGATGGGGACGCTGGGCAAGTCGGCCGGTCTGGCCGGGGCCTTTGTGGTGGCGCATGCGACCATCGCCGACTACCTGCTGCAGGCGGCCCGCAACTACATCTTCTCCACGGCCTCGCCACCGGCGGTGGAGCATGCGCTGCTGACCAGCTTCGCCCTGATCCGCGGCCCGGTGGGCCAGCAGCGACGGGAACGGCTCACCGCCCTGCAGGCGCGCCTGCGTCAGGGCAAGACGGCGCTGCTGGACCGGCATCCGGCCCTGCCATGGCGCCTGGCGCCGTCCAGCACGCCCATCCAGCCGCTGATCATCGGCGGCAATGCCGAGGTCATGGCCCTGGCGGCGGCGCTGGAGCAGCAAGGCCTTCGGGTGCCGGGCATCCGTCCGCCGACAGTGCCCAAGGGCGAGGCGCGTTTGCGCATCACGCTGTGCGCCACCCACACGAACGAAGACGTCGACCGTCTGCTGGCCGCCCTGGAGGACTGCGCATGAGCGCCCCGCGATTCAACGGATTTTTCATCACCGGCACCGACACCGAGATCGGCAAGACCTGCATCACCGCCGGCCTCACCCATGCCTTTGCCCAACTGGGCCGACGGGTGGCGCCGATCAAGTCGCTGGCGGCCGGGCAGACCCAGGACGCGCAGGGACAATGGGTTAACGAGGATGTCGCGCAGCTGCATGCCGCGCAGACCCAGGGCCTGAGCCTGGATGACGTCGGCCCGCTGCAGTTCCGCGAGCCCTGCGCCCCGCACATCGCCGCCCGGCTGGAAGGCCGCGCCATCGACCGCGAGGCCCTGCTGGCCGCCATCACCGCCACCGCGGCCAAGGCCGATCTGACCCTGGTGGAAGGTGTCGGCGGCTTCCGCGTGCCGCTCACCGACACCTGGGACACCGCCGACCTGGCCTTGGACCTGGGCCTGCCGGTGGTGCTGGTGGTGGGCCTGCGGCTGGGCTGCATCAACCATGCCCTGCTGACCGCCGAGGCCATCCGCGCCCGCGGCCTGCGCCTGGCGGGCTGGGTGGCCAACACCGCCGACCCGCATCAACCACATGTGGCGGACAATCTGTCCGCACTGAGCGCGCGCCTGGACCCGATCGCGGGTGGGCCGTGCTGGGGCCATGTGCCCCGACTGACCGATCCCTCTCCTGCGGCCGTGGCCGCGCACCTGCAGCAGCCCCTGCTGCTGAACGCCTTGAAAGCATGACGATGAAGCAGACCGTCAACCAGATCCAGACGCTGACGCCCACCACCGACGAGCAGCGTCGCAACGCCAAGCCCTGGACGGTGAATGAGATCGCCGCCCTGTTCGAGCTGCCCTTCAATGACCTGCTGTTCCGCGCCCAGCAGGTGCACCGCGAGCATTTCGATGCCAATGCGGTGCAACTGTCCACGCTGCTGTCCATCAAGACCGGCGGCTGCGAGGAGGACTGCAAGTACTGCCCGCAGTCGGCGCATTTCGACACCGGCCTGAAGGCCGAGAAGCTGATTCCGCTGGAAGAAGTGCTGGAAGCCGCCCGCGCCGCCAAGGCCAGCGGGGCGACCCGCTTCTGCATGGGCGCCGCCTGGCGTTCGCCCAAGGAGCGTCATCTGGAGGCCATCGGCGAGATGATCTCCGAGGTCAAGGCCATGGGCCTGGAAACCTGCCTGACCGCCGGCATGCTGGGCGACGGCCAGGCCGAGCAGCTGCGGGACGCGGGCCTGGACTACTACAACCACAACCTGGACACCTCGCCGGAGTTCTACGGCCAGATCATCACCACCCGCACCTATCAAGACCGACTGGACACGTTGGACCGGGTGCGCGGCGTCGGCCTGAAGGTCTGCTCGGGCGGCATCGTGGGCATGGGCGAAACCCGTCGCCAGCGCGCCGGCCTGATCGCCCAGCTGGCCAATCTGGACCCCTATCCGGAGTCGGTGCCCATCAACAACCTGGTGCAGGTGGAAGGCACGCCGCTGGCCGGCACCGAGGCGCTGGACCCGTTTGAATTCATCCGCACCATCGCCGTGGCCCGCATCACCATGCCGCGCGCCATGGTGCGCCTGTCGGCCGGCCGCGAGGAAATGCCCGAGACCATGCAGGCCCTGTGCTTCCTGGCCGGCGCCAACAGCATGTTCTATGGCGACAAGCTGCTGACGACCAGCAATCCGCAGGCCGCCAAGGACCGCAAGCTGATCGACCGTCTGGGCATGCACTGCGCCACGGAAGCCGACCTGAGTGCGGACGCAACGGCCGCTGGCGTGGGTGCCGGCGTGGGCGCTGCCGCAGGCGCGGACGGCGCCTCGGCCGGTGCTTGCGGCCACTGCCACTGAGCATTCCCGGGTCGCAGGGCCCGGACCTCTGGCCGCGTCGGGCGGCCTCAATCCCGACCACCACCACCACCGGAGCGTGCCGGCAGCCGCAGCCACAAGCGGCGGCGCGCCAGGCACCCGGGGCTTGAGGAGACAACCTTGTTCAAGAAGATCCTGATTGCCAACCGCGGCGAGATCGCCTGCCGCGTGGCCGCCACGGCCCGTCGGCTGGGCGTGAAGACTGTTGCGGTCTACAGCGATGCCGACGCACAGGCGCGTCATGTCCGGGCCTGTGACGAAGCCGTGCATGTGGGCGGCCCGGCGCCGCGAGACAGCTATCTGCAGTGGCAACGCATCCTGGAAGCGGCCCGGCAGACCGGCGCTGAGGCGGTGCATCCGGGCTATGGCTTCCTGAGCGAGAACGAAGACTTCGCCCAGGCCTGCGCCGATGCGGGCCTGGTGTTCATCGGCCCGCCGCCGTCGGCCATCCGGGCCATGGGGCTGAAGGCTGAATCCAAGCGGCTGATGGAGCAGGCCGGGGTGCCGCTGGTGCCCGGGTATCACGGGGCCGACCAGGACCCGGCCCTGCTGCGCCGGGAGGCGGCGCGCATCGGGTATCCGGTGCTGATCAAGGCCAGCGCCGGCGGCGGCGGCAAGGGCATGCGCGCGGTCCATCGCGATGAGGACTTCGATGCCGCGCTGGCGTCGTGCAAGCGCGAGGCGATCAGCAGCTTCGGCGATGACGCGGTGCTGATCGAGCGGTATGTGCAGCGTCCGCGGCACATCGAGATCCAGGTGTTCGGGGACGGGCACGGCGACTGCGTCTATCTGTTCGAGCGCGACTGCTCGGTGCAGCGTCGCCATCAGAAGGTGCTGGAAGAGGCTCCGGCACCGGGCATGACGGCCGAGCGGCGCGCCGAGATGGGCGCGGCAGCGGTGGCTGCGGCCCGCGCGGTGGGCTATCAGGGCGCGGGTACCGTCGAGTTCATCGCGGAGCAGGACGGGCGCTTCTACTTCATGGAGATGAACACCCGGCTGCAGGTGGAGCATCCGGTCACCGAGGCCATCACCGGGCTGGATCTGGTGGAGTGGCAACTGCGTGTGGCCGCGGGGGAACCGCTGCCGCTGCGGCAGGACGACCTTCGTATCCACGGGCATGCGATTGAGGCCCGCATCTGCGCCGAGAACCCCGATGGTGGCTTCCTGCCGGCCACCGGACGGCTGTCGGTGGCGCGCTGGCCCGCGCATGTGGCCTTCCGCCCCGCAGACGTGCGCATCGACTCGGGCGTGGGGGAGGGGGATGAGATCAGCCCCTACTACGACTCGATGATCGCCAAGCTGATCGTGCATGGCGACACGCGGGAGCAGGCGCTGGCGCGGCTGGATGCGGCGCTGCGCGACACGCATATCGTGGGGTTGCAGACGAATGTGGCCTTCCTGCGGCGCTGCGCGGCGACGCAGTCGTTCACGGGTGCGGATCTCGACACCGCGCTGATCGAGCGTGAGCGCGAGGTGCTGTTCAACCAGCCCGGCCTGCCGGTGGTGCAGGCGACCGCTGCGGTGGTGGCGCACACGCTGGCGGAAGAAGGTCTGACGGAGGGCGCCGACCCGTGGAGCCGCCGGGATGGCTGGCGTCTCTTTGGTGCGGCTCAGCGGCGGTTTGAGCTGGAGATCCACGGCGAGCATCAGACGGTGCTGCTGTCCCGTCATCATCAGGGCAGCCAGTCACTGACGGTGGCTGGGCAGACCGTGACCCTGGGCATTCGCTCGGAGGGGGCGGAGCAGCATGAGCTGCATCTGGGCCAGCAGCGGGTGCAGGTGCGCACCTACAAGGTCGGCGAGCAGGTGGCGGTGTTCGGCGCGGACGGCTCGGCGCTGGTGACCGAGGTGGATGTGCTGGCGCATGCCGGGCAGGGCAGCGGCGAAGGGGGCCGGTTGAGTGCGCCGATGCCGGGCAAGCTGATCGCATTCCTGGCGCAGCCCGGGGAGTCCGTCAGCAAGGGGCAGCCGCTGGCGGTGATGGAGGCGATGAAAATGGAGCACACGATCACCGCGCCGCGGGATGGTGTGGTGGACGAGCTGCTGTTTGCAGTGGGGGACCAGGTGGGCGATGGCGCCGAACTGCTCCGTCTGCGGGCGCAGGGCTGAAGGAGTCGCTGATGAATGCCAGAGTCAATCGCGCATCCGGGGCGCTGCCCAGCCGGGTCACGCTGGTGGATGTGGGTCCGCGTGACGGGCTGCAAAATGAGAAGGCGCAGGTCGGGACGGCTGAGAAGGCGCAGTTGGTGGGCATGCTGCAGGCAGCCGGGCTCAAGGAGATCGAGGTGACCAGCTTCGTGTCGCCGAAGTGGATTCCGCAGATGGCGGACAACACGGCGGTGATGGCCGCGGTGGAGCGCCGCCCTGGTGTGCGTTACAGCGTGCTGGTGCCCAATATGAAGGGGCTGGAGGCTGCGTTGCCGACGCGGCCGGATGAGGTGGTGGTGTTTGCGGCGGCGTCGGAGGCGTTTTCGCAGAAGAACATCAATTGCTCGATTGCCGAGAGCATCGAGCGGTTTGCACCGGTGGTGGCGGCGGCGCATGAGGCGGGGCTGAAGGTGCGGGGCGCGTTGTCCTGCGCGGTGGGCTGTCCGTATCAAGGGGCCGTGTCACCGGATGAGGTGGATCGGGTGGCCGCTTTGCTGCGGTCGGTGGGGGTGGACCATCTGGGCGTGGCCGACACCATCGGGGTGGGGACGCCGCGTCAGGTGCAGGCGGCGATGGAGCGGGCGCTGAGGCACTTCCCACTGGTGGAGGTGAGCGGGCATTTCCATGACACGTATGGGCAGGCGTTGACCAACATCTATGCCTGTCTGGAAATGGGCATCCACAGCTTCGACGCCAGCGTGGCAGGGCTGGGCGGCTGCCCATATGCCAAAGGCGCGACCGGGAATGTGGCCACGGAGGACGTGGTGTTCATGTTGCACGGGCTGGGGATCGAGACAGGGATTGACCTCGATTCGCTGGTGGATGCGGGTGCATTCATTTCCAGCGTGCTGGGGCGGGCAACAGCGTCGCGGGTGGCGAGGGCGGTGTTGGCGAAGCGGCAAGGGTAAGGGGTGGGGGGTAGGTCCTCTGACTGCGCTGGATCAGCAAGGCGGGGGCCCCTTTCCCTTCATGTCCCTTCTGTCCGGCTCCGCCGGCCATTCATTCCTTAACTTCCGGGAAAGGGGCCCCCGCCTTGCTGATCCCCACACCGAGGACTGCCGAGGGGGAAGGTGTGGGGCGTGCGAGTGGCAGGGCCGCTCGCAGCGCGGCAGCAAGTGGGTGCTCGGGGCCGGCATGCCGCTCCACCGCCGCAAGGAAGCCAGTGGTGTCGCGGAGCGACAAGGGCACCGTGAGGGGGGACGTGGAGGCGGGTACGGCCACTTTGATGTATCGCATCCGTAGCAGCGAGGCCTGTGAAACAGAAGGAATGTCTTCCCACTTCACCGTCTTGTAGGCGCCCCAGGCATTGAAGCCCCGGAGCCCCTCCGGCAGCACCCGCACCGGATATGCCTGGACCACGACCAGATCAATCAAGGCCAGCACCGCGCCCAGTCCCAGTGGCATGGCCATGACCCTCAGAAGGTCCGGCCACGAAGGCCATGCGCCGACCCGGTATTGCGCCACCGCCTCCACACCCAGCGTCACCACCAGCAACACCCCCACCAACCAGGCACAGGTCCGCAGCAGCGGTGCAAGCCGCAGGTGGAAGGTCATCGGGGACGGAGGCAGCAGGGAGGACATGTCAACAGGTCAGGGCATCAAGGCACAAATATTAGAGCCACTGCGAGCAGCCAACATGCCGCCCCGCCACCGAAGCGCAACAGATGGTTCCAGATCCGGAACTCGCAGCGCAGCAGACGCACTACTCCAACGCGTCTTACGCGGGAGTTGTTGTGCGTGTGCCCATTCGGCAAATCTTTGGGCCCTGGCAGTCTGGCTTCGTCCTGGACAAGCACATGGTGAAGAGCATCTATGTCGGAGACGACGCACATGGGCGCCCCCGCTTTGAAAGCCTGTGCACGGAAGTCGGTCAGGCGGTCTTCGAGTTGAAGTACCGGGGCAATACGTCCCGCGCCTGGCCTCTGGCGCAGGCACTGATGACCCACCTGTTCAGCCGGTGGGGCGAACCGCCCCATATGATCATTCCGATGCCTCCTTCCACCGTGAGGAGATGGCAGCCTGTCCTGGAAGTCGCCCGTCGGCTCGGACAGCTCTCCCACCTCCCGGTTTTGGATCGCCTCCTGACCAAGTCTCGCGCGAACCAATCCATGAAGAATCTGAGCAGCAAGGCAGAGCGAGTGGCTGAGTTGTCATCTGCATTCCACATTGCCCCTGTGCCGATCGGTTGGCCGATGACCGGGTGTAACGCGCTTGTCCTGGATGACTTGTTTGACACAGGAGCCACTCTCGAATGCGCGTGCAGGACCTTGCGAAGCTTCGGCAAACTCCGCAATATCTATGTGGCCGCACTCACTTCGTCTTAAGCTTCAACATCGAGTGGCAGCGACACCCGATAAGACTCAAATGACAACCAAGGTGTTCATTTCAGGATCGATTGCGATCAAGCGCCTCGCGCCTGAGGTCCTGCAACGCATTGACCGGATCGTCTCGCAGGACTTCGAAGTCGTTGTCGGGGACGCCAACGGTGTGGATCGGTCGATCCAGAACCATCTGTCCGTGCATCCGCATCCCGTCAAGGCGACGGTCTTCTGCAGCGGGGAAGTCCCGCGCAATAACGTCGGCGCCTGGCCGGTGGAAGCTGTGACCACAGACGGATCCGCTCGCTCCCGCGCCTTCTACACCGCCAAGGACCTCCGCATGGCGGAAGTCGCGGATTACGGACTGATGATCTGGGACGCTGAAAGCACCGGCACGCTGAGCAACGTCATCGAATTGCTCTCCCGCGGCAAGAAGTCCGTGGTGTTCCTGGACAAGGAAGGCGCCTTTCACAACGTCTCCGGTGTCCAACAGCTACAGACATTGGTGGACCGAATGAGCCAATCGGCTCGGCGCAAAGCGGAGAAGAAGATCGGATTGACCCACCGGCTGCAATCGCTGCGCCAGCAACGACTCTTGCACGCCTGAGATCAAGTTCATCTGATGCAGTTCCATGCATCAAAGTATCAGCCCGCTCGCCCACCGCCTTTTTCGTGCGAGGGGCGCAGCATCCATGGCACGGCTCATGTGCCAACAATTTGCAACGTTTCCGACGATGCCACAGACACCGACTGACACTATTTGTCCGTCCTGACAAAAACCGGCGCACATCCTCGCCCCGATATCTCGCGCATCTAGTTCTTTAGGCTGACTTTCCCCTCCGCCCCTGGAACTGGTAGACACCACTTTGTGACCATCGGAAACCGGCACGCTCCCTGCAAGAAATACCGACAACTACCTCCCGGGGTGCGTCACCGCGCGCCACCAGGGCTTGTTTCCTCGGACTTGCAGGAGCGCCTATGCGCAACAACGTATCAGAGACCGACCAAAAGTTGGCGTGTCCGCCGCCGCCCTCCCTCGCGCGCGGCCTCGTAGCCAGTGCCGTCATCGCCCTGAGCGCCGTCAGCGTGCTGTCCGGCTGCGGCGGTGGATCCTCCTCCTCCGGGGACTCCAATACCAATCCGTCGGCGGGCACCCCAGCCCCCTCGCCCATCCCCGCACCCGCCCCCTCAGCCTCCGGTCCCGAGACGGAACCGGAACTGCCGCCGGTGTCGACCGTGCCGCCGGCCACCGGCACACTGCCCACCGGGAATGGCTCCGGCACCGCCACGCCGTCGCTGCCCACCTCGATGCAATTGCCGGCAGGCACTGACCTGAGCAAGCCCGGCGCCGCCATCAAGACGGTCACCGCCACCTCCAGCGCCACCGAGAACAACAACAACGGTCCGGACAAGGCCGTAGACGGCAGCCTCACCACCCGCTGGGCCAGCGCGCAGGACGATGCCGCCTGGATCCAGTTCGACTTCGGCGCCAAGACCCCCATCGGCTATATGCAGCTGGTGTGGGAGAACGCCTACGGCAAGGAATACGCCATCCTCGCCTCCGATGACGGCCAGACCTGGTACCAGCTGCGCTATGTGGCCGGCGGCAAGGGCGGCACGGAAGAGTTCTTCAACCTCAGCGCCAACGTCCGCTACGTGAAGATCCAGGGCGTGGCCCGGGCCACGCAATATGGCTATTCGCTGTTTGAGGTCAGCTTCAAGTCCCCCGGCAGCGACAACACGCTGGCCTCGGTGACAACCTCCTCCATCCCCACGCCGCCCGTCGGCGCCTCAGTGATGACACCGGCCGTTCCGGCGCCGCTGGAGCAGGTGCAGTTCTCGCTGCCCGACGGCACGCTGGTGACCCGCTTCGGCTTCGTGGGCCGCTCGCGCCACGCCCGTGAGCGCGGTGAAGACTGGGCCGAAATCGGCTACGGCACCAACGATACGGTCGATGCCAACGGCCAGCCGCGCGACAAGGGCCCCGGCGCCTATCTGAACTTCATCGCCAACTACTTCAAGAACCGCACCTGGGGCGTGGAGTTCATCGACAACAGCCGCGTGGCCGGTGTCACCAAGCCCCGCATCATCATCAACCAGTACTACCAGCAGGCCCAGCGCGGCGGCGGTCAATCCTTCTTCCGGCGCTTCGACGATCCGGGCGTGACCGGCTACGGCTGGATGTCCCCCGGCCAACTGCTCGACAACACCACCTACACCGACGGCTTCAAGGACCTGACCTCCTGCCCCGTGGTGCCCAAGCCGCCTGAAGGCGCGCTGGCCAAGCCCAACACCGGCTACAACGGCGTGATCGGCGCCAATGACGGCTGCTCGGTGGTGCTGGACACGGTGCCGGGCCACAAGGATGTCGCCCCCGATGCCAACGGCGTGCTGGTGCCCACCAGCACCACGGTCGCGTCGCGCAACCTGAAGGTGGGCGATGCAATCGAGTTCACCGGCTCGTTCTTCTCCAGCCGCGCCGCCATGGACGCCATCGGCGACAACGGCAACTTCCGCTACTACACCAACGAGGTGACCTACGTGGTGGGCAGTGGCCTGCGGCCCTGGTATGGGGTCCAGCCGCGACTGCTGAATGCGCCGCTGCCGGAAGAAACCCTGCTGGGCGGAACCGGCTCCATCTCCTACGACTACGCCGACAACGCCACCTTCATGTTCCAGCAGCCGAGCACGCAGATCGGCATGCAGAACATGCAGCGCTTCACCGAAGGCCGCCGCTGGATCCACAGCAACATGTGGACCGGTGACCACAATGAAGCCGGCAATGACCGCAACACCGCGGCCGTGGGCCTGCAAGGACCGCGCTTCAACCAGTCCACCTGCTTCGCCTGCCACATCAACAACGGCCGTGGCCTGGCACCGCAGGTGCTGAACCAGCGCCTGGACACGATGGCGGTGCGCACCGCCGCGCTCGATGCCAACGGCAAGCAGGTGCCGCACCCGACCTATGGTCTGGCGGTGCAGATGAACGCCCGTTCGCTGACCACCGGTGCCGCGCAGGACTGGGGCATGGCCGTGCGGGTGGCCGGCTTCGACACCAAGTCGGTGACGCTGGCCGACGGTACCGTGGTGACGCTGAGCAAGCCGCGGGTGAGCTTCGACGGCCCGACGCCGTCGGTGTTCTCGCTGCGCGCCGCGCAGCCGATGGTCGGCATGGGGCTGCTGGAAGCGATTCCGGATGCGGACATCCTGGCCCGGGTGCGCAGCACGCCGGACGAGGACGGCGTGAAGGGCCAGGCCAACCTGGTCTATGACCCGGAAACCGGCGCTGTGCGGGTGGGCCGTTACGGCTGGAAGGCCGCCAAGGTCAGCCTGCGTCATCAGAGCGCCAATGCCGCGCTGCTGGACATGTCGGTGACCTCGCCGCTCTATCCCAACCGCGATTGCCTGGCCGGCCCGGCGCAGTGCAACAAGAACAAGGTGGAGAAGGGCCTGTCCGAAGCCGATCTGCAGCTGATCACCCGCTATGTGGCCCTGCTGGGGGTGCCGGCGCAGCGCAGCATGACCAGCGGATTCCCCAAGGGCGTGACGCCGCTGCCCTACCTGGATGTGAATCCGACGCAGGTGGCGGCTGGCGCCAAGGTGTTCGCGTCGATCCGCTGCACGGCCTGCCACGTGCCGGAGATGAAGACCGGCCTGGGCACCGAGCTGACCGAGAACCGCAACCAGACCATCCGTCCCTACACCGACCTGCTGCTGCACGACATGGGCAGCGACCTGGCCGACAACCTGGTGGAATCCCAGGCAGCCGGCAACCAGTGGCGCACCTCGCCGCTGTGGGGCATCGGGTACACGGAATATGTGGCCGGTACCGGCGTGAAGGTGGGCTATCTGCATGACAGCCGCGCCAGCACCCTGACCGAAGCCATCCTGTGGCACGGCGGCGAAGCGGCCGCCAGCCGTCAGCGCTTCGTCAACCTGAGCACTTCAGACCGCAAGGCGTTGATGGCTTTCCTCAATTCCCTCTGAGGGGGTGGACGCATCAGGCCCGCGGCGAGCGCCGCAGGCCGATGGAATCAAGGCGGCTTCGGCCGCCTTTTTTTCATTCGCAACCGCAACTACAGCTGTGCATCCCTCTTGTCCTGCAGCCTCGCACGAACGGCATCAACCGCCTGCGCCACCCGCTGCTCCAATGATCCTGACACCACAACAAACGGAATGCCTCGGGCCGTCAATTCCTGTCGGTAGCGCGCCTGTTGCATCAGGCGGAAATCGGCTTGCTGCCGGGTGCCGTCCTGCTCGAAGGGAATGTCGGTGTCGCACAGCAAGGTGAGTGTGTAGCGACGTTCAGCCCATGCGCGCAGCGCCGGGTCCACCCGCCCGAACATCCATTCGCTGTACAGGCATGTCGTGAGCGGCGTGGTGTCGCAGATCAGGCAGCCTTGCGCGCGCTGCGCCATCTGCACCTCGTGCTCGACCTGCGTGCGCCCGATCAGCGCCATGTCCTCGAAGCTCAGCCGCCCTTCCTGCCGCTCCCACAGGGTGCGCCCGAACTCCGGAACCCACGCCGTGTTCAGCGCTTTCGCGAGCGCCTGCGCCAGCGTCGTCTTGCCGGTGGACTCACCACCCAGAAGCGCGATGCGTGGCATGAAGTCGGCAAAGACCTCAGGACTCAGAAGCGACCGGTGCGCCAGCGGATCGCGCCGCACCTGAGTGCCCGACACCGGCACCTGCACACGATGCAGGTCCACACAGACATGCTGCACCGGCGCGCCGAAGACCTGCGACATCACCGCCGCGAAGCCGTCCCCGTAATGCTCGCTGGTGAAAACCGCCTGCACCGGCCCCCCCAGCAGATCCAGCAGCAACTGCGCCACAAAGTGCCGGTGCACATCCTCCGGCTCGTCATCGGCCGGGATACGGCGAGGCGCCACACCGCGTTCCTGGCACATCTGCGCAAGATGACCCGGGTCCAGCACATGACAGCGCAGCTCGGGAAACCGCGCGCGCAGCCAGGCGGCCCGTCGCTCCCGGTCCAGACCGGGAAAACCGGGCTCGGTATAGCTCACCACCACCAGCTCGTCGCACTGCTGCTGGGCACGTCGGATCAGGTGTTCATGCCCCAGATGCAGCGGGCAGAACTTGCCCACCACCAGGCCACGCGGGAAACGTGGAGCAAGGTCGGCCGCGTTGCTCATGAGGAGGGCACCTCCGAGGCTGGCCCCTGCGAGGCCGGCACCGACCCCGATTGCGCGCGATACAGCCGGTGCCACTTCCACCACCCGAACCATGCATTGATCCAGTAAGCGGCATACAGCCCCGCCGTCAGCCACAGCCCCCGGCTGGCATACAGCGGCACCGACAGCGTGTTGACGACCACCCACACCGGCCAGTTCTCCAGCCGCCGACGCAGCAGAAAGATCTGCGCCACCACACTCAGGGCCAGCACCGCCGAATCGAGGAAAGGCGCGTAGGCATCGGTCAGTCGGCTCAGCAGCAGTCCATACCCGCCGGTGACCGCCACCGCCATCAGCACCGCCACCGTCCATTCGCCCCGTGTGGTGCGGCTGATTGGCCGCTCACCGCCGTTCTGGCCGCTGAGTCCACTGTGGCCGCTCTGGCCATGGACCCAGTGCCACCAGCCCATCACGCTGGTCACCAAAAAGAAGCCCTGCAGCGTCACGTCGGCATACAGCGCCACCTGGAAGAAGGTCACCGCGAAGAGCAGGCAACCGATGATGCCGGTCCACCAGGTGTGCACACTGTTGCGTGCCGCCAGCACGATGGAGACGGTGGTCAGGGCGCTGGCGCCCAGTTCAATGGGATCGGTCACGGCCCTCAGGCCTCCATGTCGGATGTGTACTGCAGGACCTTGTCCTCGGCCTGCAGCGGGGCCAGGGTCACGGGCCACTCGCCCAGCAACTGGGTCAGCGCCGTCGTGAGCGCCGGGCCATGGTGCAGGGCCGCGGTCGGCAGGCGCAGTCGCAGGGACCCGTCTGCGTGCTGATGCAGCGCATATTGCGTCAGCGGCCACGGCGCCATCGCATGGGTCACGTCGATGTTGTTGACCCAGGCGCCGTCGGTCGTCCGGAACCGCACCGGCGCCCGGCCCATCAAGCCCTTGAGCACCGGGCCCTCGGCGGTCTGCACCAGGGCGGCATGGTCACCGGTGCGGTAACGCAGCAGCGGCAGACAAAAATTGAAGCCGCCCGTCAGGGTGATCTCGCCGCGCTCGCCGTCCGGCACCGGCTGCCCGTGGGCATCGAGGATTTCGACATAGAGCCGCGGTTGCAGCAGCAGATGTCCGCCCAGTCGCTCGTCAAACACGGCAATCGGACCGGCTTCGTTCATCGAGTACAGGTCCAGCACCGGACAGCCGAAGCGCTGTTCCAGGGTCGCCCGCAGTCCGGCCGAAAGCGTCATGCCGACCGACAGCAGCGCACGCGGCCGGCATTGGAGCGGCAGGGTCAGCAGTTCCCCGAATGACAGCGGATCGCCGGCGATCACTTCCGGATCGAGCGCGTCGAGGTAGGTGCTGCGGTCGTCCGGATGGCGCCAGTCATCCGGGTGCAGATTGATCTTGGCCAGCCCCGACTCGTCCATCAAGGGCGTAACACTGACATAGGTGAAGCAGCGCCGCTGCATGCCCAGCAGCACCACACCGACCTGACCGCGCCGGTGACGCGGCTGGATGCCCACCCGTTGCAGCGCCCGCAGATGGAAGGCCAGGTAGCGCGCCGCCACCACCGGATGCGAGGCGATCAGCAAGGGCGTTCCGGTCGTGCCGGTGGTGCGGAAGTTGATCAGGCGGTCGATCGCCACCGAGTCCGGCACGAAGCGGGCGATATCGGCGGCCAGGTGCGCGCGGCGGGTGGTCGGCAGGGCCTCGAAGCCGCCTGAGAGCGTGGGCAGCGCCCGGAAGGCCGGCACCTCGCGGCAGGTCTGCGCAACGAAGTCGTCCAGCCAGTCCGGACGTCCCCCGACGGGCCATCCCACACTGGCGCTCTGCACGTCCTCGACGAAGGCCCGCAAGGCCTCCACCTCCGGCGCCAGCAGCCGCGGGCCGCTCTGGTTGGTGAAGTGCGGGGCGGCGGGATGCTCACGCAGGAAGTCCAGCATGCGCTGGCCCGCATCCGTCAGGGTGGGACAGAAGGCCACATCCGACGGGCGTAGCGGCATGTCGGTCACTCGCGGGTCCATTTGTCGGCGGACGCTTCGGCCGCCTTCTTGACCAGCGCCTCGCGAATCTCACGCGCGCGGGCTTCGGCGGCCCGGCTGGCGGCCAGCAGGCGCAGGCGCTCGGTGGCGCTGAGGGCGGACAGACGGTCGGCGGCTTGCGCAGCGGTTTCTCCGTCGGGACGCAGGTCCAGGCGGGCCAGCATCACACGCACCAGTTCCTCGCGACGGTCCGGGTCTTTGAGGTAGGTCGCCACTGGCGCGAGCTGGCTGAGCTCACGGGCCGTGTCGTCCAGGACGGTCAGCATCGCGGCCTGTGGCAGGCGGCTGGAAGCAAAGCTGTCGTCGGCCAGCAGCCAGGCCATCACCAGCGTCATACGCAGCCGGGGCAGATCGCGGCTGCGTCCCTCAAAGCGCCGCAGCTCGGTCAGCGGAGCGCGGCCCGGGCCCCGGGCCAGCAGATCATTCACCACCGCGGCCACATGCACCTGCCCGCCGCCGTCCGTCCGCGGCTCATCCAGGAAGTCCGGCGGCAGATCCGTCAGGCGGCGCAGCAAGGTGTCGAGCGGGGGGCCGGGAAGCAGCATGAGGAGCGGTCATCAGGGCTGTGCAGGCACAGGCGTTGAACGGAAATTGTGTCGCAAATCGCGGGCGACTCCGGAGGGCCAGGTCAGGTCGTGGGCGCGGTGCATCGGGTCATCCGTAATGCCGGCGGGCGAAGGTCCGCGCAAAGCTCATCAGGTCCTCCAGGTCACCGATGGCATGGATGTCCCACCCCTGTTGCTGGTGGGCCCGGCGCAGGCAGTCGAAGGCGGTGGCCTGCCAGCCGCTGGTGACCCGCTCCCAATCCGCCGACAGCTGCAGCGCCATGCTGCCACCACCGCCCGCCGCCACCAGCGCACGGGCCGAGACGTCCCAGCCGTCGTTGCCCTGCTCATCCCGGTCGAACATCGTGCTGATGCCGTCGTCGGAAATCATCAGCACGTGGGCCAGCCGGTTTCTTGGCCGGCCGGTGAGATAGGTCTCCCGCAGGCGGTGAATCGGGAACGCGGTGCCGCCGCCGTAAAAGCCGGTGAGGATGCGCAGAATGGCGGACTCGTCGCGCACAAACCCGTCGGTGTGCATCTCCTGCTGCTTGCCGCTCCACAGCGTCACCTGCACCCGGGCGCCGGCCCGCAGCGCCGACAGCGCAATGACCGCTCCGGCCAGGCTCGGATAGGACACATGCACCTGCGGATTGGGCATGGAGCCGGAGCTGTCCACATACAGGTCCAGATCGATGGGGGACTTCACCGGCAAGGGGCTGGGGTCTTCGCCGTAGTGGCGCTGCACCGTGGTCACGCCTGGGATCACCCGGGGCGACACCAGCACGCTTTGCAGCGGATCGATCAGGTCGACCGCATCCCCGATGTCCCAGGGGTCCAGGCCTTCCACCAGCGGTTCGGGTCGGCCGGGCCGGCTGCGGCGCGGAAACGGGATCAGGTGCGGCAGGGCGCGCTCACGGTAGTAGCGGACAGCGGCCTCATGGTCGTCCACCTTGAGGCCGGCCGCCCGCAGCAGCTCGCCATACTCGAACGGCTCACGGCATTGGCCCGTGCTGCGGTCGGCGGTGTCGTCCGGCACCGGGGCCAGGTCGTCGCCGGGTCCCTGGGTGTCCCCGTCCTCCCCGGTGACGGCCGGGTCGCTGGCCGGATGGCGCACCTGCGCTTCGTCATCCCCGATCTCCAGGCCGCCATAGGGCTCCGCGCCTTCTCCGGCGGAGCGGGTGTCCATCAGGTGCCGCACCGCGCCTTGCTCGGCCCGCTCGGCATCTTCAACCAGATAGGGCAACAGCAGGGCGGCAAAGCCGCTCGCGCCCGACAGCCAGTCGGCCGCATACACCCGCACCAGCCGGGCACCGAGCCACGCATCGCCGTCGATGGCGGCTTCGCGAGGGCCGGCACCCAGATCGCCGTGGGGCCGCTTCCACAGCTGCTCATAGATGCGCAGGTACAGGTCCCAGACCCGGCTGGTCACCTCGGTGGTGCCGGGGGTGCGTTCACCGGCCAGGCAGCGGTAGACATCGGCCAGGCGCAGGGACGCCTGGCGCTGCAGCCGGTCGTTGATCAGCAGGTCGGCATAGAGATTGGCCACCATCGGCGCCAGTCGTTCCAGCGTGGGCAGGCCGGCCCGGATGCGGGCCAGCAGGCGCAGCTGATCGGTCATGTTGCCCGGCACCAGCACATGGTGGCCGATCTCGTGGGCCAGGATCTCGACGCCGTAGTCCTCCAGGCCGAGGGCCGTGATGGCCGCCAGATCAATGACGATGCGCTGGTCCACCAGACGGATCATGGCGAAGCTGCCCTCCAGCCCTTGATCGGCGGCTTCCACGCGGCTTTCGCAAAGATGCGGCATCTGCAGCCGGGTGTAGCGGCTCCAGGTGGACAGGGCTTGTGGCCAGGCCTGCTGCCAGCGTTCGAGGACGCTGGAGGCCGCGGGCGGCTGGGCGGACGGGACGGAGGGGGCGTGCGGGGTGCCCATCACAGCGGCACCAGGCGCAAGGCATGGGAATACGGAGAGGCGATGGCCAGGGTGTGGGCCGTGCCCGCGAGCACCAGGCCCTCCTCCGGAAGATCGAGCGTCAGTGGCCGGCCGCCGATCTGCAGCACCGAGCCTCGCAGGCGCACCGAGGCGGGCTTCTGCGGTGTGCGGCCCTGATCAAACTCCTGCGCGGTGGCGGCCATGAGGACGGCGCCGCAGGCGTCGGCCATGGCCAGGAAGTGCCGGTCGCCGCTGCGCACCAGCAGGCCTGCGGGGGAGACGCGCAACTCCGGCGGCGTGGCGAAACGGCCGCCGAAACCAGTGAAGTCGCCCAGGGTCCAGCCCTGGGGGCGGGGCTCCGGGCCGGCCCAAGGCTCAGATTCCAGGGTGCTGCGCCAGACCTCGAGCGCCGTGTCGGCTGGCGCCTGCAGCACCGCGCGTTGCAGCGGCTCAGGCAGCGCTGATGCGGCCTGCAGCGAACCGGCCCGGACATGCGCCATGCCGGCCCGCCAGGCCGCGACCTTGCCCAGTGCCAGCACCTGCGCCGGGGATTCGCAGCCAGGCCCCAGCTGCGCCATCAGCTCGATCCATTGGGCGGGCCGTGCGCCGTCCACCGTGCCCAGATGCACGGCGGCATTGCTCAGGGCGCCCAGCAGGTCGTGCGGCTGTTCGGCGATCTGCACTGCCAGCCGGGGCAGCAGGCTGCGCCAGAGTTCGTTGAGCCAGGGCGAGCGCGCGCCCGGACCGCCCAGCCCCTGCGCGCACAGCACCAGGCCGATGTCGTAGGCGGCCAGCGTCACGGCGGCGGTGCGGGCCGGCGCCACGGTGGCGACAGCGGCCACGACCGGATCCAGCTGCTGCTGCACAAAGCCGGCAAATGCCGCTGAATCAAAACCGGGCGTGCGGCGGCGCGTCTCTTCCACGCGCTGATTGAACTGCCGTCGCCCGGCGGCCAGCACCTGGGCCAGAGGCGGGGAGATGGGCATGCGCTCGTCCCCCGCTTACTGCGTGCGCAGCCAGTGCAGATAGTTGGTGTAGCGCTGATGCAGGTATTTGAGTTTTTGCAGGTCGTCATGCAGCGGCCCGTACAGCTTGCGGCCTTTCACCAGCTCACTCACCAGGCGCTCGATGGCCGCCAGACGCTTGCGTGTCTCCGACTCCGAGACGCCGTCCAGGCCGGCGGCGAAGGTCTGCGCCAGACGTCCCACCGGATCGTCCCGGTCCAGATCCAGCCGGTCATATTCTTCGCAGGAGAGGTCGAACAGGCGGCGCAACCAGCTCAGCCGGTCGGTCCGGTAGGCGGCATGGCCGGGCACCGAGAAGAAGGGCGCCTCCAGGTCGGGTTGCAGCTTGTCGTGCAGCACGAAGGGCAGCATCTGGCGCAGGTCCTCCAGCTCCACCCGGGCCTGGCCCCGGAAGTAGGCCAGCGCCTTGGCAAACAGCAGCAGCGACATCAGGTTGCGCACCGAGACGCCGTTCATCGTCTGGCAGCCCAGGTCCTTGATGCGGTCGCGGCCGTTGTCCGCGGCCAGCACCTCGGCCCATTCCACGCCGGACAAGCGGGCGGTGTCCTTGCTCATGTATTCGAACTGCACACCGGCCGGCTCCAGCAGCTCGAACTGGCTGCAGAAGAACTCCAGCCGACGTCGCACCGGGGCCGGCATCTCGATGGCCCGGATGGCCTCGCCCATCTGATCGATTTCATGCTCGGTGAAGATGATCTGCGGCGGCACCATCTCCTCGGGCTTGAGGTTCTCCTCCACCCGCATCTGGAGCTCCTCCAGGAAGCGCGGGTTGAAGGCCAGGGCCTGCACCACCACGTCGATGCGGTCGCGCAGAGCCTCGATCACCTGGTAGGTGCCGCCGCCCTGGTCGTCATTGGCGGTCAGGTACCAGGCGGATTCCGGGCATTCGTAGAGGTGGTTCAGGATCTCGGCGTAGTTGTCCCCCATCACCGTCAGCAGGGCGCTCTGGGTGCGCGTGGGAATGCGGTTGTATTCGTCCACGATCTTCACCCGCATGCCCAGCCAGCTGCGCCAGGCAATGCGGATATCTTCCATGCGCTGCGCATTGACCAGGTCCCCGGGCAGCGGATTGCCCAGCAGGTCGGCAATCGTCATCTGCGGATGGCCGTGCTGCATGGCGCGGCGCACATCCCGCACCGGATAGCCCGCGAGCACGCCCATCAGCAGGGCACTGGCGGTCTTGCCCCGGCCCGGGCCGCCGACAAACAGGCATTTGCGCCGCGTGGCGAAGGTCAGCAGCGGCAGCAGGATGAAGCTGGAATAACTCTGCGCGGACGGGAGCGTCAGGGTGCGGCGGGTGTCGCCGACGGTGAAGGTGGTGGGCGGCCCGTCATTGAATTCGATGTCGTAGTGCGGGCTGATGATGGCGTGGTTGACGATCCAGAAGTAGGCCTGGCGGAGCTTCTCGTCCAGCGGCACCGTGTCGGCGGCGCCGTCGGCACCGGTGCTGATGGCGCCGCGGTAGAGGTCGGCCACGTCGAACTGCCGGGTGGGCGGCGTGGCGGCCGGGTTGGTCGGGGCTCGGGAGATGCGCTTGAAGAGATCGAAGGCCGGCATGGTCGGTCTGCTGGAGGCTGCTCGGGTCAATGCGATGCATTGTGGGGCCGAATGCCGCTCGGCGGGCACCACGATTGCGGCGCCATCGCGACCTGTCCACAATCGGACTTCCAGACAGGGAGGACACCATGGACAAAGTCATCGTCTTGCATCGCGGTGCGCTGCGCAGCAAATACCGAAGCGAAGGACTGGCCCGCATCGAGGCGGCCCTGAAGCAACTGGTGACGGCCGACCAGCGCCGCGGCCTGGACACGCAGCTCCTGGCCATCGACATGACCGCACCCATGAAAGCCATCGGCCTGCCGCCGGTGCAGGGGCCGGCGGATGCCCGTGCGCTGAAGAAGGCGGTGGATGCCCTGGTGCAGACCCGCGCCCCGCACTACGTGATGCTGCTTGGCGGCCCGGACGTGTTGCCGATGGTGCCGCTGCGCAATCCCGCCCATGGCGGCGAGCTGGGCGACAGCGACCCAGTGGTGCCCAGCGACCTGCCCTACGCCTGTGACGCCGCCTACAGCACCGATCCCAACCGCTTCATGGGCCCGAGCCGGGTGGTGGGCCGGCTGCCCGACCTGCCGGGTGCGAACCGGCCCGACCTGCTGCTGCAGCTGATCCGTGCCGCGGCCCGTCACAAAGAGCAGCCCCGCGAGAACTATTTGGAGAGCTTCGGTCTGTCCGCCGAGGTGTGGCAGGCCTCGACGCGTCTCAGCCTGACCAACACCTTCGGCCATGCCGATCAGCTGCATCTCTCCCCGCCGGAAGGGCCCCGGTGGACCAAGGCGGAACTGGCCCCGCGCATGCATTTCATCAACTGCCATGGGCAGAAGGACATGCCGGAGTACTACGGCCAGCGGGGGGACGACTATCCGGTCTCCCATCGCTCCGCTCTGATCCGGGACCGCATCACGGCCGGCACGGTGATCGCGGCGGAATGCTGCTATGGGGCGCAACTCTTCGACCCGGCGCTGGCCGACGGCCAATGGCCGATCGCCCTGCGCTATCTGGGCGACGGCGCCACCGCCTTCCTGGGCAGCACCACCATCGCCTACGGTCCGAGCGAGGGCAACGGCTCGGCGGACCTGCTGTGCCAGTATTTTCTGCAGCGGGTGCTGTCCGGCGCCTCGACCGGGCGTGCCTTGCTGGAGGCGCGTCAGAAGTTTGCTGGTGAACGCACCCATCTGGATCCGATGGATCTCAAGACCCTGGGCCAGTTCTATCTGTTGGGCGACCCGTCGCTGCAGCCGGTGACCTTCGCGGCCCATGCACTGAGCCGCACCAAAGCCTTCCGCAAGGCCTTCGCCACGGTGCAGGACCGCGGTGTGCGCGGCCTGCGCCGGGAGAAGCTGGAGCGCGACGGACGTTACCTGGCACGCGCCTTGCCCTCTTTGAAGTCCAGCGATCAGCCGCCGTCGTCGGCGGTGCTGGCGGCCATTGCGCCGATGCTGAAGGAGTCGGGGCTGTCCCCGGCCACCTGCAGCCGGGTCAGTTATCGGGTCGCCGGCGCACCGGGGCTTCGGCAGGTCCATGTGTTCAAGGGATGGAATGCGGCGCGCCTGCTGGCGCTCGTCGTGACCGAGCAGGACGGAGCGCTCCTGCATGTGAGGCGCATGCATGCCCGCTGAGATGTCTCCGGGGTCGGACGGCCGGACCTGCTTGCTCGGGCGGCTGGTTCGTGAGGTGATGGACCGTGGCAGCAAAAGCGAAAGGCCGGCGCTGCTGCTGGCACTGGAGGACGGGCAGCGGGTGCTTCTGCGCAGGCAGGGGGGACATCCGATCCGGGACCCGGTGCTGGAGGCGCTGGAGGGACAGGTATTGCGGGTGACAGGACAACAGCGTGAGGGTTATTTTTTGGTGCAGGATCTCGATCCGGTGCATGACCAAAATCAATAACCGTTCGGGTGATGCCCGTGCAGTGGGGTCAGGGATCGGGACTGACTTGCCGCGCGGGGCCGGAACGACGTACAAGACACCATGAGCACGCAGGACGTGGTGCGAGCGGTGTGAATCAGGTTCTCGGGATTCCTTGTTGGAATCCGTGCAACAGCAACTCAACGAACAGGAGAATAAGCATGGCCAAGAATCCTTCCGACCGTCTGCTGGCGGATCTGCACCAGGTGGTGACGGACGCTGAATCGCTGCTGCGCGCGACGTCGGACCAGACCAGCGCCACGGCGTCGGAGCTGCGCGCCCGCGTGCAGGCCACGCTGGACCGCGCCAAGGGCAGCCTGGGCGACTTCCAGTCGGCCGCCATTGACCGCGCCAAGGCGGCGGGCCGGGCCACCGACGAATACGTGCACACCAACCCCTGGGAATCCATCGGCGTGGCCGCTGGTGTTGGCCTCCTGCTGGGCCTGCTGATCTCCCGCCGCTGAGATCGGGCCCCCAGTCGCGAACGCGACTGGCGGGCCTATCTCTTGATCCAGTCTTCGAGCTGGTCGGCCGGCATCGGGCGGGCGAAGAGCCAGCCTTGGCCTTCATGGCAGCCCAGCGCGAGCAGATGCTGGCGCTGCTCTTCCGTCTCGATGCCCTCGGCCACCACGCGCATGCCCAGGCTGCGGCCCAGGTTCACCACCAGCTGCGCAATGGTTGCGCCGGCGGCGCTGCTTTGCGCTTCGTGCACAAAGGCGCGGTCAATCTTCAGGCGCTCCACATCCAGGCGGCGCAACTGGCTCAGGGACGAGAAGCCCGTTCCAAAGTCATCAATTGCCACCGTGGCGCCCGTGCTGCGAATCTCCGCCAGAACCCGCATCACCGTGGACACCTCTTCCATGGCCATGGACTCGGTAATCTCAAGCTCCAGGGCCGAGCCCGGAATCTCGGCATCCGTCAGCGCACGCCGAATGGAATCAATGAAGCCGGGATGACGGAACTGCGCCAGCGAGATGTTCACCGCAATGCGGAAGTCGCTGAATCCATTGCGGCGCAATTGGGCAATCTGGAAACAGGCGGTGCGCAGCACAAATTCGCCGATCGGGACAATCAGGCCCGACTGCTCCGCCAGGGGAATGAACTGGTCAGGCGGCACGAACTGGCCGTCCGACGTGCGCCAGCGCAGCAGCGCCTCCGCACCAATCACCTTCTGCGTCGCCAGCTCCACCTGCGGCTGGTAGACCACGAACAGGCGCCGCTCCTCGAAGCTGGCCCGCAGCCCCTTGAGCAGCTTGAAGCGCTCACGCGCATCGATGCCCATTTCGGCATGGAAGTATTGCGAGGCGCCTCGATTGATGGCCTTGGCTCGCTTCAGCGCAATCTGCGCATCCAGCAGCAGCTCCGAACCCAGGGCCCTGGATTCCGCCAGCCTCACCAGACCGGTGGTGGCACTGAGCTGCAAACGTTCACCCGAGACGGTGAACGGTTCCTGGAACAGCTCTGCAATGCGGTCCCCATTGACCAGTTCTTCCGGCCCGAGCAGACCAAATGCATTCGATGAGATCCGCGCCATGGCGGTGCTGTGCCCCAGTTGGCCCGCCATGCGAAGCGTGACCGCCTGCAGCACCTGGTCACCGAAGCGATGGCCGAATGCATCGTTGATGTCGGCAAAGTCGTCCAGGTCGATCAGCGCCAGCGTGATGCCGTCCGGCGACTTGAGGTTCTGCTCCAGCACCTCGATGAACCGGGTGCGATTGGGCAGTTGCAGCAGCGGATCGTTGTAGGCCTGGTCGGAGAGCTGGCCGTAAAGCACCACGTTCTCGAAGCCGGCTGCAATGTTGGAGCTGAAGGCCCGCAGCAGTTGCTGGTCCAGGTCCTCCAGCGGACGCGGCACTTCCACCAGCACCGCCATGGCCCGCCCATTGGGCAGCCCGAAGTACATGACGGTGCAGCCGTCCTCATGCAGATGGTCCGACTGCTCGAACGCACGGGTGAGCAGTTGCCGCACCCGCTGCACGGGAAGATGCCGCAGCGGACGGTTCAGCAGCGAGCCGTACTGGCCTGCAGCGGCAATGACCCGGGCTTCGCCGCTGGGGTCGGTTTCGCTCTGCACGCACACCAGTCCGTCAGGCAGGGTGCCCAGCAGCGCGCTCAGCAGGGTGATGACCCCTTCGGCGAAGCTCTGCATGCCGCGCAGCCGGCCCAGCTCCGCACTGGCCTCCACGATCATTTCCATGCCTTCGCGGCTGGCTTCCAGCGCGCGGATCTGGCGGTAGGAGCGGATGGCCGCAGTCAGCACCGTGTACAGGCGCGTGCGGGTCAGCTCCGACTTGGTCTTGTAGTCGTTGATGTCATAGGCCTGGATCGTCTCGATCTCCGGCGCATAACCCGGCTGGCCGGTGCGCAGCACGATGCGGATGGCGCTGAGCTGGAGTTCGTCCCGGATGTAGCGCACCAGCTGCAATCCGGCGTCGTCGGATTCCATCACCACGTCCAGCAGGACCACGGCGATGTCGTGCTCGCGGGCCAGCAGGCGACGGGCCTCCAGGGCCGATCGGGCATGCAGGAAGCTCAGCGGCTGGCCTTCGACCATCAGGCCCTGCATGGCCAGTTCGGTGGCCTTGTGGACGTCGGTGTCGTCGTCCACGATGAGCACCCGCCAGGGCCGGGCCGTGGGCGGGGTCTCGCGGCTCGTGTCCGGGTCGTCCAGAAACTGCAGCACGTCGTCGTCCTCGACGACGGCAGAGTTCGACGGATGCTGGCGATCAGACATTGAGAAACCTTGTCGTGACGCCCATGCGCGGCGGCGCAAGACGTTGCCTTGACTTTAGCCCAAGCCTCCCCTGCCGATGTGGCTTGTACGCCATCGTTTCCCCCGATTCAGTGGTAGGGTGACACGGTCGAGGACGAGGAGAAAGTCACATGGAGTCGCAGGAGCTGAATCTGGCCGACCGATTGCGCCGGATGGCCGTCCGCACTTTGTCGCTGGCGCGGGTGCGTCTGGAGTTGTTGGGCGTGGAGCTCCAGTCCCAGTTGTTGCGCCTGTTTGCCGCCCTGACCGGTCTGCTGCTGGCGCTGCTGCTGGGCGTGGCCTCATTGCTGATGCTGGTCTTTGCCGCACTGCTGTGGGTGCCGGATACCTGGCGGGCCCCGCTGGGACTGGCCCTGGGCTTGGTGATGGCGCTGGCGGCGGTGCTGAGCTGGCAATGGGCCAAGCGCCAACTGGCCGAAGGCGACCCCTTTGGTGCCAGCCTGGCCGAACTGGCCCGCGATGCCCGCGCGCTGGGTGATACGGAGGCCGGCTGATGTGGCGTGCCATGCAGCAGCGGTTGAAGCTGCGACAGCTCGATCTTCAGTTGCGCAGTGCTGAGCTGCGGGTGCAACTGGCCCAGGATGTGCACGCGATGGAACAGCCGCTGCAATGGGCCGACCGTGCACAGGGCGTGTGGCGCCTGATGCGCAGCCTGCCCAAGGCCTGGAAGGCGCTGGGCGCCTTGGGCGGCATTGGCGGGCTCATCGGGCTGGCCCGTCTGCTCGGCAAGTCCGGGCGGCTGGCCCGCTTGTGGACCTGGCTGGCGGTGGCGCGCCGGATCTGGCGCTTCGTCCGACCGGCACGTGGCCAGTCCCAGGACGGCTCAGATCAGGCGCGGTGAGGCACGGCGCGTCCCTGCTGATCAGGGACGGCCGCGCTTGATGCCGCCGCTGCGTTGGGTGGCACCGCTGCGTTGCGGGGCTGCACTGCGATCGGGAACGCCTCCGCGCTGAGCGGCACCGCTGCGCTGCGGCGCACCACTTGCGGACCGACTGCCCTGCGCGTTTTCTGCTCGCTTCGGCGCCTGAGCACTCGTGCGGGCCGACGCTTGAGCGCCCGCGCGAGCCGTCGCTTGCACGCCTGAGCGCGCGCCCGTGGAGGTGCCAGCGACGGGCCGCTTGGCCGCGCCGGTCTCGCGCGGTGGCAAGCCGGTGTGCTGGGTCAGGATCTGACCGGCGCGCGGCTTGTTCGGCGCCGTCTTCTGTCCCGCCTGCGTCGAATTCTTCCGACGCGCCGATTCATACCCGCCATCGGTGGCCGGCTGGAAGGTCGGGATCAGGTGGTGCTTGCCGTTGCCGATCAGGTCCGCCCGTCCCATCTCCTTGAGCGCCTCGCGCAGCAGTGGCCAGTTGTTGGGGTCGTGGTAGCGCAGGAAGGCCTTGTGCAGACGGCGGCGGCGCTCACCCTTGACGATGTCCACCGCCTCGCTGTCCCGGGTCACCTTCTTCAGCGGATTCTTGCCGGAGTGGTACATGGCCGTGGCCGTGGCCATCGGGCTGGGATAGAAGGTCTGCACCTGGTCGGCGCGGAAGCCATTGCGCTTGAGCCAGAGCGCGAGGTTCATCATGTCCTCGTCCGCCGTGCCGGGGTGGGCCGCAATGAAGTAGGGAATCAGATACTGCTTCTTGCCGGCGGCCGCGCTGGCCTGTTCAAACAGCTGCTTGAAGCGGTCGTAGGTGCCGATGCCGGGCTTCATCATCTTGGACAGCGGCCCGCCTTCGGTGTGCTCCGGCGCGATCTTGAGATAGCCGCCCACGTGGTGGGTGACCAGCTCCTGGATGTATTCCGGAGATTCGATGGCCAGGTCGTAGCGCAGGCCGGACCCGATCAGGATCTTCTTGACCCCCCGCAGGCCGCGCGCACGGCGATACAGCTTGATGAGCGGGCCGTGGTCGGTGTGCAGGTTGGGGCAGATGCCGGGATAGACACAGCTGGGCTTGCGGCAGGCAGCCTCGATCTCGGGGCTCTTGCAGCCGATGTGCCACATGTTGGCGGTCGGGCCGCCCAGGTCGGAGATGATGCCGGTGAAGCCCTTGACCTTGTCGCGGATGTCCTCGATCTCGCGAATGATCGAGTCCTCGCTGCGGCTCTGGATGACCCGGCCCTCGTGCTCGGTGATGGAGCAGAAGGTGCAGCCGCCGAAGCAGCCGCGCATGATGTTCACCGAGAAACGGATCATCTCCCACGCCGGGATCTTGGTGCTGCCGTCATGGCCGCCCTGCTCGTCGGCATAGCGGGGATGGGGGCTGCGGGCGTAGGGGAGGTCGAAAACGTGATCCATCTCCGCCGTGGTCAGCGGGATGGGGGGCGGGTTCAGCCAGACGTCCCGGTCCACGCCGCTGGAGGAATGCCGCTGCACCAGCGCGCGCGCATTGCCCGGATTGGTCTCCAGGTGCAGCACGCGGTTGGCATGGGCGTACAGCACCGGGTCGCTCTTGACCTTCTCATACGCGGGAAGGCGGATGACGGTGCGCTCTTTCGGGGTGACCAGGGCGCGGCCGTCCTGGCCGGTGCGGGCCATCGGCTGGCGGACGATGCGGATCGGCTTGACCTCCGGCATGGCGGCGGAGACGGGGCTGGCGGCCTGGGCTGCATCGGTGGGTGCCGTGCCTGCTACTGCAGCAGTAGCAGCGGCAGGCGTGGCTGCCTGGGACTGCTGCTTGGCGCAGTCCGTGCCTTGGTCGGCCGCCACCTCCTCGGTGGTCATGTAGGGGTTGATCAGCGCCTCGACCTTACCGGGCGCGTCCACTTCGGTGGAGTCGATCTCAAACCAGCCGTCCAGCGACGCATCATCCGGCCGACGCATGAAGGCGGTGCCGCGCACGTCGGTGATGGATTCGATGGGTTTCTTCTGCGCCAGCCGATGGGCGATCTCGATGATGGCCCGCTCGGCATTCCCATACACCAGCAGGTCGGCCTTGGAGTCCACCAAAATGCTGCGGCGGACCTTGTCCTGCCAGTAGTCGTAGTGGGCGATGCGGCGCAGCGAGGCCTCGATGCCGCCGATGATCACCGGGACGTCCTTGTAGGCTTCCTTGCAGCGCTGGGTGTAGACCAGCGTGGCCCGGTCCGGCCGCTTGCCGGCTTCGCCACCCGGCGTGTAGGCGTCGTCCGAGCGGATTTTGCGATCAGCCGTGTAGTGGTTGATCATCGAATCCATGTTGCCGGCCGCCACGCCAAAGAACAGATTCGGTTTGCCCAGCGCGCGGAAGGGGTCGGCCGACTGCCAGTCCGGCTGCGCAATGATGCCCACGCGAAAGCCCTGCGCCTCGAGCGTGCGACCGATCACCGCCATGCCGAAGCTGGGATGGTCCACATAGGCGTCGCCGCTGACGATGATGATGTCGCAGCTGTCCCAGCCGAGCTGGTTCATCTCTTCCCGCGACATCGGCAGGAAGGGGGCCGGGCCGAAGCGCTTCGCCCAGAACGGCCGGTAAGCAGTCAGGGCCTTGGCACCCGATGCTGCAGCAGTTTTTTGACCGGACTTCTGGCCAGAACTCTTGGCGGATGCAGGCGAGGAGGTGGGAGGCAGGATGGCGGACACGGCGGCGGCTCGGCGGGGTTAACCGGGCATTGTCGCCGGTCCTCGGGGTTCACCCCAGGGGAGACCTCACAAATCCAGGGCTTTCGACTGGGTTTGGGCGGGATCCTGCGCGGCTGCATCGGCATCGGCATCGGCATCAGTGCGCGCCCGGATGGTCTCGCAGACCGCCTGACGGCCCAGGGTGTGGCGTTCGGCCTCGGTCAGCGCCGGGAAGCGGTTGGCCACCGGCACCGCCAGACTCGACAGATAGTGTTCCAGCTGGGCCTGGCCCAGTTCCACCAGGTCGAAGGATTCCGGGTCCAGCATCCAGTGGTGCAGCAGCCCGCCTACCAGCGCCATCAGGCCGATGGCCGCCCGCTGCGTGTCCAGGTCGGCCGGCAACTGGCCCAGCGCAATCGCCCGCTCGAAGGCGCTGCGGTTGTGCAGGGTCCAGTCGCGATGAGCCGCGACCTTGCGTTCCAGAATGCTGGTCAGCTCCCCGACGAACTCCACCCGCAGGTTGGCGATTTCGAAGGCCCGGCGGGTGCGGGCATTGTTCACGGTGCAGTGAAACACGTTCAGCAGCCCCAGGCGCAGGTCCTCCAGCGGCCGATCCGGCGAGGGGGAGGTGGCCGCCTCGATGCCTTCCTCCAGCGGCATGGTGGCGCGCTGCATCATGGCGTCGAACAACTGGACCTTGTCCTCGAAGTGCCAGTAGACCGCGCCGCGCGTCACGCCCGCTGCCTGGGCAATGTCCTGCAGCGATGTGCGGGAGACGCCCCGCTCGTGGAACAGCTGTTCAGCTGCGTCCAGCAGGCGGGTGCGGGTCTCCTGGGCTTCTTGTTTGGTTCGGCGGGCCATGGCCGGCATTGTATGGGGGGAAACATACATGCGTGAATGTATGTATATACTCCCGGCGGTCGCGGACGACATTGCGCAAGGATCGACCTTTGCCGATGATGCGCCGACGCTGAAAACGATCCGTAAAAACACCAACAAGCCCCCCCTGATCCACAAGAGGAAACCCATCGTGATGTCCTTCCCTCAGTCGCAAGAACAACCAGGGGCGGCCCGCCCTGGCCAGTCGGCCCATGCCCGCGTGCTCTATCTGCTGCCCCTGGTGGTCTCGCTGGCCGCCGTCCTGACCGCTTGCGGCAAGGATGAACAGGCCGCCGGTGCCGGCAAGGGCGGTGGCATGCCGCCCGCCCAGGTGGGCGTGGTCACGGTGGGTACCCAGGCCGTGGCGCTGCAAAGCGAGCTGCCCGGCCGGGTGGAGGCGCTGCGCACTGCCGAAGTGCGGGCCCGCGCCACCGGCATCGTGCTCAAGCGTCTCTTCACCGAAGGCGCGGAAGTCAAGGCCGGTCAGCCGCTGTTCCAGATCGATCCGGCCCCCTACCAGGCCGCGCTGGACAGCGCCAATGCCAACGTGGCCAAGGCTGAGGCCAACTATGCCCAGGCCAATGCCCAGGCGGAACGCAACAAGCCGCTGGCCGATGCCAAGGCCATCAGCCAGCAGGACTACATCACCTCGGTGGCGACCGCCAAGTCGGCTGCTGCCGACGTCGCTGCCGCCAAGGCTGCGGTCGTGCAGGCCAAGCTGAACCTGGACTATGCCCGCGTGACGGCGCCGATCTCCGGCCGCATCGGCCGCGCGATGGTCACCGAAGGCGCGCTGGTCAGCTCGTCCGAGGCCACCCAACTGGCCCTGATCCAGCAGGTCAGCAGCGTCTATGTGAACTTCACCCAGTCGGCCAACGAAGTGCAGAACCTGCGCCGCGCCATGGCCAGTGGCCAGCTGCGCAGCGCCGGCAGCGGTGCCGCCCAGGTGCAGGTGGTGATGGATGACGGCACGGTTTACAGCCGTCCTGGCAAGCTGCTGTTCACCGACCTGACGGTGGACAGCACCTCCGGCCAGGTAACGCTGCGTGCCGAGGTGCCGAATCCGGACAACAGCCTGCTGCCCGGCCAGTATGTGCGCGTGCGCCTGGCCCAGGCGGAGCTGCCCTCGGCCATCCTGCTGCCGCAGCAGGCGGTCACCCGCGGCAGCGACGGCGACACCGTGCTGGTCGTCGGCGCCGACAACAAGCCGCAGCCCCGCAAGGTCCGCATCGGCAATGCCGTCGGCAACCAGTGGGTGGTGACCGACGGTCTGAAGACCGGTGAGAAGGTCATCGCCGACGGCTTCCAGAAGATGATGGTGCCGGGCGCGCCGGTCAATCCGGTGCCCTTCACGCCGGCCAGCGCCGCCAGTGGTGCCCCCGCGGGCGCCTCGGCCGCCAGCCACTGAGCCCTGACGCTCAGGAAGGATTCAAGACATGGCACGTTTTTTTATTGATCGCCCCATCTTTGCGTGGGTGATCGCACTGTTCATCCTGGTGTTCGGCGGAGTCGCCGTCACCCAGCTGCCGGTGGCGCAGTACCCCACCGTCGCGCCACCGTCCCTGGTGGTGAGCGTGGTCTACCCGGGTGCATCGGCCAAGACCCTGGACGAGGCGGTGATCTCCGTCATTGAACAGGAGCTCAACGGTGCGCCAGGGCTGGCCTACATGGAGTCGGTCAGCCAGGCCAACGGCACGGGCACGATCACCGTGACCTTCGAGTCCGGCACCAACATCGACCTGGCGCAGGTGGAAATCCAGAACCGCCTGTCGCGCGCCGAACCCCGACTGCCGTCGGCGGTGACGCAGCAGGGCGTGAAGGTGGACAAGTCCCGCTCCAACTTCCTGCTGTTCGTCACGCTGGCCTCCAAGGACGGTTCGATGGACCCGATCGCGCTGGGCGACTATGCCGCCCGCAACATCGTTCCGGAAATTCAGCGGGTGCCGGGCGTCGGTCAGGCGCAGCTGTTCGGTTCCGAGCGCGCGATGCGCATCTGGCTGGATCCGGCCAAGATGCTGTCGTTCAATCTGACGCCGACCGAAGTCAACACCGCCATCTCCGCGCAGAACGCGCTGGTGCCGGCCGGTGTGCTGGGCGATCGTCCGAACACCACCAGCCAGACCATGTCGGCCACCATCGTGGTCAAGGGTCAGCTGGAGAACAAGGAGCAGTTCGAGAACATCGTCCTGCGCGCCAACACCGACGGCTCCACCGTCAAGCTCAAGGACGTGGCCCGCATCGAACTGGGTGGCCAGAGCTATTCCACCTACGCCCGCCTGAACGGCAAGCCGTCCACCGGTATCGGCATTCAGCTCTCGCCCACCGGCAATGCGCTGGGCACCGCCACCGCGGTGAAGCAGCGCATGGAAGAGCTCAAGAAGTTCTTCCCGGGCAACGTGGAATACGCGGTGCCGTATGACTCGTCCAAGTTTGTGAAGATCTCGATCTCGCAAGTGGTCGAGACCCTGGTCGAGGCCATCATCCTGGTGTTCCTGGTGATGTTCCTCTTCCTGCAGGACTGGCGCTACACGCTGATCCCGACGCTGGTGGTGCCGGTGGCGCTGCTGGGCACCTTCGGCATCATGCTGGCCATGGGCTTCTCCATCAACGTGCTGACGCTGTTCGGCATGGTGCTGGCCATCGGTATTCTGGTGGACGATGCCATCGTGGTGGTGGAGAACGTCGAGCGGATCATGAGCGAGGAGGGCTTGTCCCCCCGCGAGGCCACCAAGAAGGCCATGGGCCAGATCTCGGGCGCCATCATCGGCATCACCACGGTGCTGATCGCGGTGTTCGTGCCGATGGCCTTCTTCGCCGGCTCGGTGGGCAACATCTATCGCCAGTTCTCGCTGGCGATGGTGGCCTCGATGGCGCTGTCGGCCCTGATGGCCCTGTCGCTCACGCCGGCCCTGTGCGCCACGCTGCTCAAGCCGGTGGATGCCGGTCACCATCACGAAAAGCGCGGCTTCTTCGGCTGGTTCAACCGCAGCTTCTCCCGCACGGCCAAGGGCTATGAGGGCTGGGTGTCGCGACTGCTCAAGCGCAGCCCCAGCATGATGGTGGCCTTTGTCGCCATCGTGGCGGTGGTGGGCTGGCTGTATGTGCGCATGCCCACTTCCTTCCTGCCCAATGAAGACCAGGGTTACCTGATCGTCAACGTGCAGCTGCCCCCGGGTGCGACGTCCAACCGGACCGAAGCCGCCGTGGCCGCTGTCGAGCAGTTCCTGCACAAGCAGCCGGAAGTGGCCGACACCATCGGCGTGATCGGCTTCTCCTTCTCCGGCCAGGGTCAGAACGCCGCACTGGTGTTCGTGCCGCTGAAGCCGTGGGAAGAGCGCAAGGGCGCCGAGCACAGCGCCAGCGCCGTGGCCGGCCGCGTCTTCGGCGCGATGATGGGCGGCGTGCGCGACGCCTTCATCTTCCCGCTGTCGCCGCCCCCGATCCCGGAACTGGGCAACGCCACCGGCTTCGCCCTGCGTCTGCAGGACCGCGGCGGCCTCGGCCACGAGGCCCTGCTGGCCGCCCGTAATCAGCTGATGGGCATGGCCGCGCAGAGCAAGATCATCACCGGCATGCGTCCGGACGGTCTGGAAGATGCGCCGCAGCTGCAGATCGACATCGACCGGGCCAAGGCGCAGGCACTGGGCATCAACTACAGCACCATTGCAGCCACGCTCGGCACCCAGTTGGGCTCGGCCTATGTGAACGACTTCCCCAGCGCCGGCCGCATGCAGCGGGTGGTGGTGCAGGCGGATGCGCCCAAGCGCATGACGCCGGAAGACGTGCTGGCGCTGAATGTGAACAACGGCAGCGGCAAGGCCGTGCCGATGTCCGCCTTTGCCACCAGCCGCTGGATCACCGGCCAGATGCAGGCCACCCGCTACAACGGCTATCCGGCGATGCGCCTGGCCGGTGATGCGGCTGCGGGCGCGTCCACCGGTCAGGCCATCAAGGAACTGGAAGGCATGATCGCCAAGCTGCCGCCGGGCATCGGCTTCGAGTGGACCGGTCTGTCCCGCGAGGAACAGCTGTCCGGCTCGCAGGCCACCATCCTGCTGGCGTTCTCGCTGCTGGCGGTGTTCCTCTGCCTGGCTGCGCTGTATGAGAGCTGGTCGATCCCGCTGGCCGTGCTGCTGGTGGTGCCGCTGGGTCTGCTGGGTGCGCTGGCGGGCGCCACGCTGCGCGGCATGCCCAACGACGTCTACTTCAAGGTGGGCCTGATCACCATCATCGGCTTGTCCGCGAAGAACGCCATCCTGATCATCGAGTTCGCGAAAGACCTGCAGGCGCAGGGCAAGGGATTGGTGGAATCCATTCTCGAAGCGGCGCACCTGCGCTTCCGTCCGATCATCATGACCTCGCTGGCCTTCATCCTGGGCGTGACGCCGCTGTTCTTCGCCTCCGGCGCCGGCTCGGCCAGCCAGCGTGCGATCGGTACCGGCGTGCTGTCCGGGATGATCACCGCGACGCTGCTGGCGGTGATCTTCGTGCCGGTCTTCTTCCTGGTGGTGCGCCGCTTCTTCAAGGGCAGCGACCGCCAGCGCAAGATGTATGCGCATGAGCTCGATGGCACCAATGCCAAGAACGCCGACGGCGTGTGATGAACGTTGCGAGCCCCGGCGCGAGCCGGGGCCCCACGGAGAATTCGAATGATCAAAAACAGTTTGACCGTCCTGGCCTCGGCCGTTGCGGCCCTGGCATTGACCGGCTGCATCAACCTGGCGCCGGACCATCAGCGTCCGCAGGCGCCGGTGGCGGGTCAGTGGCCCCAGGGCCCGGGCGCGGAAGCGCCGGGTGCCCAGGCCGCCGCCCAGCTGCAGTGGGAGCAGTTCTTCCACGACGCCCGTCTGCGTGAGCTGATCAGCCTGGCGCTGAAGAACAACCGCGACCTGCGCGTGGCCCTTCTGAATGTGGAAGTGGCCCGTGCCCAGGCCGGTGTGGCGTCCGCCAACCGCTGGCCGACCATCAATGCCGGCTTCACCGGCACGCGGGGTCCGCAGACCACCAACGGCGACACCCGCGTGGTCAGCACCTATCAGGCCGGCCTGCAGATCAATGCCTATGAGCTGGATCTGTTCAGCCGCTTGAAGAACACGAGCGAGGCCTCGTTTGCCAGCTATCTGGCGACCGCCGAAGCGGCTCGCACCGCCCGCATCTCGCTGATCTCCAGCGTGGCCACCGCCTACCTGGCGGTGCAGGCGGACGACGAGCTGCTCAAGCTGACCGAGCAGACCGTGGCCACCCGCCAGGACAGCCTGCGCCTGACCCAGCTCAAGTTCGACAACGGCGCCTCGTCCAAGCTGGACCTGAACACCGCGCAGTCGTCCTATGAATCGGCCCGGGCCACGCTGGCCCAGCTGCAGCGCACCCGCATGCAGGACCTGAACAGCCTGACCCTGCTGGTGGGCCAGCCGCTGCCGGACACGCTGGCGGCTGCGCAGCCGCTCAGCAGCCAGACCATGGGCGCGCTCATGGCCGGGCTGCCGTCCGAGGTGCTGATCGAGCGTCCGGACGTGCGTCAGGCCGAGCAGCAGCTGGTGGCGGCGGAAGCCAACATCGGCGTGGCCCGTGCCGCGTTCTTCCCGAGCATCTCGCTGACCACCAGCGCCGGCACCGCCAGCAATGCGCTGTCCGACCTGTTCAAGCGCAGCGCCTGGAGCATCAGCGGCACCGCCCTGATGCCGCTGTTCGACTTCGGCAAGAACCGCAACAACCTGGATGCAGCCAAGGCCAATCGCGAGATTGCCGTGGCCAACTACGAGAAGGCGGTGCAGACCGCCTTCAAGGAAGTGTCCGATGCACTGGCCGGTCGTGCGACGCTGGACGAGCAACTGCGCGCCCAGGATGCCCAGGCCGAGGCCGAAGCCTCGCGTCTGCAACTGGTGGAGCTGAGCTATCGCAACGGCGCTGCGTCCAACCTGGACCTGCTTGATGCGCAGCGCTCCAGCTTCGCCGCGCAGCAGTCGGCTTTGCAGGTGCGTCTGGCGCATCTGCAGAACCAGGTCCAGCTCTACAAGGTGCTGGGCGGCGGTACTGAGCCGGCACCGGCTCAGCAGGACGCCAAGAGCGCCCGCTAAAAGCACGACAGAGCACGGCAGGGCACGGCAGAGCGCTGCAAAGCGCTGCAAAGCGCAGCCCCCCAGACGGCATCGGTTCGCAGCAGCGGCCGATGCCGTTTTTCATGGCGACACCGCATCGCCAACTCGCGGCCTTGGCTCAGTTCTTCAGGCCGCTCCACTACTAATTGTTGTGGATCTCTAGCCGCTATTGGGATCGCATTTGCTAGCTTGATTCAACGCAACGTAGCAAGCGCAATGGCTGACGAGCGCATCGGCTCTCTGCATCATCAGCGCCCTTGGTGACTTGTGGCGATCCCATGTACTTTCCTTATCTCCACGGCATGCAGAAGGAAATGCTGGCCTTGCGCCAGTCAGTTCCGCTGTTGGCCGCTGATGCTTGTGTTCAGCCGGTGATCGAGCCAGTCCGGCATGTGCTGGCCTCGCTCACTCACACGCTGCAGGCCTGCGAGGACGAGGGCCTGCCGGTATGGATGGTGGTCAATCCGATGCTGCAGGAATTCGACGGCGTGGGCGCGGCCCCGGCGCTGAGCTGGGGGCGGCATCTGATGGCGTCAATCCAGCCGCGCAAGCATCTGTGTCCGACCCTGCTGCTGCATGGCGGCGTGACGCTGGAAGTGGTCCGGCTGTTTGCGCAGAGTTTTGCAGGCCAGGTGGTGGGGGTGGTGATGGCGGAGGAGCCGCAGTCCCTGATGCATCTGTATGACGCGCTGAAGGAGCTGCATGTGGGGCGGGTGTTCCTCAAGCACGGCCCGTGCTCGACCGCGCTGCGCGAGCAGCTGGCACCGACGCCGGTGGTGTGGGTGGAGCCGCTGGATGCCAGCATGCCCGATGCGCTCAAGCGGGTGGGGCTGGGCGGCTTCTTGCAGGAGCGCCGGTTCTTCTCCGATGCAGTGTCACGCTTTCTGGAAGTGGGCGGGCCGGGGTTTTCGGACTACACCTGCCTGCCGTCGCTGCCGCATCCGGGCGGCGGACCGACCGGCTGCTTCCATCTGAGCTTTCACCAGATCGGCGGGCCGATGGACCGGGCGCTCTGCCTGGAGTTCTTCGTGGCGGAGCGGCAGTTCCCGCCGCAGCGTCTGGCGGAGGCCCGCTTCGTGCGGGCCTTGCAGCAGTTCCACCAGGCGCTGGACCGCCGCGATGCCTGCTTTGGCCCTACCGAGGCGGTGCGCCGCTTCGTCAGCTGCCACATTCGCGGCGTGCCGCCCACCCAGGCCCTGGCCCGCCAGTGGCAGCTGATGCACCATCTGGAACTGGTCAGTGGCTTGCTGTCGGGCCGCTTTCCGCCGCGCTGAGACGCACCGGCACGCCGGACAGCACCGAGGTGCCGGACACCGGGTCCCGGTCGTCTTCATCCAGCAGCAGGTTCATGTTGACGCCCGGATGCTGGGCGGCCACCTGAAGCTGCGTACCCGCCAGGTCATGGCCCCAGCCATGCGGCAGGCTCACCACGCCGGGCCGCATGGTCTCGCTGAGTTCCACCTGGGCCAGCACGCTACCGCGGGCATTGCCAAGACGTGCCGTCTGGCCGGCGCTCAGGCCGACGCGGGCGGCGTCGTCAGGATGGATCAGCAGCGTGCAGCGCTCCTTGCCCTTGGCCAGCACTGGCAGGTTGTGCATCCAGCTGTTGTTGCTGCGGGTCTCGCGTCGGCCGATCAGCAGCAGCTCGTGGGTGAGCGGGCGCTGCAGTGCGGCCTGCACCGTCGGCAGTTCGGCCAGCAGGGCCGGCGGCGCCAGTTCGATGCGGCCGGACGGCGTGCGCAGCAGCTCCGGAATGCGGGGCGTCAGCGGACCCAGGTCGATGCCGTGCGGCGCGGCGCGGACCTTGGCCAGCGTCAGTCCCTCGGGCTGGTGGCCGAATCCGTCGCCATAGGGGCCGGTGCGCAGGGCCAGGTCCAGCCAGCGGGCCGGGCCGCTGCCCCCCTCGAGCAGCGACATGCATTCCGCTGCGCGGTCGCCGGCACTGCGGCGCAGCTCGGTCATCAGCATCTGGTCATCCAGCGCCTGCAGGTCCGCATCCGGGCCCTGGCCGTTGACGATGGCGGTCAGGCGCAGCAGCGTCTGCCATTCGGCGTGGGCGTCGGAGGGTGGAGCATCGGACCCCGCCTCGCGGGTGAACACCGGGCCCGACCACCGCGCGTGGTTGCGCCACGAGAGCTGCGCAAACACCTGGTCGTAGTGCCAGTCCTCCAGCGGGGACGGCGGCGGCAGGATCAGGTGGGCATGCCGGGTGGTCTCGTTGATGTAGGGGTCCAGGCTGATCATGAAGTCCAGGCCTTCGAGGGCGCGGGACAGCCGGGCGCCGTTCGGGGCGGACAGCACTGGATTGCAGGCCACGGTGATCAGTGCGTGGATCTGGCCGTCACCGGGCGTCTCGATTTCTTCTGACAGGCAACTGATGGGCAGCTCGCCCATCACTTCCGGTGCATGGCTGACGCGGCTGTGTCGGCGGCCTGTCGTCACGCCCTTGCCCTGGCCGGGTCGCCCCAGGGTATTGGCGGCAAAGGCCGCTGCCTTGGGGAACATCAGGCCGCCGGGGCTGTCCAGGTGGCCGGTGAGGATGTTGAGCAGGTCGATCAGCCAGCTGTTGATCGTGCCGAAGCGCTGGGTGCAGGTGCCGATGCGGCCGTAGAGCGCGGCGCTTCGGGCTCCGGCCAGGTCACGCGCCAGCTGGCGGATGACCGCTTCGGACAGACCAGCTTGCGGCGCACAGGCGGCGGGCGGGAAGTTGGCCGCCAGGGCGCGCACTTCGTCGAGGCCACTCAGGTGGTCGCTCAGACGGCCGGGCCGCACCAGGTCTTCCTCAAACAGCGTGTGCAGCATGCCCAGCAGCAGGAAGACGTCGCCACCGGGGCGGATGGCATGGTGCGCATCGGCCGCCTGGGCGGTCTCGGTGAAGCGCGGGTCGATGACGATGATGCGGCCGCCGCGGGCACGCATGGCTTTGGCCTTGCCGCGATAGTCGGGCACCGTCCAGAGGCTGCCATTGCTGACCGCCGGATTGGCGCCGAGGATGATGAGCAGGTCGCTGCGGGGCAGGTCTGGCACCGGCACGCTCAGCCAGTGCCCGTACATCCAGCCGCAGGCCAGTTGCTTGGGCATCTGGTCCAGGGTGGAGGCGGAGAAGATGTTGCGGGTGCCCAGCGCGCGGGCCAGGCCTGGGAAGTAGCTGAACAGACCGATCTTGTGAGAGGCCGGGTTGCCGATGCTCAGGCCTACTGCGTCCGGCCCGTAGGCTTGGCGCAGGGCGGGCAGGCGGCGGTGGATCTCGTCGAAGGCCTGGGCCCAGCTGATTGGCACGAAGCGGCCGTCGGGCTCGCGGCGCATCGGCTGGCGCAGGCGATCGGGGTCTTCATGCAGATCTTTCAGCGCCACGCCTTTGGGGCACAGATAGCCGTCGCTGAACGGGTCCTGATCGTCGCCTCGGATGCTCACGACGCGGCGTTGGGCCTTTCCGTCGGTGGACCGGGCGGTGCGGATCTCCAGTCCGCAACTGGCCTCGCACAGGGGGCAGATGCGGTAGTGCGTCTGCGGATCCTCGCCCTCCGGCCGAGATGGGGCGTCGATGGCCATGGCAGTCTCCGGTTCGTCGTCTTGTGCGGGGGATTGTGAGTCGCACGATGGACCCCTGTCGTCATGTAGGCGACAGGCGCGGTCGCGGCATACTTGCGCGCATGAAGATCGATATCGGTGGCGGCGTTCGCCTTTATGTGGATGTGGACGGAGCGGGTCTGGTGCCGGACGGCCCGCGCATGCGGGAGAAGCCCACGCTGATCTGCATGCATGGTGGGCCGGGCTTCGACCACAGTGCGTTCAAGCCGGCCTTCGGTCAACTGACCGACCTGGCGCAGGTGGTCTATTACGACCATCGCGGTCATGGCCGCAGCGACCCTCGTCCCTCCAGCGAATGGAATCTGGATGTGTGGGCGGACGACATCGTGCGTCTATGCGACGCGATGGGCATTGAGAAGCCCATTGTGCTGGGTCAGTCCTTCGGCGGTTTCGTGGCGCAGCGCTACATTGCGCGGCATCCGGGACATGCCTCCAAGGTGATCCTGTCCAGCACCTCTCACCACATGGGCCTGGACCGCAAGCTGGCGGCCTTCGAGCGTCGCGGCGGGCCGCAGGCGCGGGTGCTGGCGGAGGCGTTCTGGGCGCGACCCAGCCACGAGACCTTTGAGGCGTACTGGTCTGGTGTGCGTCACCTCTACAACACCCGGCCGGCGGCCGACCCGGAAGCGGGCAGCCGGACTCTGGCGAACCTGGAGATCCTCCTGCACTTCGTCTCCGGCGAGAAGCAGGACCTGGGCCTGCTGCAGGGCTTGGCCGCGGCGCAGTGCCCGGTGCTCGTCATGGTGGGAGAGGACGATCCGGTCTGCCCGCTGGAAGACGCCCTGGAGATTTTTGAGGCACTGCCGGCCCGGCACCGCCAACTGGCCCGCTTCCCGGGCGTGGGTCATGGCGCCTGGCGCGATGACCCGGTGGCAGCGTTTGAGGTGCTGCGACGTTTCATCGCGCAGTGAGTCGTCACGCGGATGCGTTGTCGATCAGGACGGTGAGGCGGCGAGAGCTCGGAGGTCTCGTTCTGCCAGGGCGGGGTCGCCGAGGTTGAGTTCGATCAAGCGACGCAGATGGGTGATGCTTTCGAGGTCGATGCCCAGGCTGAGGAGGCCGGCCTTATTGCCGTCGATGTGGGCCAATTGGACGGCCATGGAGATGCGTCCGTCATGTGGTGACAGGGGCAGGTCGAGCAGTGCGAGCATGCCGGGTTCGACGGGGGCGTTGTCTGGCAACAGGAGCAGGGCGCCTTTGAGGGAGAGGTCGAGCACCTGAACGGTCACGCGTTGATCCACGGTGACCAGATGTGCGGCGCTCGCGAAGGCGATGCGTGAGAAGTGGCGTCGCTCGTGGGCTGAATCCTTGGACATCGCATCTCCGGCAGTTTCAGCGACTATCCGCTTCCCAGCGACCTTCGTCAAAGCCCCCACCTATCAAACCTACCCCACCGACGCTCCACCCCGCGCCCACCCCCGCCCCCGCCCCAACCAAGGGCGACCGCTCCCTCTTGAGAGACGCGCCAGTCGTCCTGTCGCCCGCCCCAAGCGAAGACTGGAGATCCGGCTTTGCCGGGCTCCGTCTTGCCCCCTTGGGGGGCGCGCGCAGCGCGTAGGGGGGGGAAATTACAACTCTGCGTAGATGGTGGATTTTTCGATGGCCTGGTGGAGCCGTGACGGCGCCAGCGATTCCAGCCCCATCGTTTCCAGCAAATACCACGAGGCCCGCAGCAGCGCCGACGTCGCCTGCCGCAGTGCCATCAACTCCGGCGATTCCTCGCGGGACATCATCTGCTGCAACTGCCGATTCGGCGCATGCCCAGGCACTTCCGGAAGCGAATAGCCAGGATGCGTCTGCGCCACCCGCGACAGCAACTGCTGCACTTCAGGCCCATGTTCCGGCGACTGGATCAACCGCGCCAGGTCCCCCAGCAGGCGCTCACCGGCCGCAGCGAGCAACTGCGCGGAATGATCGGCGCCGCCAGCCATATACAGGGCGGAGGCCATGTCCAGATATTCCAGGGCTCTCGCCAGACGGGGCAAATCACTCACGGGGGTCCTCCTTGCTGCTTATGGTCGCTTTTGTGTGCGGATGGGGTCATCGGAATGGATCGGTCTGCAGGTGCCAATCTTGTTGTCGTTCCGCGACCCTCCGCGTTGGCGTTCGCGCAGTGTATAGAACGGCGCACCGGCTTGTCGCGCCGTTTGTCACAAGCAGGCGTAGCATCGTCTTGCAAAACGTGTCCGCCCGGAGAACCGCACCCGTCTGGTGCGCCGGCCTCATGGAAAACCCGGAGAAGAGCATGAATCGTATGGAGTCCGATGACCTTGGCCTGCCCGATGGGACGGCCTTGCAGACCCCCCAGCAGAGCGCCTCGGAGGGCACTTTGGAGATTGCCTCGGGGATCCGCTCGCGGCGCTCCGCGCTGGCCCGGTTGGGGCAGTGGGCCGCAGGTGGGTTGATCCTGCCGGCGGCGGTCGGGACCAGCGGCCTGGCACTGGCCGCCGAGGACAAGGGCGATGAAGACGACACCTTCGATCAGGACTCCGTCCTCAAGGATGCCGCCGACTTCTTCGGCCAGACCACCGAAGGCCTGGCCAAGGTGATCGAGAAGGCCTTCAAGGAGCAGGGCCGACCGAATGCCTACATCAAGGGCCAGGAAGCGGGCGCCGCCATCACCGTGGGCCTGCGCTACGGCGACGGCACCCTGGTGATGAAGCATGGCGGCAGCTCGCAGGTGTATTGGGCGGGGCCGTCCGTGGGGTTTGACCTGGGGGCCAATGCGTCCAAGGTCTTCACCCTGGTCTACAAGCTGCCCAAACCGGCCGCCATCTTCCGGCGCTTCCCCGGCGTGGACGGAAGCCTGTATTACGTGGGCGGCGCGGGAATCAACTACCAGCGGGCCGATGGCATCACCCTGGCGCCGATCCGGCTGGGCGTGGGCCTGAGGGCGGGCGCGAGCGTGGGCTACATCCACTATCGGCGCGAGAAGACCTACAACCCGTTCTGACGGGGAGGCCGCGAGCGGTCCGCGGCCAGCGGTCAGCCGGTGCGCAGCGGTCCGCCCTCGCGCTGGCTGCGTTCCAGAGCGCCTTCGGCCCGCGCCAGGAAGGCGCCGCCGGTGTCGCCCGGACCGCGCCAGGCGGTCAGGCCCATGGCCAGCGCGCCGGCGCCCGTGTGCTGCTGGAACCAGACGGTGCGCAGCCGCTCGCAGACCTTGCGGCCGGTGGGCAGATCCACGTCGTGCAGCAGCATCAGCATCGCCTCGCCCTTGCCCAGGGCCAGCACGTCCTGCGCGCGGCATTGCTGACGCAGCATCTGGGGTAGCACCCCGGCCGGTGCGCGAATAGCGCCCAGAGCGACTAGGCACCACGACAGGTCGGGAGTGCTGCGTTGATGCTCCGCCAGGCGCGACAGCAATTGATCCCGCGAGGCCAGCGGCGAGCTGCCTGCCTGCAGCGCCAGCGCATGGAAGCGCTTGTAGAACCGCAGCGCGGCGGCCCAGTCGAGCTCGGCTTCGGCCAGGGCGCTCAAGGCCTCCTGCAGCGGCGCATGCTCGTCACCATGGGCGCGTTGCAGGGCCAGCAGCTGATCACGGGCAGCAGTGAAGTCCCCGTCCTGGATCAGGCGGCGGGCTTCAGCGCATTCAATTTCCAGCTCACCGAGGGTGCCGGGGCTGGATCGCAAGACCTTGTCGGGGTTCATGGGATTCAAGAATAGTCCGCTGTTGCGCATTGGCCCATTGGGGCTTCCCAGCGGAGTGGCTGCTCACGGGCCATAAGTTGCAGCTTTGTGTCTTGATGTAGCTCAGGTCGGTAGTCATTGACCGGACTAATATCGTTCGATCGCCTCCTGGAGTTTTTGAATGACGCAGCCTTTGGTGCCTTCAGCCGTTCCGGTTCTTTCCCCTGCGAGCGCGGAGCCTTTGCCCGCTCAGGACATCAGCGCGGAAGTGCTGCTGGAGAAGTATGCAAAGGGCCATGAGCGCGACCTGGAGGAGGTGCGTCAGCGCGTGGCGCGGGCCTTGGCCCAGGCGGAATCGCCGGAGCATCGGGCGGATTGGGAAGCGCGATTCCTGCATGCGCAGCAGCGCGGTTTTGTGCCGGCCGGGCGTATTGCATCGGCGGCCGGGACGGAGCTGTCCGCCACACTCATCAATTGCTTTGTGCAACCCGTCGGCGACTCGATTGCCGAGGAGGAAGACGGCGTTCCCGGCATCTACACCGCCCTGACCGAAGCGGCGGAAACCATGCGCCGGGGCGGCGGTGTGGGCTATGACTTCTCCCGTATCCGGCCCAAGGGGGCGTGGGTCAAATCGACTCAGTCCAGTGCGTCCGGGCCGGTGAGCTACATGCGGGTGTTTGACCGCAGCTGCGAAACCGTGGAGTCCGCCGGCTCCCGCCGCGGCGCGCAGATGGGCGTGCTGCGCTGCGACCATCCCGACATCGAAGACTTCATCCACGCCAAGGACCAGGGGGACCTGCGCAACTTCAACATCTCGGTCGGCGTGACCGATGCCTTCATGGATGCGGTCGAGGCGGACGCCGAGGTGGAGCTGGTCCACAAGGCCGTGCCCAGCGCCAAAGTGCGGGCGGCCGGGGCCGTCCAGCGGGCCGACGGGCTGTGGGTGTATCGACGCGTAAGAGCTCGCAAATTGTGGGACCAGGTGATGCGCTCCACCTACGACCATGCCGAGCCCGGCGTCCTGTTCCTGGATCGCATCAATGCGGACAACAACCTTCACTACTGCGAGACCATCAGCGCCACCAATCCTTGCGCCGAGCAGCCGCTGCCGCCGTATGGCTGCTGCTGCCTGGGCTCGATCAACCTGACCTGCTTCGTGCAGGACGCCTTCGGGCCGCAGGCGCGATTCGACGAGGACGGCTTTGCGCAGGTGTGCCGCGTGGCCACCCGCATGCTGGACAACGTGCTGGATGTCACACCCTGGCCGCTGCCCAAGCAGGCGCAGGAGGCGGCCAACAAGCGGCGGGTGGGCCTGGGTTTCACCGGGCTGGGCGATGCGCTGATCATGCTGGGCCTGCGTTACGACACGGAGGCGGCGCGGCAGATGGCCCGTCGCATCAGCGAAGTGATGCGGGATGCCGCCTATGAAGCGAGCGCCGATCTGGCCTTGGAGCGGGGGGCGTTTCCGCTCTTCAATGCGGACCTGTATCTGTCCGGCGGGAACTTTGCGTCGCGCCTGCCGCCGTGGCTGAAGGACAAGATCCGGGCCCAGGGCCTGCGCAATTCGCATCTGCTGTCGATCGCCCCGACCGGCACCATCAGCCTGGCCTTTGCCGACAACGCCAGCAACGGCATCGAGCCGCCGTTCTCCTGGAGCTACACCCGCAAGAAGCGGATGCCGGACAACAGCTTCAAGGAATATGCGGTGGAGGACCATGCCTGGCGGCTCTACCGTCATCTGTATGGGGCCGATGCGCCGTTGACGCAGGCCTTCGTCACCGCGCTGGAGCTCAAGGCCGCGGACCATGAGGCGATGGTGGCCGCGGTGGCGCCGTATGTGGACACGTCCATTTCCAAGACGGTGAATGTGCCGGCGGACTATCCCTATCAGGACTTCCAGGACCTGTACCGGCTGGCCTGGAAAAGCGGGCTGAAGGGGCTGGCGACTTATCGACCCAACCAGGTGCTGGGCTCGGTGCTGAGCGTGGAGCCGGTGGCCCAGCCGGAGCCGCTCAAGCCGGAGGTCGGCCCCAACCAGCGGCTGCGGGTGGATCGGCTGCCCAAGCAGGTGCTGGCATCGCTGCGCTGGCCCAGCCGGCCGGAGCTGCCTGGCGGCAACCCGGCCTGGTCCACCATGATCCGGCATCCGCATGGGGACTTCGCGCTGTTTGTGGGCGAGCTGCCGGCGGAAGGGCCGGAGGCTGGGCTGTTTGGGCGCACGCTGCCGTTCGAGGTGTGGGTGAATGGGGCCGAGCAGCCGCGCGGCTTGTCGGCACTGGCCAAGACCTTGTCGATGGACCTGCGGACGAATGACACCGCCTGGCTGCGTCTGAAGCTGGATGCGCTGGCGACGGTGGCCGAGGAGCGGTCCTTCGAGATGCCGATGCCGCCGATGGGGGAGCCGCGCCTGTTCCCCGGCGTGGTGGCGGCGACCGCAGCGGTGATCCGCTGGCGCTGTGAGCAATTGGGGGCACTGCAGGATGGCGGGCCGACCCCGGTGATGGATGCGATGTTCTCGCGCGAAGAGCCACGCACCGGGACGATGGGCACGCTGGCCTGGGCGGTGGATGTGGACAACCCGGCGACCGGTGAGGTGTTCACATTGACGCTCAAGGAAGTGAGCCTGCCGACGCCGGAGGGCGGGTCGGTGACCCGGCCGTGCGCGATGGGGTTCTCGGGCAACTATCCGAAGGCGCTGGATGGTCTGGCGCGGTTGTTGTCCCTGGACATGCGGGTGCTGGACCCGGGCTGGATCGGCATGAAGCTGCGCAAGCTCTTGAATGTGGGCGAGCCGCTGGGGCACTTCATGGCGCCGGTGCCGACGCTGTCCGGGGAGCGTCGGCAGCAGGTGTGGCCGTCGACGGTGGCGTATGTGGCGCGGCTGATCATCCACCGCTACGCGATGCTGGGCGTGCTGGATGAGCAGGGCTTTCCGCTGGTGGACATGGGGCTGCTGCAGCAAGCGCCGGCGTCAGCGGGGAGAACCGTGGCGTCCACCGCCGGGGTGCCGGCGATGGCGGGGAAGAAGTGCCCGGAGTGCGGGAACCTCACGGTGATTCATCGGGACGGGTGTGAGTTCTGTACGGCTTGTGGGTTTGTGGGGCAGTGTGGGTGAGGGGGCATCGATCCAGGCGTGTCGCCCGGTGTGTGGGTTACAGCATAAGTGTCAAGACCCGCCTGTTTATATACGGCGCGCTTGAATAAATGGGGCTTGGACACCTGCCATGCCTGAAGGGCTTGCACGGGTGAACAGCGCTTTCAATCCCATGCTCAACCCGCTCTACCAATTGGACGCTTCAGTGCGTCCAGATGGCCGCAATTGTCGTGTCAGGTTCCACACGAAACGGCGAAGGGCCGGCAAGACCCGTTCCGGGTTAATCGTCCTGCACCGATCGCCAAGTACCTGGCGCCAAAACTTTCACTCGGATGAGTCTGTTGTCCACATTGCTGTAGAGCACATGCAGCGTATATTCAGTCAGATGCCAGACCCCATACCCAGTTAGTGCAGAGTCGGCCTGTTGAACAGGTATGGCATTGAGCTTACGGAACAAATCCTGGGGGCTGTCCTCGAAGTCCAATCCAGCCGGCAACTCACCTCTCCACCCTGAGCCCTCTTGATCTCTGTTGCGGTGAAACGTTACAGAGCGCAGAATCGGATCGGCACTGTCGGAGGCTGTCCTGAGGGTAAGACCACATGTCAGATTAAGGTCAACTTCACCCTCTTCGCAGGCTGCAGAAATATGGGCTCTTGACCAATATCCGGCCGGCCACATCAGCGCGAAGGCGGGCGAACCTACGGACTCTCCCACTGAGCCCAACAATTCGTTCAGCTTTGGGAGTGCTAACGCTTCTGGCGGCTCCAATGCAACGGGAAGCCGTCTACAAACGATGCGCGATAAAGAATTGCCATCGTCGGAGTAAACAACTGTCAGGCGAAAAGCGGGCACATCCCATGTGTCCGTCAAATGCGAATGTCGTGAAATCTCGAACGGCGAAAGGCGTGCTCGAGCCTGCCCCCGCGTATCGCACCACTGAAGACCGAAGGGCATAGCGCCCCGAAACTGCTGAATATCTGCGTGTCCAGAGTACAAGTAAAGTTGAGATAGGACCATGTCGCCATGTCCCCACCGGAAGCGTCCAGCGCCTGCTTCATACTCGGAATCAACAAAACCCAGTTCAAGGCCCTTTCGCCGGACGAGCACACAGTCGTGATAGCGTAGCTCTCCGGCTTCCGGATGTTCAGGGCGATCGAGCGTATTTAGTTCCGACCAGACGGATTCACTCTCGAGCAAATCACTCGTAGAACCAAAATATGAAATTAATCTTTCAGAATCCATAGGTGAATTCATGATATCAAGCCCGGCAGCTCAATCCTCGGAAATGGGCATCTGAAAACTATATGCCCTTGACTGACCATTTTTATTGAAATTAGCAAAAACAGCGTGATCCGAAAGCTTCCAGCGGGCCTTGGCGAGGTCTTCATCAAACCAATCTGGCTTCCCGATCAATGGATATATTTGCTCCATTGTTGAACCGAACTGCAAACCGTGAGGCAAGATTCCATCAAACGGCGAATAATCCGGGTCCCCAGCCCCGTAAAAACGAATGTTCTTTAGAACAAGGGCACCTTCAGGATAGGTTCTCTCCGGATTATCCAGATATCGTTCACCCGTCAGAGTTATCTCAATTCCTAAATCTTCGCGAATCAAGTGAGTGCTCATTGAGCCCTTCGGAAGCTGCGGCTTTTCAGAAAATCCTAAAGTTTCGAGGAATTTCCTCAACTGCGCCTCGGGATAGTAATTGCCGAGAAGCGACGTAACATTTGAGAGATTCATTTATTTGCTTCCAACTGATTTAAGTATCGTTTTGAGAGCAGCATCAAAGTCAGCATTACTCATTCTCAAGATGCGACGAGATGCTCGCTGATAAGCTTGAAACCGCCATGTCCTCAGGCGCACTACCGCGCTTGGAAACAACCATAGTTAATCGTCTCTTCGTACGACCTGTCGCTAAAACCTGGATGCGTCGCCGCCAGTTCAGCCCTCACCTCTCCAGAGTTCTTGAAGTGGGTTGCGATCAGCCTGTCGCCAACCTCATACGCACTATTCAAGAGGTTGCTGGCTCTGGTGCATGCCTCGATCAGTTCTGCGTCCGCATACTCGGGATAGACCTCCCCAACTTCAACCGGCGCAGCATACGGCGGTGGGCCGAGCCTGCTTCGGAAGCGGTTGTACAGAAGAATAGAAAAAACGCCGTCAAGGAGAGTCGACTTGCGCGCCTTCTCGACAATCGCTGCGCGTTCTGAAACGCGCGCGCCATCACTTGGTGGCGTGGCAGATTCAATCTGCGCTGGCATGGATGTGGATCGTTTCGCCTGTCGCGACATCCAGCGGTAGAGCATCATCGGGAGAGCCTGAAGTGAGTGACCAGCCGTAGCGAAGTTGCCCAGTAGCGCAAAACGCCAGCCGTACCTGCATGGTGAGCCTACCCGAAAGCCGCTTTGTTCTGACGGTCGCTCCCGGGCGAGAGCTGCCAAGTTAGCACCGCGTCTCGAAACGCAGCCGCAGGAACCCTGTGCCCCGAACCGCATGCGTCGGATGTTTGCCAGCTACGGCAAAACGGCCAAAGTACCGCCCCTCTGGATCTACACCGAGGACGACCAGTGCAGGGCGCCAAATATCCTTTGCAATGGCACCAGGCTTTTCGTTGGTACGGCTGGAAGGGAGCAGCCCGGCGCCCGAACGGAGAGTGATCCACTCATCCATTTGGGGCTCAGCGTCGCGCGCCGAGCGCGTGACCATGGCCGCATCACCCCGGTCATGGAGCATTTGATGCGTCGCGCCTCCCACCTTGTCAGAGGCCTCTGCGGACTGCTCGCGGGCGTTCTCCTGTCCACAGCAGGGTTCGCCGCCGCCAATGTGTCGCAGGTACCGCCACCGGGCATCTATCGTTTCAAGGTCGGGCAACTGGACGTCACCGCACTGTCGGACGGGACGCACCCCTTCCCGGTGGACACGGTGATGCAGGGCACAAGCCCCACACAGATTGGCGAAGCACTCGACCGCGAATTTCTCGGCAGGCCACCGGCGGGATCGATCAACGCCTTCCTCATCCATACCGGCAAGAAGCTGATTCTTGTTGATGCCGGGGCCGGTGCGCTGTATGGCGACTGCTGCGGCCAGGTGGAGCGGCACATCCGCGCCGCCGGCTATCTGCCGGAGCAGGTGGACCTTGTCCTGCTCACACACCTCCACAAGGACCATGTGGGCGGCATCATCAGCAAAGGGCGGGCGGTCTTTCCCAACGCCATCGTGAGAGCCTCCAAGGCCGACATCGACTACTGGAACTCGGAGGCGGCCAAGGAGCGTGCGCCGGCGTTTCTGTCGACCTTCTTCGACGCCGCGGCGATGTCCCTCGCGCCGTACAAGGCGTCGGGCCATCTGCAGGCTATCACCGGTGCCGGGCCTCTTGAGGACGGCGTCGAGGTGGTCACGTCTCCCGGGCACACCCCGGGCCACCTGAGCTACGCCTTCTCAAGTCAGGGCCAGACGCTGCTCGTGGTCGGTGACCTGGTCCACGTGGGGGCGCTGCAGCTTCCGCATCCGCAGATCACCGTGAGCTACGACTCCGACGCGGTGGCTGCGCGCGAGAGTCGCATCAGTCTCCTGTCATCCGCCGCGGAGAACCGGACGCTCATCGCCGCGGCGCACCTCTCTTTTCCGGGCGTGGGCCATATCCGCAAGGTTGGCACTGCATTCGAATGGGTGCCGCTGAACTATGAGGCCGGCCCGGCTCGATAAGGGGGCCCGCAAGTTCCGCAGTCGTGCTTTGCGAACCAGGATGGCACGAAACACGACCCTATTCGTCATTTACGTCACGTTGCGTGGCGGGCAGCATCCGGTCGTTGCTGCGCCACTGGCCACGTGATTGCCGTCGCACCTGTGGGGGCGTTGGCAGCCTGCGTGCTCCCGGGACGCCGCCCATTCAACCGGAGCGTGCACCATGGACGATGGCTCTCATCTGTCTTCCCCGAACCCTTCCCCGACCTCTCCTGCGCCGACACTGCACGACGCGGTCTATCGCTTTCTCCACACGGGACGCCGCGCGGCGGGCTCCGGCATCCCGGGCGCACAGTCGCTGCGCCTGAGCGTCCCCACTCCCACCGGATGGCGGGACGGGCCTGCGGTCGACATCGCCGTCCATGTGCTGGGCTCAGGCCCCGACGTGCTGCTGGTGCATGGCTGGCGCGGCGAGGCGATGGACCTGTACCCGCTCGCCCGGCAACTGGCGGAGGACGGCCACCGCGTCTGGTTGCCTGACCTGCCCGGCCATGGCGCGTCGGACGGCGCGCACCTGAGCGTCAGCTTGGCTGCGGCTGCCCTTCATGCGGTGCAGCGGCTGAGCGGTCCCTATCACTTCGCAGCCGGTCACTCCTATGGCGGCGCCAGCCTGGTTCATGCGCTGCAGCAGTCCGAGCATCAACCGGCCCTGCAAGCACGACGCATCGCGCTGCTGGCGCCCGCTACGGACTATGGCTTCTTTGCGCGTCGAGCCGTGTCCCAGGCCGGTGTGCCGGAAGCACTGTGGCCGCAATGGCTCAAGCAACTGGCTGAGACCATCGGTGTGGATCCAGATACGGTCAAGCTTCGGGATCAGTTGCAGCGCCTGAGCCTTCCCACACTGGTCGTGCACAGCAGCGACGACCCGATCGTGCCGAGCCACGCGCTGCGATCGGCCACTGAAGGCCTGCCGCATGTCACATGGCGGCCCAGCGAAGGACTCGGTCACCGCGGAATCCTGACCGACGAAACCCTGCTGCAGACCCTGCATCAGTTTGCCGTGGCGGTTTGAGGGCCGCGTGTCCACCCCCTCTGCGGTGTGAGGTGCCCGGGAGGGCCGTTCTTCACCGGCCAGCCGCCTGACGTCCCCCAGCAACACAGCCCCACCCTCAAGGGGGAGGGTGGGTTCCCTCTCACGGGTAGCACGGAAAGCTCTCGCACAATGCGCGTTCACATTGGCTCACAAATCTGACAACTCCATGCCCGTGCGTTTCTGGCTGCTGGTTCTGCTGGCTTCAATGGCCCTCTCTGTCTCTCACCACGCGGCGGCCGCCACCTATCGCTGCTCCAGCGGCACGGGGCAGGTGTATTACTCCGACCGCCCCTGCGCCGGGTCGTCGGATGCTGCCAACGGCTCCACCAAGCTGGGCACCGTCGGCCCGACGGACACGGGGGACACGCGCAGCCGTTCCTACAGCTACACCCCCTCCGTGCCCAAGCCGCCGGAGCACGCCAAATACCTGAGCGGCCAATGCGCCCAGATGGAAGAAGCCATCCGGACGGCACCGGTGCGCGGCATCCAGGGCGAGACCTTGCGCAGCCTGTATGAGGACTACCGCACCCGTTGCGAATACCAGGTCCGCGAGGCCCAGGAGAAGCTCTATGCGGATCGGCGCGAACAGGACCGCGCCCGTACCGAGCAGCGTCAAGCGGCGGCAGCGCAGCTCGCGGACAACCAGCGTCTGGACAACCAGTGCGCCAACATGCGCGCCGTGATTGCCGACAAGCGCGCCAACATGGCGTCCCTCAACGACCGTCAGCGCGAGCTGCTGCAGACCATGCAGGACAACTACAACCGCAGCTGCCTGAATCGGCACTGACGGCCGCGCCGCCGATTCGCGATTCGCGATTCGCGGTCCGCAATCCGCAATCCGCAATCCGCCGATGCATCCTGTTGGCTGGCTGTTCGTGCCGCAACGCGCCGCAGCCATCGCAACGATCCAATCGGATCAAGTCGGCTCAGTCCCCAACAGCTTTTGAAGTGCTGCGGCCACTTTGGCCGGGTCGGGCACGCCCCCCTGACGCGACAGGGAGCACTGCACCAAGAGCCCGAGCAAGAGCGCTTGCCCCAATCGCAACCGGGACTGTCTCCGCCTCCTGGGCACCGCCGTGACACCGCCGGGCCCACCATCGCCAGGCATGCAATGCCTCATCATGAAGCGCGTCACGGCCCGATGAATGCGCGCCCCCCGCGTCCTGGCCATTGGATCGCCCGCATTGAGCACCAGCATCTGGCAGAACCTGCGTGAAGGTTCCGCCGACAGGCTGTCGCCCAAGGCCCGGGCCAGTGTCAGACACGGGTCCTCCTCCGTGAGCCACTGCAGGGCCTCCAGCGGCAGCCGAGTCGCCGCGAGCGTCTCCTCCACCAGCCGCTCTTTGGAGACGAAATGCCAATAGATGGCACCCCGCGTCAGCCCGGCGGCGGAGGAGACCTCTTCCAGCGTCATGTCGCGAATACCGCGCTCCACCAGCACCCGCATGGCCGTGGCCAGCAAGTCCGCACGCCGCGATGGACGGCCCCTGGGCCGGGGCGCTGCATCCATGGGCGCTGGGCAAGGTGGGGCCTTCATCGCGCACGTCCGGCGAAGCAGCGACGCGGGGCCATGACTCAGCCTTTCCAGCCGCCACCCAGCGCCTTGTAGAGCGTCACCCCATTGGTGAGGCGGGACAGTCGCAGGCTGATGAGGCTCTGCTGCGCGCTGTACCAGGTCCGCTGTGCGTCCAGAACGTCCAGATAGCTGTCCACCCCGCGGGCAAAGCGCGCATCGGACAGCGTCAGCGCATCGCCGCTCGCCGCCACCAGCGCCTGCTGGGCATTGACCTGTTCGGCCAGGGATTCGCGCTGGACCAGGGCATCGGCCACTTCTCGGAACGCCGTCTGAATGGCCTTCTCGTATTGCGCCAGAGCAATGTCCCGGGCGGCGACGGCACTGTCAACACCCGCGCGATTGGCACCACTGTCAAAGATGGGCAGGCTGATCTGCGGGCTGAAGGTCCAGGCGCCGGAGCCGCCCTTGAACAGGCCCGACAGCGCATCACTGCCGCTGCCCGCCGTGCCGGTCAGGCTGATCCTGGGGTACATCGCCGCGCGTGCCGCACCGATGTTGGCGGTGGCCGCCTTCAACTGATGTTCCGATTCCAGCAGGTCCGGGCGGCGCAGCATCAGATCCGAAGGCAGCCCGGCGGGCAGTTCCGGCAGCGCATTGAGCGAGTCGCTCAAGGTTTGCGGGGCCAGATCGTCTGGCACGTCTGCGCCCACCAGCAGGACCAGCGCATTGCGGTCTTGAGCCACCTGACCGGTATAGCGGGCGACATCCACCCGCGCACTCTCCACGCTGGTCTGCACCTGCTTCAGGCTGAGGGCCGACACGTCACCCAGCTCAAAACGGCGCTGGGTCAGCGCCAGCGTGTCGCTCTGACTGCGCAGGGTCTGACGCGCCAGGGACAAGCGCTCCAGATCCGCCGCCCAGGTGAGATAGGCAGTGGCGACTTCCGCCACCAGCGACATCTGGGTGCTGCGTCGCGCTTCCTCGGTGGCCAGGTATTGCTCCAGGGCCTGTGCGCTCAGATTGCGGACGCGGCCAAACAGATCCAGCTCATACGCACTGACGCCGACCGTGGCGCTGTACTGCCGACCCGTCACCGCCTGCCCGGTGCCGGACAGACTGGCCGGCGTGCGGGACGCCGTCATGCCGCCGCTGGCATTGAGGGTCGGCAGGGTGGCCGCGTCCTGAATGCGGTACTGGGCCCGCGCCTGGGTGATGCTCTGCACGGCCACCCGCAGGTCGCGGTTGTTCTGCAGGGCCCGTTCCACCAACTGGCGCAGCTTGGCATCGGTAAAGAAGTCGCTCCAGGGCAGCTCTGCGGCGGCCGGGGCGTTGACGGCGCCGTCCCCCTGGTGCTGCGAGTGGTCGCGCGCGTCATTGCTCGCTTTGCCGCCGGAGCTGCTGCCCCCGGTCACCGGGAAAGTGCCCGGCACCGGCGCATCCGGTCGTTCATAGCGGGGGGCCAGGTTCACACAGCCGCTCAGCACCAGGGCCAAGGTCAATGAGCCCAGGCTCAGAAGCTTCGGAAATGAGTGAGGACGCAACATATCAATGACCTTCTTCATTCAGCAGGGGAGGCGCCGATTCCGCGACGGGAGACTGGCGCACGCGTGAGAACAGGCGCTGCACCACCACGAAGAACAGCGGGACAAAGAAGATGGCCAGCACCGTGCCGGACACCATGCCGCCCACCACCGCCGTGCCCAGTGCGTTCTGGGCGCCAGCGCCGGCCCCCTTGCTGAGCATCAGCGGCAGCACACCGAGGATGAACGCCAGCGAGGTCATCAGGATCGGACGCAAGCGCATGCGCGCCGCGGCAATCGCCGCCTCCAGCGTGGACATCCCCTTGGCATGCAATTCCTTGGCGAACTCCACAATCAGAATCGCGTTCTTGGAAGCCAGGCCAACGGTGGTGAGCAAGCCCACCTGGAAATAGACGTCGTTCATCTTCCAGGTCAGCAGGGCGCCGGCCAGCGTTCCCAGCACGCCCAGGGGCACGACCAAAATGACCGACAGCGGAATCGACCAGCTCTCGTACAAGGCAGCCAGACACAGGAACACCACCAGGATGGAGACGGCATACAGCAGCCCGGCCTGGCCGCCCGCTTCGCGCTCCTGCCGGGAGATGCCGGTCCATTCAAAGCCGATGCCGGGCGGCAGCTCCGCCACATGGCGTTCGACCAGGTCCATGGCCTGACCGCTGGACATGGCACCGGGCAGCGCCATGCCCTGGATCTCCACCGACGGCACGCCGTTGTAGCGCTCCAGGCGCGGGGAACCGGAGGTCCAGCTCGCCGTGGCGAAGGCATCGAAGGGAACCATCGTGCCGCTGGCATTGCGCACGAACCAGTGATCGATATCACCCGGCAGCATGCGGAAGGGGGCATCGGCCTGCAGGAAGACCTTCTTCACCCGGCCACGGTCGATGAAGTCATTGACGTAATTGCTGCCCCAGGCGGTCGAGAACGTCGTGTTGACGTCGCTCATCGTCAGTCCCAGCGCGCCCACCTTGTGCTCGTCGATGTCCAGCCGGAACTCCGGCGTGTCCTCCAGGCCGTTGGGGCGCACCGCCACCAGGCCTGGCTCTTTCATGAGCGCGCCCAGCAATTGATTACGCGCCTGCATCAGCGCTTCATGGCCGAGGTTGGCCCGGTCCTGCAGCATCAGGTCAAAGCCGCTGGCATTGCCGAGCTCCGAGACGGCCGGCGGCACGATGGCGAAGACGGTGGCATTGCGGATCGTCGAGAGCGCCTGCATGGCGCGGTTGGCCACCGCAGAAGCCTTGAGCTCGGGCCTGGTGCGCTCGCTCCAGGGCTTGAGCTTGACGAAGGCAAAGCCGGCATTCTGGCCACTGCCCGCAAAGCTGAAACCCGCCACCGAGAACACTGCATCCACGGCGTCTTTCTGGTCCACCAGGAAGTGGTGATTGACCTGCTCGAGCACCTGCTGTGTGCGGTCCTGGGTCGCGCCAGGGGGCAATTGCACCAGCGTGAAGAGAGTGCCCTGGTCTTCCTCCGGCAGGAAGCTGGCGGGAATCTTGGTGAACACCAGGCCGACGATCGCCACCAGCACCGCATAACCGGCCATGTAGCGCCAGCCGCGGCCCAGCATGTGATGCACGATGCCCTGATAGCGTCGATTGCCCCGGTCAAAGGCCCGGTTGAAGGCGCCGAAGAAGCCCTTGTTGGCGAGCGCATGTCCCTTCTCGACAGGCTTGAGCAGCGTGGCGCACAGGGCAGGCGTCAGGATCATCGCCACCAGCACCGACAAGGTCATCGCCGACACGATGGTGACCGTGAACTGCCGGTAGATGACGCCGGTGGAGCCGCCGAAGAAGGCCATGGGCACGAAGACCGCCGCCAGCACCAGGGCCACACCCACCAGCGCGCCGGTGATCTGGCCCATGGACTTGCGGGTCGCTTCCAGGGGCGACAGCCCCTCCTCGCTCATTACCCGCTCCACGTTTTCGACCACGACGATCGCGTCGTCCACCAGCAGGCCGATGGCCAGGACCATCGCCAGCATGGTCAGCGTGTTGAGCGAATAGCCGAACACCGCCAGGACGCCGAACGTGCCCATCAACACCACCGGCACTGCAATGGTGGGAATGAGCGTGGCCCGGAAGTTCTGCAGAAACAGATACATCACCAGGAAGACCAGCACCACGGCCTCCACCAGCGTCTTGATCACCTCCTCAATGGAGATGCGCACGAAGGGCGTGGTGTCGTAGGGCTTGATGACCTTCACGCCGGGCGGGAAGAACTTGCTCAGTTCGTCCAGCTTGGCGTCGATGCCCTTGACGGTCTGCAATGCATTGGCGCCGGTGGCCAGCTTGATGGCCAGACCCGCGGCAGGCTTGCCATTGAAACGGGCCACCGTGGCGTAGCTTTCGCTGCCCAGTTCGACACGGGCCACGTCGCGCAGACGCACCGCGGATCCGTCCGTCTGGGTGCGCAGCAGAATCGACTCGAATTCTTCCGCCGTCTTCAGGCGCGTCTGAGCGGTGATGGTGGCATTGAGCTGCTGATTCGGCACCGCCGGCAGGCCGCCAAGCTGACCGGCCGAGACTTGGGCGTTCTGGGCTTGAATGGCCGTCTTCACATCCAGCGGCGTGAGCTTGAAGCTGTTGAGCTTGGACGGGTCCAGCCAGATGCGCATGGCGTATTGCGAGCCGAACAGCGTGGTGTCGCCCACGCCCTCGACGCGACTGATCGGATCCTGCACGTTGGCCGCGACATAGTCCGACAGGTCCGACCCGTTGAGTCGGCCATCCTCCGAGATGAAGGCCAGCACATTGAGGAAGTTGTTGGCCGACTTGGTCACCTGCACCCCCTGCTGCTGCACCTCTTGCGGCAGCAGCGGCGTGGCCAGGGCCAGCTTGTTCTGAACCTGGACTTGAGCGGTGTCCGGATCGGTGCCGGTCTCGAAGGTCAGCGTGATGGTCACGCTGCCGGTCGATTCACTGGTGGAGGCGATGTAGGAGAGGCGGTCCAGCCCCTTCATCTTCTGCTCGATCACCTGCGTGACGGTGTCCTCCAGCGTCTTGGACGAAGCGCCGGGGTAACTGGCGGAGATGGAGATCGCCGGCGGGGCAATCGTTGGGTATTGGGCAATGGGCAGCGTCAGCACCGCCATGGTGCCGGCCAGCATCGTGACGATGGCCAGCACCCAGGCGAAGATGGGACGGTCAATGAAAAATCGTGCCATGAAGGGCCTCCGTTCGCGGCTCAGCGTGCGTCGCCGGCGGCGCTGGCCGCGGCGGTGTTGGCCACAGGGGGCGTCGTCGTTTCGGCCTTGACGTTCACGGCCTGGCCCGGGCGGGCCTTTTGCTGGCCCTCGACCACCAGGCGGTCACCGGGCTGCAGGCCGTTGCCGATCAGCCATTGATCGCCAATGGCGCGGTCGGCCCGCACGCTCCGCTGCGCCAGCTTGCCGGCGCCATCCACCACATAGGTGATGGCCTTGCCGGTGCTGTCCCGCGTCACGGCGGGTTGCGGCACCAGGACTGCCTGGTCCAGGACGCCTTCTTCAATCACCGCCTTGGCATACATGCCGGGCAGCAGGTCGCCGCGCGGATTGGGGAATTCGGCGCGGAGCGTGACTGCGCTGGTGGCGGTGTCCACCGTCACTTCCGAGAACTGCAGCTTGCCGGCCAGCGGATAGAGGCTGCCGTCCTCCAGCACCAGGCGGACATTGGCGGTGCCGCTCTTTAGATGCCCCTGTTCCAGAGAGCGCTTGAGGGCCAGCAGGGCACTGCTGGATTGCGTCACATCGACATAGATCGGATCCAGTTGCTGGACCGTGGCCATGGCGGACGCCTGATTGGCGGTGATCAGCGCGCCCGGGGTGACGGAGGACCGGCCAATGCGCCCGCTGATGGGCGCGGTGATGCGGGTGTAGGCCAGATTGATGCGCTGGGTCTGCAGAGAGGCCCGAGCCGCGCTCACATCGGCTTCGGCTTGAAGCAGGCTGGCGGCGGCGTCATCAGCGTCCTGCTGGCTGACGGCCTTGATGGTGGCGAGTTCCTTGTAGCGGCCAGCCTTGAGGCGGGTCGAGACCAGCGTGGCCTCGGCTTTGGCGAGTGCGGCCTCGGCGTTGTCAACGCTGGCGCGATAGGTCGCCGGGTCGATTTGGTAGAGCAGGTCTCCGGCCTTGACCTGGCTGCCTTCCTTGAAGCGACGCTCCTGGACCAGCCCTCCCACTTGAGGCCGTACTTCGGCCACCAAGGCAGCGGTGACACGGCCGGGCAATTCGGTGGTGAGCGCCACACGCTGCGCGCGCACGGTGGTGACGGCCACCTCTGGCGTGCCGTTGCCGCCCATGTTCGGCCTTCCGGGTGGGTCCCCGCAGGCTGCCAGCGTCAGGGTGGCGGCAATGGACACCAGGGCGGTGGGAAGGAAGGGCTCGAGTCGTTTGCGCATGTCGGGAGTTCCGCGGGCCAAGGGAGCAGTCGGCCCATATCTGTACTGAACGGTTCAGTTATGGGCGGATTATTGGAGGGGCTGGCGGGCGCCGTCAAGGAAAAATGAACCGACCTGTACAGTAAAGGGGAATGCGTGAAAGATCGCACAAACGGCCGAGCAGGCTCGCAGCCGCGGGGTGTCTGGTAGGCCCGTCAGACTCCCAAATAAGAGCAATTCTCAACAAGGGCTACAATCGCCAGCAACAGGGGCTCAGCCAACCGTTGTGGCGGACTAGCCGGTGGCCCTGTCCACCCCACCGAATCTGCTCTTCGAGAGTCCTGCATGCAGTTGCGTTTCCATGCGCTGGCCTGGGCCAGCGTTTGTCTTTTTGGTCTGTCTTCCACCCAGGCGCAGACGGCGCCCGCGGCCGAAGCGTCGTCTTCGACCGGGTCCTCCAGCGATCCTCAATCACCAGCGACCTCAGCGGCCCCGACGGCCGCAGACGCGCCATCCGGACCCGCTGCGGCGAGCGCCCAAGCGCCCCAGACCCTGGGCCAGGTCGTGGTCACCGCCACCCGAGGCGCCAAGGCGCTGGACAAAATCCCCGGCGCCGTCAGCGTCATCAGCCGGCAGGAGATCGAATCCCAGGGCCTGGTCAGCGAGGACCCCAGCGCCTTGCTCGCCCTGCAGATTCCCGGCTACGCCCCCTCGCGCCAGAAGCTGAGCAACTTCGGGGAAGGCCTGCGCGGCCGCAATGCGCTGCTGCTGCTGGACGGCATTCCGCAAACCAATCCGCTGCGTCTGGGCGGGCGGGAAGGCTACTTTGCGGATCCGATGATCGTGAGCCGCATCGAGGTGGTCTCCGGAGCCTCCGCGGCCCAGGGCATGGGCGCGACCGGCGGCATCATCAACACCATCACCCGTCGCCCCACCGAGCCGGGGACCCGCCAGACGGTCGAGCTCAAGTACGGCACCCAGTTCCACGGCGACACCGCCAGCTGGAAGGCCGGCTACATGGTCGAGCACAAGAGCGACTTCGACGTGGTGGCCTATGTCGGCGCACGCACCCAGGACATCGGGGTGGACGGCGCGGGTCGCGCACTGGCCACCGAGTCGTTGCACCAGTCGGCTGATGGTTTCATCAAGATCGGCAAGGACTTCGGGCCCCAGCGGGTGCAGTTGATGCTCAACCGCTACCACGCCGACGGCTTCGACGACCGGGTGGACGTGCCCGGCAACCGGGCCACCGGCCAGCCCACGACCTCCGCCCGCGGCACCTTGCCCTATGAGGCGCCGCGCAATGAAGTGCGGTCCGCCAGCCTGGAATGGACCCATTCGGACCTGGCCCAGGGTTCAGCGTCCGTCCAGCTCTTCAAGCAGAACTTCAGCGCCCGCTACAGCGGCGGCGTGATCACCACCTTCCAGGACGCCAGCATCGCGCCCGTCGGCACGCTGGTGGACCAAAGCGAGATCAAGGCCGACAAATGGGGCCTGCGCGCCAGCTGGGTCCGCCCGGACCTGTGGACCCCGGGCCTGGAGCTGACCCTGGGCACCGACTACCTGGACGATGAGTCCCAGCAGCGACTCACGCAGACCGGACGCGTCTGGGTGCCGCCGATGGCCTATCGCAGCCTGGCGCCCTTTGGTCAGCTCGAATATGAATGGGGCCCGATCACCGTGCGGGGCGGCCTGCGCGATGAACACAGCCGCCTGCGCGTGGACGACTACAGCACGCTCGCCTATTACGGCAGCCGTGCGGTGGAAGGCGGCGAGCGCAGCGCCAGCAAGCTGGTGAAGAACCTGGGCGCGGTGTGGCGCTTCGGTCAGAGCGGCTGGTCGAGTTTCGTGTCCTACAACGAAGGCTTTGGGTCGCCGGACGTGGGGCTGATCCTGCGGGCGGTCAACACCGCCGGACGCTCGGTCAGCACGCTGGTGGATCTGCAGCCCATCCTGATCGACAACGTCGAGGCGGGACTGGCCTGGCGCGGGGCTCAGGGCAGTGTCTCCGCGTCGGTCTACCGCTCGCATTCGGACCTGGGCAGTCAGCTGGTGGTGAGCAACGGCATCGGCTCGGTGCAGCGGGTGCCGATCACCGTGCGGGGCTTCGAGATCAGCGGTGAATGGCGCCCCACCCGCGACTGGCAACTCAGCGGGAGCTACGCGCTGACCCGCGGCCGCACCGCCAGCACCGCCGGCGGCGCGCTGGACCTGGACCTGGGCGCACGCTCGCAAGGCCCGGACAAACTGGTGCTGGGCGCGCTGTGGCGTCTGGCACCGGGCTGGCAGGCGCATTGGACGCAGTCGGTGTATTTCTCGCGGGATGCGAATGTGGGCAAGTTCTCCGGCAAGACCTCGCTGGAGGAACACTTCAAGGGCTACACCGTGTCCGATGTGTCGGTGACCTGGGAGTCCCCATGGGGACAACTGGGCGCCGGCATGGAGAACCTGTTCAACCGCCGTTATCTGACCTACTACTCGCAGGCCAACTATTCGGGCACCAACGACGACTACTACGCGGGTCGCGGGCGCTCGCTGACGCTGAGCTGGCGTCGAAGCTTCTAAGGAAACAACGGCGTGTTGCGCAAGGGCTTGAGCGGGCTGCATCGCTGGGTGTCGCTGATGGCAGGGCTGGTGCTGGTGGTGCTGGGCCTGAGCGGGAGCTTGCTGGTCTGGCAGGCGGAACTGGACGCGGCGCTCAATCCGGGCTGGTTCCGGGCCTTGCCGTCGTGTGACGCACCGGCTCCGGAGCAGCCTGTGGCGCGCGTACTCGCGGTGCTGGAGCGTGCAGCACCCGGGCGTCAGGCCGGCATCGTGGTGGCGCCGCATGAAGCGGGCGCGGCCTATCAGGTGTGGGAGCGTCGTGACGGGCAGGGTGTTCGCCGCGAGCATTTCATCGACGCCGCCTGCGGCCGTTATCTGGGTTTTCGCGACCGCGGTGTGGTGCGCTGGGACGCGGCTCACGTCGTGCCAACGTTCTATGAATTGCACCGCTACTTCTGGAGCGGAGAGAGCGGTGCCACCGTGGCGGGCACGGGAGGACTGGTGCTGTTCGGACTCGGCCTCACCGGCCTCGTGCTGGCATGGCCCCGGCAGGCACTGCGCATTGCGTCATGGCGCCGGGTGTTGACGATCCGGTGGGAGGCTGCGCCTGCCCGTCGCTGGTACGACGTCCATCGCACGGTGGGACTCTGGCTGCTGCCGGGATTGCTGCTCATCAGCCTGACCGGTGCTGCGCTGGTGTTTGGCAACACGGCACGGGCCTGGGTCTCGGCCGTGTTGCCGATGCAGGCGGATGCCCGCATGGCACGTGCCAAACCCGCTGCCGCGAATGACGAGCGAAGCGAGGCTGCATCGAAGGATCCCATCGACACCCGCGCAGCGGCCTTGTCGCCGGACGAGTGGGTCGCCGTGGCGCAGCAGCAGTTCCCTGCAGCTCGCTGGAGTCGGGTGACGATGCCCGTGGGCAAGGGGCCAGTGGAAGTGCGGTTGCTGCAGCCCGGAGAGCCGCGTGCCGACACCGGCAACACGCGCGTGAGGCTCAGCCCGCAAGGCGCCGTGCTGAACCGCTACGACCCGTTGAACGCACCGGCCGGCAATGTGCTGCTGAACTGGCTGTTCCCGCTGCACAGCGCCGAAGCCTTCGGCTGGGCGCTACGGGTGGTGTGGAGTGTGTTCGGGCTGGTCCCGGCGCTGTTGCTGGGGACCGGCCTGTGGCTGTGGTGGCGACGCCGACGGGCCGTGGCCCGTCTTCAACCCCATCAGTGACGGCGCGCCCAGTTCGCCCCTTCGGTGGTGGCGTAACGCAGGGCCGAAGCCGACGACGGGAATTGATGGGTGAAACGCCAGACCCGGTCGGTGCTGGACGCGCCAGAGCCGGAACGGATCGAGACCGAGGCCACGAAGTGACCTTCGCTGGCGGCATGGCTCATGGGGGAGACGGTGTAGCGTCCCACGGCAAGGTTCTTGTGTTGCATATTGTTCTTGTTGGGGAAAAAAGAGAGAGAGCGGGGCCGACCAGCGGCCCGAGCACTCCAGCGCGATTACAGCGCGCGAATGTTGGTCGCTTGCAGGCCCTTGGGGCCCATCTTCGTTTCGAATTCCACCTGCGCGCCTTCGGCGAGGCTGCGACGGGGAGAGTCGCTGAGGATTTCGGTGTGGTGGGCGAAAAGGTCCTTGGAGCCGTCAGAGGGGCTGATGAAGCCGAAGCCCTTTTCGTCGCTGAACCATTTCACGATGCCGGTTTGTTTGTTCGTTGCCATGATGTGTCCTTGAAGGATGAACGGAAGTTCCCGGCATGCGGATGCACGCAGGGTAAAGACACACGCAAGAACTGACAGCGGGGGGTGATGCTGAAGCGAGCCGCTCGCAAGAAGGGGTCTTGGGGAGACCAGCGGGGCCGCAGAAAAAGACCTCAGAGGAAAGGTCTTGGGCGAATCTATGGGGCCGACTCTAACACGCTCATTCCATACAGCGGGTGACCTTTTGTGAAAAGGGCCATTGCCGGTGCAATGCCACGGCTGGGCACTCAAGTCGGCAGCGGGGGCGGCGTCGCGCCATGCGCGATCCAGCCGCTGGCGCGCCGTTCCGGATCGAGCGCATGTTGGATGGTGAGGGCTGCGCCGGCTAGGTCCTGCGCGGACGCGTGCACGTAGAGCTCACGCCGCTGGGAGGGCTCCGGCCTGCTGAAGATGATGGCACCGACACGCTGGGCGGCAAGCCCCACGGTCACCACGTCGAAGGAGGTGATGCGGAGCCCGCAAAGGCTGGACAGATGCATTCGGATCAGCATGCTGGCCTCGCGCGGCGGTGAGAGAGTGAGGGCATGTCCCGATTCCTCGTGTGGCTGGTCCCGACATCGGGACACAACAGAAGCGCCAAGCGATCAAGGCGAAGACGCTCGGGCATTCAAGGGTGTTGAGTGCGCGAGGACGTCGGGTTGACAAGCTCACGGTTGATGCGGGCATGGTACGCCTTGCACCGAGCCGCCAGGAAGTATTTGGGGCGGCGGGGCGGCGGCAGCCGGTGAGCGGGGATCAACGCGAGTCAGCGCGCGTCATCGCCAATGCATCGCCAGTCAGCGCCAGTCAGCGCCAATCAGCGCCGCCCCGGTCTCATCACCTCCACAACCCGGTCCGTTCAGCGAAACCGGCTGAGCCGCAGCTCCGCCCCTGTGCCGTCAGTGTCCTCCTGCGGCGGCTCGACCAAGGCGACCGCCTGCGCATGCAGTTCAGGCAGCAGTCGCAGGCTCAGGGCCAATTGGGCCTGGACCAGACGCAGCGTGTCCGCGCCTGGGGCGGCGGCGGTCGGTGTCATCAGCGCCGGCATCAGGTCCTGCGGCACCGCCAGATCGTCCGGCACCACCGGGGGCAGTGTTTCCAGCGCATTCGCCATCGACTCGAGCGTGCCGACCAGCAGGTGCGCAGCGCGGGACGGTGCTGCCTCTTCCGACAGGTCCAGTCGCTGGTTGCGATGGGCCCCCAGCGCGGAGAGATAGTTCAGCAGCGTGTGCGACAGCACCAGGAACCGCATGCCTTGTGGTGCCAGGGTCCGCGCCCGGGCCGGTTCCAGCCGCATGGCCGCCAGGGCGCGGGAGAGCGCTCCGTCCGCCAGATGGGCATTGCGGCGTGCCAGGCGGTACGCCAGATGGTCCCGTTTGCCCGACTGGTACTGGGCCATGATCTCGCGCAGATACTGGGCCTGGGCGCGCGCAGCCTGACCAGCCAGGCGGTGCAGCTGATGCGACTGCCAGCTCGGCAGGATCAGCCACACGGCCAGCCCCGCGATCACGCTGCCCGCCAGCGTGTCCAGCAAGCGCGGCAGGATCAGTCCGAATCCGTCGCCGGCCTGGTTGAAGGACAACAGCACCAGCGAAGTGATGGCCGCGGTGGCCAGCGTGTAGCGGGTGTGGCGGGTGGCAAAGAACACCACGCCAGCCGCAACGGTGAAGCCCGCTTGCAGCAGAAGATCGGGGAACAGGCGCAGCAGCGCCCATCCCACCACCAGCCCAAGAACGGTGCCGCTGATGCGCTGCGCCAGCCGCGTCAACGTGGCGCCGTACTGCGGCTGGCAGACAAACACGATGGTCAGTAGGATCCAGAAGCCATGGCTGTCTCCGGTGCTGAGCATGACCGCATAACCGGCGGTCAACGCCACCGCCAGTCGCAGCGCGTGGCGCAGCAGCGGGGCACGCCAGTTCCACTGGGCGCGCAGGCGTTGCCAGGCTTCGCTCAGGCTGCGCGGGTCGCGGTCCAGCAGCGTGGTGTCGGTCGACTGTTCGGGCGGTTGCAAGGCGGAGGACAGGGCGCGGTCCAGCGCACTCAGGTTGGCCGCCAGGCCGCGCAGGGCTGCCAGACCTCGCGCCCAGGCCTCCGTCCGCGGACCGGGGGTTTCCTCCACATGCCGCAGCGCCTCATGCAGATCTTCGATGGCGTGAGCGGTTGTGCCGTGGCGCTTCCAGGGCGGCTGCCTCCGGATGTGGCGGGCCAGGCCGCGGCAGTCACGACCGAGCAGGGCCAGCAGTCGCTGGCAGCGGTAGAGCACGTCGCTGTGGAAGAACTGCTGGGACAGCACTTCGTAATGCTCATGGGAGGAACTGGTGCGTTCGTGCACGTCCTGGGCCACCAGATAGGCCTGCAGGGCTTCCCGCAGCCAGGGCGCGGGCGTGCCGGACCCGCTGCGGCTGAACAGCGCTTCCTTGCAGCGGCTCAGGGCGTCCACCACCCGGCCGCTTTGCAGGGCGAGCGCCACACGACGCCCTTCTAGATCGGCGCCGCGCACGGGTTCGAGCAGGCCGGACTTGAGTCGCAGGTATTCGCCCAGGCTGTCGTAGACGGCGGCCAGTTGCTGCCGCACCGGCGGCGTAGGCAACAGTGCCGCCCACAGCACCGAGATGGCCCCATACCAGGCGGCCCCCAGCAGCAGGAAGGCGATGGCCTCGACGGCATGGGGTTTGGACGAAAGCGAGGCGTAGATGGCCAGCACCAGGGTCGCAAACGCCATGGTGCGGTAGCGTTCGCCCAGGGCGCCGAGCAGGCTCAGGCCGACGGCGGCGACTGCCAGCAGCCCCCCCAGCATCCACGGATGGCCCAGGCTGGCCTGCACGGCCAGGGCCATGACGGCGAAGCACACCAGGGTGATCCCCTGCACGCGCAAGCGCCCGCGCCAGCTGTCATCGGTCTCCGCCAGGGCGCTGGCGATCACGCCCAGCAGCAGGGGCAGGGCAGCGGACATCCGGCCCGCCCACCAGCAGCCGGCCATGACGCAGGCCAGGGCCAGCAAGGCGCGCAAGCTGCCGGACACGGCTTCGCGCTGCCATAGCTGATAGATCCACTGTCCCCATCCCCGTACTTCGCCTGCACTCAGCACTGTTTCCCTCCTGTGGCCCGGCTGGCCTGTATGGCTGTTGGGGCATTCAGGGAGCAAGTATCGAGCCGACGCGACCCGCCTCGGCACGCGGACAAAGTGCGATGAAAACTTGACCCAACTTGACGCTGAAGGCTAGACTTCCTTGCATCATGCTTCGTGTCCCGCTCATCAAGTCTTCGATGTCGCGTCTCGGACTGTCCGGATCGCAATTGGCACAACTGTGCTCAGTCAGCAAAGAGGCGGTCTCCAACTGGCTCAGCGGCGAATCCCTGCCGCGTCCTGCCAAGCTCGCAGCGCTGGCCCGAGCGCTTCAATTGTCGGTGGACGCACTGATTGAGCCGGATGCATCGGCCCCTCCTGAACCCATCGTGGCATTCCGCACCCGCAACGGTGAGTTGCCGTCCCCGGAGGAGCAACAGGTCGGTGAAGAAGTCGGGCGCCATCTTCGACAATTGGTTCCCTTCCTGGACCTGCGGCTGACGTCGAGGCGCTTGCTGCAACCGTCGCTTGACCCGCTCTTCATCCATGACGCAGCGATGGCAACGCGCAGAGCGCTCGGTCTTGACGACACTGAAGCCGCCACGACGCACCACCTCATTCAGGCGCATCGTGCCTTCGGTGCCCTGCTCGTTCCCGTGTACTGGGGCGGGGACCGCGTGGGACACGAGAATGCTCTGAGCATCTATCTTCCCGACAGTCAGACCTCCTGGGTGCTTCTGAATGTCGGCAGTGACCCGTTGGAGCGTCCCTACTGGCTTGCGCACGAGCTGGCCCATAGCCTGACCTTGCACGCACTGCAGGGCGCTGATGGAGAAGCCTTCGCGGAGCTGTTTGCCACGCATTTGCTGGGGCCCCCTCGGGGGGAGGTTGGTGAGCCTGAAGACTTCGCTCAGCGGCCCGGCTCCCCCGCTGGGGGGGACCCGTCGATCGGGCGGGCCGGGGAGCGCCTTCGCCCCTCCATGCTGGACCTGGTCTCGATCGGCGCTGCGACGTTTGGCAGCGAGGCATTCCTTGCCATGGCCCGTTGGCAGAGGGAGAACGGAGCGCCATCTCCTTCGTTCATCGCCGGTGCCTTGAACATCCCGCTGGGCGACGCGATTGAGCTGAGCAAGGTGCTCTGGGATCTGCCTGACCTGCCGCCCACCGCAATGGCCACTCGTCCGTCGCAAGCGCTCCGCCCATCACTTGTGCAGTCGCAAGCGCGCAGGTGTCTGCCCAAGAGAGTTCACGAATCGCCTTGAGGTGTCGCCGCTTGCATTCCTCTCGAAGGAGGCGATTACCTTGCTCTCTCATGCGGACGGCCCAATGCCTCACGGCACTTGATTTTGGCTCTCGCAGGCGCAGGCAGTTCTGGGACAGCTCGGTTTGAACCGCTGAATCCAGCAACCATGGATGACGCCGTGTGACATCGCTGCCAGCGCTGCATTCCTTGGCAAGATCGCTCAGGCTCATCAGGCGATAGCCGGCGATGCTGGACCCCAAGATGGGGCGTACCGCAGAGAAAAGAAGCCGTATGAAGCAGTTGGTGTCAACAACGAGGAGAAGCGGCTTCGCAGGCATCTGCGAATTCTCCCGGCCGGTGCATCACGCCTGTGAGCTCATTGGGGGGATGGCAGATGTAGTGCGTCAAGGTCAGACCCTGTCGCTTCACACCGTCGACAACGCCTCCTCCACATGCCGTGGCAACTCCAGCCCAGCGCCCTCCATCGCCGTCACGCGCACCAAGGGCGCATAGTCCGACGTCACATCGCCAAACAGCATGGCGTAGGGCACATCGGCTGCGTCGCGTCCGGTGCCGATCCGCAGATAGCCCATCGGAATCCCCAGCCCGGACGGGTCGAACACATACCAGCGCTGGCCCAGCCACACTTCCACATAGGCGTGAAAGTCCATCGGCTTGCCTGCATCCGCCCCGAAATCCGTCCCGGTGACGTAACGCGCCGGAATGCTCAAGGCGCGGCACAGAGCGATCATCACGTGCGCAAAGTCCCGGCACACCCCGATCCGGTCGGTCAGCGTCTCCACCGCGGAGGTCCGGGTGGTGGAGCCGCTGCTGGCATACCGCAGCTTCTTGCGCACCCAGTCCCGCACCGCCACCACGCGTGCATAGCCCGATGGCAGATGGCCGAAGGTCGCTTCTGCGAAGTTGATCAGTCGGTCCGACTCGCAATAGCGGCTGGGCATCAAATACCCCAGCACCTCGTGCGGCAGTCCGGCCACATCCGCCTCCATCAGGGCCGATGCCGGCTCCACCAGCGGCTGGGCCGTCACCTCCGCGTCGTAGGTCAGATGGAACCGACCCGCAGGCGCCTTCACGCTGATCAGCCGGTTCGGCGAGCCGGGCATCGCCCGCTCATGCCAGGCCGCGCCGGGCGTGAGTTCCATGCGCTCTTCCGAGACCTGCTGGAGCGCCGTCACCGCCGGCTGCACGTTGAACAGCAGGCTGGCCCGGGCGTCATGGACCAGGTAGTCCAGCTCGAAATGCAGTTGCATCCGGATCATGCGGCCACCCCCGCCGACATCGTCTCCGGCGCCGTTCCCGCCGCGTGAGTCGCCTGCGCATCGATCAGGCAGTGGATGAAATGCAGCTTGGCCACTGCCGCGGCCGGCAGCACGAAGGGATAAAAGTCCGGCTGCCCCATCGCGCGGGACATCTCATTCATCACGCAGGTCACCGCAACCCAGTCGTGCAGCAGCGCCAGGAACTCCGCACTCGTTCGGTGATCAGCCTGCCACAGGTCACCCAACTTGAAGGGCGAGACATTCGGCCCATGGCGCTCGGGGCCCTCATGACCTTCCAGCCACTGGGCATCCGGCACCAGGCCGAAGCTCTGGGCGGTGTCCAGCGTATCGCGCAGGTGCAGGTAGTGCCCCCAGGTCTCTGCCCAGTCTTCCCAGGGATGCGCGCCCGCATACGCGGAGATGTAGCGCTGCTGCCAGCCGGCCACCGGCCCGTGCTGGTAGTGGCGCTTCAAAGCGGCGGCATAGTCCTGGCGGTCATCACCAAACAGCGCCCGGCAAGGTGCCAGCCATTCGGTGTCCGCCACCAGACGGTCCCAGTAATAGTGACCGACTTCGTGACGCAGATGCCCCAGCAGGGTCCGGTAGGGCTCCCCGAACTGGGCGCGGGCCCGCTCCCGGTAAGCATCGTCTGCTTCTTCGATGTTGAGGGTGATGACGCCAGCCGCATGACCGGTCATCACGGGCCGTCCCGGATCCGAATGCAAAAGGTCGAAGGCCAGACCGCGCTGCGGGTCATCCGCCTTGGGCACCACTGGAAGCCCCAGCCCCAGCAGATGGGACACCAGCCGACGCTTGGCCGCCTCCACACGCCGCCACAGCTCGCCATTGCCCGGGTAGGACAGATCGGGAATCGTTCGGCTCAAGCGGCAGCTCAGGCACAGCGGTGCCGTGGTGCTCCCGTCATCGCGCACCAGCCAGTTGCAGCCAATGGCGCTGGAAAAGTTCTGGCAGCGGCGGTAGGTCACCGCCGGTCGTCCGTCCACATGAAAACGGTCGGGTGCCTGCGCAGGCCGCAAGGCCCGCAGCGCCCCTTCATCCGCCACATAGCCCAGCGCCGATCCGCAGGACAGGCAGGAAGAGTTGCGGAAGAACACAGGCTTGCTGCAACTGCACTGGTAATTTCGAGCCAGCGTGGACGTCATGAGGGCACCGGGACCGTTGAGCGGAATGAGGGAGCTCTGCACAGGCAACCGCCACGCCTGCCAGCGCGAATGCTGAGTCATTGCGGAGACATGCGGATGAATCCCCACATCGCCGGGGGCTGCTGCCACAAACAAGCTGACAAAGCCTGTATATTCATCCAGCAGTTTTGACAACACTCCCATGGACACCCAACGCAAGCTGGCCATCCTGGCCGACGCCGCCAAGTACGACGCTTCCTGTGCCTCCAGCGGCACCGACAAACGCGATTCGTCCAAGGGCAAGGGCATCGGATCCACCGAAGGCATGGGCATCTGCCACAGCTATGCGCCGGATGGCCGCTGCATTTCGCTGCTCAAGATTCTGCTGACCAATCACTGTCAGTACGACTGCCTCTATTGCGTGAACCGGGCCTCCAGCAATGTGGCCCGGGCCCGCTTCCGGGTGGAGGAAGTGGTGGCGCTGACGCTGGATTTCTATCGCCGCAACTACATCGAAGGACTGTTCCTCAGCAGCGGCATCGTCAAGAGCCCGGATTACACGATGGAGCAGGTGGTCGAGGTGGCCCGGGTGCTTCGGGAAGAGCACGACTTTCGCGGCTACATCCACCTCAAGACCATTCCTGACGCCAGCGAGGAATTGCTGCAGCGCGCCGGCCGGTATGCGGACCGCCTGAGCATCAATGTCGAACTACCGACCGAGCAGGGTCTGCAACAACTGGCCCCGGAGAAAGACGGGGTGGCCATCCGCCGCTCAATGGGCCGGCTCAAGCTGCACATCGACGATGCCAAGGAGGCGCGCAAGTCTGCCGCCGCCGTGCCCATCCGCGTCATTCCCGGCGCGGCCGCTCGGCCCGCCAAGCCGCCGCGCTTTGCGCCAGCGGGGCAGAGCACCCAGATGATCGTGGGCGCCGATGGGAGCGATGACCGCAGCATTCTCCGCAGCAGCTCCACGCTCTACAGCACCTACCGCATGCGGCGTGTCTACTACTCGGCCTTCAGTCCCATTCCGGATGCGTCCCGGGCCTTGCCGTTGCAGGCGCCACCGCTGGTGCGGGAGCACCGGCTCTATCAGGCGGACTGGCTGATGCGCTTCTACGGCTTCGGCCACGAGGAAATCGTGGACGACGGGACCGGCCTGCTGCGCCTGGATGTGGACCCCAAACTCGCTTGGGCGCTCGCGCATCCGGAGCGGTTCCCGGTGGACCTGAATGCGGCGCCCAAGGAGTTGCTGCTGCGCGTGCCGGGCCTGGGGGTGGAGTCGGTGGGCAAGCTGCTGCAGGCGCGGCGTCTGCGCCGCATCCGTGCCGAAGACCTGCAGCAGATGAAGGTGGGGCTGCGCAAGGTGCTGCCGTTTGTGGAAGTGGATGGCCACCGGCCACGCGGCGACGTGGGGGAGCATCTGCTGCGGCAGTGGGCGGCTCCGGCGATCCAGGCACAGCCTCAGCCACAAGTTCAAGTTCGAGTCCAAGCCCAGGCCCAGGCCCAGGCACCGGTCCAACTGGGCCTCTTCGCATGAGGCGCGTGGTCCTGCAAGGGCCGGCCGACGTGGCCGGCTTTCGTCGCCAGGCGCGGGCACTGGTGGCGGCCGAAGTCCCGCCCGACCAGGTGGTCTGGGCCACGGACGAGCAGGCGGACGACCTGTTCAGCGGCACGCAGACGGAGGACATAACCACGCCAGCGACCCCCGCCACGGCGGCTGCGCCGCGCTTCACCGTCCCCGCCGGCTTTGTGCGGCTGTGCGATGCCGCCCTGCTGCACACCGACCCCCAGCGTTTTGCGCTGATGTACCGCCTGCTGTGGCGACTGAAGCAGTCACCCTCGGTGTGGATGGACACGCTCGATCCCGAGCGCCGTCGGGCCGATCACATGGCCCGCGACGTGCGCCGGGCCATCCACAAGATGCATGCCTTCGTGCGCTTTTTCCCGGTGCAGGACGATCAAGGGGAGCAGTACCTCGCCTGGTTCGAGCCGGCCCACTTTGTCGAGGAGGCAGCGGCCCCCTTCTTTGCGCGACGCTTCGCCAACATGCGCTGGGCCATCCTGACGCCGCGCTGCACCTTGTCCTGGGATGGGCAGTCGCTCAGCACCGGACCGGCCGGTCGGCGCGAGGACGTGCCGCCGATGGATGCCGGGGCCGAGCTCTGGCTCACCTACTACCGCAGCATCTTCAATCCGGCGCGGCTGAAGGTGGCGATGATGGAGAAGGAAATGCCGCGTCGATACTGGGCCAATCTGCCGGAAGCGGCGCTGATCGAGCCGCTGATTGCACAAGCCAATGAGCGCACGAGCGGCATGCTGGCGGCGGAGGCGACGGAGCCTCGCAGGATCCGGCCGATGCGTCCTGTGGAGCGCGACGGCGGGTGAGCGCGATCAGCTGACCCGACTCGCCCCCACCGGCGCTTGCATCGCCCCGCTGCAAGCGCGGAAGTGACGTGCCGAGCGGCGCGGCTCCCCGATGTCCTCATACAGCAGGCCCAGCGCATAGTGCGCATCGACCAGTGTCGGCTCCAGCGCCAACGCGCGGTGATAAGCCTCGATGGCCTGCGCACTGCGTCCGGCAGCGGACAACACGCGACCGGCCTGCAATTGCAGCACCGCCACGTCGCTGCACCAGCCCAGTGCCTGATCAACGACTTCCAGGGCGTCGTCATGCCGCCCTTGGCGGCTGAGCAGCGCGGTCAGGTCGGAGAAGGCCTGCACCTCGCACGGATTCTCTGCAATCGCCTGACGCAGCGCAGCTTCCGCCGCTTCCTCATCCACCGGATCGGTCAGGCGAGCCAGGTCTTGCAGTTCCTGCATCGCCGCGTCGCTCCAGCGACGGGCCAGCCCCATGGCCTGCACATCCTCGGCTCGGAAGCACACTGGCATCAGCACCCGTCCCGCAGCCACGTCGTCGGCATTGGCCGCATGGACGCCAGCATGAGTGCCAGCATGAGCGGACGTCGAAGCGGAGGAAGGGTGATCGGCGCGGGCTTGGGCGTTCATGATGCGGCTTTGAGGTCGTGTGGAATTGCCCAGACGGTATCTGGCCGCGTCCACCTGGACTGCCAGCGAAGGCGGTGTTGTCTTGTAGGACAAGAGGAAGTGCGGCCAGTCAGGCGCAGGCGCAGTCCCCCAGGCCCGCAGACTGGATGCACCGAGGCCCTGCGGCACGCCGTTTGCCCAAAGGCCCGCCTGGGAGGCGGTCGCGTTCCCGACCGGATCCCCTCAACAGAAAGCGAATCACCATGGACAAGAACTGGAGTACCCAAGTCATCGCGCATGTGGAGAACGGCGACTTCGACGGCGCCCTCGGCATGATTGAGCACTGCGCATCCCAGCCGCTGCTGGATGAACTCAAGGCTGCGCTGGCCCGCACCGGGCTGGACCATGGCGCCGGTGCCGCCCGTCTGCTGGGCGCGGTACTGGAGCGCCAGATGGCGCTTGAAGCCCGGGCCTGAAACGGGCGGACCGGGGCTCCAGGGCGCACCTGAAACGGCGAGCGGACGACGGGCCGGTCTAGAACCGCTCCGGCACGAACATCGACGGCGCCACCGGCTGCCGCGAGTAGTCGGCATGCCGCTCCCGTTCGGGCAGGTGCACCTCGGGCCGCATCACCTCCTGATACTCAAAATGGTCCAGCAGATGCTGGATGCAATTGAGCCGGGCGCGCTTCTTGTCGTCCGCCGCCACCACCCACCAGGGCGCTTCGGGAATGTGGGTGCGCTCCAGCATCAGCTCCTTCGCGCGGGTGTAGTCCTCCCAGCGTCGGCGTGATTCCAGGTCCATCGGTGAGAGCTTCCACTGCTTGAGCGGGTCGTGGATACGGCCGAGAAAGCGCAGGTGCTGCTCTTCATCGCTGATGGAGAACCAGTACTTGATCAGCCGGATGCCGGACCGCACCAGCATGCGTTCAAACTCGGGCACGGAACGGAAGAATTCTTCAACGTCGCTCTCGGTGCAAAAACCCATCACCCGCTCCACGCCGGCGCGGTTGTACCAACTGCGGTCGAACAGCACGATCTCTCCGGCTGCGGGCAGGTGCGGCACATAGCGCTGGAAGTACCACTGAGTGCGCTCGCGGTCGTTGGGAGCGGGCAGCGCCACCACGCGGCAGACGCGCGGGTTGAGCCGCTGGGTGATGCGCTTGATGGCGCCCCCCTTGCCGGCGGCATCGCGCCCCTCGAACAAGATCACCACCTTTTCGCCGGTGTGCTGCACCCAGTCCTGCAGCTTGACCAGCTCGCGCTGCAGGCGGAAGAGATGCTTGAAATACGACAGGCGTTCGCTGGCTTCTTCGCCATGCGCGTCGAGTGAGAGCAGTGCTTGATCGACGGCGCGGTCCTCGATCTCAAGTTCCAGCTCTTCGTCATAGCCGTCCAGCAGGTCGCGACGGATGCGGGCGACCAGGTCCTGTTCGTCCCGCTCCAGCCGGTTGGTGGGGGGCTCTGCCGCTTGACTGGTGGGCGCCTCGCCCCGATCTTCCTTTGAACTGCCGCTCATGGTCCCGCCTTGGTCCTGTGTGTCAAACGGCCGATGATTCAGGGGCCGGGTGACGGTTTCGTGAAGCCGTCGGCTCCGTGGCCGGGCGATGGAAGGCCTGCGGATACTGGCGCTCATACCAGCCCACCGCATCGGCGGGAGAGAGGCCCAGCAAGCGCCGCAGGCCAGGCACGGCCAACAGCATCAGGCCGGCGCCCAGGAATGCCGCCCCCTGCAGCGCATAGACCGTCTCCACCCGCCACTGCAGCAGCATACCGCCGGCCAGCATCGGCGCGGCAGTGGCCGCCAACGACGTGATGGTGAGCTGGGCTGCGGCCATGCGGGAACGGAAGTCCTCCGGGATGGCCAGGGCCCGCAGGGTCTGGCCGGTCAACTGGGTGATGGAGGTGCAGGCCCCGACCAGTGCCAGCAGGCCTGCCATCAGGGCAGGATGGCCGCAGGCCGACAGGGCGCACAGGCACAGGCCACAGACGACCACGGCCGCCATCATGGCGCGGTGACGCCCCAGGCGCTGGATCAGGCGCTCGGCGGCCCCCAGCACACCGATCAGCACCCCCACCGCAAGCGCCGCCTGACACAGGCCCAACCATGCCGTCGAAGCGTGCAGGGCCTGCAGTCGCAAGGGCAGCAGTAATCCGACCGCCGGGCCGTAGAACACCATCATCAGCGCACCGCAGATCGTCCACCAGCGGTCCACCCGCACGCGCCACTTGGCGCGCCAACCCGCCCGGACGAGGTCGAGCCAGCGCCGCCGGTGGCCGGTGGGCGTGAGGCCAGTGGTCGTGAGGCCGGTCGAGGACGTAGCGCCTGAGGTGCTCGCCACCGCGCCGTCGGGCGCCAGGGCAGCAATGGCCGCAAGGACCGCCAATGACGCAACCGCCGCCATGGCGGCTACGGCGGCATGCAGCACCATCGCCGCTTCCATCGGACCGCAGGCCAAGGCAAGCCCGGTCAGCAGCGGTCCGCTCAGCCCGCCCACGGCTTGCCAACCCCGCCGCAGACGGATGGCCCGCGACAGCTCATCCGGCGGCACCCGCTCCGGCAGCAGCGCTGCCTGCGCGGGTTGGATGACGGCCTGTGCCACCGCGCCCAGTGCGCCCGTGAGCACCAGCGTCCTCAGGCTGAGCAGCCCGACCCAGGCCAGCAGCCCCTGCGCCAGCGCGAGCAGCATCAGGCCGAGGTATCCCCAGCGCATCAACCGAGCCTTGGCGAAGCGGTCCCCGAGCGGGGACAAGGCCGGCAGGCCCACGAGGGTGGTCACGGCCAGCCAGGCACTGAAGGTCACCAGCGCCCCGGGTCCACCCCGCGCGGCCAACCAGGCAAGCACGGCGGTCTGTCCAAGGCCCGAGGCGCTGGCGCTGAACAGTTCAAGCGTCAGCAGCGCCCGGGCGGAGCGGGGGAGGGAACGGAAGGACCGCCACGCGGCGGACAGGGCAGGTGCGAGGGGCATCGTGAAGGCCTCGAAGGGAACGAACAGCCACTCTAGGGACGGGTGCGCCGAGGCGGCAGAGCCAGACGCCCCCCGCTCCGATCGATACAGAAGCCGCGGTTCGGACTCACGCTTCGGATTCACACTTCACTCGCATCAGCAGCCCTTCGACTCGCTGTATCGCTCCGCACCGAGCGTCTCTGTATCGATCCAGACACGGGCCGACGCGGTATCGTTGCGGACCTCTCGACCCCTGCCCATTTCTCTTGCGCCCCTCCGATCGCGTCCCTGCCTCCTTCCGCTATCAGGCGCTGGCCGAGCACCTGGCGCAATCCCTTCGTGACGGATGCTTCCCTCCCGGCTCGCGACTGCCCTCGGTGCGTGAGCTCTGCCAGACGCATGCCGCCAGCCTGTCAACGGTGACCCATGCCTTGCATCGGCTCGAAGACGCGGGCCTGATCGAGGCGCGGGCCAGGCTCGGCTTCTTCTCCTGCGCGCGTCCCGAGGCGATCGTGCCCAGCGGATCGCCGGTCACGCCGGAGGCGCTGGATGCACGGCGGGAGCGGCTCATGGCGCTTGCGGCCCTTCGGGACGGTCAACTGTCACTGGGGCATCTGGGCCTGCCGGATGATCTGCTGCCGCTGCCGGCTCTGCGCCGATGGACCCGCCACCATCTGCGCGATGACGCCGCGCTGGGGCGCGGATGGGTGGCCGGGTCCAGCCGCTTGAGGCAACAACTGGCCCAAAGTCTGCGACGCCGAGGCTGTGAGGTGCAGGAGACCGACCTGGTCGCCACCAGTGGCGAAGGGGAGGCGCTGGCGCTGTGCCTGGAGGCGCTGACCCAACCCGGGGATGCCGTGGCGGTGACAACCCCGGTGCCCCTGCGGCTGCTGGAACTGCTGCAAGCGCGCGGTCATCGGGTGCTGGAACTGGGTCTGACGGACGGCCATTCCGACGCTGCGATCACCGCCGCGCAGATCGTTGCGGACCTGGACGCTCGCATCCAGGCGGATCGTCCGGTCTGCTGCATCGTGGATCTGGCTACCTCCGCGCTGCGAGGCGTGCAGTGGGACGAAGCGGCCTGCCGTTCCTTGGTGGCGCTATGCACCCGGGAGGCGCTGCCGCTGATGGAATGCGATCTCCTCGGCGCGCTGACCCTGCGCCCCGATGCACCACCGCTGCTCAAGGCCCTGGACGAGGCCGACCGCGTGCTGCATTGCGGCAGCACCGCCTGTGTGACGGGCATCGGCCTGCAGGTGGGATGGGTGGCCAGCGGACGGCATCGGGTGCAGCTGATGGCGGCGCGTGCAGTGCACGGCGAATTGCTCCCGGGGCTGCACGACCAGGTGTTGGCGGACTTTCTGGGCAGCGAGGATGCGGATCGCCATCTGCGGCGACTACGGCGCGAACTGCTGCGGCGCATCGACCGGTGGACCGCCGCCGTGCTGGAGGACTTTCCGGCGGGAACCCGCGTGCAACGCAGCCATGCGGGGCATCCGCTCTGGGTGACGCTGCCGCAGGGACTCAGCGCTCAGCACCTGCTGGCCGAGGCCCGGCTGCATGGCATCAGCTTCGTGCCCGGCACGGTGTTCACACAGGGGCGCGCCTATGAAAACTGCCTGCGACTGACCGCCGCCCATGCGCTGGATTCAACACGTCGCGCCGCCTTGGCGCTGGTGGGCCACCTGGCGCGCGAGCGGATCGCAGCCCTGTGACCGCGCAGGGCCTGCGCGCGAGGCGCGGCCTTGTTCAATGGGCCGGCAACTCCCGGCCCCACTGCTGCAACTGCGACAGCGTCGCCGTCGCGCCGCCGCAGACGATCACCAGGGCATTCTTGAACGGCGCCAGCCGCTCGGGCTGGTCATACACCACCGCCAGTGCGGCGCCGCAGGCCGGCTCCACCAGCACCCGGTGATCGTCCAGGAAGCGCAGGCAGGCCCGCACGGCATCGGCATCGGACACCAAGGCGCTGCGGATGTCATGGGTCTGCGTCAGGGCCACGGCATGGTCGGCCACGCGCTTGGCGCCCAGCGACGTGGCGATGCTGGTGATGGCCGGCAGGGTGACCGGTTCCCCGGCGTCCATGGCCGCCTTCAGCGACGCGGCGCCGGTGGTTTCCGCCGCCAGTACCGGGATGTCCGCCAGTCCGTTGCGCACCAGACCGGCCATCACGCCGGACAGCAGGCCCCCGCCGCCCACCGCCACCACCACCACATCCGGCCGCAGCCCGGTGGCCACGACCTCGTCGATCATGCTGGCATGGCCTTCCCACAGCAGCGGGTCGTCGAAGGGATGCACGAAGGCGGCATCCGGGGTGAGCAGGCCGGTCGCCAGCTCATTGGCTTCCTGCCAGGTGCGGCCGTGCACCCGCACGTCGGCGCCGAACAGCGACAGCAGCGACTTCGCCCGCTCGGACGTGGTCTCCGGCACGACCACCAGCACCGGCAGCCCCAGCCGCTGGCCGGCATAGGCAACGGCCAGACCGGCATTGCCGCCGCTGGAGGTGATGAAACGCCGCGCGCCGCCCTGCGCATAGGTCTGGCAGGCGTGACCCACCCCGCGGATCTTGAAGGAGCCCGGCACCTGCAGCGCCTCCATCTTGAGGTGAATGCGAGTGGTGCCCCCGGCCTTCAGGCTCAGGGACTCGATCAGCGGCGTGGCAGCGTGGAGGGGCACGGCAAGGGTGGGGAAGCGGATGGGAGCGATGAGTGTGCCATGGGCCTGCGCGCCGCGGTCGCGCCGATGCAACGCCGCCGGATCGCCCCACCCGCCATGGGTCTGTCCGTCTGCCGCCACAATCACGCCCATGCGCGCCCTTATCGAACTGCTGATCCAGCACGACTTCCTCCTCATCTTCCTGGTGACCTTGGCTGCGCGCATCGGGGCTCCCTTGCCGGCAGCGCCCTTGCTGGTGGTGGCGGGCGGCTTGGCCGCGGCCGGGCGCCTGTCCGGCGTCAGCCTGGTGGCGGCGGCCGTGCTGGCCAATGTGCTGGGCGACGCGCTCTGGTTCGTGGCGGGCCGGATCCACGGGCATCGCGTGCTGCGCCTGCTCTGCCGCGTGTCCCTGTCGCCCGATGTGTGCGTGCGCCAGAGCGAAAGCCTGATCGCCCGCTGGGGCGGCAGTTCCCTGCTGGCGGCCAAGTTCCTGCCCGGCATCTCGGTCGTGGCCGCACCGATGGCCGGTGCGCTGGGCATGGGTTGGCGGCGTTTCATCGCTTACGACGCCGTGGCCGGCCTGGTCTGGACCCTGTGTTTTCTTGGCCTGGGCCTGGTCTTCAGCGATCAGATCCAGGACGTGCTGGACGTGCTGGCCAATGCCGGCAAGTGGGCGCTGATCACGCTGGGCGTGGTGCTGGCGGTGGTGGTGGCCTGGCGCTGGTGGCGGCGCCACAGCATGGCCCGTCTGCAAGGCGAGATCGAACGCATCAGTGTGGAAGACGCTGCGGCGCTGCTGGACCAGGACATGACGCCGGTCTTCATCGACGTGCGCAGCGACACTGGCCGTGCTGCCGACCCGCGCGGTCTGCCGCAGGCGCTGCACATTCCGCTGGCCCGCCTGGCCGATCAGGCCGATGAGCTGCCCAAGGACCGGTTGCTGGTGCTCTACTGCAACTGCCCCAACGAAATCTCCGCCGTCACCGGTGCCCGTCAACTGCTGGACCGGGGTCATGCGCGGGTGCTGGCGCTGGAAGGGGGCCTGGACGCGTGGGAGGTGATCGAGCGTCGTCGCGCAGCGAGTGCACCGCCCACCAGCGAATCGCTGGCCTGAGGCCGGCTGACGTCCCTCGTTTCGAGGAGGCCTTGCCCGCCCGGGCTGGCCCGGCACTTGCATACTGGAGGTCATGCAGTGCATGCCCACCATCCTGGATCTGGAAGCCTCCGGCTTTGGCCGCGGCAGTTACCCGATCGAGATCGGCTTTGTGGAGGGGCAGGGCCTGCCCTTTTGCTCGCTCATCCAGCCCGCACCGGACTGGGACCACTGGGACCCGCAGGCGCAAGCGCTGCACGGCATCTCCCGCGAGCTGCTCCAGCGCCACGGCCGTCCGCGGGAATGGGTGGCCCAGGAGCTGAACAGCCGCCTGTCCGGCCAGACGGTCTACAGCGACAGCTGGGCCTACGACTACTCCTGGCTGGCCCGGCTGTATGACAGCGTGGGCATGCAGCCCGGCTTCAAGCTGGACGACCTGCGCCGCCTGCTCAGTGAAGACGAGGCGCTGCGCTTTGGCGACGTCAAGCAGCAGATCCGCGCCGAGGTGCAATTGCGACGGCACCGCGCCAGCGCCGATGCCAAGTTGCTGCAGTTGACCCTGATGCGGGTCAAGCAGCCGGCGTAAGGCCCGCGGGAGGCTCCGGGGCGGGCGCGGCTGAGCACACGCTGCCGCAGGCCTGGCCCCGACCGGCCCGCTTGGCGCGATAGAGCTGCGCATCGGCCTGGGTGACCAGCGCATTGATGTCGGCCTGCCGCGCCCACTGCACGCAAAAGCCCACGCTGGTGCCGATATGCAGCTCCAGCGCGCCGATGCGGAACGGCATGCGCAAGGCGTGGACCAGTTTGTCGGCCACCACCTGGGCGTCTTCCACCTTGGCCACCTGGTGCAGGAAGACCGCAAACTCATCCCCGCCCAGCCGCGCTACCAGGTCCTGCGGACGCAGCGCATGGCGCAGGCGTCCGGCCACGGCCTTGAGCAGCGCATCCCCGACCGGATGGCCGTATTCGTCGTTCACCGGCTTGAAGCGGTCCAGGTCCAGGTAGAGCAGGGCCACCAGCTCCCCGCGGTCCCGCGCCCGCTCCAGCGCGGTGTCGATATGGCTGGCAAAACCTGCGCGGTTGAGCAGCTCGGTCAGCGGATCGGTGTTGGAGGCCTTCAGCAACCGGATCTGCTCTTCCTTGGTGTCGGTCACATCCCGGCCGACGCCATAGGCCCCGATCGGCTGGCCGGTCTCGCCCAGCAGCGGGCCGTAGCTCCATTCGATGTAGCGCGGCGCATCCCGGTCCTGGGCGGCTTCGTCGCGCCATTCCTCGACGCTGGTCTCGCCCTGCAAGGCCCGCTCCATCAAGGGCTGGGCCTGGCCGTAGCGCTGCCCGCCCAGCAACTGCTCGGCGGTGAGTCCGTCCCAGGCCCGCGGCGACAGGCCCAGGCTCTGCTCCATCGTGCGGTTGCAAAAAATCACCCGCTGCTCGGTGTCCACCGCCAGCACTTCCACCGCGCTGCTGTGAGCCAGCGCGCTCATCACCGCCTGGCTGCGTTCCCGTTCCCGCTCCACCGCCAGCTCATCGGTGATGTCGCGCAGCATCCAGGAGAAATTGCGCACGGTGGCGCTCTCGTCACGGTGCAGGATCAAGGTGCAGTCCACCGGCAACTCCCCGCCGGACCGCATGCGCACCGCCCAGCGGCCGTGCCAGTGCCCGTCGCGCATCACGGCGGGCAGGATCTCCTGCTCGAAGCGGTGCTCGCCGCCGTCCACGAAGAACTGGCGCTGATGCAGGTGGGGCGGCGGGGCGTCCCTGTCCATGCCCAGGCGGCGACGCACCGCCGGATTGAGGTAGACGATGTGCCCTTCCGGCGAGGTCTGCACGATGTAGTCCGGCGAGCTGTCGATGATGGCGCTGAGCATGCGGGCGGCCTCCTGCCGGCGCACCGGCTCGGTGACGTCCAGCACGGTACCGGCATAGGCCACGATGCGGCCATGGACCCGCATCGGCCGGGTGCGCACGGACAGCACCATCTCGGTGCCATCGGACCGGCGGACATGCCGCAGCCGGTCCATGGCCTGGCCCTCCGTCACCCGCTTGATCCAGTCCTCCCGCGCCTTCTCACGCTCATGCGCGGGCAGGCGCTCCAGCCAGCCCCAGGCCAGGTGCGCCCGGTCCAGCTCCATCAGCTGCAGATAGGTTTCGTTGGCATAGACGGTGCGTCCGTCCAGGGCTGCCCGGAACAGACCCATCGGCGATGCATCGGCAGTGGCTTGCCGCTCGGCTTCGGCCAGCCGGGCACGGGCCTGCATCCGGGTGAGCCAGACCATGAGCCCGATCGCCGTCAGGCTCACCAGCATCGAAAAGCCCAGCACCGCCCGCCGCTGGGCCAGGTAACCGCCCAGCACCCGGTCTTCTTCCAGCGAGGCAAAGACCCGCAGCGGAAAATTCTGCAGCGTCTGATACGCCACCACCCGGTCTTTGCCGTCCAGGGATTCGTTGCCCATCTCGAAGCGGCCCGTCGGCGGTGCACTGGCTGGCAACTGGCGATCGGGCCGATCCTCGCGGATGTTGCGGCCCAGCAGGTTGGGCAGCTCAGGCACACGCGCCAGGGCAACACCATCCGCCCGCTCCAGAAAAATCGCCTGCCCGGGACGCTGCAGTCGCGCGCGGTAGAGCTTGAGCAGCGTGTCCAGGTCGATCAGGGCCACGGCGGCCTGGAACTGGCCCCGGTCGCCGCTCAAGCGGGTGGACAGGGGCAGCACCAGGCGAGCGCCCTGGCGCAAGCGCAGCGGCGTGCCGACCACCACGGTTTGCGCCCGCGCGTCCTTGAGTTCCTGCAGAAAACTGTCGGGCCCCAGATTGACGAGCGGCACGTCACCCGACGGAATGCGCCACAGCCGGCCATCGGTGTGGGCCAGCATGAAGTCGGTGACGCCGCGGGAGCCTTCCCGCAGCGTGTCGGCCAGCAGACTGACGGTGGCGTCACGGCCTTCTTCCTTGGTCCTGCGCGTCAGCAGCAGCAGGTCCATGGTGCGCAGGTTGCCTTCGGCCTCCCGCAAGAGTGCATCGGTTTCGCCGGCGGCGTTGTCGGCCGTGCTTTGCAGTTCCGACTGCACGTCCAGGATCAGGGAGCGCGGATAGATCAGCGAGAACCAGCCCACCAGACTCCACAGCACCACCAGCACCAGCCCCAGGGACAGGAAGGGGCCCAGGACCAGCAGGCGCTGGACCACAGGAGCGTTCTCCGAAGACCGAGGCGGGACAGCGGACGGCATACGGTGATTCTCCCCGCCTCTGGGGAAGTGTCATAGTCCGATGTCGTGGGCTTTTACGACGTTGTGAAGGACTATTTCTCGCCCGGCACCGCTGCGATGCGCCCGGCAGGCGGGTGCTGAGGCGGTGCGGGCCTGGCTGAACCGTCCCCGCTCAGGGCGCTGGCAGGTCCTCAGGAAGCGCGGCCAGCGCGGACAGGCAGCGCAGGCACAGGCACTGAGCGGGATAGTCCCGGCTCAGCCGTGCCTTGAGCGCATCGGTGAGCTGAAGGCCGAAGCAGGCGCAGTGGCCGTCCGCCACGCCGCAGTGAAAACCGCCGCCGCAGCGCGGGCAGGCGCTGTTGTCCAGGCCGGACGCCGCGGGCGCCGGGCCCGCTGCGTCCACGGTGCGGCCATCAGGCAAAGGTCTTCCCCAACTGCTCCCGCAGCACATTCTTCTGCACCTTGCCCATCGCATTGCGGGGCAACTCCGGCTGGATGAAGATGTGCTTGGGCACCTTGAAGTTGGCGATGCGGTCTTTCAGTGCCGCGATCAGCACCTCGCCCTGCAGCGTGGCACCGGACCTCGGCACCACCACCGCGATGACGCCTTCACCGAAGTCCGGATGCGGCACCCCGACCACGGCGGATTCCGACACCCCCGGCAACTCATTGAGCCAGCCTTCGATTTCGGCAGGATAGACGTTGTAGCCGCCCGAGATGATCAGGTCCTTGCTCCGACCCACGATGGTGACGTAGCCTCTGGCATCCGCCCGCCCGACGTCACCGGTCTTGAACCAGCCGTCCTCGGTGAATTCCTCGCGGGTCTTCTCCGGCATGCGCCAATAGCCGCCGAAGACGTTCGGGCCCTTGACCTGGATGTGACCGATGTCGTCGGGGCCGCAGGGGCTCCCCGCGTCATCAAGGATGCGCAGGCCCACACCCGGCAGCGGACGTCCCACCGTGCCGCCCACCCGGTCCCCGTCGTCGGGATGATAGGGATTGGAGGTGAGCATCACGGTCTCGCTCATGCCGTAGCGCTCCAGGATGGTGTGTCCGGTGCGCTGTTGCCAGGCCTTGAAGGTGTCGATCAGCAGCGGCGCGGACCCGCTGATGAACAGCCGCATGCCGGCGCAGGCCTGCCGCGTCAGCCCCGATTGCTCCAGCAGGCGGACATACAGCGTCGGCACGCCCATGAACATCGAGGCCTGCGGCAGGCGTTCGACCACCGCCGCCGGATCGAAGCGGTTGAACCACAGCATGCGGGCGCCGGCCAGCAAGGCCCCATGCGACGCCACGAACAGGCCGTGCACATGGAAGATCGGCAGGGCGTGGATCAGCACATCGTCCGCGCTCCAGCCCCAGTAGTCGTTGAGCACCTGGGCGTTGGACAGCAGATTGCTGTGACTCAGCATCGCCCCCTTGCTGCGCCCGGTGGTGCCGCTGGTGTAGAGGATGGCGGCCAGATCGTCGGCCTTGCGCGGCACCGTCTCGAACACGTCGCTCATCTGCAGCGCCCGGTCCAGCAGCGTGCCGGTGCGGTCGTCATTCAGGCTGAAGACCCAGGGCACGCCCGACTGGAAGGCCAGCTTGCTGACCCAGCCGAAGGTCTTGCCGGCGCACACCACCACGGCCGGCTCGGCATTGCCGATGAAGTACGCCAGCTCGGCCGCCTGGTAGGCATTGTTCAGTGGCAGGTAGACATGGCCGGCGCGCAGCACGGCCAGGTACAGCATGAGCGCTTCCACGCTCTTGTCCACCTGCACCGCAATGCGACTGGCCGGCGGCAGGTCCAGCGAGGCCAGCAGGTTGGCCATCATGGCGGTGGCGCGGTCCAGGTCACGCCAGGTGTAGCGCTGACCGGCATCCGGGCCGTCCGCGCATTCGATGGCCCAGCGGTCCAGGTCCTGAGGGAAGGACGCCCGCAGGGCCTCGAACAGGTTGGCGCTGCGGCGGGAAGAGGAAGAAGTGCTCATGACCTGCATTGTCCTCAGTCCAGCTTGGCTCCGCTGGTCTTGACCACCTCAGCCCACCGGACGATTTCGCCATGAACGAACTTGCCGAAGGCGTCCCCATACATGTTGGGGGTGTCGGTGCCCAGGCCGTTCCAGATGGTGCGCAGTTCCTCGGTCGCGAACGCCTTCTTCAGCTCGGCCTGCATGGCGGCGATCACGTCTTTCGGCGTGCCCTTGGGCGCCCACAACCCATACCAGGTGGCGACCTGATAGTTGGGAATGCCAGCCTCCACGGCGGACGGGATGTCCGGGAAGCCGGGTGCGCGCTTGGCTGCGCCCACAGCCAGGGCCTTGATGCGGCCGCTCTTGATGTGGGTGGCCGACGAGGCCAGACCATCGAACATCAGGTCCACCTGGCCGGCGATCAGGTCCTGCAGCGCCGGGCCGGCACCGCGGTAGGGAATGTGGGTGATGAAGGTCTTGGTCTGGATCTTGAACAGCTCACCGGCCAGATGGTGCGAGGTGCCGTTGCCGGCGGAGCCGTAGTTGAGCTTGCCCGGGTTCTTGCGCAGCAGGTCCAGCAGGCCGGCCACATCCTTCACCGGCACCTTGGCCGGATTCACCACGATGACCTGTGGCACGCTGGACAGCAGGCCCACCGGAATGAAGTCTTCTTCCAACCGGTATTCCAGCTTCGGATACATGGCCGGCGCAATGGCATGGTGCACCGCGCCCATGAAGAAGGTGTAGCCATCCGGCGATGCCTTGGAGGCCAGCGTCGCGCCGACGGTGCCGCCAGCGCCGCCCTTGTTGTCGATGATGAACTGGCGTCCGGTCTGTTTGGTCAACTGGGCACACAGGGGGCGCGCAAAGGTGTCGGTGCCGCCGCCGGCGGGGAAGGGCACGACCCAGGTCACCGGTTTGTTGGGCCATCCGGCTTCGGCGCGGGCCAGGCCCGGCCAGCCCGCCGACCCAGCCAGCAGGCCCAGGGAAGTGCCGGCGGCCTGACGCAGAACCTGGCGGCGTGAACGGGCTTGATCTTCAGTCATGACATCTCTCCATTGTTGTCATTGGGCGCGCCGGGTGAGCGGGGCGCCTGGGTGACCCGCGGACCGGGATGATGGGTCCTTGCAGGCCGGATGCGGTGGGGGGATGGGAATGGAAGGCGGGGGCGCTCAGAGGCAGGCGCTCACTGCCCTTGATCAGGCAATCTCCCCCCGGGTGAAGGCCTCATGATGGGCTTCGATGCGGCCCAGGTCATCGAGGTCATTGACCATCAGACCATCGGACTGTTTCATGCCTTTGACCGAGGAGTCACCGGCGAAATTGAGACGCTCCAACCGGGCGCGTTGTCCAGATGGAAGCGCGCCTCCACCAGCCACTGGCGTGTCGCGCGCGAGGAATTCCAGGAACCAGCCATGGCGCGGTTTATAGAGCGATTCGGCTCGGTTGTGGCTGCTCCCTAACCCGCAGTCCGTTCCCTCCGCACACTGCTACATTGGTCTGAAAAGCTGCCCGCCACGAGGCAGTGGGTCCAGAGCCCACCAGGAGACATCATGAACGAGAAGCCCAGGGATTCGGACCGGCCGGCGCCCCGATCGCGGCTGGTCGCAGATCCGTCCGTCCAGCCCTTGATGGAGCGGCTGGCCTGCCTGCAGGCGGAACTCGACGACACGCGGCGGCAACTCGCGCTGGCCCAGCGCCTGCAGCGCCGCCCGGAGCATCGCATCATCGATTTTGTGGGCAGCAGCCCACTGGCCCAGGAGGTCAAGCGCCAGGCCCGGCGAGTGGCCCAGGCCGATGCCCCGGTGTTGCTGATGGGGGAGCCGGGCACCGGCAAGTCGTTGCTGGCCCATGCCATTCATGCGGCCTCGCGCCGCGCCGCGCAGCCGCTGGTGACGGTGCGGGTGTCCTCGGTGCCGCCGTCGCAGCTGGACGAGGAATTGTTCGGACCGTCCCCGGACCGGCCGCCGCGCGTCGGCGACTCATTGGGGGGCCGGCTGCAACTGGCGGACGGCGGCACCTTGTTCCTCGACGAGATCGGCGACCTGCCGCTGGCCCTGCAAGCCAAGCTGCTGCATGTGCTGCGCTCGCAGGAGATGCCGCTGCCGGGGGGATGGACGTCTCAGACGGTGAATGTGCGGCTCATCGCCTCCACCCGGCGGGACCTGGCCGACATGGTGCGGCGCGGGTCGTTCCGGGCCGACCTGTATTACGGGCTGCATGTGCTGCCGATCCGGGTGCCGGCGCTGCGGGAACGGATCGAGGACATCGAGGCCCTGGTGGAGGTGCTGCTGGAAGACCTGTCGCGCCGCGGCGGGCTGCCGCCGAAGTCCTTGGGCGCCTCGGCCCTGGCGGCGCTGCAGCGGCGCCGCTGGCCAGGGAATGTGCGGGAACTGCGGGACCTGCTGGAGCAGGCCTTTCTGGCGGGCAGCAGTCCGGTGCTGACGGCGTCGGACCTGGTGCCGCTGATGGAGGCGGCGACCAGCGGGTCGGAGGCACGTCCGACCCAGGCCGGTGCGGGGGCGCCTGCGGGCGCACCGGCTGAGCTCTTCGCTCAGGCCGCATCTGGCGCCTCCGGCCCGGATGTCTGTGGAACCATGGCCGGGCTGCCCTTGATCCATCGACTGCTTGACCTGCCGACCCGTGCCGAAGCGCTTCAGCCAGGCCCCCCACCGGAGGAGGCCGCAGCGCCCGTCACGCTGTCCGCAAGAAAGGCGCAGCTCGAGCGGGAAGCGATTGCCAATGCCTTGCGCCGGACCAAGGGTAACCGGGTGGCGGCCGCGAGACTGCTGGCCATCTCACGGGCCACGCTGTATGAGAAGCTGGCCCGCTGGCCGGAGCTGGGTCGGCGTAGCGACTAGGATCAGCGGCCGGGACCGAAGGGCCGCAGCCGCGCTCAGTCGTTGAGCTGCGGCAGGTCCAGCCAGCGCGCCAGGCGCCGACGCAGGGTGAGGAAGTCCAGCGGTTTGGTCAGGTGCTCGTCCATACCGGCCTTGAGGCTGTCCGCCACGTCGCTGTCCAGCGCATGGGCGGTCAGGGCCAGGATGGGGAAGCGGGGCAGACGTCCCTGGGCCTGCTGCTCGCGCAGTCGGCGGGCACATTCCAGCCCATCCATGCCCGGCATCTGGATGTCCATCAGCACGAGGCTGGGGGCGTCCCGCTCGCACAGGTCCAGCGCTTCCTGGCCGTTGCGCGCGAGCTGCGTCTTCAGGCCCATCAGCGCCAGGAACTCCAGCGCCACCACCTGGTTGATCGGGTTGTCTTCCACCAGCAACACGAAGCTCTCCCCCGGCTCGGGCCGCTGGCCCGAGGTGCCGGCATCCGCAGCCGGACCGGAGACGGGGCTGGCGGATGTGGAGGCGTCAGACGCCATCAAGACCAGCGAGGTCTCGGGAAAAAGATGGCCGTCTTGTCTGTCCATGTGCTGTAGCCCCTGTCATGGGTGACGTGGGGTAATCCCTGATAGATGCCGCCAAAGTGGCCAAAGTGTGCAAAACCAGCCTCGGCAGGCAGGTCTGATTGTTGCCTCAGCCATGCAAGAGTAGCAAGTACGGCGCAGTCCATCCTTGCCGGGCCTTGACAACCGTAACCAGACCATGCGCCATCCGGCGCCGGTTTTCAATTGATGACGAAATCATGCGCGAAGCCCACAGGTCTGCGCTACGGGGCCACCCCCGGAAATGTTGTGTCATCCCCCCAAAGGGCGATCCGCGACATGATGGGCCGACTTGATCAAGGCCAATTCCGCTGCTGTCAGTTCCTGTCAGTACCCCTCCCTAGAATCTTTGGCCTCTACCCGCATTGAGGCTGCCTACAGCATGTCAGACGCCGATATCCGCATTCGCGGTGCCCGCCAGCACAACCTGAAGAACCTCGACCTGGACCTCCGGACGGGGGAACTCACGGTCGTCACCGGGCCCAGTGGATCAGGCAAGTCCAGCCTGGTCTTCGACACCTTGTATGCGGAGGGCCAGCGTCGTTATGTGGAGACGTTCTCCGCCTATGCCCGCCAGTTCCTGGACCGGATGGACCGTCCGGCAGTGGACAAGGTGGACGGCGTGCCGCCGGCCATCGCCATCGACCAGACCAACCCGGTGCGGACCAGCCGGTCCACCGTTGGCACGATGACGGAGCTCAACGACCACCTGAAGCTGCTGTTTGCGCGCGGGGCCGAGCTCTTTGACCGCGACACCGCGCAGCCGGTGCGCCACGACACGCCGCAGACGATTTACGCCGACCTGCTGGCCCGCACCCGCGACACCGACCCGCGTCTGGTGCTGACCTTCCCGGTCGAGTTGCCGGAGTCGGTGAGCCCGGAGGAAGTGCAGCAGTGGCTGTCCGCGTCCGGCTTCACCCGGGTGCAGGCCGAACGCGTCAAGGACGGCCGCAAGGTGCTGGATGTGGTGGCCGACCGTTTCCGGGTCCAGGGGGTGGAGCAGGCGCGTGCGCTGGAAGCCATCGAGCTGGGCCTGAAGCGGGGCAGCGGCCGCCTGTCGGTCTATGTGCTGCCGGCCGAAGAGGGGGCCGAGCCGCTGCTATGGCGTTATTCCACTGGCCTGCACTGCCCGGACAGTGACATCCGTTATGCGGATCCTCAGCCGGCGCTGTTCTCCTTCAACTCCGCCATGGGCGCCTGCGACAGCTGCCGCGGCTTTGGCCGTGTGATCGGCGTGGACCTGGGCCTGGTGATTCCCGATGAGCGCAAGACCCTGCGCGGCGGCGCCATCAAGCCGATGCAGACCCCGGCCTGGAAGGAATGCCAGGACGACCTGCTCAAGTACGCCGGCGAGGCCGGCATTCCGCGGGACACGGCCTGGAACCAGATGACGCAGGCCCAGCGGGACTGGGTCATCGAAGGCAGCCCCAACTGGAACGGCAACTGGAACAAGCAGTGGTATGGCGTCCGCCGGTTCTTCGACTATCTGGAGAGCAAGGCCTACAAGATGCACATCCGGGTGTTGCTGAGCAAATATCGCAGCTACACCGAATGCCCGACCTGCCGCGGCGCCCGCCTCAAGACCGAAGCCATGCTGTGGCGCATCGGCTCCAAGGCATTGGCGGATGCGGCACTGGCGCCGGACGACGGCGGCACGCACTACCAGCGCTTCATGCCCGAGGGCGTGCGCTGGACGCATGAGCAGCTGCAGCAGTTGCCGGGTCTGTCCGTGCACGATCTGATGCTGCTGCCCATCCACCGGCTGCGGCAGTTCATGGACCATCTGCAGTTGCCCGGCTCGATGCTGGACGATGCGCTGAAGCTGCTGCTGGACGAGATCCGCAACCGGCTGAAGTATCTGGTGGACGTTGGCATCGGCTACCTGACGCTGGACCGCCAAAGCCGCACCCTGTCGGGCGGCGAAGTGCAGCGGATCAACCTGACCACCGCCCTGGGCACCTCGCTGGTCAACACGCTGTTCGTGCTGGATGAGCCCAGCATCGGCCTGCATCCGCGGGACATGAACCGCATCGTCGAAGCCATGGGGCGTCTGCGCGATGCCGGCAACACGCTGGTGGTGGTGGAGCATGACCCCGCCGTGATGCTGGCCGCCGATCGCCTGATCGACATGGGCCCCGGCCCGGGTCAGCAGGGCGGGCAGATCGTCTTTGACGGCACGCCCGAGGAGATCCGTGCGGCGGACACGCTGACCGGCGCCTACCTGGGCGCCCGCAAGCATGTGGGCATGGGCCTGAAGCGGGTGGTGGACGAGCACACGCCGCGTCTCATCCTGGAAGGCGCCCGCGAGCACAACCTGCGCAATGTGGACGTGGACTTCCCGCTGCAGCGCATGGTGGCGGTGACCGGTGTGTCCGGCTCCGGCAAGAGCACGCTGATGCAGGACGTGCTGTATCCGGCCTTGGCTCGCTGGTTCGGCCAGGCCACCGAAACCCCGGGTGCGCATGACCGGCTGCTGGGCGCCGACTGGCTGGCCGATGCGGTGTTTGTGGACCAATCCCCGATCGGCAAGACCGCCCGCTCCAATCCGGCCAGTTATGTCGGCGTGTTCGACGAGATCCGCAAGCGCTTTGCCGAGGCGCCGCTGTCCAAGGAGCGCAGCTATGGCGCCGGCATGTTCAGCTTCAATGCGGGTGATGGCCGTTGCCCCACCTGCGGCGGCTCCGGCTTCGAGCATGTGGAGATGCAGTTCCTGTCGGACGTCTACCTGCGCTGCCCGGACTGCGACGGCAAGCGCTTCCGTGCGGAGATCCTGGAGGTCAAGCTGGAGCGTGCGGGACGTCAGCTCAGCGTGTCGGATGTGCTGGACCTGACGGTGGCCGAAGCCCTGGACGTGTTCCGCGAGGACCGCGAGGTGGTGAACAAGCTGCAGCCGCTGTCCGATGTGGGCCTGGACTACCTGACGCTCGGCCAGCCGGTGCCCACACTCTCCGGCGGTGAGGCCCAGCGCCTGAAGCTGGCGGGCTTCCTGGCGGAGGCGGCCTCGCGGCCCCGCCAGGCCACAGCCACCAAGGGCACGCTGTTCCTGTTTGACGAACCCACTACCGGCCTGCATTTCGATGACATCGCCAAGCTGATGCGCGCCATGCGCAAGCTGCTGCAGGCGGGCCATTCGCTGATCCTGATCGAGCACAACCTGGACGTGATCCGGGCGGCCGACTGGGTGATCGATCTGGGGCCGGAAGGCGGCGAGGGCGGCGGCCATGTGGTGGCCGTGGGCACGCCGGAGCAGATCAAGGACCATCCGACCTCCCACACCGCCAAGGCCCTGCGCGAGTATGCGCTGGACATGGACCGCGCCCCGGTGCCGATCGCGGCCGAGGGCCGGCCGCTGCAGTCGCTGGTGCGCGAGCGTCGCAAGGCGGACGAGGCGATCCGCATCGTCAATGCCCGTGAGCACAACCTGAAGTCGGTGGATGTGAGCATTCCGCGCGGACGCTTCAATGTGATCACCGGTGTGTCCGGGTCGGGCAAGAGCACGCTGGCCTTCGACATCCTGTTCAATGAAGGCCAGCGCCGGTATCTCGAATCCCTCAATGCCTATGCACGGTCCATCGTGCAGCCGGCCGGTCGGCCCGAGGTGGATGCGGTGTGGGGCATTCCGCCCACCGTGGCCATCGAGCAGCGGCTGTCGCGCGGCGGTCGCAAGAGCACGGTGGCCACGACCACCGAGGTCTGGCACTTCCTGCGTCTGCTGTATGTGAAGCTGGGGGTGCAGCATTGCGCCATCGACGGCACGCCAGTGCGTCCGCAAAGCGTGGAGGCCATCGCCGCCCAGCTGATGCGCGATTACAAGGGCCGCCATGTCGGTCTGCTGGCGCCGTTGGTGGTCAACCGCAAGGGCGTCTACACCGACCTGGCCAAATGGGCCAAGGGCCGCGGCCATACCCATCTGCGGGTGGACGGTGAATTCCTGTCCACCAGCCCCTGGCCGCGCCTGGACCGGTTCAAGGAACACACCATCGAGCTGCCGGTTGGCGACCTGGTGGTGAGCCCGGAATCGGAGGCGGAGCTGCGCGAGCTGCTGGCCAAGGCGCTGGACCAGGGCAAGGGCGTGGTCCACCTGTTGGCGCCGCTGGACGGTTTGCAGGACGCCATCCGCAATGCCCGGCCCACCACGGGCATCGGCGAGCTGCGGGTCTTCAGCACCAAGCGGGCCTGTCCGAGCTGCGGCACCAGCTATCCCGAACTGGACCCGCGCCTGTTCAGCTACAACTCCAAGCACGGCTGGTGTACCACCTGCGTGGGCACTGGCTTGGCGCTGACCCGTGAACAGCGCAAGGCGCTGGACGACAGCCAGCAGGACAAGGACAACCGCGGCCGGGAGCAGAGTTTCCCGGCCGAAGAGGCGGAGGTGGAAGGCCTGAGTGACCAGCCCTGCCCGGACTGCTGCGGCACCCGGCTGAATCCGGTGGCGCGCGCCGTGACCTTCGAGGAAGAGACCATTGGCACGGTCGCCGGTTGGAGCGTGACTGAGGCCCGTGAATGGGTCGCCGGTCTGGCGCTGACGGGACGGGATGCGGAGATTGCGCGCGACGTGGTGTCCGAAATCCGAAGCCGACTCGAGTTCCTCGAGGAAGTGGGCCTGGGGTATTTGACGCTGGACCGGGCGGCTCCCACGCTGTCCGGCGGCGAAGCCCAGCGCATCCGGCTGGCGGCCCAACTGGGCAGCAATCTGCAGGGCGTCTGTTATGTGCTGGACGAGCCGACCATCGGCCTGCATCCGCGCGACAACCAGATCCTGCTGAAGGCGCTGTCGACGCTGGGAGACAAGGGCAACACCCTGGTCGTGGTGGAGCATGACGAAGACACCATCCGCCGCGCCGATCACATCATCGACATCGGACCGGGCGCCGGCAAACGTGGCGGCCATGTGGTGGCCCAGGGCACGGCCGAAGAGCTGGCCCGTCATCCCGATTCCTTGACGGGCCGCTTCCTGTCCCACCCGTTGGTCCATCCGGTGCAGCCGCGTCGTGAGGTGGACTTGTCGCAGGCGGATCAGCCTCGCCTGAAGATCCTGGACGCCTCGCTGCACAACCTGCGCTCGGTGACGGTGGAAGTGCCGCTGCATCGACTGGTGGCCATCACCGGCGTGTCCGGCTCCGGCAAGAGCACGCTGGCGCGGGACGTGCTGCTGTCCAACATGGCCGCCGCCGTGCCGCTGCGCAAGGCGCCGTCACGCTGGCAGGGATGCGTCGGCATCGAGGGCCATCAGCAGGTGGACCGGGTGCTGGAGGTGGACCAGACGCCGATCGGCAAGACGCCGCGCAGCTGTCCCGCCACCTATGTCGGTTTCTGGGATGCGATCCGCCGCCTGTTTGCCGAAACGCTGGAAGCCAAGGCCCGCGGCTACGGCCCCGGCCGGTTCAGCTTCAACACCGGGGAAGGCCGCTGCCCGGCCTGCGAGGGCCAGGGCATGCGCACCATCGCCATGAGCTTCCTGCCGGATGTGAAGGTGCTGTGTGACCAGTGCCACGGCCAGCGCTTCAACCCCGAGACGCTGGCGGTGAGCTGGCGCGGCAAGAGCATTGGCGAAGTGCTGCAGATGGAAGTGGATGAGGCGGTGGAGTTCTTCGCGGCCATGACCAACATTTCGCATCCGCTCAAGCTGCTGCAGGACGTGGGGCTGGGCTACCTGACGCTGGGGCAGCCGAGCCCGACCCTGTCGGGCGGTGAGGCGCAGCGTATCAAGCTGGTGTCCGAGCTGGTCAAGGTGCGGGACGATGTGACCCGTCGAGGACAGAAGCCGCCGCACACGCTGTATGTGCTGGATGAACCGACGGTCGGGCTGCACATGGCGGACGTGGAAAAGCTCATCCGCGTGTTGCACCGGCTGGTGAACGGGGGTCACAGCGTGGTGGTGATCGAGCACGACCTGGATGTGATCGCCGAAGCGGACTGGGTGCTGGACCTGGGGCCGGAAGGTGGCTCGGCCGGCGGTCAGGTGGTGGCGCAGGGGCAGCCGGAGATGCTGGTGGCGCGCGGCACGCACACCGGGCGGGCACTGGCGCCGGTGCTGGCGCGGACCTGAGACCAGAGACCAGGCCGGGTGAGGCAGCAGGCGTGAGCCGCTTAATGCGGCTTGCGCCGCTGCCGTCGCTCGAATTCGTCGCTGTGGTAGACGTTGCCGTCCCATTTGGCGGCGCGCTGCTTGGCGCGGGCGATGGCATCGCGAGCAGCGTCATGGGCGGCGCGGCGGCGCTCTCTGGAGCTGAAGCGAAGGCCCAGGGCGGACAGACGTTCCGAGAGGGCGCCTGTGGAGGGGCCGAAAGCCCGTCGCAGGCCGGCGCGCCAGGCTTGCTGGTAACGCCAGGGCAGGGCCATGTCCACGGCCAGCAGCACGCAGATCAGGAGACCCAGGGCAGCGATGACTTTGGTGAACATGGTGGGCTGCATCGAAGCGCGCCGCAGCGGCACGCGGATGCACCCACTATACGCGACAGGCCGTCAGCGGTCTCAGTGATGGTGATGGTGGTCGTCGCCGCCTCGGCGGTCGTCCCAGTCGCGACGGTCCCGGTCCCGGCGCTCCCAGTCGCGGCGGTCTTCACCCCGGCGTTCCCATTCGCGGTGCTGCCACTCACGGCGTTCCCAGTCGCGGCGATCCTCCCATCGGCCCTCCCAGCGCGGCGGCGGGGCGACGACCGGATAGCCGTGCGGCGGTCCCGGCACAAAGCCTGGCCGGTAAGCGGGCCCGTAATACGCGGGGGCATAGGTCCGCGCATACCAGTCCTCCCTCACAAAGTACACCGGACGTCCGCAGGCCCTGTAGAACCCGCAGTGGCGAGTCCAATCCCGGTAATGGTCCGGCGGCACACGCAGGTAGACGGGCGGGGGCGGCGCGTAGACCCGCTGCACCAGCACCGGCTCGGTGTAGATCACCGACGGGGGCGGATAACCGCCACCCAGTTGGATCTGCCCATAAAAACCGGGTTGACCGACGCTGATGGAGACGCCGACGTCTCCGGCATGCGCCGCCGGGGCCGTCAGGGCGGCCAGGGCCAGGGTGGATGCGATCAGCAGGGACTTCATCATCGGTTCCTTTTGCGAACAGATTTCCCCACGAGTCAGGGAAAGCCTGGGTGTCTAACGCGCGGTCACCGTCCGCGGTGTACGGGCTCGCGGTAAGCAGGTGTAGCCAACATTTCTAGAATCTGCGCTCCCCCGACAACTTGGGGGGTGGAGAGCGAACTTGAAGCATTGGATTCTGAGCACCGTGGCGCTGGCGACCCTGGCGTCCGGGCTGGCTCTGGGGGATGGCACCGCGGCCCATGCAGCCGCACCGACCCCGGCGGCGGCAACGGCAGCAGCAACAGCGGCCACCCCCTCGACCTTGACGCTGGAGCGGCTGTTCCGTGCCGAGTCCTACCGGGGTGAACCGGCCAAAGAGGCCCGGTTCAGCGCCGACGGGCGTTATCTGGCCTACCTGTGGAACCCATTCGGGGAACCGGGCAGCGACCTGTATGTGCACGACACGCAGACCGGCAAGACGGTGCGGGTCACTTCGCCCACGCTGATGGCGATGGTGGAAACGCCGGAAAACCTGGAGCGCTTCGCCCGCAAGCTCCAGCAAAAACGCGACGAGCAGGCCGAGCGCCAGGCCCGTGAAGAAGCCCAGGCGGCTTACCTGCGCGGCGAGAAGGTCGATCTGGACCAGTGGGAGCGCAAGGCCCTGGAAGCGCTGAAGGTGGAACTCACCCAGCGCAAGGCCCGGGATGACGCCCGCAAGGCGGCGGAGAAGGCGGCCTGGGGCGATGCTGCGGCATCGTCGGCGGCTGCAGCCTCTGGTGTCGCCTCGGGTGCAGCCTCCGGTGCGGCGGCAGATGCCCGCAAGGCCCCCAAAGATCCCAAGGACATGGAGCTGTGGGAACTGCGCGACGAGCTGAAGAAGCAGCAGGCCCGCAACAAGCTCAAGCCGGAAGACCTCTATCCGGGCGTGACCCAGTTTGTCTGGGCCAGCAAGGCCGATGAGCTGACTTTCAGCTACCGCGGCCAATTGCTCCGCTGGACAGCGGGTGCCGACCGGCCCCAGCCGCTGCTGGCGATTGACCGCATGCTCAAGCCGGTGGCCTACACCCCCGACGACCGCGCCGTGATCGTCCAGGACGAGGCCCGCGTGCTGCGGGTGCAACTGGCCAGCAGCGGGGTGGAAGTCATCAATCGCGAGATCTTCAATCCGGACGATGAAGACCGCAAGTTCAAGATCGCGCAGACGACGCTGAGTGAGAACGGTCGCTGGATGGCCTTGATGGCCGAAGCGCCGCTGACGACGGCGGACGGCAAGCCGGCGCCCAAGCCGGGCCGCCAGGTCGAGATCATGAATTACAGCGAGCGCTTCGCCACCGCCAAGAAGGTGGACCGCGAAGTCTCCGACGACAAGCGCGGCCTGCCGGCTGTGGCCCTGTTCATCCGCCCGGTGCCGGTGGCCGGGGAGAAGCAGTCCCGCCAGCCCGAGCCAGTGTTCACCCACCCCGGCGGCGACGTCTGGTTCGAGATGTCCCCGGTGGTGTGGGCCCGTGACGGCAGCTACTACGCATTCGCCACCTTCGAGCGGGAGAAGGGGCTGTATCGCGTCTACCTGGGCCAGCCGACTGGCAAGCCGGCGGTGGTGGTTGAGCGCCGTGCGCCCATCCATCATGAGCTGGTCAATGTGATGACCCCTCAATTCACCCCGGACAGCCGCGAGCTGGTGGTGATCCTCGCCGACAAGGGCTGGCGCCAACCCTATGCGATGCGGCTGCAAGGTGGTGACCGTGCCGTCCGGCCGCTGGTGCAGGGGGATTTTGAGGCCTACCAGGTGCTGGGCTTCACGCCCGACAGCCGCACGATGTTTGTGGTGTCCAACAAGGACGACTACGCGGCCATGAACCTGTGGCGGGTGGAGCTGAAGGACGGGACCATGACCGCCCTGGGCCGCGCCCCCGAATATCACCGCAATGCCAGCGTCTCCCGCAATGGCCAGTGGCTGGCTGCGGTGGCCGGGGACTGGGCGCACCTGCCGGAGCTCAAGCTCATCAAGGGCCAGTCTTCGACCCGCCCTGCCGAGCCCGGCCGTGTGCTGACCAGCAGCCACGACCCGGCATGGGCGCAGGTCAACGTGGCCCAGCCTGAACGCTTCAGCTATGCGAACCGTCATGGCGACCAGATCCAGGGCTATGTCTTCAAGCCCAAGGGCTGGCAGGCGGGTGATCAACGTCCCGGCATCGTGTATGTCTACGGCGGGCCGCTGAACGACCGCCATCTGGTGGAGACCGACAGCTTCCAGAACACCGGCTATCTGTTTGCCATGTACATGGCCGCCAAGTGGGGCTATGTGACGGTGACGGTGGACCCGCGCGGTCACTCCAACTACGGGGAGCGTTTCGCGGATGCCAACTGGCAGCAGCCGGGTCAGCCGCAGGCGGAAGACCTGGAAGACCTGGTGGGCTACATGAAGGCGAACTTCGGCGTGGACAGCAGCCGGCTCGGTCTGAACGGCTGGAGCTTCGGCGGCTTCCAGACCCAGTACACGCTCTACGCCAAGCCCGACCTGTTCGCCGCAGGCATTGCCGGCGCTGGCCCGACCGAATGGGAGAACTACAACTCCTGGTACAGCGGCCGCACCATCGGCCCGGTGGACCGGACCAAGCCCGTGCTGCGCAAGTATTCGCTGCTGCCGCTGGCCCGCCAGCTCAAGAAGCCGCTGCTGCTGGTGCACGGCATGCAGGACCCCAACGTGCTCTATCAGGACACGGTGAATGTCTACCGGGCGCTGCTGGAGTCGGGCAAGGACGGGCTGGTCGAGCTCTACCTGGATCCGGACGGCGTGCATGCGCTGGGCGGTGCGGTGAAGCCGGTCGGACAGCATCGCAAGTACGAAGCCTTCTGGCTTCAGCATCTGGGCACGGCCGCACGCTGAGCGCGGCACCCCCAGGGCTTCCTTCAGGGGCTATCGGGACACCGCTCCCGATGGCCACTCAAATCTGGTGAGCCGCTCCCGCGTTCACAGCACAAGGCCCACTGCCTTCCGCCAGTCAAGATGAATGGTGTGAAAGGAGTGGGCCTTGGCTTTGATCTTCTTCAAGGAAATGCGTCGTCAGTCCGTGAATCATGAGCCATCCCTTTGATGGCCAGACCCGGAGTAGCCCCATGACGAACCCTTCCTGCATTCCCTTCCCCCATGCCTTCGCTGGCGCGCTCAGCGCAGCGTCACTTCCCTCGGAGGAAGACGACGCATCCGCCGTCGTCAGCGCCTTGCTGGACCTGCGTCCGCTGTCGGACCTCAGCGACGCGGAGCTGGAAGGCTTTCTCTACCGATCCCGCATGTGCCCCACCCGCAGTCGCTTCATGCCCGGCAATGCGGAATGGCTCACCCCACGTCGCGACATCACCGTCCGCGTCGCGCTGGAGACCGTGCGTGAGCGCATGCAGCAGGCCACCGCCTGCGCTGAGCTGGTGGCCCGGCTGGAGCGGGACTACATGGACGAAGACACCCTGTCAGACGACGACGAAGCCCTGATCGTCGCCTCCGCCGTGCGAGACAACCTGCGGGAGGCGCTCGGCATGCTGGGGGTGGTGGAGGTGGGGCTGCAGCGGGCCGCCCAGGGTGGGCGGTATGAGCTGGGGCCCTGGGGGCGTGAAAGCCGCGAAAGCAGCGAGGGCCGCGAAGGCCGCGAAGGCCGGGAGCGGAGAGAGGCAGCGCCCCAGACGGTCGAAGAAGCGCTGGGGCACTACGAAGTGCTGGCCCTGGCGGCCTGAGGCCTGGTCAGTCCGCGGCTTGCCGCAGCGTCCACATCGTCAGCACACCCTCCGGCACTTCGCGGCTCAGCGCATCGCGCCAGTGCAGGTCGGTCAGCTTCTCGGCATCGTCGGCGGACAGCTGTTCCTCATCGCCCCCGAGCAGGGCGATGGGGGCCAGCGCCGCTGCGGTCTTGGTGTGCTCGAACAGAGGGCCCCAGGCGTCGCTGTCCTGGTCCACGCCGATCATGAAGCCGGTGCACCAGTCTTCGGCGTCCACCAGTTGCTGTTCGCCATCTTCTGCAATGCTGAAGATCGGTTCCCACTCGTCCTGCTTGGAGGTCCACTGCACCGACAGACTGTGCACATGACGCAGCAGCAGCAGGGCCACCCGCTTGCGCTGCTTGCCGCTGGCGAAGGGATCACCGCCGCCCCACACCGGCGCCATCCAGTCGGCGCCAGCCTTGTCGCTCAGCGACACGGGGCTCAGCAGCAGGGCGCTCAGGTAGCCGTCGATGGCCTCGATGTTCATCGCGGCATCGGTGGGCAGCTCGGACAACCAGTCATCCAGGTCCTGGAGCTCGTCGTCGGTCAGGGGCAGATAGTCCGCCTTGTCGGGTTGGTACTGCGGCAATTCCATGGTGGTTCGGTGCTTTCGGAGATCGTGTTGCCGGTTCAGTTCGTCCCGGCCAAAGAAGGTTCAGTCTGGGTAGCGTGCGCGCTCAGCGCTGGCTGCGCGCTTTGCGGCCATCAAACTCAGCCAGCTGGGTCTTGAGCAGGGCCATCAGCACCCGCGCATTGGCTTCGCTCATGGTGACGAGGCTGGAAGGCTCGATGCCTTCCACCGGTTGCCGGGCGCTGATGAGCGCGTCCACCTTGAAGCTGACCGTGCCGTGGCTGGAGTTGGAGGCGGCCTTGAACTTCTGGATTTCAATCTGATGCGTCTTCATGCCGTGATTCTCCGCGATGCCGATGCCCGCAGGTGCACGTTACCAGCCTCGGCGGCTCAGCGCTTGCGCAGTTTCTGGACCAATGAGACAAGCGCCAGCACCGCAGCGCCGACCACCACACCCACCAGCACATCCCCCACCAATTGCAGCGTGGACGCGACCAGCCCGGTGGCGCCCAGGCTGGTCACCGCCTGCTCAATGCCATGGTGCAGAGTGGCCGAGCCGTGGGTCAGGATGCCGCCGCCCACCAGGAACATCGCCGCCGTGCCCAGCACCGAGAGGGTTTTCATCAGCCAGGGCGCGAGTGCCAGCAGGCCGGCTCCCAGGGTTTGCTGCCAGGTCGCCGCTTGCCGCTTCAGCCACAGACCGGCGTCATCCAGCTTCACGATGCCGGCCACCAGCCCATACACCCCCACCGTCATCAGCACCGCGACGATGGAGAGCACCAGCACCCGCGACAGGAAGGCCTCGTTGGCCACCGTATTCAGGGTGATTGCGATGATTTCCGCCGACAGGATGAAGTCGGTGCGGATCGCGCCCTTGATCTTGTTCTTCTCCAGCGAAGCGATATCGGCGCCGGGTTGCTTGAGCGCGTCCGCCATCGCCTGTTCTTCGGCATCCGGCGCGTCGCCGTGCAGCCACTTGTGCGCCAGCTTCTCGACGCCCTCAAAGCATAGGTAGGCGCCGCCGACCATCAACAGCGGCGTGACCGCCCAAGGGGCCCAGGCGCTGATGGCCAGCGCCGCCGGCACCAGGATGGCCTTGTTGACCAGGGAGCCCTTGAACACCCCCCACACCACCGGCAGTTCCCGGTCTGCGGTGACACCGCTGACCTGCTGGGCATTGAGCGCCAGATCATCCCCCAGCACCCCGGAGGTCTTCTTGGCGGCCATTTTGGAGAGCAGGGCCACATCGTCGAGCACCGTGGTGATGTCATCGATCAGGGCAAGAAGGCTGGAGGCCATGGTGTGATGGGCGGCTGTGGACCGCTGAAAAAAGGAAGTTTGGGAAGCTGCGTTTGTACCGCATGCGCCCATCGGTATTTCCGATAGGCGGGGCTGGTGTGCAAGCGCTTGCTCGTGATGGCACACTGACGTGATGAAACGACGTACCACGACCTTGCTGATGGCCGCGGTGTGGGCCATGACGGCCCTGCCGGCCGTCCACGCGGCAGACGCCCTGAGCGAAGGCCCCTACAACGAGCAGGCGGACGCTCGGGTAGATATCAACGAAGCGGTGGCCAAGGCCGCCGCCGATCGCAAGCAGGTGCTGGTGATCTACGGCGCCAACTGGTGCAAGGACTGCCTGGCGCTGAACCGCGGCCTGGGCCAAGGGTCGCTGTCGCATGAGGTGAACAAGCGCTTTGTCGTCGTGAAGGTCAATGTCGGTCGATTTGATCGCAACGTCGACGTGGCCAACCAGATGGGGGTGACCCTCAAGAAGGGCATCCCGACCGTGGCGGTCCTGAGCCAGGAGGGTCAGGTCTTGGGCGCCACCCTGGGCGGCGAGCTCGCCGACGCCCGCAACATGGGCGAAGACGCCGTGTTGCAGGTGCTGGCCAAGCTTGGCAAGAGCTGATCCCGGCTGGGGCCCGCAGCCGCCCTATTGAGCGGGCGGGCGCCTTGTTTTTTGGGCAGCCGTCGCCTAGCTTGTTGCCATGGCAAGGCCCCTTCGCATCGAGTTTCCAGGCGCTGTCTACCACGTGGCCACACGGGGGGAGCAGCCTGTGTTCGCCGACGACGAAGATCGTCGCCTGATGCTGGAGCTGGTCGATCAAGCCGCGAAGCGGTTTGATGCGCAGGTGCTGGCCTACGGGCTGGGCAGCCTGCACTACGAGCTGCTGATCTTCACCCGACAGGCCAATCTGTCGCGACTGATGCGCCACCTCAACGGCGTCTACACCCAGGCCTACAACCGGCGTCACGGCCGGACCGGTCATGTCTTCCAGGGCCGCTTCAAGGCGGTGCTGGTGGACCGCGAGCATCTGCTGCTGGATGCCTGCCGGTATGTGGAGCTGGTGGGCGTGCGGGACGCGCTGGTGGACGATCCCGCGCGGTGGCCCTGGAGCAGTTTCCCGGCGCACTCCGGCATGGCCGACTCGCCGCCGTGGCTGGAGGTGGAAGGCCTGTGGAGCCATGTGCTGGGGCGACTGCCTCAGACGGCGTCCGACCGTCGCCGGGCCGCCCAGCGTTATTACGGTCTGGTGGAATCCGATCCGCAACTGGACATCTGGAGCCAACTGCGCCACCAGATCTTCCTGGGCGATGCCGCCTTTGTGCAGCGGACGGTGAACCTCAGCGAACGGGCCCCTCGTGCGCAGCGTCCGCGCGCCTTGCGGGAATGGCTGAGAAACAGCAGCTCGCGGGAAGAAGCGCTCTACCGCGCTCACACCGAAGGCGGTCAGTCAATGACCGCGCTGGCGAGGGAGTTGGGCTTGTCCGTGTCGCGGGTGAGCCGGCTGATTGCCGGTCATGAGCGCGGGCACCGCTCGGTCAGCCCGAGCCATTGAGCCCAAGCTGCTGAGCCCGATCCATTGAGCCCAGGCCGCTCATCGGCGGCAATCAGTGCAGTGCGTGGGCGGGCGCCGCCGGGCAGGTGGTGACGCTCAGATTCATCTCGGCCGCTTCATTCCAGGCCGCGGTGGTCATGTCACGGGCCGCGCTGAGCTGATGGCAGAGTTCCGCCACCCCCAGACCGTCGGCTTCGCCTTCCGGCATGGGCAGGGCGCTGACTTCCGCCGGCAGGTCGGCCAGGGCGCCCAGCAGCTGGAACAGCAGATCCAGGTCGGGGCCGGACTGGCCATCCTGCGTGGGAGTCTGCTGGCGGGCCAGACCCAGGCTGCGGCACAGATAGAAGCAGGCCTGGGCGGCGTCGTCGCACATGGCGTGCGACAGGGCCAGGCGCTCCAGCGCTTCGCTGCGGGCGGCCTGGTCCTCGGGCGTGTCCGCCTCCGCTTCCAGAGACTTCATCAGCCCGTCCAGTGCAGCCGTCTCCGGCAGGGCGACTTCGTCATCCCGCAGGGTCAGCAGCTCGGTCGTGTCAGCAGTACGGATCGCCATGGAACACCCAGGTGGATCTACAACAGGGCCAATGCTAGAGACGCCTGGCCCCGGTCGCCTCCCGTGGTCCGGGGGGCAAGCCGCATCGCAACGGGCCATTTGATGCACATGTCACGGTCAACATGCCACAGACCGCCCGAACGCAAAGCCAGCTTAAAGGGATTCTGAACCCCTCACTTCTTTTTGACAGGTCTAACCCATTCAGATATCACGGTTTGTCGACCGCGCGCCACGGCCAGCTGCCCGGGCGCCACATCCTTGGTGATGGTGGAGCCGCCGCCGATGGTGGCGCCGTCCCCCAGCGTCACCGGGGCGACCAGCACGCAGTTGGAGCCCACATGCACATCCGCCCCGATGGTGGTGCGGTGCTTGTTGGCGCCGTCATAGTTTGCGGTAATCGATCCGGCGCCGTAATTGACGCGCTCACCGACCGTGGCATCGCCCAGGTAGGCCAGATGATTGGCCTTGGCGCCCTTGGCCAGGGTGGAGTTCTTGACCTCCACGAAGTTGCCGATGTGCACCTCCGCCCCGAGCTGGGCACCGGGGCGCAGCCGGGCGAACGGGCCGATGAGGGCGCCTTCACCGACGCTGGCCCCCGCCGCTTCACCATCGATATGGGTGAATTCGTGGATGCGCGCGCCGGCCGCAATGGTGGCATTGCGGATCACGCAGTTGGCGCCGATGCGCACGCCGTCCCCCAGGCTGACCGTGCCTTCGAAGACGCAGTTGACGTCGATCTCCACATCGCGCCCGCAGGTCAGCGTGCCCCGCACGTCCAGACGCGACGGATCGCCCAGCCGGACCCCGGCGTCCATCAGCGCCTCGGCCTGCTGGCGCTGGAAACGGCGCTCCAGATGGGCCAGCTGCGACGGGCTGTTGACGCCCAGCACTTCGGTTTCGTCGGCGGTGCTGACCGCCACGACCGGCACCCCCTCCGACACGGCCATGGCCACGATGTCGGTCAGGTAGTACTCACCCTGCGCATTCTGGTTGCTCAGCTGGCCCACCCAGCGCTTGAGCGCTTCGGTGGGGGCGGCCATGATGCCGGTGTAGCACTCACGGATCAGGCGCTGCTCGGGCGTGGCGTCCTTGTGCTCCACGATGGCCTGGACTGATTCGCCGTCGCGGACGATGCGGCCGTAGCCGGTCGGGTCGGCATAGTGAATGGTCAGCAGCACCAGCCGGTTGCCCTGGCTCGCCTCGACCATGGCCTGGGTGGTGGCGGTGCTGATGAGGGGGGTGTCGCCGCTGAGGATGAGGGTGGTGCCGCCGCTCTCCAGGGCCGGGACGGCCTGCTGGATGGCATGGCCGGTCCCGAGCTGCGGTTCCTGGCGCACGAAGCGCACGCCGTCCGCGGCGACCGCGGCTTCCACCTGGTCCGCGCCATGGCCGGTGATCACGATGCGGGCCTGCGCCTGCAGGGCCGTCGTGCTGGACAGCACATGCTTGAGCAGCGGGCGGCCGGCCAGTTTGTGCAGCACCTTCGGCAGGGACGACTTCATGCGGGTGCCCTTGCCCGCAGCCATGACAACGATGTTGAGCGACATAAAAAAATCGCGGCTTCCAGTGGAAAACCGCGATTATCGTTGGGCGCTGCGCCCCTGGCCGCTCAGGGCGCCGGTGGCAGCATCACGGACACCGAATGCGGCTCCGGCCGGGTCTGCGGGAAGTCGGCCATCGAGGACTCGAACAGGGCCGCCAGCAGGCGCGCATCGCCTTCGGTCAGACCGTCATTGCTGGCGCGCGCTTCATACAGCGGCTCGTTGGTCTTGCGGTCGCGCAGCAGCAGCGCCACCTCCCGGTCGTAGCGACGCTCCATCATCGGATCCATCGGGTAGGCGAAGCCCCAGCGGTTGTAATACGGCCGCCAGGCCGGGCCATAGCGCCACTGGAAGTAGTTGCCGTTCCAGCGCCACCACAGCGGGTCGTCCCACGGTGCGGGCGAGCTGCGGGTGATGCGCGCGCCCAGGGTCACCAGCACGTCGGCCGACTTCGCATCGGCGGCGGCCGTGAAGCCGACCTTCTCCAGGGCGGCCCGGGCAGCGTCTTCCAGGCGGGCCTGCGCCTGCTCGTTCTGCTGCTGCGAGGGCATGCGCTCGAAGGCATAGGTGCCGGGCTGGCGGCCGGCCGGCCAACTGCCGAAGGTCTGCACCTCGGCCGAGACGGTGTTGAGCGCCGCGCAGCCGGTCAGGGCCAGCACTGCTGCGGCGCCAAAGCTGGCCAGCGCCAGCCGACGAGTCAAAGAATACATACGGGCCTCCAGAGGTCGATGCCGTGTCGATGTCATTCGGGGCAGTCCGCGCGCCTGCGCAGGTGCCTCATGTGCATGACAACGATTGTGACCGTGTCTGGTTGACCCTGTCTGTTGGGGCCAGGTAAGGGTCCGGTTTCGGTCAGGTTTCCGCCCCGACTTCAACCCTGACTTCAGCCCTGGCGCACACCGCTCATTCCTGGTCGTCGTCGCGCACCAGTCGGATGACCGAGGCGGGGGCCGCGGCACTGGTGCCGCAGTTCTCTTCCTCGTCAAAGGCGATGTCACCGTCCTGCACCGGAGCGCCTGTGGCCTTGATGGTCTCGAAGGGGAACAGCGACCGGTCCATCATGTGCGAGGTCACGATGTTGCCCATGGCGGTGAACATGTTGTCCACGCGGCCGGGGAAACGGCGGTCCCAGTCCTGCAGCATGGCCTTGACCGTGGCGCGCTGCAGGTTGGGCTGGCTGCCGCAGAGGTTGCAGGGAATGATGGGGAATTCGCGGTGGTCGGCCCAGCGCTGCAGGTCGGACTCCCGCACATAGGCCAGCGGACGGATGACCACGTTCTTGCCGTCGTCGCTGACCAGCTTGGGCGGCATGCCCTTCATGCGGCTGCCGAAGAACATGTTGAGCATCAAGGTGGTGACGATGTCGTCCCGATGGTGGCCCAGCGCGATCTTGGTGGCGCCCAGCTCACCGGCCACCCGGTACAGGATGCCGCGGCGCAGGCGCGAGCACAGGCTGCAGGTGGTCTTGCCCTCGGGCACCAGGCGCTTGACGATGGAGTAGGTGTCCTGCTCCTCGATGTGGAAGTCCACGCCGCGCGACTTGAGATAGGCCGGCAACACGTCTTCGGGGAAACCGGGCTGCTTCTGGTCGAGGTTCACCGCCACGATGTCGAACTTGATCGGCGCCCGCTCCTTCAGGTTGATCAGGATGTCCAGCAGCGAATAGCTGTCCTTGCCGCCGGACAGGCAGACCATGACCTTGTCGCCGTCCTCGATCATGTTGAAGTCGGCAATGGCCTGGCCGACCTGGCGGTGCAGGCGCTTGGAGAGCTTGTTCATCTCATGCGCATGCTTCTTGGCGGCGGCCTCCGCGGCGCCGGCATCGGCGCTCTCAACAACAGCGGTCGTGGTCTCAATCATGGTCAGTCCTATCTCTGTATCGGTCGGGCCGATGGGGCGCCGCCGCCGTTCGCGGTCAGCGCCGGGTTCCGGTCACCACTGCCCGCATTCGGCGCTGATGGCCACCTGGCAGTCGGGGAAGATTTCCAGCTTGGTCACCTTGATGCGCACGCCCACCACGCCCGGCAGCTTCATCAGCCGGGTGCAGAGCTTGCCCAGCAGGGCTTCCAGCAGGTCGGTGTGTTCGGCGGTGCATTCATCGATGATGATCAGGCGCACCCGCCGGTAGTCCAGCACATGGCCGATGTCGGCGTCGCGCGAGACGATCATCTGCGCACCGAGGTTGACTTCGGCATCCACCTGGATCGGTTGCGGGCCTTCGCGTTCGAAGTCCAGCACGCCGAGATTGGCGCCGAAGCGCAGCCCGGTGATGTGGATCACCTGGCGGTTGTTGCGACGCAGGCTGGCCGGCGGCTGGGCTTCGCGCAGCGGGCGCAGGAAGGCCTCGACCTGCTTGGCGGCCACCACGCCGTCGCCCAGCGCCGTCTGGACGCAGGGATGTTGGCGGGCGCTGGCATCCCCCGCCACGAACAGCCCCAGCACGCCGAAGCGGGGTTCGTCGCGGAACGGTTGGGACGGGGCGGTGACACCGGCCCGCTGCAAGGCATCGGCCACCAGCAGCCAGGCCGAGGGCTCCGGTTCGTAACCCAGCATCACGGCCACATGGTCGAAGGACTCGTCGCCATAGGCTTTGGACGTGACCTGCACGCCGGTCGGCTGCGCGGTCACGGCGGTGGGCATGGCCTGCGCCGGGCGACGGCGGATGCCGGGCTGCGCATCCATCTGCTGCAGCAGATGCGTCTGGGCCCGCCATTCCGAGCGCGACCAGATCGTCACCTCATGACCGTGGGCTTGCAGGAAGAGGGCGTTTTCCACCGCGTTGTCGCCGCCGCCCAGCAGCAGGATGCGTCCCGGGGGCAACTGCTCCCGTCGTGCGGTCAGCTCGATGGCGTCCAGCACGCGGCCGTGGCGGGCGGAGGCGGGGTAGAGCGGGGCGGGGTGGCGCGGCGTCAGGCCGGTGGCCAGCACCAGCGCACGGGCCCGCAGCGGCTCGCGCAAGGCATGGTCGGCGGCGGCCGCGCCGGGTGTGTCGCCGTCCAGATGAATCTGCCAGCCTTGCTCGGCCTGCCAGTCCAGATGGTGGGCACTGCGGTGCAGCAGCACATGCACGCCGGGCAGGGTCTGCACATGACCGGCGTAGCGGTCTCCCAGGGCCGCCAGGCTCTCACCGGGCTGACCCAGCAGCCAGTCTTGGTGATAGGTGAGGGCTTGCAAACTTCCGCACAGGCGCGGCCCGCGTTCGATCACGGCCACGCTCAGGCCCAGCTGGGCGAGCCAACTGGCCGCACTGCAGCCGGCCGGCCCGCCACCGATGATGACGGCGTCCAGAACGGCGGGAAGTGAGGGCAGCGGGGCGAGCGGATCCGGTGCGAGGACTGGGGAACCGTTGGAGCCGTTGGAACCGTGGAGAGCGTCGGTCATGGCGGGCGGTGGCCGGCGGGGAAAACCCGTGATTATCCGGGAACAGGCGCGGATGCGACCAGCCCCGGTCTTTGGCGGCCAGGACGGGGGGATTTCCGGGATTTCTGTCACGTCTACCCACGGTGGGTCGATGGGGGTTGTCTGCATGGCGCCCGGCCTGCAAGCTTCCCACAATCTCAGGCCAGCGCGTTCACCGGTTCCGGGCTGAACCGGACGCCAACTTGAGAGGACGTTTGGAATGAGCTTGGATCGTTGGGTGGCGCAGCGCGCCGTGCGGGCTGCGGCATGTTGGGCGGTCGCTGGGGCTGCGCTGGCTTGGGCGGGGCCGTCTTGGGCAGGCGCCGCGGCCGCAAGCACTCAGTCCCAGCCCCTGCCGGTGTCGGCCTATCTGCAAAACAGCCAGTATTCCAACGCGTCCTTGTCGCCGGACGGCAAGCGGCTGGCGGTGCTGGCACCCATCGGGGAGAAGCGCAACCTGGTGGTGCTGGACAACGCCACCCTCAAGCCTTTGCCGCTGACCGACTTCCGCGACTTCGATGTCTACTGGTTCCGCTGGGTCGGCCCGGACTGGCTGGTGTTCTCCCTGGGGCGGCTGAATGCGCCCACCGGGCCGGAGTCGGGCGACGGCGGCGGCCTGTACGCCATCAAGGCCGACGGCAGCCGCACCCGCGTGCTGTCCGGCACCTTCCGCGAGCAGGTCAACCGGGGGCAGCTGGTCTACCGCGGCTTCTCCTTCCGCGGCGGGGTCCAGGGCTCGGACACCGACATCTACGCCGCCGGCAACATCCGGTCAGTGGATGCGCAGGACCTCTATCGCATCAACCTCGAGACCGGCCGTCAGGAATTGCTGACGCCGGACCATCCGGGCGAGGTGGTGCAATGGCTGCAGGACCGCAAGGGCGTGCCGCGCCTGGTGGTGCTGGCCGACAAGGCCGACAAGGACAAGCCCTATGCGGACCAGGGCCGCCGGGTGATGCTGCGCGATTCCGCCGAAGCGCCGTGGCGCGAAATTGCGCGTTTCACCGGCCGCCAGCGGGACACCTGGTCTCCGCTCTTCTTCACCGATGACAACCAGGACCTGATCGTCAGCTATCGCGGGGAACGGGACACGTCGGCGCTCTACCGCTACAGCGTGGCGGACGGCAAGCTGGCGGACATCCTGGTCGGTCATCCTCGCTACGACCTGGGCCTGGACGATGAAGGCGGCGTCGCCAGTACGATGTATCGGGACGCCAGCGATCGCCTGCTGGGCCTGCAGTTCGAGGCGGAGACGCCGGAAGATGTCTTCTTCGACGAAGGCATGGCACGGCTGCAGCTCAAGCTGGAGAAGTCCTTTCCCGGCAAGAAGGTCAACGTGCAGAGAACACGATCCGACCTGATGCTGGTGACCACCTACAGCGACCGCTCGCCCTACACCTGGTACCTCTACGACAGCGGCAAGGGCACCCTGCGTGAACTGGTGCAGAGCAACACGGTGCTGGGGGAGAAGTCCCTGGTGGCCATGCGTCCCTTCCTGCTCAAGACACGGGACGGGCTGGAGATTCCGTCCTACTACTTCCTGCCCGCCAGCTACCAGCCAGGCCAGAAGTTGCCGGTGGTGGTGCACATTCACGGCGGACCGATGGTGCGCGCCGACCACTGGGGACCGAATGCCGGATATGGCGTCCGCGAGGCGCAGTTGCTGGCCTCGCGCGGGTATGCGGTGGTGCTGCCCAACTTCCGCATCACCCCGGGGTTCGGGCGCAAGATCCATCACGCCGGCTTCGGCCAGTACGGCCGGAAGATGTCGGAGGATCATGAGGATGCGGCGCTGTGGGCGGTGGCCCAGGGCTTTGCCGATCCCAAGCGTATCTGCATCAGTGGCGGCAGTTATGGGGGCGCGGCAGCACTGTGGGCCACCATCAAGTCGGCGGATGTGTTTGCCTGCGCCATCGCGGGCATGGCACCGAGTGACCCCCAGATCCAGAACACCTCGCTCGCCACGGACTACGTGTATTCGAAGTCGGCGGTGGAGCAATGGAAACAGATCCTGGGGGTGAAGGGCGACGACTGGAGCCCGGCTGACGAGGTGGCGCCTGCACGGCATGCGGAGCGCTCCCGCATTCCGCTGTTCATGTATGCCGGTGCACGGGACCAGCGGGTGCCGGTGGAGCAGACGCGGCTGATGGTGCGGGCGCTGGAGCGCGCCAACCGTCCGCCGGAAGTGCTGATCATCAAGCCCACCGAGGGACATGGCTTCGGCACGATGGAGAACGAGGTGGAGCTCTACACCGAGATGCTGAAGTTCCTGGAGCGCCACATCGGCGTGGGGCCCACGCCAACGGACAAGCCGGCCGACAAGCCGTGAGGCCGACGGGTGCAGATGAGCGGTGTGGATGAGCGGTGTGGATTAGCGGGCGGGCGCCCTCGCTGCGCCCATCCGCTTCCACAGCCGCCATCCGAGCAGCACCGCGAGGATCCCACCGTACACCGCGGGCTCGGCAAAGTTGTTCTTGCCCGCCCGCATCCAGATGAAGTGCATCAGGCCCACGATGGCGATGAGGTAGACCAGCTTGTGCAGCCACTGCCAGCGCTTGGCGCCCAGTGCCTTGATGGCCCGGTTGAAGGACGTGGCGGCCAGCGGCAGCAGCATCAGCCAGGCGGCGAATCCCATCAGGATGAAGGGGCGCTTGGCGATGTCCTTGAGGATCTCGGGCAGGTCCAGCCCCATGTCCAGGAAGGCGTAGGCCACCAGGTGCAGCGACGCATAGAAGAAGGTGAACACCCCCAGCATGCGTCGGAAGCGGGCCAGCGCTGGCTGGCCGGTCCACTGCCGCAGCGGCGTGACCGCCAGCGTGATCCACAGCAGGCGCAGGGTCCAGTCGCCCAGGCCGCGGATGACCGCCTCGGCCGGATTGGCACCCAGCTGATAGGTGATCACGCCATAGGTGTACCAGGCCAGCGGCAGCAGGCACAGTACAAAGAGCAGCGGCTTGGCCAACGGATGCAGCAGCGGATGACGGGCGGCGCGGGCCGGGCGCGCAGGCGCGGACATCGTCAAGATCGGCTCCGTCCGCTCAGTAGAACTTCTTCAGGTCCATGCCGGCGTAGAGCTGGCCCACCTGCGATTCATAGCCGTTGAACATCAGCGTCGGTCGCTTCTTCGCAAAGAAGCCGTCTTCGCCGATGCGCCGCTCAGTGGCCTGGCTCCAGCGCGGATGGTCCACCTTGGGATTCACGTTGGAGAAGAAGCCGTATTCCTGCTGGGCCGCCTTGGTCCAGCTGCTCACCGGCTGCTGCTCGGTGAAGCGGATCTTGACAATCGACTTGGCCGACTTGAAGCCGTATTTCCAGGGCACGACGAGGCGCAGCGGGGCCCCGTTCTGGTTGGGCAGCACCTCGCCGTAGAGGCCAAAGGCCATCAGCGTCAGCGGATGCATGGCTTCGTCGATGCGCAGGCCTTCGATGTAGGGCCAGTCCAGCACGCCGGAGCGCACGCCAGGCATCTGGGCCTTGTCGGCCAGGGTGGTGAACTCCACATACTTGGCCTTGCTGGTGGGTTCCGCCTTCTTCAGCAGCTCGGCCAGTGAATAGCCTTCCCAGGGGATGACCATGGACCAGCCTTCCACGCAGCGAAGCCGGTAGATGCGCTCTTCCATCGGCGCCAGCTTGAGCAGGTCTTCAATGCCGAAGCGGCCCGGTTTGGCGCATTCACCTTCGATGGCGACCGTCCAGGGGCGCGTCTTCAGCGTATGCGCGTTCTGGGCCGGATCGCTCTTGTCGGTGCCGAATTCGTAGTAGTTGTTGTAGGAGGTGACGTCCTCATAGCGCGTCAGCTTGTCCATGGCCATGGCGCCTGCCACGTTGCTGCGTGCCCCCGGCAGCTTGGCCAGCTTGCCAGGGCCGGCGGTCTGCGCCGCAGCGTCCAGGCCGAGACCAGCGCCCAGGCCGGCGATGCCAAGCGCGCCCGCAGACTTGAGCCAGTCGCGGCGGCTGTCATGGACAGCACGCGGGGTGATCTCGGATGACGGGATGTGCGGTCCGTGTCGCTGACGCAGAAAATGCATGGCCAAGCTCTCCAGCTCGCCCGGGATGGGCGGATGCCCGCACCTTACGTCATCCGCCCCCGAGATGCCTGAGCCGGGCCTTAAATCCGACCGAAATCACAGCGTTCCGTAGGAATGCAGGCCGGAGAGGAACATGTTCACGCCGAGGAAGGCGAAGGTGGTGACCAGCAGGCCGATCAGGGCCCACCAGGCGGAGATCACCCCGCGCAGGCCCTTCATCAGGCGCATGTGCAGCCAGGCGGCATAGTTCAGCCAGACGATCAGGGCCCAGGTTTCCTTCGGGTCCCAGCTCCAGTAGCCGCCCCAGGCTTCCGCAGCCCAGAAGGCGCCCAGGATGGTGGCGACGGTGAAGAAGGCAAAACCCAGCGCGATGGCCTTGTACATCAGGTCATCCAGGGACTCGAGCGAAGGCAGCCGGGCGGTCAGCGGGCCGCGCAGGGCCACGCACAGCGCCAGGAACACCGCCACACCGGCCATCTTGCCGGCCCAGCCGTCCAGGCCGGCGACTGTCTCGGGGGTGAGCGTGGCGCCGGCGCGGAAGGCCAGCAGCACCAGCACCAGGCCCACCGGCACGCCGATCAGGCCGATGAAGAGGCTGCGCGGCGGGGCCGTCTTGAGTAAGGTGGCCAGGGCCACCATGGCCGCCAGCGAGAAGCTGCCATAGCCGATGAAATTCGCCGGCACATGGATCTTCATCCACCAGCTCTGCAGGGCGGGGACCAGCGGCTGGATCTCATGGGCGTCGCGCGCAACCGTATACCAGAGCAGGAAACTCACCGCCGCGCTGACCACCAGCATCACGTAGGCGCCCAGTGCCCGGGTTTTGAAGCGCTGCTCGTAGTAGAGATACATCAGCGTCGTCAGCCAGGTGAACAGCACAAACACCTCATAGAGGTTGCTCACCGGAATGTGGCCGATGTCCGGGCCGATCTGATGGCTTTCGAACCAGCGCACCATGGTGCCGATCAGCGCCATGCCGACCGCGCCCCAGGCCAGCCGGCTGCCGATGGCTTCTGCGGCGCTGTGGCCGCCGGCCCGCTTGAAGAAGCCCAGCCAGTAGAACAGCGTGCTCATGAACACCAGCACGCTCATCCACAAGATGGCGCTCTGGCTGGAGATCATGTACTTGAGCAGGAAGACCTTGTCCGCCGCGGCGAGGTCGGCGCCGAAGGTGTCGGTCTGGCGCAGGTACAGCTGGATGGCCAGCAGGCTGACCGCGCCCACCACCACACACAGCAATCGCAGCGGCCGCCAGAACCAGCCCAGCGCGATCAGGGCCGGCGTGGCGCCCAGCAAGATGCCTTTTTCGTAGACATCCATCGAGCCCTGATATCGGGTGAAGGCGAAGACGGCGCCGAGCAGCACGACAGCGGCGAACAGCCAGTCGGTCAGATCGCGCCCGGCCCACCAGCCGCGCTTGCCCACCACGAGCGAGCGGGAGGAGGCAGCCAGGGTGGATTCAAGCGTGGAGGTGTCGGCATGCAGCCGGCTCTCGACGGTGGAGGTGGTGGTGGTCATGGGTCAGGCCTCCTCATGCAGCAACTGCCGCTTGAGCGCTTCAAATTCCGTGGGCAGATCAGGCGTGTCCCGGTTGCTGGACATGGCCATGCGAACGCGGGTCTGTTCGGCTCGGCCCGGCGCCGATTCCAGCCAGATCCAGAGCCTGCGTTCCCGAATGTAGAGCATCGCAAACACGCCGATGATGAGCAAGACGGCGCCGGCATAGACCAGGGTTCGGCCCGGCGCACGGGTCACCTGGAACACACTGGCCTGCACCTGTTTGAAGTCCTGCAGCTGCAGCACCATCGGAGAGGGATAGAACATGGCGTCCGACAGCGACAGCACCGCCTGCGTCATGAAGGCCTGGGTCTGCGGGCCGGGTTCGGGCACGGGCTGACCCTGCTGCTGCTGGGCCTGCTTGTAGAGCTCGAACAGGCTGCCGTTGAGGATGCGCAGCAGCACTTCGGACACCCGGGGGCGTTCGGCCTGCGGCACTTCCTTCTCGACGAAGTCCGACAGGGCGGGCAGACCGCCGATCGAGGCGCCTTGGGCCGGGCTGTTGACCTGCAGGCCTTCCGCGCCGGCGAACAGCGTCAGCACCCGCAGGCTGGTGGCTTCGAGCTGTTCGCGGGTCCGGGCGTTGTCGCTGGGCGCGGCGGCTTCGGCATAGCGGCGGGCGGCACGGCTGCGCTGGGCCGGGTCGGCCAGGGCCCGTCGCATCGACAGCCAGGCCTCCATGCTGTCCTGCGCATCCACCGGCACCCGCAGATAGCGGAAGCCTTCGCTGGTGGCCTCGCGCACGCCCAGCAGGAACACCCGCTGGCCTTCCAGTTCCAGCGGCAGCATGTAGTTGTTGTATTCGCGGGCCTGCCCGCTGGCGTCGCGGATCTTGTAGCTGAAGGAGGGGCCGACATTGCGCAGCGTCTTCTTGGCGCCCACGCTCACGCCCGCACCCAGATGCTGCTCCAGGCGGCCAACCAGATCGACGCGGCGCACATCGGTGGCGGCGTCGCTGGCACCGGCGCCTCCCGCGGCCGCACCGCCGAGGTTTTCCACGTTGATCACCCGCAGGTCGGAGAACTCCAGGGTGGACTTGTCGGCGCCCTGTCCCATCTGGATGGCGCCACCGATCTTGCCGGTGAGATCGACTTCGTCATTGCCGGAGAGGTTGCGCATGCGCAGCTTGAGCTCGGAGCCGCCGTCCTCAAAGCTGCTTTGATAGAGCGTCATGCCGCGATAGGTCACCGGCTCATTGACCTTGACGGTGGCGGCCTGGGTGGCGCCCGTTTCCCGGTCGTGGATGACGATGTCGCTGGCAAACAGCTTGGGCATGCCGGTCTCGTAATACTCGACCTTGAACTTCTTGAGCTCCACCTCGAACGGCAGCTCCTGCAGCACGACGCCGGAGGGCATGTTCAGAATGGCCGCGGCGCTGCGGCTGCCTTCGGGCACGAAGAGATTGCCGCGGAAGCTCGGGTTGCCCGGGCCGAGCCGGTTCTCCGGCGCCATCAGGTTGAGGTCGGCGCCCTGGTAGATGGACTTGCCCTGGGCCCACATGACCACCCGCACCAGCAGGTCACCGTCGAACAGGCCACCCAGGCAGATCAGCACAATGGCGGAGTGGGCCGCCAGATAGCCCACCTTGTGGGCGGACCCCTTCTTGGCGCCGATCATCACCCCGGTATTGCGCACCTGGGCGCGGGCCCGCCAGCCGTGGGCGGACAGCCAGGCATTGAGCTGCTGCAGCGAGGCCTCGGGGCCCAGATGCAGATAACCCAGGCCCTTGAGGCGGAAGGCTTGCAGGGACTGCTCCCGCACCGATTCCTTGTAGTTGCGGAAGTCCCGCAGGATCTTGGGCGTGTGACGGGCGACGCACAGGCTGGTGGAGACCACCAGGAAGCCCATCATCAGCAGGAACCACCAGGCGCTGTAGACGGTGTAGAGGTTCATCCGGCCAAACAGCTCGGACCAGAAAGGACCAAACTGGTTGACGTAGTTGTTCAGCGGCTCGTTCTGCTTGACCACCGTGCCGATCACCGCCGTGATGCAGATGACCACCAGCAGGGAGATGGCGAATCGCATCGACGCCAGCAGCTCCATGGCGTCGGCCAGGGCGGCTCGAGCGGGGGATGGGCCGTTAGTCGGGGCGCTATCAGCAGGAGGGACGGAAGACTTCTCGGTCATGGGGGCCATCATGGAGGCGATTGTCGCGGGCATCCGCGCGCCGTGCCAGACGCCCATGTAACAAGCGGGTGCATGGATCCGCAGAGAGACCCACACCGGTGCGAGCACCGGTGCGGATGTCGAGGGCTGGGGCCAGGGCCCCGAGGTCAGCGCAGGCCGGCGACGTAGTCGGCCACGGCCTTGATTTCGCGGTCGCTCAGCTTGGCGGCGATGGCCGCCATGGCCGCGTTGTTGGCGCGAGCACCGGCACGGAAGCTTGTCAATTGCGCTTCGGTGTAGTCGCTATGCTGGCCTGCCAGGCGCGGATATTGCGCTGGGATGCCGGCACCGTTGGGGCTGTGACAGCCGGCGCAGGCGGGCACCTGCTTGTCCGCAATGCCGCCGCGGTAGATCTTCTCGCCCAGCGTCACCAGTTCCTTGTTCTTGGAAGAACCGGGTTTGGCCTGCTTACTGGCATAGAAGGCGGCGACGTTGCGGATGTCGTCATCGGTGAGGGCGGCGGCCATGCCGTTCATCACGGCATTGACGCGCTTGCCGGCCTTGAACTCGTGCAATTGTTTGGCCAGATAGTCCGCATGCTGGCCTTGGAGGATGGGATTGGTGGGCAGGCCCCGGGAGCCGTCGGCCGTATGACAGGCCGCGCAGATCTGGGTGGCCTTGGCCTGACCTTGGACCAGGTCGGGTTTGGCAGCGGGTTGGTTGTCCGCCGCCCACGCAGCGCCGGACAACAGAACCAAGCTCGACAACAAGAAAGAGACAGTCTTCATGAATGTTGAGGGGTTGGATGAGCGCAACCGAGAAATCTTACAATGGGGTCTCTTTGACACCCGAAGCGCGATGACCGATTCCAACAAGAAACCCGCTTCGGCGACCCCAGGGAAACCCGCAGGCCGCACAAGTGATGGAACAAGTGCCGGGACCCGTTCCGAGGGCGCAACTGCTCCCGAACGGGCGCCGGGGACGACGCGTTCCGGCCCCAAGGGCCTGAAAGTCTCCGCAGCTGTGGCGGCGGCCAAGGCGGCGAAGGCCGCCAAGGCGAGCAAAAGCGCCAAGTCGGGCGGGAAGTCCGGCAGGAAGTCCGGCGCCAAAGCATCGGGCAGGCCGGGTGGCAAAGGACCGTTCGCAACCAGCGGCAAAGCAGGGGCAACACTTGGCGCCAAGGCCGGCGGGCCTGGCCAGCAGGCGGCTGCCCCCAAGCGCCGTGACGCGCCTGTCGCCGCTGCAGTCCCCGAGATCACCGACACCGTGACGCCGGCCAAGCGCGCCCTGGCATGGACCCACACGGCCCGCTTCCTGACCACAGCGAGCCAGTTGCATCATCTGCCGCAGAACGGCGTGCTGCCGGGCCAGGAGCCAGCGCTGGACGACGAGCTGCAGGCTGCAGTGGCCGCTGAAGACGCGACATGGGACGACACGGAAGCGGCGGACGCCTTGGCCGATGACGGCCTTGCCGACGATGACATCGACGGCGAGGGTGACAGCCGCGAAGCAAGCGAGCCGGAGACCCTGCCGCCCCGTCCGCTGCCGGAGATCGCCTTCGTGGGCCGCTCCAATGCGGGCAAGTCCACGGCCATCAACACGCTGGCCCAGCAAAAGCGCCTGGCCTTCGCATCGAAGACGCCGGGACGCACGCAGCACATCAACCTGTTTGTGCTGGGTCCCAAGGATGCACCGGACGCGCTGTTCGCCGACCTGCCCGGTTATGGCTACGCCGCGGTGGCCCGTGACGCCAAGCTGCGCTGGCAGCGGGTGATGGCGGACTACCTGAGCCAGCGCGAGACCCTGTCCGGCGTGGTGCTGATGGTGGACTCCCGCCATGGCCTGACCGACCTCGACAAGCAACTGCTGGAATTCGTCTCTGACCGCGTGACGGCGGGCGAAGTCAGCCTGCTGGTGCTGCTCACCAAGGCGGACAAGCTCAACCGCAAGGAAGGCGCAGCCGCGCTGGCGCAGGTGCAGAAGGAGCTGGCGGTGCTGGCCACCGAAGACTCCGACATCGCCGTCAGTCTGTTCTCGGCCTTGAACAAGCAGGGCCTGGACGATGCGGCAGAGCTGATCTATGAATGGGCGCACCGTGAGCCGCGGGTGCTGTCGTCGGATGAAGATGACGATGTGTGGACCGGCGACGAGGATGCTGACGCCGCGGATGCCGATGCCGATGCGGCAGACCAGCCGGACGCCGCCGATGATGCGGACGCCGCCGGCAAGCGCTGAGGCGCAGAACGCTCAAGCACCCATCGATCGAGCACCCATCGCTGCGAGTCCATCACGCCGCCTTCGCTCCCGCGAGGCGGCGTTTTCTTTGGGGCGCTCTCAGGCGCGGACCGGACCGCCCGTGATCACGGCCGGCCGATGAACACGTACAGCGACGTCCCCGCCTTGGGCGCATAGCCCAGCCCCACATACAAGGGACCCAGCCCCGTGTCCGACCCCAGAAAGAGGCTGCTCGCATACCGCAGGTCCTTGGGGTTGATGTCGCGCCGGCTGGTCCAGGTGTTGCCTGCTTCCAGGGTGCCGCCGACAAAGAACCCGCGAGACAGGAACGGCGAGTCGTTGAGTCGCCGGTAATAGGTCGCCCGGGTGAACAGCAGCGCATTGCCGCTGAGCTGATTGGGCTGGTAGCCCGACAACTGGTGGAACCCGCCCAGCGTGTAGCCGCCCAGCCCTGAGTCATCGGGCTGCTGCACCGCCACCCCGCGCATGTAGAAGCTCAGGGTGTGGCCACCAAAGCTCTGCACCAGGGTGCCATCGGCATTCACACGCACAAAGCGGCCGCTGTTGAGGTTCTTGTTGTCCTGCCGGCCGGCTTCCGCCTCGGCGGTGAAGCGATACCCATGCTGCGGGAAGTTGGCGTAATCCAGCTGGTCCACTACCGTCTTGAGGCGCAGCCCCGACTCGTTGCTGGTCCAGCGCAGTTTGCCGAATTCCGGGTTGACGAGGGTGATGAGGTCAGGTTTGGCGTAGCGAATCTGGCGCACCACGCCCAGTCGCACCTCCCCCCAGCGCCCCCACGGCTGGCCCACATCCACACCCACGCTGGCATCGCGGCGCACGACCCGCGCCTGCCCGAGGGTGGCGTTGTCCGGGTCGTTGTCGTTGTAGACGATCTGCTTGCGCTGATTGGCCTCGCCCCAGCCGGCGACGAACCAGTCGTCCGCCAGCCCGATGCGCAGGCCCAGCGGGTGGTAGAGCTCGGTGTAGAGCCGCGGCGTCTCGCCAATGGTGACCTGGTTGCGCCACTCGGTGCCGGTGTTCGTCAGCCAGTGACGGTTGTGGCTGATGCGCAGGTTGAAGAAGCTGTCGCCGGCGGAATCGGTCGACAGGTCCATGCCCACCCGGAAATAGTTCGGGCCCCAGGGCTTGTCTTCCAGATTGAAGACCAGCGTCTCGCCGTCATCGCGCTTTTCAACGTGATAGTCCACCCGCTCGTAGTCTCCGCTGGAGGAGAGGAAGCGCATGTCGCGCTCGGCCTTGCTGTTGTCAAAGGGCACACCGGGCCTGGATTCCAGCTGGCTGCGCAGCCGCTCCGGATTGGTCAGCTCACTGCCTTCCAGCTGAATCGCCGCCACCAGCGGCGCGGGCGGCTTGAGTCCGCTGCGGGCCATCTGCCATTGCGCATACAGGTCGGGATTGACCGCAAAGGCCCGCAACTGGGGCAGCATGGCCTCGGCCGCTTCTTCGCCCAGGCGGATGAAATCCGGCGCCTTGTCGAAGTCGGCGGAGGTGAGCTTGCCCAGTCTGGGCGTGATCAGCAGATCTTCGCCGGCCGCCATCGAGGCCAGTGAGCGCTGCACATTCTGCTCGGTCAGGATGGTGATCATCTGGGAGGTCAGCCCCAGCAGCGAATTGAGGGATTCACGGCCGGCCACCGGCGTGCCGACGTTGATCGCGATCACCCGCTCGGCACCCAGTCCGCGGGCCACATCGATGGGCAGGTTGTTGACCAGGCCGCCGTCACCCAGGATGCGGTCTTCCCACTCCACCGGCGCGAACACGCCGGGCACGCTCATGCTGGAGCGCAGGGCCAGGGCCAGGTCGCCCTGCGACAGCACCCGCTCTGCGCCGCTTTCCATGTCGGTGGCGACTGCGCGGAAAGGCGTGGGCAGGCGGTCAAAATCGGTCACGTCCCGCACCGGCAAGGTCAGGCGGCGCAGCAGCGCTTCCAGGCCACGGCTGGACAGGGTGCCGGTCGGCACGCGGACCTCGCCGTTGCGCAGCCCGAATTCAATCGTGGCCGAGAACTCGAAGTCCTCTTCCTTGCGGCGCTGGGACAAATCCTGGCGATCCACCCGGCTGGCAAACAGTCGGTCCCAGGCGATGCGCCGCAGTTCGCGGTCCAGGCTCTCGGCGGTCATGCCGCTGGCATACAGGCCGCCGATGATGGCGCCCATGGAGGTGCCGGTGATCACATCCACCGGGATGTGCTCCCGCTCCAGCACCTTGAGCACACCGACGTGGGCCAGGCCGCGTGCGCCGCCGCCGGACAGCACCAGGCCCAGTCGGGCCCGGGGGCCGACCGGGGTCGTGCGAGGGGTGGTGGCGAGGCCGCCTTGCAGCAGTGGGGTCGGGACCTCACTCCGCGCATCGGACAGCAGCCGCTCGGTCCCGGTGGGCGTGGTGTCCGGACTCGCTGATGCGGGGGCAGTGTGGGCGAACAGGCAGGCGGCCATCAAGCAGGCCGCCGCCCGCACCATCCATGGGCGGGAGAACACCGGCATGCCCCTCAGCGCTGCTGTTCCAGGTCTTGCATCAGCGTGCCGATGGCACGTTGCAGCAAAGGCTCGGGCTCCAGCATGGTGATCAAGCCATTGACCACCAGTTGCTCCAGCGCGCCGCGCGTCAGCGAATGGCGGTCGTCCGGCAACTGGCTCACGAAGAGGAACAACTGGGCGCTGTCGCTGGTCCAGGCAAGCTGCGCCGTCACCCATTCGCTCTTGATGAACAGGTGGTACCAGTTGCCGATCTCCATGCCGTTGATCCACTGCTGCAGGGCCACCTGCGCATCGGGCGAGCGCTGGTCGGCAAACAGGCCGATGGGCACCGTCGGCAGTTGGCCGCGGTCCACCCGCTCATGCGCCCAGCGCGAGGGCAACTGCGATTCACGCTCGGCCAGCAGTTGCTGCAACACCTCTTCCGGCGTGAGGGCCGGCCGACGCGGAGCGCCTTCGGCGGCCACGGTCTCGTCCGCCGGCAGCCCGCGCAGCACACGGCCATGCTGGCGCATCAATTCGTTCATGAAGGCCTGGCGCTGCAGCGGGGGCAGGGAGATGCTGTCCATGCCTTGCTCCAGGGCCTTCACCAGTTGAGGCAAACGGGCCCGCAGGCGTTGCCGGGCCACCTCGTCCGCATGCGGCTGGACGCTGTTGAGCAGCCCGTCCACCAGGTCGACATAGGTGCCGGCTTCTTCGGATTCCCGACCGAACTGCACCATGGCCTGCGCGATCACTTCCACCCAGGGGCCCAGCAGGAAGCGCCGCATCAGCTTGCCGGCGTTGGCATCGTCCAGTTGATGCTGCAACTGCTCGCGCAGCAGGCGCTGCCATTCCTGTCGCTGCTGCTCCCGGTCCAGGCGCTCCAGGGCGCCGGTGCTGGGCTGGCTGTGCTGTTCCGCCTGTTCCCGGATGTATTGCTCCACCTCGACCAGGGCCTGCTTGAACTGGCTGGCGGCCGGTTGCTCGGCTGCGATCAACGGCTGGATGCTGCGATCAACCAGCTGCAGGAAGGCCTTGAGGCCCGGGTCGTCGGCATTGCGGTAGCCGGCGCCATGCGCGGCGATGCGGTTGAGCAGCAGCCAGGTGGGATGGTCTTGGCGCTTGAGCAGGGTCACGTCCAGTCGGGACAGGCGCACGATGGCCACCTGCAGCCGGCCCATCAGCACCTTGAGCTGTGGCTGCAGGCTGGTGTCCGCCAGGATCTGGTCATAGAGCCGGGACAGCAGATCGCCCCCCTTGGCGCTGCCAGGCGCGCCCGGACCCAGGCGTGGGCTGACCACGTCATCGAGTTGATGGGGCCGGGTGACGGCGTCCAGCAGCAGCGCCACTTCGTCCAGCGTCGTGTTGGGGGCTTGCGGATTCTGGTTCAGCGCCTTGAACTGGCGCATGCGCAGGTCGGATTCCTTCACCGCCGAGGCATGGCTTTGCAGCATGCCGCTCAGTTGGGCCTGGCGCAGTTCGCGGCAGAGCAGGGTGAAGATGGGCTGGAGCTGACGCGCCAGCGGCACCGCCGCGATGCGCATCAGCTTGTAGCGGCCGTCGGCGTCCAGGTCCACGCCTTCGATCGCGCGGGAGAGCGCATGGGCAAAAACGGCCGCCCGCAGCGGGTTGTCACTCTTGAGCGGGCGGGCAATGCCGCGCAGCGCGCCGAAGAAGTTGCCCAGCTGATGCAGCTCAGCCCGGGTGTTGTCTTCGATGGTGGTGATGACGTGGGCGATGGCCACGTCCTTGAGCGCCTGGTTTTCGTCCACCAGGCTCAAGCTCAGGCTGTCGCTATGAACGACCTGACGGTCCCGCGCCAGCGGGTCCTTGCCTTCGGCGGCCAGGTTCAGCAGCCGGCTGAGCGAGGCTTCCAGATCCGCCGAAAAATGCGCCCGGCGCTTGGACCAGCCCGCCATCAGCTGGTGGTGCTCCAGTCGGCTCTTGAGTTCATCCTGGATGCCGCCATAGACGGCATGGGCCAGGGAGGGAACGTGAGCCAGGGTCTCCAGGACCAGGGATTGCTGCGAAGGCGCTTGGACCATCATGAATATGTAAGTGCCCCCGCATTATCGGGCCTTGCCGTTGGGCGTGCATCCCCTGGGAAAGCGGGCGTGGCAACCCGGAGCGTCAGGTTCTGCCGACGTGATTTGTAACTGCCGCGCCATCGAGGGCCCAAAAGAAAAGGGTCGCCGAAGCGACCCTTTCATGCAGCGGGACTGCGTGGACAGGGCCAGGCCCTGTCCGGGGACATTACATGTCCATGCCCATGCCGCCCATGCCACCGGGCATGGCGGGAGCGGCGCCTTCGTCCTTCGGCGATTCGGCGACCATGCACTCGGTCGTCAGCATCAGCGAAGCCACGGAAGCGGCGTTCTGCAGGGCGGTGCGGGTGACCTTCGTGGGATCCAGGATGCCCATTTCGATCATGTCGCCGTAGGTGTCGTTGGCAGCGTTGAAGCCGTGGTTGCCGTTGCCGGCCAGCACGGTGTTGATCACCACCGACGGTTCGCCACCGGCGTTGGCCACGATTTCGCGCAGCGGCGCTTCGATGGCCTTCAGGACCAGCTTGATGCCGGCGTCCTGGTCGGGGTTGTCACCCTTGATGGTGCCAGCGGACTGACGGGCGCGCAGCAGGGCCACGCCACCACCAGCCACTATGCCTTCTTCCACGGCAGCGCGGGTGGCGTGCAGCGCGTCTTCCACGCGTGCCTTCTTTTCCTTCATCTCGACTTCGGTGGCAGCGCCGACCTTGATCACGGCAACACCGCCGGCCAGCTTGGCCACGCGCTCTTGCAGCTTTTCACGGTCGTAGTCGCTGGTCGCTTCTTCGATCTGCACGCGGATTTGCTTGACGCGGGCTTCGATGTCAGCAGCAGCGCCGTTGCCGTCGATGATGGTGGTGTTTTCCTTG
>JAIXSE010000003.1 GCA_027484825.1 Rubrivivax sp. | reverse complement strand
GAGGTACTCGACGATGCGGTCCTTGACCTTGTCCAGACCGTAATGGTCTTCGTTCAGCACGTCGACGGCATTGGACAGATCGAACTTGATCTTGGTCTTCTTGCTCCAGGGCAGGTTGACCAGGGTCTCGATGTAGTTGCGCACCACCGTGGCTTCGGCGGACATGGGCGACATCAGCTTGAGCTTCTTGAGCTCAGCGTCGGCCTTCTTGCGGGCCTCCTTGGGCATGCGGGCGGCCTGGATCTTCTTGTCCAGCTCTTCCAGATCGGCGCCCTCTTCGCCATCGCCGAGTTCCTTCTGGATGGCCTTGACCTGCTCGTTCAGGTAGTACTCGCGCTGGCTCTTCTCCATCTGGCGCTTGACGCGGCCACGGATGCGCTTTTCCACCTGCAGGATGTCGACCTCATGCTCCAGCAGGTCCAGCAGCTTCTCCAGACGCTTGCCCACTTCGGACAGGTCCAGCACCGACTGCTTAGCATCGAGCTTGAGCGGCAGGTGAGCGGCGATGGTGTCGGCCAGGCGGCCGGCATCGTCGATCCCGGCGATGGAGGTGAGGATCTCCGGGGGGATCTTCTTGTTCAGCTTGACGTACTGGTCGAACTGCTGCGTGACGGCGCGACGCAGGGCTTCGACTTCCGGTTGCTCGTCCGCCTCGGGCGGAATGGGCAGGACGTCGGCGGTGAAGTGTTCTTCGCCGTCATGGATGGCCTGGGTGGTGGCCCGCTGCAGGCCTTCCACCAGCACCTTCACGGTGCCATCGGGCAGCTTCAGCATCTGCAGGATGCTGGAGACGCAGCCCATCTCGAACATGTCGTCGGGTTTGGGTTCGTCCTTGCCGGCGGCTTTCTGCGCCACCAGCATGATCTGCCGCCCGGCTTCCATCGCGGCTTCCAGCGCCTTGATGGACTTGGGGCGACCCACGAACAGGGGGATCACCATGTGCGGGAACACCACCACGTCCCGCAGCGGCAGCAGCGGGAGGGTGATGGGTTCCGCGGGAAGGATCGGATGACCGGACATGAAAACCTCTCTTTCTCAGACCCATCTTGGGTCCGAGGGGCCTATTACAAGGTGGGCGTCCTGCACACGTGCAAGAAGCATACTCACCGGGGCCTTGCAGCCAGGGCGGAACCGTTGGAATTCCTGGCTGAACATCGCGTCAAGCACCAGACCAGTCCCCAATCAGGCACTGGCCTTGGCTTCGCGATACACCAGCAGGGGCTTGGAGTCTTCCTCGATGTTGTGCTCGTCCAGCACCACCTTCGCCACACCGTCCAGGGACGGCAGTTCGAACATGGTGTCGATCAGCGCATGCTCGACGATGGAACGCAGCCCCCGGGCGCCCGTCTTGCGGGCCAGCGCCTTGCGGGCCACCGCATTCAGGGCCGAGGGACGCACTTCCAGCTCGACGCCGTCCATCGAGAACAGCTGTTGATACTGCTTGACCAGCGCATTGCGCGGTTCGGTGAGGATCTGGACCAGCGCGTCTTCGGTCAGCTCGCCCAGGGTGGCGATGACCGGCAGACGGCCGACCAGCTCGGGAATGAGGCCGAACTTGATCAGGTCGCCCGGTTCCACCTCGCGGAACAGCTCGCCGACCTTCTTTTCGCTCTTGCTCTTGACCGACGCACCAAAACCGATGCCCGACTTCTCGGAGCGGTTCTGGATGACCTTCTCCAGGCCGTCGAAGGCGCCGCCGCAGATGAACAGGATGTTGGTCGTGTCGATCTGCAGGAAGTCCTGGTTCGGATGCTTGCGGCCGCCCTGCGGAGGCACGGACGCCATCGTGCCTTCCACCAGCTTCAGCAGGGCCTGCTGCACGCCTTCGCCGGACACGTCACGGGTGATGGACGGGTTGTCCGCCTTGCGGCTGATCTTGTCGATTTCGTCGATGTAGACGATGCCCCGCTGCGCACGCTCAACGTCGTAGTTGCAGTTCTGCAGCAGCTTCTGGATGATGTTTTCGACGTCCTCGCCCACATAACCGGCCTCGGTCAGGGTGGTGGCGTCGGCAATCACGAAGGGGACGTTGAGCACCCGCGCCAGCGTCTGGGCCAGCAGCGTCTTGCCGGAACCGGTCGGGCCGATCAGCAGGATGTTGCTCTTGGACAGCTCCACGCCGTCCTTGGTGTCCGCTGCATGGCGCAGCCGCTTGTAGTGGTTGTAGACCGCCACGGACAGCGTGCGCTTGGCCACGTCCTGGCCAATGACGTATTGGTCCAGCGTGGTCTTGATCTCACTGGGCACCGGCAGGTCCGACTTGCTGGCGCGACCCGGTGCGGCTTCGGCCGGCACTTCGTCGCGAATGATGTCGTTGCACAGCTCGATGCACTCATCGCAGATGAACACGGACGGACCCGCGATCAGCTTCTTGACCTCATGCTGGCTCTTGCCGCAGAAGGAGCAATACAAGACTTTTTCGCTGGAGTTGCCTTTTTTCTCGGCCATGGGAGTGCTGCTAGATACAGGCGTTGTGCCTGCATTGATGATAGTTCAATTGCCGGGACCGTCTGCCAGGGGATAAAAGCCCCTAAGGTGGCTTAGTTACGGTCCTGGGCAATCCGTGTTGCCGGGCTGGAGAGCCAGCCCGGCAGAGCGGGTGCTAACCCGCCAGGCCGAAGCAGTCGGTCATCAGGATTGGGGAGTACCTGTCACTCAGCCGCGCTTCTCGATGACCTGGTCCACCAGACCGTAGTTCTGGGCTTCCGGGGCCGACATGAAGTAGTCGCGCTCGGTGTCCGCCTGGATCTTCTCCAGCGGCTGGCCGGTGCGCTCCGCCAGGATGCGGTTGAGCTGCTCGCGGGTCTTGAGGATCTCGCGGGCGTGGATCTCGATGTCGGTGGCCTGGCCCTGGGCGCCGCCCAGCGGCTGGTGGATCATGATCTTGGCGTTGGGCAGCGAGAAACGCTTGCCCTTGGCACCGGCGGCCAGCAGGAAGGCGCCCATGCTGGCGGCCATGCCCATGCACAGCGTGGACACCTGCGGCTTGATGAACTGCATGGTGTCGTAGATGGACATGCCGGCCGAGACGCTGCCGCCCGGGGAGTTGATGTAGAGCGAAATCTCCTTGTCGGGATTTTCGCTTTCCAGGAAGAGCAGCTGGGCCACCACGAGGTTGGCCACGGCGTCGTTGACGGGGCCCACCAGGAAGACGATGCGCTCGCGCAGCAGACGGCTGTAGATGTCGTAGGCGCGTTCGCCGCGGCCCGACTGTTCAATGACGATGGGCACCATGCCCAGGTTGCTAGTTTCCAGAGCGCTCATGAAATCCTCTGTTGTGGTTGGCGTCACGTGCTTGATTATGTCCCGCGACGCAAGCCCCTGCCGGGCAGGTCCTGGGGAGCTTCCGGCGGCGGTCCGCCCCCGGGCGCCTGCCCTCAGGCGCAGGACATCCTCACATGGGGGCGAAGCAGCGAAAAACAAAGGCGCCGGCCTCGCGGCGCGGCGCCTTCAGGCGATGCAGGACCGAGGGGCGATCAGGCGCCGGCCATCAGTTCGTCGAACGGCACCTGCTTGTCTTCGACCTTGGCCTTGGCCAGGACGAAGTCGGTGACGTTGTTCTCGATCACGACGGCTTCCACTTCGGCCATGCGCTCACGGTCCGACAGGTACCAGCGCACGACTTCCGCCGGCTTCTCGTAGCTCTGCGAGATTTCTTCGATGTGCGCCTGCAGCTGCTCGGGCTTGGCTTGCAGGTTGTTCGAACGCACCAGCTCGGCCACGACCAGGCCCAGGCGGACACGCTTTTCAGCCTGGTCCTTGAACAGCTCGGCGGGGATCGGGGCCTTGTCGGCGTCCTTCACACCACGCTTCTTCAGGTCTTCACGGGCATTGCCGACCATGCGCTCGGCTTCGCCGTCGATCAGGGCCTTGGGCACGTCCAGTTCAGCCTTGGAGACCAGGGCGTCCATGGCGGCGGCCTTGTTGCGAGCCAGCACGCGGAACTTCACTTCGCGCTCGAGGTTCTTCTTGATGTCGGCGCGCAGGGCTTCGACGGTGCCGTCCTTGATGCCCAGGGCCTTGGCGAACGCTTCGTTCACTTCCGGCAGGTGCTGGGCTTCGATCTTCTTGACCGTCACCAGGAAGTCGGCTTCCTTGCCGGCCACTTCCTTGCCGTGGTAGTCCTCGGGGAAGGCCAGCGGGAAGGTCTTGGATTCGCCGGACTTCATGCCGCGCACCGCCTTCTCGAAGGCTTCGAGCATCTGACCTTCGCCCAGCAGGAACTGGAAGCCGTCGGCCTTGCCGCCGGCGAAGGGTTCGCCGTCGATCTTGCCTTCGAAGTCGATGGTGACGCGGTCGCCGTCGGCGGCCACATCGGCGGCAGCGCGCTGGGCGAAGCTGCGACGCTGCTTGCGCAGGATCTCGACGGTCTTGTCGATGGCTTCTTCGGTGACTTCCGCGTTGACGCGCTCGACGCTGGCTTCGGCCAGATCGCCCAGCTTCACTTCGGGATAGACCTCGAAGGTGGCGTCAAAGGCCAGGTCGCCTTCGGCGGCGCCGTCCTTCTGCTCGATGCGGGGCATGCCGGCCACACGCAGCTTGGCTTCGTTGGCTGCCTGGCTGAAAGCCTGGCCCAGCTTGTCGTTCACGACTTCGTACTGCACCGACGCGCCGTAGCGCTGGGCGACGAAGGACATCGGCACCTTGCCGGGACGGAAGCCGTCAGCCTTGACGGTTCGGGCCAGCTTCTTCAGACGGGCCTCGACCTCGCTGTTGATGTCAGCGGCCGCCAGCGTGAGCGTGATGCGGCGTTCGAGCTTTTCGAGAGTTTCGACGGTGACAGCCATAGTGGACTCGGAAACAGTTGGAGTGGTGCGCGGGGCCGGACTCGAACCGGCACGCCCGTGAAGGCGTCAGGACCTAAACCTGGTGCGTCTACCAATTTCGCCACCCGCGCTGGGTAACAAGAAGAGCGCCGCTCACAGCTTGCACATTGCAGCGCTCTGCGCGCGTCCGCTCTTCCTTGGTAAGGATCCGGCGTTGAATCCGGAAAACCGGCGATTGTAGCCGCTCAGTGAGCGGTTTCGGCGCCCCCGGGGGTGGGTAAGCCCTTAGCCCCGACCCACCGAGGGATCCCGATCAATGCGGAACCAGGCCGCATACATGGCGGGCAAAGCCAGCAGCGTCAGCACGGTCGCCACGATCAGGCCGCCCATGATGGCCACCGCCATCGGCCCCCAGAAGACGCTGCGCGACAGCGGCACCATCGCCAGCACGGCGGCGGCGGCGGTCAGCGCGATCGGGCGCAGGCGACGCACGGCCGATTCGACAATGGCCTGGGCCGGCGGTACGCCGCGGCCGCGGTCCTGCTCGATCTGGTCGATCAGGATCACGGAATTGCGCTGAATCATGCCCATCAGCGCAATCACCCCGAGCAGGGCCACGAAACCGAAAGGCCGGTTCAGCAGCAGCAGCGCCGCGGAAACGCCGGCAATACCCAGGAAGCCGGTGAGGAAGGCCAGCATCGCCCGCGAGAAACTGTGCAGCTGCAGCATCAGCAGGGTGAAGGTGATGAACAGCATGATGGGCACACCGGCGGCGATCGAGCCGGTGCCCTTGCTGCTTTCCTCGACAGCGCCGGCAATCGTGATGTTGTAGCCGGGCGGCATCTCCTTGCCGATCTCGCGGATCTTGGGCCAGACCTGGTCGGTGACGGTGGCGCCTTGCAGCCCCTCGATCACATCGCCCTGCACGGTGATGGCGTACTGGCGGCCTTCCCGGTGCATCACGCCCGGCTCCCAGCTCAGGCGCGGCTTGGCCACCTGGGTCAGCGGCACGGCGCGGCCGGACGAGGTGGTGACGTAGGCATTGGCCAGCTTGGTCAGCGTGTCACGCTCGGCCACCGGCTGGCGCAGCACGATGTCGATCAGGCGATCCGCCTCGCGGTACTGGCCGACGGTGTTGCCGGTCAACAGCAGCCGCACGGCTTGCGAGATGCCCTGACTGGTCACGCCCAGGGCGCGCGCCTTGTCCTGGTCCACATCCAGGTGCAGCACCTTGATGGCTTCGTTCCAGTCGTCATTCACGCCCAGCATGTTGGGATTGGCGCGCATGACTTCCTTGGCCTTGTCGGCGGCCTGGCGCAGCAGGGCCGGATCATCCCCGGCAATGCGGAACTGCACCGGATACGGCACCGGCGGCCCGTTGGGCAGCAGCTTGACGCGTCCCCGCACTTCCGAGAATTCCGCCGCCAGCAGCTGAGGCAGCCGCTTGCGCAGCACTTCCCGGTCCGCCAGTGACTTGGGCAGGATGATGGCCTGGCTCACATTGGAGTTGGGCAGGATCTGGTCCAGCGGCAGATAAAAACGCGGCACGCCCGAGCCCACCCAGGTGGTGATGCTGCCCACCAGCGGGTCCTTCATCATGCGGGCCTCGAAGCGCTTGGCCACCGCATGGCTTTCTTCGATGGTGGCGCCTTCGGGGAGCCACAGGTCCACCAGAATCTCGGGACGGCTGGAATCGGGGAAGAACTGCTGCTGCACCTTGCCCATGCCGACCAGACCCAGCACGAACACCAGGATAGTCACGCCAATGGTCTTCCAGCGGTGATGCACGCACCAGGCCACCACCCGGCGAAAGCGCGTGTAGAAGGGGGTGTCGAAGACCTCATGGGCTTCGCCCTCCTGCCCGGCGCGGGTCTTGAGCAGCAGCGCGCCCAGATAGGGCACGAAGTAGACCGAGACGATCCAGGAGATCACCAGCGCTGCCGCGGTCACCGCAAAGATGGCGAAGGTGTATTCCCCCACCGTCGACTTGGCCAGGCCAATGGGCAGAAAACCCACGGCGGTGATCAGGGTGCCGGTCAGCATCGGCTTGGCGGTCGCGTCATACGCATACGTGGCCGCATGCATCTTGTCGTAGCCCTCTTCCAGCTTGCGCACCATCATTTCCACCGCAATGATGGCGTCGTCCACCAGCAGGCCCAGCGCGATGATGAGCGAGCCCAGCGAGATCTTGTGCAGACCCACGCCGGCGTAATACATGACAACGAAGGTGATGGCCAGCACCAGCGGAATGGTGATGCCCACCACCAGCCCCGGCCAGACGTCGATGCGCAGAGGCTTGGTGTGCAGGCCCAGGCTGATGAAGCTCACGCCCAGCACCACCACCACGGCTTCGATCAGCACATGGACGAACTCGCCCACCGAGGTCTTCACCGCCTGCGGCTGATCCTGGACCTGCGCCAGCGACATGCCCACCGGCAGCGTCTTCTGGATGCGCTGGGTCGCCGTCTTGAGCGCCTTGCCCAGGGCGATGATGTCGCCGCCCTTGCCCATGGAGACGCCCAGCGCCACCACCTGATGGCCCTGGTAACGGACCATGGTGGTGGCCGGATCCACAAAGCCGCGCCGCACAGTGGCGATGTCGCCCAGGCGCAGGCTGCTGGCCACCCCGGTCGTGGTGTTGACGCCGCGGATGGGGAACTCATTCAGGGCTTGCACCGAATTGAGCTGGCCCTCCACCCGGATCTCGACCTTGCTGGTGCCCGCGTCCATCACGCCGGCGCTCTCCACCGCATTTTGCGCATTGAGCTGCGCCACCACCTGGTTGAAGTCCAGGCCCAGTTCGGCCAGCCGCTTCTGGGAGATCTCAACAAAGAGCTTCTCCGCCTGCACGCCGAACAGATCCACCTTGGCCACGTCCGGCAGTCGCAGCAGTTCGGAGCGCACCGCTTCGGCCTGCTGGCGAAGCTCTTCCAGACTGAATCCGCCATCGGAATTCAGGGCGAAGATGGAGCCGTAGACATCGCCGAATTCATCATTGAAGAAGGGCCCCATCACGCCTTGCGGCAGCGTGGCCTTCATGTCGCCGATCTTCTTGCGGACGGTGTACCAGAGGTTGGGCACTTCGCCCGGCGAGGTGCTGTCCTTGACCTGGAAGATGGTCAGGGACTCGCCCGGCTTGGTGTAGGAGCGGATCTTGTCCGCATGCGGCACTTCCTGCAGGGTGCGCTCGATCTTGTCGGTCACCTGCTCGGCCATCTGCTGCGGCGTGGCGCCGGGCCAGTAGGCCTGCACCACCATGGCGCGGAAGGTGAAGGGCGGATCTTCGTCCTGCCCCAGCTGGAAGTAGGCGGCAAAGCCCAGGATCATCAGCACCACCATCAGGTAGCGCGTCAGCGGGGCATGCTCCAGCGCCCAGCGCGAGAGGTTGAATCCGGCGCGGCTCGGGTTGCTCATGGGACCGCTCCGATCAGGGCTTGGACGTGGCGGTGGCCAAGGGCACCGTCGAGGCGGCCGGTGCGGCAGCCGTGGGCGCTGCGCCCTCGGCCGGCGGGCCCGGCGGACGGAAGCGCTTGACCTTCTGGCCGGGCGTCAGCACATGGGCACCGGCGGTCACCACTTCCATGCCGGGCGTCAGGCCCTGCACGATCAGGTCGTTGCCTTCGGCCCCCACCACCTGCACCGGACGGGGCTGCACGGTCATGGTCTTGCCATCCAGCAGCATCACGGCGCTGCGGCCCTGGATCTCGGCCACCGCGCTCAGCGGCAGCTTGATGGCCTGGTCGGACTGCGTGCCGGTGAGCAGCACGGTGGCCGTCTGGCCCAGGCGCACGTCGGCGCCCTTGAGCTCGGCCTTGGCCTGGAAGGTGCGGGTGACCGGATCAGCCGACGCCGCCAGTTCCCGCAGCTCGATCGGACGCGGCGTGTCCTTGGCGTCCGCCCACAGGCGCACGCTCAGACCGCCCGGCTTGGCCGCAGCGGCTCGCACCAGTGGGAGCTGGTCTTCCGGCACCGAGAACACGATGTCGCGCGGGCCGTCATTGGCCACCCGCACGATGGGCGTGCCGGCCGCCACCACCATGCCGGGTTCGGCATCCACGCTGGTCACGACGCCAGCGGTGTCGGACACCAGGGTGGAATATTGCGACTGGTTGCGCTGCACATCCGACTGGGCCCGGGCCTGGTCGTACTGGGCTTGCGCGGCCTTGAAGGCGGCATCGCGGCGGTCCAGTTCGGCGGCGCTGATGAAGCCTTGGCGATGCAGGTCGATGTAGCGCTTGTAGTCAGCGCCAAGCTGGTCCCGGTTGACCTTGGCCGCCAGCACAGCGGCCTTGGCGGCCTCCTGCGCCAGCACCAGGTCCTGGCTGTCCAGCCGCGCGAGCACCTGCCCCGGCTTGACCACCGCGCCCAGGTCCACCTTGCGCTCCAGCAGCTTGCCGCCCACCCGGAAGGACAGCCGGGATTCGACCCGCGCCCTCACTTCCGCAGCGTATTCACGCTGCATGCCGGCCGACTGCGAAGTCAGCACCTGGGTGCGCACATACCGTTCGGGTTCCGGCGGCTGTTCATGCTGGCCGCAAGCGACCAGCGCCAGCACCGGCAGGGACAGCAACACCCGGCTGAACAGCCGCGAACCCGAAGACACAAGAAACTCATGGGGCATGAAGCACCTCGACGTGAAGGCGGCGCGCGCAGTCCGCCGCCGCTTGCAGTAACTGACTGACCGGTCAGTAATGTATTCAGAGGGTATCCCTGTGTCAAACCTGGCACGCCCCTCCGAAGCGCGGACAATGCCGCCCGTGAGCATAGAGCACTACGAAAACTTTCCGGTGGCTTCCTGGCTGTGTCCGCCGGCGCTGCGGCCGCCGATCACGGCCATCTATCACTTCGCCCGTACCGCCGACGACCTGGCGGACGAAGGCGATGCCAGCCCCGCTCAGCGCCTGGCGGACCTGACGGCCTACCGCGCCGACCTGCGGGCGGTGGTCAGCGGCCAGGCGCCCTCCCCGCGCTGGGAGCGCCAGGTGTTTCGCGCCCTTCGGATGGCGCTGGTCGAACATCGGCTGCCGCCGCAGCTGCTGGAAGATCTGCTCGATGCCTTCGAACAAGACCTGGTGAAGCCGTCCTACCGCGACCGCGCCGAACTGCTGGACTACTGCCGCCGCTCCGCCAATCCGGTCGGTCGTCTGCTGCTGCATCTCTACGGCCTGGAAGATCCGGTGGCCCTGGCCCGGTCGGACGCCATCTGCAGCGCCCTGCAACTGATCAACTTCTGGCAGGACTTCACCATCGACGGCCCGCGCGGCCGGGTGTATGCCCCCGAGACCGATTTGCAGCGTCATGGCCTCCAGGGACAGCAACTGTTGGCTCTGCAAGACAGCCCGGCGGCCCGGGCGCTGATTGCCGATCTGTGCGGATGGGCCCGTGGCCTCATGCTGGAAGGCGCGCCGCTGGTGTTCCAGCTGCCAGGACGTGCCGGCTGGGAGCTGCGCTTGGTGGTACAAGGCGGCCTGCGAATTCTTCAGAAACTGGAAGCCATGCACTTTGCTGCCTTGGTGCAACGCCCCCGCCTGCGCGCCATGGACGCGCCGGCGCTGCTGTGGGCGGCGCTGCGGATGCGGCCCGCCGCCGCGCAACCGGGCACCCGGCTTCCGGAAACCACCCCATGAACGCGCCCACCGCTCCGTCCACGCCCGAACAGTACGTCCAGCAAAAAGCTGCCCAGAGCGGCTCGAGCTTTTATTACGCCTTCCTGTTTCTGCCCCCGCCGCGTCGTGCGGCCATCACCGCCTTCTACGCCTTCTGCCGCGAGGTGGACGATGTGGTGGATGAAGTCTCCGACCCCGGCGTGGCCGCGACCAAGCTGGCCTGGTGGCGCAAGGAAGTGATGGGCGCATTCGCCGGCCAGCCGCAGCATCCCGCGATGAAGGCGCTGATGCCGCATTGCGCCGATTACGACATCCGTGCCGACCACTGCCTGGCCGTGATCGACGGCTGCCAGATGGACCTGGACCAGACCCGTTATCTCGACTTTGCCGGGCTGCAGCGCTACTGCCATCTGGTGGCCGGCGTAGTGGGTGAGGTGGCCTCGGGCATCTTCGGCCGCCGGGCGCCCAGCACCGTGGCTTATGCCCACAAGCTGGGCCTGGCGATGCAGCTGACCAACATCATCCGGGACGTGGGCGACGATGCCCGCCGCGGCCGCATCTACCTGCCGGTGTCGGAGTTGCAGCAGTTCGACGTCAAGGCGCATGAAATCCTCAAGCGCGAGGCGCCCTGGGGCTACAGCGACCGCTTCACCGCGCTGATGAAGTTCCAGGCCGAGCGGGCCCACGGGCTCTATGACGAAGCCTTCAGCCTGCTGGCCGATGAGGACCGCAAGGCCCAGAAGCCCGGCCTGATGATGGCCAACATCTACCGCACATTGCTGCGGGAGATCGAGGCGGAGAACTTCCAGGTGCTGCACCAGCGCATTTCGCTGACACCGGTGCGCAAGCTCTGGATTGCGATGCGGACCAACTGGCGCGGCCGATGAGTCCGATGCCCTCCGCCCGCCGCATTGCGGTGATCGGCGGTGGCTGGGCGGGCCTGGCGGCCGCGCTGCAGGCCAGCGATCTCGGCGCCCATGTCACCCTGCTGGAGATGGCCCCGCGCCTGGGCGGGCGGGCCCGCAGTCTCGGCGACGGTGCCGAGGCGCTGGACAACGGCCAGCACATCCTCATCGGCGCCTACACCCACAGCCTGGCGCTGATGCGCCGGGTGGGCGTGGACCCCGAGCGCGCCTTGCTGCGCACCCGCTTGCGGCTGCGTTATCCGGAGCACGACACCCTGACCCTGCCCGGCGGCCCGCCCTGGCTGGCCTTCACCCGCGGCGTGCTGGCCTGCAGCGCCTGGTCCTGGCGCGACCGGCTGCGCTTTCTGATGCACAGCAGCCGCTGGATGGCCAGCGGGTTTCGCTGCGCGCCCTCGTTGAGCGTGGCGGCCTTGACCGCTGCATTGCCCACCCGCGTGCGCGAGGACCTGATCGACCCCTTGTGTGTGGCGGCCCTGAACACCCCGGCGCCGCAAGCCAGCGCGCAGGTCTTTCTGCGCGTGCTCAAGGATGCCCTCTTCAGCGGCCCCGGCAGCGCCGACCTGTTGCTGCCCAGCCAGGGGCTGAGCGCGCTGTTGCCGGAGCCGGCTCGCGCCCATCTGCTGGCCGCCGGGGCGGAGCTGCGCACGGCCCGCGTCCAGGCCCTGAGCCGCGAGGCGGATGCCTGGCAGGTGCACACCGCTCAAGAGCGGCTGTCAGTCGATGCCGTGGTGCTGGCCACCAGCTCGGTCGAAGCGGCGCGGCTGACGCACAGCCTGGCCCCCGACTGGAGCGCGCAGGCCGCCGCCTTCGAGTTTCAGCCCATCATCACCGTCTATCTGGAAAGCCCCGGCTCGTCCCTGCCGGCGCCGATGGTGGCCCTGCGCGAGTCGGCCAACGAGCCGGCGCAGTTCGCCTTTGACCTGGGCCAGTTGGCCCACCGCCCGGGCCTGTTCAGTTTCGTGATCAGCGGCGCCGCACCCTGGGTCGAACGCGGTCTGGACGCCACCGCCGAGGCCACCCTGGCCCAGGCCTGCCGGGTGCTGAACTGGCACACACCGCCGCAACTGCACCGCGTACTGAGCGAAAAGCGCGCCACATTCGCCTGCACGCCCGGGCTGCAGCGTCCGCCAGCCGCCCTGCTGCCAGGGTTGGTGGCAGCAGGCGATTATCTGGACGGCCCCTACCCCGCCACCCTTGAAGGGGCGGTGATGAGCGGCTTGGCCGCCGCTCGTTCCGTCATGCGGTAACGCAACCGGCGCCAGCCCCGCTGATGGGCGAAAGCGACGGTGGAGCCCTGGCCCTAGTTTTCGCCATGCGCAACCGAAGGGAAATCCTTCACAATGTCCGCATGAAATCCAAGGAGCTGCAGACCCCCGCGATCCAGGTGCTGGAGCGGATGTTCTCCCTGCTGGACGTCCTGGCCCAGCACCAGGACCCGGTGTCGCTGAAGCTGATCAGCGAGACCACCGGCCTGCACCCTTCCACGGCGCACCGCATCCTGAATGACCTGGCCCTGGGCCGTTTTGTCGACCGGCCCGAGGCGGGCAGCTACCGCTTGGGCATGCGCCTGCTGGAGCTGGGCAACCTGGTCAAGGCGCGGCTGGACGTGCGCGAAGCCGCCATCGGCCCGATGCGGGAACTGCACAAGCTCACCCATCAGCCGGTCAACCTGTCGGTGCGGCAGGGGGACGAAATCGTCTATATCGAGCGGACCTATAGCGAGCGCTCCGGCATGCAGGTGGTGCGAGCGGTCGGGGGCCGTGCGCCGCTGCATCTCACCTCAGTGGGCAAGCTGTTCCTGGCCAGCGATGATCCTCAGCGAGTGCGCGCTTACGCCACCCGCACCGGCCTGAGCGGCCACACCCGCAACAGCCTCACCGACGTGGCCCTGCTGGAGCGCGAAATGGCGCTGGTGCGGCAACGCGGCGTGGCGCGGGACGATGAGGAACTGGAACTGGGCGTGCGCTGCATGGCGGCCGGCATCTATGACGACCAGGGCAAGCTGGTCGCGGGCCTGTCCATTTCCGCACCGGCGGACCGCCTGGAAGAAGCCTGGATGCCGCGGCTCAAGGAGACTGCGGCGCGGATCTCCGCCGCGCTGGGGTTCCGCGGCTGATCGGCTCCTTGAGCGCCCCGCATGAGCGACGATTAACCGACGCTTGAGCGACTGCCGAGCGCGATCAGCCCGGCAGCACCCCGCCCGCATCCAGGGCCGGCGGCCGCAGCAGGTCCGCATCCACACCCATGATCTCGCTGGCGCGCTCCACCGCCTGCCACAGGTCGGTCGGCATCTGCAGGATGGCCTCCGGCGAGTCCGCTTCCGCAATCCACAGGCCGATCTGCTGATGCTGCTCCGGGGTCAGCAGGTCCAGACTCAGCATTTCATCGATGGTTTTCATGGGGACTCCTGTGAATCTGGATGGGTACTTGGACCGAGCCTGATGCAAGTGACATGCCCGGTGGCGCCAGGGGTGAGGACGGGTCCCCCTGAGCGCAAGAACAACAAAGCGGGCCGAGGCCCGCTTTTGCGTGTGGCGTGACAAGACGCCATGACGAGCGGTGAGCCCGTGGCCCCCCGGACACTCACTTCACCGCTGGGGTGATGGCCACCGCCTGGGCGGTCGGCGTCGGGAGGGTCACCACCGTCGAGGCGGTGACGGCGCCAGCCGGTCCGCCGATCGGCGAGCTGGTGCCCAGCAGCCACTTGCGAACGCGTTCGGCGTCACCAATCCGCGAATACTTGCCGGCGGAATCCAGGAACACCATGATCAGCTTGCGACCGGCCATCTGGGCCTGCATCACCAGGCACTGACCCGCTTCGTTGATGAAGCCGGTCTTTTGCAGGCCGATGTCCCAGTCGGACTTGCGCACCAGACCGTTGGTGGTGCCAAACCGCACCAGCCGCCGACCCAGGGCCACGGTGTATTCCGGAGATGTGGACAGCTCGCGGATCAGCGGGAACTGGTGGGCCGTCTTGACCAGCACGGCCAGGTCGCGGGCGCTGGACTGATTGCGGCTGGACAGGCCGGTGGGCTCCACATAGTGCGTGTCACCCATGCCCAGCAGCTGCGCCTTGGTGTTCATGGCCGCAACAAAGGTCTCCAGGCCCCCGGGGTAGTTGCGCCCGAGCGCATGAGCGGCCCGATTTTCCGACGACATCAGCGCCAGATGCAGCAACTCGCCGCGGGTGAGCGTGGTGCCGACGGCCAGACGCGAGCTGGTGAACTTCTCGGTGTCCTTGTCGTCGTCGGTGATGGTGATTTTTTCTTCCAGGTCCTGCTTGGCCTCGACCACCAGCAGCGCCGTCATCAGCTTGGTGATGGACGCGATGGGCAGGACGGCTTGCGGATTCTTGGAGAAGAGGACTTCGTTGGTGTCCTGGTCCAGCACGAGCGCCACACTGGACTTCAGGTCCAGCGGATCTTCCGTGTCGTGCAGGCCATACATCTGGCCGAAGGAGGGTTTGGGGGGCACCACCGCCACTTCGCGGGCCGCTGCGCGAGCGGCCACCTTGCGGGGGGAGCGCGGGGCCGGCTTGGCCTTGCGCACGGCGGTGGCCTTGGAGGTTTTGGTGTTGGCGCTGGCCTTGGAAGACGTGGCCGCTTGCGCCGATTGGACCGGCAGCAGCGAGACGCAGGCACACGCCAGCACCAGCGCTGCGCTCAATACTCCGCCTGAGAGGCCACCCAGAACGCCGCCCCGCGAATCTCGCTTGGCGGCACCAGACAGCAATGTCGCTATGGTCTTCAATCCGGTCCCCAGATCAGTCGGGCCTGAGTGTAGAGGATCGCAGAAAGACCGGCAAGATCAAGGACTTACTTCACGCTCTTAAAGTAAAGAATCCTCGACTGTTTCAGCCCTGGGCCGCGACCCGTTCCGTCCTGCTTTGCAACTTGTTCAACGCGCTCAAATATGCTTTGGCGGAAGCGACGACGATATCAGGATCTGCCCCGACCCCGTTCACCACTCGCCCGGCATGCTGCAATCGCACCGTGACTTCACCCTGCGATTCTGTACTCCCGCTGGTGATGGCGTTGACTGAATACAGCAGCAATTCGGCACCACTTTGCACTTTGGTCTCGATCGCTCTGAGAACCGCGTCCACCGGGCCATTGCCGTCGCTCTCGGTGCGCACCTCCTGGTCGCCGTCGGAGAACACCACCTGGGCATGGGGACGCTCCCCGGTTTCCGAGCGCTGGGACAGGGCCACCAACCGGTAATGCTCCTGCTCGTTGCCGGCGGATTCATCCATCACCAGGGCCAGGATGTCTTCGTCGAAGATCTCCGCCTTGCGGTCGGCCAGGTCCTTGAAGCGCTGGAAGGCTGCATTGACCTCGGCTTCGGACGCCAGCTGCACGCCCAGCTCCTGCAGGCGCTGCTTGAAGGCATTGCGGCCCGACAGCTTGCCCAGCACGATCTTGTTGGCAGCCCAGCCCACATCCTCGGCCCGCATGATCTCGTAGGTGTCGCGCGCCTTGAGCACCCCGTCCTGGTGGATGCCGGAAGCATGGGCGAAGGCATTGGCCCCGACCACCGCCTTGTTGGGCTGCACCACAAAACCGGTGGTCTGCGACACCATGCGCGAGGCCGGCACGATCTGGGACGGATCCACCCGCACGTCCAGCCCGAAGTAGTCCCGGCGGGTCTTCACCGCCATCACCACCTCTTCCAGGGAGCAGTTGCCAGCCCGCTCGCCCAGACCGTTGATGGTGCATTCCACCTGCCGGGCGCCGCCGATCTTCACCCCGGCCAGGGAATTGGCCACCGCCATGCCCAGGTCGTTGTGGCAGTGCACGCTCCAGATGGCCTGGTCGGAATTGGGCACCCGCTCCCGCAGTTCCTTGATGAAGCTGCCGTAGAGCTCGGGAATGGCGTAGCCGACGGTGTCGGGGATGTTGATGGTGCGGGCGCCCTCGCGGATGACCGCTTCCACCACCTGCGCCAGGAAGACCGGGTCGGAGCGGTAGCCGTCCTCCGGCGAAAACTCGATGTCGTCCGTCAGGTTGCGGGCGAAGCGCACCGCCTGGATGGCCTGCTCCAGCACCTGCTCCCGGGTCATGCGCAGCTTCTTCTCCATGTGGAGCTCGCTGGTGGCAATGAAGGTGTGGATGCGGGAGCGGGCCGCGCCCTTGAGCGCCTCGGCGGCGCGGCTGATGTCGCGGTCATTGGCGCGGGCCAGCGAGCAGACGGTGCTGTCGCGGATGGCCTCGGCAATGGCCTTGACCGCCTCGAAGTCGCCCTGGCTGGCTGCAGCGAAGCCAGCCTCGATCACGTCCACCTTCAATCGCTCGAGTTGCCGCGCGATACGCAGCTTTTCGTCCTTGGTCATGGACGCGCCAGGCGATTGTTCACCGTCGCGCAGGGTGGTGTCGAAGATGATCAATTGCGATGAGGACATGTCGGGCTTCCTTCGATGAGGGGCGTTCAGGCAGGCAGTCAGGCAGGCACTCAGGCCATCAAGCGATCAGGCGGCCTGCAGGCGCACCAGCTTGAGCTGGCCACGCTGCGCCGCGCGGCGCAGACCGGAGACGATGGCCTTGAGGGATGCCGATGCGATGTTGCCATCCATGCCGACCCCAAACAAAGTGTGCTCGCCCACCCGCAGTTCCAGATAGGCCACCGCCTGGGCATCCGCCCCGCTGCCCAGGGCATGCTCATGGTAGTCGAGCACCCGCACCTGGGTCTGCAGCACCCGGTTCAGGCCTTCGACGAAGGCGTCGATCGGCCCCTTGCCCTGCCCTTGCACCTTGACCATGCGCACACACAGGTCGGCCTGTGCCACCACCTGGGTCTGGCCATCCTCGGTGATGCCGATCTGCGGCTGCAGCGCCGGCGCCTGCTTGACGCCATATTCGCGGTCGAAGATCTGCCAGAGGTCGGCCGCGCCCAGCTCCTTGCCGTGGGTGTCCATCACCTGCTGCACGATCTGGCTGAATTCGATCTGCAGGCGGCGCGGCAGTTCGATGCCGTATTCCGTCTCCAGCAGATACGAGATGCCGCCCTTGCCCGACTGGCTGTTCACGCGGATCACCGCCTCATAGCTGCGACCCAGGTCCTTGGGATCGATGGGCAGATACGGAATCTCCCAGACATCGCCCTCCTTGCGGACCGAGAAGGCCTTCTTGATGGCGTCCTGGTGGGAGCCGGAGAACGAGGTGTAGACCAGCTCGCCGACATAGGGGTGACGCGGATGCACCGGCAACTGGTTGCAATGCTCGACGCAGCGGCGGATGTCGTCGATGTCGGAGAAGTCGAGATTGGGGTGGACGCCTTGGGTGTAGAGGTTCAGCGCCACATTCACCAGGTCCAGGTTGCCGGTGCGCTCGCCGTTGCCGAAGAGGCAGCCCTCGACGCGGTCCGCGCCGGCCATCAGCGCCAGCTCGGCGGCGGCGGTGCCGGTGCCGCGGTCATTGTGCGGATGCACCGACAGGATCACGCTGTCCCGTCGCTCGATGTGGCGGACCATCCACTCGATCATGTCGGCAAAGCAGTTGGGCGTGGCGTTCTCGACGGTGGTGGGCAGATTGATGATCACCTTGCGCTCGGGCGTGGCGCCCCAGGCTTCGGTCACCGCATCGACCACCCGCTTGGAAAAGGCCAGCTCGGTGTTGGAGAACATCTCCGGCGAATACTCATAGCCGAATTCGGTCTCGGGATGCGCGGCCACCAGCTCGCGGATCATGCGGGTGTGGGTGACGGCCAGCTCCACGATCTGGTCCTCGTCCATGCCCAGCACCACCCGGCGCATCACCGGGGCCACGGCGTTGTAGAGGTGCACCACAGCGCGCTTGGCGCCCTTGAGCGATTCAAAGGTGCGCTCGATCAGCGGCTGGCGGGCCTGCGTCAGCACCTGGATGGTCACGTCGTCGGGAATGTGGCCCTGCTCGATGAGCAGGCGCACGAAATCAAAGTCGGTCTGGGAAGCCGAGGGGAAACCGACCTCGATCTCCTTGAAGCCGATGCGCACCAGCATCTGGAACATGCGCAGCTTGCGCTCCGGATCCATCGGCTCGATCAGCGCCTGGTTGCCGTCCCGCAGGTCGGTGCTCAGCCACAGCGGCGCCTGGGTGATCTGCGCGCTGGGCCAGCGGCGATCCGGGAGTTCGATGGGGGCGAAGGCGCGGTACTTGAGGTGCGGTTGCTTGAGCATGGGCGTTCCTGGGGGTCAGGGTCGCAACTCGCAGCCTTTGGAAATGAACAACGGCCCGCTGCGGGTTGCATTCGGGCCGTTGATCTGGGGAGACGTCTGGTGGTGCAGGGACGTGCGCGATCTAGCGAACCCGGAGGTCGCCTCGTAGTAGCAGCGCAATGTGTGCAGAGAACGTCATGGGCATTGAATATAGGGGCCGGGGCTGGCTGGCGTCAACGCCCAAAACCGGCGTCCGGGCGGATTCACGTCAAAGACCGGCCCCTGAGCCTTCGTCAGCGATGAAGCCCTGCTTCATCGGGCTCATCGGTGGAGGTGGCGATCACGCTGACCGGCCGGCCCTTGGCCCGCTTGACCGCATAGACCACGTAGCCCGAGATGCCATACAGGCAAAAGACCGCGAACAGCACCGAGGGCGGATGGATGTTGATCACCGCGATGGCCAGTGCAATGGCCACGATCACGATGAAGGGAACCGAGCGTTTGAAGCTCACATCCTTGAAGCTGTAGAACGGGGCGTTGGTGACCATGGTCAGGCCCGCATACACGGTGAAGCCGAAGGCCACCCAGGCCAGCACCGGGTCCTGGTAGACCAGTTTGTAGCCTGCATCGTCCATCACCCAGATGAAGCCCACCACCAGCGCGGCTGCGGCGGGGCTGGGCACGCCCTGGAAGAAGCGGCGGTCCACGACGGCCAGATTGGTGTTGAAGCGGGCCAGGCGCAGGGCGGCGCCGGCGATGTAGACGAAGGCGGCGAACCAGCCCCACTTGCCCAGGCCCTGCAGGGCCCAGGAATACATGATCAGCGCGGGCGCGGCACCGAAGGAGACCATGTCGGACAGGCTGTCCATCTGCTCGCCGAAGGTGCTCTGGGTGTTGGTCATGCGGGCGACGCGGCCGTCCAGGCTGTCCAGCACCATGGCGGCAAAGATGCCGTAGGCCGACTGCTCGAAACGCCCGCTGATCGCCATGACGATGGCGTAGAAGCCGCTGAACAGCGCGGCCAGGGTAAACAGGTTGGGCAGGATGTAGATGCCCTTGCGGCGGCGACGTGGCGACTCGAGGGCCTCGGCATCCGCCTCCTCGTCCTCCAAAAGTTCCGCCCTATTGTTCTGCGTTGCATTCATGGGCCGGGAGGATACCTCAGCACTAGAAAAGAAAAGCCGCACAGGACCCTGCCCTGCGCGGCTTTTGACCGAGGTTACACCCCGGAAACACCCGGAAGCCGGGGTTTAGTTCTTGCTCTTGTCGACCAGCTTGTTGGCCTTGATCCAGGGCATCATGGCGCGCAGCTGCTCACCGACCTGCTCGATCGGATGCTCGGCGGTCAGGCGGCGGCGGCTGATCAGGGTCGGTGCGCCGGCCTTGTTTTCCAGGATGAAGCTCTTGGCATATTCACCGGTCTGGATGTCCTTCAGGCACTGGCGCATCGCGTCCTTGGTGGCCGAGGTCACCACGCGCGGGCCGGTCACGTACTCGCCATACTCCGCATTGTTGGAGATGGAGTAGTTCATGTTGCCGATGCCGCCTTCATAGATCAGGTCCACGATCAGCTTGAGCTCGTGCAGGCATTCGAAGTAGGCCATCTCCGGCGCGTAACCGGCTTCCACCAGCGTCTCGAAGCCGGCCTTGATCAGCTCCACAGTGCCGCCGCACAGCACGGCCTGCTCGCCGAACAAGTCGGTTTCGGTCTCTTCACGGAAGCTGGTCTGGATGATGCCGGCCTTGCCGCCACCGTTGGCTGCGGCATAGCTCAGGGCCAGATCACGGGCCTTGCCGGTCTTGTCGGCATAGACGGCGATCAGGTGGGGCACGCCGCCGCCCTGCTTGTAGGTGTTGCGCACGGTGTGGCCCGGGGCCTTGGGCGCGACCATCCACACGTCCAGGTCTTCACGCGGCTGCACCTGACCGTAGTGCACGTTGAAGCCGTGGGCGAAAGCCAGCGAGGCACCGGCCTTGATGTTGGGTTCGACCTCCTTCTTGTAGACGTCGGCGATCTGCTCGTCCGGCAGCAGGATCATGACCACGTCGGCGGCCTTCACCGCGTCGGCGATCTCGGCCACCTTCAGGCCGGCGCCTTCCGCCTTGGCCCAGGAAGCGCCGCCCCGGCGCAGACCCACGGTGACCTTCACACCGCTTTCGTTCAGGTTCTGAGCATGGGCGTGGCCTTGTGAGCCATAACCGATGATGGTGACGTTCTTGCCCTTGATCAGGCTCAGGTCAGCGTCCTTGTCGTAGTAGACGTTCATGGTGGGTTCTCCAGGGGTTCTGCGGCTGTTGGCCGGGGCAAAAAATCAGGAATGGGATGACAAAAAACGGTCGGTGGGCGGGGGCTGCGCTCAGACGCGCAAGATCCGCTCGCCGCGGCCGATGCCGCTGGTGCCGGTGCGGACCGTCTCCAGGATGGAGGCACGGTCGATCGCATCGATGAAGGCATCGAGCTTGGTGGCATCGCCGGTCAGCTCGATGGTGTAGGTCTTCTCGGTCACGTCGATGATGTGGCCGCGGAAGATGTCGGCGGTGCGCTTCATTTCCTCGCGCTCCTTGCCGACCGCCCTCACCTTGATCAGCATCAGCTCGCGTTCGATATAGCGGCCTTCGGTCAGGTCCACCACCTTGACCACTTCAATCAGTCGGTTCAGGTGCTTGGTGATCTGCTCGATCACGTCGTCGCTGCCGCTGGTCACGATGGTCATGCGGGACAGCGAGGCGTCTTCGGTGGCCGCCACCGTCAGGCTCTCGATGTTGTAGCCGCGGGCGGAGAACAGGGCCACGACGCGGGACAGCGCGCCCGGCTCGTTCTCGATGAGCAATGCAATGATGTGTTTCATGACGTTTGTCCTTCGCGCTCTTCAGACCGGCGGCGGTAACCGACGGCCCTTGGCCACGGGGTCAAAGACAGGGGAGGCTCGGGGGATCGCTCCGGGCGTTGGCGGCTTCTGGCGGGGGTCGCCGGTCACGCGGTAACGTGTCCGGCGCCACGCGCCTTGGGCCGCCGCCGCGTCAGAGGTCTTCCGACCCGAGCAGCATTTCCGACAGGCCCTTGCCCGCCTGGACCATCGGCCAGACGTTCTCGGTCGGGTCAGTGCGCACGTCCAAGAAGACGGTGCGGTCCTTCAGGCGGATGGCCTCGCGCAGCGCACCTTCCACATCGGACGGCTTCTCGACCAGCAGGCCCACATGCCCATAGGCTTCGGCCAGCTTGACGAAGTCGGGCAGCGCATCCATGTAGCTGTGCGAGTAACGCTTGCCATAGTCCAGTTCCTGCCACTGCCGCACCATGCCGAGGTAGCGGTTGTTCAGGGAGACCACCTTCACAGGGGTCTTGTACTGCTGGCAGGTGGACAGCTCCTGGATGCACATCTGGATGGAGCCTTCGCCGGTGATGCAAAACACATCCGACTCCGGCTTGGCCAGCTTGATGCCCATCGCATAGGGCAGGCCTACGCCCATCGTGCCCAGGCCGCCGGAATTGATCCAGCGACGCGGCTCGTCAAAGCGATAGAACTGCGCCGCCCACATCTGGTGCTGGCCCACATCTGAGGTGATGTAGGTGTCCCGCTCGCGGGTGAGGTTCCACAGCGTCTCCAGCACGAATTGCGGCTTGATGACTTCGGTGGACTGCTTGTAGGCCAGGCAGTCGCGCTTGCGCCAGTCGTTGATCTGGTTCCACCAGGCATTGAGCGCCTCAGCGTCGGGCCGCGCCTGGGCTTCCTTGATCTGGGCGATCAGCTCCTGCAGCACATCCTTCACGTCGCCGACGATGGGAATGTCCACCCGCACCCGCTTGGAAATCGAGGACGGGTCGATGTCGATATGGATGATCTTGCGATCGACCGATGCGAAATGCTTGGGATTGCCGATCACCCGGTCATCGAAGCGGGCGCCCACGGCCAGCAGCACATCGCAGTGCTGCATGGTCATGTTGGCTTCGTAGGTGCCGTGCATGCCGGGCATGCCCAGGAAGCGCGGATCGGTGCCGGGCATGGCGCCCAGCCCCATGAGGGTGTTGGTGCAGGGGAAGCCGACCAGATCGACCAGTTGGCGCAATTCCGCCGTGGCTTCACCGAGGATGACGCCGCCGCCCGTATAGATATAGGGCCGCTTGGCCGTCATCAACAGCTGCACCGCCTTGCGGATCTGGCCGCTGTGCCCCTTCTTGACCGGGTTGTAGGAGCGCATCTCCACACGGTCGGGGTAGCTGAACGGGGCGCGGGCCACCGAGACATCCTTGGGGATGTCCACCACCACCGGGCCGGGACGGCCGGTGCGGGCAATGTGGAAGGCCTTCTTGAGCGTCGTGGCAAGGTCGCGCACATCCTTGACCAGGAAGTTGTGCTTGACGATGGGACGGGTGATGCCGACGGTGTCGCATTCTTGGAAGGCGTCCAGGCCGATGGCCGGCGTGGGCACCTGTCCGGTGATGATCACCATCGGGATGGAATCCATGTAGGCGGTGGCAATGCCGGTGATGGCATTGGTCACGCCGGGCCCGGAGGTCACCAGCGCCACACCGACTTCGCCGGTGGCGCGGGCATACCCATCGGCGGCATGCACGGCGGCCTGCTCATGACGGACCAGCACATGCTGGATGGCGTCCTGCTTGTAGAGCGCGTCGTAGATGTAGAGAACGGCGCCGCCTGGATAGCCCCAAAGGAACTTCACACCTTCGTGCTGAAGGCTTTGAACCAGGATTTCGGATCCGTTGAGCTCCTGGAGACCAGGGCCGGAAGAAGAATGCGGCTGTGAGCGAGCTTCCGAGATCGCTGCACGTTTGGTGTCCGCGGCAGACATTTCCATATGTCGAACCTCTGAGATTTTCTCTGACGAAAAACCATCGGTGCTCCTCCTCTCACTCTTGTGAAGCGGACTTGGAACGGCGCGGTCAAAAACCAGGAGGCCCGGGTCGGGCAACCTGCTTGAGACCCATACTGCGTGGTACGAGCGAAGATTATGCATGCAAACCCCCACCCGAGCCTTTGCGTCCGCCGAAGGCTCACCCTCTGCACACCGCTGATCTGGGGTGACCACCCGCGATTGCACGAAGTCTCTGCGAGGGCGCCACACGATGAATGCAGCCGCGCTGCGCGGGGCCGTGTCGGCGATGCAATAATCCGCGGCGTTTTGCCAGCCCGACCGCCACCGCGTGGCGACAGCCCTTGGCCACAGACAAAGAACTCAACGATTTTCTGAAGACGGTAGACAAACGTGCCTTCAAACGCACGGTCTATCTCGTACGGGATGAGGATGCGGCCCTGGACATCGTCCAGGACGCCATGATCAGGCTGGCCGAAAAGTATTTCGACCGGCCGGCAGAGGAGTTGCCGCTGCTTTTCCAGCGCATTCTCTCGAATGCGACGATGGACTGGTTCCGCCGCCAGAAGACCCGCAATGCGGTCTTCAGCAACCTGTCCGACTTTGAAGGGTCGGACCCGTCGGACGACTTCGACCTGCTGGAAAGCCTGGAAACCCCGGCCGGGGCGATGGGCGCACTGTCGGCGGCGGACGAAGTTTCCAGGGGTCAGATCCTCGCACTGATCGACGAAGAAGTATCAGCGCTGCCTGCACGTCAACGGGAAGCCTTTTTGCTGCGTTACTGGGAAGAACTCGATGTTGCGGAAACGGCCGCGGTCATGGGCTGCTCGGAGGGCAGTGTGAAAACACACTGCTCCCGCGCTGTGCATGCGCTGGCCAAAACGCTCAAAGCCAAGGGAATTACGCTATGAACAAGACCTCGCCGCCGACGGCGCTCCCCCAGGAGCTGGACGCTCGCATGGCCCGTTTTGGCCTGCGGGTGTCGGCTGGGCTGACCGAACATAGCAACGCCCTGTCCGGTGACATTCAGGAGCGGCTTCGCTTTGCACGTGAGCAAGCGCTCGCCAAAGCGGTGGCCGCACGGGCCGCGCAACCCGCCGTCGCAGCGCCCACGGTGCAGGCCACCGGCGGCGGCACCCTGGCCATGGGTGGCGGCGACCGCACGCCGCGCTGGCTCAAGGCGGCGGCCCTGCTGCCGATCGCGCTGCTCGTGGGCGGCTTGCTGCTGATCCAGCACAGTCAGTGGTATGAGCAGATCCGCAGCGCGGCCGAGCTGGACACCGACCTGCTGTCCAAGCCGCTGCCGCCGGCCGCCTACAGCGACCCCGGTTTCCGTGAATACCTGAACGAAAACCAGGCTGACCCCAACAATCCGAGCGACCCGAACGCGGAAGAGTCCAAAGAGTGAGGTCACTGCCCAAGGATCTGGCACCTCTGGCCCTGGCGACTGCGGCCCTGCTGTCTGCACTGACGGTGGCGCCCGGCGCGCGTGCTCAAGCTCTGCCGTCGGCAGGGGCCTCGTCTCCGGTGGATGCAGGCACGGCGGCGGCAGGTCCGGCCTCCGGTGCTGCCCCCTCGCCGACGCGCGCGGCCAGCGCCGTCAAAACCGTGTCGGGCACTGCCAGTGGCGCCACCGGCACCAGCACCAGCACCAGCGCCACCAGCCTGCTCAGCCCCAGCTGGGCGTCCCTCACCCCGGCGCAGAAAGAGTGCCTGGCACCGCTGCAATCGGAATGGGACCACCTGGACAGCGCGCTCAAGGGCAAATGGCTGGAGATCGCCGCCCGTTATCCCAAGCTGTCGCCCGAACATCAGCAGCGCCTGCGTGAGCGCATGGTGGCCTGGACCCGCCTGAGCCCGGCCGAGCGCCAGAAGGCCCGCATCGGTTATCAGCATGCGGGCGACCTGCGCTCGGAAGAGCAGGCCTCGCGTTTGCAGGCCAAGTGGGAGGCCTACCAGGCCCTGTCGCCAGAAACGCGCCAGCGCCTGGCCGAGCGGGCGGCTGAGAAAGCCTCCGGCCACCCCGGCAAGGACAACATCCCCAAGCCAGCCCATGCGGCCCCTGGCACAGCGGCCTCCCTGCTCGCCTCGCCAACCGCCGCCGGACTGCCGCCGCCGCTCACCCTGAGCAACAGCGGCCCGACGGTGATGCTGGCCCGCCCGGGTGCCACCACCGTGCTGCTGACCCAGCGCTCACCCGCCGCGCTGGCGGGTACAGCGGCCGTCAGTGGCCCGGTGGGTGCGGCGGTGTCGGCAGGCACGGTGCGTCCCTTGCGCTCCCCGCGCGAAGGACATCTGAATCCGCAAACCCTGCTGCCGCAGCCGGCCGCCAGTCGTCAGCCGGACGAGTCCAGCCGCTAAACTGGCCGGATGACGCAGCTGCAAGATTCCGCTCCGCCCAGCCTCCGGCGGCGAATGGCCGCCTTCCTGTACGAAGGCGTCTTGCTGTTCGGCGTCGTGGTGCTCACGGCGCTCATCTACTCCCCCCTGACCAATCAACGCCATGCGCTCAAGGGCCAACATGGCCTGCAGGCGGCTTGCTTCGTGGTCATCGGGCTGTATTTCATCTGGTTCTGGTGCCGCGGCGGACAGACCCTGGCCCAGAAAACCTGGCACCTGCGCCTGGTGACGCAAAACGGCGCCCCGGTCAGCCCCTGGCGCGCCTTGCTGCGCTACCTGCTGTCCTGGTTGTGGTTCATGCCGGCCCTGGTCACCATCGGCCTGATGGGCTGGAGCCACAGCCCCGGCGCCATCTGGACGGCGATGCTGGGCGGCATGGCGGCCTATCTGCTGATTGCGCGGCTGCATCCGCGCCGCCAGTTCCTGCATGACGTGCTGGCCGGCACGCAGATCATCACCCAACGACCGGTCCCCCAACCCAAGCCGGGCTCAGCGCCCGTGGGCGACCCGTCCTGACACGTTCCCGACTGACGACATGAGCAATCCCCACAAGGGCCGCACCGGCCTGGACCGCATCCTGCACGCGGCCGGTTATTCCTGGGCAGGCCTGCGCGCCGCCTATCTGGGCGAAAGCGCCTTCCGGCAGGAAATCTGGCTGACCCTCATCGCCACGCCACTGGCTTTCTGGCTGGGACGGGACTGGGTGCAGGTGGCCCTGCTGCTGGGCTCGCTGGTGCTGGTGCTGATCGTGGAGCTGCTCAATTCAGCGGTGGAAGCGGCGATCGACCGTGTGTCCTTCGAGCTGCATGAGCTGTCCAAGCGCGCCAAGGACATTGCCAGCGCCGCAGTGCTGCTGGCGCTGCTGCTGGCCGGCGGGATCTGGACCGCCGCGGTGTGGCAACACCTGGCGCCGCTGCTGCGCGCCCAGTTCTGAGCCCACCTGACGCGGGCCCCGGTTGCACCAGTTGCACCCGTTGCACCAGGACCTGCGCTGAACGTTGCGGCCTCAGACGGCCGCTTCGTCCTCTTCACCGGTGCGGATGCGGATGACCTGCTCCACCGGGGTCACGAAGATCTTGCCGTCGCCGATTTTGCCGGTTTTGGCGGCCTTGAGGATGGCGTCGATGCTGCGCTCGACGTCTTCGTCCTTGACCACCACCTCCACCTTCACCTTGGGCAGGAAGTCCACGACGTATTCCGCGCCGCGGTAGAGCTCGGTGTGGCCCTTCTGACGGCCAAAACCCTTGACTTCGGTGACGGTCAGGCCGGAAGCGCCGACTTCTGCCAGGGCTTCACGGACTTCGTCGAGCTTGAACGGTTTGATGATGGCGGTGATCTGTTTCATCGCGGACTCCGGGAGAGGGGAAGAACTGTCTGTGATTTAAGCACGGAACCCCGCCGAAACCATCCCCCGTTGCCCCGCTTCGCAACCGCAAACCGATTCAGTCAGGAATCCGGTCGAGATCGGCCAGCCAGACCGTTGCTTCCGAGTCGCTGGGCGCGCGCCAATCCCCCCGCGGGGACAAGGACCCGCCGCTGCCCACCTTGGGCGCATTGGGCACACAGCTGCGTTTGAACTGGCTGCCCTTGAAGAAGCGCTGCACAAAGATGCGGAGCACCCGCTTGATCTCCGGCAACGAATACTCATTGCGCCTCACATGCTCGCCATCGGGCCAGTCGCCGCGCTGGCGATCGCCCCAGGCATGCCGGGCGAGGAAGGCGATCTTGGCAGGCGAGCAGCCCTGGCGGATGGTGTAGAAGAGGTTGAAGTCCTGCAGCTCGTAGGGACCGAGGGTGGACTCGGTGCTCTGCATACCGCTACTACTCTTGCCGTCCTGAGGCACCAGTTCGGGGCTGATCTCGGTGCCCAGGATGTCCAGCAGCACGGTCTTGCCCTGCGGGCCCAGCTGTTCGGTCTCGGCCACCCAGCGCACCAGGTACTGGATCAAGGTCTTGGGCACCGACGCATTCACGTTGTAGTGGGACATGTGGTCCCCGACCCCATAAGTGCACCATCCCAGGGCCAGCTCGCTCAGGTCGCCAGTGCCCAGCACCAGGGCGCCGGTGTGATTGGCCAAGCGGAACAGATGGCTGGTGCGCTCACCGGCCTGGACATTCTCGAAGGTGACGTCATAGACCGCCTCGCCCTTGGCATACGGATGGCCGAGATCGGCCAGCATCTGGGTGCAACTGGGCCGGATGTCGATCTCGCGCGCCTCACAGCCGATGGCGGCCATCAGGCGCATGGCCTGGTCGCGGGTGCGGGGGCTGGTGGCAAAACCGGGCATGGTCACGCCCAGGATGTTGCTGCGGGGCCAGCCCATCAGGTCCATGGCCCGGGCGGCGACCAGCAGTGCATGGGTCGAGTCCAGGCCCCCGGACACGCCCAGCACCAGCTTGTGGATGCCGCTGGACACCAGCCGCTGCACCAGCGCCTGCACCTGGATGTTGAACACCTCATTGCAGCGCTCGTCGCGCCGGGTGCGGTCGGACGGTACGTAGGGGAAGCGCTCGATGCGACGGCGCAGCGGCAGGGCCTGCGACAGGTCCAGGCCCAGCGCGGTGCGCACGGTGCGGAAGTCCTTCAGCACCGCCGCATGATGACGCACGGAATCGCCAAAGCTGGTCTGCCGCATGCGCTCGCGGGACAGGCGCTCCAGGTCCACATCGGCGGTCAGCAGTTGGGAGCGGCGCACGAAGCGCTCCGCTTCGCCGAGCAGGCTGCCGTTCTCGTAAATCAGGGCCTGACCGTCCCAGGCCAGGTCGGTGCTGGATTCACCGGCGCCGGCGGAGGTGTAGACATAGGCGGCCAGGCAGCGCGCCGACTGCTGGGCCACCAGTTGATGCCGGTAGCCGGCCTTGCCGACCGTCACGTTGGAGGCCGACAGGTTCACCAGCACCGTGGCGCCGGCCATGGCCGCATAGGACGACGGCGGGATCGGAGTCCAGACGTCCTCGCAGATTTCCACATGCACCCGCAGCAGGGGCAGGTCCTGCGCCTGCACCACCAGCCGCGTGCCGAAGGGCACGAGCTGGCCGAGCAGCTCGATCTCGGTGCTCAGGGCTTCGTCAGCGGCGTTGAACTGGCGGGCTTCGTAGAACTCGCCGTAGTTGGGCAGATAGGTCTTGGGCCAGACGGCGAGCAACCGGCCGCGCTGCAGGGCGACGGCGCAATTGAACAGGCGGTGATCCACGCGCAGTGGCAGGCCGACGATGGCCAGCGTGGGCAGGTCGCGGGAGACCTCCAGCAGCTGTGCCAGCGCGGCCTCGCAGCCGTCGAGCAGGGCGCGCTGATGGAACAGGTCGTCGCTGGTGTAGGCGGCCAAGCCCAGTTCGGGGAAGGCCACCAGGGCGGCGCCGTCCTGCGCGGCCTGCTTCATCAGCTCGGCGGTCTGCGCCGCGTTGTAGGCGGGGTCGGCCACGCGGCAGACCGGCACGCCGACAGCGAGTCGGGCGAAGTCGTGCAGATACAGGTTGTCAAAACTGCCGAGGCGGATGGGAGACACTGCCTGGGAGGCGGTGGAAGAAGACGTCGCTTGCATGATTCACATCCTGCCATCAAAGCGCGGGGTTTTGGGTTGGCCCTAAGATTTCGCCACACTCGCATTGCTGCATGACCACCACCCCTACTGATGCGCCCCTGATCCGGGTCGATGATGACTTGTCCGAGCTTCCACTGGAGGCGTGGAACGGGCTGCTGGCGGCATCACCGCTACCCTCCCCGTTCATGCGGCTGGAATACCTGCGCGCCTTGCAGGCGTCCGGCTCGGCGGTCCCCAAGACGGGCTGGCAGGCCCAGTTCCTGAGCGTGTGGGAAGACGACCAGCTCATTGCTGCCTGCCCGGCCTATCTCAAGAGCCACTCTTACGGCGAATATGTCTTCGACTGGGCCTGGGCCGACGCCTATCAGCGGCACGGACTGGACTACTACCCCAAGCTGCTGGTGGCGGTGCCTTTCACGCCGGTGCCCGGCAGCCGGTTGCTGGCCCGGGACGACGATGCCCGCGCCTGGCTGGTGAAGGGGCTTCGTGCGCTGACGCAGCGGCTGGAGCTCTCCTCGGTGCATGTGCTGTTTGGGGATGAGCAGGATCAGGCCGCTCTGGCCCAGGACGGCTGGCTGGCCCGTCAGCAGGTGCAGTTCCACTGGACCGGGGACGGTACCCCGCGCAGCTTTGCCGACTACCTGCAAAGCCTTCAGCGGGAGAAGCGCAAGAAGATCCAGCAGGAGCAGCGCAAGGTGGCGGAAGCCGGCGTCCGCTTCGAGGCCTTGCGGGGCAGCGCCATCACCGCCGAGGACTGGGACTTCTTCTACGAGTGCTACACCCTCACCTACCTGGCTCATCGCAACAAGCCCTATCTCAAGCGGGACTTCTTTGCCCGCATGGCGGCGGACCTTCCGGCGCAGTGGCTGATGTTCGTGGCGCGGGATGCGCAGGGCGAGCGCGTGGCGGCGTCGCTGGTGGCGATTGATGAGGGCCAGCGGGCGGCGTATGGGCGTTACTGGGGGGCGACCCGCTACATCCCCAACCTGCACTTTGATGCCTGCTACTACCAGCCGCTGGCCTGGTGCCTGGCCAATGGCTGGCTGCGGTTTGAGGGCGGTGCGCAGGGGGAGCACAAGATGGCGCGCGGCCTGCTGCCGGTGGCGACGCATTCATCGCACTGGCTGGCGCATCCGCAGTTCCGCGAAGCGGTGGCGGAGTTCCTGGCGCGAGAGGGCGATGCGATGGGGGAATACATCGATGAGCTGGAGCGGCATCAGCCGTTCAAGGCGAATGCCAGTGGCCTCGACGCTGAGACATAAGCCCTCTCGCGACACCCTGAACCCACCAAGCAAGCCGATGGACAAGCGAGCGCTCAAAATCCTGTTCAACACGTACTGGTCATCTGCTGGCTGGAACCAAGGGGGGCCGCGGGTAAGCGCGGAGGACTTTGAGTACGCCAAGGCCCACCGGGTCATGTTCGACCCCGTCACGCCGACACACGACGAGGCCGTCGCGCGGCTACGCTCTGGGGTCGAACGTCTGAGCCTGCGTCAAGTGGCCGACGGCTTCTTGGCAAGTCTCTCGACACGGAGACTGGAATGGCGCTCCGCGCTGGGGAGCTACTCGGTCGCCCGCTGGCTGACAGAACACAGGGCGACACCCGGCGACAAACAGTGCCGCATCTGCGGCCTGTATTCCGACCAGGATGAGCAGGACCTCAGCGTCTTGAACTTCGAGAGGTTCAAGTGGGGCGGCGTTCGTCACTCAGACCCTGTCTATGCCGCGTTGGACCTGGAACTGTTCCTGGAGGCGTCTCCCCCGTCGCCCACCGCTGAGGACATTGGCATTTTTCGCGACTTGGTTGCGGCCATCGGCGCCGTACCGTCATCGGTCACCAGCGGGGCGCTTCACAAGCACTTCCCTGCGGCGCTGAAGGCCAACAAACCGGAGCGGGACCAGATCGTTGCCATTCTGGGGCTCTGCGGCGTCCTGGGCACCCGGGAACATCCAGGCTTCGCCGAGCGCTTCGTGCCCTATCACCAGCGGACATTGCCGAACCGGCACGTCGTCGACATGGCCTACCCTGCGTGTTGGTGGAGGGGCTCTGACGGCCTGAACGGCGACTGCCTGCAGGCGCTGTTCGGCCACGTACTCTGAAGCGCTCGGACGATCAGCCGGGACCGGCGTCCCAAGCCTGCGGCCGAGCGCCGAGTTTCTCGATGGACTGCCTGACCACCGCCTCGATGGGGGGCGGGACGTCCATCTCAAGCTTCCTGGGGAGGAAGCCTAGAACTTTCTCGAAGCCGCAAGGCCTCAAACCGCGAGCCCTCAGGCCGCCCGGAACAGTTCGGGCGAGAACGCGTCGAGATCGTCCAGCACAGGGGCTTGACGATCGGGGTGGCGGGCGAGGGGGCGGACATTGCCCGCAGCGGGCTGGGACTGGGACTGGGCCGGGCCCTGCTTGCGCTGAGCCGCCAGAATGCGGTCGCTCAGCTCGGGTTTCTTCAGCACCTCTCGTGCGAAGTCCGCCGCCTGGCGAAGATCTGCATTCGTCAGCTTGTGCGACTGCAACTGAAGCAACCCGCCCGTGGTACGAACAAATGCCATAAAGCGCTCCGAAAGTGTTCAAAGTTTAGCAGTCAGGGCGCATTCGGCCAATCGCGGGCGGTGGTGGACGTTGAGGATTCCGGACTTTCGGGCAGATAGTCCACCAGCAGGTGGGCGCAGACCCACAGCACCTTGCCCAGGTCCCGGCGACGCGGCGCGGGCGACCCATGGCCGTCCGCGTCATCGGCGCCCTGCCCGTCGGCTGCGGCATCGGACGCCGGGCCGTCCTCCTGGGCGGCTTCATCCGTCAGGAAGCCTTCTGCCAGGGAGCCATCGGCCAACCACGACATCGGTCCCACCAGTTCCACCAGCCCGCTGTCCAGCCGTTCGGAGGACAGGGTCAGCACGCCGACGGTGGTGTGCGGCCCCCAGTCAGGCGTCACCCCGGCGGAATAGGACGACAGCGGGAAGGCCAGGACATATTTCCAGCGCGTGGCTGGCAGCGCGGCGCCGAAGGGCCCGGGGTCTTCTTCGGAGTACAGATAAGCGGCCTCATGCGGACTGCCGCTGAGCTGCGGATCGACATACATCACCGGCAGCGAGCGCTTGAAGGCGGCGCCGATCACGCCCTCGCCCAGGGGCACGATCAGCGGATGCGGCGGCACCACGTCGTCCTTGCCGGGCGCCATCACCAGGGTTTGGACGAGATCGTGGCGGGACTCGTCGTAGGTGAACATGGCGATCTCGACATCGTCCAGTTCGCGACCGGCCGAGCTGATGCTGTTCAGCACATCCCGGAACTCGCTTTCCCAGGCGCGCAGCGGACCCTCAAAAGCGGCCATCGTCTCGCGGCTGAGCAGCGTACCGCGCATGGCCAGGGTCCGGCCGCGGATGCGGGTGGTGTCCTGCAGCGGCACGGCGGGCCGGAAGGGCTCGACCCGCCAGCGCACGTCATAGCGGTGGCCCACCATCGGATAACTGACCCGCAGCTCCCAGACGTCCTCCCCGATCTGCGCCAGACGGCCGGCCTCATGGGCGGTCAGTTCGGCATCGTTGACCCACTCGCCGTCGCTGCCGTGTTCATGGAACTGCAGATGCTCGTCCAGCGGGGTGGCGGGATAGGTGCTCCAGCGCATCACCTGCACGAAGGGCTTGAGCGGATATTGCCCACCGGGCAGTTGCACCCGGAACACCAGTTGACGCAGCGGCGCGCGCACCACATAGGACGTCACTTCCAGCTCAGCCAGCCGCACGCGGGGTCGACGGGCCTGCCCGGCCGGCACCCGGGCCCGCTGCAGGGCTTCGCGCTCACAGGCGGCGATGGTCTCCCAGCGGGTGATGGCGTAGGTGTTGAAGCACTTGTAGCGATAGCCGTAGTCCAGCGCGGGGCCGGTCAGCCGCCGCCCGACATGGATGCCGGCGCGCACCTGCTGCACCGGCCCTTGCGGCCGATTCACCCACTGATAGCCGGCGCTCTTGGACAGCTCGCTCAGCTCGATGGTGTTGTGGGAGATGCGGCCCAGCGACACCGAGCACACCACCGGCACCACCTGGGTGGGCAGCGGGCGCTCGAACCAGTGCTGACTGACGTCCTGCTGCACCACGGCCACGCCGGTGGCATCCACGCCGACGGCATGCCGCACCGTATCGATCCACTGGCCCTGCCGCTCGGCGGCACGCCGGTGGACCCGTGCCTTGTGCATCTCGATGCCGTGGATCTCCTTCTTGCCGCGGGCGATCTCATGGACCGGCGCCCCGCCGCCCGCCCCGAAATGGATGGAGCGGAAGGACATGCGGCCGGTTTCCAGGATGTCGATCAGGTTCACCGAATTGCGGCCCGACTCCGAATGGGTCACGCCCCCGCTGCCGGCGGCCAGCACGGCGATCTCGCCTTCGGTGTGATGGTCGATGGAGTAGCCCAGGCGACCAAAGGCGGCGTAGTGCTTGTGGCCGTGCAGGATCAGGTCCACGTCGCACTTGTTGAGTTCCTTCAGCACCAGGCCTGCGTTGCGCAGCACCAGGAAGGGCTCAAACGACGTCAGTCCTTCGGCGATGGAGGCTTCGGGGATCGGCAGTGGATGGTGATGCAGCAGCGCAATGCGCGGCACGAAGGGCCGGGCGCCCTGGGCTTCCCGCAGGTTCAGCATCAGCGCCTTGAGCTTGGTCACCTCCCGCGCATTCACATTACCGGTGGCCAGCCGCATTGAGTCATTGCTGTCCAGATACACCAGCACCACTTCCTGCGGGTCGTCACTGCGCAGCAACTCGATGCGGTAGCCGCTCTCCTGATGCGCGAAGAAGCGCTTGGCCGAGGTCCACCACTTGCGTGCGTACAGGGCGGGTGTCATGCGCAGGCGCATCAGGCAGCGCACCGGCAGCGAACTGCGCCGATAGGCCAGATACGACGGCATGCCGGCTGGCAGCTCGAAGGCTCCGGGCCCGAACACCGCACCGAAGTTGGTGGAGAACGGCCGGAACTTCAGATTGCCCCAGGGACCGCAGTCGTGATTGCCAGGCACGCAGCGCAGTTGCACCTGTCGGCTCGAGCCCTCCTTGGCATTGAGGGCGGTCAGATGGTCGATGAAGCCCTGGAACTCCCGACGCGCCGCCGCCAGCATGAACAGCCCCCCGTGATCCACCAGGTCCCCGGTGCACACCACCAGGTCGGGCCGCTCCCGACGGGCCAGCTCGCCGACATAGTTCCACACCGACTCATCGAAGTGGTTGCCGAAGTGAACATCGGACACATGGAAGATACGAAACGGACGCGCCGCCGAAGACGCACGCGTCGCCGCGGCCCCGGCCTCGGACGAGCCAGTGCCCGGCGCCCCTGCATGAGCGGGCCCGGCCCCCTGCGAGGCAGCGCCGGCCGCGGCCGCTGCGCCGAGCCCAGCCATCCACCGCAGGCCGTCGCTGCCGCCGGCGGAGGTCTCCGAGGGCTGCGCCGGGGCCTGGACGGGTGGTTGACCGTCCCGCCGCTCCGTCACGCCTTGATCCTGAGCCATGATGTCTCTTCCCTGATGTTTTTGACTGTTCCCGACTGACTGTTCTGACTCGCCGTTGCATTGACCGGTAGTCCCGGCTCTTCTGGGGCGGTTCCCCTGACGACCGTTAAACCTGCCGGGGTTGAGTCATTGTGCGCGACTGGTGGCTCACTCCGTGATCCAGTTCCCGAACGGCGCCCACCATCCTCCGACCCAAAAGCACAAAGGCGCCCGAAGGCGCCTTTGCGGGGATCAGACGAGTCTGATCGGGGGAGGGGGAGGTGCTCAGCCTTGTTGGGCTTTGGCGTAGTTGGCGATGCCGTTGGTGATTTCGGCCTTGGCTTCTTCGGGGCCTTTCCAGCCCTTGACCTTGACCCACTTGCCGGCTTCGAGGTCCTTGTAGTGTTCGAAGAAATGCTGGATGGCTTTGAGGCGCATCTGGTTGATGTCTTCGGGCTTGGTCCAGTGCTCGTAGATCGGGAGGATCTTGGTGGTGGGCACGGCGAGCAGTTTGGCGTCGCCGCCGGCTTCGTCGTCCATATCGAGCATGCCGATGGCGCGGCAGGTCACGACGACGCCGGGCGTGAGCGGGAACGGGGTGATGACCAGCACGTCGACCGGATCGCCGTCATCGGCGAGGGTCTGGGGCACATAGCCGTAGTTGCACGGATAGTGCATGGCGGTCGTCATGAAGCGGTCGACGAACAGGGCGCCGCTTTCCTTATCGACCTCGTACTTGATCGGATCGGCGTTCATCGGGATTTCGATGACGACGTTGAACTGTTCGGGGGCTTTGGGACCGGGAGTGACTTTATGCAGGCTCATGATGTTTACCGCAGCTGAGAAACGCAACAGCGCGCATTCTAAAGTAGCCCCCGCCCGCCCCGGTGTCCATGCAACGGCTTGGCAACTCTCCGCCCACCACGGTGTCCATGCAACGGCTTGACACCCCTCCGCCCACCACGGTGTCCATGCAACGGCTTGGCGCAGGCCTGCGCTGGCCCCTTTTTCCGGAAGTTCAGGAGGAGCCCGCGGAGCGGGCGGGGGACATGAAGGAAAAAGGGGTCAGCGCGGGCCGGAGCCGAGCCGTTGGCGCTCCCCCGAGGCAGTCGACAGGCCCCCTGCAAGCCCTGACACCCCCTGTCCCCGCTACTGGGTAAACGCCTACCCCTAACCTCCCCACCGGAATTAGCATCGATTCACGGCCTGTATGTGTGCTTGCGCGCAGGACCGGCGCTGTGGGCATCAGGGCGTCTCACAACAAGGAGACAACACATGTCGATCAGTATGGCGCTGTACTTTGCGCTGGCCTGCGGCTTGGCCGCGGTGCTTTACGGCTTTATCCAGCGGAGCTGGATTCTTTCCCAAGATGCGGGCAATGCCCGCATGCAGGAGATCGCGCAGGCCATCCAGCAGGGGGCTGCGGCCTACCTCGCGCGGCAATACCGGACCATTGCCATTGCGGGCGTTGTCCTGGCTGTCCTCATTGCCGCGGCGCTCGACCTCATGACCGCCGTTGGCTTCGTCGTGGGGGCCGTCCTCTCCGGCGCCTGCGGCTTCATCGGCATGAACGTCTCCGTTCGCGCCAACGTCCGCACTGCGCAGGCGGCCACCCAGGGCATGGCACCGGCCCTCAATGTCGCCTTCAAAGGGGGCGCCATCACCGGCATGCTGGTCGTCGGGCTCGGCCTCCTGGGGGTCGGCCTCTTCTTCCTGTGGGTCAGCCACGACCTCCAGCAGATCGACAGCCAGTCCCTCAAGCCGCTGCTCGGCCTGGCCTTCGGCTCCTCCCTCATTTCGATTTTTGCCCGCCTCGGCGGCGGCATCTTCACCAAGGGCGCCGACGTCGGCGCGGACCTCGTGGGCAAAGTGGAAGCCGGCATCCCTGAAGACGACCCCCGCAACCCGGCCGTCATTGCGGACAACGTCGGTGACAACGTCGGCGACTGCGCCGGCATGGCCGCCGACCTCTTCGAGACCTACGCCGTCACCCTCATCGCCACCATCGCCCTGGGCGCCCTCACCTTCGGCGGCATGTCCACAGCCGCCCTGGTCTATCCCCTGGTGCTCGGCGGTGTCTCCATCGTCGCCTCCATCATCGGCTGCGGCTTCGTCAAGGCCACACCGGGCATGAAAAACGTCATGCCGGCCCTCTACAAGGGCCTCATCGTCGCCGGCGTCCTCTCCGCCGTCGCCTTCTACTTCATCACCCGCGCCCTCTTCCCGCAGGACATCACCCTGCCGGGCGGCCAGATCATCGGCGCCAACGCCCTCTTCTTCTCCTGCCTCGTCGGCCTCGTGCTGACCGCCGCCATGGTGTGGATCACCGAGTACTACACCGGCACCGACTACAAACCGGTCCAGCACGTCGCCCAGGCGTCCACCACCGGCCACGGCACCAACATCATTGCCGGTCTGGGCGTCAGCATGCGCTCCACCGCCTGGCCGGTGCTGTTTGTCTGCGCCGCCATCCTGGCCGCCTTCAAGCTTGCCGGGCTCTACGGCATTGCCATTGCCGCCACCGCCATGCTGAGCATGGCCGGCATCGTCGTCGCCCTGGACGCCTATGGTCCCATCACCGACAACGCCGGCGGCATCGCCGAAATGGCCAATCTGCCGGAGAGCGTGCGTGACGTCACTGACCCGCTGGACGCCGTCGGCAACACCACCAAGGCGGTCACCAAGGGCTATGCCATCGGCTCGGCCGGCCTGGCGGCGCTGGTCCTGTTTGCCGACTACACCCACGCCCTGGAGAGCCGCGGCCTGTCCGTCAGCTTCGACCTCAGCAATCACATGGTCATCGTGGGCCTCTTCATCGGCGGCCTCATTCCCTACCTCTTCGCGGCCATGGCCATGGAAGCGGTCGGCCGGGCCGCGGGCTCCGTCGTGGAAGAGGTGCGCCGCCAGTTCCGGGACATCAAGGGCATCATGGACGGCACCGGCAAGCCCGAGTATGGGCGTGCCGTGGACATGCTCACCGCAGCGGCCATCAAGGAAATGATCGTGCCGTCGCTGCTGCCGGTCATCGTGCCCATCGTGGTGGGGCTGCTGCTCGGCCCGGCGGCACTGGGCGGACTGCTCATGGGCACCATCGTCACCGGGCTGTTCGTGGCCATCTCCATGTGCACCGGCGGCGGCGCCTGGGACAACGCCAAGAAATACATCGAGGACGGCCACTTCGGCGGCAAGGGCAGCGACGCCCACAAGGCCGCGGTGACCGGTGACACGGTCGGCGACCCCTACAAGGACACCGCCGGCCCCGCCGTCAACCCGCTGATCAAGATCATCAACATCGTGGCCCTGCTGATCGTGCCGCTGCTGCCGGCGGTGGGCGCGTCCGGACCGGCTTCCGCCCCCCCATCCGGACCCGCCGCCACTCCCACCCCGATCAGCGCCCCCGCGCCAGAGGCTTCCATGCCCAGCCTGCCCCAGGCCGGGGCCAGCGGCCCTATGACCGAGGCCAGCGGCCCCATGACCGTCCCCAGCGACGCCGCGCCTGCAGCGTCGCAGCCCTGAGAGGCGTTTCGCCCCCCTTGACCCGTCCGGCGGCGACACAATGCCAAGAAATACCGCCCCCGGACGGCCAGTTCGGGCTTTGTCCCGAGGCTTGCGCACGGCAGAATCAGGCACACTCCACCAAAGAATCTTCAGGGACGTTTGCCACCATGACCAGCCAGGCCATCACGCCTCGCGAACTCGACGCTCGTCGTGAGGCGCTGGCCGAGCTCCAGCGCCAACTGGCGGACGAGGAGCAGGCCTACGCAAGTACCCGCCGCTGGCTGCAGTCTTTCATCGACCGGTATGTGGCCGCCCTGGGTCCGCTCTACATGGAGCTGGACTCGCTGGAATCCCAGCTCTACTGCGCCATGCGCTACCTGCATGACGCACTGAGCCGCAACGGCATGGACACCCGTCCGCCGGAACCTCCTCGCGCCACCGGCACACCGCTGCTGCCGCAACTGCCACCGGGCGCCCCGCTGCCGCCGCAGCCCGAGGGCGGGCTGGTGCAGGTGGGCCCGCCGCCGCTCAAGACCCTCTACCGCCGCGCCGCCATGCGCCTGCATCCGGACTTGGCGCCGGATGACCAGGAACGCCGCATCCGCGAGCAGAAGATGGTGGAGGTGAACGAGGCCTATGCCGCGTCCGACCGGTCTCGCCTGGAACAGCTGCTGCTGGCCGCGGGAGAGAGCCTCTTCAAGGTCAAGGGCGGGGATGCGGATGCGGTGCTGGCCTGGTTGCGTCATGCCGAGCGCAGCGTCCAGGGCCGCCTGCGGGTGGTGCAGGCGCATACCGCGTTGCTGGTCAACCATCAGATGCATGCGCTGGGCCAGGCCATCGAGCGCGCCGAGCGCAAGGGGCTGCAACCGCTGACCATCATGGCCAACCGCCTGCGCGCCCAGATCACCGAGCGGCGTCAGGAGCTCTACATCGGACAGCGGCTGCAGCCGGAATCCGGCATGGCGGAGGCCTTTCTGCGGCAGCGCCAGCAGCGCATGGGCGGCGGGATCGCGGCGTCGTTCTGAAGTTGCAGGCGGGAAGTCTGCGCCAGGCGCTGAGTCATACGCTGCTTCAAGCGCTGAGTCATACGCTGCCTCAAGCGCGGACTCAAGCGCGGACTCAAGCGCTATATCGTGCGCTGACTCAGGCGCCCACTGAACCGCCTATTGAAGCACTCACGCCCGTCCCTTGGACGGGCCACTGATGGCGGCCGCCCAACTCAGCATCTCCACACCCAATCGGTCCAGCAACTGCGCAATCGCACGGGCGCCGCCTTCCGCATCGCCGCCGGCCGGCGCACTGGCCTCAAACAGGCGCCGTTGACGGCCCGTCGAGGCGCCCACACGCAGCGTCACCTCGCTCTGCGTGGGGCTTGAGAAGCGCTGCACGCAGTCTTCCAGCTCCACCAGGATGGAGACAGGGGGCACCTGCTCAGCACCGGCGGCCAGCGCCGCGCGGGCATTGAGTTGCTTGAGCCGGTCGCCCATCAGGGTGGACAGCGGGGCTGCCCATCGGCTGTCGCGATAACTGCGACGGGCGTAGGGATCGGTGTCGTCCAGCCGGTACGCCACGGCGGTGCCCTGCGTCAGCTCGGAGGTGGACACCGCCTGGATATCCACCCGGCGCGGCAAGGTCGTGCCGACGGGCCAGATGGGGGCCTGGCCCAGGTCCAGCTGACGGACTGGCGCCGGGCGGCTGCCGCAGGCGGCGAGTAGCGGGATGGCCGTCCCCAGCATCAGGCCACTGACGAGGACACGGCGTCGCAGCGGCAAGGCGGAATCGGTCGGTGTGCCCGGTACGGCTGCCACTGAGCAGGTCGTGGTGGACGCTGAGGAGTCGAGGCGGAGGCGGGATTCAGCCATGGCAGGAGGTGGGGCGTTGGGCACGGCCGAGGCCGCGACGTTGGGCATGCAATTGGGCATGCAACTGGGCATGCAATTGGGCATGGCGTTGGGCGACCAATTGGCCAAGCGCTTGCACGAGCGGTCGCACAAGCTTTTGCACGAGCTTTTGCACGAACGGTCGCACAAGCGTTTGCACAAGTGGTTGAGCAATCGGTCGCCCGCGCCATTGAATCAGCGGAGGACCCGGCAGGCGGACCCGCCTTGGCTGACCGGCATTCATCCGCTCATTTCTCCTTGCGCTGCTCAGGCTGGAAGCCCGCTTCCCCAGGACCGGCCGGTCCCGGCTGCGGCCCCAGCAGCAGACTCTGCGGCTGGTCGGTCAGCCCTTGCGCGGCGCGCTCCAGCGTCCGGGCCGCACGGGAGAGATCTTCCAACAGCGCATGCTCGCGGGGCCGCTCGCCGCTGCCGACCAGCGACAACTCGATCCGCTTGATCGACGCCTGCAACTGCGCGGCGGCATCGCCGATCTTCTCGATCTCCGCGGCGCGGGCCTTGTAGGCGTCCACCATGTCGCCGCCCTTGACGGCCAACTGGTCGACCTGCGCGAGCGTCTTCTGCCCGGTCACCACCAGGCCGTCCGCATTCTTCACCAGGGACGGCAGCGCCTGCGCGGTCGGATGCATTTCATTCACCAGCTGATTCAGCCCCGCCGACGCTTCCTTGAGCTGCGCCAGTGTCTGGCTGAACTGCTGCTGATTGGTGTCGCTCAGCACCAGGTTGATGCGCTTCATCGTCTCCAGCGCATTGGCCGCCAGCTTGGGGCCGATGTCGGTGAGCTGGTCCAGGATGGACGGGGCTAGCGGAATGCGCCGCGTCTGAATGACGTTCTGCTCCGGCGGCACGGTCGGTTCCCCGTCGTTCAGATCGATGAAGGACAGGCCGGTGATGCCTTGATACCCGAGCTTGGCCACGGTCCCTGGGGCGATGGGCGCGGTCGCGTCCACTTCAATGTCCACCAGAATCTGCCGGGCCTCGGCCGGGTCGAAGCGGATGCCGCCCACTTTGCCGATCACCACGCCGCGCAGCTTGACCGGGGCCTTCACATTCAGGCCCGGCACCCCGGAGCGCGACACCACGGTGAAGGCCTGCGTCTCGCCCCGGTCGTCGCGGAACCACAGCACCACCACGATGAGGGCTGCACTGAGCAGAAGCACGAACAGGCCGGTGGCCAGGGCGTGGGCTTTGTTTTCCATGAGGGTCGATCTGGTCCTGGGCGTTGGGGGAAGTCAAAGAGGGGGGTCAGCGCCCGGTCATGCGGGCTGCGGATCGTCCTGGTGATGCAGGGCATCGCGGTAGCTGCGCAGGCTTTCTTCGGCGCAGCGCTGCACATGCCCGAGGAAGAAATTGCGGATGAAGGGATGCTGCATCTGAACCACCTGCTCCAGCCGCCCGTGCGCGACCAGATGCTGGTCCGCCAGCACCGCGATGCGGTCCACCAGCGCAAACAGCGTGTCCACATCATGGGTGACCATCACCACGGTCAGGTCCATCTCCCGCTTCAGGCTTTCGATCAACTGCACAAAGCGCTTCGAACTGGCGGGGTCCAGGCCGGCGGTCGGCTCATCGAGGAACAGCAGTTGCGGGTCCATGATCAGCGCCCGCGCCAGCGACACGCGCTTGACCATGCCGCCGGACAGCTCAGCCGGCATCTTGACCCCGTCCTCGGGCTTGAGGCCCACCTGCACCAGCTTCTGCATCACCAACTCGGCAATCAGGTCCTTGGGCAGGGATTTGAGCTCGCGCAGCGGCAGCGCGATGTTGTCAAACACGGTGAGGGCAGAAAACAGCGCGCCCTGCTGGAACAGCACGCCCCAGCGGTGACGAACCCGCGCCAGATCGGTGGCCTCGCAGTTGCCCAGACGTTGGCCCAGCACCAGCACTTCGCCTTCACTGGGCCGCTCCAGACCCAGCATCAGCCGCAGCAGCGTGGTCTTGCCGCTGCCGGATCCGCCGATGATGCCCAGCACTTCGCCTGCCTTCACGTCCAGGCTGATGTCCTTGTGGATGCGCACGCCGCCGAGCACGGTGCCCACGTGCCGCACCGAGATGACGACATCGTCCGCGTCAGCCGCAGCGTTGGGGTCCGCGTCAGCCCCGGAGAGCGCTCCCGCCAGCGTTTCACAAGTGCCACTCATACCTTGAGCCCCACGTTGGAGAACATCACCGCAAAGATGGCATCCACCACGATCACCAGCGTGATGGACGCCACCACCGACTGCGTCGTGCCGGCCGCCAGGCTTTCGCTGTTGGGCCGGATGCGCAGCCCGAAGTGGCAGGCCACAAACGCGATCAGCACCCCGAACACGGCCGACTTGGACACGCCCAGCCACAGATTGGCAATCGGCACGGACGCCGGCAAGCCTTGCAGGAACTGCACATAGTCCAGGCCCAGCGTGGCACGGGCAGCCAGCATGCCACCCAGCAGCACCATGGCGCTGGTCCACACGGTGACCAGCGGCAGGGAGATGGCCAGGGCCACCATTTTCGGGAAGACGAGGCGGACGGTGTGGGAGATGCCCATCACCGACAATGCATCGAGTTCCTGGGTGACCCGCATGACGCCGATCTGCGCGGTCATGGCCGAGCCGCTGCGTCCGGCCACCAGGATGGCGGCCAGCAGCGGGCCGAGTTCCCGCCAGACGCTGATGCCCAGGATGTTGATCACATAGATGTCGGCGCCGAAGTTCTGCAGTTGCCGCGCAATCAGGTAGGACAGCGTGATGCCCACCAGCACCCCCACCAGCGCGGTGATGCCCAGCGCCTGGGCGCCGCTTCGGTAGATGTGGGCGGAGATGTCGGACCAGGCGACGAGCCCGGGGTGGCGCAGCATGCGGCCGCAGTCCCGGACCACCTGGCCGAAGAGTGCCACCGCATCAATCAGGTGTTCGGCCAGTTGGAACAGCCCTTGGCCCAGTTTCCAGGGATTTTCGCGACGGTGCGGTCGGGTGGCCTTGCCTGGCTTGGCGCTCAGGCGTGCGAACTGCGCCTGGAACATGGACGCGGCGGCCGTGGTGGGCCACTGGAGCTGGTCCGGCTGCTGCCGTCCCCAGGCCTGCCACAGCAGCAAGGCCCCGGTGGGGTCCATGCGGCGAACGGCGCTGAGGTCCCAGTGCACGCCCTGGCGGGGGAGCGTGCCGAGCTCGCTTCTGAGGGCCTCCACGCGGTCCCGCAGGGCCAGCAAGGTCCAGTCGCCTTCCAGCCGGGCCTGGACCTGCGCGCCGGTGTCGGTGCGCAGCAATCTCGGAGTGGGATCGATGACAGAGGAAAGGGTCATGACCCGCACAGCATAACGGCCCGAAGTGGTCACTGTGTCGAGTAGAAGCAGTCAGGCGCACAAAGCAAAACGCCTGGTACTTTGCAGTACCAGGCGTTCAGTCTTCTTATAAATGGTCGGGGTGGCGGGATTCGAACTCGCGACCCCTTGCACCCCATGCAAGTGCGCTACCAGGCTGCGCTACACCCCGACGAAGACTTAGATTCTATACGCGTTTTGAACGCTCACGCAAGCAAACTCTCGCGAATGGCCAACAATTCTTCTCTCACCTGTTCGAGGGAGAGTTTGTCCAGCGACACCGTGGTGTGTGCCGACCCGTCCGACACCTCGGCGGCGCGGGCGCGATAGCTGTCCCGGTAGGCTTCACGTGCCACGTCGCGATAGGACGACAGGCCCAGCGAGTCTTCGAGCTGATGATGCGACGCCTGCGCCGATTGAGCGGCCTGCTCCGCAGCCGCCTGCGCTTCCGCACGGAATTCCTGCGCCTGCGTGGCCGGGCTGTGGCCGGTATGGGTGCCGTGGGCGGAATCGCTCAACTGATTGCGGGCACCGCTGATGGTGAAGCCCTGGTCATAGAGCAGGTCCCGGATGCGGCGGATCAGCAGCACCTCATGATGCTGGTAGTAGCGGCGGTTGCCGCGCCGCTTCATCGGCTTGAGCTGGGTGAATTCCTGTTCCCAATAGCGCAGCACATACGGCTTCACGCCGCACAACTCACTCACCTCACCGATGGTGAAGTAACGTTTGGCGGGAATGGCGGGAAGCGTGATGTCCATTGGAATCAGGTGCTCCGGCAGCTGAGAGGGAGGTCAGACTCTACTCGAAGTCTCCGGCACCGGGCGCGTTCCCTTGCACAGCTTCTTTCAATTTGTGACTGGCGTGGAAGGTCACGACATTGCGTGCCTTGATGGGAATGGACTCGCCCGTGCGCGGATTGCGCCCCGGACGCGGTGCCTTACGACGGATGTTGAAATTACCAAAGCCCGACAGCTTCACCTCGCGACCGCTGGAGAGGCTGTCATGGATGATGTCGAAGAAGGCTTCGACCATGTCCTTGGACTCGCGCTTGTTCAGTCCGAGTTTGTCGAACAGCAGTTCGGCCAGTTCCGCCTTGGTCAGCGTCGGCGTTTCGAGGCTGCCCAGCAGCACCCGCGCCTGTTCCTTGATGTCATCGTCGCTCATCGGCTTCCCTCTCCTCTCCCGCGTCCTCGTTCCTCATGCTCCGGGTCGGCGTCCGCTTGATCGGCGCCCCCTGAACTGCGGGGGGCCGAATCCGGCTCCCCGCGGCACCCGTCAGCGGAGGCTCCTCACCCCCGCAAACGCGCCCCGAGCTGTTCCGACAACTGGCTCACCACCCGGCTCACGGCTTGTTCGATTCGCTCGTCCGTCAATGTGTTGTCGTCGTCGAGCAGTTCCAGACGCACGGCCAGGCTGCGCTCACCCGCCTTGAGCTCGGCGGTCGGCTGGGCGGGCTTGAAGACGTCAAACAAACGGGCGGAGCGTACCAGGGTCTCGCCGCTGCCGTGGATGGCATTCATCAGTGCCGCGTGCGTGACCTGGTCGCCCACGATGACGGCCAGATCCCGCTGCACCGCCTGAAGGCGCGCCACACCCTTGCCTTGCGGCACCAGGCGGGACAACACCGCGTCCAGGGACAGCTCGAACAGCACCGGCGCGGTCGGCAGCTCGTAGCTTTGGCGCCACTTCGGATGCAGCTCGCCCACCACACCGATCTCGACGCCGTCCAGCCACACGCGGGCACTGCGGCCCGGATGCAGGGCGGGATGCTCTGCGGCTTCAAACTGCAGCTGGCGCGGCGCGAACAGCGCCTCCAGGTCGCCCTTCACATCGAAGAAGTCGACCGGGCGGTCCTTGTCGGCCCACTGCTGCTGGTCGGCCGAGCCCCAGGCCAGACCGGCCAGGCGCAGCGGCTGGCGCACGCCGGCGATGGTGGTGTCGCTCTCTTCCACCGACGGGTCGCGCAGGAACACGCGGCCGATCTCAAACACCCGCACCCGTGGCGCCTTGCGAGCCAGGTTGTTACGCAGCACCTGGACCAGGCTGCCCATCAGGCTGCTGCGCATCACGGCCAGCGGTGCGGCGATCGGATTGAGCAACTGGATCGGCTGTTCATTGCCGGCCAGTTCCCGCTCCCAGCGCGCTTCCACGAAGCTGAAATTGATGGTCTCGAAGTAGTCCCGTGCCGCCATGGCGTGGCGCAGGGCGTGCACGCTGCGGCGGGTCTCGCTCGGCACCTTGCCGACCACCGGCGCCAGCGGCGGCGTGGCGGGCAGACGGCTGTAGCCCAGCACCCGCACCACTTCCTCGATCAGGTCTTCCTCGATCTGCAGATCGAAGCGGAAGGTGGGCGGCACCACGGTCAGCACGCCGGGGGCGGTGACGGTGAATTCCAGGCCCAGGCGGGTGAAGACGGTTTCGCAGTCGGCCTGCGTCACCGGCATGCCGATGACCTTGGCAGCCCGCTCCACCCGCAGGGCCACCGGCTTGCGCTCGGGCAAGGCCACCACATGGTCGTCCATCGGGCCGGCCTGGCCGCCGCAGACCTCCAGGATCAGCTGCGTGATGCGCTCGATGTGGTCGGTGGTGCCGGAGGGGTCCACGCCGCGCTCGAAGCGATGCCCCGCATCGGTCGAGAAATTGAAACGCCGCGAACGTCCCATCACCGCCTTGGGCCACCAGAAGGCGGCTTCGACATAGACGTTGGTGGTGTCGTCCGACACCGCCGTGGCGTCGCCGCCCATGATGCCGGCCAGGGACTCGACCTGCTCGCGGTCGGCAATGACGCCCACCGTCTCGTCCAGCTCGATGGTGTTGCCGTTGAGCAGCTTGAGCTGCTCGCCCTTGCGGCCCCAGCGCACGACCAGTTCGTTGTGGATCTTGTCCAGGTCGAAGATGTGGGACGGGCGGCCCAGCTCGAACATCACGTAGTTGGAGATGTCCACCAGCGGAGAGACCGAGCGCTGACCGCAGCGGGCCAGGCGGTCCACCATCCAGGCGGGCGTTTGCGCCTTCGTGTTGACGCCGCGCACGATGCGACCGGAGAAGCGGCCACACAGGTCGGCGGCTCCCACCCGCACCGGCAGCAGGTCCTGATGGGCGACGGGGGCCGGCGTGATCTGCGGCGCCATCAGCGGCGCGCCGGTCAGGGCCGACACTTCGCGGGCAATGCCATACACGCTCAGGGCGTGCGCCAGATTGGGCGTGAGCTTGAGGGTGAACAGCGTGTCGTCCAGCTTCAGGTGCTCGCGGATGTTCTGGCCCAGCGGCGCATCCGCGGCCAGCTCCAGCAGACCGCCATGGTCCTCGGACAGCTTGAGCTCACGGGCCGAGCACAGCATGCCGAAGCTCTCGACGCCGCGCAGCTTGCCCACCTTGATCTTGAACGGCTTGCCGTCTTCACCGGGCGGCAGTTCAGCGCCGACAGTGGCCAGCGGAACACGGATACCGACCCGTGCATTCGGGGCGCCGCAGACGATCTGCAGCAGCTCCGGCCCACCGGCATTGACCTTGCACACCCGCAGCCGATCGGCGTCGGGATGCTGCACGGCTTCCACGATTTCGGCCACAACGATGCCGTGGAACGGCGGCGCGACCGGGCGGAGTTCTTCCACTTCCAGGCCGGACATGGTGAGCAGCTCGGCCAGTTCTTGGGTGTTCAGCGCAGGATTGCAAAAGGCCCGCAGCCAGGACTCAGGGAATTGCATGTCGATGTCTTTCGGGCTTTTTTACTTGAATTGCGACAGGAAACGCAGATCGCCATCAAAGAACAGGCGCAGGTCGTTCACCCCATAACGCAGCATCGCCAGACGGTCGATGCCCGAGCCAAAGGCAAAGCCGATATAGCGCTCAGGATCCAGGCCCATGTTGCGGATGACCTGCGGATGCACCTGGCCGGAACCGGACACCTCCAGCCAGCGGCCCTTGAGCGGACCGGAGCCGAACATCATGTCGATTTCGGCGCTGGGTTCGGTGAAAGGGAAATAGCTGGGGCGGAAGCGGATCTCCATGTCGGTCGTCTCGAAGAACTGCTGCATGAAGTTCACGTAGACCGACTTCAGATCCTTGAAGCTGATGTTCTCGCCCACCCACAGGCCTTCGACCTGGTGGAACATGGGGGAGTGGGTGGCGTCGCTGTCCACCCGGTAGGTGCGTCCCGGCGCGATCACGCGGATTTCGGGCATGGGCTGGCCCGCATCGATCAGCGCGCGATGCTTCTTCACATGCTGCACCGCATAGCGGATCTGCATGGGGCTGGTGTGGGTGCGCAGCACAAAACCGTTCTCGACATAGAAGGTGTCGTGCATCGAGCGGGCCGGGTGATCGGCCGGCGTGTTGAGCGCGGTGAAGTTGAACCAGTCGTTCTCGATCTCGGGGCCGTCGGCCACGTCGAATCCCATCGAACCGAAGATCGCTTCGATGCGCTCCATGGCGCGGGTGATGGGATGCAGACCCCCAGTACCACGCTGGCGGCCCGGCAGGGTCACGTCCAGGGCTTCGGCCTTGAGCTGCTTCTCAAGTTCGGCATCGGCCAGCGCCTGACGGCGGGCGGTCAGGGCCGCTTCAATGCCTTGCTTGATCTGGTTGATCTGCGCGCCACGCGTTTTTTTCTCTTCAACCGGCAGGCTGCTCAGCCCCTTCATCAGCTCGGTCACCTGGCCGGACTTGCCCAGGAAGCGGGCTTTGGCGTTTTCCAGGTCGGCGGGGGTGGCGGCAGCGGCAAATTCACCACTGGCCTGTTGCAGCAATTGATCGAGATCGTTCATCGCGGGGCGACTCAATTCGGAACTGACAATAAGAAAAGGCCGAACACCGAGGTGTCGGCCTTTGAAAAGGGCGCCTCGGCGAACCGAGGCTGCCACGGCCACCTGCTTGCGCAGGCAGCGTGCGGCAATTAAGCGAGAGCGGCCTTCACCTTGGCGAAGATGCTGGCAAAACCAGCAGGATCGTTGACGGCGAGATCAGCCAGGACCTTGCGGTCGATGTCGATCTGGGCCTTCTTCAGGCCAGCCACGAACTTGCTGTAGCTCAGACCCAGGCCACGGCTTGCCGCATTGATACGGGCAATCCACAGCTGGCGGAACACGCGCTTCTTGGCACGACGGTCACGGTAGGCGTATTGGCCCGCCTTCATCACCGCCTGTTTGGCGATGCGGAAGACGTTCTTACGACGACCACGGAAGCCCTTGGCCAGAGCCAGGACCTTCTTGTGACGAGCACGTGCGGTAACACCACGTTTGACGCGAGGCATGTTGTATCTCCTTCTCTACAGCTGGATTACAGACCAGCGAAAGGCAACATCGCAGCGATGTGGCCCATGTTGGTCTCATGCACGTTCGCGGCGCCGCGGAGCTGACGCTTGTTCTTCGTGGTCTTCTTGGTCAGGATGTGGCGCTTGAACGCCTGACCGCGCTTGACGGTACCACCCGGACGAACGCGAAAACGCTTCTTCGCGCTGCTCTTGGTCTTCATTTTGGGCATGACTGCTCCTTAGAAATGCGTCCCTCCAGGCGGCCTCGGGGAAACCGCTGCACTTGATGGCCTGAAGGAGACTAATAAGCCCGCCGACGACCAGATCGACGGGCTGAACGCGGGATGCTTACGAGCGCTTCTTGGGCGCCAGCACCATGATCATCTGACGGCCTTCGAGCTTGGGCATGTGCTCCACCACCGCCACATCCGCCAGTTCATCACGGATGCGCTCGAGCATGCGCATGCCGATGTCCTGGTGGGTGATCTCGCGGCCGCGGTAACGCAGCGTGACCTTGCCCTTGTCACCGTCTTCAGCAATGAAGCGGCGCAGATTGCGCATCTTGATCTGGTAGTCGCCTTCGTCCGTGCCCGGACGGAATTTGACTTCCTTGACTTCGATGACTTTCTGCTTCGACTTGGCTTCCGCAGCGCGCTTCTGCTCCTGGTACTTGAACTTGCCGTAGTCCATCAGCCGGCACACCGGCGGATTGGCGGTGGCGGCAATTTCGACCAGGTCCACGTCCAGTTCACCAGCCATGCGAAGCGCTTCCTGAATGCTCACGATGCCGATGGGCTCGTTCTCAGGACCATTCAGACGGACTTCGGGGGCGAGGATTTCACGGTTCAGCCGATGCTTACGCTCGGGAATCGCACGACGGTCAGCAAAAGTAGCGATGGTGGTTACCTTTCAGCGAGCCTTGGCGGGGCCCGGATGATCAACAAAAAGCAAAGCGCGCCCGACTCAGGCCTTCTCAGCGATGGTGGAAGACAGCTTTGCAGCGAAGTCTTCCAGCGACATCACCCCCAGGTCCTGGTTGCCACGGGCGCGCACTGCAACAGCCCCGTTCGCCTTCTCTTTGTCGCCGACGACGAGGATGAACGGAGTCTTTTGCAGGGAATGCTCACGGATTTTATACGTGATCTTTTCGTTCCGCAAATCGGCCTGGACCCTAACCCCTTGTTTTTGCAGCGTTTTCACAATTTCACTGACGTAATCCGCTTGCGCATCAGTGATATTGGCCACAACCACCTGGGTTGGCGCCAGCCAAACCGGCAGTGCGCCGGCATGCTGTTCGATCAGGATCCCGATAAAGCGCTCCAGCGAACCGACGATGGCACGGTGCAACATCACCGGGGTGTGACGCTCGCCGTCCTCGGCCACGTAATCGGCGCCCAGGCGTCCGGGCATCGAGAAATCGACCTGCATGGTGCCACATTGCCACTGACGGCCGATGGCGTCCTTCAGGGTGTATTCGATCTTCGGGCCGTAGAAGGCGCCGTCGCCGGGGGCGATGATGAACTCCACGCCGGAGGCGCGCAGCGACTCCATCAGGGCGAACTCGGCCTTGTCCCAGACCTCATCCGAACCGATGCGGGCCTCGGGGCGGGTCGCGACCTTGTAGATGATGTCGGTGAAGCCGAAGTCCTTGTAGACCTTCTGCAGCAGCGCGGTGTAGGCCACGCATTCGGCCAGGATCTGGTCTTCGGTGCAGAAGATGTGGCCGTCGTCCTGAGTGAAGCCGCGCACCCGCATGATGCCGTGCAGGCCGCCGGTGGGCTCGTTGCGGTGGCACTGGCCGAACTCACCGAAGCGCAGCGGCAGGTCGCGGTAGCTCTTGATGCCGTGCTTGAAGATCAGGATGTGGCCGGGACAGTTCATCGGCTTGAGCGCGTAGTCACGCTTTTCCGATTCCGTCGTGAACATGTTGTCGCGGTACTTGTCCCAGTGGCCGGTGGCTTCCCACAGTGACTTGTCCAGCAACTGCGGGCCCTTGACCTCCTGATAGCCGTTGTCACGGTAGACGCGGCGCATGTACTGCTCCACCTCCTGCCAGACCGTCCAGCCCTTGGGATGCCAGAAGACCACGCCGGGCGCATGCTCGTCGATGTGGAACAGGTCCAGGTCCTTGCCGATCTTGCGGTGGTCGCGCTTTTCGGCCTCTTCCAGCATGCGCAGGTAGGCCTGCAGGTCGTCCTTGGTGGCCCAGGCCGTGCCGTAGATGCGCTGCAGCTGTTCATTGCGATGGTCCCCGCGCCAGTAGGCGCCGGCCACCTTCATCAGCTTGAAGTGCTTGAGCTTGCCGGTGGAGGGTACGTGGGGGCCGCGGCAGAGGTCGGTGAAGCCGCCTTCGGCATACAGCGACACATCTTCATTGGCCGGAATGCTGGAGATGATCTCGGCCTTGTAGGCCTCGCCGATGCCCTTGAAGTAGCTGACGGCCTCGTCACGCGGCAGCACCGAGCGCACCACCTTCTCGTCCTTCTTGGCCAGCTCGGCCATCTTGGCTTCGATGGCCGCCAGGTCGTCGGGCGTGAACGGACGCTTGTAGGAGAAGTCGTAGTAGAAGCCGTTCTCGATGACCGGGCCGATGGTGACCTGGGCCTCGGGGAACAGTTCCTTGACGGCGTAGGCCAGCAGGTGGGCGGTCGAGTGACGGATCACTTCCAGGCCGTCGGGGTCCTTCTCGGTCACGATGGCCAGCGGCATATCGCGGTCGATCAGGTAGCTGGTGTCCACCAGCTTGGCGTCCTCGCCCGCGCCGACACGGCCGGCCAGGGCCGCCTTGGCCAGACCCGTGCCGATGGAGGCCGCCACTTCCGCGACGGTGACCGGTTGGGGGAACTCGCGTTTGGAACCGTCAGGCAGTTGGATGGAAATCATGAAATTGCTCCAGAAAACAAAAAAGCGCGGCCACTTGCCGCGCTTTTTCTGGGGGGCTGCCCGAGGGGCAACTTGAAAGACGTGAACGAGCCGCGGCCGACTAAACCTTCGAGGTGGAGGTCGTAGTTCGCGGTGTCATAACCAATGCGCCTTTCCCGGTCCTTGTTGAGAGGGGCCCCTGACGTCGGAGCCGCATGACGCCAATGATAACCGAGCGGGCCCTGGCGCCACAGCCGTGCCCCAGCAAAACCGTCAGAGCGGCTCCACCTCCAGGCTGGACCGCTGGCAGGCAGCCTCGAACTCCTCCCGCAGCCGCTGCGCCTCCTGCACGGCCCGGAGCCAGTCGCGGGCGCGGGCGCCCACATCCTCGCCGTACAACTTGAAATCGTTGCGGTCCGGCAGCTTGCCGTTGGGCAGCGTCTTGACCCAGTCGGGATGCGGCGTCAGCAGCACCACGTTGTCCAGGAAGGCGCTGGGCCGATGCCGATGGCGCAGCGCCTTGTCCAGCCATCCCGGAATGACTTGACGCTGGAAGTGGGGGTACAGCACCAGCCCGTCCCCCACCATGGCGGCATAGTTCAGATGCAGGTGGTAGTCGGTGATGCCGCCATCCCAGTAGGCACCGGCCGGCGCACCGGCGATGTCATGCACCGCCAGCAGCCAGAACGGGATCGAGCAGCTCGCCAGCACGCTGGGCAGCAGGTTGCGCGCCTCCAGCGCCACCTGCCGGCTGCGGAAGTCATGCAGCGGCATCGGCAGCGGCGCGCGCGGGTCCGAGAACACCACCCGCTCCAGCCAGCTGCCCATGGCCCGGCGGGACACGGCATTGGTCGCGAATGCCCCCAGATACCCCAGCGGCGTGCGCCAGCGGCTCTCCCGTCCCAGCAGATGCCGACCGCGGGAGGTGAACACATGCAGCCGGTACTGCGGATGGTTCAACACCAGCGCCTCGCGCCCGCCGAACACTTCTTCCAGCTTGGAGAGGAACTGCCGCGACACGGTGCTGGGCAGCGGCGGGCGGCCCGGCAGCGCATCGTAGGTCTGGTGGGCATAGTCATGGGCCAGCCGCTGGAACTCGGCGTGGTTCTCCGCCGCGCTGCGCGCCACGCAGGCGGTGGCCATGCGCCAGGCGCCGATGGAGGCCCCCAGCAGATGCACCGGCTGACCGCCGGAGGGCAGGAACTCGCCGAACAGGAACTGGTCCAGCGGATTGAGGATCAGCCCCTTGGGCCCGCCCGCGGCGCCAGGCACCACATGAACATCCGAAGCCCTCAGGCCCCGTTCGCGCAGCCGCGCCCGGGCCTTGGGGCCAGCCACAATCTGCAATGCCTGCATCGGCGGATCATCCCTTGCGTAGAACGTGTGTGCGAAGACTCAGAGCTTCATGTCCAGCGTCACCCCCAGCGAGGCGCGCGAGCGGCGCTCCACATCCCCGTAGTCGCTGCCCACGGTGGTCAGCGCCCGGGTGCTGAGCGGGGCCAGATTATTGGCCGAGACGCGCAGCGATGTCCTGGGGGAGAACGTCCATTGTGCGAAGACGTCCAATTGCCGCGTGCGGGAACTCTCCAGCGTCTGCCGATCGGTCTGGCGGGTCTCATAACCGGGCGTGAAGCTCAGATTCGCACCGGTGAGCAGCGGCAGGCTGCTCAGGCGGTAGTCGAAGCCCAGGCTTCCCATCCAGGGCTGCTGCTGGTCCAGCCGATTGTCCGGCCCGTTCACCGCCTTCACCTTGGAGCGGTACACACTCAGCGAGCTGCGCAGATTCAAAGCCGTCTTGGGACTGAACAGCGAGGGCAGCAACTCCCCGGCCCGGCCCTTGAGCTCCATCTCGACGCCCGAGGTCTGGGCGCTGGAGAAGTTGGTGGGCCGCAGCACGTAGCGCGGCACCGGCACCAGCGGCGTGGCCGGGTCCAGGGTGGTCACATTGCGGATCAGGTTGCTGATGTGCCGGTGGAAGAAGCCCAGGCTGAACAGCCCGCCCCCGCCCAGGTAATGCTCATAGGCCACATCCAGCCCGGTGGCCAGCTCCGGCTTGAGCGCCGGGTTGCCGACGCGGTCCGGCGACAGCTCATCGTTGGCCTCGGTCTCGACCTGGTACTTGCTGTTGAGGGTGTAGCGCCCCATCAGCTGGGTCAGCTCCGGCGCCTTGTAGCTGCGGGTGAGGCTGCCCCGGATCATGTCCTTGCCCTTGGGGTCGATCTTGTAGTTGAGGTGCCACAGCGGCGTCAGCACGCTGCTGACATTGCGGGCCTCGACACCCACGCCCTGGCTGGTGCTGACGATGCGTTCCTGGCGCAGGCCGAAGTAGGTTGACCACTGCGGGCTGATCTCCCAGTCGTCCTGGATGAAGAAGGCCTGGCGCTGGATGCGGGCATTGAAGGCTTCGCCGTTGAGCACCGCCAGCTGCGGCTGCCCATTCACCAGCGTGGTGCGGCTCTCCGTCCGGCGACGCCACTCGAGGTCCCAGCCGACCGTCACCGTGTGCTCGTCCCCGAGCAGGTGGCTGTATTTGCCGGCCTGGGTGTAGCTGCGGTCCTGGTTGCTGCCCAGCGCGTCGATGGGCAGCAGCGGATCTTCGGTGTGGTTGTTGAAGGTGGCGCGAGCGTCCTGGATACCGGCCTTGAGCTCCATCTTCTGGCTGTCGCTGAAGCGGTCGTTCCACTGCAGATTGCCGCGCAGCATCTGCCAGGTGCCGTCGTTGTCGGAGTTCTGATCGAGGCGCGGCGTCTTGTAGACGCCATCCGGCGTGGTGCGGATGTCGGTGGTCCACCAGCCCTTTTGCGCAAAGCCCTGGACGCTCAGGCTCTGATCGTCGCTGATGCGCCAGTTCACCCGCGGGGCACTGTTGAAGCCGTGCCCGTGGTTGTATTGAAAGCCATGCTGGGACGCCACCACCGGCTGGTCGTTCGCATCGGTCCCCGGGCGGGACGCATTGACCGTGCTGCGCGCCAGCCACTGGAAGCCCGACAAGGGCAGCGACAGCGACACCGGCCCGACCTTCTCGCCGAAGGTGAAGGTGGCATTGGGGACCGGATGCTCGATGTTGTAGTTCATCCCCACCCGCAGGTCGCGCTGGCTGACGCGGGGCGCTTCCTTGAGAATGATGTTGATGGCGCCGGCCACGGCCTGGGCGCTCTGGTCGGCGGTCGGGCCTTTGGTCACCTCGATGCGCTCGACCTGCGACGGATCCAGCTGGTCTAGCTTGAACCCGGGGGGCGCCGGATCGCCATTGATCAGGATCAGCGTGTAGCCCGAGCCCAGGCCCCGCATCCGCGGCGAGCCATCGGCCACGCTCACGCCGGGCAGGCGCTTGAGCACATCGGCCACATTGGTGTCGCCGAACTTGTCCAGCTCATCGCGGCCATAGATCTGCTTGGCGACAGAGGCGCGACGACGCAGGTCGGTATCGCTCTGCGGGCGACCGGCGATCTCCACGCGGTCCAGGCGCCGGGAAGGCGCCTCCGTGCCGGGAGCGCCAGGGATCTCCTGCGCCTGGACGCCGGGCGCGGCGGTGGTGGCCAGCACCAGCACACCGAGCGCCGCCAGCAGGGCGGGCGTGCAGAAGGCGTGCCAGACCATGGGACGGGCCGGCAGTGCGGGACGGACAGCGGCCAGGAAGGGACGAACCGGGGCCAGGCCTCGGTCAAACAGGCAGTCGTTCAAGCGGAACTCCGCAGTGGGCAGTCGAAGGAAGGTCGCGTGGCGACCTCCGACCCACCCCTCCCCTGCTCAGACGCCGCTCTTGGGGCGGCTGCCTGCTCGATATGGGGTCCGAGTTCGGACGACTGCCACGATGCAGCCCATCATGTCAGGAATGTGTGACTGTGCTGAAGGTCAGTGGTGAGCTTCAGACATTGGGCAACTGCGGCGTCCACAAGTGTGAGGTTGTGGACGCCGCGCCGGGCCTGGGCTGGAGGCTGGGCCAGGGCCGGACCAGCCCGGACGGCCTCAGCGCTTGAGCTTGGCGAACGCCGCCGCCATGGCATTGCCCACCGGCGCCGCCTGACGGTCGCCGCCGCCCTGGCGCGCACCGCCGCCCTGCCGCTCATTGCGTGCAGCCGGCCGGAAGCTGTTGTCCGGCTTGCTGCCGCCGCGCGGGGCCTGGGCGTCCAGCTTCATCGTCAGCGAGATGCGCTTGCGGGCCATGTCGACCTCCAGCACCTTCACCTTGACGATGTCGCCGGTCTTGACCACTTCCCGGGCGTCGGTGACGAACTTGTTGGACAGCTGGCTCACATGCACCAGCCCATCCTGATGCACGCCCAGGTCCACGAAAGCCCCGAACTGGGCCACGTTGGAGACGGTGCCTTCCAGCACCATGCCTTCCTTCAAGTCCTTGAGGTCTTCCACGCCGTCATTGAACCGGGCCACCTTGAAGTCAGGGCGCGGATCGCGACCGGGCTTTTCCAGCTCGGCCAGGATGTCCTTGACGGTGATGGCGCCAAATCGCTCATCAGCAAAGGCTTCGGGCTTGAGCGTGCGGATGACGTCGCTCTTGCCCATCAGCTCCTGAATCGGGCGCTCGACCTTGCCGAGGATGCGCTCCACCACCGGATAGGTCTCAGGGTGCACGCCGCTCATGTCCAGCGGGTTGTCGCCGTCGCGGATGCGCAGGAAACCGGCCGCCTGTTCGAAGGTCTTGGGCCCCAGACCGCTCACGTCCAGCAGTTGCTGACGGCTGCGGAAGGCGCCGTTGGCATCCCGCCAGCGCACGATGGCATTGGCGACGCTGGTCGACAGGCCCGACACCCGCGACAGCAGCGGCGCCGAGGCGGTGTTCAGGTCCACCCCGACCGAGTTCACGCAGTCCTCCACCACGGCATCCAGCGTGCGGGCCAGTTCGCTCTGGTTGACGTCGTGCTGGTACTGGCCCACGCCGATCGACTTCGGATCGATCTTGACCAGTTCCGCCAGCGGATCCTGCAGGCGCCGGGCGATGGACACCGCGCCGCGCAGCGACACGTCCAGCTCGGGCAGCTCCTTGGACGCAAATTCGGAGGCGGAATACACCGACGCACCGGCTTCGCTGACCACCACCTTCTGGATCTCGGCCGCCGGGGCGCCCTGCGACTGCGACAGCATCTGCTGGATGCGCTTGATCAGGTCGGCCGCCAGCTTGTCGGTCTCGCGGGAGGCGGTGCCGTTGCCGATGGCGATCAGGTTGACGCCGTGGGTGGCGCACAGGCGCCCCAGGGTGTGGATGGAGCCTTCCCAGTCGCGCTTGGGTTCGTGCGGGTAGACGGTGGCGGTGTCCAGGACACGGCCGGTGTCGCTCACCACGGCCACCTTCACGCCGGTGCGGATGCCCGGGTCCAGGCCCATGACCACGCGCTTGCCGGCCGGTGCGGCCAGCAGCAGGTCGCGCAGGTTCTCGGCGAAGACCTTGGTCGCGACCTTCTCGGCCTCTTCCCGCAGGCGGGAGAACAGGTCGCGCTCCAGGCTCAGGGACAGCTTGACCTTCCAGGTCCAGGCGATGGTCTTGCGGATGAGCTCGTCACCGGCGCGTTTGGTGTGGGTCCAGCCCAGGTGGCGGGCGATGCGGCCTTCGGCCATGGTCGGCTGGCCGGGGATCACTTCTTCATCCAGCACCAGCTTGGCGTCCAGGAACTCCTGGGTGCGGCCGCGGAACACGGCCAGCGCACGGTGCGACGGGACGGTGCGGATGGGCTCGGCGTAGTCGAAGTAATCGCGGAACTTGGAGATGTCGGGATTGTTCTCGTCCTTGCCGTCCATCAGCCGCGACTTGAACAGGCCCTCGTCCCACAGCCATTCGCGCAGCTTGCCGATCAGGGTGGCGTCCTCCGCCCAGCGTTCGGAGAGCAGGTCGCGCACGCCGTCGAGCACGGCATAGGCGTCGGCAAAGCCGGCGTCGGGGTTGAGGAAACTGGCGGCCTCGGCCATGGGGTCCAGGGACGGGTCGGCGAAGAGCTTGTCGGCCAGCGGCTCCAGGCCGGCTTCGCGGGCGATCATGCCCTTGGTACGGCGCTTTTGCTTGTAGGGCAGGTAGAGGTCTTCCAGTTCCTGCTTGGTCGGGGCGGCCTGGATGGCGGCGGCGAGCTCGGGGGTGAGCTTGCCCTGCTCCTCGATGCTCTTGAGCACCGCTTCGCGGCGGTCTTCCAGCTCGCGCAGGTAGGACAGGCGGACTTCGAGCTCCCGCAACTGGATGTCGTCGAGACCGTCGGTGGCCTCCTTGCGGTAGCGGGCGATGAAGGGGACGGTGGCGCCCCCGTCTAGCAATTCCACAGCGGCGTTGACCTGTGCCGGGCGGACGTTCAGCTCGGCGGCAATCTGAAGAAGGATCTTGTCCAAGACGACTACGGCCCAGAGGGCGAATGCACCAAATACCAAAGTATATGGGGCCCCCGGTCCAGCCGGCCTAGGGCCGGCTGGACACCGCCCCCCGAGGGGGCAAGGGGCCACCTTGGGGCGGCCCGGCGGTGGCCCTCTTCAGCGAACCTGCAGCCCCGCCGGCACGGCGCTTCGCGCGTGCAGGCGACTTGTGGCGACCGGTCCAGCCGGCTTAGGGCCGGCTGGACACCGCCCCCCGAGGGGGCAATGGGCCACCTTGGGGCGGCCCGGCGGTGGCCCTCTTCAGCGAACTTGCAGCCCCGCCGGCACGGCGCTTCGCGCGTGCAGGCGACTTGTGGCGACCGGTTCAGCCGGCCTAGCCGGCTGGACATTGGCGGTCGGGGCGGTGCTCTAATGCCGGCCATGCCTGATATCCGCCCTTCCCACCTCGAAACCACGCTGCGGCTGCAATGCAGTCGCTGGATGAACGGCCATCGGCCCGCGCGTTCCATGCAGGAGTCGCTCCAGGCCTTGAGCCAGGTGCCGGAAGCCGCGCTGCCGCTGGATGTCTATGGGGACGGCATCGCCCTCCAGGCGCTGGAAGCGGAAGTGGCCACCTTGCTGGGCAAGCCGGCGGCGAGCTTTTTTCATAAGGGCGTCGCCGCCCAGCTCGCCGCACTTCGCGTGTGGTGCGGCGACGGTCAAGGCCCCATCGCCCTGCATCCGCAGTGCCACATCGCCGTGGACGAGGCCGATGCCTTCGAGCGCCTGATGGGCCTGCGGGGCTTGCGGATCGGCGCGCCCGACACGCCGTTCACCGTGCAGGCCCTGGAAGCCCTGCCCGAAACACCCGCAGTGGTCGTGGTGGAACTGCCGCTGCGGCGCGCCGGCTTCCAACTGCTGGCCTGGGACGAGCTGGTCGCCATCAGCCAATGGTGCCGCCATCACGGCATCAAGCTGCATCTGGACGGCGCCCGGCTGTGGGAATCCCAGCCCCACTACGGACGGCCCCTCGCCGAGATCGCGGCCCTGGCGGATTCCGTCTACGTGTCCTTCTACAAAGGCCTGGGCGGCCTGTCCGGTGCCATGCTGCTGGGCAGCGAAGCCTTCATCGAAGAACTCCGCCCCTGGAAAAGCCGCCTGGCAGGCAATGTGTACACCCTGTACCCGTTCGTCCTGAGCGCCTTCCAGGGGCTGCGCGAGCAGTTGCCCCGCATGGCGGACTACCGGATCCGAGCCCGAACCCTGGCGGCCAGGCTGGCCCAGGTCCCGGCGTGGCAGGTCACGCCGGAGCCGCCCGCCACCAATTCCTTCCAGTTGCACCTGCCCGCGAAGCCGGAGGCACTCCGGGAAGCCATGCTGGCCATGGCCCGTGAACAGGGCTTCTGGCTGGGCGCACGGGCGGTCGCCTCCCAGAAGATCCCCGACGGCGCCATGGTGGAGGTCGTGGTGGGCAATGCCGCGCAGGACTGGACCGACGACGAAGTCGTCACTCGCTGGCAGCAGGCGGTGAGCGCCGCCCGCGCCTGATCAGCGACTGCCTGGCCGGACCCAGGCGCCGGCACCGTCGCCCGCCACCACCCCACTGGCCATGGTGGCCGTGAGCAGGTAGCCGCCGGTCGGCGCTTCCCAGTCCAGCATCTCCCCGGCCACAAACACGCCGGGGCGACTCTTGAGCATCAGGTGCTCATCCAGCGACTCCAGCCGCACGCCACCCGCCGTGCTGATGACCTCGGCAATGGGCCGGGGCGCCGCCAGCCGCAGCGGCAAGGCCTTGATGGTGCGGGCCAAGGTGGCGACGTCCCCATACTCGGCCTTGTCCAGCACCTCGTGCAGCAGGCCCGCCTTGAGCCCGTCCAGATTGAGACGGCTCTTGAGGTGCGACGACATCGAGCGCGAACCGCGCGGATACGCCACCTGCTCCGCCACCCAGGCCGTGTCACGACCGGGCAGCAGATCCAGATGGATCAAGGCTTCGCCGTGCGCTTCGATGAGGTCACGGATCACCGCCGATGCGGCATACACCAGCGAGCCTTCGATGCCGGTGGCCGTCACCACGAATTCGCCTTGGCGCGAGAACAGCGGCCCGTCCGGGGACTGCACGCTGAGGGCCACCGGCTTGACCGGCTGGCCGGCAAACTTCTCGGCAAAGAACGGCGTCCAGCCGATGGCGGTGTCCGCCTCACCGCCCCGGCGGCGGCCCAGATCGAAGCCGCAATTGGCCGGCCGAAGCGCACGCACCTCGGCGCCCGCCTCCGCCAGCAGCGGCGCCCAGCGCCCATCCGACCCCAGTTGCGGCCACGAAGCACCGCCCAGCGCCAGCACGACCGCATCGGCCCGCCACACGGATTCGCCCTCTGGGCCCTGGAAGCGGCAGCCGCCGTCCTCCGTCCAGCCCAGCCAGCGATGCCGCATGTGCAGCCGCACGCCCTGCCCTCGCAGGCGATGCAGCCAGGCCCGCAGCAGCGGCGCTGCCTTCAGGTCCTTGGGGAACACCCGCCCGGAGGTGCCGACAAAGGTCTCGACGCCAAGCGCTTGCGCCCAGCGCCGCAGCGCCTCTGCATCGAAGCGGTCCAGCCAGGCACCAACGGCCGACTGGCGCTCGAAATAACGTTCCTCAAAGCGCGGCCGCGTGTCCGAGTGGGTGAGGTTGAGTCCGCCCTTGCCGGCCAGCAGGAACTTGCGGCCCACCGAGGCCATCGCGTCGAAGAGATCGACCTGCACGCCGGCCAGCGCCAGGCGCTCGGCGGCCATCAGGCCGGCCGGGCCGCCGCCAATGACCAGCACACGGCCGCCGGCACCGGACGCTGCAGCGTCGGTCTGGGAGGAGGAAGGAGAGAGAGAGGAAGCGTTGTGATCGGGCATGTTCAGACCCGGCGCAAAACTCCATCAACATCTGGGCGCCGGGACGGCAGTGTGCCAGACCCGGCGGCCCAGGGCCTTCGCGTGGGCGTCAGGCGTCCCGCAGCGCCTTGCGCAGGCCGGCGCCAATCTCCGGCCGGTCCTTGAACGGATCGGTCGGATTGCGCCCCTGCATCACGTCCTCCAGCCGGGTCTGCACGCCCTGCAAGGCCTGCGGATGGCTGAAGATGTAGAAGCGCTCCTCATCCATCGCGTCAAACACCATGCGGGCCACATCGGCCGCGCTGAGCTTGCCGGACGAGACCGCCTTGTCGGTCTGCGCCTGCGAGATCAGCTGGCTGCGGGTGGGCTTGCTGCCCTGCAGCTCCGAAGGCCGGTTGCGATGGCTCTGGGTGATGCCGGTGGGCACGAAGAACGGACACAGCACCGAACACTTCACCTGGTCGGTCACCAGCGACAGGTCCTGATAGAGCGTCTCGCTGAGCGACACCACCGCATGCTTGGACACGTTGTAGACGCCCATGTTGGGCGGATTCAGCATGCCGGCCATCGACGCGGTGTTGACGATATGCCCCTGCCAGGACGGGTCGGCCTGAGCCGCCGCCAGCATCATCGGCGTGAACAGCCGCACGCCGTGCACCACGCCCATCAGGTTGACGCCCAGCACCCATTCCCAGTCGTTGAGGCTGTTCTCCCAGATCAGGCCGCCCGAGCCCACACCCGCGTTGTTGAACACGAAGTGCGGCGCCCCGAAGCGGGCCTGCACCGCCGCGGCCAAGGCCTCCATCTCATCGGCCTTGGCCACATCCACGCGCTGGGCCAGCACCGGGTGGGCGCTGAATTCTTGCGCGACGCGGTCCAGCGCATCCTGCTGCACGTCGCACAGCACCAGGTTCATGCCGCGCGCGGCGGCGATACGGGCCACTTCCAGGCCGAAGCCCGAGCCCGCGCCGGTGATGACCGCGGTCTTGCCTTGATAGTCCTTCATGCGCCTGTCTCCTCGTTCTTGAGCATGTAGCCGATGCGCGGGAAATGCACATGCACCCGCCCCGCCCGTTCGTCGTCCCGCGCCAGGGTCACGCGGGCGGTGTCCAGACCCACCAGCACGCCGGTGACCGCATCGCGGGCGTAGTCGGCCGGGGTGACGCTGACGCGCGCACCGGCCTCAAAGCCCAGCCCCGGCACCACCGTCGCTGCAGCAGGCGTGGCGCTGCGGGCCCGGGCAATCGCCTCGTCGCCCTCCAGCTTGCCGGCACGCTGGCCATGACCGATGGCGGCCACCCGGGCCATCCAGCCCTGGATCGCCTCATGCGGCGTGAGGATGTCCGCCATGGCACCGGCCCGGGCCACAAACCACAGCGGGTGATAGACGCTCAGGTCGGCAATGCTGGGCCCTTCACCCAGCAGCCAGGGGCGACCGTCGCCAAGCAGATCGGACAGCCAGCTCAGATACGAGGTCAGCGCGGCACTGGCGTCCGGGCCACTGATGCGGGGCGTACCCTCAGACATCGCCCGGCGGTCGGCCACAAAGGCTTTGAACACCTCCGGCGGTGCGCCGGCAAAGATCGCCTTGATACCCTCCGGTTGCATGGCGTGCGGCAGGGCCGTCCAGAACAGATCGGTGTCCGCCCATTGCGCCAGCAGCCGGGCCTGGCCGCCCAGCTTGGCCGGGTAGAGGCTGGGGCTGGGCTGGCGCTGCTCCAGCACGTCGGCAATCAGGGCGGTGTCGCAGTAGATGTCCGCGCCGATCTGCAGGAAGGGCGTGCGCCGGTAGCCGCCCGTCAGGGCCACCACGTCCGGCTTGGGCAAGATCATCGGCACGGTCACCGACTGCCAGCTCAGCCCCTTCATGCCCAGCATCAGCCGGGTTTTTTCGGCGAAGGGGGAGCTGCCGTAGTGGTGAAGGATCAGGTCGCTCATCGTTGTCTCCAGAACGCTTCAGAACACTTCAGACCGCGGGTCCGGCGGTCTGACGCCGCCGTGTGGCCCGGTCTGCACCGATGCGGCGCAGGCGTCCGTGTCATCAACAACGGAGGCACGCGCCCGGTGATGTCGGTCGATCAGCCGCCGGCGCGGTCGCGGCGCATGTCGATGTGGGGAATGCCGTCCTCGTCGTACACGTCCGAGATGGCCGCGAAGCCGAAGCTGCCGTAGAAGTCCCGCAGATGCGCCTGCGCGCCCAGCTCAAGGGGCGCATCCGGCCACAGGCGCGCGCAGGCCACCAGGGCTTCCTGCATCAGCGCCCGGCCCAGACCGGTCCCCCGCGCCGAGGGAGCGGTGATGACGCGGCCAATTCGGGCCGCGTCCTGCGCGGATTGCGGGGGCAGCAAGCGGGCATAGGCCAGCACCGCCCCGTCGGAGTCCAGCGCCTGCAGATGCCAGGCGTCTTCGTCCCGCCCGTCCGGGTCCAGGTAGATGCATTGCTGCTCCACCACGAACACCTCCGAGCGCAGCTTCAGCACGCGGTAGAGCGCCACGGCGCTCATCGACGGCAGCGCCTCGCAGCGCCAGTGAACCACGGTCATCAGATCAGCTTGACCAGCTGCTTGCCGAAGTTGCGGCCCTTGAGCAGGCCGAGGAAGGCCTCCGGCGCGCTGTCCAGGCCCTGGGCCACCGTCTCGCGATACTTGAGCTTGCCGGTGGCCACCAGCGTGCCGAGTTCCTTCAGCGCCTCGGGCCACACGTCCATGTGTTCGGAGACGATGAAGCCTTCGACCTTCATGCGGTTGACCAGGATCAGCTGCGGCGCCGTCATCGGGATCGGCTCGCCGTTGTAGCCGGCGATCATGCCGCACATGGCGATGCGGCTGAAGGCATTGGCGCGCAGCATCACCGCGTCCAGGATCATGCCGCCGACGTTCTCGAAGTAGCCGTCGATGCCGTTCGGGCATTCGGCCTTGAGCGCCGCCGACAGCGACTTCACATCCTTGTGCTGCTTGTAGTCGATGCAGGCGTCAAAGCCCAGCTCCTCCACCACGTAGCGGCACTTCTCGGCACCGCCGGCCAGGCCGACCGCCCGCGCCCCGCGCACCTTGGCGAGCTGGCCCACCGCGCCGCCGACCGCACCGCTGGCCGCGCTGACCACCACCGTCTCCCCGGCCTTGGGGTTGATGATCTTCACCAGGCCATACCAGCCGGTCACGCCCGGCATGCCGACCGCGCCGAGATAGGCGGACAGCGGCACATGGGTGGTGTCCACCTTCTGCAGCACACCGCGCTGCTGGCCGTCCACCACCTGGAATTCCTGCCAGCCGCCCATGCCGACCACCTTGTCGCCGACGGCGAAGTGGCTGTTCTTCGAGGCCACGACTTCGCCGACCGTGCCGCCGATCATCACCTGGTTGAGCGGCTGCGGATCGGCATAGCTCTTGCTCTCGCTCATGCGGCCCCGCATGTAGGGGTCCAGGCTCAGGTAGTGGTTGCGGACCAGCACCTGACCGTCCGTCAGCTCGGGCACCGGCGTTTGCACCAGCTTGAAGTTGTCGGCGGTGGGCTCGCCGGTGGGGCGGGAGGCCAGATGGATCTGGCGGTTGATCTGGGTCATGTCGATCTCCTTTTCAGCTCAGGCTTTGCGCAAGGACCGGGCGTCGGCGCCCACCCCTTCGCACAAAGCAAATCCGGTTGATTGAAACATGGGAGTCGGGAAGCGCAACGTCCCTCGGGTGACAGGAGCACATAGGCGAGCGGCGACCAGGCCCGAGGCCTATCCGGCAGTGCGCTGCAATGACTTCAGGCTGCGCCCCCGCCCTGGCAGCGCCTTGAGGTATTTGAAGGTGCCAGTGGCATGCGCGCAGAGCTTGCCGTCCTCGCCCAGCACCGAGCCTTCGCAGAAGGCCATGGTGGTGGAGCGATGCAGCAGCCGCCCCACCGCCCGCAGATGCCCTTCGCCGGGGCGCATGAAGCTGGTCTTCATCTCCACCGTCACCACGCCCGGACCGAAGTCCGGCTGGTCGCGATGGATGCTGCGGGCCGCATGGGCCATGGCCACATCCAGCAGCGTCATCAGCACGCCGCCGTGGGCCACTTCCCAGGAATTCAGGTGCAGCTCGCGCACCGACAGGCTCAGCTCGGCTTCACCCTCGTCCATGCGCAACAGCTCGAAACCCAGCTGCTGGACAAACGGAATGTGCACCGGAAAGGCAAGAGAGGTCGTCATGGGCGCGAGGATACCGCTCAGCCGCCATGCACGGCGGAGACGCCGCCGTCCACCGCCAGCACCTGCCCGGTGATGTGCTTGCCGGCACGGCTGGCAAACAGCAGCGCAGCGCCCTTGAGGTCGTCGTCATCGCCGATGCGGCGCAGCGGTGCATGGGCCGCCAGCTTCTCCTCGCCGATGCTGGCCATCAGGCCCTTGGTCATCTTGCTGGGGAAAAAGCCTGGCGCCAGGGCATTGACGGTGATGCCGTATTCGCCCCACTCGCCCGCCAGCGCCCGGGTGAAGTTCACCGCCGCGCCCTTGCTGGTGTTGTAGGCAATCGTCTTCATCAACCCGCTGTTGCCGCTCAGGCCTGCGATGGAGGCCACATTGATGATGCGGCCCTGACGGCGCGGAATCATGCTCTGGCGGGCCGCTTCCTGGCTCATCACGAAGAGGCTGCGGATGTTCAGGTCCATCACCTTGTCCCAGGCGTCCACCGGATGCTCTTCCGCCGGGGCTCCCCAGGTGGCGCCGGCATTGTTGACCAGGATGTCGATCTGCCCGAGCCGCTGCACCGTCTGGCTGACGATGCTGCGCGCCTGCGCCTCGTCAGCGGCATCGGCGGCGATGAACTGCGCATCGATGCCGCGGCCCCGCAGATGCGCCACCGCCGCTTCCAGGTCGGCCGCCTTGCGCGAGCTGAGCATGATGCGGGCCCCCGCCTCGCCCAGCGCTTCGGCGATCTGCAGGCCCAGCCCGCGAGACCCACCGGTCACCAGGGCCACCTGGCCCGACAGGTCAAACAAATCCTGCACCTTGCTGCTCATGTCGCTCTCCTTGTTGGTTGTTCAGAACCAGCGGTCCTGCATCTCACGCACCAGCGGCTCGCGGCGTTCCACCACCTGCAGCCAGGCCGCAATGCGAGGCAGCTCGTAGGCGTAGAAATAGCGCTGCGCGGCGCGTTTACCGTGCGCGGCATCGTCGTCACGGCCTTCCACGGCCAGGGCCAATTCCAGCCAGATCCAGGCCATCACCGTATGGCCGAAGGCTTGCAGGTAGGGCGTGGCATTGGCCAGGGCCTCTTCCGGCTCGCCGGTGGCCCAGGCTTTCTTGGTGGCGGTGCCGACGGCCGCCAGCGCACCCGCGAGCGCGGTCGCCGCCGTGGCCAGGCCGGCCACCTGGCCTGCGCGCTGGACGGTGTCGTTGATGCGACCGGCCAGCGCCATCAAGGCCTTGCCGCCGTCCATCACCACCTTGCGTCCCAGCAGGTCCAGGGCCTGGATGCCGTGGGTGCCTTCATGGATCATGTTCAGCCGGTTGTCCCGCCAGTACTGCTCCACCGGAAAGTCCCGGGTGTAGCCGTAGCCGCCCAGCACCTGGATGGCCAGCGAGTTGGCTTCCAGGCACCATTCGCTGGGCCAGCTCTTGGCGATGGGCGTGAGCACTTCCAGCATCAGCTGCGCCTGGCTGGCCGCCTCGGGCGTGCCGGTGGCCTGCTCATCCACCAGCCGGGCGCAATACAGCGCCAGGGCCAGGCCGCCTTCCACATAACTCTTCTGCGCCAGCAGCATGCGCTTGACGTCGGCATGTTCGATGATGAGCCGCTGCGGTGCCGCCGCGTCCTTGCCGGCGGCCGTCAACGGACGGCCCTGCGGGCGCTGCCGGGCATAGGCCAGGCTCGCCTCATATCCGGCATAGCCCAGCATCACCGCGCCCAGGCCGACGCCGATGCGGGCCTCGTTCATCATGTGGAACATGCAGCGCAACCCGTCGCCAGGGCGTCCGACGCGGTAGCCCACGGCGCCGCCGCGCCCGCCGGGACGGTGGCGCCCTTCCCCGAAATTGAGCAGGCAGTTGGTCGTGCCGCGATACCCCAGCTTGTGATTCAGGCCGGCCAGCGTCACGTCATTGCGCTCGCCGGTGAGCCGGCCCTGCGCATCCACCAGATGCTTGGGCACGATGAACAGGGACAAGCCCTTCACACCCGGCAGCGGCCGGCCGTCCGGCCCCGGAATCTTGGCCAGCACCAGATGCACGATGTTCTCGGTGATCTCGTGCTCGCCGCCGGAAATCCACATCTTGTGGCCGGTCAGGCGGTAACGCGGGCCCAGGGGGTCGGACTCGAAGTCGTCCCCGTCCGGCTCGGCGCGGGTGGCCACATCGCTGAGGGACGATCCGGCCTGCGGCTCGGACAGGCACATGGTGCCGAACCAGCGGCCGCTGAATTCATTGGCGGCGAAGACGTCCTGCTGCGTCGGCGTGCCATGGGCCATCAGCAAATTGGCATTGCCCTGGGTCAGCATGGCGTAGCCGCCCATGGCCACGCTGGCCTTGCTGAAGAAGGCATTGGCGGCCATCTCCACCGTCAGCGGCAACTGCATGCCGCCACGTTCATGGTCCTGCGCCGCCGACAGCATGCCGGACTCGACATAAGCGGCCATCGCCGCATGCGTTGTGGCCGGCAGATGCACCCGCTCGCCGTCGAAGCGTGGCTCCTCGGTGTCGGCCAGCCGGTTGAAGGGGGCGAACTTCTCGCGGGCGATGCGCTCGCAGGTGTCCAGCACCGCGTCGAAGGTCTCGCGGGAGTGGTCGGCAAAACGGGGACGGTCCTGCAGCGTCTGGACCTGGAGCCAGTCATACAGCAGGAAATCGAGGGTGTCGCGCATGGCAGGGTCTCCGCGCCCGCCGCCGCGGCCCCGCAAAACGGAAGCGGCGCGACGACGGACGCTATGGGGCGCTGGTCTCTCGCGGCGGGGCGCCGGCGGCCAGCGGCGTCATCCGCAAGAAGGACGGAACAGGACAGGACGGGACAGGACGCAAGCCGCTCAGGGGCGGATCACAGCACCTCAAACACGCCCGCAGCGCCCATGCCGCCGCCGATGCACATCGTCACGCACACCCGCTTGGCGCCGCGGCGCTTGCCCTCGATCAGCGCATGGCCGGTCAGCCGCTGGCCCGACACGCCGTAGGGATGGCCCAGGGCGATGGCGCCGCCGTTGACATTGAGCCGGTCCATCGGAATGCCCAGCGTGTCCGCGCAGTACAGCACCTGCACCGCAAAGGCCTCGTTGAGTTCCCACAGGTCAATGTCGGCCACCGTCAGGCCCAGGCGCTTGAGCACCTTGGGCACGGCGAACACCGGGCCGATGCCCATTTCATCGGGTTCGCAACCCGCCACGGCAAAGCCGAGGAAACGACCCAGCGGCTTCAGGCCCTTGCGCTGCGCATAGGCTTCGCTCACCACGGCGCAGGCACCGGCGCCGTCACTGAACTGGCTGGCATTGCCGGCTGTCACGACGCCGCCGGGCACAGCGGTGCGGATGTCCTTGATGCTCTCGTAGGTGGTGCCCACCCGCAGGCCTTCGTCAATGCTGACGGTGGCCTCCTGGGTGACCATGCCGCGCACCTTGTCCGCCACGCCGCGGGTCACGGTGATCGGCACGATCTCGGCATTGAACAGGCCTTCGGCCTGGGCCGCACAGGCTTTTTGCTGACTGCCGGCGCCGTAGTGGTCCATGCGCTCCTTGGGGATCTTGTAGCGCTGGGCGACGTTCTCGGCGGTCTGCAGCATCGACCAATAGATCTCCGGCTTGTGCTGCGACAGCCAGCCCTCATGGATCATGTGCCGGTTGGCCTCGTTCTGCACGCAGGAGATGCTCTCCACGCCGCCGGCCACATACACGTCGCCCTCGCCGGCGATGATGCGCTGAGCCGCCGTCGCGATGGTCTGCAGGCCGCTGGAGCAGAACCGGTTGATGGTCATGCCGGCCACGGACACCGGCATGCCGGCCCGCAGCGCAATCTGGCGGGCGATGTTGCTGCCGGTGGCGCCTTCTGGCGTGGCGCAGCCCATCAGCACGTCTTCCACCTCGCCGGCCTCGATGCCGGCCCGCTCCACGGCGGCGCGCACCACATGGCCGCCCAGCGTGGCGCCGTGGGTCATGTTGAAGGAGCCTTTCCAGCTCTTGGCCAGCGGAGTGCGGGCCGTGGACACGATCAGTGCGTTGCTCATTCCTAGCTCCTTGGTCTTATTCGGTGAAGCCCTTGCCCTGCTCGGCCAGGCGGGCCAGCAGCGGCGCCGGTTCCCAGAACTTGCCGTCATCCAGCGGGTTGCGGGCAAAGCGCTTCATCGTCTGCACCACGTTGTACAGGCCCACCGTGTCCGCATAACACATGGGGCCGCCGCGCCACAGCGGGAAGCCGTAGCCGGTGAGGTAGACCATGTCGATGTCGGAGGCGCGCAGGGCGATGCCTTCTTCCAGAATGCGAGCGCCTTCATTGACCAGTGCAAACACCAGGCGCTGCACGATTTCCTCGTCGCTGATCTTGCGCGGCGTGATGCCCAGGGCCGAGCGATGCATGTCGATCATCTCGAGCACGGTGCGCGAGGGAATCGCATCCCGCTTGCCCGGCTGATAGTCGTACCAGCCCGCGCCGGTCTTCTGGCCGAAGCGGCCCATCTCGCAGAGCAGGTCGGCGGTCTTGGAATAACGCAGGTCCGGCTTCTCGATGTAGCGCCGCTTGCGGATGTACCAGCCCACGTCATTGCCGGCCAGGTCGCCCATGCGGAACGGGCCCATGGCGAAGCCGAAGCGCTCGACCGCCTTGTCCACCTGCTGCGGCGTGCAGCCCTCTTCCAGCAGGAATCCGGCCTGGCGGCTGTACTGCTCGATCATGCGGTTGCCGATGAAGCCGTCGCACACACCGGAGACCACGCAGGTCTTGCGGATCTTCTTGCCCAGCGCCATCACGGTGGCCAGCACGTCCTTGGCGGTGGCCGCGCCGCGCACCACCTCCAGCAGCTTCATCACATTGGCCGGGCTGAAGAAGTGGGTGCCGATGACGTCCTGCGGACGCTTGGTGAAGCTGGCGATCTTGTTGACGTCCAGCGTCGAGGTGTTGCTGGCCAGGATGGCACCGGGCTTCATCACCTCGTCTAGGCGGCGGAAGACCTGCTCCTTGACGCCGATGTCCTCGAACACCGCCTCGATGACCAGGTCCGCATCGCCGATCTCGGCATAGCTGAGAGTGCCCTGCAGCAGGGCCATGCGCTGCGCGTACTTGTCTTCCTTGAGCTTGCCCTTGCGGATCTGGGCTTCGTAGTTCTTGCGGATGGTCTCGATGCCGCGGTCCAGCGCCTCGATCTTCATCTCCAGCAGCGTGACCGGAATGCCAGCATTGAGGAAGTTCATCGCAATGCCGCCGCCCATGGTGCCGGCGCCGATGATGGCCACCTTCTGCACCGGCCGCAGCGGCGTGTCTTCCGGCACGTCCGGGATCTTGGCGGCTGCACGCTCGGCGAAGAAGGCATGGCGCAGCGCCTTGGATTCGGGCGTGAGCATCAGCTGGGCAAAGGCGTCGCGTTCGGCCTTCATGCCGTCCTCGAAGCGCTGGCTCACCGCCGCGGCCACCGCGTCCACGCATTGCAGCGGCGCGGGGAAGTGCTTGCTCATCGCCTGCACCGTGTTGCGGGCGAACTGGAAGTAGCCCTGCGCCTCGGCATGCTGGGCCTTGAGGTCGCGCACCCGTGGCAAGGGGCGCTTGTCCGCCACCTCCATGGCGAAGGCCACGGCGCCGTCCAGCAGGTCGCCGTCCACGATTTTCTGGAACAGCACCTGGCCCGGCACCTGGGCCAGCAACTCGCTGTTGACCGGCTCGCCGCTGACGATCATGTTCAGCGCCGGCTCCACACCCAGCGCCCGCGGCAGCCGCTGCGTGCCGCCCGCGCCAGGCAGCAGACCCAGCTTCACTTCCGGCAGGGCCACCTTGGTGCCGGGCGCCGCCACCCGGTAGTGGCAGCCCAGCGCCAGCTCCAGACCCCCGCCCATGCAGACGCTATGGATGGCGGCCACCACCGGCTTGCTGCAGGACTCCACCCGCGCAATCAGGGACAGCAGATTGGGCTCGGCCAGCGCCTTGGGCGAACCGAATTCCCGGATGTCGGCGCCGCCGGAAAACGCCTTGCCGGCGCCGGTGATCACCACGGCCGTGATGGCCGCATCCGTCTCGGCCCGCTCGATGCCCTCGGCGGTCGCCTTGCGGGTGGCATGGCCCAGGCCGTTCACCGGCGGATTGTTCAGCGTGATCACGGCCACCGAGCCGCGGACTTCGTAGTTGGCACTCATGCGTGTTCCTTGAAAAGAACGGTCGTTCGATTCTAGGCAGAGCGCTGGCTGCGGTGATGTCCCTGCGGCGACAAAACGTCGGTGCCCGCCCAGGTATGGAACCGGAGGCGACTGTTCGCTGACACATCCCTGTCCAATCCTGGACAGGGAGATCTCCGATGTGGCGGTGCTGTTTTCCCCTGCTGACTCGATGCGCAGGTATGGATGACGACGAGGTGGTCGTGCCCCTCAACAACCTCGGACCGACCCCGACCCCAGCGGCGGACCTTCCCTCACCATCGACCTCCCCCCCTACTTCACCTCCGACCGCCCGCGCGGCAGACCACGCCCCGCCCGGGCCCCTGCGGGACGGTGATCCCGCGCCGTCAGGGTTTATCCCCCCTCGTCCGGTGCAGCGCGCTCCGCTGAGGGACCTGCCAGGCGCGCCGTTCCCCGTGGCGCGATCCCAGTCGCTGCAGGAGCAGTCGCACGCCGCAAGGCAGAACGGGACGCAGCCCAAGACCTCCATCTTGCGGACCCAAAGCTATCTGGCGCCGCCATCCACGGCGAGCGTGCTTCAGCGTCGCTGGGGAATGCGGAGTCTGTTCGGTGGCCAATCGACGCAAGCGCGCCATTCCCGCCCATCCGCCCTGTCGGTGCCGTCCCCGCACTCGCCGGCCCCCTCGTCCATCGTGAGCAGCGGTCGGGACAGCGTCTTCTCCTCCGGCAGTGACGACCCGTCCTGGCCCGTGCCGATGGCCCGTCGGGTCGAGTCACGCCACCTGGATCTCTCCGCCATCCATCCTGCTGAGCTGCGGTCGCTGACGCCGGAGCAGACCCAGGCCATGGGCCAGTCCTTCAAACGGCTGACCCTGCCCGACGGCTGCACCGCGGACACGGTCCGTGCGTGGCTGAAGGCCTGCCCGGCGCTGGAGGAGATCACCGCCGTGGACATCGAGGGCGACAACCGAACGCTGTCCGCGGCGCAGGCCCTGCATCTGAGGTGGTTCAGGACGATGCCGCCCGGCCCGTCGAATCTGTTCCTGGGCTTGCAGACCCGCGCACTGGCGCCGGAACACGCGGTTTCGCGCCCCGACATCGCCCGGCTGCGTGGCTGGGTGGCGGCGCCGGACACCCTGCCCAGCCTGACGGCCGACGAATTTGTCGTTGTGCGACGGCGGCTGGAACGCTACCTGTTCGAGCCCGCCAGCCGCTACCGCTCGGGCTTGGTGCTGACCCCCGGCATTCAGCAGGCGGCGGTGGCCTTGATGATGGCCGCACCGCCCGAACTGCTGCCCCATCCGCATGCGGCCAACCATGCCAGCGTGCTTCGAAGCCTTCAGACGGGCCTGCACCGATGCATCCACTACGGAGAGCTGACCAACTTCCTGCGGCCCACCTTGATCGCCTGCTGGGAGCTTGTCATCCGCCCCCGGGAACCTTCGAGCCATGCGCTGCGTGACCGGGAGGAACTGCAGGCCATCGCGGCGCTGCGCCATTGGGTGCTGAGCGCGCCCCCGGAAGAAAGCGAGGGGCAGCGTGCGCGGGTGGCGAATTCCGTGCTGATGTCCGCGCAATGGAGCGATGCGGCATGGCGCTCGGCCATCATCACCGCCACAGTCGCGCGACGGGCGCCGCTGCTGGAACCCGACGCGGCCGCTGCTGCGCAGCCCTGAACTGCGCGCCAGGACGGGTCGGCGGAGACCTCGGCGCCAGGGTGGGCGCCAAAGTGGGTGCTAGGGGGAACGCAGCCCAGTGGGCCTAGCGCCCCAGCGGCCGGTCGATCTGCGTGGGGGCGAAACCGCTGTTGTCGTCGAGATCGTCATGCGAGGCCGACAGGAACCCGCCGCCACCTTGGGCCACCCGGGCCTGCATGGCCATCGCCTGCGGCGCCAGCGGTGAGGCGACGCGGGGCTCCAGCGGCGGGCCCAGGGTGTCTGCCGGGCTGACCGTGTTGGCGGCACGTCGGCGCACGCGCTCGGCCATCAGGCGAAGTTCGCCCAGTTCCAGCTGCAGCTGCTCGATCTGCCGCCGCGCCTGACTGTTCTGCTGGTTGAGCAGATCACGCGCCGCCTTGAGTTGCTCCATCAGCGCCCGCGCCTTGCCCAGCCGCCCATGCCACCACAGGCTGGCGCCGACACCGACGACCACCCCACCACCGACAGCACCCGCCACGATGCTCCATGCCTGCCCGATATCCATCTTGTTTGGCTCCTTCTGGAACTTCTGAATCACCGCTGCGGCAGGCCGAGGCACCTGTCCGCAGGGGGTCGGCGCCCCTTACGGGCGCCGCTTCAGGCCAATGTAGTGTGCTGTCACGGGCCTGTAACGGTGGCCACCCACCCGGAACAGGGGACCCGGGTCGGGGTTTCACCACGGTTGGGGACGGACGACACAAGTTTTCACCTTGCTGACGCTCTGTGCGTGCGCTGGCCCACCACCAGAAGGGGGGAGACAGGGGACGACAGGCCAACGGCGGGGGCATGGGTGCTAACGTGCAGGCACCTATCAGAGACGAAGATGCCTGATGAGTGGCGCCCCCTGTTGAGGACTGACCATGGCCGCTTCCAAACGCACTGCTCCCCCTTCCGCCCAAGCCCCGGCGGCCCGTGCCGACCGGGACTGGCGGGCTCAGCGCCTGGACCACATCCGGTCCTTGATTCAGGCGGCGGCGCCTGAGGCCATTGAAGAGGCCAAGTGGAAAAAACCGACCAACCCGGCCGGTGTCCCCACCTGGTCCGATCACGGATTGATCTGCACGGGGGAGACCTACAAGGACAAGATCAAGCTCACCTTCGCCTACGGCGCCAGCCTGCCAGACCCTCAGCAGCTGTTCAACGCCAGCCTGGACGGCGGTACACGCCGGGCGATCGACCTCAAGGAAAACGACCCGCTGGACGAGCACGCCTTTCAGGCGCTGGTCCGGGCCGCGGTGGACCGCAATCGCGACCATGTTCGCGCCCCTGTTCGCAACCACAATCCCGACCGCTGAAGCGGCATCCGGCCATGCCCCGGGAGCGCTCCCGCGCACCCGCCCGGGCCCATGATCAAACCTCCAGCCACTCCTTGCGGACATAGGCATTGGCCTTGAGATCGGCCGGCGTGCCCTCGAACACGATGCGGCCATGGCCCATCACATAGCAGCGCTCGGAAATCTCCAGCGCAATGGCCAGCTTCTGCTCGACCAGCAGCACCGACACCCCGCGCCGCTTGAGCGCCTTCAGATACTCCGCCACCAGCTCGACGATCTTGGGCGCCAAGCCTTCCGTCGGCTCATCGATCATGATCAGGTCCGGGTCCCCCATCAAGGTGCGGCACAGCGTCAGCATCTGCTGCTCACCGCCGGACAGCACGCCCGCCTCGGTGTGCTGCCGCTCCTTCAGGCGCGGGAACATCTGGTACATGTCGTCAAAGCTCCATCGCGCATTGCGAGAGGCCCGCCCGCCTTTTTGTCCCAGCATCAGGTTCTGATGCACGGTGAGCTTGGGGAAGATGTCGCGGTTCTCCGGCACGTAGCCGATGCCTTCATGGGCAATCTCATAGGCCTTGCGGCCCAGCAGTGCCCGGCCGCCCCAGGTCACCGACCCGGTGCCCTCCACCTGCCCCATGATGGTCTTGACGGTGGTGGACCGCCCCGAGCCGTTGCGCCCCAGCAGGCTGACGATCTCCCCAGGCCGCACGTCCATCGTCACCCCATGCAGCACATGGCTCTTGCCATAGAAGGCATGCAGGTTCTCCAGCTTCAGCAGGCGGCCGCCTGAAGTGCCGGCTGGGGTGCCCGGGAGCGACGCAGCGTTCCCCGGGCCCTTCGTGGCTGTGTTCATCTCACTCAGCATCTGTGTCTCCCTGCGCCTCAGGCGTGCGCGCCCTGGGCCTGCGATTCCGCCAGCACCGAGCCCAGATACGCCTCCTGGACACGGGGATTGGCCCGCACGGCCTCAGGCGTATCGAAGGCGATGACCTCCCCATACACCAGCACCGCAATCTTGTCGGCCAGGCCGAAGACCACGCCCATGTCGTGCTCCACCGTCAGCAGCGTGCGGCCTTCGGTGACCTGGCGGATGAGCTGGATGAAGCGCTTGGTCTCGCTCTTGCTCATGCCGGCGGTCGGCTCGTCCAGCAGGATCACCTGGGCCCCGCCGGCAATGGTGATGCCGATCTCCAGCGCGCGGGCTTCGGCATAGGTCAGGTTCATCGCCGGCACGTCGCGTTTCTTGTCCAGATGCAGCATCTCAAGCAGTTCATCGGCCCGGTCGTTCAGGTCGTCCAGACCGGCCAGGAACTTCCAGAAGGCATAGCGGTGGCCCATGGACCACAGCAGGGCGCAGCGGATGTTCTCGAAGACCGACAAACGGGTGAACAGGTTGGACACCTGGAAGCTGCGCGACAGCCCCCGCCGATTGATCTGATGCGGGGCAAGCTGATCGATGCGCTCGCCAAACAGCCGGATCTCGCCGCTGCTGGGCGCAAACCGGCCGCTGATCAGGTTGAACAGCGTGGACTTGCCGGCCCCATTGGGCCCGATGATGGCCACCCGCTCGCCGGGCTTCACCGCCAGTTCCGCGCCGCGGATGATCTCGCTGCGGCCAAAGCTCTTGCGCAGGCTGCGCAGTTCCAGGGCCCAGGGGGTTGTGTCCGTCGTTGTGCTCATGGGGTGCTCCCGGCGTTCACAGGCTTTCCCTGCGCTTGATCTCTTTTTCGATCTCTTCCTGGGCCTCGTTCCAGTGGCGGCGGAACTCCCTCCGGGCCAGCTCGAACAGACCGAGGCCGGTCAGCAGCACAAAGGCCGCGCCGAACCAGGCATCCAGGCCCTTGGTGTCGAGCATCATGCCCAGCACGCGCGCCTGGGGGCCCAGGGCCTCGTTGAGCTGCAGGTGGTAGAGCATCTCCACCATCACCGAGCCGCCCAGCAGGGCCAGCAGCGCGGTGCCGCCCAGCGCCAGATAGGCGGTCCAGATCGAGCGCAGCCGGCCAAAGGCCGCCAGGCGCAGGTTCATCATGATCAGCGAGGCAAAACCGCCGGGCGCATACATCACCATGAAGAGGAAGATCAGGCCCAGGTAGAGCAACCAGGCCTTGGTGAGTTCGGACAGCAGCACCAGCGCCACCACCATCAGCACCGCGCCGATGATGGGGCCGAAGAAGAAGGTCGCCCCGCCCAGGAAGGTGAAGAGCAGGTAGGCGCCGGAGCGGGCCGCGCCGACCACCTCGGCCGTGACGATCTCGAAGTTCAGCGCCGACAGACCGCCCGACACGCCCGCAAAGAAGCCGGCAATCAGGAAGGCCAGAAACCGCACCCACTGCGTGTCGTAGCCGATGAATTGCACCCGCTCCGGATTGTCCCGGACCGCGTTGAGCATGCGGCCCAGCGGCGTGCGGGTGAAGGCGAACATCAGGCCGGTGCAGATGAAGCAGTAGACCGCAATGAGGTAGTACACCTGCACCTGCGGCCCGAAGCTGATGCCCAGCACCGGCGCGCCGACCACGCGGTTGCCGGAGATGCCGCCCTCCCCGCCGAAGAACTCCGGCAGCATCAGTGACATCGACCAGATCAGCTCCCCCAGGCCCAGCGTGATCATGGCGAAAGGCGTGCCGGACTTCTTGGTCGAGACATAACCGAACAGGGCCGCAAAGCCCAGGCCGGCCAGCCCGCCGACGATGGGGATGAGGCTGACCGGCAGCCACTGCATCTGGCCGCCGGACACCGCATTGAGGGTGTGGATGGCCAGATAGGCCCCCAGTCCGGAGTAGACCGCATGGCCGAAGCTCAGCATGCCGCCCTGCCCCAGCAGCAGGTTGTAGGACAGGCAGGCGATGATGGCGATGCCGATCTGGGTCAGCATCGTCTGGGCCAGGCTGCTGGTCCAGAGCATCGGCGCCACCAGCAGCGCCAGTGCATAGACCCCCCACACCAGCCAGCGGCCCACGTTGTAGGGCTTGAAGTGGTAGCTCTGACCGCGCTTCACCCGGCCAGGGCGCTGCAACTGCGGCGCGGCGCTGGACGGGGCGGACGCGGCCTGCTGGACGGACATGGGAGGCCCGGAGGGCTTGGAGGGCATCACCGCGGACATGATCAATCCTCCCGGTTGCCGAGCAGGCCCTTGGGCCGGAAGATCAGGATCAGCACCATCAGCAGATACGGCAGGATGGGCGCCACCTGGGCGAGGGTCAGCTTGAGCAGCGGATAGCCGAAGGTGTCGGGCGTGGCCTTGAACACGCTGGCCAGGGACGCGTCCACCGTGAGCGGCAGGGTCTGCAGCAGGCCGATGAGAATCGACGCCACAAAAGCCCCCGCCAGCGAGCCCACGCCGCCGACCACCACCACCACGAAGATGATGGAGCCGACGATCACCGCCATGGCCGGCTCGGTGACGAAAGTGATCCCGCCGATGACACCGGCCAGCGCCGCCAGCGCACAGCCGCTACCGAACACCAGCATGAAGACCCGCGGCACGTTGTGGCCCAGCGATTCCACCATCTCCGGATGGGTGAGCGCGGCCTGGATCACCAGCCCGATGCGGGTGCGGGTGAGCAGCAGCCACAAGGCCACCAGCATGCCCAGCGCCACCAGCATCATGAAGGCGCGCGTCATCGGGAACTTGGAGCAGGAGGCGGCCGCGCAAAGCGCCGGCGCTGCCTCGCCCCAGACCCATTGCAGGCCCTGCCCCGGCGCATGCACCAGGGTGAAGGCCGCCCCTTGCAGCGAGGGCGGCGGCGAGAACGGCACCGCCGTGCGCCCCCACACCAGCTGCACCAGCTCCAGCACCACATAGGACAGGCCGAAGGTGATGAGCAGCTCGGCCACATGGCCGAACTTGTGGACCCGGCGCAATGCCCCGCGCTCAAACAGCGCGCCCAGAGCGCCCACCGCGAGCGGCGCCAGGAACAGCGCCGGCCAGAAGCCGAGCCAGCCAGCCACGCTGGAAGCCACATAGGCACCCAGCATGTAGAAGCTGGCATGGGCGAAGTTCAGCACGCCCATCATGCTGAAGATCAGCGTGAGGCCGGAGCTGAGCATGAACAGCAGCAGTCCGGAGGACAGACCGTTCAGCAGATTGATCAGCAGTTGTTCCACAAGAAGCCCCCATCCTCCCGGGCCGACCGGACGACCCGATGCGCAGGCCGCAGCCTAACGAGAATCCAGCGGGGACAGCAGGCGCTCGCGCCTCGACGGTGCGAGGAGGAGCGCTGCCGTCCCTGCAGCGGCCGGCCTCAGCCCGGACGCTTCATCTGGCAGGAGGTCGGTGTGGACGACACATAGGCGTCGTAGGTCTTCACCGGCGCGAAGTTGAAGCCGGTGTTCTCCACGTTGTAGGGGTGCTTGGCATCGACCTTCTGCCACACCGAGATGTAGAGCGGCTGCTGCAGCTGGTGGTCGGTCTTGCGGATTTCCACATCGCCGTTGAAGGTCTTGAAACGCAGGCCTTCCAGCGCCGCGGCCACCTTCACCGGGTCGGTGCTCTTGGCCTTGGCCATGGCGTTGCCCAGGGCGTTGTAGATGTGGATGATGGAGCCGGTGTAGAAGTCGTCGCCGAACTTGGCCTTGTATTCATTGGCCCACTGGTCCATCTGGCCGCCCATGTTGTTGTAGTTGTAGGCCGCCTGGTAGACCCGCCCGGCGCCGCTGGCGCCCATGGCGGTGGGGGTGCCGCTCACGCCGGCGTAGTAGGTGAAGAACTTGCCGTTGTAGCCGGCCTCGTTGGCGGCCTTGATCAGCAGCGCCAGGTCCGAGCCCCAGTTGCCGGTGATCACCGTGTCCGCGCCGGCGGCCTTGATCTTGGCCACATAGGGGGCGAAGTCACGCACCTGGGCCAGCGGATGCAGGTCCTCGCCCACCACCTGCACATCCGGCCGCTTCTTGGCCAGCATCTCCTTGGCGTACCTGGCCACCTGCTGGCCGTGGGCATAGTTCTGGTTGAGCAGGTAGACCTTCTTCACCTCCGGCTGCTCCTTGAGGAAGGTGGTGATGGCCTCCATCTTCATCGAGGTGTCCGCATCGAAGCGGAAGTGCCAGTAGCTGCACTTGCTGTTGGTCAGGTCCGGGTCCACCGCCGAGTGGTTGAGGTAGAGCACTTCCTTGCCGGGGTTGCGCTCGTTGTGCTTGTTGACCGCATCAATGATGGCCAGCGCCGCCCCCGATCCGTTGCCCTGGGTGACGTAGCGCACGCCCTGGTCGATGGCCGATTTCAGCGCATTGAGCGATTCGGCCGGGCTGAGCTTGTTGTCGATGGCGATGATCTCGAATTTCACGCCCGCGGGATTGGTGGCGTTGAACTTCTCGGCAAAGAACTGAAAGCTTTTGACCTGGTTCTGCCCCACCGGCGCCATCAGGCCCGACAGGGGATCGATCCAGGCGATCTTCACCGTCTCGCCCTTTTGCGCCTGCGCGCTGCCCATGGCCACGGCCAGCAGGGCGGCGGCAGCCAGGGGCTGGACAAACAGTCGGATCGAACGCTGATGGCTGTGCTGGCTCATGGTTTTGTCTCCTGATGTGGTTGTGGGCACGGCTTGGAACAGCGAAACGCGCGCGTCTCAATCCGGTGGGGCGGGGCCCATCGGTCCAGACGTGCGCCGGGGACTCGTCACACCGTGGGCAACACGTGTGACCGGAACTGCTCACGCAGCTTCAGCTTGAGCATCTTGCCGGTGGCGGTGTGAGGAATCTCGCTCACGAAGGCCACGTCGTCAGGCACCTGCCACTTGGCAATCTTGCCCTCGTAGAACTTCAGGATGTCGTCGCGGCTGACGGTGGCGCCCGGCTTGGTCACCACCACCAGCAGGGGCCGCTCATCCCACTTGGGATGCGCCACCGCGATCACCGCAGCCTCATGCACCGCCGGATGCGCCATGGCGATGTTTTCCAGGTCGATCGAGCTGATCCATTCGCCGCCGGACTTGATCACGTCCTTGCTGCGGTCGGTGATCTGCATGAAGCCGTCTTCGTCGATGGTGGCCACGTCGCCGGTGGGGAACCATAGGCCTGCGTCGCGCCCATCGCGTCCGGTGACGGGGATCAGGGGGCTGTCCTCATGGCCGAAATAGCTGGCGATGACCCACGGCCCGCGCACCACCAGGTTGCCCGCACTGCGGCCGTCCCAGGGCAGCTCGCGGCGGGCATCGTCGATGACCGTCATGTCGATGCCGTAAATCGCCTTGCCCTGCTTTTCCAGCAAACGGCGCTGCTGCTCGGGCGGCAGGGACAGATGCTTGCTGCTGAGCCGGCTGAGCGTGCCCAGCGGCGACAGCTCGGTCATGCCCCAGGCATGGATCACCTCCACGCCGTACACGTCCATCAGCGTGGCCAGCATGGCGGGCGGGCAGGCCGAGCCGCCGATCACCGTGCGCTTGAAGCTGCTGAACTTCAGGCCCTGGCTGCCGACGTAGTTGAGCAGCCCCAGCCAGACGGTGGGCACGCCGGCGCTGAAGGTGACCTGTTCCTGCTCGAACAGCTCATACAGCGACTTGCCGTCCAGATGCGGCCCCGGGAACACCACCTTCGCACCCACCAGCGCCGTGCTGTAGGGCAGGCCCCAGGCATTGACGTGGAACATCGGCACGACCGGCAAGATCACGTCCCGGCGGGTGCAGGCCATCGCATCGGGCATCGCGGCGCCGAAGGCATGCAGCACGCTGCTGCGGTGGCTGTAGACGGCGCCCTTGGGATGCCCGGTGGTGCCGCTGGTGTAGCAGAGGGTGGAGGCGGTGTCCTCGTCCATCAGCGGCCAGGTGTAGTGGCCGTCTTCGGCGGCGACGAGGTCCTCATAGCAGAGCAGCCCCGGCAGCGAGGTCTCGGCCGGCATGTGGGCCCGGTCCGTCATCAGGATGAAGTGGCGCACCGTCTTGAGTTGCGGCGCGATCTTCTCCACCAGCGGCAGGAAGCTGAGGTCCAGGCACAGGGCCTGGTCCTGGGCATCGTTGGCGATCCAGGCGATCTGCTCGGGGAACAGGCGCGGGTTGATGGTGTGGCAGACCAGGCCGGAGCCTGAGGTGCCGTAGTAGATCTCCAGGTGGCGGTGACCATTCCACGCCAGGGTGCCGACGCGCTCCCCGGCCGACAGGCCCAGCCGCGCCAGGGCCTGCGCGAGCTGGCGGGCGCGCAGCTCCACCTCTGCCCAGGTGCTCCGGTGCAAGTCGCCCTCACAGCGCTTGCTCACGATCTCGGTGTCTCCGGCGTGCCGGGCCGCATGCTGGATCAATGAAGAGATCAGCAACGGCATCGACATCATCTGGCCCAACAGTGCCATCCATGTCTCCTTGATCTGTGGGCCGTCAGGCCGGTGGGGCCTGCAGTCCTGTCTTTGGATCAGTCTATGTCCGCCCCGGAGCGGGTAGCGTCACCCTAGTGACGCTGCGGACCGTACGGCATAAGGATATTTACTTAGGCAGCCTTGAACAGGGGGCGGTGCGTTGCAGGGGTCGGTGCAGGGTGGAGTGGCTTGTCCCTACCGCGGTGACGACAGAGGTCCCTCGGTACACTGGCCGCATGAATGCGCCTGAGATGTTCGCGCCTGCCGGGGTGGCGGCCGATTCCTTTGCTCCCCGGTTCTCCAACCGTTTCCACCGCCTGGGCTCCGAGTTTTTCACCGAGCAGCCGGCCTCGCCCCTGCCTGACCCGCACTGGGTGGCGGTGAGCGGCGCCTGCACCGAGCTGCTCGGCTGGCCGGCCGACTGGTGGCAGCGCCCCGGCGCCCTGGAGGCTTTCAGCGGCAATGCGGCCTGGCCTGGCATGCGGCCGCTGGCCAGTGTCTACAGTGGGCACCAGTTCGGGGTCTGGGCGGGTCAGCTCGGTGACGGTCGCGCTCTGTGGCTGGGGGAAGTGGAATCGCCGGCGGGACCGCTGGAGCTTCAACTCAAAGGCGCTGGCCAGACGCCCTATTCACGTCGTGGCGACGGGCGTGCGGTGCTGCGGTCCTCCATCCGCGAATTTCTCTGCTCCGAGGCGATGGCGGCGCTGGGCATTCCGACCACCCGCGCCCTGTGCCTGGTGGGCTCCCGCGAGTTGAAGATCCAGCGCGAGACGGTGGAGACCGCCGCGGTGGTCACCCGTGTGGCACCCAGCTTCCTGCGCTTCGGTCACTTCGAGCACTTTGCCCACCACGGCCAGCATGCCGAGCTGCGGCAGTTGTTTGAGCATTTCCTGCAGCACTACGCCCCGGACTGCGCTGAGGCGCCGAATCCGGTCGCGGCGGTGTTGGCGCGTGTCGCTGCGCAGACGGCGGATCTGATTGCGCAGTGGCAGGCCGTCGGGTTCATGCATGGGGTGATGAACACCGACAACATGTCGATGCTGGGGCTGACCATCGACTATGGGCCTTTCGGTTTCATGGACGGTTTCAACCCCGGCCACATCTGCAACCATTCCGACCATCAAGGGCGATATGCCTTCGCCCGCCAGCCGCAGATCGGCCTGTGGAACCTGCATGCGCTGGCCCAGGCGCTATTCCCGCTGATGCCCACGGCCCAGACGGATGCCGACGCGGCTGCTGAGGAACTGCAGGACGCGCTGGAGGTCTATCGCGAGCGTTTCGGCCAGTCGCTGCTGGCGGCCATGCGGGCCAAGCTGGGCCTGCTGGACGCACTGGAGGAAGACGGCCTGCTGATTGACGACTGGCTGCGTCTGCTGGCCAAGCATCAGAGCGACTACACCCTCAGCCATCGGCGCCTGGCGGGCTTCGACCCCGAGCAGCCGCCGGAGGCCCCGGTGCATGCGCCGCTGCGCGACCTCTTCCTGGACCGCGAGGCCTTCGACGCCTGGGCGCGCCGTTATGCCGAGCGCTTGAAGAAGGCCCCGGCGGACGCATCTAGCACCCGTGCGGCGCGAATGAACGCGGTCAATCCGGCGGTCGTGCTGCGCAACCACCTGGCGCAAACCGCCATCGAGCGTGCGGAAGCGGGCGATTTCTCGGAAGTGCAGCGGCTGCAGCAAGTGCTCAGCCGCCCGTACGACGATCCCATCGACCCTGCGGACGCCGGTCTTCCGCCCGACTGGGCGCAACAACTGGAGGTCTCCTGTTCATCATGAGCAAGCCTGTGAACCATCAAGAACGTGACCGCGACAGCGACTACGAAGTCAAGAAGACCGACGCCCAGTGGCGGGAACAGCTGGACCCGATCCAGTATCAGGTGGCGCGCCAGGCCGCGACCGAGCGCGCCTTCACTGGCAAGTATTGGGACCACTGGGAAGCTGGCCGCTACAACTGCGTCGGCTGTGGCACGCCGCTGTTCCAGGCGGACACCAAGTTCGATGCGGGCTGCGGCTGGCCCAGCTACTACGAGCCGATCAATTCGGAGGTGGTGGAGCGGGTGGTTGACGAGAGCCACGGCATGGTGCGGGTGGAAGTGCGGTGCAACAAATGTGGCACTCACCTCGGCCACGTCTTTCCCGATGGTCCGGAACCGACCGGCGAGCGTTTTTGCATCAACTCGGCCGCGATAGACTTCGAACCTCAGCGCTGAGCGCCTCTTTCCGGACTTGCTTCCGGTCTATCGAATGAAGTTGCTACTCGATTTCCTGCCGCTCCTGCTGTTCTTCGCGACCTTCAAGTACGCGGATGCCCAGCCGGAGTGGGCCGCCGGTTTTGCCACCGAGCACCTCGGTTTTCTGGTCTCTGGCGGGCAGGTGCCTGCGGAGGTGGCCCCGGTTTTGCTGGCCACGGTGGTGGTCATGGCGGCCACGGTGGCCCAGGTGCTGTTCCTCAAGCTCACCCGCCGCAAGGTCGACCTGATGCTGTGGATCAGCCTGGTGCTGGTGGTGGTGATGGGCAGTGCCACCATCTACTTCCACAGTGAAATGTTCATCAAGTGGAAGCCGTCCCTGCTGTACTGGGCTTTCTCGCTGACCTTCCTGGTCAGCCATCTGGTGTTGGGCCGCAACCTGCTGCGCAAGATGCTGGGCGGCGAATTGCAGTTGCCGGATGAAGTCTGGGGCCGGCTCAACTGGGCCTGGGCCCTGTTCTTCGGCGCCATGGGGTTTGCCAATCTTTACGTCGCTTACGAGTTCAGCAGCTCGGCCTGGGCCAACTTCAAGGCCTTCGGATCGACTGGCCTGATTGTGCTGTTCACCCTCGCCCAGGGGATCTACATGAGCCGCCACCTGCCGGAGCCCTCGGAGGCTCCGGACGGTGCAGCCGACGCCAAGGAGCAGCGCTGATGAGCGGCCCGCAAACCCCGATGGAATCGGGCCTGCCGGCCGGCGCACCGGGCCCGCTCTCGACCGAGATCGAGGCCCGCGTCCGGTCCGCGCTCAGCCCCGACCTATTGAAGCTACGCGATGACAGTGCCTTGCATGCGGGGCATGCGGGGGCCCGCGAAGGGGGGCACTATTACCTCGAAATCGTCAGCGCGCGCTTTGCCGGTTTACCCAGGGTGGCGCGGCATCGGCTCGTATATGATGCCCTCGCCGATCTGATGAAGAAGGGCATTCACGCGCTGGCGATTGAGGCGCGCGCGCCCGACGAACAGCAGAACAAGGTCCATGAGCAGCGCCGTTGATCGGCGCTTTGTTTTGGAGCGTGATTGGACGCTCACCGGGAGTCTCTGAAAGGCCCTTTATCCATGAAGAAGTTTGTGCTTGCCGCCACTGTGGCGGCCCTCGGCGCCCTGTCCCTGCCGGCCATGGCGCAGAACATTGCGATCGTGAACGGCAAGCCCGTTCCGAAGGCGCGTGCTGAACTGCTGATCTCGCAGATTGCCAAGGGCGGCCAACCGCGCAGCCCGGAGATGGAAAGCAAGGTCAAGGACGAGGTGGTGCTGCGTGAGATCTTCATGCAGGAAGCCGAGAAGCGTGGTCTGGCTGCTTCGGCTGACTACAAGGCTCAGCTGGAGCTGGCCCGTCAGTCGCTGCTGATCCGTGAGCTGTTTGCGGACTACGCCAAGAAGAACCCGGTGACCGATGCGGAAGCCAAGGCCGAGTACGACAAGTTCAAGGCTCAGGCCCCGAGCAAGGAATACCACGCCCGCCACATCCTGGTGAAGACGGAAGACGAAGCCAAGGCGCTGATCAAGCAGCTCAATGGCGGCGCCAAGTTTGAAGATCTGGCTGGCAAGAACTCGACCGACACCGAATCTGCCAAGAACGGTGGCGACCTGGGCTGGTCCACCCCGGACACTTACGTGCCGGAATTCGGTCAAGCGCTGAGCCAGCTCAAGGGTGGCGAAATGACGCAGACCCCGGTCAAGACCCAGTTTGGTTTCCACATCATCAAGCTGGAAGAAACGCGCGACGCGCAATTCCCGGCCTTTGACGACGTGAAGGCCCAGATCGTCCAGCGCATCAGCCAGCAGAAGGTTGCGGCCTTCCAGGAAGAGCTGCGCACCAAGGCCAAGACGGACTACAAGTTCTCGAACTGATTTCCGAACCAAAAAGCACTCGACGGCCACTCGCGCGGCCGTCATGATGCAGGCCCGCGATGCTGAAGTTCAGCCGCGGGCTTTTTTTCTGGATGGATGGTTTTTCATGACGGCTTCCCGCCTGGCCCGGCGCCTGCTTCCTTCGCCTGAACTGCTGTCCCGCACGCGGGGCCTGGGCTGGTTGGGCGGTTATCTGCGGGAGCGTCCATGGCTGTGGGTGGCGCACCGCCGGCGCGTAGCGCTGGGCGCTGCGGTGGGCCTGGCGGTCGGCGTTGTCCCTCTCCCGACGCAAATGCTGCTGGCCGCCTTGGCGGCGATCGTCTGCCGCGCCAATGTTGCGGCGGCCATTGCGGCCACTTGGCTGACCAACCCGCTGACGCTGGTCCCGATCTGGGGCCTGGCGATTTTCCTGGGCCGTCAGGTGCTGGGCATTCACGGCCCGATCTCGGCCCCTCGCGAGCTTGCTCTGAACTGGAGCGAGCCCTCGACCTGGTGGCATGCCATTGCCCAATGGTTTGCCGAGCTGGGCACCCCGTTGCTCGTGGGCCTGCCCTTGGCGGGCCTGGTCCTCGGCGCCAGCCTCTACGTCATCGTCTATATCGGCTGGTGGCTGGTCATCCGCACCGAACGTCGCCGTCGCCTGCGCGCCCGCGAGCTGCGCCTCTAACGACGAGGCGCCCCCCCACACACGCGCCACGCGTGGTCTTACGAGGTTTGGCGGCAGCGTGCTCCTGCGCGCCGCCTTCACGCACGCGGCACGTGTGAGCAGTCCACAGATCGGGAAGCCGGCAAGCGGGTCCCCTTTTGCGGAAGTATTAGGAGGAGGACCCGAAGGGTCCGGGGGACATGAAGCAAAAGGGGGCCCGCTTGCCGGCTTCCAGCGCGGTCAAAGAAAAAAGCGCCCCGAAGAACGCCCCCTCCAGCCCTGCCCGACGAGGGACGAAGCCCCCATCAAGCCGGCAGATCGGCAAGGGTAATGTCTTGAAGGTGTCCGGCCGCGATCTTCAGCTGACGATCGCATTGACGCGCGATGTTTTGATCGTGAGTGACCATGACAAGCGTCGTCCCCAACTCCCGATTCAAATCGAACATCAGCTTCATCACCTGCTCGCCGGTCGCGAAGTCCAGACTCCCGGTGGGCTCGTCGGCCAGCAGCAGATCAGGTTGCTGCACAAACGCCCGAGCCAGTGCCACCCGCTGCTGCTCCCCGCCCGACAACACCCTCGGATAGTGCGACAACCGTTGCCCCAACCCCACCCGATCCAGCATCTGCCGCGCCAACCCCCGGGCATCCCGTTCGCCCCGCAATTCCAGCGGCAGCATCACATTTTCCAGCGCCGTCAAATGCCCCAGCAACTGGAAACTCTGGAACACAAACCCCAAATGCGCCCCTCGCAGCGCCGCACGGCCGTCTTCGTCCAGGGCGAACATGTCCTGCCCCCGCAGACGCACCGTGCCGCTCGTCGGCGTATCCAGGCCCGCCAGAATCGACAACAGCGTGCTCTTGCCCGACCCCGACGCGCCCACGATGGCGACCGACTCCCGGGCCTGCAGCTGAAAGGTGATGTCATGCAGAATGGTCAGCACGCCGCTGGCGTCCTGCACCGACTTGTTGACGTGATCGACCTCGAGGATATTCAGAACCATGAATCAACCGCAGATGCGCCGCCGTGTGTGGATGCTCTACTCTAGCGCCTCTCTCCTGACCGCGAGCTTGGCGGTGTCTCTGGCTGGACCTGCGACCGCACAAGAAAAGCCCGCAGCCGCCACCAAGACGCCCCCTTCAACCGCCAAAACCGCATCCCCCCGCCGCATTTTGGTCCTGGGCGACAGCCTCTCCGCCGAGTATGGCCTGGCCCGCGGCACTGGCTGGGTCGCACTCATGACGGCGCGCCTCAAGGACCAGCAACTCACCGCCGACGTCGTCAATGCCTCCATCAGCGGCGACACCACCTCCGGCGGCCTCGCACGCCTGCCCGCCCTGCTCAAGCAGCACCAGCCTACCCTCCTCGTCATCGAGCTCGGCGGCAACGACGCCCTTCGCGGCCTGCCCTTGGCCAGCACCCGCGACAACCTGCGCGCCATGGTCAAGGCCGGCAAGGCGGCCGGGGCCAAGGTGCTCATCGTCGGCATGCAGATCCCGCCCAACATGGGCCCCAGCTACACCCGCGAATTCGAAGCCGGCTTCAAGACCGTCGCCCAGGAAGAAAAGGTGCCCCTTGTGCCCTTCCTCCTCGCCGGCGTCGCCGACCGCACTGATGCCGCCGACTGGTTCCAGCCCGACCGCATCCACCCGCTGGCCAAGGCCCACCCGGTGATGCTGGACAACGTCTGGAAACAGCTGCGCCCGATGCTCTGAGGATCTACAGATTGAGGATGTTCTGATGCCCCACCTGCCTGTTCTGTCCCTGATCCGCCTGAGCGTCGGGGCCGCCGCCCTCGGCCTCACGGTGTCCGCCGGTGCGGCCACCCCCGCCCCCGGCACTGCTGCGGTCGCTGCCGATGCCGCCCCAAGCTACGGCCCTCAGCTCGAAGGTTTTGACTACCCCCATCCCCAGCAACGCTTCCGCTTCAGCTCCCAGCAGCAGACGCTGGAGATGGCCTACATGGATGTGGCCCCCAAAGGCCGCCCCAACGGTCGCACCGCCGTCCTGCTGCACGGCAAGAACTTCTGCGGCGCGACCTGGGAGACCACCATCGCGGCCCTCACCGGCGCCGGCTACCGCGTCATTGCGCCGGACCAGATCGGCTTTTGCGCCTCCAGCAAACCGCGTGGCTACCAGTTCAGCTTCCAGCAACTGGCGGCCAACACCCACGCCCTGCTGCAGTCCCTGAAGATTACGCGCGCCACCATCATCGGCCACTCCATCGGCGGCATGCTCTCGCTGCGTTATGCACTGCAGTATCCGCAGAGCGTCGAACAACTGGTCGTCGTCAACCCCATCGGCCTGGAAGACTGGCAGGCGCTGGGCGTCCCCTACGCCTCGGTGGACACGCTCTACCAGCAGGAACTCAAGGCGAGCGTCGAGTCCATCAAGGCCTACCAGCAGCGCTACTACTACCACGGCAACTGGAAGCCCGAATACGGCCGCTGGGTGTCCATGCTGGCGGGGCTCTACAACGGCCCAGGCCGCGACACCTTCGCCTGGAACCAGGCCCAGACCTCCGAGATGATGTTCACCCAGCCGGTGGTGCATGAACTGGACCGCATCCGCGTGCCCACCACGCTGATCATCGGCCAGAAGGACCGCACCGCCCCGGGCGCCGCACGCGCGACGCCGGAGCTGCAGCGTCAACTGGGCGACTATCCGACCCTGGGCCGCCGCGCCGCGCAGGCCATTCCCGGCAGCCGTCTGGTGGAACTGCCGGAGCGGGGGCATTCACCGCAGGTTGAAGCGCCCGAGGAATTCAATGCGGCGCTGCTGAGGTCGCTGCAGCCCGCTGCGACAGCAACAGCGCCGGCAACGCCAACGGCGGCGCCTTCATCGCCTTCGCCGCGCAGCCCGTCGTGAATGAATCGTGACATTGAGCAATGCAATGCGTTGATCACTGCATTGCATCAAGTCTGACAAACTCACTTTACTGCTGAGCCAACAACGACCGGCGGCCGTACGGCATCATCACGCCGCCTCTCAATGAATGATTGCCGAATGACTCATGCCCGTGCGCGCCTGCAGCCGGGCTGGCGCTCCGGTTCAGCCCTGGTGCTGGGCCTGGCGCTGGCTGGTTGCGTGAATCTGGCGCCCGACTATCACCGCCCGGCGCCTGCCGTTCCGCAGGAAGGCGCGCCCGCCGCCCGCGATGCCGCCGCCCTGCCCTGGCGCAGCGTGTTCAGCGACGGCCGCCTCAAGGACACCATCGCCCTGGCGCTCACCAACAACCGCGACCTGCGGGTGGCAGCCCTGAACGTGGACAAGGCCCGCGCCGCGCTGGTCCAGACCGACGCACAGCGCTGGCCGACCCTCACGGCCGGCGCCAGCGCATCGCGCTCCGGCAGCAGTGCAGGGAGCGGCTCAGGCAACAGCACCACCACCAACGCCTTCTCCGCTCAGCTCGCGATGACCAGTTTCGAGCTGGACGTCTTCGGCCGCGTGCGCAACCTGAGTGCCTCGGCCGAGGCCTCACTCTGGGGCCTGGATGCCACGCGCCAGAGCGTGCAGATCAGCCTGGTGGCCGAAGTCGCCAGCGCCTGGCTCACCTGGGCGGCCGATCTCCAGCGCCAGGCGCTGGCGCAGCAGACGCTGGCCAGCCAGGAACAGACGCTGGCGCTGACCGAACGTCGCCATGCCGTCGGCGCCGTCTCGGGCCTGGCGCTCGCGCAGGCCCGCACCGCCGTCGAAAGCGCCCGCGCCGATGTCGCCACCTATCCCGCCACGCTGGAGCAGGACCGTCATGCGCTGGAGCTGCTGCTCGGCGCCGCCCTGCCCGACGCGCTGCGCCCGCAGGCGCCCGATGCCGCCGCCGATGTGAGCACCCTGGTGGACCTGCCCGCCGGCGTGCCGTCCAGCGTGCTGCTGCGCCGGCCGGATGTGCGCTCGGCCGAGCAGTCGCTCATCGCCACCCATGCGGACATCGGCGCCGCCCGCGCCGCCCGCTTCCCGACCATCAGCCTGACGGCCAGTGCCGGCCGGGCCAGTTCTGACCTGTCCGACCTCTTCAAGTCGGGCGCTGGCAACTGGTCGCTGGGGCCTTCCGTCTCCCTGCCGATCTTCGATGCCGGTGCCAGCCGCGCGGCCGTGCGTCAGGCCGAGATCAGCCGGGACATCGCCGTGGCCACCTACGACAAGACGGTGCAGACCGCCTTCCGCGAAGTGGCCGATGCGCTCTCCATCCGCGCCACCCTGGCCGACCGTCTGGCGACGCAGCAGACGCTGCTGGCGGCCACCGAGCGGCAACTCCGGCTGGCCGAAGTGCAGTACCGGGCCGGCAGCAGCACGCAACTGGACGTGCTGGATGCCCAGCGCTCGCTGTATTCAGCGCAGCAGTCGCTGATCACCCTGCGCCTGACCGAACAGCTCAACCGCATCACGCTCTACAAGGTGCTGGGTGGCGGCTGGAGCGACGACAACACCCTTGCATCCTGAGGATTTCCGAATGAAGACATGGTTGAGACCGGGGCGGCTGGTGCTGCTGCTGGTCGTTGTGGCGGTGCTGGGTTTCATCATCAAGCGGGTCTGGTTCACACCGCCGCCGCCGCCGCAGGTCACCACCGCGGTGGTCGAGCGCGGCGACCTGGAAGAGTCGGTGCTGGCCACCGGCACCATCAACGCCTTCAAGCTGGTGAGCGTCGGCGCCCGGGCCACCGGTGAAGTCAAACGCCTGCATGTGGCCCTGGGCGACAAGGTCAAGGAAGGCCAGCTGATTGCCGAGATCGACGCCCTGACCCAGCAGAACGCCTTGCGCGACGCACAGGCCTCCTTGCGCAGCGCCGAAGCGCTGCTGGCCTCGCGCCGCGCCACGCTGGCCCAGGCCGAGCTCACCCTCAAACGTCAACGCGCCCTGAACGAGGCCGATGCCGGGGCACGGGCCGATCTGGAAACCGCCGAAGCCAGTCTGGGCACCGCCCGCGCGGATGTGGACTCGCAGCAGGCATTGGTGGCCCAGGCCAAGGTGAATGTGGACACGGCGCAGGTGAACCTGGGCTACGCCCGCGTTGTCGCGCCGATGGACGGCACGGTGGTGGCCATCGTCACCGAGCAGGGTCAGACGGTGAACGCCACCCAGTCGGCGCCCACCATCATCAAGCTGGCCCGTCTGGACACCATGACCATCAAGGCCAAGATCTCCGAAGCCGATGTGCCGCGGGTCAAGCCCGGCATGCCGGTCTACTTCTCGCTGCTGGGCGAGCCAGACCGCCGCATCGAAGCCCGTCTGCGGGCCATCGAGCCGGGCGACACCACGCTGGCGGACAGCACCAGCACCACCAGCAGCTCCACCAGCAGCTCCAGCTCGACCACCAGCGCCATCTACTACAACGGCATCTTCGACGTGCCCAACACCAGCGGCCAGTTGCGCATCAACATGACGGCGCAGACCACCATCGTGCTGGACCAGGCCAAGGGGGTGCTGCTGGTGCCGTCCGCGGCGCTGGGGAAGAAGGACGCGCAAGGCCGCTACACCGTGCGGGTGCAGCAGCCGGACGGCCGCATCGAGCCGCGCACCGTGCGCGTTGGCCTGAACAGCCGGGTGCGGGCGCAGGTGCTCGAAGGGCTGAAGGAAGGCGAACGCGTGGTGACCAGTGAAGCCCTGGCCGACGCCACGTCCAACGAAGGCGGCCGTCGCGGCCCGCCCCCGATGTAAATGGCCGCGCTGCTTGAACTGCGCGGCCTGGTCCGCGAATTCCCGGCCGGCGACGGCGTCGTGGCCGTGCTGCGGGATGTGGACCTGAGCATCGAGGCCGGCGAGATGGTGGCCATCATCGGCCCCTCGGGCTCCGGCAAGTCCACCTTGATGAACATCCTGGGCTGCCTGGACCGCCCCAGCCGCGGCAGTTACCGCGTGGCGGGCCAGGAGACCGGCGCCATGGGGCCGGACGAACTGGCGCGCCTGCGCCGGGAGCACTTTGGCTTCATCTTCCAGCGCTACCAGTTGCTGGGCGACCTCAATGCGCTGGGCAATGTCGAGATCCCGGCCATCTACTCGGGCACGCAGGCGGAGCATCGCCATCAGCGCGCGCAGGAACTGCTGACGCGGCTGGGCCTGGCCGAGCGGCTGTCGCATCGGCCCGGACAGCTGTCGGGCGGCCAGCAGCAGCGGGTGTCGATTGCCCGGGCGCTGATGAATGGCGGCGACGTCATCCTGGCCGACGAGCCGACCGGCGCGCTGGACCAGGCCAGCGGCCGCGAGGTGATGAAGATTCTGGAAGAGCTGCATGCGGATGGGCACACCATCATTCTGGTGACGCACGACCCGCAGGTGGCCGCCCATGCGCAGCGGGTGATCGAGATCAGCGACGGCGTCATCGTGGCCGACCGCCGCCGCGACGACGCCTCAGCGCCGGTGACCAAGGCGGCAGCGCCTGCAGCCCCGGCCAGCGCCTCCTGGCAGGCGGTGATCGGCCGGGTGGCGGAGGCGGCCCGCATGGCCCTGCGCGCCATGGTGGCCCACCGCCTGCGCACGCTGCTGACCATGCTGGGCATCATCATCGGCATTGCGTCGGTGGTGTCGGTGGTGGGGCTGGGACAGGGCACGCGGGCGAAGGTGCTGGCCGACATCAGCTCGATGGGCACCAACACCATCAACATCATGCCGGGCAGCGGCTTTGGTGACCGCAAGGCGGCAGCCATCCGCACGCTGCGAGCGGGCGACGCCACGGCACTGGCGCAGCTGGACTATGTGGACAGCGTCTCGCCCTCCGTGGCGGTCAGCGCCGGCCTGCGTTATCGCAACGTGGACGTCACGGCCACCATCACTGGCGTCGGGGGACAGTACTTCCGCGTCTACGGCTATACCTTCGCGCAGGGCGGTGCCTTCGATGAGCAGGACGTGCGGGCGCAGGCCCAGGTGGCGGTGATCGACGACAACGCCCGCAAGACGCTGTTTCCGAACGGCGAGTCGGCGCTGGGCGAGGTGATTCTGCTGGGCAGCGTGCCGGTGCGGATCGTGGGCGTGACCGAGAAAAAGGCGAGCGCCTTCGGCAACGACGACTCGATCAACATCTGGCTGCCCTACACCACGGCGATGAGCCGCATGACCGGCCAGGATTACCTGCGCAGCATCACGGTGCGGGTCAGCGACGCGGTGCCCAATGCGGCGGCGGAGCAAGGCATCAAGACCCTGCTCACCCAGCGGCATGGGCGCACCGACTTCTTCCTGATGAACACCGACAGCATCCGCAAGACGGTGGAGCAGACCACGGCCACCATCACGCTGCTGATCTCGTCGATTGCGCTGATCTCGCTCCTGGTGGGCGGGATCGGGGTGATGAACATCATGCTGGTGTCGGTGACCGAGCGCACCGGGGAGATCGGCGTGCGCATGGCCGTGGGAGCGCGGCAGAGCGACATCCTGCGGCAGTTCCTGATCGAGGCGGTGCTGGTGTGCCTGATCGGCGGCGCGCTGGGGGTGGGGCTGGCGGTCGGGGTGAGCCTGCTGTTCGACTATCTCGCCGGCGCCGCGGGCTTCCGGATGATGATTTCCACGACGGCGATCCTGGGCGCGTTCGGCGTGTCCAGCCTGATCGGGGTGATCTTCGGATTCCTGCCGGCCCGCAATGCGGCGCGGCTGGATCCGGTGGAGGCGCTGGCGCGGCCGTAATTGGGCCAATCAGTGGGGAGTTCATCAGGAGCTCCCCTCAGCGCTCCGTTCAGCGCTCGTTTTGGCGACGCTCGTCGCCGCGCTGCCGGATGGGCTCGGCCTTCTGGTCCGGCGCGGGTCGCACCGGCTGCGGCTGAGCGCCCGGTCGCGGACCGATGTCCCGTCGCGGCGGCTCAACGCGCTGGGGTTGTGGCTGCGGCTGCGGTTGCGGTTGCGGCTGGGGCATGGCCTGCGGCTGAGGCTGCTGCAGCGGCATCACCGGGCGGGACATTTCCATGCGCGGGGTCTCCCGGACTTCGCGGGACGGCTCGCGGGTCGGCTCGCGCGTCGGCTGCCAACGCGGATCCACACGCGGCGATTCGTTGCGAGGCTGTTCAAAGCGAGGCGACTCGATGCGCTGCTGCTCGATGCGCGGTTGTTCGATCCGCTGCTGTTCGATCCGGGGTTGCTCAATGCGTGGCTGCTCGATGCGAGAGGGCTCGCGAGAGGGCTCCACCCGCGGATCCGCTCGCGGTTCCACCCGGTTCGGCACCGGCACGCCAAATCGGCCGTCGTCTCGGCGCCCCGGTTCGTTCTGCTCATCGCGCCAGTTGCGCTGGGGCTGGAAGCGCTCGTCCCGGCTGGTCTCCGGCGCACCCGTCATCGGGCGCACGCCGTTGTGTTGCGGTGCCGGCTGGGCCGGCATCGGCTGCACTGGAGTGGGCTGGAGCGGGCGACCGTCATTGCCACGGCCCGGTTGCGCGCCCGGGGCCGGGGTCGGGGCCTGGATGGGTCGCACCTGGCCGGGGGCGGTGCCGCCGGGGCGGCCGTCCGGACGACCATCAGGGCGTGGCTCCGGACGTCCGTCCGGTCGCCCGCCCGTCACCATGCCCGGGCGCTCCTGACCGGACCGCAGTGGCATGCGCGGCTCGGTCACCGGCAGCGGTCGGGTGACCGGCATGGCGGTGAACAGGCGGCCATGTTCGCGTTCAAATCGGAACTGCGGCACCGGGTCGTTGGGGCGTGGCACGCGGCCCGGCTCGATGCGGGGATTGACGCGGCGCCAGTAGTCGTTGGAGTAGCGGCCCGGGGGGTAGTAGACCTCGCGCGGGGCCAGGGGCACCCAGGCGCCGTAGCGCGGCGGAGGCGGGCGGCGTCCGCCGCTCCAGATGTTGATGCTCAGGCCCGCACCGCCGACCCAGCCGACCACCGCCGGCGCATAGGCAGGACGCGGTTCGTAGGGGCCGGGGACCCAGCACCAGCGGTTTTGCCAGTAGGCCCAGCGGCCGTAGTGGAAGGGGGCGAAGCCCCAGGGCATGTCGTCCACCCAGGTCCATCCCCAGCGGGCGCTCCAGACCCAGCGGCCATAGCGGTAGGGGGCCCAGTCTTCGACAACGACGGTGGTGGGGACCCAGACAGTGCCGTATTCGGGCGACTGTTGCCAGGCACCATAGCGGCCGAGGTCTTCGACGCCGGTCATCTCGGGGGAGACGACGTTGGCGGGCACGGCCAGCTGGATGGCGGCGCGTTCGTCGGTGAGCAAAATCTGGGCGAAGGCGTCGCGCTGGAGCGGCTGGCGTTCCGTGCGGGGGCCGTTGTCCCACCAAAATTCGGCTTGTTCGTTGGTGGTGACAAAGACGGGCGGAACATCCATGGCCCGGGAGTCGAAGCGCAGTTTGCCCTGCCAGGCCTGGGCCTGGGTGCCGCGGTCGAGCTGGCTCATGCGGTAGAGGCCTTCGCGTTCGAAGGAGAAGCGGCCTTCCAGGGTTTGGAAGGTCCATTCGTCGGCGGCCTGGGGGGAGCGCAGGCGGATGCCGGCACCGCCGCGCACAATTTGGACGGAGACGCGTTGTTCGGAGAGGGCGTTAAATTCGATTTCGGAGCGTTCGTCGATCCAGAGGGTGCTGGAGCCGACACTGAGGGTGGCACCAGCACGTTCGTCGGTACGGAGGCGGTCGCCTTCGCCCACACTCTGGTTGCGCTGGAGTTGCTGCCATTCGCGCCCTTCAGGGTCGTAGATCCAGACCCCACTGCTGACCTCCGCCACCCGACCAGCGCGGGTGGGGACGTCGCCTTGGATGCCTTGCACGGCTGGGCTGCCCGGGTCGGCAGAGGCGGCCAAGGCGGACGTGCTGCCAGCGGCCACAGCGAGCAGCGCAAGCAGCGCCGTCACCACCGCACCACCAAAACGACTCGCCCACGGCGCAGTTGGACAAGGCGTCTGCAGTGAGCGTGAGGAGAACGACAGAATGGTCATGCAATCGGCTCCGCCGGTAGGAGTCTCTTTAACGGATCAGACATGAAGTGGTGGACGGGTGCTTACAACTTGACGCGGTGTTGCGAGGGCGTCAAGGGGTTGGGGCCCGTACCTGGGGGCTGGGGGGGAGCGAGACGGGCATGAGGCGGGGGGTATTGACTTCATGTCCTCCGCCCGCTCCGCGGGCTCCCCCTTTTACTTCCGTCAATACCCCCCGCCTCACGCCCGTCCCCATCACTCGCTGTCTGCCACCAGTATCAGTCGGCTCGCCTGGGGGGGTGGGGAGCTGGGTGGCTTTGCACAGGAATGGCGGTGGGCGGGCGTGCCTGGGCTGGGGGCGGCTAATCGTCGCTGCGAGGGTCCATGCCAGGGAATAAGACTTCGGTAAAACCGAATTGGGTGAAGTCCTTGATTCGCATGGGGTACAGGATACCCACCAGGTGGTCACACTCATGTTGCACCACGCGGGCATGGAAACCGTCCACCTCACGGTCGATCGGCTCCCCCTTGGCATCAAAGCCCCGGTAGCGAATGCGCTGCCAGCGCGGGACCATGCCCCGCAGCCCCGGGACCGACAAGCAGCCCTCCCAGCCGTCCACCTGGTCGTCACCGATGGGGGTGATCGTCGGGTTGATGAGCACCGTCATCGGCACCGGAGGAGCCTCGGGATAGCGCTCGTTTCGGTTGAAGCCAAACACCACCACCTGAAGGTCCACACCAATCTGCGGCGCCGCCAAGCCAGCACCATTGGCCGCAACCATGGTGTCAAACATGTCTTGCAGCAGGTCACGCAGCTCGGGCGTGTCAAATCGCTCGACCGGCTTGGCCTGGCGCAGCAGGCGTGCATCGCCCATCTTCAGGATCTGTTTTACGGCCATCGTGTCTCCGAGGGGTTGTCTCATGGCGAAGAATCAACATCTTGCCGCAAACTTCAGCCTCGTGACGCAGCAAGGGCTCCCCGCATGGTGAGTGGCATTCGATCGCTTTGGGATCATCCCGAGGCCTGGCGCCCCGTGAGGGCCTGGAGCCGGCACGCATGAGCGCGCGCGAATGGCTGTCGCTGGCCCTGCGGCTCGGGGTGATGGCCGCCCTCGCAGCCGCCCTGGTTCACGGGTGGCGCACCGGCAATGCAATGGTGGCGGTGCTGGCCGCCGTGAACTTGATCGGCCTGGGCGCGGTGATGCTGTCGTCGCCGCTGATGCAGTTGTCCGAGATGATGCTGCGCGGCACAAAAGGCCTGGCCCTGCGGGTGGAAGAAGGGCGGTGGCGAGAGTTCCGGAGCGTGCCAGTGGCCGTTCGACGCAAGGACGGAGACTTCTTCGTGCGGGAGGCCGACGCGCGCAAGGTCTGCGGCGATGAATGGCCCCGCCAGCCCCCCGCCACCGTGCGACTGCCCGGCGAACGCGGTCGCTTCCTGCGCGCCCGCCTGCTGGCCGCAGAGCTGGAACGAGGCTCACCCATGCCGTCAATGCGGCTGATGGCCTTCGTGAGGTGGTTGAATACGCTGCAATGATGGCCGTCCCCCGCCAACAAAGGATCCGTTGAGCTCAGACAACGAAGGAGTTCCCTTGACCCAGCCTCCCCGGCCCGCTCAGCCTCGGCTGCCCGCCCTGCCTGCCCTGCCCAATTACGCCCAGGACCTGGGTCACGGCGTCTACGCCATCGACACCGCCTTCCAGCGCGATCACTTCGATGCCGCCTACCTGGTGCTGGACAGCGGCCGCGCCGCCTTCATCGATACCGGCACCCGTCACGCGGTGCCCCGACTGCTCGGCACCCTGGCCGCCGTTGGGCTGTCCGTGGAGGCAGTGGACTGGGTGATCCCGACCCATGTGCATCTGGACCATGCCGGCGGTGTCGGGCCGCTGATGCAGGCGCTGCCGTCCGCGCGTTTGCTGGTCCATCCCCGAGGCCTGCGGCATATGGTGGATCCGTCCGCGCTGTGGGCCGGGGCCCTGGCGGTGTATGGGGAAGCGGAGATGCAGCGGTCCTACGGCACGCTGGTCGGCGTGCCGGAATCGCGTACGGTGGCCAGTAGCGATGAGCAGCAGGTGAGGCTGGGCGGGCGCACGCTTCGGCTGATCGACACGCCGGGCCATGCCCGTCATCACCACTGCATCTGGGATGAGACCAGCGGCGGCTGGTTCACCGGAGATACCTTCGGGTTGTCCTATCGCGAATTCGATGATGCGCAGGGACTGGCCTGGATCCTGCCCACCAGCACGCCAGTGCAGTTCGAACCCGAGGCCCTGGTCGCATCCATCCAGCGCATGCTGCAGACACAGCCGCGGCGCATGTTCCTCACCCACTACGGCGCGGTCGGCCGTGATGCCGCCGATGTGCAGCGGCTGGCCGATCTGCTGATCCGACAGATCCAGGAGATGGCACGCATCGCCCTTGCGCTGCAGGACGCGCCGGACCGTCACGCCGCACTCAAGCGCGAGCTGCTGGCGCTGTATCAGCGCGGCGTGGCGACGCACTTGAGCAGGGATGTCGGCAATGAAGGGGGCGACGATGCGGACGCCACAATGCCGCCAGCGCAGGTGGCCCGGCTGCTGGAGATGGATGTGGAATTGAACGCCCAGGGGCTGGGCGTGTGGCTGGACAAGCAGCGAAAGCAGGCCCAAGAGGGTCCGCAGCCCACTCAGTCCACAAATTCCTAAGGCTCACGCGCCACGCTCAGGGCCGCGCCAGCGCACGCCTTGGCACCCGCATCAACACAAGCGGCCGCAGCGGTCAGCCTCCGGGACCGCGCACTTCACAGTGCGCCGCCCCGAAGGCCATTGCATCATGCATCCAGGTTGAGTTCCTGGATCTTGCGCGTGATGGTGTTGCGCCCGATGCCCAGCTTCTGCGCCGCCTCGATGCGGCGTCCACGGGTCAGGTCCAGCGCGGTGAGGATGAGGCTGGCCTCGAAACGTCGGGTCAGCACATCCCACACATCCGGCTCGCCCGCTGCCAGCAGCCGGCGAGCTTCCCGCGCCATCTCCGCCACCCAGGCGTCCGGCGACGGGTTGATCGGCACGGCCCCGGCTGCGGCCACCGGCAGCGGCTGGCTGCTCGTCAGCCCGCTGCTCACCGGTACGGTCTCGGACAAACCGCTGCCGCCACCACCGGCCGGCGCCAGCAGCTCCTGCGGCAGGTCCTTGGCTTCCACCACCAGGCTCGGCGCCATGACGCTGAGCCAGTGGCAGATGTTCTCCAGCTGGCGCACGTTGCCAGGGAAGTCGAAATTCACCAGGCGCTGCAGGGCCGCCTCGGACAGCCGCTTGGGCTCCACACCCAGCTCGGCTGCACTGCGCTGCAGGAAGTAGCGCGCCAGCAGCGGCACGTCTTCACGCCGCTCGCGCAGCGGCGGCAGTCGCAGACGGATCACATTGAGACGGTGAAACAGGTCTTCGCGGAAGCGCCCTTCCTTGACCAGCGTCTCCAGGTTCTGATGGGTGGCCGCGACCACCCGCACATTGGCTCGCTGCGGGCTGTGGCCGCCCACCCGATAGAACTGCCCGTCCGAGAGCACGCGCAGCAGCCGCGTCTGCAGGTCCAGCGGCATGTCGCCGATTTCATCGAGGAAGAGCGTGCCGCCTTCGGCCTGCTCGAAGCGGCCGCGCCGCGTGGCCTGGGCGCCGGTGAAGGCGCCGCGCTCATGGCCGAAGAGCTCGGACTCCAGCAGGTCCTTCGGAATGGCCGCGGTGTTGATGGCCACGAACGGTCCGTCCGCCCGCGGGCTGTGCTTGTGCAGCGCCCGGGCCACCAGTTCCTTGCCCGAGCCCGACTCGCCGGTAATCAGCACCGTGACATGGCTCTGGCTCAGGCGGCCAATGGCCCGGAAAACGTCCTGCATCGCCGGGGCCTGGCCCAGCATTTCCGGCATCTGGACCTGCGTTTCCTCGGCCACCGCTTCGCGCTGGCTTTCCTCCTGCGCGCGGCGGATCAGCTCGACCGCACGCGGCAGATCAAAGGGCTTGGGCAGGTATTCAAAGGCCCCGCCCTGGAAGGCGGAGACGGCACTGTCCAGGTCGGAATAGGCCGTCATGATGATCACCGGCAGACCCGGCAACTGCTTCTTGATCGTGCTCAGCAGCTCCAGGCCCGAGCCGCCCGGCATGCGGATGTCCGACACCAGCACCTGCGGTGAATCTTCCTCCAGCGCCGCGAGCACCTCACGCGCCTGACTGAAGCTGCGCACCGGCAGGCCTTCGCGCGTCAGCGCCTTCTCAAGCACAAAACGAATGGAATGGTCGTCGTCAACAATCCAGATCGACTTCATCTAAGGCTCCCCTTCACCTTATGCGCGCGCTTGTGGCGATGCGTCAGGGTAAAGGCAGGGTGATTCGGAAATCGGTCCGGCCCGGTTGGCTGTCACAGTCAATCATCCCCTGGTGCTGTTGGGCAATCGTCTGTGCCAGCGTCAACCCGAGACCAGAGCCCCCATCCCTGCCCGACACCAGCGGGAAAAAGATGCGGTCCTTGATCTCCTCGGGTACGCCCGGGCCGTTATCTTCAATATGCAATTCCAATGCCAAGCGCCAGCGCTGCTTGCCAATCGTCACCTGTCTGGCCACACGGGTGCGCAAATGAATGACGGCATCGCCCGCAGCAATGCGCTCATGCAAGGCCTGCGCCGCGTTCTGGACAATGTTGAGCACCGCTTGAATGAGCTGTTCGCGATCACCGCGGAAGTCAGGCAATGAGATGTCGTAGTCGCGCTGCAGTCGCAGGCCGCGCGGATACTGGGCCTGGACCAGGGTGCGCACCCGCTCGCAGATCTCGTGGATGTTCACATCCCCCACCACCTGGGCCCGGCGGTGCGGCGCCAGCAGACGGTCCACCAGCGATTGCAGCCGGTCGGCCTCGTGGATGATGACTTCGGTGTATTCCTCCAGCTCGGGCCAGAGGTCGGTGGGTTGCAGCTCCAGCGCCAGCAGCTGCGCCGCCCCACGGATGCCGCCCAGCGGATTCTTGATCTCGTGCGCCAGATTGCGGGTGAGCTCCTTGGTGGAGCGGACCTGGTCGAGATTGCGCTCCTCCCGGTCCTGGCGGCTTTGCTGCTCGTTTTCGATCAGCTCAATCACCAGCCGCTGCGGATCATCCGTCTGGCTGACGATGACATGCACCGGCAGCACATCGTCATGGGCACGTGGCCCGCGACGGATCTGCGCGTCAAAGCGGCTGCTGGAGAAGTCGTTGCGGGAGACCCCCTCCAGCGCTTCCAGCAGACGGCTGGTGTCGGGGAACCAGTCGAGCAGATTGCTGCCCTGCACCGCCCGGCGGGGCAGGTTGAACAGCGTCTCGACGGCGGTGTTGGCGAATTCGCAGGTCCCGTCCGGCCCCACCACCGCCACCAGGGTGGCCAGCAGGTCAAAGGCTTGATAGGGGTGCGCCGCACTGGGCGGCGGAGTCTTGGCAGTCATCGGAGTCACCGTGCATCCTCATCGATGCGCATGCTCCGGACGTCCCGCACCGGCCCTAGAGGCCAGGTCGGTCGGGTCGGCCGGGTCGGCCGCCCCCACCTGGCAGTCAGGTCAGGGAGGAATCTTGGAGAGCTCGCGCTTGATGGCCTGGATGTCGCTTTCCTGGCGAGCCACACTGGCCTTGAGCTCCGCCACGCGGTCCAGATACTTCTGGTAGTTGCGCTCGTTGCCCTGGCGTTCCGGCTCGCCGTTGTTGAATTCCTTCTGGAGCTTGGCCAGCCGCTCTTCCGCTTCGCGCAGCTCCTGCTCCAGCACCCGGCGACGTTCGTTGTCGCGGGATTTCTGGTCCTTGGGGTCCACCCGTTCATTGGGCGCTCCAGACGCCGCCGGCGCGGTGCTGCCACCCGCCTTGGGCTTGATGGGCGAGAAGACCGTGATGGGAGTGCCGTCGATGCTGCGGCAACCCTTCTCCTGGGCTTCCTTGGCCGAGAGGGCGTCGGTGTAGAGCACCGGTGGCCCCGGGCAACGGTAGACCACCGCCTGCGCAGACGCCGGACCGGCCAGCCCAACGATGGCCATCGCCACCGCAAAGCTCGTGCCCCCCTGAATAGACCCAACCCGCTTGATTCGCATTGCTCGCATCCAAATGACCGAAGTCGATACTCATTGTGACGCAAGCTGGGGTTTTACGGGATGGAAGCTTTGCAGCCGCCTGTTGCGAGGTGTACGGTTCGGGAACTCTCCACGCGCCGCCCCAGAAAAAAAGGGATGACCCGGCGGGCCATCCCTTGTGTGTGGCGCCTCGCTGCTCTGCCGCCGCCCGATGAGCTCGCCCCGCTGAGGGCTGCCCGGACCGGGCGGTTGCCCGGAGGCCGGGCTGACAGAGTCCCGAGGGACACATGGCGCTCGATCAGAGCGAGTAGTACATGTCGAATTCGACCGGATGCGTGGTCATGCGGAAGCGCTGCACTTCCTGCATCTTCAGGTCGATGTAGGCATCGATGTAGGCATCGGTGAACACACCGCCCTTGGTCAGGAACGCACGGTCCTTGTCCAGGTATTCCAGCGCCTGGTCCAGGCTGTGGCAGACGGTCGGGATCTTCGCGTCTTCTTCCGGCGGCAGGTGGTACAGGTCCTTCGTTGCGGCCTCGCCCGGATGGATCTTGTTCTCCACGCCGTCCAGACCGGCCATCAGCAGCGCTGCGAAGGCCAGATACGGGTTGGCGGAAGGATCGGGGAAGCGCGCTTCGATGCGGCGGCCCTTCGGGTTGGCCACATACGGAATGCGGATCGAGGCCGAGCGGTTCTTGGCCGAGTAGGCCAGCTTCACCGGGGCTTCGAAGCCAGGGACCAGACGCTTGTAGCTGTTGGTGCCGGGGTTGGTGATGGCATTCAGGGCACGGGCATGCTTGATGATGCCGCCGATGTAGTACAGGGCGAAGTCGCTCAGACCGGCATAGCCGTCACCGGCGAACAGGTTCTTGCCGTCCTTCCAGACCGACTGGTGCACGTGCATGCCGGAGCCGTTGTCGCCGACGATCGGCTTGGGCATGAAGGTGGCGGTCTTGCCGTAGGCATGGGCCACGTTCTGGATGATGTACTTTTGCAGCTGCAGCCAGTCCGCGCGCTGGACCAGCGAGCTGAACTTGGTGCCGATTTCCATCTGGCCGGCATTGGCCACTTCGTGGTGATGCACTTCG
>JAIXSE010000012.1 GCA_027484825.1 Rubrivivax sp. | reverse complement strand
CCTTCCGCACGGCGGACGTGGTGGGCCTGGACACGATGGCCCACGTCGTCAAGACGATGCAGGACAACCTCAAGGACGACCCGTTCTACGCGACCTACGCCACGCCCAAGGTGCTGGCCGGTCTGATCGAGAAGGGCGCCCTGGGCCAGAAGGCCGGCGCAGGCTTCTACAAGAAGGTCGGCAAGGACATCCAGCGCCTGGACTTCGCCACCGGTGAATACGTGACCGGCGGCGGCAAGGCCGACGAGATCGTGGCCCGCATGCTGAAGAAGCCGGCCGCCGACCGCATCAAGCTGCTGCGTGAATCGACCAATCCGCAGGCACAGTTCCTGTGGTCCATCCTGCGCGACAGCTTCCACTATGTGGCGGTGCATCTGGACACCGTGGCCGACACCGCCCGCGAGATCGACTTCGCCATGCGCTGGGGCTTCGGCTCGCAGCAGGGCCCGTTCGAGCTGTGGCAGGCTGCCGGCTGGAAGCAGGTGGCTGAATGGGTGAAGGCCGACATCGACGCCGGCAAGACCCTGTCGTCCGCGCCGCTGCCCGCCTGGGTGTTCGAAGGCCCGGTGGCCGAGAACGGCGGCGTGCACAGCAAGGAAGGCTCGTGGAGCGCCGCTGAAGGCAAGTTCAAGCCGCGCGCCAAGCTGCCGGTGTATGAGCGTCAGGCCTTCCCGGAGTCGCTGGTGGGCGAGGGCGCTGTCGAGCCGCTGAAGGCCGGCGCCGAAGAGTTCAAGAACGACGAAGTCCGCGTGTGGTCGCTGGACGGCGAAGTGCTGATCGCATCGATCAACTGCAAGCTGCATCTGATCAGCCCGACGGTGACCGAGGGCCTGCTCAAGGCCGTCGAGATTGCCGAGGCGAAGTACAAGGGCCTGGTGATCTGGTCGCCGGACGACGTGTTCTCCGCTGGTGCCAACCTGGAAGCGCTGATGCCGGTCTTTATGACCAAGGGCGCCAAGGGCATCGCCCCGGAAGAGAAGAAGCTGCAGGACATGATGCTGCGGGTCCGCTACGCCAATGTGCCGGTGGTGGCCGCCATGCGCGGTCTGGCCCTGGGCGGCGGCTGCGAGCTGGCGGTGCATTGCGCCCGTCGCGTGGCTCACATGGAGTCGTATGTGGGTCTGGTGGAAGTGGGCGTGGGCCTGATCCCGGGTGGTGGCGGTCTGACCTACATCGCGCGCCGGGCGGCCGAGATGGCGTCGGCCGGCAATGCCAATGCCGACATCTTCGCCTTCCTGAAGGACGGCTTCACCAATGCCGCCACCGCCAAGGTGGCGACCTCGGCGCTGGAAGCCCGCAAGCTGGGCTACCTGCTGGACAGCGATGTGATCGTGCCCAACAAGGACGAGCTGCTGTTCGTGGCCTCGGCCCAGGTCAAGGCGATGGCCGACTCCGGCTACCGTCCGCCGCTGAAGGCCGCCTTCCCGGTGGCCGGCCGCTCGGGCATCGCCACGGTGAAGGCCCAGCTGGCCAACATGCGCGACGGTGGCTTTATCAGCCAGCACGATTTCCATCTGGCCTCGCTGATCGCCGATGTGGTGTGCGGCGGTGAGGTGGAAGCCGGCGCCCTGGTGACCGAGGAATATCTGATGGCCCTGGAGCGCAAGCATTTCTGCTCGCTGCTGGAGCATCCGAAGACCCAGGAGCGGATCATGGGCATGCTGCAGACCGGCAAGCCGGTGCGCAATTGATTTTTGCTGATCGTTGAAAGGATCAGAAATGACCAAACAAGTTCAAGACGCCTACATCTGCGCTGCCACCCGTCTGCCGATCGGCAAGTCGGGCCGTGGCTATTTCAAGAACACCCGTCCGGACGAGATGCTGTCCCGCGTGATCCAGGCCGCGCTGGCCCAGGTGCCGGGGCTGGATCCGTCGGTGATCGAGGACGCGATCATCGGCTGCTCGTTCCCGGAAGGGGAGCAGGGCATGAACATCGCGCGTGTGGCGGCGGTGCTGTCGGGGCTGCCCAACACCGTGGGCGGTGTGACGGTGAACCGTTATTGCGCATCGGGCATCACGGCGCTGGCGATGGCGGCGGACCGCATTCGTGTGGGTGAGTCGGAAGTGATGATCGCCGGTGGCGTGGAGTCGATGTCGATGGTGCCGATGGGCGGCAACAAGCCGTCGTTCCCGCCGGCGATCTTCGAGCGCGATGAGAACATCGGTCTGGCCTATGGGATGGGTCTGACGGCCGAGAAGGTGGCCGCGCAGTGGAAGGTGTCGCGGGAGGCGCAGGACGAGTTCGCGCTGGAATCGCATCGTCGCGCGTTGGCTGCGATTGAAGGCGGTTTCTTCAAGGACGAGATCACGCCGTTTGAGGTGAAGGATCGTCAGCCCGACCTGAATGGGGACGGCGTGGTGGTGAAGTCGCGCACGGTGGAGATTGACGAAGGTCCGCGCAAGGACACGTCGATGGAAGGCCTGGCCAAGCTCAAGCCGGTGTTCGCCGCGAAGGGCAGCGTGACGGCGGGCAACAGCTCGCAGACGTCGGACGGCGCGGGTGCGCTGATCGTGGCGTCCGAAGCTGCGGTGAAGCGCTTTGGTCTGACGCCGCTGGCCCGTTTCGTGTCGTTCGCCGTGCGGGGGGTGCCGCCGGAGATTATGGGCATCGGCCCGATTGAGGCGATTCCTGCGGCGCTGAAGCTGGCCGGCATCAAGGCCGAAGACCTGGGGTGGGTGGAGCTGAACGAAGCTTTCGCCGCGCAGTCGCTGGCCGTGCTGAACGATCTGGACAGCAAGGGCATCGTGCTGGACCGCAGCAAGGTGAACCCCAACGGCGGCGCCATCGCCCTGGGTCACCCGCTCGGCGCCACCGGCGCGATCCGTGCCGCGTCGGTGATCCACGGCCTGCGTCGCACCGGTGCCAAGTACGGCATGGTGACCATGTGCGTGGGCGCTGGCCAGGGCGCTGCGGGCATCATCGAGCGTCTGTAAACTCAGGCGCGATCGAGAAGGGGGAGTGACAGCGCCGGTCCGGTTTGGGGCGGTGAGGGAGCTCTCCCTTTTTGCTTCGCTTGTTTGAGCGCTGCAAGTTGGGGGGGCGTTGGTGCCGTCCTTGGATGGTGGTGGGCGGGGCACCGAGCGCCAGCAAGAGGGGGATAGGCCCCCTGTTTTCTCCATGTCCTCCGCCCGCTTCGCGGTCTCCCCCTAATACTTACGAAAACAGGGGGCCTATCCCCCTCTTGCGATTCACCGAGCCAACGCGCATCTTTTTGAAGACCTTGGTGATGCGGGCGGCCGACATGCTGCGGGAATCGCTGTATGGGTGCGTTCGGGGAGCCGCGGTAGGGCTCTGTTGTCATTGAAGGAGCCGACCTTGACCGTACGCCTGGTTTCCTCCATCAAGACCGTTTTCGGGCTGCATCCAAGCGATCAGGTCTGCGCAGTACTCAAGCCCATTCACTGGGTGACATCAGGGATCGTGGGTAGCATCATGCAATTCGTTTCAAGAGGAGTCGCTCCATGAGCATCAAGACCGCCATCGTCAACGGCGTGTTGACCATCGAGATCGCCCGTCCCGAGAAGAAGAACGCGCTGACCCGCGCGATGTACCAAGCCATGGCCGACGCACTGGTCGCCGCCAATGACGACAAGACGGTGCGCGCGGTGATGATCCAGGGCCAGCCCGCCATCTTCACGTCCGGCAACGACATCGAAGACTTCATGGCGAGCCCGCCACGGGACGAGGAAGCCCCCGTGTTCCAGTTCATGAAGGCAATGATCGGCTGCGACAAGCCCATCGTGGCCGCCGTGAACGGCGCCGCCATCGGCATCGGGACGACGCTGCTGCTGCATTGCGATCTGGTCTATGTGGCCGACGATTCGCGCCTGGCCATGCCCTTCGTGAGCCTGGGCCTGGTGCCGGAGTTCGGCTCCAGCTTGCTGGTGCCCCGTCTGATGGGGCAGCGCCGGGCCGCCGAGAAGCTGCTGCTGGGTGACCCGTTCACCGGCGAGCAGGCGGTGGAATACGGCATCGCGAATCTGGTGCTGCCGGCCGGCGAGGTGGTGAACTACGCCCGTCGCATGGCCGAGCGCTTCAACAGCCTGCCGCCGACCGCCGTGCGCGAGAGCAAGAAGCTGATGCGTCGGGGCACCGAGGAAGAGCTGCTGAAGACGATTCAGGTGGAAGCGGAGATCTTCGGTGCGCGCCTGCGCAGCCCCGAGGCCATCGAGGCCTTCCAGGCCTTCTTCCAGAAGCGTCAGCCGGACTTTTCGAAGTTCTGAGGCGACGCTCGCCCTGAGCGCGTGAAGCCTCAGGGCGAGGTGAAACGGTAGACGTTGCCGGACTCGACGAAGGTCAGGGTCCGGCTGTCACCAACAGGAACGAAAGTCGTCCCCTTGAGGCGCCATCGCTCCAGCGTCAGCCCCAAAGGCTCCGGGCGGCCCTCGGGCCAGCGGTAGCTGGCTTTGAAGAAGCCGATGCTGCCGTCCGGCTCGCGGGTCAGCGACAAGCAGCCGGCAAACAGGCTGGGAGGGACGATGCGGCGCGCCCGCGGGCCGTAGGGCTGGGTGATCAGCGTCACCCGCACATGCCGCCCCGCCGTTCCGCTGGCAGCGGCCGGGACCCCCTCGATGCAGATCGCTTGATCGTTGGCATAGACCTTTGCACTGGTCCCCAGGGCTGGGATGCCGGGCTCGCCTTCGAATCGAAGAGCCTTGGACGACCGTATCCAGCGTCCGTCGATGACCGTCTCCATGTCGTCGTCCCCGCGCAGTTCCAGGACGTGAGCCCGGCGACCCGTCGTCCACTTCCAAAAGTCCCCCGCAGGTTCTCCAAGGCCAGTCTTGGTCTTTGGCCGTGCGTCTTCCTGGCTGAATAGGCGCGATGGCATTGTGAGGAAGAAGGCGGTGTAGCCCTCGAAGATCGGGGCCACGGTGGCGGTGGTGTCCGCAGGTGCAGGCGCCGGTGGCGGCGGCGTGGGGGCCTCGGCCGCCATCGCGAGGCTGGTAGCGGGGGGCGTAGCGACTGTGGCGACTGTGGCGAGTGCAGCGGCTGCAAGGAGGCGGTTCATGGCGTCGAGCATAGAGCACCCGCCAGAAACGACCACGGGCCCCGCAGGGCCCGTTCAAGAAGACTAGCCCCGCAGGGCCCGTACAAGAAGACCGGCCCCGCAGGGCCCGCGTCTAGGGCTGGTGATCGCCGCAGCGCCCCCCGCCCCCAAGCGGTCAATTCATCACACCACCGGCTGGTCGTCTGGATCCACCGGCGAGTTCAGCGCCTGCTGCAGCTTCTGCATGTCCAGCGCGCCTTCCCACTTCGACACCACCACAGTGGCCACAGCATTGCCGATGAAGTTGGTCAGCGAGCGGCATTCCGACATGAAGCGGTCCACACCCAGAATCAGGGCCATGCCCGCCACCGGCACTTCCGGCACCACCGACAGCGTCGCCGCCAGGGTGATGAAGCCCGCGCCCGTGACGCCCGCCGCACCCTTGGAGCTCAGCATGGCCACAAGCAGCAGCGAGATCTGGTGACCCAGCGTCAGCTCGGTGTTGGTGGCCTGCGCAATGAAGAGCGCCGCCAGCGTCATGTAGATGTTGGTGCCGTCCAGGTTGAAGGAGTAACCGGTCGGGACCACCAGGCCCACCACCGTCTTCTCGCAACCGGCCTTCTCCATCTTCTCCATCAGCGAGGGCAGGGCCGATTCCGACGAGGACGTGCCCAGCACCAGCAGCAGCTCCGCCTTCAGGTAGCGGATGAGCTTGATGACCGAGAACCCGCACAGCCGCGCCACCAGGCCCAGGATGACCAGCACGAACAGCAGCGCCGTGATGTAGAAGCTGCCCACCAGCCACGCCAGATTGATCAGCGCTGCCACCCCGTACTTGCCGATGGTGAAGGCCATCGCGCCAAGCGCTCCAATCGGCGCCGCGCGCATCAGGATGTGCACCAGACGGAAGACCGGCGCCGTCATCGCTTCCATGAAGGTCAGCACCGGCTTGCCGCGCTCACCCGACAGCGACAGCGCCACCCCGAACAGCACCGCCACAAACAGCGTCTGCAGAATGTTGCCGTCCGAGAGCGAGCCCAGCAGCGACTTCGGAATGATGTCCATCAGGAAGCCAGTGATGGTCAGCTCATGGGTCTTGTCCACATAGCCGCGCACTTCCTTCTGGTCCAGGTCGGCCACGTTGACATTCATGCCGGCACCGGGCTGCACCACATGCGCCACCACCATGCCCACAACCAGCGCGAGCGTGGAGAAGAACAGGAAGTACAGCATGGCCTTGCCGAACACCCGGCCCACCGACTTGAGCTCGCTCATGCTGGCAATGCCGGTGACGATGGTCAGGAAGATCACCGGGGCAATGATCATCTTCACCAGCTTGATGAAGGCATCCCCCAGCGGCTTGAGCGCCACCCCGTACTGCGGCTCAAAGTAGCCCAGCAGGACGCCGATGACGATGGCCACCACCACCTGCACATACAGCTGTTTGTAGAACGGCACCGGCGCGGACGGCGCGCCAGTGGGGGCGGTGGATGCGGGGATAGGCTGCATCGGGGTGTCTCCTGGAAAATGGCGGCTTGTGAGGCAGTGTTTGATCCTGCAGGGCCGCCTGGGGAAATGAAAGTCCCAAAGGGAGGTCCTGGACACCTGCCCCCTGGTGTTGATAAGAAATCAGCTGGACATCAATCAGCGGCAGGGCTTATGCCTGCTCGGCAAACGCGCGCGGCTTGCCTTCGCGGTCAATCGCCACATAGGTCAGGTTGGCCTCGGTCACCTTCACCACATGCGGGTTGGCCGGGTTGCGCTCGGCAAACACCTCCACATGCACCGTGATGGAGGTGCGACCGATGCGCTTGACCTCGGCATAAAAGCTCAGCAGGTCCCCGATGGACACCGGCTGCTTGAAGATGAACTCATTCACCGCCACCGTGGCCACCCGGCCCCGGGAGATGCGCAGCGGCAGCACCGACCCGGCCAGGTCCACCTGCGCCATGATCCAGCCGCCGAAGATGTCGCCGTTGCCGTTGGCATCCGCCGGCATGGGCATGACCCGCATCACCAGTTCGCGGGGGCCCAGGGCGTCCGCAGCCGGCAAGGAGTCAGAAGACTTGGGTGTGGGGGTGCTCATGGTGTGCAACAGGAAGTGGGGAGAGGAGGGGGCCCCGGGGTGAGAATGGGCGCCATTGTCGTCCAGCACGCGCCAGAGCACACGACCCTACCCATGCGCCGGTCTTCTTCATTGCCCAACCCTGTTCCCTCCTCGCCCACAAGCGACGCCAATCCCCCTCGCCGGGGCGATTGGCGGACGGTGGGCCGGTTGCTGCCGTATTTCTGGCGTTACCGCTGGCGGGTCGCGGTGGCCCTGGCTTTCATGATTGGCGCGAAATTCGCCAATGTGAGCGTGCCGCTGCTGCTCAAGCGGCTGGTGGACAGCCTGGATGTGCAGCCCGGTACCCCGCAGGCCCTGATGGTGGTGCCGGTCGGCCTGCTGCTGGCCTACGGGATGCTGCGCCTGTGCACCTCGCTGTTCACCGAGGCGCGGGAGCTGATCTTCGCCAAGGCCACCGAGGGGGCCTCTCGCAGCATTTCGCTGCAGGTGTTCCGTCATTTGCATGACCTGAGCCTGCGCTTCCACCTCGAGCGCCAGACCGGCGGCATGACCCGGGACATCGAACGCGGCACCCGCGCGGTGCATTCGCTGATCTCCTATTCCCTCTACAGCATCTTCCCCACGCTGGTGGAGGTGGTGCTGGTGCTGAGCCTGCTGGCGGTGAAGTTCGACGCCATGTTCGCCTGGATCACCGGCGCCGCGCTGGTGTTCTACATCGGCTTCACCGTGATGATCACCGAGTGGCGCACCCAGTTCCGGCGCAAGCTCAACGAGCTGGATTCGGTCGCCCACAGCAAGGCCATCGACTCGCTGCTGAACTACGAGACGGTGAAGTACTTCAACAACGAGGACTTCGAGGCCGCCCGCTACGACCAGAGCCTGGAGCAACTGCGCCGCGCCCAGCTCAAGTCGCAGACCACGCTGTCGCTGCTCAACAGCGGCCAGCAGGTGATCATTGCCTCGGCCCTGGTGGCCATGCTGTGGCGGGCCACCCAGGGCGTGGTGGAGGGCCACATGAGCCTGGGCGACCTGGTGATGATCAACGCCTTCATGATCCAGCTCTACATTCCGCTGAACTTCCTGGGCGTGATCTACCGGGAGATCAAGCAGAGCCTGACCGACCTGGACAAGATGTTCGGCCTGCTGGCCAAGGAGCGGGAAGTGGCCGACACGCCGCAGGCGCAGCCGCTGCAGGTGCACGGTGCCACGGTGCGCTTCGAGGACGTGGTGTTTGCCTATGAACCGGACCGGCCGATTCTCAAGGGCGTGTCCTTCGAGATCCCGGCCGGACGCAAGGTGGCGGTGGTCGGCCCCAGCGGGTCGGGCAAGAGCACGCTGGCGCGGCTGCTCTACCGCTTCTATGACGTGGACGGCGGCCGCATCACCATCGACGGCCAGCCGGTGGTGCAGGTGACCCAGCAGAGCCTGCGCCGGGCCATCGGCATCGTGCCGCAGGACACCGTGCTGTTCAACGACACCATCGCCTACAACATCGCCTACGGACGCCCCGAAGCGAGCACGGAAGACGTGGAGGCCGCCGCCCGCGCGGCCCACATCCACAGCTTCATCAGCAGCCTGCCGCAGGGCTACCAGACCATGGTGGGGGAGCGCGGCCTGAAGCTGTCCGGTGGGGAGAAGCAGCGGGTGGCCATTGCCCGCACGCTGCTGAAGAACCCGCCCATCCTGATCTTTGATGAGGCCACCTCCGCCCTGGACTCGCGCAACGAGCGGGCCATCCAGGCCGAACTGGAAGCGGCTGCCCAGAACAAGACGGTGCTGGTGATCGCTCACCGCCTGTCCACCATCGTGGATGCGCACGAGATCCTGGTGATGGAGCACGGGGAGATCGTGGAGCGCGGCACCCATGCGCAGTTGCTGGCGCAGCAGGGGCGCTATGCGCAGATGTGGGCCATGCAGCAGGACGGGCAGGGCGCTAGCCCGGTCGGCACACAGGCCGATACTCTGGCCTGACCGCCTGGCCTGACCGCATGGCATGACCGCCAGGCCAGACCGCCGGTTTGTGCCAGCGGCGGGCCTCCTGCAGCCGCATGCCGCGCGGGCATAATCCCGCCTCGTGGAAACCAAGTGGCTTGAAGATTTTGTGAGTTTGGCGGAGACGCGCAGCTTCTCGCGTTCGGCCCAGCTGCGGCACGTCACGCAGCCTGCCTTCTCACGGCGCATCCAGGCGCTCGAAGCCTGGGCGGGCGTGGATCTGGTGGACCGCTCCTCCTATCCCACCCGGCTGACCGCCGCTGGCGAGACCCTGCTGGGTCAGGCGGTGGACCTGCTGGGCAACCTCCAGGCCACGCGCAACATGCTGCGCAGCCACCAGTCGGCCGGGCAGGACATGATCGAGTTCGCCGTTCCGCACTCGCTGTCCTTCAGCTTCTTCCCGCACTGGCTCATGGAGCTGCGCCAGCGCTTTGGCGAGGTGAAGTGCCGTCTGAACGCTTTGAATGTGCACGACGCTACCTTGCAACTTAGCGAAGGCAACTGCGACCTGCTGGTGGTCTACCACCATCCCAGCCAGCCGCTGCAGCTGGATCCGGAGCGCTACGAGTCGGTCTCCCTCGGACACGAAACCCTGTCCGCCTATGCGAAGGCGGACGCCGCCGGGGCGCCGATGTTCCGCATCACCGGCCATCCCGGACAGAAAATCCCTTTCTTGAGCTACGCCTCGGGCGCCTACCTCGGGCGTCTGGTGGAGCTGATCGTCAAGGACGCCGCACTGCCGCTGAACCTGGAGTCCGTCTTCGAGACTGACATGGCCGAAAGCCTCAAGGCCATGGCCCTGGAAGGTCACGGTCTGGCCTTCCTGCCGGCCAGCTCGGTCAAGAAGGAAGTGAAGGCCCGCCGGCTGGTGCGTGCGGCGGAGCCCGGCCATTACGAATTGAACATGGAGTTGCGCATGTATCGGGAACGCCAGGCCACGACGCGGCGTGTCAAGCCCGTCGCCCAGGCCTTGTGGTCGTTCCTCAACCAGCCCGGCGGCGGCACGGCATGAATCGTGCATGACATCTGGGCGGTCCCGTTGAGATGCGTAATACTCCCTATCCGCCAGACCGCCCGTACGTGGTCTGCTTCGCCCGTTCACAGACACAATTCGATTCCGAATTTGCAGGAGCACTTATGAAAAAGGCAATGCTTGTCCTGGCCCTTGGCGCCGCTCTGGCCGGTGTGGCCCAGGCCGATACGCTGAAGAAGATCAAGGACTCGGGCAGCGTGACCATGGGCGTGCGTGAGTCTTCGGGCGCGCTGTCCTACACCCTGGGCGACGGCAAGTACGTGGGCTATCACGTCGAGATCTGCCAGCGCGTGCTGTCGGACGTGCAGAAGCAGCTGGGCCTGGCCAAGCTGGACATCAAGTACCTGCCGGTGACCTCGCAGAACCGCGTTCCCTTGGTGCAGAACGGCACCGTGGACATCGAATGCGGCTCCACCACCAACAACTCGACCCGTGCCAAGGACGTGGCTTTTGCTGTCACGACCTACGTGGAAGAAGTGCGCATTGCGGTGAAGGCCAACTCCGGCATCACCTCCATCGCTCAGCTCAACGGCAAGACCGTGGCCACCACCACCGGCACCACCTCCGTGCAGCTGCTGCGCAAGCATGAGCGCGCCAATGGTGTGGACTTCAAGGAAGTGCTGGGCAAGGACCACGCTGACAGCTTCCTGCTGCTGGAATCGGGCCGTGCGGATGCATTCGTGATGGACGGCCAGATCCTGGCGGGCAACATTGCCAAGTCCAAGTCGCCGGCCGACTACAAGATCGTGGGTGAAACCCTGTCGGTCGAGCCGATCGCCATCATGATCCGCAAGGACGACCCCGCCTTCAAGAAGGCTGTGGACGACAGCATCAAGGGCCTGATGAAGTCGGGCGAGATCGCCAAGCTGTATGACAAGTGGTTCGTGCAGCCGATTCCCCCGGTCAATGCCAAGCTGAACATGCCGGCTTCCGAAGCCACGAAGGCGGCCTGGGCGAACCCGAACGACAAGCCGGTCGAAGAGTACGCCAAGAAGTAAGCGCTGAAGCAAGCCGCTCTGGCCAAGCCTCAAGGCGCCCCGCGGGGCGCCTTGTCGCAAGCGCTGGACGGCGGGTGATGGGGCCGCGGCCGGAGCGGCCCCTTTTGTATGGATGAATGGAGGCTGGCCATGAGCTGGGACTGGCAGTTGTACTGCACGGACATGGTGACTGAAGAGGTCGCACCGAAATGCTTCGGCGCGAAGGGCTATGAGACCTACCTGGATGCGATGGTGCATGCCTGGGGATGGACCATGACCCTGGCGCTGCTGGGACTGGCCGTGGCCCTGGTGGTGGGCATTCTCGTGGGCATCCTGCGCACCGTGCCCAACCGCAAGGTGGCGTTTCTGGGTGAGGCGTGGACGGAGCTCTTCCGCAACATTCCGCTGATCGTCCAGCTCTTCCTCTGGTATCACGTGCTGCCGCGGATCATTCCGGGGGCGCAGTCGGTGCCGCCGATGGTGCTGGCGTTTGTGGGGCTGGGCCTGTTCACCTCGGCGCGGATTTCCGAGCAGGTCAAGGCCGGCATCCTGACGCTGCCCAAGGGTCAGCGCTACGCCGGTCAGGCCCTGGGCCTGACGCTGCCGCAAACCTACCGCCATGTGCTGCTGCCGATGGCGCTGCGCATCGTGATTCCGCCGGTGACCAGCGAAAGCATGAACATCGTCAAGAACTCGGCCGTGGCTTTTGCCATCGGTATTCCGGAGCTGACGCAGTACGCGCAGCAGGCGTCCGAGCAGTCCAGCTTCCTGCAGATCTTCCTGCCGGTGACCATCCTGTATTTCATCTCCGGCTTTGCCATCAACCGGGTGGCCAAGCTGATTGAAGTGTCGGTGCGCGTGCCTGGCATTCTGGGGGCCAAGTGACATGACGGATCTTGATTTTTCCCGGCTGACCTGGGAGACGTTGACCGCCTATGTCTCCAAGGGCCTGATCTTCTCCTTCCAGCTGACCCTGATGGCCATGCTGGGCGGCATCATTCTGGGCACCTTGCTGGCGATGATGCGACTGTCCGGCCGCAAGTGGCTGGAAGTGCCGGCTGCCATCTACGTGGACACGCTGCGCTCCATTCCGCTGGTGCTGGTGATCCTGTGGGTTTATTTGCTGCTGCCGTATGTGACGCAGGCCATGGGCTGGGGCAACTTCGCCCCGGAGACCACGGCGCTGATCACCTTCACGCTGTTCGAGGCCACTTACTACTCCGAGATCATGCGGGCTGGCATTCAGTCGGTGAGCAAGGGGCAGAGCTTCGCGGGTTATGCGCTGGGCATGAACTACCGCCAGACCATGGGTCTGGTGGTGCTGCCGCAGGCCTTCCGCAACATGTTGCCGGTGCTGCTCACCCAGACCATTGTGCTGTTCCAGGACACGTCGTTGGTCTATGCCATCGGTGCCTACGACCTGCTCAAGGGTTTTGAGACCGCTGGCAAGAACATCCAGCGTCCGGTCGAAACCTATCTGGCGGTTGCCGCCGTCTATTTCGTCATCTGCTTCAGCCTGTCCATGCTGGTCCGCCGTTTGCAGAAGAAGATCGCCATCATTCGCTGAGGTCCCTGCGCCATGATCGAAATCAAGAATGTCTCCAAGTGGTACGGCCCTTTCCAGGTGCTGACCGATTGCACGACCAGCATCCGCAAGGGTGAAGTGGTGGTGGTGTGCGGACCGTCCGGCTCGGGCAAGTCCACGCTGATCAAGACGGTGAATGCGCTGGAGCCCATCCAGGCCGGCGACATCGTGGTGGACGGCACCAGCCTGACGGACCCCAAGACCAATCTGCCCAAGCTGCGTTCGCGGGTGGGCATGGTGTTCCAGCACTTTGAGCTGTTCCCCCATCTGTCGGTGACGGACAACCTGACGCTGGCCCAGATCAAGGTGCTGGGCCGCAGCAAGGACGACGCCAAGGCCCGGGGCCTGAAGATGCTGGACCGGGTCGGTCTGATGGCTCACAAGGACAAGTTCCCGGGTCAGCTCTCTGGGGGGCAGCAGCAGCGTGTGGCCATTGCCCGTGCGCTCTCGATGGACCCGATCGTCATGCTGTTTGACGAGCCCACCTCTGCCCTGGACCCTGAGATGGTGGGCGAAGTGCTGGACGTCATGGTGCAGCTGGCCAATGAAGGCATGACCATGATGTGCGTCACGCACGAAATGGGCTTTGCCCGCAAGGTCAGCAACCGCGTCATCTTCATGGATGCCGGCAAGATCATCGAAGACTGCACCAAGGACGAGTTCTTCAACAATCCGGACGCCCGCTCGCCGCGCGCCAAGGACTTCCTGAACAAGATCCTGCAGCACTGACGGCACCTGGCCGCGGCCCTTGGGGCCGCTGCTGGCCCCCACGCCCACGTCAAGGCACAAGCCCACGCTCAAGCCCGCGCCCGCACCCTCGGCCGCGGGTTTTTTCTTTTCGCGGTGCGAGAATCTGCCCTATGAGCGACACCTTATCCCTGATCCGTCCGGACGACTGGCACGTGCACCTGCGTGACGGCGCTGCGCTGCAGAGCGTCGTGCCTTACACCGCCCGCCAGTTTGCCCGCGCCATTGCGATGCCCAACCTCAAGCCGCCGATCACCACGGCGGCGCAGGCCCAGGCTTACCGTGACCGCATCCTGGCCGCGGTGCCGGCGGGCGTGGACTTCACGCCGCTCATGACCCTGTATCTCACCGACCGCACCACGCCTGACGACATTGCCGCGGCCAAGGCGGCTGGCGTGGTTGCGCTCAAGCTCTACCCGGCGGGCGCTACCACCAACAGTGATCACGGCGTCACGGACATTCGCAAGACCTACGCCACGCTCGAGGCCATGCAGAAGGCAGGCCTGCTGCTGCTGGTGCATGGCGAAGTCACCGACCCGGACGTGGACGTCTTCGACCGCGAAGCCGTCTTCGTGGACCGCATCATGCGACCGCTGCGTGCGGACTTCCCTGAGCTGCGGGTGGTTTTCGAGCACATCACCACCAAGGAAGCGGCGCAGTACGTCACGGAGGCGGACCGTTTCACGGGGGCCACCATCACGCCGCAGCACTTGCTCTACAACCGCAACGCCATCTTCATGGGCGGGCTGCGCCCGCACTACTACTGCCTGCCGGTGCTCAAGCGTGAAGAGCACCGCCTGGCGCTCATCAAGGCGGCCACCTCTGGCAGCCCCAAGTTCTTCCTGGGCACGGACAGTGCGCCGCATGCCTCGGTCATGAAGGAGAACTCGGTGTGTGGTGCGGGTTGCTTCACCGCGCTGTCGGCGCTGGAGCTCTATGCCGAGGCCTTTGAGGCGGCGGGAGCGCTGGACAAGCTGGAGGCCTTTGCGAGCTTCAACGGCCCGGACTTCTACCAGCTGCCGCGCAACACCACTCGCGTCACCTTGCGCAAGACCGAATGGACGCTCCCCGAGTCCGTCCCCTTCGGCGAGGCCGCCCAACTCAAGCCGCTCCGCGGCGGCGAGGCCTTGACCTGGAAACTGTAGCCCCCCAGTCGGTGAATTTTTAGCCCCCCAGTCGCTGTCGCTCCTGCCCCCGAGGGGCGCCGCCCAGCGGCCTGGCGGAGCCAGATCCGCGGGCGTTGCTTGAGGACGAGCGAAGGCGCTGGGCGCCTTGCTCGGTTTGTGGGGGGTGTTGAAGGATTGAGTTGGTGACTCGGTGAGTCCGAAGCGCGCGATGTTTTTCGTTCGTGTGACTCGGTGATGTGAAGCGGAGACCAGGGGCCCCCTGTTTCCGTAAGTTAAGGAATGAATGACCGGCGGAGCCGGGCAGAAGGGACATGGAGGAAACAGGGGGCCCCTGGTCTCTGCTGTTGCTCGGTATCACCGAACGTGGCGACGACGACAACGAATCGCGGCGCAACAGGGTACGCTTGAGCTTCTGATCTCCCACAGTTCACCTTGGGGTCTTTGAAGGAGCAATGTCGCTTGTCTGACCTGTTCTCTGTCTTGATGTGTCGCAAAGGCCCCCGGCCACTACCGTTCCGATCCGGGCTGGCTGCTTTGGTGCTGCGAGGGTTGCTGGCGGGACTCACGTTTTTCGCTGGTGTTCAATGGGCGCAGGCGGCCAATGGCCCGACCGGAGCCAGCCCGACCGGGCAGGGCGCTGGCATCGCGTCTCCCGCGCCGACCTCGCCTCCCGCTCCCGGCGACGCCCCCGGCCCCAAAGCCCTGTCACCCGACAAACACCCCACCCAGTTCTCCGCCAGCGCCCGCCGCCTCTACGACCGCGCCCGATCCCAGCTCCTGCAGGTCCGCACCCTGCTCAACGGCAGCCAAGCCTCCGTCGGCTCCGGCTTTGTGGTGACCTCCGACGGCCTCGTCATCACGAATTACCACGTCGTCAGCCAACACGCCCTCGAGCCCGAGCGCTACCACCTCCAGTTTTCCACCCCCGACGGTGAAGCCGGCGACCTCCAACTCCTGGACGTGGACGTCCGCCGCGACCTCGCCCTCCTGCGCCTCAGCGGCAAGCCCGACCTCGTCCGCCGCATGACCGCCGCCCCCTTGCCCTTCCGCCCCGCCGACCGGCCGCTCGGCAAGGGTGAGCGCATCTACTCCATGGGCAACCCGCATGATGTGGCCTTTGCCGTCGTCGAGGGCACCTACAACGGCCTGGTCGAACGCAGCTTCGATCCGCTCATCTACTACTCCGGCTCCATCAACCCCGGCATGAGCGGCGGCCCCGTCCTCGACGAAGAGGGCGAAGTCGTCGGCGTCAACGTCTCCACCATGTTCTTCTCGCAGCAGATGAGCTTCCTGGTGCCCGGCAGCCACGCCTCCGCGCTGCTCACCCGCAGCCGCACGGCAGCGCCCATGAAGGGCCCCGCCTGGCCCCGCCTCAAAGAACAGCTCATGGCCTACCAGGACGAGCTGGTGCGCAACTTCGTCGCCCAGCCCTGGCGCAGCCTCGACCACCCGCGCTACCGCCTCCCCATCCCCCAGGAGCAATACATGCGCTGCTGGGGCAGCGCCTCCCCCGCCGATGCCCAGGGCCTGCAAATGCAGCGCACCCAATGCCGCATGGAACAGGCGCTCTTCATCAGCGAGGAACTGCAGACCGGCTACCTGGGCGTCACCCAGGAAGCGTACGACGGCAGCAAACTCGGCGCCCTGCGCTTCTCCCGCCAGTTCTCCGCGAGCTTCCGCAATGAACGCCTGGGCGGCGCCGACAAAGACCGCACCGCCCCCTACTGCACCGAAGACTTCGTCCAGCAGAAGGACGGACCGCCCCTGCGCTCCGTCGCCTGCCTGCGCGCCTATCGCAAGCTCGAAGGTCTCTACGACGTCTCGGTGCTGGTCACCAATGTTGATGCATCCACCGAAGGAGCCCTGGGCCGATTCGATGCGCGGGGGGTGAGCTTTGCCAATGCCACCCGCCTGACGCGCCACTACCTGCAAGGATTCGCATGGACCACGCCGCGGTAATCGAGATCCTGGACCGCGAGGGTCACTGCCGCGAGATCCACAAAGTCCGTCAATGGCCGCTGACCATCGGCCGCGCCCCGTCCGCCGACCTGGTCCTGCCCGACCCCCACCTGGCCGGCGCCCATGCACTGCTGCACTGGACCGAGGCCGGCGCCCGCCTGGAACTGCTGGACAGCCGCAACGGCGGCTGGCTGGACGGCCAGCGGCTGGCCGGTGGTGCCACCGCACCCTGGACCGCGCAGACCGTCGTGCAACTGGGCGGCACCCGGCTGCGCCTGCGCACCGCCCTGGACCCCTTGCCCGAGGAACAGCTCCTGCCCCGCGCCGACGAGCCCCTGCGTCGCGACGCGCGCCCGGCCTGGGCCCTGCCCGCGGTCAGCCTGCTGTGGCTGCTGGTGCTGTGGCTCACCAACTGGTCCGGCACCGACGGCACCAGCACCTGGGTGGACACCATTAGCGGCGTGCTGGTGCCGGTGGGGCTGGCGCTGACCTGGGCGGCCGCCTGGGCCCTGGTGACCCAGCTCTTCCGCCACTGGTTCGCCTTCGGCGCCCATCTTTGGCGGGCCCTCACCGTGAGCCTGATCTTCCAACTGCTGGATGTGAGCCTGCCGGTGCTGGCCTATGCCTTGTCCTGGCCGCGCCTGATGGCGCTGGACACGCTGGCGGTGGCCATCGGCGGTGCCGCGCTAGTGTGGTGGCATGCCACGGTGGTGTGGCCCCGTCCGCGTCGCCGCCTGGCGCTGGCCATCGGCGGCATCGCGCTGCTGAGCCTGGTGCTGACCGTGGGCCGACGCACCGAACAGCAGCACTGGCTGGGCCCGAACTACCTCAGTGCCTTGCCCCCGCCGTCGCTGCGCCTGGTCACGCCCAAGCCGGTGGACAGTTTCGTGGACTCGCTCCAGCGCCTGGAGGCCCCGCTGCAAAAGCAGGCCCGCAAGCGCAATGAACAGGAGCAGATGTCCGGGGACGATGAATAAAGTGTGAAGCAAGCCGATAGGCCGGATTCTGTGCACAGGCGGGTCCTTGCGGACCTGCCTGCGTGACCGCCATTCCTCTGGGCCGGGCATCACTGCCACGGCTCGGTGCCACCTACCCGCCAGCTCTGCGAGCCGCATCAACGCTGGCCTACTTGGTGTTGCTGCGCGTAGAGATTGCCCGTTTCACCCGGACAGGGCGGGCCCCGTCCGACTCGTCTCTGTTGCTCTGATCCTCGGCTTTCGCCGGGCAGCCGTTAGCTGCTACGCCGCTCTATGCAGTCCGGACCTTCCTCCAGTGCCGTGTTTCCACGATTGCACCAGCGGCGGTCTGGCTTGCTTCACCGGCACATTGTAGGGGAGGGCGCGGGTCTGGCTGGGCGGACTTGCGGGTGAACGTCTGGGCGGAGGTCCGGACCGGTATAGGCGCGGGCGGCGAGCGCCGCAGCGGGAACGGGAATTGCCTGCATGCGGTCATGCAGATCGTCACCCTCGACCCCCGCAGCCAGGCGGCCCAATCCCTGCTGGCGCAGTCGCAAGCCGCCGCGCTGTCCACCGAGCCCCAGGCAGGCGGCGCTGCGCCGTCCGCTGGCGCGCAGGAGCTGTTCCTGGGCGTGTGGCTGGCCGAGTGGCTGGCGGGGTGTGGCGCCGTGCGGGTCGTCAAGGACGAGGACGCCGAGCCCTACGGTGAAATCAAGGGCATGTTTGTGCAACCGCACTTTCGGGGGCGCGGGCTGTCCAAGGCGCTGATGGAGCAACTCGAAGCCCATTTGCGGGCCCAGGGCATTCCGCTGGTGCGGCTGGAAGCCGGGGTGCACCAGGCCGAAGCGCTGTCGCTGTATGCGCGCATGGGCTATGACCGGCGTGAGCCCTTCGGGCCGCATGCGCCGGATCCGCAGCTGGTCTTCATGGAAAAGCGCTTGAGCAGTTGAACCGCATAACTGCATAACTGCATAACTGCATAACTGCAGAGCCGCGGGGCGCTTGTGCGCGACCGGGGGTGGGCTCCTCGTCACCGCAGCGCCATGGAGATGCATCAACCTGCAGGCTCCCAGGCTGTTGCATTTCCTCTTAGCATCGGGGCCTCATTGCAGGAATCCGCCCCATGAAAGCAGACAACGTCCTGGCCACCATCGGCCGCACGCCCCATATCCGTCTCCAGCGCCTGTTTGCCGGCCAGCCGTCGCAGGTCTGGATCAAGTCCGAGCGCAGCAACCCGGGCGGCTCCATCAAGGACCGCATCGCCCTGGCCATGATCGAAGACGCGGAAGCCCGCGGCGTTCTGAAGCCGGGTGGCACCATCATCGAGCCGACCTCCGGCAATACCGGCGTGGGCCTGGCCATGGTGGCCGCGGTGAAGGGCTACAAGCTGGTGCTGGTGATGCCCGACAGCATGTCGGTGGAGCGTCGCCGCCTGATGCTGGCCTACGGCGCCACCTTCGACCTGACGCCGCGTGAGAAGGGCATGAAGGGCGCCATCGCCCGCGCCGAGGAACTGGCCGCCCAGACCCCCGGGGCCTGGATTCCGCAGCAGTTTGAGAACGGTGCGAATGTGGATGTGCATGTGCGCACCACCGCACAGGAGATTCTGGAAGACTTCCCGGAAGGCTTGGACGTGCTGATCACCGGCGTGGGCACCGGCGGGCACATCACCGGCTGCGCGCAGGTGCTGAAGAAGGCCTGGCCCAACTTGAAGGTCTTTGCGGTGGAACCGGCCGCCTCGCCGGTCATCAGCGGCGGCGCCCCGAGCCCGCACCCCATCCAGGGCATCGGCGCCGGTTTCATCCCGAAGAACCTGGACACCGCGCTGCTGGACGGCGTCATCCAGGTGGATGCGGAAGAAGCACGCGAATATGCGCGTCGCAGTGCGCGTGAGGAAGGTCTGCTGGTGGGCATTTCCAGCGGCGCCACCCTGGCGGCCATTGCCAAGAAGCTGCCCGAGCTGGGCGACCACCCGCGTGTGCTGGGCTTCAACTACGACACGGGCGAGCGCTACTTGTCGGTGGAAGGCTTCCTGCCGGCTTGAGCTGGCGCCGCAAAACGGGTGACCTCGACGTGTGGTCACCACCTGTGTCTTCAGCACGCGTCCTCAGGGCGGGCCCTCAAGGCGTGACCCCAGGGGCGGCAGCGAATGCCGTCCACAGCACTGAGGGCGTGTTGAAGAGCGCATGCTGGAGCACGGTCACCCAGTAGGCGGTTCGCGAGCCCTGGTGCTGCTTCCAGGCCAAGTAGCTGACCCCCATCATCGTGAATTGCACCAGCGCTGCGATGCCCATCCAGCTATTCACCGCGGCGTGGATCACGGCGGCGATCACGCCCATGGTCATGGCGGCTGGGTGGGCGGGCAGCACCGTCTGAAGGAGTGCCAGCGCCACCACCATCAGCAGGTTCTCAATCACTGGCGCCAGAATCAGGCCACCAACGATCAGCCCCAATCGCGAGCTTGAGGGCGCGCTCAACGCAGTGGTGATCCACCCGGCCTGCGCCAGCAGCCACAGCACCGCATAGCCGCTGGCGAAGCTGAGCGAGGTGGTCACCAGGGAGAACCGGAGCCACTGACGTCGGCGGATCTGACGAAGCAGGCAAGCCTTCAGAGTTGTCATTGGGAATCGTTAGAACGGCACGGGAACTACCGGGATGGTCAGGCTGACAAACGCGGGGTTGAGGACTCTCGTCCCCGCGACGGTCTAGCACACGGTTGTCAGGGTGGATGGAGTCCTTGGGAACCCTCTGGCTCCTCAGGAGCGGCCAATGACCTCTTATGACGACCCATGGGCCTACTGCGCCCGGCTGTTCTTCACCCGGCTCCTGATGTTCGTGGCCTTGAGTCTGCTGCTGTGGATGGGCGTCTGGGCCGCGCTCCTGCACTGGGTGTTTGGCGCTGATGGCATGGCCATTCTGAGCGCCACCTGGACCGTGCTCAAAGGCGCTGAGCTGGTTTGGCACGTGATCTTCCTGCAGGCCGGCGGCTTGGCCCTGCTGTTGGCCACCGTGGTCTACCTGCTGCTGATGGCGCGCACCCGCGCTGCCAAGGACACCCGAGTGCGCGGGCCCCGGCTGGCGGCAGCCGCCTCAGGATGACGGGCGCCTCAGCCCGCCCCGAGCAGCAGCCGCTCCACCGTGCGCTGCACCGCCAGCGCCTCCGCGAAGCTGGGCAGACTGTGCGAGCGGCCTTCCAGCATGGCGGACCAGTGGCTGAGCTGGTCGTTCATGCCGGTCATGCGCAGCATGTCGGTATCGCCCAGGCTTTGCGCCTTCTCGCCATGACGTTGCTGCGTCACCCCGAACCAGTCGCGCAGTTCAATCTCGCCCTCGGTCGCCCGCCACCACATGCGGGTGTCGTCGGCCTTGTCGCCGCCGATCTCGGCCCGGATGCTGACGGCCACGCCGGCCGCTTTCAGCTCGGCCTCCAGCGCCGTCTCCGAACTCACGCCGTCGTCCGGCCAGGTCACGCGGCTGGACACCACATCCGCCGGCCCCAGCACCCGCTGCAGCACAAAGATGAAGTGGGACAGCACCTCGCGTGTGAACCCGCCTTCCTTGCGCTGGGCCAGCCACGGGCCGGCCGGACGCTGCCAGGGCCGCGGCCAGGCGGAGAAGCGCGCTTCAATCCGCACTTCCTGCAAGGTGCCCAGCGGTCGCCGGGCGCCGACGCCAAACGCCAACTGCAAGGTGGCCAGCCCCGTGGACGAGGCCAGCGAATAGTTCACCGCCGCGCGCCGCTGCTCGCGCTGAATACGGGAGATGGTGGCCTTGGCGGCCTCGAAGTCCGTGGTCAGGGGCTTCTCGCACAGCACCGACAGACCGGCATCAAAGGCCTCATCCGTCAGGCTCATGTGAGAGGCCGGTGGCGTGGCGATGTAGACCCCATGCAGCCCAGGTTCCTGCAACAGCGCCTGCGCACTGCTGGCCGCGCGCAGCAGGGGATAGTGCCCCAGCGCCTGTGCCAGCACGGCGGGGTTTTCATCCCAGACCCGGGTCACCCGCAAGCGGCCATGACCGGCCAGACGGGCCAGCATCCGCTGCCCCATCACACCCAGTCCGATCACACCAATACTCAATACCCCAGGCACGCCCGCTGCTCCTCGCCCGCAAAACCGTCGCAGTGTAGGGGCCACCGCTACACTGCCGTGCGCTGCCGACCCCCCATTCCACCGCAAGGGCGGCAATCGCACAGCCTGTGTGGCTGACGACCGTTCATGCTTTCCACCTTGCAGGTCCATCCCGGATGAATCCACAAGCCAGCCAACTCTGGCGCGCCCCGCGCTGGGCGCTCTCCATCCTTCTGGCGGCGCTGGCCACCGTGGGCCCATTCTCCATCGACACCTTCCTGCCGGCCTTCTCCGGCATCGCGCGTGCCCTGGACGCCACCCCGGTGCAGATGCAGCAGACGCTGTCCGGTTATCTGCTGGGGTTTGCGGTGATGAACCTGTTCCACGGCGCTCTGTCGGACAGCTTCGGACGGCGTCCGGTCGTGCTGGCCGGCATGGCCGTGTTCACCTTGGCGTCGGTAGGCTGCGCGCTGGCCGGCAGCATCGGGCAGCTGGTGTTCTGGCGGGTGGTGCAAGGCCTGTCAGCGGGGGCCGGTGTGGTGGTCTCCCGGGCCATCATCCGCGACATGTTCCCGCCCTCGGAGGCGCAGCGGGTCATGTCCCAGGTCACCATATTCTTCGGGCTGGCCCCGGCCATCGCGCCGATGATCGGCGGCTTCCTGTTCGCCCACGCCGACTGGCATGCCATCTTCTGGTTCCTCAGCGGGGTCGGGGCGCTGCTGTTCGTCTCCAACTGGCGCCTGCTGCCTGAGACGCTGCACAAGGACCACAAGCAGCCGTTCAACGTACGGGCGCTGATGCGCGGCTACCGCAGCCTGGTCACCAGCCGGCGGTTCCTGCTGCTCACCCTGGCCAGCGGCATTCCCTTCAACGGCATGTTTCTCTATGTGCTGGCGGCGCCGGTGTTCCTGGGGGAGCACCTGGGCATGGCGCCCACGCAGTTCTTCATCTTCTTCCTGTTCACCATCGGCGGGATCATGGGCGGCGCCTGGCTCAGCGGCCGGCTGGCCGGACGGGTGCCACCGGCGCGGCAGATCAAACGCGGGTTCCTGATCATGGTGACCACGTCGGTGCTCAACATCGCCGGCAATGTGCTGCTGCCGGTGAGCGCCTGGTGGGCCTTCCCGCTGATCGGCGGCTTCGCCTTCGGCTGGGCGCTGATGGTGCCGGTGGTGACCCTGATGGTGCTGGACCAGGCCCCGGAGCGCCGCGGCATGGCCTCGTCCCTGCAGGCCTGCGTGGGCAGCGCCGCCAACGGTCTGGTGGCGGGCGTGCTGGTGCCGCTGGTGATGCATTCCACCCTGGTGCTGGCGCTCACCTCGGCCGGCCTGCTGTGCATCGGGCTGTTCTCCTGGACCTGGATCCGGCGCGAGGTGGCCTGACGGCGCCAACTCTGACCGCGGATCAGCGCCGACCTTGCCGCTTGCCGAACATCGCCCCCTCAAGTCACGGGCCGGACTGCCGACATTCAGGCAGGGCGTCGCATCCGGCGTCCCTGGTGCGTCCGGCGTCGGCCGCGCCTGACCGATGTCCGGAGTTCTGCCATGTTCCCGTTTGCTGCTGACCGCCGCTGGCTGTCCGCCCTGCTTGCTGTCTCTACCGCGCTGGCCTTGGCTGTCACGGCGGCGCCGCATGCCCGGGCGCAAGGGGAGGAAACGCCGGAGCAGCTGCGGCAACGCCTGGCCGAGCGGCTGAAGGAGGACATCGGCAGCACGACCAAGGTCGGCACCGGTGCCCGCAGCGGCAAGGACAAGGACAAGGGACCGGACAAAGACCGGGAAGGGCGCCGCGCTGGCGGCAAGTCCACCACCTTGCCGTCCGTGGCGGTGGCCGCTTCTGCCGCGCGCCCCGAGGTCCACTGGTCCTATACCGGCGACAACGGCCCGGACCGCTGGGGCCAGCTGTCGCCGGACTGGAAGCAATGCGCCGTCGGCACCCGGCAGAGCCCGATCGACATCCGGGACACCATCCGGGTGGACCAGGAAGCCATCCGCTTCGACTACCGCGCCAGCCGGTTCTCGGTGGTGGACACCGGCCACACCATCCAGGTGAATGTGTCGTCCGGCAATTTCATCGAGATCATGGGGCGGCGGTTTGAACTGATGCAGTTCCACTTCCACCGCCCCAGTGAAGAGCGCATCAACGGCCGCCAATACGACATGGTGGCGCATCTGGTCCACAAGGATTCGGACGGCCGCCTGGCGGTGATCGCCGTGCTGCTGGAGCGCGGGCAAGACCAGGCCCTGGTGCAGACCGTCTGGAACTATCTGCCCCTGGAGCGCGGCGACAGCTACGACGCCCCGGTGAGCATCGACCTCAACCAGCTGCTGCCCAAGGACAAGGCCTACTTCACATACATGGGCTCGCTCACCGTGCCGCCCTGCAGCGAAGGCGTGCTGTGGATGGTGCTGCGACAGCCGGTGCAACTGTCCAGCCAGCAGATCTCGATTTTTTCGCGGCTCTATCCGATGAATGCGCGTCCCTTGCAGGCCGGCAGCGGACGGCTGATCAAGGAATCCAACTGAGCGGCGAACGCCCGGTGCGAGGGGCGTGACGCCGGGCATCTGAGCTGTGAACGCATTCACAACGTCCCCTGATTCCAGTGCGGAACCCCTCGAATTGCATGCGATCCGTGGAGAAAATGGGCGACTGGCGACTCTTCCGAAATTCCTTAGCAGTCACAGGAACTTCCCGTGTTGAAGACCATCAAATCGCGGCTTATTGCCCTGACCATCCTGATCGTTGTGGGCGCGGTGTCGCTGGCCACACTGGCCAGTTATCTGACGGTCCGCAGCCACACGCAGCGCGAAGTGCAGGACCAGTTGTCCAGCCTCGCCGACGCACACGCCGCCGGCATTGCGGCCTGGGTGCGCACCCAGAAAGACGTGGTGGCCGCGCTGGCCCCCGCTGCCGCGCTGGAAGACCCCCGCCCGGCCCTGACGCAGGCGCTGCAAAGCGGCCGTCTGGACCTGGCCTATGTCGGCGGGGCCGACAAGCGCATGATCTCCATCCCCGACCGCAAGCGACCGGCGGACTACGACCCGACCGCCCGTCCCTGGTACAAGCTCGCCTCCGGCAGCGACCAGCCGGTGCTGACCGCGCCCTATGTGGCCTCGTCCAGCAAGAAGCTGGTGGTGACCTTCGCCAGTGCGGTGAAGCAGGGCGGTGAGCTCAAGGCGGTGACGGGCGCCGACGTGGCGCTGGACGATGTGATCGCCACGATGAAAGCGATCAAGCCGACCGAACATGGCTTTGCGATGCTGCTGGACAAGTCCGGCAACATCATTGCCCACCCTGATGCCGCCCTGACCCTCAAGCCGGTCAAGGACCTGGCGGCGGGCCTGGACGAGGCGCTGATCCAGCGCGCCGGCGGTAAGGATCTGACGCAAGCCAGCATCGGCGACGCGCGCTACTTCCTCAAGGCGGCGGACGTGGCCGGCACGAACTGGGTGCTGGTGGTGGCGGCGGACGAGTCGGAAGCCCTGCAGGCGCTGTCCAGCGTGCTGCGGCTGGCGGGCGTGACCCTGGTGGTGGTGACCATCGTGGCGGCCCTGCTGGCGGCGGTGGCGGTGGGGGTGCTGCTCAAGGGCCTGTCCGGCATCAAGCGCGCCATGAACGACATCGGGGCGGGCGAGGGCGATCTGAGCCAGCGCCTGCTGGTGCGCGGCGAAGACGAGATTGCGGACATCTCCCGCGGCTTCAACCAGTTCGTGCAGAAGATCGAGCAGGTGATGCTGCAGGTGCGGGAGACCAGCCAGTCGATCGCGGTGGCGTCCCGCGAGATCGCCGCTGGCAACCATGACCTGAGCCAGCGCACGGAAGAGACCGCCAGCAACCTGCAGGAAACCGCCAGCTCCATGGAGGAGCTGACCAGCACCGTCAACCACAGTGCCGACAACGCCGCGCAGGCCCGGGACCTGGCCGACACCGCCAGCCGCGTGGCCCAGCAGGGCGGTACGGCGATGGGGCAGGTGGTGAGCACCATGCAATCGATCAGCGAGAGCTCGCGCCAGATCGGCGACATCATCGGCGTGATCGACGGCATCGCCTTCCAGACCAACATCCTGGCCTTGAATGCGGCGGTGGAAGCCGCCCGTGCCGGCGAACAAGGGCGCGGCTTTGCGGTCGTGGCCGGGGAGGTGCGTGCCTTGGCTCAGCGCTCGGCCAGCGCGGCCAAGGAGATCAAGACGCTGATCACGCAGAGCGTGGAGCGGGTGGAGACCGGCACCCGTCAGGTCAGCACCGCCGGCAACACCATGGGCGATGTGGTGAGTAGCGTGCAGCGGGTGGCGCAGATGATCGGCGAGATCAGCCACACCGCGACCGAGCAGAGCCATGGCATCGGACAGGTCAACCTGGCGATTGCACAGCTGGATCAGGTGACGCAGCAGAATGCGTCGCTGGTGGAGGAGTCCGCGGCGGCGGCGGAGAGCCTGAAGGAGCAGGCCCAGCGGCTGGCCGATGTGGTGGGGACTTTCCGGCTCAGCGGGGAGAGCGGGGCGGGCCGCTGAAGCGGCCCCGAAGCTGCGTCCTGCGCAGCGGGCGTCTCGACCTAGGGACCTGCGGCGGACCATCGGCCTGTTGGCACTGCCGACATCGACCTCAACGGCGCCTCCGGGCGCCTTTTGTTTGGGTGGTTGCTACCGACTCAGCCCTTCACAGCCCGTTCATAGCTGCGCAGGAACAGGTCGGCGGTTGAGGCGGCAATTCGCTGCTGGTCGGCTTCACCCAGCGGCGGCTGGCCCATGGTGATCTGCGGCCAGAAGGCAAAGCCCTTCACCAGGGCCTGCAACTGGGCGGACGCAAACATCGGATCCGGCACGTCCAGCCGGCCGTCCGCCGCAGCGGCCCGCACCCAGACCGTCAGACCTTCTTCCTTGGTGCCCAGCCGCGCCAGCATGTCCCGGGCGCGGTCCGGCGTGTGGATGGCTTCGGCGATCAGGACCCGCGCGAGATTGATGAACTGCTCGTCCTTCATCATGCCCAGCTTGCGTTCGATCAAGGCCACCAGTTGCGGACGCAGCGGCTGGTCCGCCCGGTAGGCCACGTCCGCCAGGTCCTGGGTGGACTGGAACAAGCGCTCGACGATGGCTTCGAACAGCGCGTCCTTGCCTGCGAAGTGGTTGTAGACGGTGCGCTTGGAGACCTGCGCCCGCGCGGCAATGCGGTCCATGTTGGCCACCTCGAAGCCGTGTTCACGGAACTCGGCAATGGCGGCATCCACGATGGCCTGGCGCTTGCGGTCGGTCAGGCGCAGCGGGCCGCACGCTTGCGCGACGGGCGTCGCGCCGGACTCGGCGCAGAGTTCGTCGGCGCCGGCGCCGTCAACGAAATCGGCATCGGCATCGGCATCGGCATTGGCCTCTTGGGAGGAAGCGGGCAGGTCAGGGCAAGCGGGCAGGTCGGGGCACATGCCCTCATGTTACACGGGGGAGTTTACTTTTGGCCAATCCATGCCTACACTCCGCCAAAACTACACTGTGTAGTGCAAGTTTGACTGCGCAGTGCAAGTTTGGCTGAGGGGTGATCCCAAAAGCGTTCGGCAACGTAAGGACAGGTGCTGGTGCCCATGCATCGAGTCGCCTGCCCACACCGAGACGAAGGCAGCAGGGATCTTTCCACCGGACCGTCTCATGCCGACCCTGTGGCCCCCTGGAGCCTGTGATGTTGATGTTCATCCCCCGCCTGACCTGGGCGATCTTGATCTGTTTTGTGGGAGTTGTTGCCGTGACCGTTTCTCTCTCCGTTCCCCGCTCCGCAGCCGCGTCGGCCCTGAACGTGGCGGCCACGATGCCGGCCCCTGCGGCCGACCCCGCGTCCGCAGCTTCCGGCACCGCCTACCGCCGCGACGCCGATGGCACCTTCCACAACCCGGTCAAAGAGCCCAAACAGGGGTTCTGGAAGACGCTGGGCCTGTTCTGGGACGTGATGTTCCGCAAGCCCGCCGGCACCGCTCCGTCAGTCGCTCAAGCCGTGCCCGTGCAGCCGCTGACGCTGGCGCAACTGCAGTCAGCGCCGGACCAGACGCTCTACCGCCTGGGTCATTCCACGATCCTGCTCAAGCTCCAGGGGCGGTTCTTCATGACCGACCCGGTGTTCTCCGAACGCGCCTCGCCCTTCTCCTTCGCCGGTCCCAAGCGGTTCCACGCCCCGCCGCTGTCGCTGGAGGACCTGCCGGAGCTGGAGGCGGTGATCCTCTCCCATGACCACTACGACCATCTGGACGAGGCCACCGTCAAGGCGCTGGCCCCCAAGGTGCGTCACTTTCTGACACCGCTGGGGGTGGGGCAGCGGCTGATCGACTGGGGCGTGCCTGCCAGCAAGGTGCAGCAGCTGGACTGGTGGCAGTCCACCAGCGTGGGCGGCGTGACGTTCACCGCGACGCCGGCGCAGCATTTCTCCGGCCGCAGCCTGTGGGACCGCAACAGCACGCTGTGGGCGTCCTGGGTGATGGAGGTGCCGGGCTCGACCGCGACCTCGACGGCAGTCACGGATGCGAGCGTTCCCACTCCCACTCCCACTCCCGCCCTGCGCATCTTCTTCAGCGGCGACACCGGCTACTTCGACGGTTTCAAGGCCATCGGCGAGCGCTTCGGCAGCTTCGACCTCACCCTGATGGAAACCGGCGCCTACGACGCCCGCTGGCCCTATGTCCACATGCAGCCCGAGCAGACTCTGCAGGCCCACCTGGACCTGCGCGGCCGCCGCCTGATGCCCATCCACAACGGCACCTTCGACCTGGCCATGCACCGCTGGCAGGACCCGTTCGAGCGCATCCTGGCCTTGTCCCGGCTGCAGTCGGTGGAGCTGGTGACGCCCATCATGGGCGCCCCTGTGGATATCCGTCAGCCGGTGCCCACCGCTGCGTGGTGGCAGAGCCCGACCTGACGCCTCGGCGCCCACTTATTCACAGGGCGTGACCCCAGTTTCGTGCGGGTACATCCCGGCATTTTGTTGATCCATCACTTGCATAGACCTATTTAAGTCCTTCATTTTGAAGGACTTTCTTTTTTATGGGTCGCTTGAGAAGTGCCGCTAAGTAGTTGATTTGATTGGGAAAAACGCCAGATTTTCTTGACCGGAGCCTTGACCGCCATTAAAGTGGGAGAAAGTGCATTTCGGTGGGGCAAAGTGGCGAATGTCGTGTTTCAAGGGGCGAGTGCCTTGGCGTTGGACGCCAAGGGGCGCTTGACCGTCCCTGCACGGCACCGCGAAGTCCTGCAGGCACTGTGCAACGGTGAGCTCACCCTCACCAAGCACCCCGAAGGCTGTCTCATGGTCTTCCCCCGTCCAGCCTGGGAGCAATTCCGCGATCGCGTGGCGGCCCTGCCCATGTCCGCCGCCGGCTGGAAACGTGTCTTTCTGGGCAATGCGCAGGATGTCGAGATCGACTCCGCCGCCCGCGTGCTCGTCGCCCCCGAGCTGCGCGCGGCTGCCGGCCTGCAGAAAGACGTCATGCTGCTCGGGATGGGCAGTCACTTCGAACTGTGGGATGCACAAGCCTATGCCGCCCACGAAGCCGCCGTCATGCAGTCCGAACTGCCGGATGCGCTCAAGGATTTCAGCTTCTGATGAGCGCCACCCCTTTCACCCACACCACCGTCCTGCTCGAGGAAACGGTGGAGGGCGTCCTGAATTCGCCGGATGGCATTTACGTCGACGGCACTTTTGGCCGCGGCGGCCACTCACGCCTGCTGCTCTCAAAACTGTCTGAACGAGGGCGCCTGGTCGCGATCGACCGCGACCCGGAAGCCGTCGCGGCCGCCACGTCCGGTCAGACGCGGGTCGACGACCCGCGTTTCTCCATCTGCCACGCCCCGTTTGCCGACATGGCCGCGCAGCTGGATGCTCTTCACATTCCCGAGGTCCACGGCGTGCTGCTGGACCTGGGAGTGTCCAGTCCACAGATCGACAACCCGGAGCGGGGCTTCAGCTTCCGCTTCGATGGCCCATTGGACATGCGCATGGACACGACGCGGGGCGAAAGCGCCGCCGAATTCCTGGCGCGGGCCGAGGTCCATCAACTTGCCACGGTGATACGCGACTATGGGGAAGAACGGTTTGCTCTGCCGATTGCAAAGGCGCTTGTTGCTCGCCGGGAAAGCGGGCGTCCTGTACGAAGCACCGCCGAGCTTTCCCAAGTCGTGGCTGGTGCGGTCAAAACCCGCGAACCGGGCCAGGATCCTGCAACGCGCACATTTCAGGCTCTACGGATTTTCGTCAACGCCGAGCTTGAAGAGCTGCAGCAGGGGCTGAATGCCGCGCTGGCACGGCTGGTGCCCGGCGGGCGTCTGGCCATCATCAGCTTCCATTCGCTGGAAGACCGCATCGTCAAGAACTTCATCACCGCCCACAGCAAGGATGAAGTCGACCGCCGCGCTCCGTTTGCCGCGCCCAAGCCGCTGGCCCTGAAGGCGATCGCCCGCATCAAGCCTTCAGAAGGCGAAGTGCGGGCCAATCCGCGGTCGCGCTCGGCCATCTTGCGGGTGGCGGAGCGCACCGACGCACCGCTGCCCCCGCCCGCCCCCGAATCCACCGGCAAGCAGCGTCGGGGAGGAGGGCGCAGATGATCACTCGGCTGAACCTGCTGCTGATGCTGGCTGTGCTGGTGTCTGGCATCTACATGGTGCGCAGCGCCTATGAGGCGCGGCGGCTGTTCACCGAACTCGACCGCTCGCAGAGCGAAGCCCGTCGTCTGGATGCGGACTACCAGCGCCTGCTGGCCGACCGCCAGGCCCAGGCCACCAACCTGCGGGTGGAGCAGGTGGCGCGCGAGCGCCTGAAGATGCGGCCCATCACGCCCGCCATCACCTTCAACCCCGACGCACCGGCCCAGGTGGCCAGCGGCGCCAAGCTGGCAGGAGCGACCCGATGATCGGCCGCAAGCGCGCCAGCGCCGCCTCGCGCAGCGTCAGCTACTCCAGCAGCCCGCTGCTGGCGTCCAAGACGCCGCCGTGGCGTTCACGCTTTCTGGTGGCGCTGGTGGGCCTGGCCTTCACCGGGCTGCTCGGGCGCGCCGCCTACATCCAGCTGATCGGGGAAGACTTTTTCCAGCGCCAGGGTGAGGCCCGCTACGCCCACAAGATGGAAGTGCCGGCCAGCCGCGGCAAGATCAGCGACCGCAGCGGCCAGGTGCTGGCCGCCAGCGTCGCCGTGCCCTCCATCTGGGCCTTCCCCAAGGATGTCGACAACGACCCGGACAAGCGCAAGCAACTGGCCAAGATCCTGGGCATCAGCTATTCAGAGCTGGAAAAGCGCCTGGACCCGTCCAACCGCTTCGTCTATTTGCGCCGCCAGGCCGACGACCAGACCGCCGCCAAGATCAGGGAACTGGGCCTGAAGGGCATCTTCCAGGACCGCGAATACAAGCGCCAGTACCCGGAAGGCGAAGCCGCCGCGCACGTGGTGGGCTTCACCAATCTGGAAGAGCGCGGTCAGGAAGGCGTGGAGCTGGCCTTCCAGAAGGACCTGCAGGGCCGCGACGGCTCGCGTTCGGTCGTGCGCGACCGCCTGGGCCGCGTGGTGGAAGACATCGGCGAGCAGGTGCCGGCCCTCAACGGCAAGGACATCGAACTCTCCATCGACGCCAAGGTGCAGTTCTTCGCCTACCAGCGGGTGCGCGATGCGGTGGCCGAGAACAATGCCAAGGCCGGCTCGGTGGTGGTGCTGGACGTGCACACCGGCGAGGTCCTGGCGCTGGCCAACTATCCCAGCTACGACCCGGGCCACCGCAACAATCTCTCCGGCGAGCAACTGCGCAACCGCGCGCTGACCGACGTGTTTGAACCGGGCTCCACCATGAAGCCGTTCACCACCGGCCTGGCGCTGGAGACCGGCCGGGTGAAGCCGGACACGGTGCTCAGCACCGGTCCGCGCAGCGTGGTGATCGCTGGCTGGTCCCCGACGGATTCGCATCCGCACGGGGACCTGACCGTTCAGCAGGTCATCCAGAAATCCAGCAACATCGGCGCCGCCCGCATGGCGCTGATGATGCAGCCGCGCGAGATGTACGACATGTTCACGGCCATCGGCCTGGGGCAGCGTCCGCAGATCAACTTCCCCGGCGCGGTGACCGGCAAGCTGCGTCCCTACAAGAGCTGGCGCCCGATCGAGCAGGCCACCATGAGCTACGGCTATGGCCTGTCGGCCTCGCTGCTGCAACTGGCGCGCGCCTACACCGTGTTCGCGCGCGACGGCGACATCATCCCCGTCACCATGACCAAGCGCGCCCCGGACGAACCGGTGGGTGGCATCAAGGTGTTCTCGCCCAAGACCGCCGCGCAGATCCGCGAAATGCTGCAGATGGCCGCCGGCCCCGGCGGCACCGCGCCGCAGGCCATGGTGCCCGGCTACAGCGTGGGCGGGAAGTCCGGCACGGCCCACAAGCAGGAAGGCAAGGGCTACGCCAGCCACAAATACCGTTCCTGGTTCGTGGGCATCGCGCCGATTTCCAAGCCGCGCATCATTGTGGCGGTGATGGTGGACGAGCCCAAGAACGGCCAGTACTTCGGCGGGGCCGTGGCCGGCCCCGTCTTCAGCCAGGTGGTGGCCCAGACCCTGCGTCTGCTGGGGGAGCCGCCGGACCTGGACGTCAAGCCACAGATCGTCGCGGCCCAGAAGCTCCAGGCCGTGGATGAAAGTTTTTAAGCGGGCCGCCTCATGTTGATGCATCTCAAATCCCCGGAAGCAGCCGCCCGCTGGCTGCAGGAATGGACCCCGAGCGGTCAGTTGCGCACGGACAGTCGTCTGGTCGGTGCGGGCGACGCTTTCATCGCCTGGCCCGGCTACGCCAAGGACGCCCGCCAGTTCGTGGCCGGCGCGCTGGCCGCCGGTGCAGCCACCTGTCTGGTGGAAGACCAGGGCGTGGGTGAATACGGATTCGTGGACGCGCGCATCGCCTCGCTGCCGGAGCTCAAGGCCCGTTGCGGCCATATCGCATCGGCCTTCTACGGCGAGCCCAGCAGCCAGCTCAAGGTGCTGGCCGTGACCGGCACCAATGGCAAGACCTCCAGCGCCTGGTGGATTGCCCAGGCGCTGACCCTGCTCGGGTCCCGCTGCGGCGTGGTGGGCACGCTCGGGGTCGGCCAGCCGCCGGTGCCCGGTGCCAGCACCCACAGCTCGATTGAAGCCACCGGCTTGACCACGCCCGACCCGGTGCGTCTGCAGGAGGCCTTCCGCCGCATGCTGGACGACGGTTTTGGCGCCTGCGCCATTGAAGCCTCGTCCATCGGCATCGAGGAACACCGGCTGACCGGCACCCGCATCCAGGTGGCGCTGTTCACCAATTTCACCCAGGACCATCTGGACTATCACGGCAGCATGGACGCGTACTGGGCTGCCAAGCGTCGGCTGTTCAGCTGGCCCGGCCTGCAGGCGGCAGTGCTGAACATCGACGATGCCAAGGGCGCTGAACTCGCGGCTGAACTGGCGGCTGTTGGCAGCACCAGCAGCGCAACCCCGGGCCTGGACCTGTGGACCTACGGCCTGAACCGCAGCGACGCGCGTCTGTGGGCCGAAGACCTGCGCCATGAAGCGCAGGGGCTGGCTTTCACGCTGCGCGAAGGGGAACAGTCGGTGCCGGTGCAGACCGGCCTGATCGGCGACTACAACGTCTCCAACCTGCTGGGCGTGATGGCCGGCCTGCGGGCCTTGGGCCATGCGCTGGACGACATCGCCCGCGTGGCGGCCCAGGTCACGCCGGTGCCCGGCCGCATGCAGCGCGTGGGCAATGGCCGTGAACTGCCGCAACTGGTGGTGGACTATGCCCACACGCCCGATGCGCTGGAAAAAGCGCTGCAGGCCCTGGTCCCGCTCGCCGCGGCGCGTGGGGGTGAACTGCGGGTGGTGTTCGGCTGCGGCGGCAACCGGGATCCCGGCAAACGGCCGCTGATGGGCGCCATTGCGGCGCGTCTGGCACCGCATGTGGTGCTGACCAGCGACAACCCGCGGGATGAAGACCCCGCCCGCATCCTGGCCGACATCGAAGCCGGCCTGCCCGCCTCGGCCCGGCGCCTGGTGCTGGCCGACCGCGCCGAAGCCATTTCCACGGCCGTGCGCGATGCGGGCCCCCGCGATGTGGTGCTGATCGCCGGCAAGGGACATGAGGACTATCAGGAGGTCCGCGGCGAACGTCGCGCGTTCTCCGATGTGCAGGCGGCCCGCGCCGCGCTGATCGAAAGGGCCGGCCTGTGATGACCCTCGGCCAGGCCCATGCCCTGCTGCAGCCGCTGCTGCCGCAGGTGCAACTGCTGGGCGATGCCGCCACCCCGATCCTGCGGGTGAGCACCGACACGCGCCAACTGCGCGACGGCGACCTGTTCGTGGCGCTGCGCGGTGAGCGCTTTGATGCCCATGACTTCCTGCCGCAGGCGCGCTCTTCCGGCGCGGTCGCGGCCGTGGCCGAGCGCGGTCTGGCCGAAGCCGGCCTGCCCGGGCTGCTGGTGCCCGATGCCAAGCAGGCGCTGGGTCTGCTGTCGCAGGCCTGGCGGGCCGGCAAGCATCTGCCGGTGATTGCCGTCACCGGCAGCAACGGCAAGACGACGGTGACGCAGATGATCGCGTCCATCCTGCGTGCCTGGCTGGGAGACACCGGCATGCTGGCCACGGAAGGCAACTTCAACAACGAGATCGGCGTGCCGCTGACCCTGCTGCGCCTGCGCCAGGACGATGCCGTCTGGCACCGCGCTGCGGTGGTGGAACTGGGCATGAACCATCCCGGCGAGATTGCGCCGCTGGCCGCCATGGCCCAGCCCACCGTGGCCCTGGTCAACAACGCGCAGCGGGAGCATCAGGAATTCATGCACACCGTCGAGGCGGTGGCCCGTGAGAACGGTGAAGTGATCCGTGCCCTCGGACCCGCCGGCGTGGCGGTGTTCCCGGCGGAAGACGCCTGCGCACCGGTCTGGCATGAGCTGGCGGCCGGCCGCGGCTTGCTGACCTTTGCGCTGCAAGGGCAGGCGGATGTGATGGGCCGGGCGCAATGGGTGCCGCCCTCTGATGTCGCGACCGATGCTGCCGGTACAGGGACGAGTACAGGCGCAGGCCACTGGGCCCTGGACATCCACACCCCCGCTGGCGACATCCCGGTCACCCTGGCCATGGCCGGCCAGCACAACCTGCGCAATGCCCTGGCCGCCGCGGCTTGCACGCTGGCCGCTGGCGCGCCGCTGTCGGCCATCCGCGAAGGGCTGGAGCGCTTCAAGCCCGTGAAGGGCCGCTCGGCGCTGCAAACGGCGGTGTGGCAGGGGCGTCGCATCACCCTCATCGACGACAGCTACAACGCCAACCCGGACAGCGTCCGCGCCGCCATCGACGTGCTGGCCGAGCTGCCCGGCAGCTCCTGGCTGGTGCTGGGCGACATGGGCGAGGTGGGGGAACAAGGCCCGGCCTTCCACCGCGAGGTCGGTGCCCATGCGGCCGACCAGGGCCTGGCCGCGCTGTGGACGGCCGGTAGCGCCGCCCGTGATGCCGCCGCCGCCTATGGCGCCGGTGCCCGCGCCTTCGACACCGTGGATCAGCTGATCCAGGCGCTCAGCGAAGCCCCCCAGGTGCAGAACGTCCTGGTCAAGGGCTCGCGCTTCATGAAGATGGAACAGATCGTGGCCGCCCTGCAGTCCGGCGGCCCAGGAGACACCCATGCTGCTTAGTCTGGCCCAATGGCTGCAGACCTATTTCCCTGAACTGGGTTTCCTGCGCGTTTTCAACTACATCACCTTCCGGGCGGTGATGGCGGCGCTGACCGCGCTGCTGATCGGCCTGGCCTTCGGTCCGTGGGTGATCCGTCGGCTGACCGAGCTGAAGATCGGCCAACCCATCCGTGAATACGGCGTGCAGCAGCATCTGTCCAAGAGCGGCACGCCGACCATGGGCGGGGTGCTGATCCTGATCGGCATCGGCGTGTCGACCCTGCTGTGGTTCGACTGGTCCAACCGTTTCGTCTGGGTGGTGATGCTGGTCACCATGGGCTTTGGCGCCATCGGCTGGGTGGATGACTACCGCAAGGTGGTCAACAAGGACCCGGAGGGCATGCGCAGCCGCGAGAAGTTTTTCTGGCAGTCCATCATCGGTCTGATCGCCGCCATCTATCTGGCCTTCAGCGTGTCCGAGACCAGCTTCTACAACGTGGTGGAGCTGTTCTTCCGCTGGGTCTCGAGCGGCTTCTCGACCGAGCTGCCGCCCAAGGCCGACCTGATGCTGCCGTTCTTCAAGTCGATCAGCTATCCGCTGGGGGTGTTCGGCTTCATCGGGCTGTCCTATCTCGTGATCGTGGGCACCAGCAATGCGGTGAACTTCACCGACGGCCTGGACGGGCTGGCCATCATGCCGGTGGTGATGGTGGGCTCGGCCTTGGGCGTCTTCGCCTACGTGACCGGCTCGTCGGTCTACAGCCGCTACCTGCTGTTCCCCTACATCCCGGGCGCCGGTGAGCTGCTGATCTTCTGCGCGGCGCTGGCCGGTGCGGGCCTGGCCTTCCTGTGGTTCAACACCCATCCGGCGCAGGTCTTCATGGGCGACGTCGGCGCCCTGGCACTGGGCGGCGGTCTGGGCACGCTGGCGGTGATCACCCGTCAGGAAATCGTGCTGGGCATCATGGGCGGCGTGTTCGTCGCCGAAGTGCTGTCGGTGATGCTGCAGGTGACCTGGTTCAAGTACACCAAGAAGAAGTACGGGGAAGGGCGACGCATCTTCAAGATGGCGCCGCTGCATCACCACTTCGAGAAGTCGGGCTGGAAAGAGACCCAGGTGGTCGTCCGGTTCTGGATCATCACCATGCTGCTGTGCCTGGTGGGCCTGGCCAGCCTGAAACTGCGCTGAGCGCCGGGATCGTCACCATGCACTTCCCCGCGCTTTTCCAGGACAGGCCCGCCTTGGTGCTGGGCCTGGGCGACTCCGGTCTGGCCATGGCGGCCTGGGCGGCGCGCCTGGGTGCGCGCGTGACGGTGTGGGACAGCCGCGAGCAACCGCCGCAACTGGCCACGCTGCGTGAGCAACTGCCGCAGGCCGGATTCATCCATGGACCGCTGTCGGCCGAGACGGTGGCCGGGCTGCTGGACGCTCAGGCGCTGGTGCTCAAGAGCCCCGGACTGTCGCCGCTGGATGAGCGTCTGAAGCCGGTGTATGACGCCGCTGCAGCGCTGGGCCTGCGGGTGCAGGGCGAGCTGGATCTGTTTGCGCAGGCGCTGGATCAGCTCAAGCAGCTGTACCGCTATGCGCCGGGCGTGCTGGCCATCACCGGCACCAATGGCAAGACCACGACCACCAGCATGACTGCGCTGCTGGCCGAGCGCGCCGGTCGCCGGGTGGCGATGGCCGGCAACATCGGGCCGACGCTGCTGGGCACGCTGGCGGATGCGCTGGACAAGGAGCCGCAGCCGGTGGATGAGAAGGCCGAGGCGGAAGCAGAAGCGGAAGCTGCTGCGCAAGCGGAGGCTAGCGCTAGCGCTGAGGCCGAGGCTGGCTCTTCGGCTGAGGTTGCGACAACTGAAGCTGAGACGGTTGATACCGAGGCGGTCAAAGTGACCGAAGTGGCCGATGAGGTGCCTGCCGGTGAAGCACCCAGGCCGGTCGATGAGCTCGGGGCCCCGCTGCCGGCGTCCATCGACGAAGGCAACGCTGCGGCGGCTGCTTCGCCTGAGATCGACATCGCCAGTGAGGCCGCGACTACCGAGGACGCCGCCCCGACGCCAGTGGCCATCGGCGCAACGAGCGCAGCACTGACGCACGGCTCAGCCGCGCATGCCGTCGCGGATCTGCCCGCCGACGCCGAATCTGCTGAGGCCGCACCTGCTGAGGCCGGACCTGCTGAATCCGAAGCCGCTGAATCCGAAGCCGCTGGCACTGCATCCGCTGAATCCGCGCCTGCTGAATCCGCATCCGCCGACGCCGACACCCGCAACGTCCTCGACACCGTCGCCGAGCTGCTCGACGAAGCGCCGCTGCCCATCAAGCCGCCGCCGCCTCGTGCGCCCGACTTCGACGTCCTGCCGCAAGTCTGGGTGCTGGAGCTCTCCAGCTTCCAACTCGACGGTGTTGTCGGCTTCGAGCCGTCCGCCGCGGCGGTGCTCAACATCACGCAGGACCATCTGGACTGGCATGGCGACATGCCGTCCTACGCCCGCGCCAAAGGCCGCATCTTCGGCGAGCAGGCGGTGATGGTCGTCAACCGCGACGATCCGGAGGTCGAAGCGCTGGTGCCTGCCCCGGTGCTGGTCAAGCAAGGCCGCGGCCGCCCCAGCAAGCAGGTGGAACGCCACGTGGTGCGCTTCGGCCTGGATGCACCGCGCCGCCCGGGTGATTTCGGCCTGGTCGTTGAGAACGGCATGGCCTGGCTGGTGCGTGCCCGTGAACTGGAAGAAGGCGTCAAGCGCCGCAAGGGCGAGGACGAGGAACCGCTCTCGCTGCAACGCCTGATGCCGGCCGACGCCCTGCGGGTGCGCGGCCGTCACAACGCGGCCAATGCCCTGGCCGCCCTGGCCCTGGCCAGCAGCATCGACTGCCCGCTGGCCCCGATGCTGCACGGCCTGCGCGAATACCGCGGGGAACCGCACCGCGTCGAGTTCGTCACCGCCATCCAGGGCGTGGACTTCTATGACGACAGCAAGGGCACCAATGTCGGCGCCACCGTGGCCGCCATCCTGGGCCTGGGTGTGGACCGTGCGCCGGCCAAGCTGGTGATGATCCTGGGCGGTGACGGCAAGGGGCAGGACTTCTCCCCGCTGGCCACGCCGATGGCCGTGCACGCCCGCGCTGCGGCACTGATCGGCCGCGACGCCGCCCAGATCGAAGCCGCGCTGCAAGGCACCGGCGTGCCGATGCAGCGCCACGATTCCCTGGAAGCCGCCACCCGCTGGGCGCTTGAACAGGCGCATGCCGGCGACAGCGTGCTACTGAGCCCGGCCTGCGCCAGCCTGGACATGTTCCGCAATTACGCCCACCGCGCCGAGGTCTTCATCCAGACGGTGCAGGAGTTGGCGCAGGACGAGGGGCTGATCGGATGAACGCCGTGGCCAGCACCCTGAGCACCCTGGGCGACCGCCTGCGCGGCCTGATCGCGCGCCGCCAGCGCGGCAGCGTCGCTGCGGGCGCGGGCGGCGTGGACGTGCCGGTGCGGGACTGGGTGTCCACCTCCGCCGGCCAGCCCACCCGCATCCTGGGCTTCGATCTGACGCTGGTGTTCGTGGTGCTGTGCCTGATGAGCCTGGGCCTGCTGATGGTGTATTCAGCGTCCATCGCCCTGCCGGACAGCCCGCGCTTTGCCAAGTATTCGCCGATGCACTTCTTTGTGCGCCAGAGCTTCTTCATGCTGCTGGGCCTGCTGGGGGGCTGGTTGACGGTGATGGTGCCGGTGAATGTCTGGGAGCGTCATGCGCCCAAGATCTTCGTCGTGGCACTGGTGCTGCTGGTCATCGTGCTCATTCCGCATGTGGGCAAGGGCGTCAATGGCGCGCGCCGCTGGCTGCCGCTGGGCGTGATGAACTTCCAGCCGTCCGAGCTGGCCAAGCTGGGCATCGCCATGTATGCGGCCAACTACATGGTCCGCAAGATGGAGGTGAAGGAGAACTTCTTCCAGGCGGTCTGGCCGATGGCCTGTGCGCTGGCCTTTGTCGGCGTGCTGCTGCTGGCGGAACCGGACATGGGCGCCTTCATGGTGATCGCCGCCATCGCCATGGGCATCCTGTTCCTGGGCGGGGTGAACGGCCGTATGTTCTTCCTGAGCGTGGCGGTGCTGATCGGCGCCTTTGTGCTGATGATCACCTTCAGCGATTTCCGCCGGGAATGGATCTTTGCCTACCTCAACCCCTGGGATGAAAAGTACGCCCAGGGCAAGGCCTATCAGCTGACTCATTCGCTGATCGCCTTCGGCCGCGGCGAGTTCTTTGGCCAGGGCCTGGGCTCGAGCCTGGAAAAACTGCATTACCTGCCCGAAGCCCACACCGACTTCCTGCTGGCCGTCATCGGCGAGGAACTGGGCTTCATCGGCGTGGCGCTGGTGATCTTCGCCTTCTTCTGGCTGTCCCGCCGGCTGTTCCACATCGGCCGTCAGGCGGTGGCGCTGGACCGGGTGTTCGCCGGGCTGTATGCGCAGGGCATCGGCATCTGGATGGGCGGTCAGGCCTTCATCAACATGGGGGTGAATCTGGGCGCGCTGCCGACCAAGGGCCTGACCCTGCCGCTGATGAGCTACGGCGGCTCGGCAACTGTTTTGAACTGTGTGGCATTGGCGATCGTTTTGCGTATTGATATTGAGAACCGGCAGTTGATGCGGGGAGGGCGGGCATGAGCACGCGTCACCTCGTCGTGATGGCCGCCGGCACCGGCGGACATGTGATCCCCGGACTGGCCGTGGCCGCTGAGATGCAGCGGCGTGGATGGACCGTCTCCTGGCTCGGCACCGAAGCCGGCATGGAGAACAAGCTGGTGCCGCCGTCGGGCCTGCCGATCGACCGGCTGGCCTTTGCCGGCCTGCGTGGCAAAGGCCTGCGCCATGCCGTGCTGGGCATCGGGCGGCTGTTCCGCGCGCTGGCCCAGAGCGCCCATGTGCTGGGCGAGCGGCGGGCGGATGCGGTGCTGGGCATGGGCGGTTATGTCTGCCTGCCCGGCGGCCTGATGGCCTGGCTGATGCGGCGTCCGCTGCTGCTGGTCAATGCGGATGCCGCCCTGCTGCTGTCCAACAAGGCGCTGGCGCCGGTGGCGCGCAAGATCGCCTTCGGCTTTGACGGACTGGCGGCCGCGCAGCAGCGCAAGAGCGTGGTCACCGGCAATCCGGTGCGCACCGACATCGAGGACCTGCCGGCGCCTGAGCTGCGCTTTGCCGGCCGCAGCGGTCCGCTGAAGGTGCTGGTGGTGGGCGGCTCGCTGGGCGCGCGCGCCATCAACGACGTGCTGCCGCAGGCCCTGGCGCTGTGGCCGCAGGATCAGCGCCCGCAGGTGACGCATCAGACCGGCGAAGCCAACTTCCCGCTGGTGCAGGCCGCCTACGCCAAGGCCGGCGTGCAGGCCGAGGTGGTGCCCTTCATTCACGATATGGCCGAGCGCCTGGCGCAGGCCGATGTGGTCATCTGCCGCGCCGGTGCCGTCACCGTCTCCGAGCTGTGCGCCGCCGGTGTGGCCAGCATCCTGGTGCCGCTGGTGGTCAGCACCACTTCGCATCAGCGCGACAACGCGGCCTACATGGCCCAGCATGAGGCGGGCGTGCATCTGCCGCAGGCGGAGCTGAGCGCGCAGAAGCTGCATGAATTGCTGCAAGCGCCGCGGGAGCACTGGCTGAAGCTGGCCAGCAAGGCCCGCAGCCTGGCGCGTCCGCGTGCAGCCGCCCGGGTGGCCGATGAAATCGAAGCGATGGTGCCGCGGGAGGGCCGCGCATGAAACACGCGCTGCAACGCATCCACTTCACCGGCATCGGTGGCGCCGGCATGAGCGGCATTGCCGAGTTGCTGGTGGCGCAGGGCTATCAGGTCAGCGGCTCCGACCAGGGCGAGAGCGACACCACGCGGCGTCTGCGCTCGCTGGGCGTGACCGTGCAGATCGGGCATGACGCGGCCAACGTCGGTTCCGCGCAGGTGCTGGTCAAGTCCAGCGCCATCAAGGCCGACAACCCGGAACTGATGGCGGCGCACCAGCAGCACATTCCGGTGCTGCTGCGCGCCCAGATGCTGGCGGAACTGATGCGCCCGCGCATGGGAATTGCCGTGGCCGGCACCCATGGCAAGACCACCACCACGTCGCTGCTCACCACCGTTTTGCTGCAGGCCGGCCTGGAGCCGGGCTATGCCATCGGCGGCCAGTTGCTGGCCAGCGGCGCGAATGCCGCGCTGGGCCGGGGCCCGCTGATGGTGGTGGAAGCCGATGAGTCGGATGCGTCCTTCCTGCACCTGCTGCCGCAGCTGGCCATCGTCACCAACATCGACGCGGACCACATGGACACCTACGGTCATGACATGGCCCGTCTGCGTCAGGCCTTCGTCGACTTCCTGCACCGCATGCCCTTCTGGGGCGCGGCGGTGCTGTGTGGCGACGATGCCGGCATTCGCAGCATCGTGCCGATGCTGTCGCGTCCGGTGATCCTCTACGGTCTGGAAGAAGGCCGTGATGTGCGTGCTGTCGATATCCAGGCCGATGTCGGCGGCCAGATGCGTTTCACCGCACTGCGCCGGGACCGCCAGGGCCGCGACCGTGCGCCGCTGCAGGTGCAACTGCGCCTGGCCGGCCGCCACAACGTGCTCAATGCGCTGGCGGTGATTGCCATGGCCATGGAGCTGGGCGTGCCCGACGAGGCGGTGCTGCAGGGCCTGGCCGGTTTCAGCGGCGTGGGTCGGCGTTTCCAGTCCTATGGGGAGCTGCCTGTGGGCGCAGGCACGGCGCTGCTGATCGACGACTATGGCCATCATCCGGTCGAGATGAAGGCCGTGCTGCAGGCGGCGCGCGGCGCCTATCCGGGCCGACGTCTCGTGCTGGCCTTCCAGCCGCACCGCTACACCCGCACGCGGGACTGCTTCGACGAATTCGCCGCGGTGATGGCGCAGGCCGATGCGGTGCTGCTCACCGACATCTATGCAGCCAGCGAAGCCCCGCTGCCGGGCATCAGCGGAGACAGTCTCGCGCAGGCTGTGCACGCCCAGGGCTGTCCGGCCGTTTACGTCGGGGACTGGCAGCAACTGCCCCAGGCGCTGGCCGACCAGGCGCGCGACGGGGATGTCTTGATCGTGATGGGTGCGGGTTCGATCGCTGCCGTGCCGGCCCGCACTGTGGAACTGATGACGCAAGGGAAGGGCCGGCCATGACACTGGACCTCAACATCGATGTGAAGGCGCTCGGCAAGGTGGCCGTGCTGTTCGGGGGCGATTCGGCGGAGCGCGAGGTGTCGCTGATGTCCGGCGCCGGTGTGCTGGGCGCGCTGCGCGCCAGCGGCGTGGACGCGCATGGCTTTGATCCGGCCGAGCGCTCGCTGCTGTCGCTCAAGGACGAAGGCTTCCAGCGCGCCTTCATCGCGCTACATGGCCGCCACGGCGAAGACGGCACCGTGCAGGGCGCGCTCGAGCTGCTGCGCATTCCCTACACCGGCTCCGGTGTGATGGCCTCGGCCATTGCGATGGACAAGATCACCACCAAGCGGGTGTGGGTGGCCGAAGGCCTGCCGACGCCGCGCTGGGTCAGCCTCAAGGGCCAGGACCTGCAGCGCGAGCGCGTGCGCACCGTGCCGGATGAGCTGGGCCTGCCGCTGTTCGTCAAGCCGCCGCATGAGGGCTCGTCGATGGGCGCGAGCAAGGTCATGGGCTACTCGGACATGCAGGACGCCGTCCTGCTGGCCTCCCGGTACGACGCCGAAGTGCTCTGCGAGGAATTCATCGACGGCCAGGAACTGACCTGCGCGGTGCTGGGCGAGGGCGATGCGGCCCTGGCGCTGCCGGTCATCGAGATCCGTGCCGAGCAGGGCAACTACGACTATCAGAACAAGTACTTCACCGACACCACGCAATATCTGATCGGTCAGTTGCCGGCCGCGCAGCAGGCGCAGATCCAGGCGCTGGTGCTCAAGGCCTATCGCTCGCTGGGCTGCCGCGGCTGGGGCCGTGCCGATCTGATGCTGCGCAAGAGTGACGGTCAGGCCTACCTGCTGGAGATGAACACCTCGCCGGGCATGACCTCCCATTCGCTGGTGCCCAAAGCGGCTGCCGCAGTGGGGATCAGCTACGAACAGCTGTGCCTGTGGCTGCTGGCCCAGGCGACGCTGGACCAGACCACGCAGCTCACCCCGGCCGCCTGAGGACACCGCCGACTTCCATCATGGGCGCCACCTTCACCCACACCCCGCTGCCAGTGCCGCCGGACATCCGCGTGATGAACGGCGTCGCGGCGTTGCTGTTCGTGGCGGTGACCCTGGGCTGTGTGGGGGCGGGCCTGCAGTGGCTGGTGCAGCAGCCCTTCTTTGCGGTGGGGGCGATCACGGTGGAAGGGGACGTCACCCGCAACAGCACGGCGTCCTTGCGCGCCAATGCGCTGCCCCGGCTGCGCGGCAATTTCGTCACGATGAATCTGCAGAATGCGCGGCAGGCTTTCGAGGCGGTGCCCTGGGTGCGGCGGGCCACGGTGCAGCGCGTCTTCCCGCGCAAGCTGCTGGTGCATCTGGAAGAGCACCGACCGGCGGCCTACTGGGAGACCAAGGCCGACAACGCGGATGCCGACAGCGACGCGGTGGTGGACACCCGTCTGGTCAACACCTTCGGCGAAGTCTTCGAAGCCAACCTCGGCGATGTGGAAGACGAGGATCTGCCCACCCTCTCCGGCCCGGCGAAAACCTCGGCCGCCATGCTGGCCATGTGGAGGCAGCTGGACCCGATCAGCCACGCCAAAGTGAATGAAGGGGTGGATCGGCTGGATTTGTCCGGCCGCGGCTCCTGGAAAGTCACGCTGGAAAAGGGTGGGGTGGTGGAACTGGGGCGGGGCACTGAAGCCGAGGTCGTCGCCCGGTATACCCAATTCATGGACAGCATTCCCCGGATTACTGCCCGCTATCAGACATCGATGATTTCTGCGGACCTGCGACATGAGCAGGGCTACGCCGTACGGTTGGCTGGGGTGACCACCGTTTCCAATGCACCCAAGGGTGCTACCAAGAAGAATTGAGGACTGGCATGGCCAAGGAATACAAGGATTTGGTCGTTGGTTTGGACATTGGCACTGCCAAGATCATGGCCGTGGTGGCCGAAGTGATGGGCAATGGGGAATTGCGCATCGCGGGTCTGGGGGTGGCGCCCAGTCATGGACTCAAGCGGGGCGTGGTGGTCAATATTGATGCCACGGTCCAGTCCATTCAGCAGGCCTTGAAAGAGGCCGAAATGATGGCCGACTGCCGGATCTCAAGGGTTTTTACCGGCATTACCGGCAGCCATATTCGCGGCCAGAACTCCACCGGCATGGTCATCGTGCGGGACAAGGAAGTCACCCCGGTGGATGTGGCGCGGGTGGTGGAAACGGCCAAGGCCATCAATATTCCGAATGACCAGCGGCTGCTGCTGGTCGAGCCCCAGGAATTTGTGATTGACGGCCATGAGGTGAAAGAACCCATTGGCATGAGCGGCGGCCGTCTGGAGGTCAAGGTCCATATCGTGACCGGGGCCCAGAGCGCGGCGGAGAACATCGTCAAGTGCGTCCGCCGCTGCGGCCTGGAGGTCGAGCAACTCGTTCTGAATCCTAGCGCTTCCAGTTTGGCAGCACTAACTTCCGACGAACGGGACCTGGGCGTGGCCCTGGTGGACATTGGCGCCGGCACCACCGATGTCGCGATTTTTACGGGGGGTTCCATTCGGCACACCGCGGTGATTCCGATCGCTGGCGACCTGATTACCAGCGATATCGCCATGGCCCTTCGCACGCCGACCAAGGATGCGGAGGAAATCAAGGTCGAGCATGGTGTGGCCAAGCAATTGCTGGCGGATCCGGCGGATCAGGTGGAAGTCCCTGGTTTGGGTGACCGGGCTCCCCGAATGCTCTCCAAGCAGGCTTTGGCCGGCGTCATTGAACCGCGCGTGGAGGAAATCTTCTCCCTGGTTCAACAAGTCATCCGGGAATCGGGCTACGAAGAGTTGCTGTCGTCAGGAATTGTCTTGTCGGGCGGTTCTTCGGTCATGCCGGGAATGGTGGAACTGGCCGAGGACATTTTCCTGAAACCCGTTCGCCGGGGAAATCCGACCTACAGCGGCGCCTTGTTCGACATGGTGGCCAACCCCCGGTCGGCCACCGTCATGGGCTTGCTGGAAGAGGCGCGCCAGTCGCGGACACGGGGTTTCAAGGCGGCGCAGCAGGCCGGTTCGGTCAAGACCTTGTTTGGTCGAGCCAAGGACTGGTTCCTTGGAAATTTCTAGGTTTTTCCTGACTCATTCCGGATCAGTCGTCGGGATTTGGCCCCGGAATGAGTGTCAAAAATGTGGCCAAGCCACTTCATTTTCGCTGATGGTAGTTGCACAATATGGACAGGAGGTTTGATATGGCCATCGAGATGATCGAAGAGTTTGATCAGGGCACGCAGATCAAGGTGATCGGCGTCGGCGGCGGCGGCGGTAACGCGGTTGAACACATGATTGCGCAAGGCGTGCAAGGTGTGGAATTCGTCGTTGCCAACACTGATGCTCAGGCCCTGAACCGTTCCAAGGCAGATCAGCTCCTGCAACTGGGCCATACCGGCCTGGGCGCTGGTGCCAAGCCGGAAGTCGGCCGCACCGCTGCGGAAGAGGCCGAAGCCCGCATCCGCGAATCCATCGCGGGCGCCCACATGCTGTTCATCACGGCGGGCATGGGCGGCGGCACGGGCACGGGCGCGGCGCCGGTCATCGCCCGCGTCGCACGCGAAATGGGCATCCTGACCGTTGGCGTAGTCACCAAGCCGTTCGAATTCGAAGGTTCGCGTCGCTCCAAGGCGGCCGACCTGGGCCTGGCCGAACTCGAAGCCAATGTGGACTCGCTGATCGTCGTCCTGAACGACAAGCTGCTGGAAGTGCTGGGTGACGACGTCACGCAGGACCAGGCCTTCGCGCACGCCAACGACGTGCTGAAGAATGCGGTTGGTGGCATCTCCGACATCATCCACATGCCGGGCCTGGTCAACGTCGACTTCGAAGACGTCAAGACCGTCATGAGCGAGCCGGGCAAGGCCATGATGGGCACGGCCGTTGCGGCCGGCCCGGACCGTGCCACCAAGGCGGCGGAACTGGCGGTGGCCTGCCCGCTGCTGGAAGGCATCGACCTCTCCGGCGCCCGCGGGGTGCTCGTGCTCATCGCAGCCAGCCGCGCCAACTTCAAGCTGGCCGAAAGCCGCAACGCGATGACCACCATCAAGCGTTACGCCGCTGAAGATGCCCACATCATCTACGGCACCGCTTACGACGAAAGCCTGGGCGACCAGCTGCGCGTCACCGTCATCGCCACTGGCCTGAGCCAGCGCAGCCGCGCCCAGCAGCCGCTGCAAGTGGTCCAGCAGACCACCACGCTGCGCACCGGCACCGACAACATGCCGGTGCTGACCCAGCCCGTCGTCATGCCCGGTTCTGCCGCGGCCTCGACTGGCGTGGCGACCCCGGCGGCCACCATGACGGCGCAGGACTTCGGCAGCATGAACGTCCCGAGCGTCTGGCGCCATGGCCGCACGGCGGCTGCCAAGGTCGAGGCGCTCTCGTCCAACGGCATGGACGAAATCGAGATCCCGGCCTTCCTGCGCAAGCAGGCCGACTGAGATCCGCGAGAGCTTGCCGGCGGCCTAGCCTCAGGCCTCCGGCGTCCCTCCGCCTCTCGTCCCATTCCCCATCAGCGATCAAGGCCATGCCTCACCGGCATGGCCTTTTTTCATCTGTCCCCCGCAAGTGGACGGTGTCCGACGCCCTCTTGTTGCAATTCCGTGCTCGTGTGCCTGTCAGAAGTTGGGCATAGTTGCCGCGCCGTGCTGCCCCGCGACATTGACGCGCATTCATGAGCGCTGAGCGCAGCCGCCCCAATCCCCCGCGCGACAGAGACAGAAGTGGTGGCATGCCAGACCCCGAGCATGCCGACAGGGCGTGGGGTATTTGCGGAAGTTAAGAAGGGAATGGCCGGCGAAGCCGGACAGGAATGACATGGAGCAAATACCCCACGCCCTGTTGGCATGCGAGCGCAGGCAGAGAACGCGGCCGCTCCGACGCGCTGTGGACGCGCTGATGAAGCCCACCTGCAGGTTGCTGTTCCCCGTGCAGTTGGTACTACTACCGCTCCTCATCCTGCTGCTATCCCTCCCTCTCTCCGCCGCGGCCGACGCAGAGGCCGCCGCCCCCACCCCCCCCCCTGGCCTGGACGTCGGCGCCAGCACTCCTCCGGGCATGCTCGGCGTACTCGCCACCGAGGGCACCCCTGCTGCCAGTGCTGGCAACGGCTTGGACAAACCCACCCCGGGCGTTGTTGAAGGCCCTGGCGCCCAACGCGCCACGGAGGCCTTGGTGGCAACCAGCGACTGGTCCGTCACCCAACTGCAGGCTTGGCGCAGCGCCCTGCGCTCCATGGATGGTGGCGCCGGCCAGATCCCAGCCGCGCTCCTCCCGCCCGATGCGGACAACGCATGGTCCCCCGTCACCCTCCCGGATGTCCGCCAACGCGAAGCCACCCAGGAGCTTCCCGCCAACAGCCGCTACCAAATGCGCTGGTACCGCATCCGCTATGCCCCCCCGCAAGGCCGATGGCCCACCAGCGTTGCGCTCTACATGCCGCGCCTCGTCGCCCAGGCCGCCGCCGTCCTCGTCCGCACCGACAACGGCTGGCGCCCCGTCTTCGACAACCAGTCCGGCGCCCGCGAACAATGGGTCCGCCCCCTCTGGGTCGTCCTGCCCGCGGCCCTCACCGAACTTCGTGACGAACGCGAAATCGAGGTCGTCATCGCCGTGCCCGTCATGCAGGGCCTCTACTACGCCGTCTCCAGCGTCTGGCTCGGCGCCCGCGAAGACCTCGAAGCCCGCCACGACCGCCGCTGGGTCCTCCAGATCGGCGTCCCCCAGGCCACCAGCCTCACCCTGGTCACCCTGGGTCTCTTCGCCCTGGTCCTCTGGTTCAAACGCCGCGAAGACCCCGCCTACCTGCTCTTTGCCCTGGCCAGCGTCGCCTGGCTGGTTCGCAACCTCCACTACCACCTCGACCTGCCTCGCACCCGCGAAGCGCTTGAATGGTTCTGGTGGATCACCCATGCGTCCATGTCCTGGGTGATGCTGCTCACCTTCCTCTTCGCCCTGCGATTTGCGCGACGACGCTTCGACCGCTTCGAGCGCACCATCACCGTCTTCGTCCTCGTCGCCAGCGTCGTCTCGCTTCCCCTGTGGGGCCGCGGCCTGGACATGCTGGTCATGATGCACATCTGCAATGCGGTCGTCGGCCTGGCCGGCACCGCCTTTGTCAGCCACATCGCCTGGCGCCAGGGCAGCCGCGAACTCAAGCTCATGGCCACCGCCCTGGTCATCGGCATCGGCCTGGCCATCCACGACCTGGGCCTGCTGGCCGGCTGGTGGTGGCCCGAGCACATCTACCTGATGCCCTTCGCCACCCTGGTCATCCTGGCCAGCTTCCTCTATGCCGTGCAGCACCGCTACATCCAGGCCTTGCGCGGCGTCGAGCAGGCCAACGAAGAACTGGCCACCCGGCTGCGTGAACAGAGCGAACAGCTCAAGGCCCAGCACGACAAGCTGCGCGAAGTCGAACGCCAGCAGGCCTTGCTGCTCGAGCGCCAGCGCATCATGCAGGACATGCACGACGGCCTCGGCTCGTCCCTGCTCTCCGCCATGGTCGCCGTCGAACAGGGCTCCATGCCGCAGGACCAGGTCGTGACCGTGCTGCGGGAATGCGTCGACGACCTGCGTCTGGTCATCGACTCCCTGGAGCCGGTCGGCCACGACCTGGTGTCGCTCCTGGCCACCATGCGCTACCGCCTGGGCAAGCGGCTGCAACTCGGCGGCCTGCGGCTGGAATGGGACGTGCACGACCTGCCGGTGCTGGAATGGCTGGAGCCGCCCGATGCCCTGCATGTGCTGCGCCTGATGCAGGAAGCGCTCACCAACGCCCTCAAGCATGCCCGCGCCACCCGGGTGCGGGTGGTCACCCGGGACCTGGGCCGCAAAGTCGAGATCCGCGTCGAGGACGACGGCGAAGGCTTCGACATCCAGCATGTCACCGCCGGCCGCGGCCTGCGGGGCCTGCAGCGCCGCGCGCGCCAGCTCGGCGGCAGCCTGCGGGTGGACAGCAGCCCGGGCCACGGCACGGTCGTCACCCTGCGTCTGCCGGTAGAACGCACGGAACCGGAACCTTCGCTTCAGCAGGGTTGACGCGCTTTTGGGACAATGCGCCCATGCTGAAGCAAAGAACCCTCAAGTCGCTGACCCGTGCCGTCGGCGTGGGCATCCACAGTGGCCAGAAGGTGGAAATCACCCTGCGTCCGGCGGCGCCGGGCACCGGCATCGTGTTTCGCCGGGTGGACCTGGCCCAGCCGGTGGACATTCCGGTGCGCACGACCAACGTCTGTGACACCCGCATGGCCACCACCATCAGCCCGGACGGGGATCCGGGGCAGCCCAAGGTGCAGACCATCGAGCATCTGCTGTCGGCCTGCGCCGGCCTGGGGCTGGACAACCTGATGATCGACATCAATGCCGATGAAGTCCCGGTGCTGGACGGCTCGGCCGCCAGCTATGTCTTCCTGCTGCAGTCCGCCGGCATCGAGCTGCAGGACGCCCCCAAGCAGTTCCTGCGGGTCAAGAAGCCGGTGGAAGTGCGCCGCGGCGAGGGCAAGAGCCTGATGTGGGCCCGCCTGGTGCCGCATCACGGCTACACCCTCAGCTTCGAGATCGAATTCGACAATCCCGCGGTGGCGGCCACCGGCCAGCAATATGTCTTCGACATGGGCAGCGGCGGCTACAAGCGCGAGATCGCCCGCGCCCGCACCTTCGGCATGACCAAGGACATCGAGCTGATGCGCTCCCGCGGCCTCACCCTGGGCGGCAGCATGGACAACGCCATCGTGGTGGACGACTACCGGGTGCTCAACTCGGAAGGCCTGCGCTACGACGATGAATTCGTGAAGCACAAGATCCTGGACGCCATTGGCGACATGCAGGTGGTCGGCCATCCCCTGCTGGCGGCCTACACCTCCTTCAAGGGCGGACACGCCCTCAACAACCTGCTGCTGCGCGAGCTGCTCAAGGACACCGAGGCCTACGACATCGTCACTTTTGAGGATGAGCGTGAGGCCCCCGCCGGCTTCGCGGAACTCGCGCCGGCGTGGTGACCAGCGGCTGAATCGACAGGTCTCCCATGACAATCATCCGCCTGGTGATCGGGCTGCTGCTGGCCGCAGGCCTGGTCTGCTTTGCTGTGTATGTCGGCACGAAAAACCCCGTCTGGCGCTGGCGCGGCATCGTGCTGGTCAAGTGGACGGTGATCGCCGGCATTGGCGCTTTTGCGGTGCTGGTGCTGGAGACGGTGGCCCGGCTCCTGTAGCCGCCAGCGGCCGCTGACGATGCCCTTTGTAGGCAATCTCCGCACACCGGATTCAGGCTGACCCGGACTTTCCTCCCGGCAGCAACCGTCCTACAGTTCTCCTCAAGGGTCCGGCACAAGGACCTGTCTTCCGCGCGGTTCCAGGACGGCGCGGTGTCAGCTCACTTCGGGAAACGCCGCCAACGCCTTCGATGCAGGCGCGAGGCGCGGACGAAGAAGTTGGAGGAGATGTGTCATGCGGATTCTGTCGAGCGAACGCCTGTTGGACCTTGTGGCGCTGCTGATGGTCGGCGCTGCCGCGGCCTCTGCGCCGCTTGGGCTGTGGATCAAGCCCTCAGAGTTCCGGGCCAAGAGTGAGCGTATGGCGCGGCTGCATCAGCTCCAGGCGATGGAGGACGCTCAGCGCGCCACGTGGCGCATGACCGGGGTCGCCCCCCAGGCGACGCCTGCCGTCACGCCCATTTCCACGCTCACGCTCACGCGCACCAGCCCAGCGACCGCCTCGGCGGTTGTTGTCGCCGACGCCCGCTGAAGTGCCTCTAGACTGGCGGGATCCTCACTGAGATCCTCGCCATGACCCCGACCATCCAGGTGCGCACGGCCAAGGGTCAGGTCGGCTGGGCGGTGCAGGGCAGCTTCACCAAGCCGCCCTGCGTGCCGGCCCTGGACCCTCAGTCCTCCAGCGCCTGCAACTGCACCAGCCGTTGATAGATCCCGCCGTCGAGCGCCATCAACGCGTCATGCGTGCCGCACTCCGACAGACGGCCATGGTTGAGCACCACGATCTGATCCGCCTCGCGGATGGTGGACAGCCGGTGCGCAATCGCCACCACCGTCACCTGGCCGCGCAGGCTGCGTAGCGCCTCGCTGACCTGCGCTTCAGTGGCACTGTCGATGTTCGCCGTGGCCTCGTCCAGCAGCAGGATGCGCGGATCACCCGCCAGCGCACGCGCCAGCGCGATCAACTGCTTCTGGCCGGTGGACACCGCCAGTCCGCCATCCCCCAGCCGGCTGTCCCAGCCCTGCGGCAGCGCGGTGAGGAAGTCATACGCCCGGGCCGCCTTCGCAGCGGCCTCCAGCCGCTCGTCGCTGATGGCGCGGCCCATGCGGATGTTGTCCCGCACCGTGCCGGCCACCAGATACGGCTCCTGCGGCACCAGCCCGACCGCCTCATGGAAGGCCTCGTCCGGCAACTGTTCCAGCGGCTGACCATCCACCAGAATCCGCCCGGCGCCCGGTGAATAAAAGCGCAGCAGCAAGGCCAGCAGCGTGGACTTGCCCGAGCCGGTGTGACCGGCAATGCCCACGAAGCTGCCGGCCTCGATCTTCAGGTCCAGGTTCTGCAGCACCGGTTGATCGGGCTTGTAGCCGAAGCTGACATGGTCGAAGTGAATGGCGCCGTGCGGCACCGTCAGCGACGCCTGCTGCGACTGGACCGGCACCGGCTCCCGCAGCAACGCCCGCACCCTCGAGGCCGCCACCAGCGCCTGCTGCAGCTGGCTGAACTGCATGGTGATCTGGATCAGCGGCTCCACCACCCGCGCGATGTAGGCCAGGAAGGCATATAGCAGCCCGACCTCCACGCCCGACAGATCCCGCTGCCCGAAGCCGAAGATCACCGTCACGATCAGCAGCACATTGAGCAGGTCCAGCGCCGGCCGCAGCAGCCAGGCATTGGCCCGCAGCTCCTGCACCCGGGCGCCCAACTGCGCCTGATTGACCGCCTCATACCGCTGCGCAAAACGGGCGGTGGCACCGGCCGATTGCAGCATCGCCATGCCGGCCATGCTCTCGGCCATCTGGGCATTGAGGTCGGCCCGCAGCGCCCGTGCGCGCTGCACCGGTCCGCTGCTGGCGCGCTGGTAGAGCCAGATGATGCCGGAGCTGGCCGGCACCAGCGCCAGCACGATCAGCATCAGCCGCCAGTCCAGCCAGGCCATGGCCACCAGGGCGCCCAGCACCACGATGCTGGAGTCCAGCATCACGAACAGCACTTGCCGATAGAGGTTGTTGACCGCGTCGGTGTCGTTGGTGATGCGGCTGAGCAGTTGCCCGGTGATGCTGCGGTCGAAGAAGGCCATGGGCTGCGCCATCACATGCGCATAGACCTGCTCACGCAGACGCAGCACCGACCGCCGCGCCACCGCCGCCATGCGCCGCAACTGCGAATAACGCGTCAGGCTGGCCACCCAGCCGGACAGCAGCATGGCGGCCAGCAGGCCGGCCATGGCGCCCAGATCGAACTGGCGCGGCAGCACATGGTTGTCGATGAAATGTTTGCCGAGGATGGGCCCGATGGCCTCCAGTGCGGCCGCCACCGCCAGCCAACCCAGCCCCTTGATCAGGCCGCGTCGCTCCGGTGCGGCGGCCTGCGCCAGCAGTGCCAGCGCCTCGCGCGGGGAATGGTCTTGCGTCTGCCCGACGGCGACGCCGTCCGTGGCTTCAGGCTGCGTCAAGGCTGGCCTCCAGTTGTTGATAGCGCCATTGGCTGGCATACCAGCCGTCCAGGGCCAGCAGCGAGGCATGGGTGCCGCGCTCGACGATGCGGCCCTGCTTGAGCACCACGATCTCGTCCGCGTCCATCACGGCCGAAAGGCGATGGCTCACCACGGCCAGACTGCGGTCCGGATGCTGCTGGCGCAGCTCGCGCCAGTGCGCCAGGATCTCGGTTTCGGTGCCGCTGTCCACCGCGGACAGTGCATCGTCCAGCAGCAGCAGCGGAGCGCCGGCCAGCAGGGCGCGTGCAATCGCCACCCGCTGGCGCTGTCCGCCGGAGAGTGTCACGCCGCGTTCGCCCACCAGCGTGTCGTAGCCCTGCGGCAGCGCAGCGACGTCGGCATGCACGGCGGCCAGCTCGGCCACGGCCATGATCTCCTCGCGGCTGGCATCGGGCTTGGCCAGGGCGATGTTGTCGGCAATGGACGCGGAGAACAGGAACGGCTCCTGCGGCACCCAGGCAATCGCGGAGCGCAGCGCCGCCAGGCGAATCTGCGCTGCATCCAAATGGCCCACGCGCAGATGGCCGTGAGTCGGTTCGTATTGCCGCAGCAGCAGCTTGAGCAGGGTGGATTTGCCCGAGCCGGTCGGCCCGACGATGCCCAGCGTGCGACCGGGCGCCCAGTGCAGGTCGATACCGCTCAGGGCCGGCGCGCTCATGCCGGGATAGTGAAAGTCGATCTGGTCCCAGGCGATGCTGGCCTGCGGGGGCATGTCGTGCGTGCCGGTGTCCTTCAACCCGTCCGGCGCGTGCAGCACCGGCTCCAGGCGGCCCCAGCCCGCCCGGCCCCGCTCCAGCAGCGACAGCACCCAGCCAGCCGCGAACATCGGCCAGATCAGTTGCGCCAGATACATGGTGAAGGCGGTCAGCTGGCCGATGGTGATCTCGGCGCGCGCCACCAGCCAGGCGCCCGTGCCCAGCGCGATCACCGTGGCCGCGGTCAGCGACAGGCCCACCGCCGGCTCGAACATCGCTTCCCAGCGCTGGGCCTGGTAGGAGGCCTCACCGGCCTCCCGCGCCAGGTCGGCAAACTGAGTGCGGCTGCGTTGCACCAGGCCCAGGGCCCGCACGGTGCGCACGCCGGCCAGGCTGTCCTGCACCTGCTGGTTCAGCGCGGAGAAGCGGGTGAGCGAATCCGTCCAGGCCTTGTGGACCCGCTCGGAAATGCGCCAGAACGCATACGCCATGAACGGGAAGGGCGCGAGCGCGGCCAGGCCCAGGCGGGCATCGACGCTGAGCGTCATCATGCTCACCACCAGGATGAAGGTCAGGCTGCCGTCGAAGGCGGCCAGCAGCGCTTCGCCCGCGGCCATCTCGATGGCATCGATGTCGTTGGTAGCCAGCGCCATCAGGTCGCCGGTGCGCTGCGCATGGAAGAAGGCCGGGCCCTGGCGGGTCATCTGGTCGTACAGCCGCTGGCGCAGACCGCGGCCCAGTTCATAGGCGGTGGCGTACAGCGCCAGCCGCCAGCCCACCCGCAGCAGGTAGATGCACAGGCCTGCCAGCAGCAGCAGGCCCAGTTGCAGGGCCAGGTTCCAGCCGGTCAGCCGCTGGGCGACCAGATCGTCCACCACATGGCCGACCTGGCGGGGAATCCAGACGGTCAGCACTGCAATCGTGCTGAGCATCAGGGCGCTGGCGGCATAGGGCCGCCAATGGCGGCGCATGTGGCTGCCGATCAACTGTTGGAGGGTCATGCGGGGCGAGCGGGCTGGGGACGGGAGGCCCTCGGAGGCCAGGAAGCCCCGCATTGTCTCCTTGCCGGTTGGACCGGGCGCAAAGTCATCCGGGAAAGGAGGGCGACCTGACCGGGACTGCCGAGCCCGGCCAGGTCGCCAGCGGCGTCACGGCTTGGCGGTGTGCCAGACGTTGTTGACGCCATCACCGGTGCGCTCGCCCGGCTTGCTGTCCTTCACCCAGAAGTACAGCGGCTTGCCCTTGTAGGCCCACTGCTTGGCACCGTCGTCGCGGGTGATGATGGCCCAGTCCCCGGAGGCCAGATCGTCCGCCTTGGCCAGCAGCGGCGGCCAGTTCTTGGCGCAGGGGCCGTTGCAGGCGCTCTTGCCGTCGCTGTCCTTGTCGAAGGTGTAGAGCGTCATCTCGTTGTGGCCCACCAGCGCGCCGTCCTTCACCATGGCGGGCGCCTGCTGGGCGGAGGCGAGACCGGCCGATGCGGCCAGGGCCACGGCCAGCGCCAGCGTGCGGAATCCGCGGCCGCTGGCGGCGCGGGTCGGGACCTGAAGAAACAAGGGTCGGGAAGCGTTCATCCTGTCTGTCTCCTGTTTGAATGCCCGGCGGGGTCAGGTGCCGAGGTCGGCAGCCCGCGTGGCCGGGTGCCGCGAAGGGGATGCTCCGCGGGCGGCTGATCATCGCGCCGGCGCGTGACCGCCGCAAGCGGGCGCTGTCCCCGGCTCCGGAGATAATGCCCCCATGTTCTTAGCCGACACCACCGGCCTCTTCCTGGCCTGGCTGGCACGCCTGATCACCGGCGCGCAAGGTCACTGGAAGGGTTGCCCGCCGACTGCGGACCAGCGGATCTACTTTGCCAACCATCAGAGCCACTTCGACTGGGTGCTGATCTGGGCATCGCTCCCGTCCGAATTGAGAGCCCGAACCCGCCCGATCGCCGCCCGCGACTACTGGACCGGCAGCAAGCTGCGCACCTGGCTCACCACGGCGGTGTTCAATGCCGTGTATGTCAGCCGCACCCGCGCCACGCCGGATGAAGATCCGCTGGAGCCGCTGGTGGACGCCCTGCAGTCGGGCGATTCGCTGGTGATCTTTCCGGAGGGGACCCGGTCCAACAAGGGGGCGCCCCAGCCGTTCAAGGCCGGCCTGTTCCATCTGGCCGAGCAGTTTCCGGAGGTCGAGCTGATTCCCACCTGGATCGACAACGTGCAGCGCGTCATGCCCAAGGGCGAAGTCGTGCCGGTGCCGATTCTGTGCACCGTCACCTTCGGCGCGCCACTGCGGATGGCGCCGGGCGAGGACAAGCGGGCCTTCCTTGAACGCGCCCGTGAGGCCGTCATGGCGCAGCGGCCGGGAGGGTGGAAGGAATGAGATGGCTCAAGACCCTGTCCACCAGCGAGCAGGTGGCGGCGCTCTTCGTGGTGCTGTTCGGCATGCTGATCCTGGTGAGCATCGGCTCGCTCTTGTGGTCCCTGCGCGAGCGGGCCGAGCAGGAGCAGGAGGACTTCCAGCAACGCCGGGCCAGGTTCCGGCATGAGCTCAACATGGTGTGGGTGGGTGCCTGCCTGTTCTGGGCCGCCTGGGTGTCCGGACCGGTGGGGGCAACCCTGCTGTTCGGCGTGTTCTCCTTCCTGGCCTTCCGCGAATTCATCACCCTGCTGCACACGCGGCGGGCGGACCACCGCGGGCTGATCCTGGCCTTCTTCGTCATCCTGCCCCTGCAGTACGTGCTGGTGGGCACCCGCCACTTCGACCTGTTCTCGGTGCTGATCCCGGTCTACGGCTTCCTGGCCATTCCGGTGGCCAGCGCCCTGGCCGATGACCCCGCCCGGTTCCTGGAGCGCAATGCCAAGATTCAATGGGGCATCATGGTGTGTGTCTACGGGCTGTCCCATGCGCCGGCGCTGCTGCTGCTGGACATTCCCCACTACGAAGGCCGCGGCGCCTTCCTGCTGTTCTTCCTGGTGGCCGTGGTGGCCTGCGGGCAGATTGCGCAGCAGGTGGCCACTGGCAAGATGCGGGCGCGTCCGGTGGCGCGGCACATCAGCCGATCGTTCTCGATGCGGGCTTGGTGGATCGGTGTGTTCACCGCCGCTTTTGTCGGCGCGCTGCTCTACTGGATCACGCCCTTCAAGGCGGGGCAGGCGGCGATTGCGGCGCTGGTGGCCGCGGGTTGCGGCAGTTTCGGTGCGTTTGTGATGCAGGCCCTCAAGCGCGATGCCGGCATCAACGCCTGGGGCAACCGCAGCGCCATCACCGGGGCGGTGGGCCTGCTGGACCGTATTTCGGTGATGTGTTTTGCCGCACCGGTGTTTTTCCATTCGGTGCGCTGGTACTTCAGCAAACTGACCTGATCCTGGACTTCTCTCATGCGCATCCTCGGCATCGACCCCGGCCTGCAGATCACAGGCTTTGGCGTCATTGACGCGGAAGGCCCGCGCCTGTCGTATGTGGCCAGCGGCACCATCAAGACCAGCAGCGTGGCCACCGGCGACCTGCCCGGACGCATCAAGGTGCTGTATGACGGCGTGCGGGAAGTGGTGGCGCGGTATCAGCCGCAGTGCGCGGCGGTGGAGATTGTGTTTGTCAACGTGAACCCGCAGTCCACGCTGCTGCTGGGGCAGGCCCGCGGCGCAGCCCTGACGGCGCTGGTGTCCTGCGACCTGCATGTGTCGGAATACACCGCGCTGCAGATGAAGAAGGCGGTGGTGGGCCACGGCCATGCGAAGAAGGAGCAGATCCAGCTGATGGTGCAGCGGCTGCTTTCACTCCCAGGCGAACCCGGCAAGGATGCGGCCGACGCACTGGGCCTGGCCATCATGCATGCGCATGCGCGGGTGAGCTTCGAGGCGATGAGCCGCAGCACCACGCTGGAGCGGCGCCAGCATGCGCAGTTCCGCAAGGGGCGGACCTACTGACGTGGATGGACGGGCGCGGACCGGGTGATCGGGCCCGATCCGCCTCGATCCCCGCTGCAAGCGCCGTCAGGCGATCTTGCGCATCAGCGCCATCAACCGGTCAAAGCGCGGGCCATAAGGCGGATAAAACAGACGCGTCCCCGCCAGGCCGGACTGATAGAACACCGGCTTGAGCTTGCTGAAGGTGTTGAAGCCCCAGACGCCGTGATAGGCCCCCATGCCGGACGCGCCCACACCGCCGAACGGCTGTTCCTCCTGACCCAGATGCCACAGGCAGTCGTTGATGGTGACGCCGCCGGCATGGGTCTGCGCTAGCACCTGATCCCGTGCGGCATCGTCCCGGCCGAACCAGTACAGCGCCAGCGGACGGTCCCAGGCATTGATGTGGCGCACCGCGTCGGCGGGTGTGTCGTAGGGCAGGATGGGCAGCAGCGGGCCGAAGATCTCTTCGCGCATCACCGTCATCGCTGGCGTGGTGTTGAGCAGCAGGGTGGGGACGATGCGGCGGTCCTGCGGCGATTCGTCGTGGCTGCGCCGAACGGTGGCCCCTTGCTGCGCCGCCTCCTCCACCAGCGACTGCAGCCGCGCATGATGCCGCGGGCTCACGATGGCGGTGTAGTCGGGGTTGCCGTCGATGCGCGGGTACAGACGCCGGATGGCGGCGAGCATCGCGTCGGCAAAGGCGGGGACCGATTCGCGAGGCACCAGCGCATAGTCGGGCGCGACGCAGGTCTGGCCGGCATTGAGCAGCTTGCCGAAGGCGATGCGTTCGGCGACCTGCGCCAGGTCCGCGCTGCGGTCAATCACGGCAGGTGATTTGCCGCCCAGCTCCAGCGTCACCGGCGTGAGATTGCGGGCGGCGGCCTGCGCCACGAGGCGGCCGACCTGGGTCGAACCGGTGAAGAACAGATGGTCGAAGGGCAGCTCGGTGAAGGCGCGGCCGACATCGGCGTCGCCGGTCAGCACGGTCATTTCTTCCGGCGCGAAATGCTCCGCCACCAGACGGGCCATGAGCGCGGATGTGGCCGGGGTCAGCTCCGACGGCTTGATCATCACCCGGTTGCCCGCTGCCAATGCCGCCAGTGCCGGCGCCATGGCCAGGTAGTAGGGATAGTTCCACGGGGACACGATGCCGACCACGCCCAGCGGCTGCGGCATCAGCCGGTTGCGCCCGGGCAGGAAATGCAGCGCAGTGGGCGCGCGCTTGGTGGCCATCCAGGACTTCAGATGCTTCAGTGCATGGCGCACGCCCGATTCCACCGTGAAGATGTCGGCCAGCAGGCTTTCCTGATGGGACCGGTGGCCGAAGTCCTGCGCCATGGCGGCTTGCAGGTCGCTTCGGTGGGCGGTGGTGAGCCGGCCCAGACGCTCCAGACGGTCGCGCCGCTGGGCCAGGCTGGGCATGCGGTCCGCATCAAAGGCGGCGCGTTGCTGTTCCAGCGTGAGGCGCAGTCGCTCGTGCAGGCTCTGGTCCATGATGTCTCTCTGACCGTGTTGTGTAGTGAGGCTGCAAGCGTAAGGCCGAGCGGGATGGCCGCCAAGCGGATCAACCTGCTGGCCCCAAAAGAAAAAGTCCGCCAAAGGGCGGACCTCAAAAGAAAAAGCCCGCCTGAGGGCGGGCTCGTGCAGGCTTCAAAGGACAGGCCAGGCCGGTCCTTAGAGTCGCTGGAATTAGAAGCGGTAGCCGACGCTCAGGGCCACGCCGTCAACCTTGGCGCCTTCCTTGTCGTAGAAGTTGGTGTAGTCCACCGAACCGTACCACTGCTTGCTGAACTTGTAGCTGGCGCCCAGGCCCCAGGCGAAGTCGTTGCCGCTGTCTTCAGCGCTGGCGCTGGCGTTGCTGAACTTCAGCTTGGTGCTGGCCCAGCCCAGACGACCGAACACTTCGAATTGGTTGTTCAGGGCGTACTTGGGCTTGAAGAACACGCCAGTGGCGGACTTCAGCTTGGCCTTGGCGCCCAGGTTGCCGATGGAGTCGTCGCCGGCACCGATGTTCACCATCAGTTCAGCAGCCACGTTGGGGTGCAGGTCCCAGCCGAACACGCCACGGATCGCGCCGACGTCAGCCTTGGGGCCGAAGTAGTCGATCTTGGTGAACTGATAGCCACCTTCAGCGTAGAAAGCGGAGTTACCGGTTTGAGCTTGAGCAACACCAGCGGCCAGCAGCGCGGCGGCGATAGCAATCTTCTTCATATCTAATTACTTCCTAAGCAGCACCCGTATGGTGCGGACGCGAACGGTATCAAGGCCGACATGAAGGGGTCAATGAAAGCCCATGGGCCAAAGCCAATTAGTTCACAGGCAGTTGTGAGGGCGACACGATGTGTGCGAGGGCGTGACAGTTGTATCCCCCTTCGGTGGGCCTTGAAGGACTGCAAACCGACCCGCCATTCCACCGACCGAACAACCCGAAAAAAAGCCCGCACGATGGCGGGCTGTGTGGTTCTGCAGACCTGCATGCATGCAGGCCTGCGAGGCTCACGATCAGAAGCGGTAGCCGACGCTCAGGCCGATGCCGTCGATGCGGATGCTGTTCTTGTCGTAGTAGCTGGTGTAGTCCAGCGAAGCCGACCAGTTCGGGGTGAACTTGTAGGTGGCGCCGATGCCCCAGGCCAGGTCGCTGTCGCTGTCGCTGACGCTGCCGGTGGCGTCGCTGAACCTGGTCTTGGCCTTCACCCAGCCCAGACGGCCGAAGACTTCGAGCTGCTCGTGCAGTGCCAGCTTGGGCTTGGCAAACACGCCGTAGGCGCTCTTGAGCTTGACCTTGCTGCCGTCTTCGGTGGTGCCGTCAGCGGTGCCGCCAGCCAGCATCAGCTCGACGCCCAGGTTCTTGTGCACATCCCAGCCGGCGAAGCCGCGGATGGCGCCCAGGCTGGGCTTGGAGCCAGCGTTGTCGTCAAGGTTCAGGAACACATAGCCGGCATCCACATAGAAGGGCGAGGCGTTGGTCTGTGCTTGAGCGACGCCCGCAGCCATCAGGGCTGCGGCAATGAATGCAATTTTCTTCATGGTGTTTCACTTTGGGTCAGTAGCACCCCAGTGGTGCCGCGCCGACGTTAGCAATCCCGACATGAAAGGGTCAATGACAAGTCATGACGCAAGGCCAACTTGTTCACATGCAGTTGCACGCTTGTGACAGTGGCTCCCTCTTCGGTGGGTGTTGCAACTGGCAATGCAAAAAAAAGGCCTGCACGAAGCAGGCCTTCCGGGTGGCGCTCATCGGCGCATGGGGAGGGCCAAAGCCCGCCCAGCCGATGATCACTGACACAACGGTCAATGACGGAAATGCCGCACGCCGGTGAACACCATCGCAATGCCGCGCTCGTTGGCCGCTGCGATCACTTCGTCGTCGCGCATCGAGCCGCCCGGTTGAATGACGCAGCTCGCGCCAGCATCGGCCAGCACATCCAGGCCGTCGCGGAACGGGAAGAAGGCGTCGCTCGCCACGGCCGAGCCCTTGAGGGTCAGGCCGGCGTTCTCCGCCTTGATCGACGCGATGCGGGCCGAATCGATGCGGCTCATCTGGCCGGCCCCCACGCCCAGCGTCATGCCGTCGCCGCAGAAGACGATGGCATTGCTCTTGACGTACTGAGCCACGGTCCAGGCGAACATCAGGTCGTCCAGTTGCGCAGCGGTGGGCTGCAGCGTGGTCACCACCTTCAGGTCGGCCTTGGTGAGGAAGTGGTTGTCGGCGGTCTGCACCAGCAGGCCCGAGCCCACGCGCTTGACGTCCTGCGCATTGCGGCCCTGGTCCCACGGACGATCACCGCCCGGCGGCAGCGCAATCTCCAGCAGGCGGACATTGGCCTTGGCGGCGAAGACCTGACGCGCTTCGTCGCTGAAGGACGGGGCCATCAGCACTTCCACGAACTGCTTGGCCACCAGCTGCGCCGCCGCAGCGTCCACTTCACGGTTGAAGGCGATGATGCCGCCGAAGGCGCTGGTGGGGTCGGTCTTGAAGGCCTTGCTGTAGGCATCGGCCGCCGTGGTCGCCACCGCCACGCCGCAGGGGTTGGCATGCTTGATGATGACGCAGGCCGGTGCGTCGAAGCTCTTGACGCATTCCCAGGCCGCATCGGCATCGGCGATGTTGTTGTAGCTCAGCTCCTTGCCCTGCAGCTGTCGGCCGGTGACCAGCGAGCCGGGCGCGGGATACAGGTCGCGATAGAGCGCCGCGGTCTGGTGCGAGTTCTCCCCATAGCGCAGATCCTGCACCTTGATGAAGCTGCTGTTGAGCTGCGCCGGATAGGCCGACAGCGAGCCGTCGTCCTGGCGGGCGCTGAGGTAGTTGCTGATGGCGGCGTCGTACTGCGCAATGCGGTTGAACGCCGCCACCGAGCAGGCGAAGCGGGTGCGGTCGCTGGTCTTGCCGTGGGCCTTGAGCTCTTCCAGCACCTGCGCATATTGCTGCGCATCGGTCAGCACCGTCACGTCCTTCCAGTTCTTGGCGGCGCTGCGCACCATGGCCGGACCGCCGATGTCGATGTTCTCGATGGCGTCTTCCAGCGTGCAGCCGGGCTTGGCCACGGTCGCCTCGAACGGATAGAGATTGACCGCCAGGATGTCGATGGTGGCGATGCCGTGGTCCTGCAGCGCCTTCACATGCTCGGGCACGTCGCGGCGAGCCAGCAGGCCGCCATGGATCTTCGGATGCAGCGTCTTGACGCGGCCATCCAGCATTTCCGGGAAGCCGGTGTGGTCCGCCACTTCGGTGACCGGCAGGCCGGCATCGGCCAGCAGCTTGGCGGTGCCGCCGGTGGAGAGCAGCTTCACATTCAGCGCATGCAGCGCCTTGGCGAAGTCAACGATGCCGGTCTTGTCGGAGACCGAAATCAGTGCGGTGAGTTGTGCCATGGACAGTCCTTGAGAGAAATCGGTGCAGCGCTGCCGCGCGCGGGTGCCAAGCGCGTGGCGCTCAGATCAGGTTGTGTTCCACCAGTTTGCGCCGCAGGGTGTTGCGGTTGATGCCCAGCCACTCGGCGGCCTTGCTCTGGTTGCCTTCGCTGTGCTGCATCACCACTTCCAGCAGCGGCTTTTCCACCAGGCGGATCAGCATCTCGTGCATGGAGTGGGGTGCCTCGCCGCCGAGGTCCCGGAAGTAGGCTTCCAGGTTCTCGCGGACGCAGGCCTCGATCGGTTTGGGCGTCATGCCGTGAGCCTTCTTTCTTCGTGTGCGCTGTTGTCGTTGTTGTGGGGAGAGACGCCGCGATCGGCGAGGGACGCCTCGTCCGGCTCGTCATTGGCGGCCTGCGCCAGGTAGGGCAGGCGGTCATGGTCCTGGGCCAGCGCGTCGAGCCAGTCACTCAGGGTGCGGACCTGGTCGTCGCAACTGTCCAGGGTGTTCATGTGGCGGCGGAAGTCTTCGCCGCCAGGCAGGGCGCGCACGGCCCAGCCGATGTGCTTGCGCGCGCTGCGCATGCCGGTGAGTTCACCGTAGAGGGTGTAGTGGTCGTGCAGGTGCTCGATCAGCCAGCGCTTGGCGTCGGTAATGCGTGGGGGCGGCAGCAGCTCGCCGGTGTCCAGGAAGTGCGCGATCTCGGCAAAGATCCAGGGCCGGCCCTGCGCGGCACGGCCAATCATCAGCGCGTCGGCCCCGGTGGCTGCGAGCACCTCGCGGGCCTTGTGCGGACTGCTGATGTCGCCATTGGCCACGACAGGAATGTGCAGCGCGGCCTTGACCGCGGCGATGGTGTCGTATTCGGCAAGGCCGGTGTAGCCCTGTTCACGCGTGCGTCCATGCACGGTGACCATGGACACGCCGGCCTCCTGCGCCGCCCGGGCCAGTCGGACCGCATTCTTCTCGGCCTGGCACCAGCCGGTGCGCATCTTCAGCGTGACCGGCACGCCGCGCGGCGCACAGGCGGCCACCACGGCTTCGATGATCTCCAGGGCCAGCGGCTCGTCCTGCATCAGCGCCGAGCCCGCCCATTTGTTGCAGACCTTCTTGGCGGGGCAGCCCATGTTGATGTCGATGATCTGGGCGCCGCGGTCGATGTTGTAGGCGGCCGCCTCGGCCATCATCAGCGCATCGGTGCCGGCGATCTGCACCGAGATCGGCGCTGGCTCCCCCTCATGGTTGGCGCGTCGCGAGGTCTTGAGGCTGTTCCACAGGTCCTTGCGCGAGGTCACCATCTCGCTGACCGCATAACCTGCCCCCAGCTTCTTGCACAGCACGCGGAACGGGCGGTCCGTCACGCCCGCCATGGGTGCAACGAACAGCCGATTGGGCAGGCGATAGGGGCCCAGCGTCATGGGACCGGGCAGCGGGGTGGGCATGGGGGAACTGCACAAAAAAGAGGCAGAAGTATAGCGCTGTCGCGCTGCCGGCCCGGCCCCTTGGGGGAGGACTTTGGTGGGATGTCAGTTGACTTGTGCGCAGCAAGGCCTCAGGGCGCCTGCTGCTTCCACATCTGGATGCCCTGTTCGATGAAGCGGTTCATCGTGCGTTCCTGACCCAGCTTGTAGAGCGCGCGTGTCAGCCGACCACGCAGTTCCGGCGTGTTGCATCGGGAGCGGTGGGCCAGGGTGAGGTAGAGCCCTTCATGCGCCACGGCCGGCATCAGCGGGCGCAGGGCGGCACCGCCGGCGCGGGCGGCGTAGGCCTCGGCGGGGGTGTCTTCGTAGATGAAGTAATCGACCCGGCCGCGCTGCAGCATCTGGATCGCCTGCTCCACGGTGGCCACCTGCGTCATCTTGAGCGACTGGCGCGCGAACTGGTCGAATTCCACACCGAAGCTGTTGTTGATGACCGTCACGCCCTGATGGCCGGTGAGATCGGTCCAGCGCTTGTAGTTGAGCGAGGAGTTGGCGCGCGTCAGCACCACCGACCGGGTCTCCCGGAAGGCGGGGAAGAAGTAGTCCATGTACTCGGTGCGCGGCAGGGTGAAGAAAGCCCCGGCGATCAGGTCGATGCGGCCGGCGCGCGCTTCCTCCTGCACGCGGCCCCAGGGGCCGACATAGCGCGTGTCGATGGGAATGCCGATCTCGCGGGCCAGCCATTGCATCAGTTCGGCATTGGCGCCCATCAGGCGTGTGTCGTCTTCATTGGCGCGCCAGAGATAGGGCGGGTATTGCGGATTGCCGGAGGCGATCAACTGCGTGCAGGCGCCTCCGGTCACAGCGGGCAGCGGGGGCAGGGCGGCGGGCACCGGGGTTGCCGACGGACCTGCGTTCGGGGACGGCCCTGAAGCGGATGTGCCGGACGACGAGAAAGACGCGGCCGGCGGCTGCGCCTGGGACGACACCGTGGCCGCGAACAAGGCCACCACAGGGACCACCGGAGACACGAGCAGCGACGCCACAGCGGCGACAGACGCACAGAGCGACATCACCGAGGATGCCGCGAGGGTGCGCAATGACATGAAGACCTCAGACAAAACAGACTTGTCCGGATAATCCCACGCATGGAAGCATGGCTGCAACACATGATTGACCTGATGCTGGGAGCGTTATCGCTTCCTCAAGTCGGGTTGGCCGCTATCTTTGTCGTGGCCTTGGTATCCGCCACGCTGCTGCCGATGGGCTCGGAGCCGGTGGTGCTGCTGCTGGTGCATGACAAGCCCGACCTCTTCTGGCCCGCCATCCTCGTGGCCACGGCTGGCAACACCATCGGGGGCGCCATCAGCTGGTGGATGGGATGGGGCGCGGAGCGGGCCTATGAGGCCGCCGTGCATCACAAACCGCGAGACCAGCGGGTGCTGGGATGGCTGCGCCGCTTCGGCGCCAGGGCCTGTCTGCTCAGCTGGTTGCCGATTGTGGGCGATCCGCTATGCGCCCTGGCCGGCTGGCTGCGGCTGCCGTTCTGGCCTTGCGTGTTCTACATGGCCATTGGCAAGTTCGGGCGCTACCTGATCATGACCTCGGTGGGGATGTACTTCTTGCACTGAGGCGGCGGGAATGCTGCACTGCAGCGGCGATGGCGGCAGCGATCGCATCGTCATCGCACCACTCTTTCGGGGGAGTGCGTCGCAGGCTGTCGCCACCCCCACAATGCAGTCTCGACCGGTCGCCGCAGCCGCTGTGGTGATGTGAGTCCCCCAACAGTCCTTCCCCGCAGCAGCGAGCTTTCAGGAGACCCCGCATGACCCCTTCCGCCAGCACACCGGCCTACGACGACCTGTGCCAGCGCCATCGTCGCAAGCACCGGCTGCAGCATCTGCATGCCATGGCCTCCTGGGACCAGGCGGCCTTCATGCCGCCCGGTGGTGCACTCTCCCGCGCCGAAGCGCTGGCGGAGATGGAAGGCCTGCTGCATCAGCTGGGCACCGACCCGGCCCTGACCGAGCTGCTGGCACGTGCCGAGCAGGAGCCGCTGGACGATGTGCAGCGGGCGTCCCTGCGTGAGATGCGGCGCGTGTGGCGTTCGGCCAATGCATTGCCGCAGAGTCTGGTGGAATCGAAGTCCCTGGCCGTCTCCCATTGCGAACATGCCTGGCGCAGCCAGCGGCCCGCCAATGATTGGGCGGGGTATGTCGAGAACCTGCGCCCGGTGGTGCGCTTGATCCGTGAAGAGGCGCGGCTGCTGTCCGAGTCCACCGGCTTGAGCAAGTACGACGCGCTGCTGGACCAGTACGAGCCGGGCATGCGCTCCGCCGAAGTGGACCGCGTCTTCGGTGATCTGCGGCAATGGCTACCGGGTCTGATCCGGCAGGTGATGGAGCGCCAGACCGGTGAAGCGGTGTTGACGCCGCAGGGGCCGTTCTCCACCGCGGCGCAGCGTGCGCTGGGCCTGGATGCGATGAAGCTGCTGGGCTTTGACTTCGCGGCCGGTCGCCTGGACGAAAGCACCCACCCGTTCTGCGGCGGCGTGCCGGAAGACGTGCGCATGACCACGCGCTACCGGGAAGACAGCTTCCTGCAGAGCCTGACCGGCACCATCCACGAAACCGGCCACGGCCGTTATGAGCAGAACCTGCCGCGGGACTGGATGGGCCTGCCCATCGCCGCCGCCCGCTCGATGGGCCTGCATGAAAGCCAGAGCCTGTCCTTCGAGATGCAGCTGGCGTCGCATCCCGGCTTTGCCGGCCTGCTGGAGCCGCTGGTGCGCCGCCATCTGGGTGACCAGCCGTCCTTTGCGGCGGAGAACCTGCACCGGATGATGACCCGGGTGGCCCCGGGCTACATCCGGGTGGACGCGGACGAAGTGACCTACCCGGCGCATGTGATCCTGCGCTATGAGATTGAGCGTCCGCTGATGGAAGGCGAGATCGAGGTGGAGGACATCCCGGCGCTGTGGGACGCCAAGATGCAGGAACTGCTGGGCCTGGACACGCGCGGCAACTTCAAGGACGGCCCGATGCAGGACGTGCATTGGGGTGCCGGCCTGTTCGGCTACTTCCCCTGCTACACGCTGGGCGCGATGTATGCGGCCCAGTGGTTTGCCACCATGCGCCGCGAGCGGCCCAGCCTGGATGCGGACATCGCGCGTGGCGAGCTGACGCCGGTCTTCGACTGGCTGAAGGACCGCATCTGGCAGCAGGGCAGCCGCTACGAGACGCCCGAGCTGGTGCAGCGCGCCAGCGGAGAGCCGTTGAACACGGCGCACTTCCGGCGGCATCTGGAAGCGCGGTATTTGGGCTGAGGAACTGGGCTGAGGACTTCGGCTGAGGTCCTCAGCTCACGGCCACAAAAAAGGCATCCCGAGGGATGCCTTTTTTGCGGGTGGCCCGTCCTGATCGGCGGGACCCTTTTTATCGCGCTGCATCGCCGGGGCGATGTCCCAACGCGTCCAGACTCAAACGCTGCGGCGGCGACGGCGGGCCAGCAGACCGACCGTGCCCAGACCGGCCAGCATCAGCGCATAGCCTTGCGGTTCCGGCACGGTGGACAGCAGGCTGATGCTGACGTTGTCCAGCGAGGTGCCGTAGGAGTCGCTGCGGCCGATGGCGGCGAAGCTCAGCGTCATCGGGCTGCCGGTGCCGATGAAGGAGGTGGTGTAGGTGGCCCAACTGGTGCTGGTGTTCTGGCCGACGGTGCCGGACAGGGAACCCAGTTGCCAGGACAGGCCATTGCTGCTCACGCCCTTGTTGTCGCCACGGTTGGCATAGGAGAAGCTCAGCTCGTAGGTGTAGCCCGCAACGGTTGCGAAGCTCTGGCTGATGCTGCTGTTGCCGGTGGTGTCCAGCTCCACGAAGTTGTGGCCGTCCAGGGCGCTGCCGGAGACGTTGTTGCGCACTTCCACGCCCTTGTTGCCCACCGTCCAGCCGTCGATGCTGCTGAGGTTGGACCAGCTGCCGTTGCGCAGCAGGGTGGATTCAAAGCTGCCGTTGGTCAGCAGGTTGTCGTCGGTGGCGGCGAAGCCTGCGAAGGGCAGGGCAACGAGGGCGGCGGCAAGGAGGCGCTTCATGGAATTCCGATGGAGATCTTGGCGCGCGAGCAGTCGCGCGGAACTTATGTGCAATTGTTCTGGGGGCGGGGGTGTGGGGCATCCCCCTGGGCAATGGGGGTCACGAGGGGGTTCGTGATGGACTGCACGGCGCCCCATGGCGTTGGTGCGACAGGCGCCCTCCCGTCCCCCGGTGCACCGGGCGGTGCGACCGAGAACTCAGCACCCCAGGGCGGGGCAAGCGCGGGCCAGCGCGGGGTGAACGCAGGAGCCGCGAACCGTCGGCGAACAGTCCGCGAACGATCCGACGAGGAATCAGCGCTTGGTGCGTGTTGCGGCTGTGGTCTTCTTCGCAGCAGCCGACGAGGTCGCAGCCTTCGTTGCAGCCGTGCCGGTCGCACGGCGGGTGGCCGTCTTGGTGCTCGGCTGGGCAGCGCCGGCCGTGCCGGCCTTGTGAGCCTTGCTCGCCTTTGCGGCGGGCTGGGTTGCGGCGCGGGTTGCCGCCCTTGCCGGTGTCTTCGGCGATGTCACGGGGCTCGCTGCGACTGCCTGTGCGGCCTTGCCCGACTTCGAAGAGGCGGCCTTGACCAAGCCGTTCTTGGAAGACTTGCTCGTTGCCGGCTTGCTCGGTTTGGCTGGTGTGGCGGGCTTGACCGCTTTGACCGCTTTGGGCGCTTTAACGGCTTTGACCGGCTTTGCCGTCGCCGCAGGCGCGCCGCCCCCTTGCGTCTGAAGGGCCTGCGTCAACGCTTCCAGCCGCTGATGCAAGGCTTCCAGATCCTTGGCAGTCGGAACCCCCAGCCGATGCAGGGCCCGCGCCACGCGGTCCTCAAAAATCGATTCCAGCTTGTCCCAATGCTGCCCGGCGCGAGTGCCCACCTCGCCGGCCATGTCGGACATGCGCGAAGCCACAGCGCCCAGACGCTCTTCCGCGCTGGCCTGGGTTTTCTTCTGGATGCGGGCGCCTTCCTCGGCGAGCGTGTCGAAGGCCTTGCCGCTGTTGTTCTGGGCCTTGGCGAAGGCGGCCAGACCGGCCGACCAGATCTGCTGGGCCGACTCCTTGACGAGTTGCCCGAACTGGCTGTCCAGCAGGCCGGCACCCGCTGGCGCGGCCTCCGCCATCGGCGGGCTGCCGGCAGTCTTCTTCACCTTCTTGACCATGGACGTTCCTCGTGCAGTGCTTCAGCGCCATTCGGCGCCACAGCCCGCACTATAGGGCGAGTCCGGCAGGCTGGCGTGGCCGCTGGTGCCTGCTTGTTCCCGCCGACCTCCGTCAGAGCTCCAGCACGCCGATCGCCGACGCGCAGGCTGCCGGTGTGCCGCCGCCACGCACCACAAACGGCATGTCGCTCCAGGGGCTGCCGTCCTTGGGGCAACCGTCGCGCAGCGTGCCGCCGGGGCATCCGCAGCCTTTGGACTTGACCAGTTTCTCCAGCAACTGGGTCTGCTGCGCATTCATCTTGGGCAGGTGCGGGGCAAAGACCAGTTGCAGGGCCGTGGTGGGCGCCGGCGCGTCCGCACCCGGCACCGGGCCCAGCAGCGTCGTGCTGCCCTGGGTCTCGCGCAGGGCGGCGGCGGCCTTGCCGCTCTTGGCGCGGCGCAGATAGTTCAAGGCCAGCTCCATGGCCGCATAGCCGCGCGCAGCCGACGGCGTGATGGGCTTGCGGAAAGCGGCGGTGTAGGTGTTGGCCACCTGGTCCCAGCGGGTCTTGTCAACGGCCAGCACCGGGCAGAGCACCGCATCCACCCGCTCGCTGAGCGTCGCCTCGAAGTCCAGCCAGCAGGAGGTGCGGGCGCTGATGCGCAGGCCCGTCTCTCGCCGCAGTTCGGTGGCGATGCGTTCGGCGGCATAGAGCTCGATGCGGCCAAGCTGCACCTGCAGCTCCTTGCCCGGCACCCGTTCCGCATTGCTGGAGATCAGCGGAATGCCCGCCGCCTTGAGCCGGTCCGCGCCGTTGCCGATTTCGCACCAGTTGCCCAGCACGATGTCGACCTTGGCGTGGATCAATTCATCGGTGGCGAGTTCAGCCTTGCGGGCATCACAGGCGCTGTCCTTGACGATCAGGGTGGGCACCGAGTCGCCGGGCCACGTCTTGAGGGCCAGGGTCATGCCCTGCTGCAGGGCTTCGGCCTGCTGCACGCTGGGCCAACTGCCGGGAAGAATGATGCCGATGGTGGCCGCCTGCACGGCGCAGGCCATGCCCAGTCCGATCAGGCCTGCCAGTCCGGCCCGCCCCGCCATCCCCGCCAGCCATGCCACGGGGACCTGGGCGGCGACCCGCCGCGTTGCTTGGGGCCCCCACAGTTGCGCACCCCGGCGCGAAGCGCCGTCTCCCAGCAGTCGAGCACTCATCCGAATTTCCCTCGCCGTCCTGGCATTGTTTTTCGAGGGGCTCAGGTATCGCTGGTGTGCGCACTGCGGTCACCCAGGATTTCCCCTGAGTGATCCGCCTCCTTGTCAGGAGGCGGTAAGGTTTCACGAACGGGACAGGATTGCGGACCTATCAGAAACCCTGAAGCACCAGCTTGCCTTGCTGGCGCTGACGCTCCTGCAGCTCATGGGCGCGGCGCAGCGTGACGGCATTGATGGGGCCCAGCACCTCGGCCAGGGTGGTGCGGACCTTGCCTGCGTCCACCAGCGTGGCGACTGCGGCCAGCAGGCGACCTTGCTCGGCGATGTCGTGTGTGGTGAACAGACTGCGGGTGAACATCAATTCCCAATGCAGCGAGAGTGCCTTGCGCTTGAGCGCCATGACGTCGATGTCGCCCGCGCCGAAGTCGTCGATCAGCGCCAGCTGACCCTGCGGTTCCAGCAGCTCGACCAGGTCCTTGAAGTGCTGGGGGGTGTGGGTGAGGCTGGCCACATGACGCACCGGCGCTACGCCCTGGGCCTGCAGCGCGGCGACCTGCGGGGCCAGCGGCTGACGGTGGTTGATGACGTGGTGGGCGCCCAGCTGGCGCAGCCAGTCGCCGCCGGCGCCGTCCGGGTCGGAGCTGGTGCCGATGACGGTCAGGTGCGGCGACAGACGGGCCAACTGGACCAGGATGGAGCCGACACCGCCGGCCGCCCCCGTCACCAGCAGGCTGACCGGACGGGTGTCGCGATTGACCTGCAGGCGGTCATGCAGCATTTCCCAGGCGGTGATGGCGGTCAGGGGCAGGGCGGCGGCTTCGGCATCGCTCAGCGACTTCGGGGCCTTGGAGACGATGCGATGGTCCACCGCCTGGAACTGGGCATTGCTGCCCATGCGGGTCAGGTCTCCCGCATACCAGACCCGGTCTCCCACCGCGAAACCCTGGACTTGCGGACCCATGGCCCGCACATGGCCCACGGCGTCCCAGCCCAGCACGACCGGTGCGCCGTCCGCGGCCGGACGGCTCTTGCGGATCTTGGTGTCCACCGGGTTCACCGCCACGGCGGTCACTTCCACCAGCAGGTCGTTCGGGCCCGCCTGCGGCATGGGCACTTCCAGGTCGATCAGCGACTCAGGGTCACTGATGGGCAAATTCTTGAGGTATCCAACGGCTTTCATGAGCAGCTCCGGTTCATCAGCAGGTTGTCAGGGGAAATTCCCACAGGATGGCCAGGATCCTCCCGCTTTGAGCACAATCAATGAAGCCAGTTCAATCGCAATCAGTTTTAAATGGAAATTGAAAATACAGCCGAGCTGCGCCTGCTCGTCGAGTGTGCCCGCGGGGGCAGCCTGACAGCAGCCTCCAAGGTGATGAACATCACGCCAGCGGCGGCCAGCGCCATGCTGAAGAAGATGGAGGCGCGTCTGGGCGCCCGGCTGGTGGAGCGCAGCACCCGGGCCCTGCGCCTGACTGCCGCTGGTGAACGGCTGCGGGATTACGCCCAGCGGGCGCTGGAGCTGCTGGAAGAAGGCCTGGCGCAGTTGCACGAGGGCGAGCCGGGCCGCGGTAAAGCGTCCACGCCGGTGCTGCGGGGGCGCATCCGGGTCAGTGCGTCCAGCGACCTGACGCGGCGGGTGATGCTGCCGCTGCTGGACAGCTTTCTGGAACGGCATCCGGGCGTGGAACTCCACCTGAACGTGGGCGACGGCCTGCAGGATGTGGTGAGGGACGAGGTCGATGTCGCCCTGAGGTATGGGGAGCTGGCCGATTCACGCCTGGTGGCGCGGCGCCTGTTTGACGGGCGGCGACTGCTGGTGGCGTCCCCGGACTATCTGAAGCGCCACGGCCGGCCGCAGCATCCGCAGGAACTGGCCACCGGGCACGAGTGCATCCGCTTCAAGATCGGTGAGCGGCTGGAGCGGCAGTGGAAGTTCTGGCGCAAGGACCAGATGAACGGGCCGTCGGTGGACGTGGCGGTGCAAGGGCGCCGCAGCGCCGACGACGGCGGCATTGCCCATCTGTGGGCCTTGCAGGGCCGCGGGCTGACCTACAAGAGCGAGCTGGATGTGCGCGAGAGCCTGGCCAGTGGGGCGCTGGTGGATGTGCTGCCCGACTGGGTGGGGCGGCCGATGCCGCTGCATGCGTTGATGCCGAGCCAGCGCTTCATGCCGCAGCGGATCAAGGCGCTGGTGGACCATCTGGCGGCCGGGCTGGCGCAGCCGCCGACGGCCAGACCGCTGGGGTGAGGTCCGGTCGGCGGCGTGCGGCGCCTGACGTGCGGCGTGTGGCGTCCGGACTCTTCAGGCCTGAGCTCAGCGCCCAAGCCCAAGCCCAAGCCCAAGCCCGCTTCAGTGCTGGTGGCCGCCGTGCCCGCCGTGCTCGTCCATGGCCGCGGCTGGCGCGCCCAGGGGCTTGACCGTCGCCTTGACCTGCACGGTCTCGCGCTTCTGGTCCGCGCCCTCAAAGACCAGCGTCAGCGGCACAGTGTCGCCCGCCTTCACCTGGCCCTTGAGGTCCATCAGCATGACGTGATAGCCGCCCGGCTTGAGTTCGACCGTCTTGTCGGCGGGCAGTTCCAGCGCAGGCACGGCGCGCATGCGCATGACCTGGCCGTCCATGGCCATTTCGTGCACTTCCACGATGCCGGCGACCGGCGTGCTGACCGACACGAGCTTGACCGCCTTGGCCGACTTCAGTTGCATGAAGGCGCCGGTGGATGACTGCTGGGCCACGGTGGCCCGCACCCAGGGCGCGGTGACCGTGACCTGGGCCAGCACCGGGCCCGCTACGGCCAGCAGGGTGGCCGACAGCGCTGCCGACAGTGCGGACGATCGTGCGGACGATCGTGCAGCACGGCGGACGGACAAGGAAGGGAGCAACTTCATGGCGGGCACCTGCCTGCAGGAATGAATGACGCCGGGAAGTATCCGCGATCCGGCAAGGCCGCAGGCGGGCTTCGGTCAATCGGCGTCATCCAGGGCTCAGTCGAGATAGCCGAGGGCGCGCAGGCTGTCTTTCACCACCGCTTCGCGCTTGGGGCCGAGCTCGTCGCGCAGCATGTCCATGTTGAGCGCGAAGTAGACCGGCCGCGGATCGCAGTCACGCTCCAGCCAGCCGACAAACCAGCCGATGGCGGGCTGGCTGGCATCGCCCCATCCGGTCTTGGCATAAAGCGCCCAGCCGGGGCCGGTGTCGCGTCGCATGACGGCGCGGGCGGCGGTGTAGGTGGCGTCGGAGAGCGGTAGGGTCCGGTCGTGCAGGCGGCGTAGGAAATCGATCTGGCCAACGGCGCTGATGCGCAGGTCCCCCTCCAGCCAGAAGGTGTCGCCGACCGGACCGGCCTTGGCATTGCCGTAGCGGAAGTCGTAGAGGAACTGCTGCACGGTGGGTTGGCCGACGGTGCGGGCCAGATGCTGGAAGACCCAGACGGCCGAATACTTGTAGGCGGTGGCCAGGGTCTGGTCCTGGTTCCAGTCCGGCATGCGGCGCTTCTTGCCGTCCCAGGGGAAGCGGGTGTTTTCGTCCTGGGCGGCGCCGGTTTCCAGGGCGATGAGGGACATGGGGATCTTGAAGGTGGATGCGGGCAGGTAGCCGGTGTAGGCACGGACGGAGTCGGAGGCCATCCACTGGCGGCTGGCTGTGTCCATGAGCACCAGCGTGCCGTGGGTCTTCAGGGCGTCGAAACCGCGCTGGAGGTCGGGGCGGTGGACCCAGCGCTCACGTGCGTCGGGGGCGGTGCGGGGGGCGGCGGAGGCGTCGGCTTTGGGGCTTTGTGCGGGTGTCTGGGCGACGGCGGCGTTGCAGCCGAACAGGGACAGGCACAGGGCGGTGATCGCGGTGATCGCGGTGACGGCGGTGAATGTGGAGACCGTGGCGAAGGAGGCGCCGGCAGCGCGCGCGGGGGAGCGTGAGGCCGCCAAGGAGGCTGTGAGGCGGAGTCGTTGCGGTGTGCGCAGCGGGGTGGTCATGGTGAGGCTCCCTATCGGGTGTTGATGTGAGAGCCGCAGTGTTGACCGGCCCTGTCTGCGCCGGGCGCCGTTCTGCGGTTACGCGCGTTGCGGCTGCTGGCTGAGGGTCCGGGCTTCGTCGAGGTAGCGCTGGCGGGCCTGAGGGTCGCGGAGCTTGCGGGCTTGCAGGCGGGCCTGGCGGATGAGGTCTGCGGCGGTGAAGCTGTCGCATTCAGCGGCAGCGTGGCGGGCCCAGAGCAGCAGGAACGCGCAGCGCTGGTCGGCCGGAATCTGGGACTGTCTGCCGCGGCAGGCTTCCCAGCGCTGGGCGGCGAGGGCCGCATAGGACTCGGCCTGGAGCGGGTGGCCTGCTGCGTCGGCGAGGCGGCGTACGGCGGAGAAGCGCCAGCCGCCGAGCCCGCACAGGCGCAGCAGAAAGATGGTGTTGAGCAGGGAACTGCGGCCCAGTTGCCATCGGGCGCAGATGGCATCGCTGAGCAGGAGCCAGCGCAGCGCTTCTTCGAGCTGGTTGCCGTCCCCCAGCAGGCCGGCGTGGGCCAGTTGGCCGATGCCATGGGCCAGGTTGGCGGCGCAGATCTGCAGGGCGTCGGGCAGGCCGGCGAGGGAGGCGCTGCGCAGGGCATCACCGAGGGCAGCGACGGAGGCGGCTGCGACGGCGGTGTCGGACTGTGCCAGGGCGAGTTCCCGCAGGGCGATGCCGCGCAGGTTGCCGTGGTCGCATCGCAGGGTGGGGTCGAAGGCCAGTGCGATGGGTGGGACGTCTTCGAGGCGGGCCAGGGCGGCGGCAGGCTGGCCGAGGCTCCCGTACCAGTGCCAGGCGGCGAGGATGGCGATGCGGGCCTGGAGTTGCTGGCGTTCGGGGGCGGCGAGGCGGGGGTCGTTGAGGGTGGTGGAGAGGTCGCGCAGTTCGTCCTGGAGGGCGCCCCAGTCGCCGAGGCGGCGGGCGATGCGGGCACGGCGCCAGCCGAGGGCAGCGGCGGCGAGTGGGTCGTCGGCGGGGAGGTGGGGGGCCGCTTGTTGGAGAGCCAGGCGTGCGGGGTAGAGCTCGCCGCGATCCAGCAGGTGGTCAGCGCGGGCGAGGGCTTCGGTGTAGGTCCAGGGCAGGAGCGGGGTGGCGCTGCCGGGGGCGGATGCGGGACGTTGGCCGAGCCAGTCGGCCAGGGCTGCACCTTGGGCGGGAGCGCCGCTGTCGAGGAAGAACCGGCAGCGGTTCAGGAGCGGGGGGTGCAGCCAGAAGGGACCGCCGCTGGGGGTGTGGGCGGCAATGAGCATCGCCAGGGGCGTGTCGGCCAGTTGCGCCATGGCTCGCCAGACCTGGGTGCGGTGGAGCTCGGCCATGCCAGCCATGCGGGTGCAGAGGTCGGCGCGGCTGCAAGGGCTGTCGCGGCGGGCGAGGCCGTCTTCATGGGCCTGGAGCAGGGCAGCAATCAGACGAGGGAGAAGACGGCTGCGCAGAAGCGGCGCTTCGGCGCCCACGCGCAGGCCGGTGGGGTGCAGTTCAATGTGGATCTCTTGCGGCATGTCCGGGAGGTCCGGGGTGGGGGATGCAGTCAGGGCGGTCGTGGCGGCGGGAAGCATTGGCGCAGGATTGTGCTTGGCGGATTCTGCGGGATGGGAGGGATGTGGGTAACGGGCGTTACATCACCCGTCGTTGTTGGTGGGACGGGGCCCCTTTGTTCGTGCACTGCGCGCCGGAAAGGAAGGGGCCTGGGGGCATTTGCTCCATGTCATTCCTGTCCGGCTACGCCGGCCATTCCCTTCTTAACTTCCGCAAATGCCCCCAGGCCCCTTCCTTTCCTCACCGAGCACCATCACGAGCCGCCGTGCGGGGACGTGAGCGGAATACAGCCATTGAGGAACTCACCAGTCCCCATACACCTCCCCCCTCAAGACCTGCAGCCTGGGGAAAGTCACTCACCATTGCAAAAGCGATGCGGCGACGGCCATTCGTTGAAATGCGTCGCTGGTTGAGGGAGCAAGAGTCAGGCGAAGAGAGGCTGGTGGCGAGTGGCGGGAGGCAGGTGGCAGGCGTTACGCATTACGCGGCAGACGTCAGTTATCACGCGTCAGGCGTCAGGCGCCAGGCGTGCGCAGGCGCATCAGCGATGCAAGCTTCGTCGGCCACCAGCAATCGCCTGTTCCAAACGCCAGAGCGTGCCGTCGAACAGGTCCTGCAACGGCTGGTGATCGCGCGTGAAATGCAGTTCAGTGCCCGTCGGGATCCCCGCCTCCAGCAGAAAGTCGCGTAGCAGTTGACGTGCACCGTCCAAGTCGTCCGCCTCGATGTCGATGCGCAGGAAGGCCAGTGGACGCATCTGGCCAGGCGGTGCATCCCCCAGCGAGCTGCCCCAGCCCAGTACCGTGCCCACGCCCGCTTCCCGTAGCGCCTGGTCGATGCGGTCTTCCAGGCGGTGGTCCGCCGGAAGTTGGTGCGTGGGAAGCTTCAGGTAGATGAAGGCGGTCGACATGGCGTGATTCTGCGCCTGGGCCAACAGGGCGGCATCCCCCATCCACTCGGTTCGTGATTACGCAGGGCGAGAGGCGGTCCGGCCGTCGTCCGGTCATTGCGCAGTCGTCGTCCCTAGGATCGGGCACTGCCGTGCCCTTGGGTGCGCGGCTTGCCAATGGTGGTCATCATCTCAAGGAGACCGTCATGGTGGCGAATGAAGCCTGGTATAGCAGTGAGGCCGGCGCACTGCGCTCTGCCAGTAGCGGGACATGGTCCGCCGTGTCATGGGCCTCAGTGCTGGCCGGCGCCGCAGCAGCCGCAGCGCTGTCATTGATCCTGCTGGTGCTGGGGACCGGCCTGGGGCTGGCCGCCATGTCCCCCTGGGCCGGAGAAGGCGCACAGGCACAGACGATCGGGGTGACCGGCATCGTGTGGCTGGCCTTGACGCAATTGGCCGCGTCAGGCCTCGGTGGCTATCTGGCCGGACGGCTGCGGACTCGCTGGCGCGATACGCATGTTGATGAAGTGCACTTTCGCGATACCGCCCACGGCCTGCTGAGCTGGGCCGTGGCCACGCTGTTCACCGCCGCGCTGCTGGGTGCGACCATCAGCGGCATTCTCGGCGCCGGCGTGAAGGCGGCGTCCACCGTGGCCGGTGGGACGGTGGCGGCCGTTGGCGCGGCGGGTGCAGGAGCAGGCGCCGGTGGCGGTGCCGGTGCCGGTGCCGGTGCCGGTGCCGGTGCGATGGGCAGCATGAGACGGGAGGCCGGGCCCAGCTCCATGATGAGTGCGGGTCGTGAGAGTGGCGAGTCCGGCTTGCGCGATGCCGCCGGCTTCGATCTGGGCTACTACCTGGATGCGATGCTGCGCCGAGATCCGGCAGCAACGTCGGCTGGCGGCGCTTCCGCAGGGACGAGTACCGGCGCTGCCGGTGCTGCCATGAATGCCACGAATGCCACGAATGCCACGAATGCCACGACCACGGTCGGCAGCGGCGGCGGCAATGCAGGCCTGAACGGCGCCAACCCCGCCACGCTTCGCACGCAGCCCGATGTCGGCACCGCCAATCTGCTGCCAGAACTGAGCCGTCTGGTGATGCACGCATGGCGTCAGGGCGGGACGCTGTCGCCGGAAGATCAGCGCCAGGCCGGCGCGCTGGTGTCGCAACGCACCGGACTTAATCAGGTGGACGCAGAGCGACGGGTCAACGAGCTGCTGCAACGCGCCCGCACAGACGCCCAGACCGCCGAAGCCCGCGCACGTGAGGCCGCCGACACCGCTCGCAAGGCCGCGATGCAGGCCGCGCTGTGGATGTTCGTGGCCCTGCTGATCGGCGCTTTCACCGCCAGCTGGCTCGCCACCATCGGCGGGCGTCAGCGTGATCTGAATGACTGAATTTCTTTTGCTGCCCCGCGCGGTCGCCGATATCGTTGATGTCGCTGATGTCGCTGATGTCGCCGACTGATCTAATCGGCTCGCGTGCGGGCCCATCCCCTCTTCACTGGAGACTGACATGCGCTCGATTCTTCTGTATCTGCTCGGTGTGCCCATCCCCATCATCATCCTCATCGCGTTGATCCGCTGATCCGCTGATCCGCTGATCCGCTGACCGCACCGTTTCCCCAGCTGCGGTTGCGCGTGAGCGATCGACAGGGTGTCCGTGCCCGAGTCGGACGTGTTGTAGGTCACGTCCGACCTGCTTTGCAGGCATTGAGGGGATTCCCAGGCAGGGGCCCAGGCCTGAGTATCGGAACCAATCTGAGATTTGGGGTCCGTGCATCATGAAGTCCGCCATCCTGTCCCCGTCCTGGACGCTCCTGGGCATCGAGCCTTTCCGGGCCGCCTTCGAATACGCCAGCTCCCGCTTGATGGACCACAGCCGCTTCGAAGCGGGCGACGGGCATCCCGTCGTGGTGTTCCCCGGCCTGGCCGCGGACGCACAGACCGTCTCCCCCTTGCTGGAGTTCTGCCGCAAGCTCGGTTATGACGCCCGCGACTGGGGAAGAGGCCTGAACACCGGCCCCAGCGGCGATATCGATGCCTGGCTCGACACACTGGCCGAGGAAGTGAACGACCGGTTCCACGCAGCAGAAGGCGGCATTTCGCTGATCGGCTGGAGCCTGGGCGGCATCTATGCGCGCGAGGTCGCCAAACGCATGACCGTGCCCATCCGCCAGGTCATCACCATCGGCACACCCATCACCGGTGAAGCAGCCCAGACGAATGTGAGCCTGCTGTATCACTGGGTCAGCGGTGCGCTGCCCGAGCTGAACCAAGGGTTCAAGGCACGGCTGAAGACAGCCCCGCCGCAGCCGCTCACCGCCATCCACAGCCGCAGCGACGGCGTGGTGGCCTGGCAAGCCTGCCTGCAGTCCGCCGACCACGACTGGATCGAAAACCTGGAAGTGGACAGCAGCCACTGCGGGCTGTGCTGGAACCCCGCCGTGCTGGGCATCATCGCCGACCGGCTCGCTCAGGCCCCGCAGGGCTGGATGCCCTGGCAGGCCGCCCCCGCGCCTGCGCGGGCCGGCGCCTTTCAGTGAAAGTCCCGGCTCTCCGTGTGCAAACGGCCCAGCAGGGGCGTGAGATCTTCCAGATGACCGGCAATGAGGTTGCGCACCTCTCCCTTGCGCTGCCATTGCCCCCGCACCGCCAGCAGCCGCGCATGCAGCATCACCTGACGCTGCCGCTGCCAGAGCGCGCGGTGCACGATGACCTGCACATCCCCCGTCTCATCCTCCAGCGAAATGAAGATGGTGCCCTTGGCTGTCGCCGGCTGCTGCTTGACGGTGACGATGCCGCAGCCGCGCACCACCCGGCCGTCCGGTGACGCATCCAGCTCCGCCGCCGTCATGAGGCGACGCTGCTGGAGCAGTGGCCGCAGCAGCGCCAGCGGATGGCTGCGCAAGGTCAGGCCCAGCGACGCATAGTCAAAGACGATGTCCTCGCCCTCAGGCGCCTGCGGCAGCTCCAAAAAGTCCTCCTGCACCGGCGCCAGACGCAGCAGCGGCGGCGGTGCATGCTGGGCCGCAGCGTCCCACATCTGCTGGCGCCGGTGGCCGCTGAGGCTGGCCAAAGCATCGCCCGATGCCAGCATCGTCATCTGCTGCTGGTTGAGACCGGCCCGCCGCGCGACATCCTCGGCATCATCAAAAGGCGCCTGTGCACGCGCCAGCCGGATCTGCTCGGCCGAGGCCTTCTGCAGCCCCTTCACCAGCCGCAACCCCAGCCGCACCGCCATCGGTGAACGGGTCTGCCTATCGCCGCTCCAGGCATCCGCCGCGCGGCTGAACTCGCAGGGCTCCAGCGTGCAGTCCCAGTCGCTGAACATCACATCCGGCGGCAGCACCACCACGCCGTTGCGCTTGGCATCCTGCACCAGCTGGCTGGGGGAATAGAAGCCAAGGGGCTGTGAGTTCAGCATGCCGGCCAGGAACTCGGTCGGGCGGTGGCACTTGAGCCAGCAGCTGCTGTAGACCAGCAGCGCAAACGAGGCCGCATGGGATTCCGGAAACCCGTACTCCGAGAAGCCCTTGATCTGCTCGAAGATGGCCTGGGCAAAGGACAGCTCATAGCCGCGCGAGGTCATGCCCTGCACGATCTTGTCGTAGTACTTCTGCAGGCCGCCCTTGCGCTTCCAGGCCGCCATCGAGCGACGCAGGCCGTCCGCCTCGCCGCCACTGAACCCTGCCGCCACCATCGCAATCTGCATCACCTGCTCCTGGAAAACCGGCACGCCCAGCGTCCGCTCCAGCACCACCTTCAAGGCCTCGCTGGGATAGACCACCGGCTCCCGCTTCTGGCGCCGCTGCAGGTAGGGATGGACCATGCCGCCCTGGATGGGCCCCGGTCGAACGATGGCGACTTCGATCACCAGGTCATAGAAGCACTGCGGCTTGAGCCGCGGCAGCATGCTGCGCTGCGCCCGGCTCTCGATCTGGAAAACGCCGATGGTCTCAGCCCGCGAGATCATGTCGTAGGTCTTGCGGTCTTCCGATGGAATGTCCTGTACGCCGAAGACATCGCCGTCGCGCTCGCTGATCAGCGCCAGCGTCTTGCGCAGCGCCGTCAGCATGCCCAGCCCCAGCACGTCCACCTTCAAGAGACCCACCGCATCCAGGTCGTCCTTGTCCCATTCGATGACGGTGCGGTCCGGCATGGAGGCGTTTTCCACCGGCACCATGCGGGTCAGCGGCCCCTGGGTCAGGACAAAACCGCCCGGATGCTGGGAGAGGTGACGCGGAAACCCCAGCAGTGTGCGGGTGAGGTCCAGCAGTTGACGCACCGCCAGTTGCTGCATGTCCAGCCCGACTTCGGCCAGCCGCGCCGCATCGATCTCCATGCCGTCCCACCATTGATGGTTGCTGCACAGCGCGTCCAGCGCTTCCGGATCGAAGCCCAGCGCCTTGCCCACGTCGCGCAGCGCGCTCTTGACCCGGTAGGAGATGACCACCGCCGCCAGCGCCGCACGGTCCCGCGTGTATTTGCGGTAGAGGTACTGGATGACTTCCTCGCGGCGTTCGTGTTCGAAGTCGATGTCGATGTCCGGCGGCTCGTTGCGTTCCTTGCTGATGAAGCGCTCAAAGAGCACCTGCATGCGGGCCGGGTCCACCTCGGTCACGCCGGTGCAATAGCACACGACCGAGTTGGCCGCGCTGCCCCGGCCCTGGCAGAGAATGCCCTGGGAGCGGGCGAAGTCGACGATGTCGGCCACGGTGAGGAAGTAGTGCTCGTACTGCAGCTCCTCGATGAGCGTCAGCTCCTTTTCGATCTGCTCGCTGACCGACGCCGGAATCCCCTGTGGCCATCGGCGTCCCGCGCCTTCGTAGGTCAGGCGGCGCAGATGGGAGGCCGGCGTCTCGCCGTCCGGCACCACTTCGCTGGGGTAGCGGTAGCGCAGTTCGTCCAGGCTGAAGTCGCAGCGGGCCATCACCTGCAGCGTCTCGGCCAGCAGGTCCGGCGGGAAGCTGATGCCCAGGCGTCCGCGGGCCCGCAGATGCCGCTCCGCATTGCGCTCCAGCGCCTGTCCGCACTCGGTCAGCGGCTTGCACAGCCGCGTGGCGGTGAGCACGTCCTGCAGCGGCTTGCGGCTGCGCACATGCATGGTGACATTGCCCACCGCCACCAGCGGGATCTCGGTGAGGGCGCTCAGTTCGCGCAGCCGCAGCAGGCGGATTTCGTCGTCGCTGCGGCGCAGTTGGTCCACCCCCAGCCAGCAGCGTCCGATAAAACGCGACAGCAGCCAGCGCGCCAGCGCCATCAGCGGCTGCGGCTGCGCAAAGCGGTCGGGGCAGGCCACCACCACGCAGTCGTCCAGGTCCTGCGGGCCGATGTCGCGCAGGGTGCAGCGGTAGCTGCCTTTTTCGCTGGCGCGGCGCAGGCGCGAGATGAGCTGGCAGAGATTGCCGTAGCCATTGAGGTTGCAGGCCAGCACCACGAGAGTGAAGTCGCAGGGCGCTTCCTGGATCTCGAACTGGCTGCCCACCAGCAGGCGCAGCCCGTGTTCCTTGGCCGCCGTGTGGGCCCGGACCATGCCGGCCATGCTGCATTCATCGGTCAGGGCCAGGGCCTGATAGCCCAAGGCCTTGGCCCGCTCCACCAGTTCTTCAGGCCAGCTGGCCCCCTTGAGGAAGCTGAAGTTGCTGATGCAGCGCAGCTCGGCGTAGTCCGGCAGTTGCGGCGCCTGGCTGTCCGTCGCCTGGGCAGCAGCGGAAAGCGTCAGGGAGGGGCGGGGGGCCGCGGGGCGGTCCGCGGAGGACGATGTCATGAGGCCTCCGTCCCATCAGGCGTAGACGCCGTGGAGATACCAGGCGCCTTCGCCATCGGCCAGGCGCTCCTGGAAGATGGCCAGCACGCCAGCGGTCTCGTTGACGGCCACCCAGTAGTCCCGCATGACGTTGCGGTGGCCGGGGTGATCGGCGGTCTGCGGCAGGCGGTCCCACCAGCCTCCCTCGACCCGGTCCGGGCCGATCAGCAAGGTGAGCGGGCCCTGGTAGTGCGGGCGATGGTCCCGCACCGCCAGACGCAGCGGCTCGTCCAGCAGAAAGGCCGGCTCAGGGGTCTGCGGTGGGGCGGCGGGACGCGAGCGGCCACCGCGCTTGGCACGGCCCGGGTCGCAGGGCTGCCAGCGGGTCATCCATTCCAGGCGGTGGTCGTCCGCCAGCGCCGGTTGCAGCACCTGCTCCGGACCCAGCCGCGCAGCAATGCGCTCCAGCGTCAGGTAGAGGGTCTCGCCGGTGCGCACTTCGTCGGGCAGCAGCGAGGCGCTGTCTTCCTGCAGGGCCTGCACGCCCAGCGCTTCCAGCCGCAACTCCCCCACCGGCGCCAGCAACTGGGTCTTGGCCAGATGCTCGGCCAGCAGGCGGCAGAAATGCTCCAGCTCGCGGATGGGCTCGGCCGTGCGGACGGTCAGTTGGCCCTGGTCGCCGACGTCGCGGGCCCGCATCGAGTCATGCACCCAATGCAGGGTGATGCCGGTGGCCCCCGCATGCCGCGCGGCCAGCCAGCCGCACAGCTGCATCAGCAACGGGCGGGCGCTCATCAGCAGCGCAGGCGCGCGGTCTTCGCGGCTGGGCAGTTCGAGCCGGGCATGGAAGTCCTCGGGCAAGGCTTCCCACGCATGCACTTCGGGGCGCAGCCCGTAGGCCTGGTCCAGCGCCGTCAGCAGCGGGGCCCCGAAACGACGGCTCACGCCGCCGCGTGGCAGTTGTCGAAGCTGACCGAGCGTACGCACGCCCGCGCGGCTGAGGGAGGCGGCATGGGCGGCGGCGGCGGTCAGGGCCTCCAGCGGCAGCGGGTCCAGCACGACTTGCAAGAGACGGTCCCCCAGCCCGGCAATGCCGCAGCGGGCCAGCACCAGGGCGGCGGTGGCCGTGGGGGCCCAGCCGATGCTGCACACGCCCAGGTCCGGCGCCTCGTCGGCCAGGCGGGCTTGCAACGCGGCCCGTCCGCGGAACAGACGCAGGCTGGCGGACACCTCCATGACCACCGCATCTTCCATGCGGGCCACCCGGGGAGTGAATTGCAGACACCACACCGCCAGCCCGCGCAGCGCATCGGGCGAGACGGCCGGGGGCGCCTGCGGGTCGTCAGTAGGAGAGGGCGGAAGAATCAGGGCGACCCACAGCATGGTGGACCTCCTTCAGGGCAGACGCAGCATGAGGGGTGACCTCAGCCGTGGAGCCGACAGCGTTGGAGCCGACAGCGGTGGAAACGCCGGGGGCCACGACGCGTTCAGGGGCGGACCGCCAGTCACTGGGCCGCATGACCCGGGGTGTGAGCACCAGTTCCAGGCCGCCCGGGATGGAGGGCAGCACCAAGGGCTGTTCATGCGCGGGGCCTTTGCGCTTGATGAGGGTGACGCGCAGTTGCCAGTCCACATCCACTTCGACGGTGACCCGCAGCGGAGCGGGGGACGGGTCATGACGGGCTTGCAGCGGGCGGAAGAGGAACACCGGCCCGTCAAAGGACTGCGCCAGCACTTGCAGCCGACGCAGCTGTTCCGGCGCGGCCTGCGGCAGCCAGGCCATGATGGCGCCAGCGGCATTGGACTTGATGAGCTGCTCCGCGCACCACAGCCGCTCGGAGGGAGCGCGGGCGGAGATCCAGACGAGTTGACGGTCGCTCAGGCCGAGGTGCAGCAGGCCGGGCAGGTGCGGGCGTTTGGGCGGGCCGACCAGGGCCACGGCGGCGCCGTCCGCCACGACGTCCCGCAGGCACGGGCCGACCAGGCGCCATTCGGCCAGGGAGAACTGGGGCTGCAGGATCTCGGTGACCTGGCGGGACGGCCAACCGCCGTCCGGCAGCTCAGCGTCCAGCGCGGGAAAGCCACTGGACCAGCAGGTGTTGCAGGACCGGCCCAGCGAGTCTCCGCGCCACAACGCCTCCGCCACGTGTGGCGGCAAGGGGGCGGCGGCAGACCCGGCGGCATTCTGTGAGGGGGACAGCAGTCCCGCTGGAGAGGGCAGGGCCCCCGCCTCGGCAAGCTGGGATGACATGATCAAAAAAGACTGTATGGGCATACAGTATAGGAGTCGATGTCATGCAGGCAAGCAGGTTCAGGTCATGGGAACAGGGGCTAGGGGCGGGTGGTGGGGGGATGCGGGAATCTGGCACGGAGGGGTGATGAGTTCGTCAGGCGGATGTTGTGAGCTCCGGTCCAAGTCGATGGCCGCATGCCATCGGCGAACCGCAGCATTCCGATAAGAGACGACTGCTGCAGCGGCCGAACATGGCAACCTCATCCGTCTGGTCGGGTGGCCGGTTCACTCAAGATCGTCGGATATGTGTACCTGGCCTTCGCGGCGTTGTCGGCTTTAGTCTTTTGCCTGTCCCTCAAGGGCAGCGTCGGCGCCTTAACCTGATTCGCGAAAACGCATGCAGGGGCGGCAGCGCGTCAGGGGCTGATGCGCTTGAGACGGGCGTCCAAGTGCTAAAAAATCTTCCAAGGGTCCGTGTACTGAACGGACTGATCAACCGGCATCAAAAGCTGTGGGATCCAAGGTGAGCCGATGTCGATGGCATAGCCATGCCGCCAAGCAATTTTGGCGTAGAGGGTTGCGTACGCTTCCATCAGATTGCAAGTGAGTCCGTTTTGGTTTTTATAGACCTTCGCTCTTCTTGCAGGTGAGACCATATCCTGAAGCGCCTGTTCCATTGCCTGTAAATTTCCTTCCCCGAGTGCCACATGGAACTCATATTCGCAAGTGATCCATCGTGATGGGGTTCTTTGGGTGGCCATGGAAAGAAAGTCTTTGGCTCTTGAAGCCAGTTGATCCAGGTCGCCACGAAGAGCTAAATAGGCTTGGTATCTGTAGAAAGCCCAGCTTTTTGGATTGTGCAGCTGATTTTTCATTCGAGCTGATGCAAACCAGTCGGCACTGGAGCCATACCATTCAATCAGATGCTCGCAGTCGCTCAACACTGCCCAGCAAAGATCGCCAATCAGATAATCACCAATCAGCTGCTCAGATATGGTGATTTTATCGATGCTGGCCGCAACGAATGCCCAGTTCTTGAAATTGGCTATGTCTTGGTCAGCGTAGAAGGCGAGAAGAGCCCTGCATGCCGCATTCCGGCTCAGCGCAGCAAGGCTGCCAAAACGGCTGCCTTTTCCGTTGTTGATGTTATACAAAGCATCCGAAATATCTACACCCAACCACTGCCGAATGTGATTTAAACCCTCTTGCAGACTTGTTTCGTGGACGGAAATAAATTTTTGCATAAGGTAAGTGAACTAATTTGGATCCCCATTTTTTAGCTCTTTGATCGTTCATTGGTGATGCCCTCCAGCGCAATTGCCAAAGCCAACAGTGGCGCGGACTTACGCGGGTTTTTGCTGGCGCGATCCAACGCGGGGAACCACCCGAGGTAGCTCTGAAGGTAGTCCGTGACCAAGCCCTTGAATCGCGCGATCCAGCCCTTGAGGCGGCCGGCGGCTGTTATATCCGTTGGCGTTCTGAACGTGCCAGCGCTCAGGTTGAGCGCCTCATGCTGAACCTTCAGATCGATGGCCGCCGCCGCCATCGCCGCCGAGCCGTCCGTGCACAGGATGGCGTCTGGGTGAAGGGTCGGCTTGATTGCCTGTGTCAGGCAGTCCTTCGGCACCTCGTCCAGCAAGAAGTCTGCTGTCGCACCCGAGCGGTCTCGGGCCAGTGCGCCAGCACTCTGATGCACGCCTAGGCGCTGACACAGCCGGCCCACTGAGGGCGTTCTCAATCCTCAATAAGCTTCTGACGGTAGCCGTTTTCACTCCGTGTACGGGGATAGTTCGAAGGCTCCTGTATGGTGACCGATTCCGGTGTCAGGTGTGAGAGCGGTTTTGAGAAATGCCCCTTTGCGTCCGGTCGACCGAAGTGGGTTCCAAACGAAATGATGAAAAGCTACCAAGGTGCGTGTGCGTACGAGTAGTTCAGTGTCTACTTTTCGCGTTATTAGGATGCATTATTGCGCAAATCAATTTCCTGAATATAAGTGACAAAGATATTCTTTCCAACCTCAATGTGAAGACGATGACAATTAGGGCAGTCGTACACCGTCTTTCCAGCGGAATCGAGTATGTCGTATGCCGCTTCAGCAGATTTTACGCTGCCGCTTTCGACTCCTTCACCAAGCCGTTCCACATCTTTTTGTGGAATAAGCATTAGTTCTGCGTCGTTCCAACCTTGCGAAAGATTGATCACATGCCCACACTGGCAAGCGAATTTAGACATAAATTAATCCTTTTTTGGTCTAGTAATCTTGATAATTGTGCCATCGGAGCGCTGGAAAAATAGCGTATCGATATTTTTAATGGTGGGTTTGCCCCAGACACGGGACGCGATGGATTGGATGGCCTGGTCTTCCAAGTCAGTTTGCACCAGAACCCCTACAGCCTGATCGTCCTTCTGCTCAATGTTGCGCACGATACTTGTCCCGTCAGTTGAACGCGGACTAAGAACATCAACTTGACCTACGCCTGAAACAGAGAGGTCAGCCGTTCGCTTGTTCGGTTGCCCCAAGTCGTTTGCAGTGGCTTGATGGGTAACATCAAACCCCATCCCCGACAGTCCCTGACCTGCCCTTAGTTCATTCGCATCGGGTCGGGCAGCAGGTTCAATCGCAACATTTCCTCTAGTGACGTTGCCAACAGCCACCTCAACAGGAGTTAGTCGGCCCTGCGAAATTCATTCTCGACGCGCCGACAGCGGTCACATGATCTCTTGATCTACGGCGGTCACGGTGCTGGCAAGGGATGGCCGCCAGCGAACAGCTCGCTCAGCAGTTTGGCCGTGTTCACCGCATACAGCGCCAGCGCGGTCAGGGCCGACAAAAGGCCGCCCAGGCCCAGCCGGGCGATGGCCCGCAGCAGCCAGCGGATGTTGAAGCCCGCGGCGCACAGCACCGCGTGCAGCGCGTCGCCCTCGGCACCCTTGAGCCAGCAGCGGTCCATGCGGTGGTCGGCCTTGGTGTGGCCGATCAGCGGTTCGATGGCCTGGCGTCGCTTCAACCAGGTCCTTTGCTTCGGGCTGAGCGAGTTGAACTTGCCGCGGTGGATCACCTCCACAGGCGCCACATCCTTGTCCACACCCCGGTAGCCCAGGTCCACGATGGCAGTGGTGGGCTTGGCGCCGATGTCCTGCAGCAGGTTGGTGGTCTGCTCGATCTGCGCGGCCAGTGTGTGCCCGTCGTACGGGTTGCCGGGGAAGCTGCGCGCCCCGACCATCAGCCCGTGCTGGTGCGTGACTGCCAGGCTGACCTTCACGCCGAACTCGTAGGGCTGGCGCGCCTTGCCTTTGCCGATGCACTCAGCCTCCGGGGCATGCAAGGCGTACAGCTTGTTCTTGTCCTTCGGGCGCTGGCGGTGGATGCGCTCCGCGCGTTGCACCCAGGTCTGCAGATGCGTGCGGGCCGCCTCGGCCAGGCCGCCCATCTTGCGGCGCACCTCGCGCAGCAGTCGGCCCAGGATCGTGCGCTGGCGCTTGAGCACCGCGCGCAGCCGCTTGAACTGCTTGGCATGGGCATAGCCGCCCGCGCGGCGGCGCAGCGTCCGGCCCTCGCGCTCGTGCGTCTGCTTCAGTTGGATGCCCGCACGCTTGGCAAGCCTGGCGATCTTCTCGCGTGCCACCTCCAGCAGCCGGCTGTCGGTGGGGTGGGCGATGGCCTTCTCCTGCACGGTCGCGTCGACGATCACGCGCTCGAATTTGGCCTTCTTCACCGCGGCCATGTTCACCGCCGCCTCGATGGTGGTCTTGAGCAACTGCTCCACGCCGGCCTCACCCAGCCCGCGACGAAAGCGGCTGATCTGCGCCGGGTCGCAGGGCAGGCGCGGCTCGAAGTACACCTGCCCGCTGAAGAACTGGAAGTACACGTCCTGCGACCAGCGCACGACCACCGACTCGTCGCTCTCGTTGTAGGCGTGCTTCAGGTACAGCAGCGCGACCATCAGGCGGATCGGCAGTCGCGGCCGCCCGGCGTTGCTGACTCCTGCACCGGCCACAGCCAGCGTCGGGCCAAACATGTCAGCGCCCTCGACCGGCCTGCCCTTGCGATCACAGTGCGCGAAGGCCGGCGCCAGCGCGGCTTCGATGTCCGACCAGGGCATGCGCGAGGCGAACACTGCGAGTGGGTGGCGCAGGTCGATCATCTGATCCAGCCGTGCGCGGAAGAAGTCGTCGGTGGCCATGGCCGGCAGTCCTCAATCTCCCAGGAACTGCACTCCATTGGAATACCTCCCGGGAGATCGCACTATTGGAAATCACCCGAAAGACGTTGCGCGACAACGGCTTGGGCGACTTGCAGGGGCGACTACAGAGCTACCTCGGGTGCTGTCAACTTCCACCGCAATCAGGCCACTCTGTTTGCGGCATATTCAGGCCAGTGGGGGCCACGAAACCTTGAACTCAGCGACGTTGTAAATTGCCTCATGCGAAAGGTCGACACCTTCATGAATATCCCTTAACTGTACAGCGCTGACCGGAGTAACTCTTGAGCAAATTTTGGATGCTTTTCGTCAAATGCTTCTGATTCGAGAAGGGTGATGCTCTCGGATTCTTCACTTACACGCCAGCCTGCATCCTGCAGGCGCTTTATATCGAATCCCCCTATCTTTTGCCAGAAGTTTCTCCCCAGCCACATGGAGAGCCCTACACACTCAACATAGCCCTGTTTAAGTACTCGACGGCCTGGGTTGTTTGAGACGTCGACAATATCCCTGGTCAGCGGTGGAGGAAGATTGTTGGAAATAATTTTAACTTCAGCTAACTTGTCTTTTCTATCAGTGTAGAACGAAAGGTCTTTAGCGTTTTGCCAATGATCAAACTCAACGTCAGAAACCCAGGCTTGAACAAAACTCTCTGACCATAAAAAGGGCTCCAGCCAGTTTTTCCAACCACCAGATGCCCCAGGCACCTGCTCTTGCAGATGAACGAGTACAAGGTCAAATCGACGTAAAGAGCCAAACTGAAACGATAGCCCCGCCGCTGATACTTCGAAGCTCCATTCGCCAAAATTATTTACCCGATTTATTAATTCATCAGGCGTAATATTTTTCCCTTTTATGTTGAGGCCGGATAGTATGCCTCTTTTTGACATTTCCTTTATTATTAATACTAGAGCTTCTTTGCTTGACAATTTGTCAATTTCTAACACTATTTCGATTAAGACGTTGCGCGACAACGGCTTGGGCGATTTGCAGGGGCGACAATTAACGGCCATCGGCATTCACCCAGGGAAGTCAGTGTTCATGCGGGTTCCAAGCGTTTTGCAGGACCGACTATTTATGCGGCTTCCGGGTGCACTGCAGGGTCGTCCCATTACCGATCGGGTCCATTAATTGCATCTAGCGTTGCCCCCCAGTCTGGGAAATCAATCCCCCCATTGCGGATGCGTTCTCGAATCAAAGCCATTTCCAATCTAAAACAATGCTTTTCCCATAACGTAAATGCTTTTATATTCGCATCAGCGCTGGGTGGCCTAATGGCTTGGAAACAGTCTTCGAACGGTTTGGAGGGTAAAGGGTCCGCGTAGTTTGATTCGCCCGTAATAGACGCTGTCACGCTCAATAGTAGCTTCTGGAGATTTTCTGAGAACTTGAAGCCTTTTTTTATTGTTAATTGCCGCAATGCTTCGTCGAAATTTCCGCTGATTATTGAAAGGCGAACGGCATACAAGTGATTTTCTTGTGCCACGGAATTGTTCCATGCCGATCCTTTTGAAATCTTGCTTGATTCAAATATTTCATGGGCTGCATTCATCAGTTCTACATCGTTAATTGATTGTCTCTTGGCTAATGCAGTAGCAAGCAATTTGATTGCTCTGACTTTTCCATGATTTGCGGGGTAGAAGGGTGGATTCATCCAGCCTTTTTGCAAATTGTCGGAATTGACGCTGAAGCGCTCGTCATCTAATGCCTTTGAGGCTGTATCTATCGTCCAGTCAATATATTTTGAAAATATTTCATGCTCGGGGCTGAGCAAAGCAATCTTTATGGCGCTATCGAAATACCGTTGTGGCCGGCTCTCGGGAATGCTCAGCCGCTCCCAACTCGAAAGTGGACCGCCATTTTCTTCTACTGCTGCGATGGCGTCGAGTATGCCATCTTGCTTTGTAATATCTTTTGATACGTGCACTGACCAAATATTCATGTAATAACTCACTTCTTTTTGATAATGCTTGGGAAAATGATTACGCGATTAACCGGTTGCCCCATTCGATCGATCAAAGTGTCACTTATTCTCTTTGGAGTTCGGGAGGCGTTTTTATCCGAAACATATAGTTCGATTTCGTAGGTTCGGGTGATAAGTTGCTCCAAAAGAGCGTCCCTAATCTTGCCTTCAGAAAGAGATGTATTAATTTGTTGCTCAAGCTTTAAGAGATTTCGGTTGAATGTTTCAATCTTATTTTCACCAAGGGCGGTCAATGCAGAATCTGAAGCCTTTGCTTCGCCAATAACTAGTTGGGGTTTTCCGTTTACCATCTTGGCATATGCTTGATCGAGCCCTTGGCCCCCGCTCTTCTTGACGTCAAAACTAGCGATGAAGTCGGGGCCCGACTCATCTTTTACAAACTGGGCCACATTGTTCTCTAAGGACATGCCGGTGTCGCTAGCCTTCCCGCTCCTTTCAAAAACATACTTCTCTGATGCGCGTAGAGTCGGGATGTCGTTCTCAAAGTGATCCTGCACGCTTTGGGTAGGAGTACTTGTAGGAGGAGCGCTCGATTTGCCTCGTTCATCTCCTTTGGGGCCGCTACTTGGGGGAGGTGTGTATTCAAAATCATCATGGGTGGCAGGGATCGGAGTTTGGCGTGAGCCCAAAAGGTTTTGAACTAGTTTGCGCCCCGATGCCCCCGCGCGCTCAACTCCGGCTGATGCCACAGAGAGTACTACCGCACGCAATTTTCTGTCGGTCAACGCCTCTTGAACCTTAGCGTCGCATGCACTTGAGCTCAGGCCGTTGCAAGCTTCGGCACGGAACGCCGCCACTTCTTTGGCTAATTGGACGTCCGAACCCATCATGCTAGACGTGCCGTGGATGCTTCCTTCCTGGACAACGTTCTTCTGCCTCTCCTGGAGACTCCGCTCCTGTGGTCCAAATCCAACCGGCAAAACGCCAGTTAACTCGCCTGATTCTGCGGCATCATTTTCCAAACGCTGCACACAGCCGACATCACCTGCCTTGATGCAGCCTTGAACCGCAGCGATGTTTTGGCTGGAAAGCGCAACATATCTATTGACGATTGCCTTTTGCTCGTCGTCACTACATCCTTGGACCTTGGCTTCGCAATTCGCCAGTTCCTTCTTCAGGGCGGCCACTTGTGCGTGCCGGAGGAAGTTGTTCTCCGTTGAGTTGAAGGCGGAGACCCCGCCAGCTGTGCTTCCCGCTGCAATTCCGACGGCTGATGCAGCTCCGGCAATCAAAACGTTCCGTAGTTGGTCTGGTATGTCCGCTTCACGGACCTGTTTGCCGATCTCATCCACCACCGATTGGCTTGCAATCGCTCCTGCGGCTCCACTGACGCCGCCAGTAAGGGCGCCTACGACGCCATGGAGTGCCACGCGGGAAGGTCCGCCTTCCTTCCAAGCCTCGTAGTCCGCTTTAACTTGTGGATCGTTGAGCGTCTTGTTTGCGCTTTCGACAGTGAACTTTCCGTTCGCCTCCATATTGGCGAGCTGTTCCTTTTGCTCCTTTGAGAGCTTTGACTCAGCTTCTTTCAGAGTGAGATAGAGCACCGCATCGTCATGCGCCTTGGTCTTCGAAGCCGCATAGTCCCCCACCTCCTTGGAAGCCTGCGCCCCGAACTCCGCCACGATCTGCGCATTGACCTTCGCCTGCTGCGCCAGTTCCTGCCCATCCCATCCCTGCGCCAGCTTCCCGGCAGTGGCATCGTTGGTCGCACCTCGGTCCAGCTTGTCCAGCGCTGCCTGACTGGAAGCCTCCCCACTCGTGATGGTGGTGGTGCCGGCACTGATCGTGCTCTTCGTCGTGCTCCGTTCGTCCCCACTGTCCTTGTACGCCCCGGCCATCCCGCCACTGGTCCCAGCGCTCACCGTCACCGCGCTTGCGCTGTACTGGCTGCGGTTGTCGATATCGCTTGACGTCAGCGTCCCCGTGCTCAACGAGTTCTTGCCCGCATCAATCGCCGCCTGGCTACTGGTGATGGCACCGCCCTTGAGCTCGGTATTGCCCTTCACCGTGACCTGGAATCCCCCATCGCCAGCCCGAATCCCCGCCTGCTCCCCCACCGCCGCGTAATCCGCATTGACCTTGGACTGGCTGAAACTCACACTCCCGCCCGCCCCATACCCGAAGGTTGCACTGCCCCCCACACTGGTGCTCTTGCTGTCGAACTTCGCCGTGTCCTGCAGGCTCTCGATCTTCAGATTGCCGCCAACATCCGCCGTCACCTTGGGCGCCGTCACCACAGCCCCTTGCAGCGCCGTATCCCCGCCCGACTGCAGGCTCACGGAGCTACCCCCGGTCACCTTGGTCGTGCTGTAGCTGGTGTCCGTGCCGTCGGAATTGCCCTTTGAGACACTCCCGCTGACGGTCACACCAAGGTTGGTCTTCGCGCCCAGCGAGAACCCGATGCCAACGGACGCACTGCTGCTCGAATCCTTGCTGTGCTGCTCACTGGTGTTCTGAGCGGCCAACAAATTGATGGCGTTGTCCGCCTTGATCAGCACATCCTGGCCCGCCAGCGTGCTGCCGCGAACGGTCACGTTGGAGTCCTTGTCGGCGCCCGTCGCGGTCAGGCTGAGCGCCCCGCCTGCCAGCACGCTGCTGCCCGCAGCCTGATCCGATTCGCTATGCTGGCTGCTCTTGCTCTGGCTGCTCCCCACCGAGATGCTCACGCGAACGCTTTGCTTCTGGTCGGCCGGCTCCATGGCCGTGAACTTCTTGATCTCTTCCAGCGCCTGATTCGCCTTGGAGATCGCCGTGGCAGCCGCCAGGGCCTTCATCCGGTCGTCCTGCGTCTGCGTCACATGCTCGGCAGCCTTGGCCGCACTCAGGGCGGTATCCACGCCCGGCACGCTCAAAGAAATGCTCAAGCCGCTTTGCTTGAACCGCGTCTCCGTGTCCTGCGCCGACTGATTGCGCGCTTCCAGAATGTCGATGGATTTGGCTTCAATGCTCACATTGCCAGTGGGCGCCTGCACCTGGGAGCCGATCTGCACATACTTGCCGCCTGCGGTGATGTCCACATCACCGCTCACACTCGCCACGGTGGACCCCTGCGAGGTCTCCTGCCGCGACTTGGTCGCTTGCGAAAGTTCCTGCTTGCCGATCGTCACGCCCAGCCCGCCACCGCTGAACAGCCCGGACTTCACCGTCTTCTTGAACTGCTCGGTGTCCACCGAGTTGGTCACGCCGTCGATGGTGATGTCGCGACCGGCCACCAGCTGTGTGCCGTGGTCCGACACGGCTTGCGCCGCCTCCAGCGTGATGTCCTGACCCGACAGGATGGTCACCGTGTCCCCCGACACGCTGGTGCCGATGGCGGTTGTCTCATCCGTCTTCTTGTAGGTGGTGACCGTCTTCTTCTTGAACAGGCTCTTCTTGGTCTTCTGCGTCATCTCCTCGACGACGGAGTTGGCTTCACCGGCCAGCAACTGAACGTCCCGCTTCGCATCCAGCGTCACCGCGCCCTGAGCGCTGCTGATCTGCGCGGCAGTGGCGGTGATGTCCTGGCCCGCCTTGAGCAGGATGTCGCCCTCCGCCTGCAGCACGGTGCCAACGTCCTGGCGCTGGCTCTCCTTCTTGTAGTTGTTGGCGTTCTTGATCTCATCCCGCGAACTCGAGGTCTCCACCGTCGACAGCGTCAGATCCCTCCCGGCGCTGATCAGCACCCCGCCGTTGGCCCCGGCCCCATCGGCTCCGCCTTGCGTGATCTTCACCGCCTCCAGCGTCACATCACGCCCGGCCTGCATCACCATCACACCGCCAGCGCTCAGCGACGCCACCTGATCCAGCACGGTGGCCTTGGTCGTCACATTGCCGACCTTCATGCCGCCGCTGGCCGTGGTGGTCTCCATCACGATGTCGCGACCGGCCGTCAGGCTCATGTCGCCCGTTGCTGCCAGCGCACCGCCGATGTTGCGCAGATCCTCCCGCGCGCTCAGCGCCAGCGTCGTGCCGCGCATCTCCCCGGTGTTCGCAATGTTCTGCGCCGAGATGCTCACATCCCCGCCGCGCACACTGCCGCCGTTGTTGAAGTCGCCGCTCAAGGCTATCTCCACCCGGTGTCATCTTCCGTCGCATTCCGGCCACTTTGATTCCGGCGTAATCAGGCCAGCGAACGTCGCCTGAACGAGCATCTCGTGGGGTCTCAAGGATGGCTGGCTTTGCCGGCTGATGCAAGTGCATGGCCCCGTGCCGTGGCCGTCATCTTGGGGGCCCGGTAGGACTGCCCATCCAGAACCATGCAGTAGGCGTTGTGACGTAGTCGATCCAGCGTGGCCGAGGCGAGCAGCCGGTTGGCCGGGAAGGCCTGATCCCATTCGGTGAAGTCCAGATTGCTGGTGACGATGGTGGCAGCCTGCTCATAGCGCTCAGCGATCAGGTCGTGCAGGTCCTCGTCGGCGCTGGGGCGCAGGGGCTTGAGCCCGAAGTCGTCGATGATGAGCAGCGGCACCCGGGCCAGCGCCTGCAGCTTGCGCTCGTAGGCCCCGGTTGCACGCGCCGCATTCAGAGTTTGCGTCAAGCCCGCGCAGGTGGTGAAGACCACGTCCACCCCCTGGCGCACAGCGCAGTGGCCCAGAGCCTGCGCCAGATGGCTCTTGCCGGTGCCACAGGGGCCGACGATCAGCACCGGTGCCTTCTCCTGCAGGTAGCGGCCAGTCGCCAGATCGTGCACCAGGGTCCGATTGAGCTTGGGCAGCCGCTCGAAGTCGAATTGCTCCAGTGTCTTGGTGGTCCGGAACTGCGCGCGACGCAGGCGCAGCGCGAACTTCTTCTGCTCGCGCCGCGCGAGCTCGTCGCCCACCAACAGGGCCAGGAACTCGGTGTAAGCCAACTTGGCGCCGATGGCCTGGCGGTTGCGGGCCTCTAGCGAGTCCAGGATGCCCGACAGGCGCAGGAGCTTGAGCTGCGGGGCGAGTTCAGGAACGGGGTTCATGGTCGCGGTCTCCTTGGGGTTCATTGCAGCAAGTCCTGCTGCGGCTGGGTAAACAGGCTGGCGGCGTCGCGCGCCCAGCGGGCCTTGGCGTACACGGCCGGGGTGTCGACACCGGCACTGACGCACTGGTCGGCGCCCGTGGCCAGGATGGTCTTGACGGTGCGGTAGAACGGGGAGTCGTGCGCCAGTGCGCGCTGGCAGGCCTTCTCCAGGCGCTGAGCGCCATAGGGTCTGAGCAGATGCAGCACGCCCTGAGCGGCTCGCAGCTGCTCGACAATGCGGTCGTTCAGCAGGTGTTCGATCAGGCGCTGGCAGCCCGGGCCGACCTTGCTGGCCTGGGCAGTGCACCAGTCGCGGTCGTGGGCGAAGAAGGCTTGGGCCTGCGGCGGCAGGTGGTCCCTCACGGTGACCCGCTGACCTGGGCGCTGCCCCCGCGGATGCGTGACGACGTGGCGGTGCTCGTCGAACAGAGCCACGGCGGCGTCGGTTGCGCGCAGCCATAGGGTCTTGCCGGCCAGCGCAAACGGCGCCGAGTACAGCACGCGTTCGAACTGCACATGGCAGTCGCGGTGCACGCCCACGCGGTGCCATGTGCCCAGGTCTGGGACCACATCCGGCAAGGGGCGCAACCAAGCCCGCTCCAGCTCGAACAGGGCCAGTGGCTGGGCCCGCGTGGTGCCATGCAGCCGTATGCCGGCCTCTTGCATCACCCAGGCCCGGGCTTGCGCATTGAGATCGGCCAGGTCGCGGAAGGTGCGCGTGGGCAGGAAGTTGCCCTTGAGGTACTTCACGCCGGCCTCGACGATGCCCTTCTTCTGTGGGTCGTGCGGCGGGCAGGCGTCGATCTTGAAGCCGAACCCTTCAGCGCACGCACCGTAGGCGCGTTGCACGGTCGGATCCTTGGCACAGGCGCGGGTGATGGCGCACTTGGCGTTGTCGATGATCAGGCGCACGGGCACACCTGCGAACCACTCGAACGCGCGGCGATGGCAGCCCAGCCAGGTCGCCACGCTCTGGTCCCAGACGAACTCGACGTACTGGTGGCGGCTGGAGCACAGCGTCATCACGAAGGCCCAGGTGCGCCTGGACTGGCCGTTGGGGTGCTCCAGCACCGGACCAGCGCCGAAGTCCACCTGCGCGGCCTCGCCAGGCTCGAAGCTGAGCCGCACCGTGGTCGGCGCGGGCTGCTTGCCGCGCAGGGCAACGATCAGTCGATACACCGAGGAGTAGCTGCCAGAGTAGCCGTGCTGGCGGCACAGCGCGGCGTGGATCGCCTTGCCCTGAACGCCAGCGGCCAGCCACTGGGCGACCAGCTCGCGCCAGGGCGCGGCCGAGGACGTGCAACTGCTGGGCAGGCGCGGCGCCCCCAGCGCGCTGGCAAGCGTGGCATCGTCGGGCAGCTCGACTGCAGCATCGAGCCAGCCTCGCTCAGCGGCGACCAACCGCACCTTGGCGGCCTTCTCGCGGCCCATAAGCCCGCTGCGGGCGATGTCGCGTTCAGAGTCGCCCGCGCGAAGCCGCACGAGCACTTGACGGTACTGGAACATCTCGAATCTCCTGCGGCCCATCGCTCACTCCGGCAGTTCGAAACCGCCAAGGTAGCAATGGGCCCATCGTTCGAGCTGCCCGTTCAGGGAGGGGCTGGCCTGATTACGGCGAAAACGCAGTGGCCTGATTACGCCGAAAACGCCTGCCGCCCTTCATGGCCCTCACTGGCCTGAATATGCCGAAAACAGAGTGGCCTGATTGCGGTGGAAGTTGACACCCGGCCGCCGGCAACTTTAACCACGCCCTGATCGCCGTATGCGCGGTCTGGCAGGTGCGCGCCATGGCCGTGTTGAACGGCCTCTTCGGCGGCAGTGCCGCCTCACGACGGCTGCGGATGCTCAGTCCTTCCTGACCGCACACGCCTCGCTGTGCTGACGATAGATGCTAGACGTGTGGAAGTCGATTTTGCAGGCCCGACTACTAATCAGGTCCTTCATTGCCATATCCGCCAACTAATCATCAGAAAATGGGATCCAGCATTGCGCCTCCGGAAAAGTTCCCAGATAAAAGAATGCTTGCAATGCTTCGAATGCCTCGAATTTGTTCTTACAAACACGGAATGAAGGCCAGTAGTTACCAGCAATTTCAATTTTCTGTGAACGCTCTCCCGAACCGTCGCTGAACGCATAACCTTTGTTTTCTTCGACGAAGATGGTCAAATGATAGAACCCCGCCCTTGCAATTATGCAAAATTTTTCATCACTAGGTCCGTGCAAATTCAAACATTCAACGTCGCCGAAATCAATCCTCTCCAATAACTCCTTAATCTGATCGAATTCCGGATTTTTAATTTCGCTCATGACGTCATCGTTCTCACGTCGATATGAGGCACGGGATGCAAAGGGGGTAGACATATAGATCACCATTTTTTTCACCAAGCCTAAGGATGGGCTGAATAACTCACTGCCAAAGCCGGTAACGAGGACGTGAAGCGATGTTCGGGGACGAGGATCAGGAATGCCCCGCAAATGCTCAATCCTCCAGGAACTCTCGCTTGCGCGTCTTCTTGCTCGCCAGATTCAAGCCCAGGCTCATTTGCTTCACGGCTCACATCGTCGCTCCAGCACTCACGCCGGGCAAGCGGGTCAGCCCGGAGTTATGCAGACCTTCCCAAGAGGGTCTCGAGACAAATCGAAAATAACTTTGTTGTTCGAGTATTTTGATTTGTAGATGTGTACTTCACCCTCGCCGATCAACGTTTCGTCTATATATTTATCACAAAGCTGGACAAGATTCGCGCTTACGCCGAGTTCCGATAAAACCCTTGATAACGCCGGGTTCGGCATGAAAGACCTTCCGACCTCACGCACAAGGTCCCAGATTGAAACCTGGAGAAGGAATTCGCAGGCAGGCATTGTCATAGCTCTATGAAGAATGGCGCAGAGATTGATTGCCCATTATCACGAATAGAAGAAATTGGGCGTCATGTGTGTCAATTGATAAGATGGGAATAAGTCTAGCGTGCTGTCAATTTCAAGATATTTTTCTTCCAGAATTCATAGGCATTGAGCAAACCATCTCTCGATTCACTTCCATCCATCACACCAAAGGCGAAAGATGTGGCAACTCGAACAGGGTTGATTGCATATAAAACAGATCCACTGATCACTGGTTGGCCATAGTCAGCCATGCTCTTGCCCTTAAGGAAATGAACCCATGAAACGCCCGGATTTTGACGGACCATCACTTCACCATAGTACATGCCGACGGCCACTATGATTTCCCGTGATTCATCAGTGAAGTCCCACAAGGGTGGATTTTGATTGTACAAATGAAGTGGAATCGGGGCTCGCATGCTATTCCCCGAAGTGTCCAATGCCTCTAAGGAAATCTGAAGCCAATCAGCAAGATGGGATAGTGAGCTTTCGGCAAAATTCGCATCCCACTCAGAAAATCCAGAAGTTCGCCAAATTTTCCCAAAAAGCTCGTCCAGGCAATAGGGTAGGTTTGCCATAAAGCCTTCATAAAACTCAGAAAGTCCAGCTTTGTTGAGCCGGGAAAAAACGGCAGAGTGGGCGTAGTAGTTTTGGGTGAATTTCATGGGCAGCCCTCATAAAATTGGCTTCATTCTGTTGTTATTATTCATCCCAAATCAATCCCGGTGCTGCGTACTCTCCATTTTCTACTATTGCCAGCCAGCCAAAAGACTCGTAAAACATCTTCAAGTTGGTGATTTGAAAAATATCGTCTCCCAGTTGCTGTAAGCTAATGAGAGAAGGGCGGTAATGAGTGTATGTCCCCCCTGCGCCCGCTGGAGCGCGCTCCGCCAACGATTTTCTGTCCCAATCAGTTACTGCCCCCGTCATGGAAGGTAGTGGCGATTCAAAAGCAATTTCGAAAGAAGTTCCGACCTTAGAAACACATGGTATATCCATCTGTTTAAGAATATTTTGGCTGCGTAGGTCTTTTCCAGGTTTGAAAATGATATTCATGATTTCATTTTTGGACGGGTTGGTTTTCGGGCGAATCCATCTTAAGCGTGGTTCGTCTCAGACCCGGCGTGCAGTACAGCCGCCCCTGCAAGTGCCTGCCAACCGCTAGCGGTCCATCGTCCGACGCTGTCGCAGATAGGGCTCGGATAACCGCAACTGGCCGTGCCGTCTCCGAACAACGCCTGCCACGTTCGTTCGCATGCCGTCAAAAGGCCTTGATTTAGAGTCGGCGAACCATCTCTTTTGCGGAAGGATGACAGCCGCGGCGCATAATTTAGGTACTTACCCTATGTTTATGCCGCATACCTCCTCCCCCGGCCTGGCATCGGACGTGCTCACGGCACGGCTTCGTCTGCGGGCCCCCGCCCCGGGTGACCTGCGCGCGTTGCACGATGCGCTGACCGACCCGGCCAATTTGCGCTTTGGCAACGAGTGTTCCGGCGCCACTGCCCGGCTGGCCGGCTGGCAGGCGTTGTGGGCCACCGATGGATTCGGCCCGTGGTCGGTGGAACTGCGGGACCATCCTGAGCTGGGCGCCATCGGCTTTGGCGGCCTGAGCCGGGCCCTGGTCACCGGCGTGCCGTCACTGCTGCTGGAATTCCATTTCCGCTCTGACTTCTGGGGCTGCGGTTACGCGGCCGAGATGTCGCTGGCAGCGCTGCGCATGGCGTTTCAGGACCTGAAGTCCGGCGAGGTGCAGTCCCTGTTGCCGCCGGGCAATGTGGCGGCGCGCAAGACGGTGGAACGCCTGGGTCTTCGATTGAAGGGCTCGGTGGCGGACCATCCCGGTGAAGCCGCCAGCCTGCTGTACGAGATCAATGTGGCGCAGTTTCAGGCCTGCCCGCCGGAGCAGCCGGAACCGACGCCATTCGGCGCCTGATCAGTAGCTAGGGCGCTGGAGGCGTCAGGGTACTGCTGCAGACGCTGCCAGTTCACCACCTGCACGCCGCCGTAGGCCACCTGGATGATGCGCGACGTCTCCAGCCGCCCCAGCGCCTCATTCACCCGCTGCCGCGACAAACCCACCAACTGCCCCAACTCCTGCTGCGTGATGCGCAGCAGGTCGCCCACTCCCGGATGAAGCCTGGGGTGCGACAAGGCCGCCAGATGGCGGGCGACGCGCAGGTCCGGATCGCTGCGGCGCTCCATCTCACGGACCGTGCTGATCTGCGTCATGCGCTCATTCATCTGGTGCAGCAGATATTGATTGAAGGCGAGGCTCCCAGCCAGCAGCGCATGGAAGTCCTCCAACGGTAGTGCAGCCACTTTGCTGCGGCGCAGGGCGCGAAGGTCGTGGCGGTATGGGCCGCGTCGCAGCAGCGTCTCCTCGCCGCACCAACCGCCGGGCGCCACGCCTCCAAAATCGTGGTGTCGCGCCGTGCCGGCCGGCTCGCTCAGTTTCAGCAGACCGTCGATCACGCCGAACCAGTACGCGGCGGACCTACCGCTGCAACACAGCAGTTCTCCCCCTTCCACCTCCGTGACCAGAAGCCCGTTGGCCACCTGTTGCCGCTCCGTCGGCAGCAGCGCGGCCAGCCAGGGGATGGCCGCCAGCTCCCGCGGCGTGGCCGCTCGCGCCCGGTCCTGCACGCAAGGGGACGCCGCGCCGGGGGAGGTCGCGCGGGCGTCGGGGGTGAGGGTGGCGTCGGGTACGGACATGGCACAACCATCGTGCCGTTGGTTGACACCGTACGGACAGTCCCTTTTCGGGAAAATACGCCCCCGTGTTCACCCTAGGAATGTCGCGGGCTGGTGGAATGAGCGTCAAAGGCTTTGGGAACGCCCCACACGATGCGAACGTCCCTCACGCGCCTGCTGGAGACCGTCATGACCGCTGATGCTGACAACGATCCCGGTTCCTTTTTTGCACTGCCGCCCTTCAACGCCGAGACAGCCCTGGTGCAGCTCAAGCGAACGCTGCGCGACCTGCGCGGTTTGACCGAGCGCGGCAGCACCTTCAGCTTTGAAGGCCAGGAGGTGTTGACGCTGGAGGCGCAGCAGGCCGATCAGCTGGTCGCGCGCATGGCCAAGCGGCCCGCACGCAGCCCCGAGTGGGAGACGCGGATTTGCCGCAGTGCTGCGGATGTACGCAAGCTGCTGGACGACCTCAAGCGCCGACTGCTGCAGTGGCAGGAGGACTGAAGGCGGCAGGGGAGCCGCCTTCCATCAAGGGCGACCGTCCTGTGCGCCACGGGCGTCATGTGCGTCATGGAGCGGGCCGGACATAGTGACCCGTTTATCCAATATCGACATCAGTTGCTCGAACCGCTCCCAGTCACGCGCCATGGCCGCGTCCTGGGCCCTCCCCAAGGTCTCGATGTAAGGTCGGCTCACGTTTTTCAATTGGCTTTTGGACAAGCCAGCGTCGGCGAAGGGCTTGAGTCGTTCGAATGCGGCCGCGCACTTGTCAACGGCGGACTTGAGCACGGCAAGCTTTCTAAGGTCGTTGGCAGTGCTCAGGTCGTGGGCGTTTGGGCTGCGGAATCTGGTTTGGCAATGCGACAGAAAGGCCTTTGCAATCTGACTGATGTGCGGCTTCAACGACATGTTGACAGAGAGCGCGTCAAGCTTGTGAAGGCTCTCCGCGACTGGGGCCATCGCCTCCCGGAGCGCCGCCTTCGATGCTTCGTTCAGCTCCTTCGCGATGGCCTCGAGCTCCGCACCGTCTTTTTGCGCCCGCTCGACATGCTTGTGCTGCAGCGCTGAAGTCAGCTTGTCGATGCGGTCGTGGGCGGGGTGGTGGGTGCCCGATCCGAAATCGCCGTTCAGGGTACGGCTGTAAGCGACATCCTGGCAGTAGGTCAGGATGTGCTCGCGCCGGTCCGCAGGCAGTCTGGCCGCGGCAGGGTCCGAGCTGAGGTGTTGGAAGATCGCCCGAGCGCTGAAGCGATTCTCGCGGATGGTGTCTTTGAGGTCCCTTTGGGCTTTCTCGGTCAAACGCGGTTCATGCGCTGCCTGCTGGTGGTGAACGGAGTGGGGCGCAAAGGCTGAGCTGAACTGGCGAAGGATGTACATGGGCAAAGACGCTTGAGCGCATCGGATGGAGAAGCCCCTGGGTGCCGTCAGCAGTCGGTGCCGGTTCCGGGTCATGACGGCCTGCGCTTACGTAGTTTCCGCTAGTCGCACCGGGGTCTGGTTCTTTAGCATTCGTGGCACCACATACTCCTGATGGAAGACAGCCATGAAGAAGACTTTGCTCGCCTGCATCGCGGCGTTGAGCGTGGGCGCCGCCTGGGCCGACTATCCCGAGAAGCCGGTGACCATCGTCGTGCCGTTTGCTGCGGGCGGCCCCACCGACAAGGTGGCGCGTGACCTGGCCGAGGCCCTGCGCAAGCCGCTCAATGCGACCATCGTGATCGAGAACGTCGGCGGTGCGGGAGGCACGCTGGGCGCGACCAAGGTGTCCAAGGCCTCGCCAGACGGCTACACGCTGCTGCTGCATCACATCGGCATGGCCACGTCGCCGTCGCTCTACCGCAATCTGCAGTACAAGACGCTGGATGACTTCGAGTACCTCGGCCTGATCAATGAAGTGCCGATGACCATCATCTCGCGCCCCACGCTGCCGGCCAGCAGCTATGCGGACCTGGCGAAGTGGATCGAAGGCAACAAGGGCAAGATCAATCTGGCCAATGCGGGTCTGGGGTCGGCATCGCATCTGTGCGGGCTGCTTTATCAGAGCACCCTCAAGACCGACATGACGACGGTTCCGTACAAGGGCACGGGCCCGGCGATGACCGACCTGATCGGCGGTCAGGTCGACATCATGTGCGACCAGACGACCAACACGACCAGCCAGATCGAGAGCGGCAAGGTGAAGGCCTTTGCGGTGACGACGCCCAAGCGACTGGGCGGCGGGCTGGCGAAGCTGCCGACGCTGGAAGAGGCCGGTCTGAAGGGCTTCAATGTGACGATCTGGCACGGTCTGTATGCGCCCAAGGGCACGCCCAAGCCGGTGCTGGAGAAAATCAACAATGCGCTGAAGACGGCCTTGAAGGACGCCGACTTCCACAAGCGTGAGGAAGCGCTGGGTGCGGTGATCGTGACGGATGCGCGGGTGAATCCGGCGGACCACAAGAAGTTTGTGGAAGCGGAAATCAACAAGTGGGGGCCGGTGATCAAGGCGGCCGGGCAATATGCTGATTGAGGTCGCTGACTGAGATCGCTGATCTAGGTTGACAACGCCCGCCCTTTGGCGGGCGTTGTCATTGAGGGCCGGGTGTTGCGTCGCGTGTCAGGCGGGTGTGCGGCAGATGACGGCGAGTTTGTGGCCTTCGGGGCAGCGGAAATAGGCGGCGTAGAAGTTGGGGCCGTATTGCTCGCGCACGCCGGGGCGGCCTTCGTCGCGGCCGCCGGCGGCCAGCGCTGCCGCATGCACCTGGTCCACTTGATCCCGGGTGGAGGCGGCAAGGGCCAGCATGGTGCCGTTGCCAGAGGTGGCGTCCAGACCGTCGAAGGGCTGCACGATCCAGAGCTGGGTTTCACCGCCGCGCGGGCCGTAGCCGATCATTTCATCGTCGGCATAGGAGGCCGTGAGGCCCAGGGGGGCCAGGGTGGCATCAAAGAAGGCTTTGGCCTTGACGCGGTCGTTGCTGCCCAGGGTGACGTAGCTGATCATGATGGCAATCTCTTTCTGGAAAATTCACAGACGGATGGGGATGGTGACAGGGCCGTCGTTGACGAGGCTGACTTTCATGTCCGCCCCGAATTCTCCGGTGGCCACGGTGGGATGCTGCTGGCGGGCGTAGGCGACGGCATGGTCGTACAGGTCTCGGCCTAATGCGGCAGGCGCCGCTCCCGTGAAGCTGGGACGGTTGCCGCTGGAGGTGTCGGCGGCCAGCGTGAACTGGGAGACGATGAGCAACCCGCCAGCCGTGTCCTGGAGGCTGCGGTTCATCTTGCCAGCGTCGTCGCTGAAGACGCGCAGCTTGAGCACCTTCTGGATCAGCTTTTCCGCGGTGGCAGGAGTGTCCTGGGGTTCGGCGCACAGGAGCAGCAGGAAACCCGCATCAATGGCACCGGTGCAGCGGTCGCCGACATCAACTCGGGCTTGTTGGACGCGTTGGAGGAGGGCGATCATGGGTCTGTTTGGGATGTGTTTTAGGTGTGGGCGATTGGTGATGAGGATTGGAGGCGTGCCGGGGAGTTCTTTGGGCACGCGTCGGACGCCGACGGGGCGGGGGGTATTTGCTCCATGTCATTCCTGTCCGGCTACCGCCGGCCATTCCCTTCTTAACTTCCGCAAATACCCCCCGCCCCATCGGCGTCCTGCACCGTGCACCATCACGAGCTTCGCGCCCTCGGCGCGAAGTACATGCAGCGCACCATGGGCAAGGCTGTGCGCACGCGAACTCTGGGGTGCTGGCGCCCTTGCAGCGAGTTCCATCTGGCCTGCGCCAACCACCTTCCCCATCAAGACCTAAACCCCTGTCGAAGGACCCGTGCTTGGGACCTTGTCCACCGATCCATGCACGTCCATTGAGTCTGGCGCGGCGTTAGGGCTAGGGCTAGGGTGAGGGGAAGCGTCATTGACCGGGGTGGACGGTGTTTGCTCGATCTCATCAAATCGCGTCTCGACATTGACCGGCAGCAACTGGATGCTGGCCCGCAAACCTGGCAGCGCCTGCATCAAGGCCTGTTCCACGTCACCCCGCAGTGCCGCCGCTCTGCCTAGGGTCCAGGGTGCTGGGACGTGTAGATGCAGATCCACATATCGGCGCTGGCCCGCCATGCGGGTGGCCACATGGTCAAAGCGAAGCTCCGGGCCGGTAAAGCGCTGGAGCACGGCATTGATGGCCAACTGGTCTTCCGAGGAGAGGGCCTGGTCCATCAGGCCCCCGGTGGAACGCCACATGAGATGAACCGCCTCGCGCAGGATGTTCAGGGCCACCAGCAGCGCCAGCAGCGGGTCCAGCCAGGTCCATCCGGTGAAGCGCACGCCCAGCAGGCCAATGACGACACCGACCGAGGTCCAGACGTCAGTGAAGAGGTGGCGCGCATCGGCCTCCAGGGCGATGGAGCGATGTTCGCGCGAGGCCTTGAGCATGGCCGAGGCCAGCACGCCATTGATGACGGTGCTGACGAGGGAGAGGGCCAGGCCGATGTCGAGTGCTTCCAGCGGCTGCGGGGTCCGTAGGCGGTCGATGGCCGTCCAGGCGATGCCCAGCGCTGCCACCAGGATGAGGGCGCCCTCAAAGGCGCTGGAGAAGTATTCGGCCTTGTGATGGCCGAAGGGATGGTCCTCGTCCGGCGGACGTCGGGCGATGGTGACCATGCCCAACCCGAAGAGGGCGCCCGCCAGGTTGACCAGGGACTCCATGGCATCGGAGAACAGGCTGACCGAACCCGTCCAGTGCCACGCGGCCATCTTCAAGGCAATGGTCACCAGGGCGACCACGACCGATAGTTTCAAATAGTGCTGGACTTGCATGCCCGGCATTGTGCCGGTCCATGCCGGTCCTACAATCTGGCCGAGTTTTGGCGAGCTGCAGCCCGCACCCGCCCAACCCCTTTTTGCAAGCATTCAGCCCCCAAGCATCCTGCACCCATCACCATGAAGCAAGATCCTTCCGCCCCCGCTCCAACCTCCGCGTCGGCCCCCGCTCCAGCCGCTGGCGCTGTCACCGCACCTGGTCACGCCCAGGGGGACCTGAGCCACATCCCGCCGCGGGACAAGGCCGAGCTGTTGTCGCAGGCGCTGCCGTACATCCGCAAGTACCACGGCAAGACGATCGTGATCAAGTACGGCGGCAACGCGATGACGGATCCGGCCTTGCAGCAGGACTTCGCCGAAGACGTGGTGCTGCTGAAGCTGGTGGGCCTGAACCCGGTGGTGGTGCACGGCGGCGGCCCGCAGATCGAGGACGCGCTGAACAAGCTGGGCAAGAAGGGCCACTTCATCCAGGGCATGCGCGTGACCGATGAAGAGACAATGAGCGTGGTGGAGTGGGTGCTCGCCGGTGAGGTGCAGCAGGACATCGTGGGCCTGATCAACGTGGCCGGCGGCAAGGCAGTGGGCCTGACCGGTCGCGACGGCGGGATGATCCGCGCCAAGAAGCTGAAGATGGTCGACAAGGACGACCCCGCCAAGGAACACGACGTGGGCCAGGTGGGCGACATCGTGGCCATCGACCCGAGCGTGGTGAAGGCCCTGCAGGACGACCAGTTCATTCCGGTGATCAGCCCGATCGGGTTTGGCGAGAGCAACGAGAGCTACAACATCAACGCGGACGTGGTGGCCGGCAAGCTGGCCGAAGTGCTGAAGGCCGAGAAGCTGGTGCTGCTGACCAATACGCCGGGCGTGCTGGACAAGGCCGGTAATCTGCTGACCGATCTGTCGGCCCGTGAGATTGATGAGCTGTTCGCCGACGGCACGCTGTCTGGCGGCATGCTGCCCAAGATTGCCTCGGCGCTGGACGCTGCGCGCAGTGGCGTGAAGGCGGTGCACATCATCGACGGCCGCGTGCCCCACGCCATGCTCCTGGAGATCCTCTCCGAGCAGGCCTACGGCACCATGATCCGATCACATTAAGCCCCCCCCTACTGGCTTCGCCAGCCCCCCAAGGGGGCGCCTCGGGGCCCGGCAGAGCCGGATCCCCAGAGTCCGTGCGAGGGGCCCGGGCTGCGCCGGGCGGGGCGGGGCGTGGTGCGGAGCGAAGCGGGGTGGGGTGGGGTGCTTGATTGTTGGGGAAGGGGTCGGATGAGGGAGCGGGTTTGGCTGTTTGATCTGGATGACACGCTGCATCACACGTCGGCTGGCATCTTTGGGGAGCTCGGGACGGCGATGAATGACTACATCGTGCGCCATCTCGGGGTGAGCAGCGACGAAGCGCAGGAATTGCGGCGACGCTATTGGCGGCGGTATGGCGCCACACTGCTCGGGCTGGTGCGGCATCACGCCGTGGCCGGCTCGCACTTCCTGGATGAGACCCACGCGCTGCCGCGGCTCGAAGAAGGCCTGCGGGCCTCGGCGCCCGACATTGCATGGCTGCGCCGTCTGCAAGGGCGCAAGGTGCTGTTCACCAACGCACCCGCCCGCTACGCAAAGCGCGTGCTCAAGGCCCTGCATCTTTTACAGGCCTTCGACGACATCATCACCGTCGAAGACATGCAGATCTTCGGCCACTGGCGACCCAAGCCCGATGTGCGGATGTTTCAGCATGTGTGTGCCCGCCTCAAGGTCCGCCCCTCCCAGTGCGTCCTCGTTGAGGACAGCCTCGCCAACCTCAAGGCTGCGCGCAGCCTTGGCATGACTACCGTCTGGATGCGCGGCTGGTCGCCGTCCGCCTGCGCTCAACGTCCTGCCATCGTGGACCGACGCGTCTCGCGACTGCGGGACCTGAAAGCTTGGCCGCTGATCTCCTCCACGGCTCCCCCCGCCTGATTCCGCTCCGACTCCCGTTCCTGTAAACACTCCCACTCCCACTCCCGTTCCTGCTCCCACTCCCGCTCCCACTCCCGTTGCTGCTCTTGCTCCTGCTCCTGCTCTCGCACCAGCACCAGCACCAGCACTTGAATTCAGCGAAAGACCCGCTGCATAGGGGCTCCGCACCTTCATTCGCATCTGCGGTGGTGCCTGAATCCGAGACTCTGCAAATGCTGGATCTGTGCATGCCACGGATGGTGGCAAGGCTCGGTGCAGGAAATGGGGAGGCCAGGGGCTCTTTGCGGAAGTTAAGAAGGGAATGGCCGGCGTAGCCGGACAGGAATACTGAGGTCGGACACAAACAGTCCAGTGGACTGTTTGTGCCTACCGAAGGCCAGGGCCACTGGCCCTGGCCATGAAGCAAAGGGCCCCTGGCCTCCCCATTTCCGTGTTCAAAAGAGAGCCCCACTCCAACCCCCCCGATTCAAGGGGAAGCCCCCACCCCCGCTGACAATTTGAAACGCAGCAGGCCCCCCCTTTGCCCTTGAGGCCTCCTCGAGGGAAGACCCAGTCATTTCTACGGCAACCCACAGACTCGACCTGTCTTTGGTCACTCCACTCCAAGCTGGGGATTGCCGGTGTGTTGTGCTGACACACAGAATGTGCTGGGACGGCCTCTAAGCCGTGAGGGATTGCATGTCACTGTTCAGCGTCTTGATTGTTGAGGACCAGCTTCGCTTTCGCGAGGGGTTTGCCCATGCGTTAGAGAAGGCACCGGATATTCGGTTGGTCGGTATGGCCACCGACCTCCCGCAGGGCCGGAAAATGTTTGACCAGACGCGGCCGGACGTGCTGCTGGTCGACCTGGACCTGCCTGGCGGTTCCGGCATTGAGCTGATCCGCCATGCCGCGCATGTCGCGCCCGAATGCGAGGTGATGGTCATCTCCGTCTTCGGCGATGAGCAGCATGTGTTGTCCAGCATTGAAGCGGGCGCCACCGGCTACCTGCTCAAGGACTCCCTGGCCTTGGACCTGCCCGGCCAGTTGCGCTCCCTGCGTGCTGGCGGCAGCCCCATCAGCCCCGTCATCGCACGGCGTCTGCTCCTGCGCCTGGCCCCGCAAAACGGCCACAGCACACGCGGCTTCACCGACTCCGCCTCCATGCCGCTCGTCGATGAGCAGGTCGTGGCGCTGTCCGAACAGGAATCCCGCGTCCTGCACCTCGCCGCCAAAGGCTTCACCTTCGACGAGATTGCGCAGTTCATGAATGTGTCGCCCCACACCATCATGACTTACGTCAAGCGCACCTACCGCAAGCTGCAGGTGCGCTCCAAGGTGGAAGCCATCTACGAAGCCCGCCGGCTGGGCTGGCTGCGCGACTGATGGGCGACTGATGGGCGACTGATGGGAACCACCCCGGGCGTGATCATCACCGGGCGAGGGCAAAGCATGTGCCAGAATCCACGCACACGTTCCGGCCCCGCCTATGCATACCAGCCCCCCAGACACCACGGATCCCGCCGCGCCCAAAGCCGCAGAGTTGCCGCGCAAGCGCCTCAAGCCCGGTGAGCGCCGCGTCCAGATCCTCCAAACCCTGGCCAGCATGCTGGAACAGCCCGGCGCCGAACGGGTCACCACCGCCGCCCTGGCCGCACGCCTGGAGGTCAGCGAAGCCGCGCTCTACCGCCACTTTGCCAGCAAGGCCCAGATGTTCGAAGGACTCATCGAGTTCATCGAGTCCAGCATCTTCTCCCTGCTCAACCAGATCGCCGAACGCGAACCCTCCGGCCTCGCACAGGCCCAGCGCATCGTCGCCGTCCTGCTGCAATTCGGCGAACGCAACCCCGGCATGGCCCGCGTCATGGTCGGTGATGCGCTCGTCTACGAAAACGAGCGGCTCGTCGCCCGCATGAACCAGTTCTTCGACAAGGTCGAATCCGCCCTGCGCCAGGCCCTGCGCTCCGCCGCCGAAGCCTCGGGCTCCAGCACGCCCACCGTCGAAGCCCAGGCCCAGGCCTCCGTCCTCGTCAGCTTCATCATCGGCCGCCTGCAGCGCTATGCCCGGTCCGGCTTCAAACGCCTGCCCACCGAGCAACTCGAAGCCGCCATGCGCATGCTGGCCTGATCCGCTTCCATGTCCTCCAACGCCCTCGATGCCCTCCTGCAGCGCGCCGATGCGCTGTTGAGTCGCCTGGAGGCGGTGCTCCCGCAGCCGCTCACCGCCCCCGACTGGTCCGCCGCCGTGGCCTTCCGCTACCGCAAGCGCGGCGCCAGCGCCCGGCTCGAGCCGGTCCGCCACCTCTCCGGCATCCAACTGACCGACCTCAAGGAAGTGGAACCGCAGAAGGAGCGGCTGCTGCGCAATACCCGGCAGTTCGTGGCCGGGCAGCCCGCCAACAATGTGCTGCTCACCGGCGCCCGCGGCACCGGCAAGAGTTCGCTCATCAAGGCCTGCCTGAATGAATTCGCCGGCCAGGGCCTGCGGCTGATCGAGGTCGACAAGGCCGACCTGGTGGACCTGCCCGAACTGGCCGACCTGGTCGCCGACCGTCCGGAACGCTTCGTCATCTTCTGCGACGACCTCTCCTTCGACGAAGGCGAGGCCGGCTACAAGGCGCTCAAGTCGATGCTCGACGGCTCCATCGCCGCCGCCACCGACAACCTGCTGATCTACGCCACCAGCAACCGCCGCCACCTGCTCCCCGAGCAGATGAAGGACAACCTCTCCTACTCCCATGCCGAGCGCGACGGCAATGTGGAGGTGCATCCCGGTGAAGCCGTGGAAGAGAAGATTTCCCTGTCCGAGCGTTTCGGGCTGTGGATCAGCTTCTACAGCTTCAGCCAGCAGGAATACCTGACCATCGTGGGCCAGTGGCTCCAGCACTTCGGGCTGAGCCCGGCGCAGATCGAAGCTGCCCGTCAGCCCGCGCTGGTATGGGCGCTGGAACGTGGCTCCCGCTCCGGTCGCGTCGCCTATCAATTTGCGCGCGACCTGGCCGGCCGCGGCGGCTCGGAGGACACCGGCCTGCCGGTCCCCGCACCAGCGCCCGCCAAGAGCCCAGATCCCTCCGCTTCCCCTGATGATGACGCCCCCCAGGGGCTGGACCATGTCTGAGCTCGACAAGCCTGTCTCTTCCCCGCCCCCCGGCACCATCCCCTCGGCGAGCCCCGCCGGTGCCCCCAGCGCCGTCCATGAGACAGCCTGGCCTGAAGACCGCGTGCCGGTGGACGTGGCGGTGGGCGTGCTGGTGCGGCGTGCAAGCCCCCAAGACCACGAACGCGCCAGCCCCAGCCTCGGCGAGGAAGGCGAATTCCTGCTGACCTCGCGCCCCGAAGGCAAGGTCTACGCCGGCTACTGGGAGTTCCCCGGCGGCAAGCTGGAACAGGGCGAGACCGTCGAGCAGGCGCTGCGCCGCGAGCTTCAGGAAGAACTGGGCATCACCATTGGTGCCGCCCACCCCTGGAAGGTGGACATGATGGACTACCCCCATGCCCGGGTGCGCCTGCACTTCTGCAAGGTGTTCGACTGGGAGGGCGAGTTCGAGATGCGCGAGCAGCAAGCCATGGCCTGGCAGACCCTGCCGGTGCAGGTGCAGCCGGTGCTGCCCGGCACGATTCCCGTGCTGCGCTGGTTCGCCGAAGAGCGCGGCCATGCCGGCCCCACCCACCTCGGCTGAGGACTACACTGCCGCCATGGAATGGCTCGATCAGATCAAGTGGGACGCCGATGGGCTGGTCCCCGTCATCGCGCAGGAGCAGGGCTCCGGCGACGTGCTCATGTTTGCCTGGATGAACCGCGAAGCCGTGGCCCGCACCGCCGAACTCGGCCAGGCGGTCTACTGGAGTCGCTCGCGCCGCAAGCTCTGGCACAAGGGCGAGGAGTCCGGCCATGTGCAGCAGGTGCACAGCATCCGCATGGACTGCGACAACGACGTGCTGCTGCTCACCATCACCCAGCACGGGCACGAGCCCGGCATCGCCTGCCACACCGGCCGGCACAGCTGCTTCTTCCAGCGCCTGGAAAACGGCCGCTGGTCATCGGTGGAGCCGGTCCTCAAGGACCCGGCCTACATCTACAAGAGTTGAGAGATGAGCGTCCATACGCCCCTGACCGGCCCGGACGTGCTGGCCCACCTCGGTGAGGTGGTCGCTCAGCGCCGGGATGAGGGTCAACCCGACAAGAGCTATGTGGCCAAGCTGTTCTCCAAAGGCCTGGACCACATCCTGAAAAAAGTGGGCGAGGAAGCCACTGAAGTGGTGCTGGCCGCCAAGGACGGCGACCCCCAGAAGCTGGTCTACGAAGTGGCCGACCTGTGGTTTCATTCCATCGTCGCCCTGGCGGCCTTGAAGGTGGAACCCGCCCAGGTGCTGGCGGAACTGGCGCGCCGGGAAGGACTCTCCGGTCTGGAGGAGTTCGCCGCCCGTTCTGCCCCCAAGGCCCCGCCACCCGCCTGAATCCGATTCACAACAACCCACCACAGGGAGAGAGCGCGATGAACGAAGAACTGAGCCTGAATCCGACGCCCGCCGACAAGCTGGCCAATCTGAAGCAGCTGACGATGATCACGTACATCCTCTACGCGCTCAGCTTCTTCACCGGCATCACCAGCATCATCGCGATCATCATCAACTACGTGAAGCGCGAAGAGACCGAAGGCACGATCTACGCCAGCCACTTCACCTGGCAGATCCGCACCTTCTGGTGGAGCCTGCTGTGGGCGGTGGTGGGCGTGGTGCTCATCATGGTGGGCATCGGCATCGTGGTGCTGGCGGTCGACACCATCTGGGTGATCTACCGGCTGGTCAAGGGCATCCTGAACTGGAACGACAACAAGCCGATGCCGGTCTGAGCCTTGGCCCAGGCCCTGATTTCCGGACCTCCAACGCCTGATTTTCCGAACCGCTGCACATCATGAGCCACGATCCGAACTGCATCTTCTGCAAGATCGTCGCGGGCCAGATCCCGTCGAAGAAGGTCTATGAAGACGAAGAATTGCTGGTCTTCCACGACATCCATCCCTGGGCGCCGGTCCATCTGCTCCTGATTCCCAAGCTGCACATTGCCAGCATGGTGGACCTGCAGCCCGAACATGCGGCGCTGATGGGCCGCATGACGGTGCTGGTGCCCCGTTTGATGAAGGAACTGGGCGTAACCAACGGCTTCCGCACGGTGGTGAACACCGGTTCGGATGGCGGGCAGGAGGTGTTCCACCTGCATATGCATGCCATGGGCGGTCCGCGCCCGTGGGCCAAGGGCTGATCCAAGGGCCGACTCGGGCCTGTATCTCTCCCGGTCGGGGCATAAGTCGCTCATGCGGGTAGGGCTTGGTGCCCTGGCGCCGTGTTCATGTCACGCGGGGCCACTAGAATTTCGATATCCACTCTGGAGAATGTCATGGGTAGTATGAGCATCTGGCACTGGCTGATCGTGCTGGTGGTCGTCATCGCAGTGTTCGGCACCAAGAAGCTGCGCAATGTGGGCGGCGACCTGGGCGCGGCGGTCAAGGGTTTCAAGGACGGCATGCGGGACGGCGGCACGGATGCGCCTCCCCAGCAAGTGGCCAATGCCAACAAGGCCGCCGATCCCAACACGGTGGACGTTGACGCCAAGACCCGCAACTGAGCGTCCGCATGATCGATTTCGGCTTTGACAAGCTGATGCTGATCGGCGGAGTGGCGCTGGTCGTGCTCGGCCCGGAGCGTCTGCCCCGGGTCGCGCGCACCGTTGGCCATCTGCTGGGCAAGGCACAGCGCTATGTGTCCGACGTGAAGGCCGAGGTCAACCGCTCGATCGAACTGGAGGAACTTCAGAAGATGAAGACCCAGTTCCAGACTGCGGTGAATGACGTGGAGAGCACCGTTCGGCAGGAAGTGGACTCGGCCCATCAGGCCATTCACTCCACTTGGTCCGACCTGTCGGTCGAGGGCGGCTCCAGCGAGTCCGCCATGGCCACCTCCGCCCCGCCGCCGGTCTACAGCCACCCCGGCAAGAACTGGCGCCTCAAACGCGGCGCCACGCCGCTCTGGTACAAGCAGCGGCAGGGTGTGCGCAGGCACACCCAATCCGGCGCGGCCCGTGTGGCGCGCTTCCGTCCCCCACGCCGAGCTTCATGACCAGCCCCCAAGACGACGCCTCCAAAGACGAACTGGCCGGTACCGAGCAGCCCTTTGTCTCCCACCTCATGGAGCTGCGCGACCGGTTGATCCGCGCGCTGCTGGCCGTGGGCCTGGCCTTTGGGGTGCTGTGCCTCTATCCCGGCCCGGGTGGGCTGTTCGACCTGCTGGCCGTGCCGCTGGTGTCGAATCTGCCGCAAGGCAGCTCGATGATCGCCACCAACGTGCTCTCGCCCTTCCTGGTGCCGCTCAAGATCACGCTGCTGGCGGCCTTCCTGGTGGCACTGCCGGTGGTGCTCTACCAGGTCTGGGCCTTTGTGGCGCCGGGCCTGTATTCGCATGAGAAGCGGCTGGTGCTGCCGCTGGTCGTGTCCAGCACGCTGCTGTTCTTCGCCGGCGTGGCCTTTTGCTACTTCGTGGTGTTTGCGAAGGTGTTCACCTTCATCCAGAGCTTCGCCCCCAAGAGCATCACCGCAGCCCCCGACATCGAGGCCTATCTGGGCTTCGCGATGAACATGTTCATCGCCTTCGGCGCGGCCTTCGAAGTGCCGGTGGTGGTGGTGGTGCTGGCCCGCATGGGGCTGGTGACGGTGGAGCAGCTCAAGCAGTTCCGCGGCTACTTCATCGTGATCGCCTTTGTGATCGCCGCCGTCATCACACCGCCGGACATCGTCTCGCAGCTGGCGCTGGCCATCCCGATGTGCATCCTCTATGAGGTGGGCATCTGGGCGTCCACGGCATTTGCCCGCTACAGCCGTGCGCCGGATGCGGATCCGGCCGATGCAGCCGGCGGGCAGGGACCGGCCAACTGAGCGAGGACGCAGGCACTTGCTCCGGTGCTGACGTCCACGCGGGCCCCTCACTCCTCCGGTGATCCCTCGTCGTTCAGCGGTTTGCGCAGACCCACCTGCAGTTGCAGCTTGACGCTCTGCCGGCCGCGCTGCACCTGCACGACCACCTGACTCTCCGGCTTGAGCGCCGCCACCACGTTGATCAGCTCCCGCGGGGTGCGCACCGGACGGCCGCCGACTTCGGTGACCACGTCCCCGGCTTCCACCCCGGCCTTGGCGGCCGGGCTGGCCTTGAAGACCTCCTTGACCAGCACGCCCTGCTGGACGGAGAGCTTCATCATCTCCACCACCTCCGGATTCACCTCGCCGGTGATGACGCCAATCCAGCCCCGACTGACCTTGCCGTCCTTGATCAGCGCTTCCAGCACCTGGTAGGCCGAGTCCACCGGGATGGCGAAGCCGATGCCCAGGCTGCCGCCGCCGGTGCGTGAATAGATGGCGGTGTTGATGCCGACCAGCCGCCCCTGCGCATCCACCAGCGCGCCGCCGGAATTGCCGGGGTTGATGGCGGCATCGGTCTGGATGAAGTTCTCGAAGGTGCTCAAGCCCAGCTGCGAGCGACCCAGCGCGCTGACGATGCCGGACGTGACCGTCTGGCCGACGTTGAACGGATTGCCGATGGCCAGCACCACGTCGCCCACCTGCAGCTCTTCCGCGCGGCCGGGATGGATGACCGGCAGCGGCGCCGCCACCTCGATGCGCAGCACGGCCAGGTCGGTGTCCGGATCAGTCCCCACCAGCTTGGCGGCGGCTTCACGGCCGTCCGGCAACTGCACCCGGATCTCGGTCGCGCCCGACACCACATGGTTGTTGGTCAGCACATAACCTTCGGGCGACACGATCACACCCGAGCCCAGCCCGGTCTGCTGACGCTGCGGGATGCGGCGGCCGAAGTGAAAACGCAGCCAGGGGTCGGCCTCGATCTCGCGCTGGGTCAGGGCCGGCTTGTTGGCCAGCACCGCCACGACCGCCGGAGACGCCGCCTGGGCGGCCGCGGCATAGCTGAACTGCACGGCCGCACGTGGCGGCGCGCCCACCGCCGCCGGCAAGGTGGCCAGCACCGAAGGGCCCTGATGCAGCCATTCCGGCTTCAGCGAGGCGACCACAAAATACCCTGCCAGCGCCACGGTGGTGGCCTGGGCGAAAATCAGCCAGGTTTGACGCAATTGAGACCCTGTCATGGCACATCGCACGGAGCTGGAGCGGCTGCTCACCGCCACCTTGGAGCCCTCGCGCTTCAAGGATTATGGGCCGAACGGTCTGCAGGTCGAGGGCCGGGCGCAGATCGGTCACCTGGTTTGTGGGGTCACGGCCAGCCTGGCCCTGATCGAGGCCGCCATCGAAGCCCGTGCCGATGCGATTCTGGTTCATCACGGCCTGTTCTGGCGAGGCCAGGATGGACGGGTGGTCGGATGGATGAAGCAGCGCCTGTCGCGCTTGTTGTCGCATGACATCAACCTCTTCGCTTACCACCTGCCGCTGGATGCGCATCCGGTACTCGGCAACAACGCGCAACTGGCCTTGCACCTGGGCTGGTCGGCGGACGGTCGCTTCGGAGAGCAGGACCTGGGCGTCATCGGCGACCTGCCGGCGGCGCTCGGGGACCTGCCGTCCCTGACCCATCATCTGGAGCATCGTCTGGGCCGGGCCACGGTGCAGGCGATCGGGGACGGACGTCCGCTGCGGCGCGTGGCCTGGTGCACGGGCGGCGCGCAGGGCTACTTTGAAGCGGCGATCGCGGCTGGTGCCGATGTCTTCATCACCGGCGAGATCTCCGAGCCGCAGGCTCACTATGCGGCCGAAACCGGCGTCGCCTTCATCGCCGCCGGCCATCACGCCACCGAGCGTTATGGCGTGCAGGCGCTGGGTCAGCAGGTCGCGCAGACGCTGGGCCTGGGCTATCAATTCATCGACATTCCGAATCCTGCATGAACGCTCCGCTGTTGATCACGATGGGCGACGCCTGCGGCATTGGTCCCGAGGTGGCGGTGGCGGCCTGGGCCGCGGACCGCGGCGCGGACTTGCGACTGGTCGGCGACGTGGGCGTGTTCCGCCGCGCCGTCCAGATGCTGGGCCTCACGCTACCGGTAGCACTGCTGGAGACGCCTACCGACAGCGCGCCACCGGATTGCCTGCCGGTCTGGCAGCCGCCAGGCCTGCACAGCGAGACCACCGCGCGCCTGCTCGATCAGCCGATCGGCCACATCAGCGGTGTGGCGGGGCTGGCGGCGGCGCGCTGCATCGAGGCGGCGGTGGCCGAGCAGCAGGCAGGGCGGTCCCGCGCGCTGGTCACAGCGCCCATCCACAAGGAAGCGCTGCATGCGGCGGGGGTGTCCTACCCCGGCCACACCGAGATGCTGCAAGCCCTGTGCGCCGATGCCCACGGCCAGATGCCGCCGGTGCGCATGATGCTGGCCAATGACCAGTTGCGCGTCGTGCTGGTGACCATCCATGTGGCGCTGCGCAAGGCGGTGGACCTGATCACGGCCGGGCAGGTGCTGCAGACGCTGCGCATCACCGATGCGGCGTTGCGGCGGGCCGGCATTGCAGCCCCTCGCATCGCGGTGGCGGGCCTGAACCCGCATGCCGGCGAGGGCGGCTTGTTCGGGGATGAGGAGATCCAGCACATCGCACCGGCCATCGAGCAGGCGCGCTCGCTGGGCATCAACGCCAGCGGGCCTTTTGCGCCGGACACCATCTTCATGCGGGCCCGGCATGCGCCGCCGCAGCATCCCGGGGAATTCGATGCGGTGGTCGCAATGACCCATGACCAGGGCCTGATCCCGGTGAAGTATCTGGGCGTGGAGGAGGGCGTCAACGTGACGCTGGGGCTGCCGCTGGTGCGCACCAGCCCTGATCACGGCACGGCCTTCGACATCGCCGGCACGGGCCGCGCGGACCCCTCCAGCATGCGTGCCGCGATTCGCATGGCGCGTCAGCTCAGCGGGCAGGGCGGCTCAGCGGGGTAAGTTGGGTAGGCGGGGTAGGCGGGGTAGGAGGCCCCCGCGAGGCGGTGGCTTCAAACGCTGGGCTTGGCCGTTGGCGCCTGCGCCTTGACGGTGGCACTCAGCGCGGCCAGCTGCTTGCGAGCGCGCGCCGTGGCACGTTCCAGCAGATAAGCGCTTTCGAAGGCCCGCAGACGCCCACCCTCGCACATCTTGCGCAGCATGCGCGAGGTCATGGTGAGCGTGCCCTGATGGCGGTCACCGTGGGTGAAGATGAAGAAGCTGCGGCCGCCGCTGATGTGAGCCAGCCGCACCTTGATCCACTTGTTGTCGCGGTTCATCTGGTAGGCAAAGCCCAGCTGCAGATGCTCCAGCAGCAGCACGCCGCCACTGGGCTCCGGCGCTTCTTCCGCAGCCGGCAGGCCGTCGATGCTGATGTCCACCGCCATCAGCGGCCGCTGGTCTTCGGCGCTCAGGTCGATGTCCACCTGGCCGTCCCAGTCCACATGCTGGTCGTCCATCAGGCCCAGCCGGTGGGCCTCTTCGTCGGTCAGCTGCTCGGAGAGGTCCAGGTCCAGCGGCGTGTGGGCCGGCAGGTCCTGTTCCTTGGGCGGCGCAATGCCGAAGACGGTTTCCAGCTGCTTGGCCAGCAGGTTGTATTCCAGCGGGCTCAGGGCCTGGCCCTTGAGGGAGTCCGCATGCGCCGGCAGCAGTTCGGCAAAGAATTTCTTGCGCTCGGGCTCGGGCCAGCGGACCAGGTCCAGGCCGTCATTGAGCGTGCGCATCAGCACCGGCAGCGAGGCCAGGAAGGTCTGGCGCTGCTGGGGCGAGGTCTTGGGCTGCACCGACAGCACCAGGTCGCGACCCATGTTGCGCAGCCGCTCCACCAGGCCCGCATCCAGATTCGGATGGCGCGAGGCATGCACCAGCACCTGGCTCCAGGTCTTGGTCAGGAACTCGCGCAGGAAGTCGCGCATGTCCACATTGGCCATCGCCTGCTGCAGCTGCTGCATGTAGCGCTGCTGCAGCCGCAGTTCGGTTTCCTTGCGCTCCACCAACCCGGCGGCATCGCCCTGCGACTTCAGCGCCTGGGCGGTCTGCTCCGCAATGAACTGCTCCAGCTGGTTCAGCTTGGCGTCATACAGGTCCATGCGGTCGAAGTCGCCGCTGACGATGTCCTGGATGAGTTCGCGCACCAGGGCCAGGAAGCTCTTGCCCGGGTCCTCATTGAAGTTCTCGTAGGCCATCGCCAGCGAGGCGATGCGGTTGACCAGCCGGCGCACCGGATGGCGCCTGGACGAGAAGAAGCTGCGGTCCCCCAGCGCCGCGCGCAGCACCGGCAGCTGCAGCCGGGCGATCTGCTGCGACATCAGCGGCGGCAGTTTGGGGTCGGACAGAATCTGGTCGAACAGCCCGGCCACCACATCGATGACCATGTGGTCGAGCGAACCGGTGGCGGCCTGACGCAGCTCGTCCCGGTGCATGTGGATGAGGTTGGGCGGCAGCACGATGGGCGTGCCGTCCAGCATCGGGCTGCCGGCGCCGACGGTGTCGCCCTCCCAGTGCTGCCACTGGCTGGGGGTGCCCAGGCCCGGACCGAGCGGCATGCCGCCGCTGCCCAGGCCGTTCATGGCGCCGCCGATGCTGCTGCTGAAGGCGGGGACGGGGGTCTGCGCCAGACGGCGCAGCAGGTCCATCAGTTGCGGGTCCACCGTGCCCACCACCGGATAGCCGGGGTGGAAGGCGCCATGGCCGCTCTGCGGGGCGCCGAAGCCCCCCCCACCACCACCGATGCCACCACCCATGCCCGGCACTCCGCCATGCAGGCCGCCTGGGCGGGTGGGGAAGCCCTGGCCGCTGAGACTGTTCAGCGCGCCGGGCTGGGTGGCGTAGCGGCTGTCCGTGCCCAGCGGGCCATGGCCACTGGGGCTGCCCATGCCGCCGCGCAGCGACTGGCCGCGCGAGTTGTCGCCGCTGCGCACCCGCAGGTCCTGGGGACGCAGGCCGCGGCTGCGGAACAGGCTGGCGATGTCCGCATAACAGGCCTTCATTTCCTGGGCCAGTGCACGGGTCAGCTCGTCGATCAGGATCTGCCGGGTGTCGTTGTCGTCGGTGGCGGCGTAGATGCCGTCGATCAAGGCCTGGGCAATGTTCTGGGGGCGCAGCGGATGCCGGTCTTCCTTGCCGGACATGCCGGGAATGGAGCCGATGTAGCCGTCGACCTCGCGCAGTTCCCATTCGCTCTGGTGACCGATGGCCAGACCGATGCGGTCCGCCGCGACCAGGGCGTTGACCTGGTCGTCATCCATCAGCGAGAGCTCATCCCACTGCGTGTTCTTTTGCAGGCCGGGCGTGGCGGGTGCGCTGGTGTCCTCCGCCTGACGGCGCATGGACTGGTCAAACCGCTGCGAAAACAGCGCCTGCTGCTTGCGGAAGATGAATTGCGCCGACAACAGGGCATCGCGCCGCTTGGCCTGTCCAGCGGACAGGGCGGCGAGGCCCAAACCTTCGGCGCCGCGCTCTGCGGCTTGTTCCACCGCGGAGCGCACGCGCTGCAAGGCCGCGTCGAGGTGGGGATTGAGACGGTTCATGAATGCATCTGGCGCGCATTGTGGTGACCTCACCACAGAATGCAGTATCGTCCATGCAAGCCCCCTGATCGGGCGGGGCACGCACGGACGTTGCGCAAAAGCTGACGTTTCTAGAAGGCTTTACGCTTTGTCACGAATGAGCGCATCACGAATCTCTCGCAGCAGCTGGACATCCGCGGGTTCCGGAGCCTGAGCAGCGGGTGCTGCTGGGGTTTCCTCGGGGGTGCGTTTGAGGCGGTTCACCTGCTTGATCATGAGGAAGATGATGAACGCCAGAATGATGAAGTTCAGCAGCACGGTCAAGAAGCTGCCATACGCAAAGAGGGGCACACCGGCTTTGGTGAGCGCCTCATAGGTCATGGGGCCGGTGTAGTTCGCCGGGGGGGTGCCCAGCATGACGAAGTAGTTGCTGAAGTCCAGCCCGCCGACCACCTTGCCCACGATGGGCATGATCAGGTCCTTGACCACTGAATCGACGATCTTGCCGAAGGCGCCGCCGATGATCACGCCCACCGCCAGGTCCATGACATTGCCCTTGACGGCGAATTCGCGAAATTCAGTGAGAAATCCCATGACGTTGCTCCATTGACCTGTTGGCGACTGCGGTCTCTTGCCGCAAGCCAAGCATCCTACCGGGGTTCGCGCCACGATAAATGTCAACTTGGTGCGCTCATGCACATCGGTAGAGCGCCTTAGAGTCAAGCTGATTTTTCATGCCTAGAATCTTTGGTTGCCCCCTATCAGAAGTTCCCTTTAAGGACCCTCATGAGTGACCAACAAGTGGACAAAGGCAAGCGCACCTGGATCATCGCCACCGGTTGCGCGGGAGCAGTGGGCGGTGTCGCGACAGCGGTCCCATTCGTCAGCACCTTCGCCCCGTCCGAACGCGCCAAGGCAGCCGGTGCTGCCGTAGAAGTCGATGTAGGGGCACTCGCCCCCGGCGAAAAACTCACGGTGGAATGGCGGGGCAAACCTGTCTGGATCGTTCGCCGTACGCCGGAGCAGCTCAAGGCGCTGCCAGGCAACGATGCCGAGCTGGCCGACCCCAAGTCGGACCGCAAGGCCTTCCCCATGCCCGACTACGCCAAGAACGAATGGCGCTCGATCAAGCCCGAATACCTGGTCGTCGTGGGCATCTGCTCCCACCTGGGCTGCTCGCCCAGCGACAAGTTCCAATCCGGCCCTCAGCCGTCGCTTCCTGACAACTGGCATGGGGGTTTCCTCTGCCCCTGTCACGGTTCGACCTTCGACATGGCGGGACGGGTCTTCAAGAACAAGCCGGCCCCCGACAACCTCGAGGTGCCGCCCCACATGTATCTGTCAGACACCAAGCTGTTGATCGGTGAAGACAAGAAGGCTTAACCCGGACCCGAGGCAGACGACATGGCTGAATTCAAGGAAGCACCCGCCGGCGCCCCTGCAGGCGTCCGGTTCATGACGTGGGTGGACAACCGGTTCCCCGCGACCCAGCTCTTCAAGGAGCACATGTCGGAGTACTACGCTCCGAAAAACTTCAACTGGTGGTACATCTTCGGGTCATTGGCCCTGCTGGTGCTGGTGATCCAGATCACCACCGGCATCTTCCTGGTGATGCACTACAAACCGGATGCATCGCTGGCCTTTGCATCGGTCGAATACATCATGCGGGACGTCCCCTGGGGATGGCTGGTCCGCTACATGCATTCCACCGGCGCCTCCGCGTTCTTCGTGGTGGTCTACCTGCACATGTTCCGCGGGTTGATCTACGGGTCCTACCGCAAGCCGCGCGAGCTGGTGTGGATCTTCGGCTGCGCCATCTTCCTGTGCCTGATGGCCGAGGCCTTCATGGGCTATCTGCTGCCCTGGGGCCAGATGTCGTACTGGGGTGCGCAGGTCATCGTGAACCTGTTCGCAGCCGTGCCCGTGATCGGTCCGGACCTGGCCCTGATGATCCGCGGCGACTTTGTGGTGGGTGACGCCACCCTGAACCGCTTCTTCAGCTTCCACGTCATTGCGGTGCCGCTGGTGCTGATCGGCCTAGTGGTGGCGCACATCATCGCGCTGCATGAAGTGGGGTCCAACAACCCGGATGGTGTGGAGATCAAGGCCCACAAGGACGCGCGCGGCATCCCGCTGGACGGCGTGCCCTTCCACCCGTACTACACAGTGCACGACATCTTTGCGGTGGGTCTGTTCCTGATCGTCTTCTCGTCCATCGTGTTCTTCGCGCCCGAGTTCGGCGGCTACTTCCTGGAATACAACAACTTCATTCCGGCCGACCCGCTGAAGACGCCGCCGCACATTGCGCCGGTGTGGTACTTCACCCCGTTCTATTCCATGCTGCGCGCCACCACCGATGTGATGGTGAAGGTGCTGTGCGTGATTGTGGCCCTGAGCGTCTTCATGACCCTGATCAAGGGGCGGATGTCGCTGCTGGCCAAGGGTGTGATCGCCGGCGCCGGCGTGGTGGCCATCGCTCTGCTGCTCAGCCTGGACGCCAAGTTCTGGGGCGTGCTGGTGATGGGCGGCGCAGTCGTGATCCTGTTCTTCCTGCCCTGGCTGGATCACAGCCCGGTGAAGTCGATCCGCTACCGTCCGGGTTGGCACTTGTGGATGTACATCGTGTTTGTGCTGGTGTTCGGGCTGCTGGGCTTCCTCGGCATCCAGTTGCCGACCGACGCCTACACCCTGATGTCGCAGGTGGGCACCTTGTTCTACTTCGGCTTCTTCCTGCTGATGCCGTGGTGGTCACGCATGGGCACCTTCAAGCCGGTGCCTGAACGCGTCACCTTCCATCCGCACTGATCGCCACGGAGTCGAGACGAATGAAAAAACTCATCGCTTTGCTGGTGACGTCACTGGCGCTGGGCGCGGGCCTCATCCCCGCCGCCCAGGCCAATACGGCCGGACCGTCCTGGGACCGGTTTCCCGTCACCAAGATGAACGACGTCGCCGCCCTGCAGCGCGGGGCCAAGATGTTCGTGAACTATTGCCTGAACTGCCATTCGGCCGCTTACATGCGGTACAACCGGCTCAAGGACCTTCAGCTCACCGACGAGCAGATCAAGAACAATCTGTTGTTTGCGGGGGACAAGGTCGGGGAGACGATGAAGGTGTCTCTCGACCCGAAGCAGGCCAAGGCCTGGTTCGGCGCGGCCCCTCCTGACCTCTCGGTCATCGCCCGTTCCCGGGCGGATGGCAGCAAAGGTTCGGGGGCCGACTACCTCTACACGTATCTGCGAAAATACTACCGGGACGAAACCAAGGCCACGGGATGGAATAATCTCGTGTTCCCCAGCGTTGCGATGCCGCATGTGCTGTGGGAGCTCCAGGGTGTCCGCACCGCCAAGTTCGAGGAACGGCCAGATCCGCATGACCCCAGCAAGGTCGAGCATGTCTTCGCCGGTTTCGAGCAGGTGTCCCCCGGGACGATGTCGCCGCAGCAATTTGACGATTCGGTTGCCGATCTGGTGGCCTATCTGCAATGGATGGGCGAACCGGCTCAGGGAACTCGATTCCGTCTCGGCGTGATCGTGGTGCTGTTCCTGCTGGTGTTTACCGTATTCGCGTGGCGCTTGAACGCCTCCTTCTGGAAGGACGTCAAGTAAGTCGATGATCCAGCCCTGGCTGGGTCCTCCCGCGCAGTGGGTGCCGAAAGGCTCCACTGCGTTTGCCTTTTGTTTGGTTAGAAAACGAGGAAGCCGAAAGGCTTCGATCAGGAGTCCACTGCCATGATGGTGCTTTATTCCGGAACGACTTGCCCTTATTCGCACCGTTGCCGTTTCGTGTTGTTCGAGAAGGGCATGGACTTCGAAATCCGGGACGTTGACCTCTTCGCCAAGCCCGAAGACATCGCGCTGATGAATCCGTACAACGAGGTGCCCATCCTGGTGGAGCGCGACCTCATCCTGTACGAATCGCACATCATCAACGAGTACATCGACGAGCGCTTCCCGCATCCGCAGCTGATGCCCGGAGACCCGGTGGCCCGCGCCCGCGTGCGCTTGTTCCTGTTCAACTTCGAAAAGGAACTGTTCGCCAACGTCAACATCCTGGAAAACCGTGGCCAGCCGGTCAAGCCGACCGAAAAGCAGCTGGAAAAGGCGCGCGCCCAGATCCGTGACCGTCTGACGCAGCTCGCTCCGATCTTCCTGAAGAACAAGTACATGCTGGGCGACGACTTCAGCATGCTGGACGTGGCGATTGCCCCGCTGCTGTGGCGCCTGGACTACTACGGCATCGACATGTCGAAGAACGCGCTGCCGCTGCTGAAGTACGCTGAACGCATCTTCTCGCGTCCGGCCTACATCGAAGCGCTGACGCCGTCCGAGAAGGTGATGCGCAAGTAATACACTGCCACGCATGGACGACAGCAAGGATGGCAGCGGCACCGCTGCCAGCTCGACGCGGCCTTATTTGATCCGCGCCCTGCACGAATGGTGTACTGACAACGGTTTCACGCCCTACATCGCGGTCCACGTAGACCGGACGGTGCAGGTGCCGCTGGAATACGTGAGCAACAACGAGATCGTGCTCAACGTCGGTTTCGAAGCGACCAGCAACCTGGACCTGGGCAATGAGCTGATTCAGTTCAAGGCCCGGTTCGGCGGCGTGGCGCGCGAAATCATGGTGCCGGTGGATCATGTGGTGGCCATCTATGCCCGTGAAAACGGGCAGGGCATGGCCTTCCCGCCGCCGTCCGCCGAGGACGTGGTGGCGCAGCGTCCGGCGGCAGTGCCCAGCGCACCGGCGCCGGCTGCTGCTGCGCCGCGCGGCTTGCGTCTGGCGACGGGCGCGGACGGAGAGACGGCGGGAGGCAAGCCGGAATCCCCATCGGCGCCCACGGCCGTGCCCTCCGGCGATGGCGAGGATGATCCGAGCGGTGGCCCGTCGGGTGGCCGTCCGGCCCTCAAGCGGGTGAAATAAGCCGCAAGTTGTCTGGAGGCAGTGCAGACTGCGTCTAGAATGCGGCCCACGTCATTGGCGCTTCGCATGAGTGACAACAGTTTTCGTGTGCCGGCTTAGCTCAGTTGGTAGAGCAACCGCCTTGTAAGCGGTAGGTCATCAGTTCGAATCCGATAGCCGGCACCATTCATTCCAAAAGAGTCGTTGTAGATCAACGGCTTACGTGTTGCAAGGCGAAAGAGTGCGCCACAGGCTGTGCACTCGGCCTTCTGCAAAGGCTGCAGGGTTGCAAGGCCCGCAAAGAAGCATGCCGATTGGCGCTTAAGCCGCATGCCGAAGAAGGGGCGGGACCGTGAAGTTGCGACGCGTTGTCCTCAGCCTCGCACTGGCAACCGCTGTGATCCTGGGTTCGGCCGCGTTATGGATGTTCGGCTATCCCACCCATCCGGACAGTCTGCTGCTCGTTAAACGCGGGGTCGAACTGGTGGACTTTGCGGCCTATGCGCCTCAGTTGCCCCGTCCCACGCCGGCCATCGCTTTGACCTTCGAAGGCGGTGCGCCGTTCGCCGCCATCCAGCATGAAGGGCGTGAGGCCCAATTCCGCTGCGAGGTTGTCAATGCCGCGGGGAGTGCCCAGACTGAAATGGAGCATGGGCAGGTCTTTTTTGCGGGCCCGGTAGTGCCGCCAGATAACCGCACGACGCTGCTACCTGGGGCCATGTCCCACCAGGCCGAGCGATACCGCTACAAGGCTGTTCTCTTTCCCGGCCTCAAGCAGGCCAGACATGTGAATGGACCTGCTGATTTCGACCTGCTGACGCACGACTACGACCGAATCCAATGCCAATTGGTGGGCGTTCGAATGATCGGCGCGTTCATGTATTCCAACGAATTGACGATCACCAAGGGTGAATTGGTCAAGCTGGTTGAACTGCAAGGCCTCGAAGCGCTGAAGCCGTAGGCTGCATGTCCGATTCTTAGCGCGAACCGTTTTGCATGAAGCGCCTTGAAGTGGGCGGGTCCTGGTTTCCTTTGGGCAACAGCCTGCTGCCGTTCGAGGGAAAGGCTTAGCTCACTTATTCGCCGCCATGCGTGCCAGCCGTTCTAGAACTACTTCGCACCGATCAGGATCGGCAAGCAGCCCGGGAAGGGCGTTGGCGAAGCTGGAGCTCTCCAGTAGTTGCGAAATACGGACTGCCACGGCCCTGCGTACGTCCCGAGGTGCCAATCCTAGTTCGTCGACGAGCTCTTCGCGGCCATCCACGATATTGAGCAAATCCTCAAGATCATGGCTGCCGAAGAAGTCTCCTTTCCCACGTCCTGCGAAAGCCTCGAGTTTGGTGGCGACAAACGCCACGGCACTGACACAGCGGATGATCACACCGGAACCCAGATCCAGCGGCTCCGATGTCTCGACAGCAAAGGGGTACCAGCGGTTTGAAAAGCCTAGAACTTCTGGCTGTACCGGCATGAGGTCAAAGAGTACACCGGAGTCCGCATGAATCCAGCGGCAGATGATTTCGCTATTGATGTCTCGCCTGAACCCTCTCGCAGCAACGGCTTCCTCGATCCGGTGGAATGTCGCGCGGTTGGCATGGACGACGGCATCGACATCGCGGGTGGCGCGGACCGCATCCGCCAGGGGGTCGGTCACGAGTAGTCCGGCGACCGCGCCTCCTACAAAGACCAGTTGATCGCGGAGGTCACCCAGTGCGATGGCGATGCGGCGAAGGTCAGGCAGGTTCGGATCATCGGCTCGCATTCCCCGGTTCCTCATTGGCGGCATCAAAGCGCGCCAACTCGGCTTCCATCAGCTTCCCAGCCAGCGTGCGCTCACGCACGCGCCCAGCCCGAAGGGCATCCAGCAAAGCCAGCAGACGGTGCAATGACGGATCAGTCATTGCGGCTTGAGGTGCAGTTCGATAAAGCGGCGGCAGCGACGGACCCTTCGCACTGCCCTTGGCATAGGCCCAAACGGGGGCTTCGCCGGCGGCAGCGGACAGTTCGCTTGCCAGGGGTTCCACGCCGAAGGAAGTCGGCACGCCCCGCTTGACCGGCCCCGGGGTCACGGGCCAGATGTACCGGACCCCGTGCTGCACGAACTCCAGCAAGTTGGCCCTCACCGGCATCCACGCGCCGCGGGCCGGTGCCACGGCCAGCCCGGCAGACACCGAGCGCCGTACGCACGCATGCACTTCTGAGGTGCTCATGCTGAGCGCTTCACCCAATGAAGCGTAGGTCCAGCGCTGGGGAGGATGCGCGGCGACCTTCAGCATCACCAGCAAGTCTTGCGGTTTGAGGGCGTCCATCCGTCTCGATATTCGTAATTCGCGAATTGCGAATTTCCGCCATTTCCTCAAACTTGGCAAGCACTTAGCGCATCTCCTCACCGCATCGAAGCCGCTCGCCCGTCGCCGATCCGATCAGTTGTCCGGCTTCACCTTCGCCCGTTCCAGCACCGGCTTCCAGCGCTTTTGTTCCACACCGATGAACTGGGCAAACTGCGCCGGTGTGCTGCCCACTGCCAGCGCGGCTTCCTTGCTCAGATGCTCAACCGCCGCCGGTGTCTTGACCGCCTTCGCTGCAGCCGCCGCCAGGATGTCTGCCGAATGGGCCGGCAGCGTGGACGGTGCCAGCAAGCCATACCACTGCGTCATTTCGAAGCCGGGGAAGCCCTGTTCCGCCACGGTGGGGACATCCGGCAGTTGAGCCAGGCGCTCGGTGGTGCCGGTGGCAATGCAGCGCAGCTTGCCCGCCTTGATGAATTGCATCACGGCCGGTGCCCCGACCGATGCGGCCTCCAGGCGCCCGGCCAGCAGGTCGGTCAACTGCGGGCCGGTGCCCCGATACGGCACATGCGTCACAAAAATGCCGGCGGCCATCTTCAAATATTCAAAGGCGAGATGCCCGGCGCTGCCGTTGCCGGCGGACCCGTAATTCATCTGCCCAGGCTTCTTCTTGGCCAGCGCAATGAATTCAGTCAGATTGCGGGCCGGCACATCCGGGTGCACCAGATAGAGCGACGGCACCTTGGCCAGCAGCGAAATGGGCCGGAAGTCCTTGATCGGGTCGTAAGGCAGCTTCGGGAAAATGAAGGGGTTCACCGCCAGCGTGCCAATGTGGCCCAGGATGATGGTGTGCTGGTCTTCCGCACGCGCCGCTTCCTGCATGGCGACGTTGCCGGCGCCGCCCGGTTTGTTGTCCACGTAAACGCTTTGCCCCAGCAGCTTGGTCAGTTCCGCCGCCGTGGACCGTGCCACGATTTCGGAGCTTCCCCCGGGCGCGAACGGAACAATGAAGCGCACGGCCTTGGTCGGCCACGTCTGCGCGGACGCCAGGGAGGGCAGGCTGAGGGCCGCACCGGCGGCGGACAGGCGCGCCAGCAGCGTGCGGCGGTCGAGGGAGTCAACGGTCATGGGGGCCTTGTATCAAACGCCGAGGCGCATCAAGAGGGGGAGAGCAGATGCCCTGGATCCTAGGCTTGCGGGTAGGGCACAGCCGCTTGGTGCTAACCCCACTGCCTCACTGACGGGGGCGATCAGCGGGGTTGATGTCCCGCACGCCGCCCAGGTTGCCAGTTGTTGACCGATGGACTGAGGTGGATTGCGCTTCCATTGACGCCTTCGGGGGCTCGTCATGCCCCGGCCTTCTGCACTCCATCAAAATCGGTGGCATCCTTGCCTTGTCTTTGGCTCGACCGACCACCGCCCGACTCCATGTCCACCTCCGCGACGCTCCTCGCCGACCGCCCCCAGACGCTGGGTGAAGAAATCGCCAACGCCATCAGCCATGGGCTTGGCGCCTTGCTGGCGATGGCGGCGCTGCCCATTCTGGTCAGCCGTGCTTTGAATCACGGCAGCACCGCCGATGTCGTGGCCGCCGCAGTCTTCGCCTGTACCGGCATCCTGCTCTACGGCGTCTCCACCCTCTATCACGCGCTGCCGGCCTCATTGGCGCAGGGCCGCATCAAGTCCTGGCTGATGCGCCTGGACCACGCCGCCATCTATGTGTTCATCGCCGGCAGCTACACCCCCTTCACCCTGGGCGTGCTGCACCAGGGGCCGGGTGTGACGCTGCTGATCGCGGTCTGGGCCGCTGCCGCCTTCGGCGTGACCATCAAGCTGCTGAATCGACTGCGCCACCCGCTGGTGTCCACCGCGCTCTATCTGGCCATGGGCTGGGTCGTGGTGTTTGCCATCGGCCCGCTCATCGAGCGCACGCCGGGGCCAGGACTGGTGCTGCTGGTGGCCGGCGGCCTGAGCTATACGCTTGGCGCGATCGTCTTCCTGTTCGACAACAAGCTGCGCTATGCCCACTTCGTGTGGCACTTGTTTGTGCTGGGCGGCAGCGTGTGCCACTTCTTTGCGGCGCTCTTCTACGCCTATCGCTGAGGGCTTTGGGGCCCGGTTCCGTCAAGACTGACGCACCTTGATCCGCAATTCGCCCTGCTGCAGCAGCCCTTGCTCCTGCAGCAGACGCAGCAGCACCGGCTGCATATGTCTCAGCTTTGTAGCAATCGCTGCGTTGTGTGCCACGACGGTCCAGCCGTTTTCATCCAGCGTGCCGGCCTGAACGAACTGCCGCATCGGCCCGGGAAGGGCCACGCTGATGACCGCCAGATGATGCTGCGACGCCTGCAGACGCTGCCCCAGCTGGGCCAGCGTCCCGTGACGCGACAAGGCCTGGCCGAAATCCATGGGATCCGGCGCCTCCGGTCGTGGGCGGGGCGGCAGGTAGCGCGTCGTCATGGGCGGCAGTGTACGGGAACGGTCCGCAACCGGTTGCCGCGCCGCGGGCCTTCGCACGGCCCGGCGGCGGAAAGTCCGGGTGCTAAACTCCGCCGGTTTTTCTACGCGTGGATGCTGCCGGGCGCGTGCCCTGCCGCAGCGGTCCAGGCGAGCTGACCAGACGAGTCGACCCGTGCGGGTTTGCCCTAGCCACTTGCATTGCTGCATGCGAGGGGCTTGCAATGCCCCGCTGGACCCTCACCTGACGGCATCCCGTGTATCCACGACAAGAACACCATCCAGCTTCATGTTGCCCAAGCTTTTGACCCAGATTTTTGGCAGCCGCAATGAGCGGCTGCTCAAGACCTATCGCAAGGTCGTCCAGCAAATCAACGCGCTGGAGCCCCAGTACGAAGGTCTGAGCGACGAGCAATTGCGCGGGAAGACCGAAGAGTTCAAGAAGCGGATCGCCGCCGGTGAAACGGTGGACGACCTGTTGCCCGAAGCCTTCGCCGTTTGCCGCGAAGGCAGCAAGCGCGTCCTGAAGATGCGCCACTTCGATGTGCAGCTGATCGGCGGCATGGTGCTCAATGCCGGCAAGATAGCCGAAATGCGCACCGGTGAAGGCAAGACGCTGATGGCCACGCTGCCGGTCTACCTCAATGCGCTGGCCGGCAAGGGCGTGCATGTGGTGACGGTGAACGACTACCTCGCCCGTCGTGACGCGGAGTGGATGGGACGCCTGTACAACTTCCTGGGCCTGAGCGTCGGCATCAACCTGCCGCATGCCCCGCGCGACCAGAAGCAGGCCGCCTACGCCGCCGACATCACCTACGGCACCAACAACGAATACGGCTTCGACCATCTGCGCGACAACATGGTCTACGAAGTGCAGGACCGCGTTCAGCGCGGTCTGCACTACGCCATCATCGACGAGGTGGACTCGATCCTGATCGACGAGGCCCGCACGCCGCTGATCATCTCCGGCCAGGCCGAAGACCACACGGCGATGTACCACGCCATCAACCAGGTCGCGCCGAAGCTCAAGCGCCAGATCGGTGAGATGGACCCGCGCACCGGTGAAGGCGTCATCGAACCCGGTGACTTCACGGTGGACGAGAAGTCCCACCAGATCTACCTGACCGAGGACGGTCACGAGAATGCCGAGCGGCTGATGAGCCAGGCCGGCCTGCTGGCCGAAGGCGCCAGCCTGTACGACGCGGCCAACATCACGCTGATGCATCACCTGTATGCATCGCTGCGGGCCCACCACGTCTATCACCGCGACCAGCACTATGTGGTGCAAAACGGTGAAGTCATCATCGTGGACGAGTTCACCGGCCGCCTGATGACCGGTCGCCGCTGGAGCGACGGCCTGCACCAGGCCGTGGAAGCCAAGGAAGGCGTTCAGATCCAGGCCGAGAACCAGACCCTGGCCTCGGTGACCTTCCAGAACTACTTCCGCATGTACGGCAAGCTGGGCGGCATGACCGGCACGGCCGACACCGAAGCCTACGAATTCCAGGAAATCTACGGTCTGGAGACCGTGGTGATCCCGCCCAACCGTCCGACGGTGCGCCGCGACGAGCTGGACCTGGTCTACAAGACCGACGACGAGAAGTACAACGCCGTCATCGAGGACATTCGCGACTGCCACACCCGCGGTCAGCCGGTGCTGGTGGGCACCACCTCCGTGGCCAACTCCGAGAAGATCGCGGAGATGCTGATCAAGGTGGGCCTGCCCCACCAGGTGCTCAATGCGAAGCAGCATGCCCGTGAGGCGGACATCATTGCCCAGGCCGGTCGCCCGGGCGTGATCACCATCGCCACCAACATGGCGGGCCGCGGCACCGACATCGTGCTGGGCGGCAGCATCGAGAAGGACGTCGAGGCCATCGAGGCCGACGAGTCCCTCTCCGACGCCGACAAGCAGGCCCGCGTCGCCGCCCTGCGCGACGAGTGGAAGCAGCTGCACGAGCAGGTCAAGGCCGCTGGCGGCCTGCGGGTGGTCTCCACCGAGCGTCACGAGAGCCGCCGGATCGACAACCAGCTGCGCGGCCGTTCGGGCCGCCAGGGCGACCCGGGGTCCTCGCGCTTTTATCTGTCGCTGGACGACCAACTGATGCGCATCTTCGCGGGCGACCGCGTGCGGGCCATCATGGACCGCCTGAAGATGCCCGAAGGCGAGGCGATCGAGGCCGGCATCGTCACCCGCTCCATCGAGAGCGCCCAGCGCAAGGTCGAAGCCCGCAACTTCGACATCCGCAAGCAGCTGCTGGAATACGACGACGTCTCCAACGACCAGCGCAAGGTCATCTACCAGCAGCGCAACGAGATCCTCGAGGCGCAGGACCTGCTGGAGCAGATCACCCATCTGCGCCACGGCACCCTGACCGACATCGTGCGCGGGTTTGTGCCGGAAGAGAGCCTGGAAGAGCAGTGGGACCTGCCGGCCCTGGAGCGCGTGCTGCGCGAAGACTGGCTGCTGGACGTTCCGCTGACCGCGCTGCTGAAGAACAGCGAAACGCTCACCGACGAAGACATCCTGCAGAAGGTGCTCGCCGCCGGCGACGCCGCCTTCCAGGACAAGCTGGATCGCGTCGGTCTGGAGCAGTTCACGCCCTTCATGCGCATGGTGCTGCTGCAGAGCATCGACCAGCACTGGCGTGAGCATCTGGCCTCGCTGGACTACCTGCGCCAGGGCATCCATCTGCGCGGCTATGCGCAGAAGAATCCGAAGCAGGAGTACAAGCGCGAAGCTTTCGAGCTCTTCTCGCAGCTGCTGGACACGGTCAAGACCGATGTCACCCGCGTACTGCTGAAGGTCCGCATCCAGAGCGAGGAAGAAGCCAGCGCCGCGGCCGAAGCCATCGAGCAGCGGGCCGAGAGCGTCAGCAACGTCACCTACACCCACCCGAACGAGGATGGCTCCATCTCCCAGGACGCCGAAGCCGCCGGCCCGGCGGCCATTCCGCCGGAATGGGGCCACGTGGGCCGCAACGACCCCTGCCCCTGCGGCAGCGGCAAGAAGTTCAAGCAGTGCCACGGCAAGCTGGCCTGATCCGGACCGCCTGACGGCAGGCGACCCGAGGGCGCGGAGACCGTGCCGAATGTCACGAACAAGGCGGGGTGGTGGGGGATCCCCCCCGCAAGACGGGGTGGCGTGCGTGGCGGGCGCTTGGCTACAGTCCGGGCAAGTCCCGACCCCTGCATGCCTGAACCATGTCCCTTTGCCACCGCCTGATCTTTGCTGCCGCCCTGGCGACCGGCGCCGCCGTCCACGCCACGCCCGTGCCGGCGGATCAGCTCGTGGCCTTGCAAGCCAGCAAGACGGGGGCGACGCAGACGGCCACCCTCAAAGCCATCCACACGGTGGCCGGTGAGTTCATCGACACCTTCACCCTGACCGGTGTGGACGGCTGGGCGAAGGTCAATGCCAGCCTGACGACGCTGGGCTCGACCCAGGCGCTGGACATCGATTTCGTGTCGGCCACCATCAATGGCGTGTCCTATTCCTTCAGCAAGGGCAGCCTGGGCCTGAACCCCGACGGTGTGGAAACGGCCAGCTTCATCAACACCTTGCTGAGCACGCCGCTGGTGCTGACGGTGCACGGCTATGCCGGCGCCGGTCTGGCTGCCGGGACCGCCATCAATGCGAGCTATGCCGGCACCTTCAACGTCACGCAGGTGCCAGAACCGGCCACCCTGACCCTCGCCATGGCCGGCTTGATCGGTGCGGCGGTGGTCCGTCGCCGCCGGCAGGGCTGAGTGCCGTAATCCTCCCGAACACTTTCAGAGAATCGACGCATGAACCGCTTGACCTCTTCCCTGATCGCTCTGCTCAGCGCCGGTCTGCTGGCCCTGACGGCCGCCGGTCCCGCCGCGGCGAAGTCGGTCGACGTGACCTTGATCTCCGGCACGGACGGCGGCAGCTACACCGGGGCCGAGCCGGTGGCGCATACGGAGGTCGGCAGTTTCACCGACACCTTCCTGCTGCGCCTCACCGGCCCGTCGCTGGTGGAAGTGGGCATGATCACCATTGGTGCCAGTGACGATCAGTTCATCAACTTCACCAAAGTGCTCTTCAATGGCGTGGAGATGCCCATCTTTACGCAGACGCAGGACGACGGGACGCGCACCAGCTTCGGCTTCCTGTCGCAGCAGGGTCTGAGCGGTAACGTCCTGGTGACCGTCGAGGGCTATGCCGGCGGCTCGCTGCCGCTGGGCAGCGACATCATCGCGAGCTACACCGGCACCTTCAATGTGCTGACCTCGGTCGTGCCGGAACCGGCCTCCGCAGGGATGATGCTGGCAGGTCTGGGCGTGATGGGCGCGATGGGCGCCATCGCCCGTCGTCGTCGCAAGGGCTGACCCGACCCGTCGCCGGACCACCACAAGGCCTCGCATTGCGAGGCCTTCGTTCTTCTGGGGGCTGCCGACTGCCGGCGCAGGCCCGCACATTGCCGCGCTGCAAGCCCGAGGGCGCTCCTACAATGCGCGCCACGATCCTCCGGTCCCGCCCTGGGGCCGTTTACTTCCCTCTTTCAGAGCAGCACCGCCATGCCTGTCAACCTCACCGCTCCTGATCCTCACTCCCTGCTGCCCGTGCCCGGCGTGCGGCTGGGTGTCACGATGGCGGGGGTCCGCAAGGCCAACCGGCGTGACCTGACCGTGGTGGCGCTGGACGCCGGCGCCAGCGTGGCGGGCGTCTTCACCCGCAACCGCTTCTGCGCTGCGCCGGTGCAGGTCTGCCAGGAGCATCTGGCCCAGCGCAGCGACATCCGGGCGCTGGTGATCAACACCGGCAATGCCAACGCCGGCACCGGCGCCGACGGCCTGGCCCGCGCGCGCCAGACCTGCGAAGCCCTGGCCGGCCTGATGCAGCTGGAGCCGCAGCAGGTGCTGCCGTTCTCCACCGGCGTGATCATGGAAACCCTGCCGGTGGACCGCATCGTGGCGGGCCTGCCCGCCGCCCTCCAGGCCCTCGGGGCGGACCAGTGGGGCGAAGCCGCCGCCGGCATCATGACCACCGACACGCTGCCCAAGGCCTGCTCCCGCACCGTGGTGATCGGGGGCAAGACGGTGACGCTGTCGGGCATCTCCAAGGGCGCCGGCATGATCCGTCCCAACATGGCCACCATGCTGGGCTTCGTGGCCACCGATGCGGTCATTGCGCCGGAGCTGCTGCAGCCGCTGGTGCGTGAAGCCGCGGACCTGTCCTTCAACCGCATCACCATCGACGGCGACACCTCGACCAACGACTCCTTCGTGCTGATCGCCACCCACCAGGCCGGCCATGCGCCCATCACCTCGCTGACCAGCGAGGAAGGCCGCCTGCTGCGCGATGCGGTGGTGGCGGTGTCGCAGCAACTGGCCCAGGCCATCGTGCGGGACGGCGAGGGCGCGACCAAGTTCATCTCGGTGGTGGTGGAAGGCGGCAAGACGGAAGACGAATGCCGCAAGGCCGCCTATGCGATTGCGCACTCGCCGCTGGTCAAGACCGCTTTCTTCGCCAGCGATCCCAACCTGGGCCGCATCCTGGCGGCTGTGGGCTATGCCGGCATCGACGACCTGGACCAGAGCCTGATCGAGCTGCATCTGGACGACGTGCATGTGGTCACCCGGGGGGGGCGCCGCCCGGAATACCGTGAGGAAGACGGCCAGCGGGTGATGAAGCAAAGCGAGATCACCGTGCGCGTGGGCCTGAACCGCGGCGCCGCCAGCACCACCGTCTGGACCTGCGATTTCAGCCACGAATACGTGACGATCAACGCCGATTACCGGTCCTGAGCGACGTCAGAAATCAACCGCGCGGGCCCGCACCCCGCGCGCCAGCAAGGTGGCGTTGATGAGCTGCGCCTCTTCCCGGCTGCCAAACGGCCACACGGCCGCCCGCCAGCCTTCCTTGGTCTGGAACACCGCGCCAGTGATGGTCTGAGAGCCGCCGCGCAGCGTCTGGCCCACCATCTCCTGCATGCGGGCCAGTTGCGCTTCGGCTTCGGGCTTGGTCTTTTGCGGAAGCCCCACCAGGGCCACCAGCTTGGCGCCGGGCGCGCTGCGGTTGATCAGCTGGCTCAGGCCGGCATCGTCCACCGCAAGACGCTGCTCGGCCTCGTCGGGGGCCTTGGCGCTTCTTGACTTGCTTGTTGCCGCAGGCGGCGTTGTCGGCGCGGGCGTTGCGCCTTCCTTCCCTGCCGGGGCGGCGGTCGTCCCGGTCTGGGGCTGCTTCTTCGCTTGTTCTTCCTTCATCCGCTCCACGCCGGACTGCAGGCTAGGCCGGTCGCCATTGCTCCGAGGCTTGGGCAGGGGCAGGGCGGCGCCGCTGGCGGCTGTGGCTCCGGAAGCGGCCGAAGCGGGAGCTGATGTCGTCGCTGCATCGCTGGCCGCCCCGGAGGCCGATGAGGCGCCCGCGAGCGGGGTGACGGCTGCCGACGCAGCGGCCGATGCGCTTTCGCCCGGAACGGCTGCGGACTCCCCTGCATCCACCTCGCTGGCGGCTGCCGACGCAGCCGCTGATGCAGCAAGCGCGGCCGCGCCACTGGCGGCGCTGGAAGGCCCCGAAGCGGGGGATGATGTTGCTGAAGCCGCAGAGGCCGCAGAAGCCGCCGCTGCTTCCTCGGTGGTCTTGGACCCATGCGGCCACAGCCACCAGGTGAGCAGGGCCAGCAACAGCAGCGCCACAGCGGCGACAGCGCCCAGACGCATGGGGTCCAGCGCACGTTTGCCCAGCACCTGGTCTCGCCGCCCGACCAGCACCCGGGTGCGGGCCGGACCGGCGTCGATGGCCGCACTCAGCAGCACCAGCTCCATCGGCCAGGCACCGCTTTGGGTCGCGCCGCCCGATTCCAGTTCACTGTTGCTGATCTCGACGCGTCGAAGGGGCAACTCATCGGGGGCGCTGGTGAAGCCGTGATCCAGCGCCATGGCGGCAATGGCATCCGGCTTGAGGCCGGGAATGAAGACGTCGCTCCAGGCCCGGCGCGGGCCGGCCGCAGTCGCCTTTTTGCGCTGCCAGGGCCAGCGACGCTTGGGCGGGGCCGCTGGCGGCGCTTCATCGGCCGGCGCTGCAGGAGCCGCCGAAGCGTCCAGGCTGGGTTCCTTGGGCAGCGGCTGCGCCAGGAAGGGCAGGGCGACCGCACCCACCGTGTGCACGTCCTGCACACCGATGCGGCGGGCCAGCGGATGCTTGTTGTGCCAGTTCACCAGCAGCCAGGCCACCGCATCGGGGGCCGGGCCTTCCCACGGCGAGGCCGGGGCGGCTGCGGGCGACGCCGTCGCCGGCGCTGCGGCATCAGCCGCGGTGACCGGGGCAGTGACCGAAGCGGGGGCCGACGGCACTGTGTTGTCGTTTGGACCGGGCTGTTCATCCATACCGGACGATTATGTCGTGCAACGAACCGGTCAGAACCCGCGCGGGCCCCGCTCCGCGAGCAGGATGACGCTGAAACCTCCCGCCTGGCGGCCATTGTTGACCGATGTTCAAGCGCCCCCCGAAGACGCTTGTGCAGCGGGCATGGGATTTGTATGGTGAAGACATATGCCTGACCTGATGCCCGAAGAGAAGTTCCCCGCCGCGCTGCGGCTGCTGATCGTCCAGGCGCTTTCGGTCCAGCCGCTGGCGGAGGTGCTGGAGGAAAGCGGCTATGAGCTGACCCGCGCCGGGGATGCCCAGGCCGCAAAGGCCGCGCTGGCCGCGCTGGCGGACCGCAAGGCGCCGCCGCGCCTGATCCTGATGGACATGGAACTGCCCGACCTGGCCGGGCCCGACGCCTTGAGCCTGCTGCGCGACCTGGCCGCCAGCGGGGTGCCGGTCATCACGCTCAGCCGTCGTCAGGATGCGCAACGCAGCGCCGCATTGCGGGATGCCGGTGCGACTGACTGCCTGCTCAAGCCGGTGCGCCTGAGTGAACTGCTGGCGCTGATCGAGCGTCGCATCCATCCGGTGAACCGTGCCCCGGTGGCGGACCCGCAGCGCCCGGTGGCCAGCATGACGGTGCGGGAGCGCGACGGCCACTGCACCTGGCAGACGCCGCAGGCCCGGCTGCTGATGTCGCAGTATTTTCCGGCGCCCTGGGCCGACCACGCCCGCCTGCCACCTGAAGTGCTGGCCTGGCTGCACCGCGAGGCGCTGCGGCGCCGTGCGGGGGCGGTCCCGTCCGGGCTGACGGTGGCGCCCCGGGCCGGGCAGTTGCGTCAGCGGCTGAGCTTCAATCTGATGCCGGCCGACCCGGAAGTGATCGGCGCCGGTCACTGGCTGCTGGTGCTGCACGAAGGCGATGAGGCGGCGCTGGTGTCTCGCCTGGCCAAGGCGCTGGACCTGCCGCTGGCGGACGCTGAACTGCTGTACTGGACCCTGGGTCAGCCGCTGCCGCGCCAGCAGGTGCATGAATTGGGGCTGGGCGAAGACGCCTACGACACCCGGATGCGCACGCTGTGCGAGCGGCTGGGCGTGGTGGATGCTGCGCAGGCGGTGGCCCGGGCGCGACATGCACTGATGCCGGATGGCTGAGCCGGGACTCTTGCCCCGGCTCCAGCGACAGCCGCGGATTCCGCGACAATTCAGGGCCCCCCATCGCCCTGGTTCCCATGTTCAGCTCCCTTGTTCCTCCGCCGGCCGGATCGCCTGCTGCCCCCGATGAACGCGAGCGCTTTGTGCGCCTGCTGCGGACGGCCGTGGCCGAACGGCGCCTGGAGCGGCTGCTGCTGAGCAAGTACGAGGGCGACGACGATGTCGAGCGTCTGACCGTCCGGCTGATCGAGCTGCGCGGTGAACCGACGCTGAGCTTCCTCTGGCGCCACGCCACCAAGGACATCACCCGCAATCATGCGGTGAACGAGGGCCTGGACGAGATCCAGACGCTGCTGGGGACCGCATTCGCGCAGGCCAATCTGGACACCACCACGCAGCAGGTCCAATTGCGCTTCAGCCGCAAGGGCAAGCCGCTGCTGCATGTGGCGAGCAAGACGGCCACGGCCGACGTCATCCCAGACAACGGCGCCGCAGCAGGGGCCGCCTCGACCGAGGCTGTCGGCGCAGGTCTTGCCACCAGCGCTTCAACGCTCACTGCAACGCTCAATGCCGCCGGCCACGACCGCCAGAAACCCCGCGCCCTGTCGCTGGACAGCCCGTTCTGGCGCGAGCTGGGCGTGACCCATGAAGTCAAAGGCCGGGTGGACCTGGTGCCGGCCATGGCCCGCAAGTGGAAGCAGATCAACAAGTTCATCGAGATCTTCGGTGCGGCGGTCCGCCATGCCGGTCTGGCCGACGCGGGCACGCCGGTGCGACTGGCCGACTTCGGATCGGGCAAGGGCTACCTGACCTTCGCCATGCACGACTACCTGCACAGCCAGGGGCTTTCCCCCGACGTGCAAGGCGTGGAACTGCGCCCCGACATGGTCCGCCTGGGCAACGAGGCTGTATCCCGACACGGCCTGCAAGGTCTGCGCTTCGAGCAGGGCGACGTGCGGGAACGCGAGGACATGCGCCTGGAGGTGATGGTGGCCCTGCATGCCTGCGACATCGCCACCGACTACGCCATGCATGTGGGCCTGCGCAGCGGCGCCCGCATCATCATGTGCGCGCCCTGCTGCCACAAGGAAGTCCGCCCGCAGATGCGCACACCGGCAGCCCTGCGGCCGCTGTTGCAGCACGGCATTCACCTCGGGCAGGAAGCGGAAATGGTGACCGATTCGGTCCGCGCCTTGCTGCTGGAGTTGATGGGCTATGACACCCAGGTGATCGAGTTCATCGCGCTGGAGCACACCAGCAAGAACAAGATGGTGCTGGCGGTGAAGCGACCCAAGCCGCTGGTCCCCGCGCGCCGGGCTGAACTGGTGCAGCAGCTGCAGGAGATCAAGCAGTTCTACGGGCTTCGGCAGCAGACGCTGGAGACCCTGCTGATCCAGGACGGGCATCTGGCCGGGGCCTGATCCCACCCTCAGAGCCCCCTCTGCCTCATTCTTGAGCAGAGGAAGGAATCCCCTTCCAAATCAATCGTTTGCAGCATCCGGCCTCAGCTTCTCCCACGACTTGTCCACAGTCGGCGGGGGTAACGTACAGGCCTCTGTGGCGACCCTAATAGGGATGTCCACAGACCGGGCCGGTGGCGTTCGCAAAGGCCTGCAAAGCTATGCAAAGCCAGGCGCAGCCAGGCCACTCGCGCGCAGTGGGGCATGACGTTTGCCATCCGGGAGCATCGCGTTTTCTGGAAGCCCCGTCATGGCCGCCGTTCTGTCCCGTGTTGCTGCACCGGTTCCCTTCCTGGCCCGGTTGTTTGGCGGCGTCCTGCTGCTGCTGGGGTTTGTGCTGCTGGCGGCCGGGGGCTGGCTGGCCTCGGTCGGCGGCAGTTGGTATTACGCACTGGCCGGCTTGAGCTTCGCCGTCATCGGCGGGCTGATGTGGGGGCGCTTGCGGGAGGCCTACCTGCTGTATGCGCTCTTCTTCCTCGCCAGTCTGGCCTGGAGCCTGTGGGAGGTGGGCATTGACTGGTGGCCGCTCGCCGCGCGTCTGGACCTGCCGTGGGTGATCGGGGCGCTGATGCTGGCATTGCTGCCGTGGCTGCATCCGTCGGTGCCGGACACCGATCCGCGCCGGCTGCGCTGGAGCAGCCGGCCCAGCCAGGTGTTGATGCTGTCGCTGCTGGCCTTTGTCGGGGTGGCCGTGGCGTCATGGACGCGGGATGTGCATGCGCTGGAGGGCGAGATCGCGTCGGCCTCGGAGTCCGGCTCCGCGTCCGCTGCCGCCTCTGCGGAAGGCGTGCCCGCCGGGGAGTGGCATGCCTATGGCCGGACCCAGATGGGTCAGCGCTATTCGCCCTTGAATCAGATCACACCGCAGAACGTGTCGTCCCTGGCCATGGCCTGGGAGTTCCGCACCGGCGACATGCGCGGTCAGCCCGGCGATCCGAAGGAAACCACCTTTGAAGTCACGCCGCTGAAGATCGGGCAGCGGCTGTTCCTGTGCACGCCTCACCAGTCGGTGCTGGCGCTGGATGCCACCACCGGCAAGGAGCTGTGGCGCTACGACCCGAAGGTGCAGGGACAGCTGGCGCTGCAGCATCTGACCTGCCGCGGTCTGTCGTATCAGGCGCCGCCCGAGCAGGGGGCGTCGGTCAGCGCATCCGTTGGGTCCGATGCCTCTGCTGGATCTGCCGGATCTGCCGGATCTAGCGAATGCCCCGCCAAGCTCTTCATGCCCACAGCGGATGCCCGCCTCATCGCGCTGAACCCGGAGACGGGCAAGGTCTGTCAGCGTTTCGGCAAGAACGGCGAGATCAACCTCTGGGCCGGTATGCCCAATGCTCAACCGGGCGCCTATTACTCCACCTCTCCGGTCGTGGTGACCCGCCGCTTGCTGATTGTCGGCGGCACGGTGCTGGACAACGCCTCCACCAAGGAGCAGTCCGGCGTGATCCGCGCCTACGACATCGAGACCGGTGCTCTCGTGTGGAACTGGGATTCCGGCAATCCGGACGTGACCACGCCGCTGCCGGCGGGTCAGACCTACACCCCGAACTCACCGAACAGCTGGTCGGTGGCCAGCGCGGATGAGCAACTGGGGCTGGTCTACCTGCCGATAGGCAATCAGCCGCCGGACCAGTGGGGCGGCCATCGCTCTGCGGCGGTGGAGCGCTATTCGTCGTCGGTGGTGGCGCTGGACATCAACACCGGTCAGGTGCGCTGGGTCTTCCAGACGGTGCACCACGACCTGTGGGACTACGACGTGCCGGCCCAGCCGGTGCTGGTGGACCTGACGATCAACGGCCAGCGGGTGCCGGCGCTGGTGCAGCCGACCAAGCAGGGCGAGCTGTTCGTGCTGGACCGCCGCACCGGCCAGCCCGTGCATCCGGTGCGCGAAGTGGCGGTGCCGCAGGGGGCTGCAACCGGCGATCACACCGCGCCCACCCAGCCGGTGTCTGCGATTTCCTTCGAGCCGCCCAAGCTGAGCGAAAAAGACATGTGGGGCGCCACCATGCTGGACCAGCTCTGGTGCCGCATCGCCTTCCATGGTCTGCGCTACGAAGGCCGCTTCACGCCGCCAAGCACCCAGGGCTCGATCATTAACCCCGGGAACTTCGGCGTCTTCAACTGGGGCAGCATCGCGGTGGACCCGGTGCGCGGCATTGCCTTCACCACGCCCGCGGTGCTGGCCTTCACCTCGCAACTGGTGCCGCGCCAGGACGACTCCACGATGCTCGTGCAGGACGAAGGCAAGCCCACCGGCAGCCTGCCGGCGCTGAACGAGAATTTCGGGGCGCCGTTTGCGTCCCGCATGAAGCCCTTCACCTCGCCGCTCGGCGTGCCGTGCCAGGCGCCGCCCTGGGGCACGGTGGCGGGGGTGGACCTGAACACCGGGCAGGTGGCCTGGCGCCATCGCAACGGCACGGTGCGGGACCTGTCCCCGGTGCCGGTGCCCATCCGCATGGGCGTGCCCAGTCTGGGCGGGCCCTTGATGACGGCGGGCGGTGTGGCCTTCCTGTCGGGCAGCATGGACAACTATGTGCGGGCCTATGACGTGCGCAATGGCCACCAGCTGTGGGAAGACCGGCTGCCGGCCGGTGGACAGGCCACGCCGATGAGCTACCAGGACGCGCAGGGCCGTCAGATGCTGCTGGTGGTGGCCGGCGGCCATGGCTCGACCGGGACCAAGCCCGGGGACTATGTGCGAGCCTATGTCCTGAAGCAACCCTGAGCGGCGCCCGTCCAGGCGCCTGTCGTGGCGTCCGTGGTGGTGCCGCTCGGCCGGGCTTACCGGGGCGCGTTCGGGCCCGGACGTGGCCTGAATGGGTGGTGGCGCGGGGGCGGCAGCGGGCGCACCTGATTCGCGGGCAGCGAGGCGCGTCTGGCAGGAATCGGGCGCTCAGGCGCGACGAAGTCCGGGCAGTCGTCCCCGAGGACAAATTGCGACCGCTGCCGCAGTTCGAAGCCCAGATCGCCATTGAGCAACCCGCTCTCTTCCGCGCGCGCCAGGGCATTGCGGATGATGTTGCGGATCTCCGTCGAGCTGCACTGGCGAACGGCCTCCCACAGCGAGTCTCCGCCGTGCGGCAACAGGATGCGGCACCATTGATCGGCGCTGATCAGTTTTTGCTCCGCGGCTGCCAGTGCGGTTTCCATCAGCGCTTGCACCGCCAGCGTCACCCGGTTCGTGACGGCCGATTCCAGCGCGGAGAGTTGATCCAGATGGCACCCGTCCAGCAGTGACACGAAGGTGTCGGCGGTCACGATCTGCTGCTGGCGCAGCGCGAGGATGCCTTCCAGATAGGTCTCCAGTTCGACGGTCTGCAGATTGTCGATGGCCACCACGATGGCGGGCCCCTCAGGCCCGTTGAGGCGCTTGGCCAGGAGCAGCCGGATCAGTGCGTCCATGGGGAACAGGCCTTGATCCTGCGCCCATCCGTACAGCTCCACCAGGGTCTGCAGGGTCTGCGGGTGGCTGCCTTTGGTCAAGGCGCGGAACAAGAGGCTGTCGCTGGGCACGTGGGTCATGCGGTCGCGGCCTTGCAGCAAAGTGACGAGGGCGTCGGGAGGAAGCGCCTTGGCTTGCACCAGATCGTTCGCCATCCTCAACCAGACCTGGGCACGCTCCAATCCATTGGGTGAACGGATCATCTGTTGCAGCATCGATTCGCCATCCGCGTTGCGGGGGTCGACCAGGTCCATCACCTCGTCGTGGGTCAGCAAGTGGCGCTGGTGGGCGGTGATCACGGCTGATTTCCAGGCTTCGAGACAGGGATGTTCGGAGGTGGAAGTGAGCAGCATGTGGGCCAGGCCCGAACGCCCGTTGCTGTCCCGGCAGGCGAGCAGCCGAGGAATCTCGTGCACGGGCACCACATCCTTGGTCGCTGAGATCTGCAACTGCTCCAGATGTGCGGCCAGGGCCCGGCTGTGGCCTTCCTGAATGGCTCGCATGGCGCCCGAGTCCCGACCTTGCGGCGTGCAGGCCAACAGCGTCAGGGCCTGGTCGGACCCGATGTAGCAATGGGCCGCGAGCTTGTCCACCACGCTATGGAACCACGGCACGACCGCGTGCATCCCGCTTTCCAGGGCGCCGGTGTAGCCCTTCTCCGGCACAGCCCCTTCCATCAGCGCGCAGAGCTCACTGGTGCTCAGCCACCCGAACTTGGCGATTTCGAGGATACGACTGCCATACGCCTGCAGCGCTGCCAGGCAGTCCTTCTTCATGGCCGACTGAATCGGCACCGCCACGTGCCGAAGGAATTCCTTCGGGGACATTTTGCTCCCGGAGCGGGCGCGAATCATGAGGGCGATCAGGTTGGAGACCGCATTCTCCTCGTTGGCCAGCATCATCCTGCAAAGCGCAGAGGGCTGTGAGGAGGACGGTGAGGTGAAGACCTTCAGCACATCCTCCTTGTCCATCTCAGGGATGGCCCCGGACAGGCGGGTCACCCACAGGTCGTGAACGTGTCGGTTGCCCTGCGCTAGCGCCTTCTGCAAGATGCCGGGCCCGCCGGCCAGGTTGACCCAGTGCAGGGATGAATATCGCGGATGCTTTTTCATGAGCGCCGACAAGGCCGACCGGAAGCCCCGTTCGGTGAGCACGGGCAGCAGTTGGCGAAGCGGACCATTCGCCATCGTGTCGGTCTGCCTGTTGATCCACGACACGACACCGTTTTCCCCAAGGCCGCGACACAGCGCGATGCACTTGCCTTCGTCGGTCAGCCAGTGGGGCGGCATGTTCTGCAGGTCCGCCTGCCGCCGGGAGGCCAGCAGGGTATCGGTGATCGCCGGCACCGGGGGCATGAAGGGGATGCGCTGCATCCAGTCCTGCACATGACGAAGCTGGACCGGCGCCAGCGCGGGGGCGCTGTTCATGGTCGGTCGCTCCTCTACAACAAAGACCTGCCAGTCGATCTGCATCAGGTCCCAGATGCAGTCGTAGGAGTAGTCGCGCATCAGCGAGGACATGGGTTGCTCAACGATCAGGTTCTGCCGCTGCAACGTCCGCAGCATGTCCGTGGTCACCAGGGACAGGTCGTGCTGCCAGTGGGTTTCGCCGGTGGCCTCATCTTCCTGGAGCAGGTGGTCCAGGGGCACCGGGCCGAAGGTGGCCCCCAGACGACCGTGGACATCATTCAGGGCGGCCATGTGCTCGGAAAGATCCGCCTCGTCGGACCGGGCGGCCTCCGGCATGCCCTCACGCAACTGCGTCACGTAGTCCTCCGCGAGCTGCTTGGCCAGCAGCGAGGGTCGCAGCAGGTCGCGCAGCGCGGCCTGGCAATCCAGGAGCTTCTGCGGCGTGCACATGGTGGGGGAGTGGGCGATCTTGTCGTCCTCATCGGCACCGGGAAGGTCCAGGGCCAGTTTGATGTGGTTGACCATGTGCACCTCCATGCTCCCCAGCCAGCGACGCCGATCGGCTTGGGCGGCCGACGACAACGAAGGGTCGGATTCGTCGCGTTTGATCACTTCTTTCAGGATCGCGTCGATGCGCATCAACACCAGATCGTAAAAGGCGCCGCGCAGGCCGCCAGGACTTCGATCGAGGGCCAGTGCTGCGGTTTTGAAGGCCGCGCCGCCGGAGCGGCAGTTGTGCAGCTGGCCGGCCAGCTCCCGCAGGGCGGTCTTGCGTTGATGCAGATCGAGGTCGTCTTGCGCGAGTCGCAGGCAGAAGCTGTCGAAGTGACGCTTGCCGCTCCCGTACAGGAGGGGGAGGTTGCCGGTCAGCACCGACTGTCGGTTGTCGTTGAGCAGGTTCTCGCGGAACAGCGAGAAATTCTCGATGACGCGCCGGGCTTCTGTCTCGGTGAAATGCAAGCGGGCGAAGTCCTCACATTGCGCCACCCGGTCCAAAATCTGTTGCCGCGTCTGCTCGAACTGGGGGGACTGCCGGAATTCATCAAACGCTGATGGGCCGTTGGCATCCAGCACATTGAACGAGGTCCACTCGCTCGGGGTGACGGGCGCTGCCAGCGGAGCGGGAGGATCAAAAGCGCCCGGCGGAAAGAGGTGGGGAACATTCGGGAGAAAACCGGTGCCGGAAGGTCTGTACATGGTGCGGGCCTCTTGAGGAGCTGAGGGAAAGAATCCACATCCGCTTGAGTGGCGGGACCGCCGGGTTTGTGTCCAACGGTCCGCCTGAACGGGCAGGACTCAGCCGCTCGCAGGCTCTGGCGAGGGCCGGACGGCAGGGGGCAGGGCTTCCAGCAACAGCCGCGCCTGGTTCTTGCTCAAGATTTCCAGGCCGTTGGCCGTGATGAGGGTGTTGCGGATGAATCCGAGTGAAGGGAGGTGATTCACCTTTCGCAGCACGGCCATCGGATCTTCAGCCGGGGCGTCGGGCATCAGCAGCGTCGCCCAGTCCTGGCTGGAGATGTGGCCGTGCTGGCACATCTCGAGGGCCGCATTGATCAACAGCTCCAGCGACTTCAGGTCCTTGTTGCGAATGGCGGTGACCAGGACGGATCTTGCTTCCGTGGCGTCCGTGCCGGGCGGCTGTCGGCCGTCGACCAGGCGCACCAGGGCGGCGGACGAGAGACGCCGCTCACGTCCCAGTTCACTGAGCAGGTTCAGGTAGGCATCGACCACCTCGTGCTGTCTTTGACTGACGGCCCACGCCAGAGCGGGCCGTTGATCCCGCGGGTCGGTGGCACGCAGCAGGGACTCCAGGGCCTGCTCGGGGAGCAGTCCCATGCCTTGCAGCCCCGTCATGCGAATGACGTAGCTGACCATGTGCTCGGTCTGCCACCGCCGCATCAGCTCCAGCAGCAGTGGACGGCTCTGCGGCGCATGCAAAGGTCCCTGGCGACCCACGCCGCCGCGCAGCAGTGCGGTGAGTTGCGTCAGGTCCAGTGCCTGCTGCTCGCAGAGCCTGGCCAGTACGGTCATCCATTGGTTCAAGGGGAAGGCGTGGTGGAACACCACCAGGTCGTGCAGGAGGGGCTTCCCTTTCTTGTCTAGGCAGGCCATCAAGGTCGTGACGTCGTCGCCGGTGATCAGCTTTCGTCGCACGGCGAGCACCAGGCATTCGCACCAGACCTCCAGGCTGGGCTCGTGATCCTCCCCCACCAGGACAGCGAGGCCGGACTGCTCGGGACCGTTGCAAGTGAGCTGCGACAGCAGACGATTTTTGGAGACCACCCCCTGCTCCATGGCATCCATCAACCAGGTCAGGTAGATACGTAGCACCGGGCTGCGGTTCAGGCTGGCCGCCTCGTAGGAGATCATCGAGCTGTCTTGCGTGCGATCCGCCACCAGGCTGAGCAGCGCCGTGCGGCTGAGATGTTGGCGCTCGTGCAGCGTCCGCACCAGGGTCAGATACCAGACCAGGCAGGCCTCTTCGCCGGCGATCATCGCGGTGTCGCAGAGGCTGCCGGGAAGCTCGACCCCCAACATATGCTCCAGCGCGTCGCGCGCCAGCCAGCGGCTGTCCAGGGCTTTCAGCAGGAAGCGGCCCAGCACCTCCAGCACCTCGAGATGTCCGTGCTCCAGGGCATGTTCCAAGGGGCAGTCGAGGTGGTAGGGGACATCGCGCAGCGGCACCAGCCCGTGGATCACGCCCTGCTGGATGAGATCCACGGTCAGTACCACCCGATGGGCGTGACCGCTCGTCAATGCGTTGGACAGCAAGGTCGGACCCTGGCGCGGCGACAGCAGTTCATACACCCTTTGCGCGCTCAGGCTCGGCAGGGCGTCGATCAGATACCGTCGCCACGCCGCCTGGGTCTCAGGGTCGGTGGCATCCAGGGCCATTCTGATCATCTTTTCGCCACTGTCGCGCAGCGCCACGTGGCCCGCCATCAGGGGGCTCGTCAGCAGCTGTTCCAGCATGTTGCTGCGGGCCAGATCGGTGAGTGCGCCGACCAGCCGATGCACTTGAGGCAGGTCCAGGGGCGGAGCGTCTTGAATCCACTGGGCCCAGTCATCGCCGTCCATGCGACGCAGCCAGTCCCTGATCTGACTGGTCCGGGTCAGCCAGGCCAACGGGATTCGCTTCAACTGATCGGACGACTCCCCGCGGATCACGGCTGAGACCAGTTCCATTGGCAAAGTCCGGGTGAACTTTTTTCGCCCCCGCTCCAGTGCCAGCGCATGGGAGAGACGAACCGGCTGCGGCAGCGGCGAGGTCCGGCGCTGAAACGATTCCACGACATGGAAGAGTCGTTGGTGAACACAGTTCATCTGCCAGGCGCTGTCCTGCCCATAGACCGTCAGCACGATGTCCCGATCCTGCGGCGTCACCAGTTGCTCGCGCTCCAGTGCTTCGAGCAGCGCCAGGGCCAGCAGGGACGAGTCGGACTGCCAGCGGACAGTGCTGCTGGTCTCGTCTTCCACCAGCAGATTCGTCAGAGCCACCGGACTCAATGCGACGTCCAGTTCGGCGACCGCCTTGGCAATGGCCGGCATCGATTCATTGAGGTCGTCCGCCGACCAGCGGGGCGGGACTTCAGGGGGGAGCCTGATGCTGAGCTCTTCCCAGTACCGATCCGCCAGATCTTCGGCGATGAGGCAGGGGTCCAGGGCTTCACGCAGCCGTGTTAGATGGACCTTGGATTCGTCGGGCTGGAACAGGCTGCTGCCGAAGCTCAGCGTATCCGTCAGGTCCCCACCCGGCAACCGATACTCGAGCAGCATGCGGTTGACGCCATGCACTTCCATGGCTGCCTGCCAAGGGCTGTTGGCCTGTTCTGTCTGGAAGGTCTGGCGCAGCACGTCCGTGGCACGGGCCTGGACGGCGGCGTGGAAGGCGCCGTGCAGACCCTGCGGCGCAATGTCCAGCGCGGCAGCGGCCTGGATGAAGGCCGGGCCGGTGGACATGCACAGATGCAGCTGGCTGCTCATCTCCCGCAGCTGCATGCGACGGAAGTCCAGCGGGAGCGCGTCCTGCTCCAGCCGCTGGCAGACCCGGTCCATGGCCAGCTTGCCCTGGCCAAACAGCAGCGGCATGGCGTTGCCCACATACGGCTCGCCGAAACCGTCCCTCAGGCGCTGCTTGAAGGTTCGCAGGCCGGCGAGGATGTCGCGGGCCTCGCGTTCGGAGCAGTGACGCAGGGCGAAACGTTCGCAGTCGTCCAGGCGGTCCAGCCATTGCGAGTGGACCCGAAGGAAGTTGGACGAGGCCCGAAACTGCTGATAGACCGGGGACTGGTGGTTGTTCGGCCCGTCGTAGGACAGCCACTCCGGATTGGGCGGCGGAGGTGGGACCGGCGTGGCGGGCGGATCGAACGCGCCCGCCGTGTACAGGTCTTGCGCATGATCAATGAAGGCGGTGACCGAGGGCCTGAACATGCCGCTGAGTTGTCCGCGGTCCGGCTTTGGTGCACGGCAAGCTTAGGTCAATTGCGGCCCGGCGATGACGCAGAAAAAAGCCCGGCCTGCAGATGCAAGCCGGGCAAAGGCGCGGGACACCGCCTGGACACCGGCAGGAAGCCGGCGTGGAGCTGCGGCGTGGCGAAAGCTGCGCACGGGCGCCGGATCAGGCAGCCTGCGTCAGGCTGCATCCAGGGCGCGTTTGAGGGGAGACGGTCAGGCCGGGGCGGCGGGCGCCTGCGACCGGGCCACCCACCCGCCTGTGTCTGCGGGACGCCGGGGCGTGGAAGCAACGGGGGCGGGGGTGGGGCTTCGTGTCGTCATGGCCAGCATCTTCGCAGCGCCAATGACGCGTGTCTGGCGGAGAACCGGGGGCAAATCCCGCCAAACAAGTAGGCCGGAAAGCCGGTCAATTTCTGTTTTGGGTCTACGGGGTGTTGTGTCCGTTCCACAGCGATCGGCGCCCTCGAACGCCAGGTGTCGCCGCTCGCATGAGCTTGCGTCGCTGGATCTTCATTTTCATTGTGGCTTTGGTGCGAACAGCGCATTCGTGGGCGAGGAATGGTGCAATCGGATGCCTGCCTCTCGCATGACACATGAACGTAATTCATGCATATGCATTCAATGAATGAGCATTGGCGACCAGTAAAGCGGGTCGATACAAATGCAGAAAAACGAGGCGGACCGCTATTCTTGAAAGCGCTCAACAAAGAGTGAAGCGGCAAAACAAGATCGACCCCGGGGACATCCGCCGCAGCCATTGGCTGCATGTGTCCGGCCGTCCATATTTTTCCTGTCCCATGCCCCTTTCGGCGCCGTTGTTTCGATCTGTTGACTGTCTCAAGACCTGGTTCCACCAAGGCGGTGTCGACCTGCCCCTGAAGGTGTGCATCGGCCCGCTGCCTGGCAGTGGTGCCTATGTCACGCAGTGGTCCTGCGCCGAACCGGACCCGCGGCAGCGGGACATTCCTCCCCATCCCGGCTTCCTGCGCCTGTCTGTGATGCTCGAGCCGCTGGAGTCCCGCGTGTGGCGGGACGAACAGCCGGTGTGGGGCGGACTCATCGGCGCGCAGCATTTCCGGCTGTGCGGGCCGCAGGAGGAGGGGCGCTGGACGCAACTGAGCCGCTGCGACATCGCCAATCTGTTCCTGCCTCTGTCCACCGTGGAGCGCTATCTGGAGCTGGCCGGGCTGCAGCCCGATCAGTGGCCGCTGGTGCCCGTCTTCACCCACGACCGTCGCGTGGCCGAGCTCACCCGGCAGATGCTGGAGGCCTCGCTGCATCATGGCGACCTGGGCCTGCACTACTGCGACGGTCTGCTGACTGCCTTGCTGGCCTACCTCGTTCAGCACTATGCAGCGCCCACCGCCGCGACGGCAGGCAGCGGGCTGCAAGGCCTGATGCTGCGGCGGGTGCTGGACCTGATCCGCGAACGCGCAGACGGCGACCTCTATGTGAATGAACTGGCCCTGCTGTGCGGCATGAGCGAATCCCACTTCTCGCGGGAATTCAAGCGCGCCGTCGGCATGCCGCCGCATCAGTACCTGCTGCAGCAACGCCTGAGCCAGGCCCGCCAGGCGCTGAGCGAGACCGATGCCCGCATCGGCGACATTGCCCTGAACCTGGGCTTCACCGACGCGAGCCATTTCTCGCGTCTGTTTGCACAGCGATTCGGACAGACGCCGACGCAGTTCCGTCGCCACCATCGCACGCAAGGCTGCATGCCTCGGCGCAGCGATGCGCGTGCCGAATGGCGCGCCGAGCCTTCCGCCTACGTGCAGCGCTGAACCAACACCGGGCGCCTCTGCCGCTCGGTGATTTCCCTGCAATCGGGATGCATCACAGCGGCTTTCTACAAACCCGGCGGTTTTCTCCGGGCGGCATTTGCGGGTGCATTACAGAATTTTTAAAAGCGTGACCGGCCGGCACGTTTTGTTCTGTTTGTCCTCTCCCTTTCAGTTCAGGAAGACCCCATGCCATTGCGTCCCCGATTGACCGTCCTTGCCATGCTGATGCCCGTCGTGGTGTCGGTGCATGCACAGACTGCCGCCGCGCCCAGCACCAACCAGCAACTGGAGAAGGTGGAAATCACCGGCTCCATGATCAAGCGCACCGACAAGGAAACCTCGGCCCCGGTGACGGTGATCACCCGCCAGGAGATCGAACGCAGCGGCGCCACCACGGTGGAGCAACTGCTGCGCAACGTGTCGGCTGTGTCCGGGGATGGTCAGCAGGACCTGAGCAGTGGCAATGGCTGGGCAGCGGGCACCTCCTCGGTGTCGATGCGGGGCCTGGGATCGGCGGCGACGCTGACCCTGCTCAACGGTCGCCGTATGGCACCGGCTGCCGCCATCGACCCCAACACCGGGCAAGGCACCATCTTCAACGTCAGCTCGATTCCGCTGTCGGCGGTGGAGCGGGTGGAAGTGCTGAAGGACGGCGCCTCGGCCCTGTACGGCTCCGATGCACTGGCCGGCGTCATCAACATCATCCTCAAGCGCGACTACACCGGCCAGGCCCTGGAAGTGGCGGCGGCGCAGCGCGGAGACGGCCTGTTCAAGACCCGCAACGGCACCGTGTCCATCGGCCGCGGCAATGCCGCCACCGACGGCTACAACCTGTTCGGCGTGCTGGACGTGTCCCAGCGTGATCCGGTGGCCATCACCGACAACCTGTCGCTGGCCGACCAGAACACCCTGGGCAGCCTCTTTGGCCGCAACACGCTCAACAGCACCTACTCCAACCCGGGCAACCTCTACACCTACAAGAATGGGGCGACCGGCACCTTCAAGGGCATGGCCAGCAACTGCCCGACGGAAGACCAGTTCACCAGCACCACCAACGTCACGACCTGCCGTTATGGCACGTATGGCAAGGACCTGTATTACGTCTCCGAGCAGAAGAAGGTGTCCGGTCTGCTCAAGGGCACGCTGAATCTGGACAGCGGCGCGCAGATCAATGCGGAGCTGCTGGCTTCCCGCACCCGCAGCCGCTACAACTCGGCCTCGGCCACTGTGGGCGAAACGTCCACCACCTGGGGCGATGCCGCCGGCAATTCGGTGACCTACGCCGGCCTGGTGCTGCCGGCCGATCATCCGGACAACCCGACCTCGGCCGCCAGCGCCACCAATCCGGTGCTGGGCTACACCACGCCGACGGCGCTGGCACTGCGTTACCGCTTCACCGACATTGCCCGCTACACCGAGAACACCACCGACAACGTCCGCCTGGTGCTGAGCAGCCAGTTCGAATGGAAGGGCTGGGACCTGGATGTCGGCTTCCTGCATCACTGGCAGGACAAGAGCGAAGACCGCTATGGCTTCATCAGCGCGTCGGCCCTGAATGCCGCTGTCGCCAACCACACCTATCGCTTCGGCGGCACCAACAGCGCCGAGGTGCTGAGCGCGCTGTCGCCCAAGCTGAACAACACCGGCACCGCCCAGACCACCTCCCTGGACCTGCGCGGCTCCCGCGAGCTGCTGCAGTTGCCCGGCGGTCCGATGATGCTGGGTGTGGGCGGTGAACTGCGTCGCGAAACCTTCAAGGTCTCGGCCGATGACCACATCGGGTCCGGCGACATCATCGGTCTGGGCATCTCGCAGGCGAACGGCTCCCGCAACGTGGCGGCCGCCTACGCCGAACTGCAGGCACCGCTGCTGAAGAACCTGGAGACGCAGACGGCCGCCCGCGTCGAGCACTACAACGACTTCGGCTCCGCCTTCACCGGCAAGCTGGGCGCCAAGTACAAAGTGGTGGATTCGCTGGCCCTGCGCGCGACCTATGCCAACGGCTTCCGCGCGCCGTCGCTGTCGCAGATCACCAAGTCCACGGTGTTTGCATTCACCACGGTGCAGGACCCGGTGCTGTGCCCGGTCTACAGCAGCTCCAACACCAACTGCGCGCAGTCGGTCTCCAGCGTCATCTCGTCCAACAGCAACCTCAAGCCCGAACGCTCCAATTCGATCACCGCAGGCTTCATCTTCAATCCGACCGACTGGATGGAGATGACCCTGGACACCTATCACATCATCGTGCGCAACGTGGTGGACCGCCTGAGCGCGCAGGATGTGGTGGACCGTGTGGCTGAATTCCCGGGCGCGGTGATCCGCAACTCGGAAGGCGAAATCACGCAGGTCATCCGTCAGTACCGCAACATGTCGCGCAAGTCGACCTCGGGCGTGGATTGGGAGACCCGCTTCAAGTGGCGCCCGGCCGCCGGTCATGACGTCCGCTTCAGCTTCTCCGGCACCCGCGTGCTGAGCCAGAAGGAGCAGACCGAAGCCGGCAGCGAGACCCTCGACTATGTCGGCTACTACGGCACGCCGGCCCTGAAGCTCAACGCCGCCGTGAACTACGCCTACGGCGACTGGACGACCGGCGTGGCGGTGCGCTTCCAGGGCGGCTTCAAGAGCTATGACCCGGACAGCACCTGCAGCGCGACTGCGACGGCCGCAGGTCGCTATGACCTGTGCAAGATGGGCGGCATGACCACCACCGACTGGTCGGTGGGCTACACCGGCTTCAAGAACTGGACCCTGTCGGGCGTGATCAACAACGTCTTCGACAAGGCCCCGCCGACGGATGTGGCCTCGTCCACCTACTACTCGGTGGGCTACAACCCCAGCCTCTACGACATCCGCGGCCGCGTGTTCAACCTGCGCGCCCGCTACGAGTTCTGAGGACTTGAGCCCCGGGAGGCTTCGGCCTCCTGACGAAAAAAACCCGGCACCGCTAGGCGCCGGGTTTTTTTGTTGGGGCGGCCGGTCGAGCCGGCCGCTGCGACGATCAGCGCACGTCCATGCCGAAGGTGTTGGCGATGAAGGCCAGGATGTCCGCCCGCTCCTCGATGATCTTGGAGGTGGGCTTGCCAGCGCCGTGGCCGGCCTGCGTCTCGATGCGGATCAGCTTGGGTGCCGGGCCGGTATTGGCCGCCTGCAGCGTGGCGGTGTATTTGAAGCTGTGGGCCGGCACGACGCGATCGTCATGGTCGCCGGTGGTCACCAGCACCGCCGGATAACGCTTGTTGTTCTGGATGGTGTGCAGCGGCGAATACTTGATCAGCCACTGGAAGTCTTCCGGCTTGTCCGAGGTGCCGTAGTCCGACACCCAGGCCCAGCCGATGGTGAACTTCTGAAAGCGCAGCATGTCCATCACGCCCACCTGCGGCACGGCCGCGCCGAACAGGTCGGGCCGCTGGTTGACCACCGCGCCGACCAGCAGGCCGCCGTTGGAGCCGCCATTGATGGCCAGGCGCTGGGGACGGGTGTACTTGTTCTGCACCAGCCATTCGCCCGCCGCGATGAAGTCGTCAAAGACGTTCTGCTTGCGCTCCTTGGTGCCGGCCTCATGCCAGGAGGCGCCGTATTCGCCGCCGCCGCGCAGCACCGCCAGCACGTACACGCCGCCCATCTTCATCCAGGTGGCTGCGGTCACGTTGTAGCCGGGGGTCATCGGCACGTTGAAGCCGCCGTAGCCGTACAGCAGGGTCGGATTGTTGCCGTCCAGCTTCAGGCCCTTGCGGTGGGCGATGAAGACGGGCAGCTTGGTGCCGTCCTTGCTCGTGACGAAGGCGCGCTTCATCTCGAACTGGTCGGCCTGGAAGGCGGTCTTGGGACGCTTGAACAGTTCCGTCTTGCCGGTCTTGGCATCCAGGCGGTGGATCTCGCCGGGCGAGGTCAGGCTGGTGAAGCTGAAGAAGGTCTCGCTGTCCTGCCACTTGCCGCTGAATCCGGCGGCGGTGCCGATGCCGGGAAGGCGGATGTCGCGCACATGCTTGCCGTTGGCGCCGTATTCACGCACCAGCGTCGAGGCATCGGCCAGATAGCTCAGCAGCAGACGGCCGCCGACACCGCTGGCGCTCACCATGGCTTCCTTGGCTTCGGGCACCAGGCTGGTCCAGGTGCCAGCGTCCGGCACGGTCCAGTCCTTACCCAGGTCCACCGCCAGCAGGCGGCCACGCGGCGCGTCCTTGTCGGTCTTGAGGATCAGGCGCTGGCCGTCCAGCACCACCGGCACGTATTCCGCGTCGAAGGCCATCGTCAGCGGCACCGGCTTGGCGCCGGCATAACCGCCCTGTGCGTCCAGCGGCAGCAGCATCAGGCCGTTCTTGCGGCCCGAGCCGGTCCAGATGTTGATGATGGCCAGGCGCCCGTCATCGGTCACATCGGCGCCGAAGCCCCATTGCTTCTCGTCCTTGTTCTCGGCCACCAGCATGTCCTCGGACTGCGGGGTGCCCAGGCGGTGGTAGTAGAGCTTCTGGTAGTAGTTGGCGCCGGTCAGAGCCTCGCCGGACTTGGGCGCGTCGTAGCGGGCGTAGAAGAAGCCCTTGCCGTCCGGCGTCCAGGACGCGGACGAGAACTTCACCCATTCGACGGTGTCGGGCAGGTCCTGGCCGGTCTGCAGGTCCCGCACCTTCCAGGTCTGCCAGTCGGAGCCGGCGCCGGCGATGCCGTAGGCCAGCAGACGGCCGTCGCGCGAGATGGCGGTGCCGGACAGGGCCACCGTGCCGTCCTTGGACAGGGTGTTGGGGTCCAGCGCGATCTGCGGTGTGTCCTTCAGCGAGCGGGCGGTGTAGAGCACCGACTGCTGCTGCAGACCGTCATTGCGGGTCCAGAAGTAGCGGCCACCTTCCTTGAAGGGCACACCGATCTTCTCGAAGTTGTAGAGCTCGGTGTAGAGCTTGCGGGCCGGCAGTCGCTGCGGCATGGCCTGCAGGAAGCGGTCGGTGACGGCGTTCTGCGCCATCACCCAGGCCTTGGTTTCCGGGCTGTTGTCGTCTTCCAGCCAGCGGTAAGGGTCCTGGACGATGGTGCCGTGGTAGTTGTCGGACTGCTCCACCTTGCGGGTGGCCGGGTAGGTCAGCGGGGCCGCTGCAGTGACGCTGGTCGCTGCGGCGGGGGCGCTGGCCGAGTCCGCTGCGGACTGCGGCTGCGGCTGGGATTGCGCCTGGGCAGACAGCTGGGCGCAGACGCTCAGGGCCAGGGCGGCACCGATGGAAAGACGGAAGGTCATGGGACGGAACTCCAGGGAGTCGGTGAGACATCGCCGCGCCGCAGGGCTTGTGGCCCCGCCGGGCGGGGGGGCGGTGCGGGCATTGTGCCCAGTTGCGCCGGGCATGACTTCGGTCACTCAGGGGAACTACCCGGGTGACGCGGCCCGGCGTGGATCAGGCGGCGTGGATCAGGCAGCGCGGAGCAGGTCATAGAGCGTGCGGGCGACCACCTTCGTGGCGCGGCGCAGGTCTTCCAGCACCAGTCGCTCATCGGCCCGCTTCGCATGCGACTCCAGCACGGTGCGCGGACCGGCGCCGTAGATGGCCGCAGGAATGCCGTATTCGCCATACAGCCGAACATCGGTGTAGAGCGGCGTGCCGGAAGTGGGCACGGGCTCGCCGAAGACGGCCTGGCCGTGACGCTGCAGCGCCTCCACCAGCGGCTGATTGCCGGGCAGCGGTTGCAGCGCCCGGGCCAGCAGCAGCCGGCGGATGTCCACGGTGATGCCGGGCAGCTCGGCGGTGGCGGCCCGGATGACCTCGCGGATCTCCTGTTCCACCGCGACCGGATCTTCTTCCGGGATCATGCGACGGTCCAGCTTCAGCACCACCTTGCCGGGCACGACATTGGTGTTGGTACCACCCTCGATGCGGCCCACATTCAGATAGGGATGGTTGATGCCGGGGACTTGCGAGCGGATGCCGCGGTAGACCGCATTGCGCGCATACAGTGCCTGCAGCAGCACGACCGCCGCCTGCAGCGCATCCACACCGGTGTCCGGAATGGCGGCATGGGCCATCTTGCCGTGCAGGGTCACTTCCATCTGCAGGCAGCCGTTGTGGGCGGTCACCACCTGATAGCTGAAGCCGGCGGCCAGCAGCAGGTCCGGGCGGGTCAGGCCCTGCTTGAGCAACCAGCCGGGGCCGAGCTCGCCGCCGAATTCCTCGTCGTAGGTGAAGTGCAGTTCCACGCCGCCGCGCAGCGGCTGACCCAGGGCCTCCAGCGCGCGCAGGGCGAAGGTGTAGGTGGCGAAGTCGCTCTTGCTCACGGCGGCGGCGCGCCCGAAGAGCTGACCGTCTTCGATCTCGGCACCGTAGGGATCATGGGTCCAGCCTTCTCCGGGTGGCACCACGTCCCCATGAGCATTGAGGGCCACCACCGGACCGTCCGCCCCATAGCGGCGGCGCACGATCAGGTTGGTGATTGAGCTCAGGCCGTAGTCACGCACCTCGTCGGCGGGGACCTCGTGCTGCTCGGCCGGCAGGCCCATCGCCGCCAGCAATTCGGCGGTACGCACCGCATGGGGGGCGTTGTTGCCGGGCGGGGTGTCGGTGGGCACGCGGACCAGCGCCTGCAGATAGGCCACCTCGTCATGGAAGTGGGCATCGATCCAGGCGTCCAGCGCTTCGTAGGGGGACAGGGCGGTCATAGGGGTCACAGGCCTTCCAGCAGCGCCAGGAACGCCTGGACGCAGAGTTCGGTGTCGTCGGTGGTGACCGACTCCAGGGGGTTGTGGCTGATGCCCAGGTTCAGGCCGCGCTGGAACAGCATGGCCTGCGGCATCACTTCGTGCAGCTTCATCGCATCGTGGCCGGCACCCGACGGCATGCGGTGGACCGGCAGCCCCAGGGACTGCACCGCCGCCTCCCAGCGTTGCTGCCAGGCGGCGTCACTGGGGGCCGCGGAGACGGCCATGGTGCGCTGCAACTGCACATGCACGCCGCGGCGCTGGGCGATGGCGTCGAGGGCGGCGCGAACGTCCCGGTCCAGGGTGTCCCGGGCGTCGTTGGTGGTGGCCCGCAGGTCCAGGCTGAAGAGGCAGCGGCCCGGCACCACGTTGATGGAGCCGGCCGGCACCTGCAGCTGGCCCACCGTGCCGACGGCATCGGGGATGGCGGCCGCGCGCTGCTCGACGAACAGGATCAGCTCGGCCACCGCGGCGGCCGCATCGCGGCGGCGGTCCATCGGCGTGGTGCCGGCGTGCGACGCCAGTCCGCGCACCTCCCCCACATAACGAACGCTCCCATTGATCGAGGTGACCACCCCCAGCGGCAGGTCCAGTTCAGCCAGCACCGGGCCTTGCTCGATGTGGACCTCCACAAATCCCAGATAGCGCGAGGGATCGCGTCGCAGCGCCTCGATGGCGGCCATCGAGCCAGGCAGGCCCGCCTGCAGCATGGCGTCGCGCATGGTGACGCCGTCGGTGTCGCGCTGGTCCAGCCAGGCCGGATCGAAGTGACCGGTCAGGGCGCTGGAGCCCAGGAAGGTGGCGCCATAACGCTGGCCTTCCTCCTCCGCAAAGCCGACGACCTCAATGCCGCAGGCCAGGCGCCGCCCCTGCAGATGCAGCTCGCGCACGCAGGCCATCGGAACCAGGATGCCCAGGCGGCCATCGTACTTGCCGCCGTTGCGCACCGTGTCGTAGTGGCTGCCGGTGAGCAGGCGCGGGGCGTCCGGCGAGTGGCCGTGATACACCCCCACCACGTTGCCCACGGCATCCAGCGACACCTCGTCGAAGCCGCACTGCCGCATCCAGGCCATCAGCTGGGTGGCGGCTGCGCGATGCGCCTCGGTCAGGTAGGTGACGGTGAGCTGGCCCTGCTCGGCAAAGCCGGGGTCGGAGAAACGCGCCAGCGACTCGGCCCAATCCCACACCTGTTCCCCGAGCGCGGGGCGCACGCCGAAACGGTCATTCAGACGGATCTCGGCAATGCGGTGGATATTGCGCAGGCATTCGGCCCGTTCCACCTCCGGGTGGCCTAGCAGGCGGCGGGCGAAGGTCTCGATGATCTGCGAGCGGCTCAGGCCCAGTGCGCGGGGGCCCCGCACCGCCAGGATGAAGGGCCAGCCGAAGCGGGCGTTGTAGTCGGCATTGAGCTGCTGGAGCTGCTTGAATTCTTCCGGCGTGCAGTGGGTCAGGCCGGCCTTGCTCTGCTCGTTGCTGGATTCGGCGGTGAGGCTGTTGTCCACCATCGCTTTGCCGGCCAGCTCCGGATGGGCACGGATCAGGCCGAGTTGCTCGTCCACCGTTGCGGTGCGCACCACATCGGCCAGCGCCTGCTTGAGGCCGGCCAGGCTGGCGAATCCGCCCGCGGGTTGGCGGGCGTGGGCGCGCTGAGCAATCCAGGGCGAGTGCTCGTAGATGCCGTCCAGCGCGGCAACGAAGCCGGCTTCGTCGGCGGTGGCCAACTGGGCCAACGTCAGGCGGGGTGGGGGGCTCGTGCTGCTGGAAGGACCGGCGGCCGAAGCCGCTTCAGGCGCGGAAGACATGGGAGGAAGGCTGCTCATCGTAGTTCTCGGCTTCAGCCCCAGACAAAGGCGGTGGCGGGATCGAAGGGATGGGTCTGGCGCCAGTGGCGGGCAATGTCCACGCGGCGGGTGATCCAGACCCGCTCATGTTTTTCGATGTGGTCCAGGAAGCGCTGCAAGGCCCGCATGCGACCGGGGCGGCCCAGCAGGCGGCAGTGCATGCCGATGCTCATCATCTTCGGATGCTCCGCACCTTCGGCATACAGCACGTCGAAGCTGTCGCGCAGGTAGTCGAAGAATTCGTCGCCATGGCTGAAGCCTTGCGGCAGCGCAAAGCGCATGTCGTTGCAGTCCAGGGTGTAGGGCACCACCAGATGCGGCGCCAGCGTCCCGTCGGTCTTGCGCACCTGCAGCCAGAAGGGCAGGTCGTCACCGTAGTAGTCGCTGTCGTATTCGAAGCCGCCGAAGTCCGCCACCAGACGGCGGGTGTTGGGACTGTCGCGGCCGGTGTACCAGCCTGCCGGCCGCTCACCAGTCAGGCGCTGCAGGATGTCCATGCCGATCTCCATGTGCTGGCGCTCGGTGGCTTCGTCCATGCCCTGGTAGTGGATCCAGCGCCAGCCGTGGCAGGCGATCTCGTGATGCAGCTGGACCAGGGCCTGGGTGAGCTCGGGATGCCGCTCCAGCGCCATGGAGACGCCGAACACGGTCAGCGGCAGCGCGCGTTTTTCGAATTCACGCAGCAGGCGCCACACCCCCACGCGGGAGCCGTATTCATAGATGCCCTCCATGCTCAGGTGCCGGGCCGGATAGGCGGCGGGGTTGAACATTTCGGACAGGAACTGCTCGCTGCCGGCGTCCCCGTGCAGCACCGAGTTCTCGCCACCTTCTTCGTAGTTCAGCACGAACTGCACGGCGATGCGGGCCTGGCCGGGCCACTGCGCCTGTGGCGGATGCTCGCCGTAGCCGATCAGGTCCCGGGGGTAGCCGGGGGATCGCTGCAGGGAGCCGGACGAGGAAGGTGTCGGGGGTGTGGGCATGGGGAGGACTCCGAAAGGCGGCGGTTCAGGCGCGGCGGGCCTTGGGGGTGGACTTGAGCGAGGGCTTTGCCTTTGCGTTTGCCTTGGCGGTTGCCTTGGGCTTGAGCTTGGGCTCGGACTCCGATATGGGAAGGGCCGCCAGTTTCGGGCGGCGTTTCAGCGCGGGTCCGGTCCCCGCTTGCAGCACGGCCTTGAGATCCTGCACGCGGGGATGGAGCCGCAGATTGGCCTCCACATTGCCCAGGTGGGTCTCCAGGAGCTGGAGGGCGGCCTGCTCGTCACGCGCCTCGAGTGCGTCCACCAGGGCTTCGTGCTCGGCCTGCGATTCAGCGGCGGAATGGGAGCTCTGATACATCAAGGCGATCAGGGAGCTGCGGGACAGCAAGTCCGCCAGGATCTGCGCCAGCACCGCATTGCCCTGCATGCGGGCCAGCACCACATGGAAGTCAGCCAGCAAGCGGGTGCGGCCAGGGACATCCGTCCGGCTGACGGCTTCCCGCTCCTGCTTCAGATGAGCGCGCAGCTGCCGCACCTGGGCGGGCGTGATGTGCCGGCACAGGTCGGCCAGCATGGCGGCCTCCAGCATCTTGCGCACCTCGAAGACCTGCCTGGCCTCTTCGACGCCCGGCTGGGCCACGAAGGCCCCTCGCGCCGGCTCCAGCTTGACCAGCCGGTCGCGGCTGAGCTGGTTCAGCGCCTGGCGCACCAGCGTGCGGGAGCACTGGAAGATATCGGCCAACTGCTGCTCCACCAGCTTGGTGCCAGGCATCAGGCGCCGCTCGACGATGGCCTGGGTGATGGCAGCGGTGATCTGCTCAGTCATCGAACTGCCCGGGGGCAGGGTGGCGGAGCCAGTGGACGACAGGGGTGACACGCTCATTGTGTTCCGGAGTGTATACACTTTGGCTCATTCGCAACCTCGCGGCGCCGTGCGCCGACCTTCTCGATGGGCAAGCTCACCACCCACGTTCTGGACACGATGCACGGCGCTCCTGCGGCCGGCATGGCGGTCCGCCTGTTCCGACTGGAGGGGGCGGGCGAGCCGCAGTTGCTCAAGTCGCTGCATCTGAATGCGGACGGCCGGGCCGACGGGCCGCTGCTGGAAGGGGACGCGCTGCAGGTGGGGCGTTACCGCCTTGTCTTTGCGGTGGCGGCCTACTTCAGTGCAAGCGGTGTGGTACTGCCGCAGCCGCCCTTCCTGGACGAGGTGCCACTGGACTTCGGCATTGCGGATGCATCGGCGCACTATCACGTGCCGCTGCTCGCCAGCCCCTGGTCGTATTCCACCTACCGGGGCAGCTGAGATGGCACTGCGCCCCTGGCAGACCCTGGCCCTGCGGCTGGCCCATGCGCCGGCCGTGCTGGTGCGGGTGGCGCGGGTGGACGGCAGCGGGCCGCGTGAGGTCGGGGCGTGGATGGCGGTGACGTCGTCGGAGGTGCTCAACACCATCGGCGGCGGTCAACTCGAGTTTGAGGCCATTGCGCGGGCCCGCGCAGCGCTGGCGGCGGGGCATGTGCTGGAGCCTCGTCAGCGATTCGCGCTGGGCGTGAACCTCGGTCAGTGCTGCGGTGGCGTGGTGTGGTTGGATTTTGAATGGCTGGATGGCAGCGCCATCGCCCAGTTGGACGAGCGGCTGGGCGGCCAGCAAGGCTGGCGTGCGGTGGCGCTGTTTGGCGGCGGCCATGTGGGGCAGGCGATCGTGACGCTGCTGTCCCGACTGCCAGCGCGGGTGCTGTGGCTGGACAGCCGCGACGGCGTCTTCCCGGACCCGCTGCCGGACAACGTGCGGGCGGAGCAGTCGGAGCCGGTGCAGGCGGCGGTGCCGTTCGTCGAGCCCGGGTCGCGGGTGCTGATCATGAGCTTCAGCCATGCGGAAGACCTGGACATCCTGGCGGCCTGCCTGAAGCGTCAGCGCGAGCAGGGGGACCTTCACTCCATCGGTCTGATCGGCAGCAAGAGCAAATGGGCGGCGTTCCGGCACCGGCTGGAAGCGCGAGGGTTCACCGAGCCCGAACTGGCCCGGGTCATCTGCCCCATCGGTATCCCCGGCATTCAGGGCAAGCAACCGGAGGTGGTGGCCCTGGCGGCGGTGGCGCAGTTGATGCAGGACTGAGGGGCGCGGACGTCGCCGTTATGAGGCCGCTGTGTTGGCGCCGCCGTTCTGACGCCGCGTTTGTGCCTTGCGCGCGACGTTTCGAGGGCTCGCCCCAAGGTCGACGAGGCGGGATCTGTATACACTTTGCTCACGTCGCCGCGGCGCCCACCCAGACAAGCGCGACGCTCCGCTGGATCACAGCGCCCGCTGTGGTGATCCGGTGCCTGACGAATGTCTCTGATGGACAGTTATCTGCTCGACTGGGCCAACCTGCTGCTGCGCTGGCTGCATGTGGTGGTGGCCATTGCCTGGATTGGCGCCTCGTTCTACTTTGTCTGGCTGGACAACCACCTGGTGCCGCCCACCAGCGGGGACCTGCGTGCCCGGGGCGTGGACGGCGAACTTTGGGCGGTGCACGGCGGGGGCTTCTACAACCCGCAGAAGTACATGGTGGCGCCGGCCCATCTGCCCAAGCATCTGCACTGGTTCTACTGGGAAAGCTACTGGACCTGGATGAGCGGCTTTGCGCTGTTTGCGCTGCTCTATCTCTTCAATGCCGACACCTACCTGATCGACAAGCGGGTGCATGACTGGAGCGCGCCGGCCGCGGTGATTGGCGCCTTGTGTTTCCTGGCCGGCGGCTGGCTGCTGTATGACCAGATCTGCCGGCGCTTTGGCCGCAAGGCGGACGGCAGCATCGGGCAGGATGGGCGCGTGCTGGCGCTGGTGGCGGTGGTGATTGCGGCGGCGGCCTGGGGCGCCTGCCAGCTGTTTGCCGGGCGGGCCGCGTTTCTGATCGTCGGCGCCATGATGGCCACGATGATGACGGCCAATGTCTTCTTCTGGATCATTCCGGGGCAGAAGCAGGTCATTGAGGACATGCGGGCCGGACGGCCGGTGGATCCCATCTTTGGTCAGCGCGGCAAGCAGCGCAGTGTGCACAACACCTACTTCACGCTGCCGGTGCTGATTGCGATGCTGTCCAACCACTACGGCATGCTCTACAGCCATGCGTGGAACTGGCTGGTGCTGATCGCGCTGATGCTGGTGGGCGCGCTGGTGCGGACCTGGTTCGTCAAGCGCCACAAGGGCGTGAATGCGTGGCCGCTGCTGGTGGCGGTGGGCGTGCTGCTGGTGGGCTTGATGGTTGGGTTGGCGCCGTCGCCGGTGAGGATGGCGGGCCCTACTCCGGGCTCCTTGTCCGCCGCGGGGGGCGCCACGGGAGTAGGTGGCGCAGGCGCGGCCTCTGTGCCTGCGGGACCACCCAGCTTCGAGCAGGTGCAGGCCATCGTGCACAACCGCTGCCAAGCCTGCCACAACGCGGCGCTGGCGCCCAAGCGCATTCAACTGCACACGCCGGAGCTGATCGAGCAGCATGCGCAGGACATCTATCAGCAGGCGGTGGTGCAGAAGGCCATGCCGCTGAACAACGCCACCGGCATCACGGAAGAAGAACGGGCCGTGCTGGGGCAGTGGTTCAAAGCCCGTTGAGCTTTGGACGGTCAGGTGCAGCTCTGCAGCTCTGCAAATCCGCAGCCGGTCGGCTCTTGGACATTGTGGTTGCCCCCGTTTCGGAGCCATGCCCATCCGTTCCGGACTTCGTAGCCCAGCACTCACGAAATCGTCCGAAAGCACTTGTAAATGATGAACGGCTCTTCAGTTCCGAAAGCATCCCTCATCCTGATTGCCGTCGTGGCCTTGCTGGCGGGAGGGGTCTATCTTTTCCAAGACCAGCGCGAGCCATCCCCTTCCGGATCTGCGGTGCGGGATGTGATCGAGGCCCCCAAGCCTCAGCTTGCTGAAGCCACGCCCAGCAGGGGCACTGCTTCGGCGGCGGCAGCATCACCGAGTGCATCATTACCGAGTGCGTCCGCACCGACGCTTCACCCGATAGCGATCGGCATGACCTCGTCCAACCCGCTCGCATTCGTGACGGAGATGCGGCAAAAGGGCGGGCCAGGGGCCTACGCCATGGCGGAGCAGGTGACCCACGAATGCAGGAAGGCGCTTCAGGCGACGCGGGACTTCAGCGATCCGGATCGGGACGCGCTGCGCAAGTCGCAGCAGGCGGCGAATGTCGGTCGGGAAGGGGCTGCACTGGCGGCACAGGCCATGGCGGTGCAAACGATCCAGGCCCGCTGCGGGCCGTTTGCGAATCCGCTGGAGAGCGATGATCCCAAAGCCGATGATGCCGCCGCGAAGGCCTATCAGGCAGCCTTCCAAGCTTTGCTGGACTGGAAGCCGATGGAGGCTGCACTGAAGGAGCTGGCCGAACAAGGGCAGCTTCATGCCGCAGTGGTCGCCCTTCGAGCGAGGCTGCAACCGCGATCAAATGCGGGCGGATCATCGTCGGAAGATCGGGACCTGTTTGCGCGAGCCATGACGGTGGCCGCATTCAACGCCAGCACGGATCCGGCTCACCCCTCGGACGATCTTCGCGCGATGAGCCTTTGTCTCTATGGGGGGCGATGCGACGGCAGCTACGAATCCGAAATGCTGGATCGATGGCCGGAAGGGTCGCCGCAGCGAGAAAAAGCAAAGGCCTGGATCGCGCAGCTCCAGTCGGCATTCGCCAGCAACGACTACCGTGCCTTTCTGCTGGGCAAGAAGAAAGGCTCCTGAAGCGCGTCCCACGTGCAGCGGGTCAAGGGACCAGGGACCCGGGACCGCGGGCCGGCCACGTCTCAGGCTCAGCCGCCAACAAAAAAGGATCGCCGAAGCGATCCCTTGTTGTTGACCGGGTGCCCCGCACCCGCGTCCCGCGTCAGACGCGGAAGCGTCCGACCTGCTCGACCAGCCGGTGCGCCTGCTCGCGCAGGCTCTCGGCGGCTGCGGTGCTTTCTTCCACCAGCGCGGCATTTTGCTGCGTGCCCTGATCCAGCTGGGCCACGGCGCCGTTGATACGGCTCACGCCCTGCGCCTGCTCGTGGGCGGCGGTGGAGATCTCGCCAATGATGTCGGTCACGCGGCGCACGCTGGTCACAATCGCCTGCATGGCGGCGCCGGTGTCGCTCACCAGTCGAGCGCCCGATTCCACCCGCTCACCGCTGGCGGTGATCAGGCCCTTGATCTGCTTGGCGGCTTCCGCGCTGCGCTGCGCCAGATGACGCACTTCCGAGGCCACCACCGCAAAGCCGCGGCCCTGCTCGCCGGCCCGGGCGGCTTCCACGGCGGCATTCAGCGCCAGGATGTTGGTCTGGAAGGCAATCGAGTCGATGGTGCCGATGATGTCGCTGATCTGGCGGCTGGCGCTGCTTATCTCGTCCATCGTGCTCACCACCTGCTGCACCACTGCGCCGCCGCGCTGGGCGGCCTGGTCCGACTCGCCCACCAGTTGATGGGCCTGCTGCGCCGAGGCAGCGGTCTGGCTCATCGAGCCGGCCAGTTCTTCCAGGGCCGAAGCGGTCTCCTGCAGATGGCTGGCGGATTGCTCGGTGCGGGAGGACAGGTCGCGGCTGCCGGCCGCCACTTCGGCGCTGGCGGTGCCGATGCTGTCGCTGGCGTGGCGCACTTCGGTGATGGTGCTGGCCAGTTGCTGGCGCATCTGTTCCACACCGGCAGCCAGGGCCCCCATGTCGTCCTGCTGCTGCACACGCACCGGCTGCGTCAGGTCACCGCTGGCCACGGCGGCCACGGCGCGGTTCAGCAGCGCCATCGGCTGGCCGACCCAGCGGCCCAGCAGCCAGGTCACGCCCAGGCCCAGCAGCACCACGGCCAGGGCCATCAAGCCCCACAGGGCCCACAGGGTGCGGTAGTGGGAGGCCAGCGCCGTCGAGCGGGAGGCTTCGGCCACCACATACCAGCCGGTGGCCTTGGAGCGCTGCGCCACTGCGAAAGCGTCCTTGTGATCGGTGCTGTAGACGCCCGGCAGCTCTTCCAGCACGCCGTCCTTGTCTTCTGCAATGCGCTTGACCAGCGCTTCCGCCGTTTCCGGCTTCAGTACATCGGACAGCTTCTTGCCTTTGGCGGTCGGGTGGCCCTTGAGCACGGCATCAGCGGGCGTCTTGCCCGGATCCAGCAGGTACAGGCCGCCGGTCTCGAACAGCTTCACGGCGCCCGCCAGTTGCACCAGTTCCTCTTGCAGGCCGCGCATGTCAAAGCCGATGAAGAGAATGCCCACCACCTTGCCGCCGGCATCCTTCACCGGGGTGTAGCGGGTCATGTAGGGGACGCCGAACAGCGTGGCGGGGCCTACATAGGTCTCGCCGGCGCTGGCCTTGGCATAGGCGGTGCCGGCGGTGTCCAGCAGCGTGCCCATGGCACGGCTGCCGTCCTGCTTCTTCAGCGAGGTGGTCACCCGGATGAAGTCGGTGCCCTTCTTGGCAAAGATGGTGGCGACACCGCCGGTCCGGCGGGTGAAGCTGTCGGGCAGGTCGAGGTTGCCGTTGATCTTGCGGCCGTCGTGCGACAGCTCGCCTTCAGCGTCCAGGGTGAACTTGCCGTCGGGCAGGTCCGCGGCCAGCACGTCGTACAGACGGTTGGCGGAGTCCCGGGCGGTGCGGTCCAGGGCATCGGCCACCCGGGCCACCGAAGCGGCCTCGCTGGCCATGTAGTCGTCGGTGCGTTTACGGGCCTGGTCGGTGAGCACCCAGGACAGGGCGCCGCAGATCACCACCAGCAAGGCGGCGATGCCAAAGCTGGCAAGCAGGGACACACGACGGGCGACCGTCGTCCGGACAGACAGTTGAGGATTCATAGCGCAGGCCTACACCAACAGATTAGGTGGCGAGAGGCACCGCCGAGGGGAAGCGGCGCCTTCGGTTCGTTTTTTTGGTTTAAATCAAACTGTAAGCTGCCGTAAGGCGATTAGCGCGCCTCGCAGATGGCTATCGCGGGAATAACCTAATGCTATTCGCTGACCACGTGAAGTAATACGCGCCTGCTGGACGCCGTCCGTTAGCGCCGGTACCGCTTCCATTCGTCCGCTTTGCGGACAGAACTGCTGATTCGTGCACTGTTGCTCACTCTGTGCCTCGCTCCGCGCCTCACTCCGCGCTGATGCCCCGACTGCGGATCAAGGCGTGCCACTGCGTGGTTTCCTGCTGGATGAAGCGAGCGAGGCTGGGGCCATCGGTCGGAACGACTTCCAGCCCAAACTCTTCCAACTTCGTCTTGAGCTCTGGCTGGGCCAGCGCCTTGAGGGTTTCGCTGGCCAGTCGGCTGACGATGGGCTCTGGCGTGCCTTTGGGGACGAACAGGCCTTGCCAGGCGCTCACCTCCACCCCCTTCACGCCGGCCTCATCGAAGGTGGGCAGGTCCGGCAGGGCGGCGATGCGTTTGCCGGACAGCACGGCCAGCGCCTTGAGGCGACCGCTGCGCAGATGGGGCAGCGCGGCGGCGGTATCGAGGATGCCCATCGGCACGACGCCGCCGATGATGTCCTGCGTCGAGAATGCGGTGCCGCGATAGGGCACGTGCACGATGTAGCTGTGGGTCCGGTCCTTGAGCAGCTCCATGGCCAGATGATGCGGGCTGCCCACGCCCGGAGACGCATAGCTGTAGCGGCCCGGCTTGGCCTGTACCTGGCGCAGCCAGTCCTGCACCGAGCTGAAGCCGGCCTGCGGATTCACCACCAGCAGCAGCGGGAAGCGGGCCATGAAGGCGACAGGCGTGAAGTCTGACGGGGCATAGGGCAGCTTCTTGTAGAGCGCCGCGTTGAACACCATGGCGCCGTTGTCGCCGGTTAGCAGGGTGTAGCCGTCGGGCGGGGACTTGGCGGCGTTGTCCGTGCCGATGACGCCGGCGGCGCCGGGGCGGTTGTCGATCACCAGGGTCTGGCCGAGTTGGCGACCGAGCACCGGGGCGAGTTGCCGGGCCAGGAAGTCGGAGCCACCGCCGGCCGGATAGGCCACCACCCAGCGGATCGGTTTGGCGGGCCAGGTGTCCGCGCGCACGACGGTCGAGGTGCCGGCCAGCAGCGTGGAGGCGGCGCCGCCCAGCAACAGGGTTCGACGGCGGACAGAGGTCGGGCGAAGGGCCATGAAGTCTCCTGGGTCAGGGCTCGGCTAGAGTGCGTTGATCTTAGCCACCGGCCCGGTCCGCCTTTGCCCATGGAACACCCTGATTGCCCCTTGTGCCGCGACACCGGTGGCCTGCTTGTGGCCAGTGCTCAGCGCTGGCGTGTCATTCGCGCGACCGAGCCGGATTTTCCGGCCTTCTACCGTGTCATCTGGACCGATCACGTGGCCGAATTCAGCGATCTGCCGGCGGCTGATCGCGAGGCTGTCATGGCGGTGGTCGTGGCGGTGGAACAAGCGCTGCGGCAGGCCTTGTCGCCGACCAAGATCAATCTGGCCACGCTTGGCAATGTGGTGCCGCATCTGCACTGGCATGTCATTGCGCGGTTTGACTGGGACAGCCACTTTCCCAATCCGGTGTGGGGGGAGCGTCGCAGGACCTTGACCGACACGGCCGAGTCGCGGCTGGCCGTGCCGCTCACGACGCTGGACGCCCAGGTGCGTGAGGCGGTGGCACCGTGGGCCTGATGCAGCGTCTTCCAGTGTCTGTGGCGGGTCAGTCGCGGGCAACGACGAAGCGCTGAGCGAGCGCTTCGTCGACCTGCGTGATCCGCATCGTTGCGAGGCCGCCAGCGCTGGTCTGAGCGCCTGTCCCGGTCTGGGCGGTGGTGGCTGCGCTGGATGGACTCTCGACGAAGGCCACCTGCATCACATAGGTCTTGTCCAGGCCGCCGTTGTTGCAACTCAGACGCCGCACCGCGCGACGCAGCTCGCCACGATAGACCGCCGGGCCACCGCGCTGCCGAATCTCGTCGATGACCGTGCCGTGCAGCCGGAAGCTCACGAGCGTGGTGCCCTCGTCGCGATGACGGGCTTGCGAGAGGCTCAGCGCCTCAGACAGCTCCGCTTCGATCTTGGGGCATGCGGTTTTGACCTTGGTCTCGGGCGTCGGTTCGGCCTGCGCAGCGTTCAGCGCGACGCCCGCGCATAGGCCGATCAGCAAGGCGATGCAGCGGGCGGGCGTGGCTTGGCGTGGAACCTGGTGGGAGGCAGAGTGCATGGGTGAGCTCCTGTCGTGCAAAGGGCTGCGTGCAAGCGCGGTGTGGCGAGCTGCGGCGCAGGGAATGAAGTCGCAGGGCAGGTTAGGAAACGAGGCCCGCCGCGCCAAACCAGAAGCGATGAACCGTTATGGCGGCGGGCTGCACTGCACGGCAGGGGAGACAGACTGCAGCAGCCGAATTGGCCCTTGCGGTCGAGGTTCCGGCGGCCCATGTCCTTCCGCATGGGTCGGAAGTCATGCGCCGGAACTCATGGGCAGACGCCATGGATCGAAGCCATGGAGCCAAGCGATGGGGCTCGGGTGGCGGCTGAGCGCGCGGTGCTGCTTTGTCGCTTCACTCTGCAGCATCAAATCGCGCGGAGAATCAATGCGGGCGTTGGAGCCAAGTTCCGAAGCCCTCTGTTCCCCGATGTCATGAAGGAGTTTCTGCGGATGTCTGTGATGCCCTTGAATGCCTGGTCTGTGCACCGTCTGCCTCACGCGCTGGCTGTGGCTGCCTTTCTGGCTTGCACCGCTGTTCCCACTTGGGCCCAGAAGGAGACTTCGGCGCCTGCGGGGGCACCGTCCTCCGCACCCGGACCCGCGAGCGCAACGGCGGGAACGCCCGCCCCGCAGACCACGGCGGCCCGTGCCACGCAGGCCCGGTTCGTCCGCGAGCTTGGCGGCATCTCCGAATATCGACTGCCCAACGGCCTGCAGGTTCTGCTGTTCCCGGACGACGCGCAGAGCACCACCACCGTCAACATCACCTACCGCGTTGGCAGCCGTCATGAATCGCCGGGTGAGTACGGCATGGCGCATCTGCTGGAGCATCTGATGTTCAAGGGCACGCCGCGCCACCGGGACATTGCGGAGGTCTTTGCCAAACGCGGCATGCGTTTCAACGGCACGACCACCACCGACCGCACCAACTACTTCTCCAACTTCAATGCAGACCCCGCGACGCTGGACTTTGCCTTGACGCTGGAAGCGGACCGCATGCTCAACAGTTTCATTGCCAAGTCCGACCTGGACAAGGAAATGACGGTGGTGCGCAATGAATATGAGCGCGGCGAAAACGAGCCCTTCCAGGTGCTCAACAAGCGGGTGCTGGGCGCGGCCTACGACTGGCACAACTATGGTCACGACACCATTGGCCCGAAGAGCGACATCGAGAATGTGCCCATCGAGAAGCTGCAGGCGTTCTACAAGCGTTACTACCGTCCGGACAATGCCACCTTGATGGTGGCGGGCCGCTTCGATGCCGCCCGCACGCTCACCCGCATCAGTCAGCTGTTTGGCGGGCTGCGCAACCCGCCGACGACGGTGCCGCGCCCCTACACCGTTGAACCGCCGCAGGATGGGGAACGCACGGTTGTGGTCCGGCGCGTTGGCGGACAACCGATCCTGATGAGCTACTACCACGTACCGGCCATGGCGCATCCGGACAGTGCGCCGCTGCTGGTGCTGGGTCTGATGCTGTCCATGCAGCCCAGTGGTCAGCTCTACAAGGACCTGGTCGAGTCCAAGCTGACGCTGGCTGCGGGCCTTACCGGCCTGGGCAGTGCGGACCCTGGCGGCATCCGCGCCTTTGCGGTACTGCCCCCGGATGCCGACCAGGCGGCGGTTGAACAGCGCTTGCTGGACATCGTCGAAGGCCGCACCGGCAAGCCGTTTGAGGAATCGGAACTGGTGCGGGTCAGAGAGCTGGCGCTCATGTCCTACCGCGAGCAGATGAAGAATCCGGAAGCGCTCATCCAGCAGATCTCCAGCCTGGGCGCAACCGACTGGCGCCTGCTGTTCCAGTTGATGGAAGACATCCCCAAGGTCACGCTGGCGGATGTTGAGCGGGTCCGCAAAGCTTACCTGCGGCCCGCCAACCGCACCCTGGGCCGTTACCTGCCGGCCGACAAAGTCGAGCGCGTCGATATTCCGGCCGCGCCGCCGCTGGATGCACGCCTGGCGGGTCTGCAGGGGCCGCCCAAGGTGGAGGAGGGCGAGCGTTTTGATCCGACGCCGGCGCATCTGGCCGAGCGCACGGTCTCGCGTCGCCTGCCTTCGGGCATTGAATTCATGGCGCTGAACAAGCGCACCCGCGCCAATGCCGTGCAGCTGGAAATGCAGCTGCGCTGGGGCGAGCGCAACGAGACTTTCCGCCATCGCGGCACCGACCTTGTTGCCCGGCTCATGGAAGAGGGCACTCCGACGCTGACCAAGCAGGCGCTGCAGGACCGCCTGGTTCAACTGCGGGCCGACCTGAGCATCAGCAGCGAGGACCAGGGGGCCACCGTACGCATCTCCGCCGAGAAAGACACGCTGCTCGAGGTGCTGCGCATGGCTGCAGACCTGATGCAGCATCCGCTTCTGCCGCAGGACGCCTTTGACCGCAGCCAGAAGGCTTCCTTGGCAGGCCTCGAAGGGCAGCGGCAGGACCTGGAGACCTTGCGACAGGCGGCGGTGCGCGACCACTACAACCGCGCTCGCGGGGTGACGCTGGGGGATCCGGACTACCTCATGAGCACAGACGAGCAGTTGGCCCAGCTCAAGGCCACCACGCTGGAGGGCGTCAAGGCCTTCCATGCGCAGTACTGGTCTGCCAAGGAAGCTCGGGTGGCGGTGGTGGGCGCGGTGCCCGATGGCATCGACACAGCGGTGGAGCAGCTCTTCGGGACCTGGAAAAAGCCACAGGCGCCGGCCTATGTCCGCTACGAGGCCAAGGCGGACCGCATCCCGGCGGCGCGCTTTGATGCGCAGGCCAAAGACAAAGCCAATGCGGCCATGCGCTGGCGACTGGACTTTGCGCTGAACGACCGGGACGCCGACTATCTGCCGCTGATGGTGGCCACCCATATCCTGGGTGGAGGCTCCCTTGAAAACCGGCTCTCCGTCAGCATCCGCCAGAAGGCTGGACTGAGCTACGGTGTCGGCGCGTCTTTGTCCGCGCCGCACTTTGGGGACGATGCTGAGCTGGTGATCGACGGCAGCTTTGCGCCGCAGAACCGGGATCAGGTGCTGAGTCTGGTCAAGGACGAGCTCGCCCGCATGGGCCGAGACGGCATCACGGAAGCCGAGCTCAATCGCGCGAAGACCGACATTCTGGCGAGCCTGCGCCAGGGGCGGGCGGACGACAGCAACCTGGCGGCGGCCTTGCTCGGCATGGCGGAGCGCGGTGACACCTGGAAGACGGTGGCGGAGCGCGATGCGGCGCTTCAGGCCGTGACGGTCGACAAGGTCAATGCGGCGTGGCGCAAGCGCATTGCGGTGGATGGTTTTGTCGTTTCCACGGTGGGGGACTTCAAGGACGCGGCTAAGACCTCGCCAGCAGCCTCACCCGCCCCCGCACCCTCAAGCGCGCCAGCGCCGGCAGCCGCACCTGCGCGTGAGCGTGCGCCCGCGGCCACAAGCACGACCACGACCAAGGGAAAGACACAGGTCGACTGACAGCAGAAGCCACAGCGCCTTCCCTCTTGCCGCTCGACGCGCCTGGTTCCAACGGGGCGCGGCGAGCGGCTTTTCGTTGGTGGGGCAATGAGGCTGTCGTGAGGTTGTTAGGTCTTGATGGTGGAGAGTGGGGCAACGCGAAGGCTTGATCGCTTTTGCGATGACCGAGGTGCCGAGGCCAGCGACTGTGGCTGAGCAGATGCCACATGCCGCATGCGCTGAGTAGATGCCGCATGCTGATGCTGATAGAGACAGAAGCTGAAGCGGGTCCGGGGCAGGGCGGGGAGGGGGGCGGGCAGGGCGCGCTGCCCCGGTATCGGTCTCGTATTTGTATTGTTCTGACGAGGTCCCTGGTGGTGGTGAGTGAGGGTGGCGCGGCGCTGTGGGTGGGGTGTGGGAGGAGCCGAGGAGCGGAGGAAGTCGGGGGGCGCGCGAAGCGCGCATCAATGACTAGCTAGAGGGACCGGCTGTTTGAGCGGAGCGAGCCGGAGGTGAGCGAAGCGAGTTGGGCCCGCCCCGACTTCCGAGCACCGCAGGGGAGTCTTGAGGGCTGAGGCCCTCAAGACCTCCGGACTCACCCCACCCACAGCGCCGCGCCACCCTCACGGCGGCGCCGTCCTCACGTCCGCGCCGCCCTCACAGCCACCGATCAAGCCATCCCTTGATGCCTCAACAGCGCATCGATCTTGGGCTCCCGCCCCCGGAAGGCCTTGAAGTTATCCATGGCATCCCGCACCGACCCCATCGAGAGGATCTCGTCGAGATACCGCCGCCCGGTCTCCGGATTGAACACGCCTTCTTCCTCGAACGCGCTCCAGCAATCGGCGGACAACACCTCGGCCCACTTGTAGCTGTAATACCCCGCTGCATAGCCGCCCGCGAAGATATGCGAGAAGCTGTGCTGAAAGCGATTGAACGCTGGCGGAGGATTCACCGACACCTCGGCCCGCACTTCTTCCAGCAGGGATTGAATGCGGGTTTCCGACCCTGGCTCCGCATGCAGCCGCATGTCGAAGAGCGCGAATTCGATCTGCCGCAGCGTCTGCAGACCGGCCTGGAAATTCTTGGCCGCCAGCATTTTGTCGAACAGCTCACGCGGCAAGGATGCACCGGTGTCCACATGCCCCGACAGCTGCTGCACCACTTCCCATTCCCAGCAGAAGTTTTCCATGAACTGACTGGGCAGTTCCACCGCGTCCCATTCCACGCCCGAGATGCCCGACACGCCCAGTTCTTTCACCTGCGTCAGCAGATGATGCAGGCCATGCCCGCATTCATGGAACAGCGTGATCACATCATCATGCGTCAGCAAAGCCGGCTTGCCATCCGCCCCCTGCGGGAAATTGCAGACCAGATGCGCCACCGGAATCTGCTCCGCGCCCGCAGTTTGCAGGTCCGGCCGCTTCCAGCGACTGCGCACTTCATCCATCCAGGCGCCGGGCCGCTTGCCATTGCGCGCGAACAGGTCCAGATACACCTGCCCGATCAATTGTCCGCCGCGCCGCAGCTCACAGAACTGCACGCTCTCATGCCAGACCGAGGCCTTGGCCGGTACCAACTGCACGCCAAACAGCCGGTCCACAATGCGGAACAAGCCTTCCAGCACCCGCGGCAGCGTCAGATACTGCCGGACCTCCTGGTCCGAAAACGCATAACGCGCTTCCTTCAGTTTCTCTGACACATAGGCCAGGTCCCACGCTTCCAGCGACTGCATCTGCAGCGCCGCCTTGGCGAAGTCCTTCAACTCATCCAGATCCCGCTGGGCATAGGGCTTGGCGCGCTGAGCGAGGTCACGCAGGAAGTCCATCACCTGCGCCGGCGAGCTGGCCATTTTCGGCACCAGCGAAGCTTCCGCGAAATTCTTGAAGCCCAGCAGCTTCGCCTCTTCCTGACGAAGCGCCAGCAGCTCCTGCATCAGCGCAGAGTTGTCGAATTCCGGCTTGTCCGCCAGTTCACTGGCGCGGGTCACATAGGCCCGGTACAGACGCTCCCGCAGCGAGCGGTCCTCCGCATATTGCATCACCGGCATGTAGACCGGGAAATGCAGCGTCAGCTTGAAGCCCTCGCGGCCGTCCTTCTCCGCCGCAGCGCGCGCATTGGCCTGCACATCCGGCGGCACGCCCTGCATTTCCTGCGCGGTGGCGAACAGGCTCCACCCGTCCGTCGCATCCATCACATGTTCGGAGAAGGCCTGCGCAATCTCCGCGCTGCGCTCTTGAATCTTCGCAAATCGCTCTTTGGCTTCGCCGGACAACTCAGCACCCGACAGCACGAAATCGCGAATGGCATGCTTGAGCAATTGCCGACGCTCGGGCGTCAGGTCCGGGCTGCCCGCAATCGCCTTGTATTTGGCATACAGCGCTTCATTGGACCCAAGACCGGTATAGAACTCGGTCACGGCCGGCAGCACGGCGTTGTAGGCCTCGCGCAGGGCCGGTGTGTTGGCCACGGCATTGAGATGGCCCACGGCACCCCAGGCCGTGCCCAACCGCTCGGTGGCCACATTCAGCACCCGCGACAGCGACTCATAGTCCGCAGGCGATTGCGGATCGGTCACCTCCGCCAGCGCCTGACGCGCCTGGTTCAACAATTCACTGATGGCGGGCTGAATATGCCCAGGTTCAATCGCCGCGAAATCGGGCAGCGATGCGGTGGAGAGCAAGGGGTTGGGGGTCGTGACTGACACGACAGCGGGGGAAGCAGCATTGGCGTCCATGCAATCCTCTGGATACTGATGGCAGGCGAGAGGTTCAAGTGTCTCAGCCTTTCGGCACACTCGAACTGCGGGGTTTCTATCGCATCCGTTGAAGGAGGCTATTGCCCTGACTGTCTCACCTGAGGGCGGGCACTGGCGCTTCAAGCCGCGTGCCCGCCCCCCCTGAATCGGGGCCGTTGCTCAGTGCAACGTCCGTCGAGAAGCGTTCCCCGCCAAAGCGGCGAAGAAATGACGCCAACAAGGGCCGAAAAGGGGCGGAAAAAGGGCGGAAAAAAAGGCGCCCAAGGCGCCCTTCGTTCGTGCGGCCCTGCGACCTTGCAGCCGCCATGGCGTCAGCCGCGTGCGGCCGCTGCCCGCTCTGCCGATTCCATCGTGTTCACCAGCAGCATGGTGATGGTCATCGGACCCACCCCGCCCGGCACCGGCGTGATCCAGCCGGCCACCTGGCTCACGCCCGCAAAGTCCACATCGCCGCAGAGCTTGCCGTCCTCGGTGCGATTCATGCCCACATCCAGCACCACCGCACCCGGCTTGACCATGTCAGCCGTCAGCACATTGCGCTTGCCCACCGCGGCCACCACGATGTCGGCCTGACGCGTGAAATGCGCCAGATCCGGCGTTGCACTGTGGCAGACCGTCACCGTGGCATTGGCCTGCAGCAGCAGCATGGCCATCGGCTTGCCCACGATGTTGCTACGACCGATCACCACCGCATGCTTGCCCTTGGTGTCGTAGCCGATGAACTCCAGCATCTTCATGCAGCCATACGGGGTGCACGGCTTGAAGCCTTCCTGACCCACCATCAGCGCACCAGCGCTGGCCACATGGAAGCCGTCCACGTCCTTCTCAGGCGCGATGGCTTCAATCACCTTGTGCGCATCAATGTGGGCCGGCAGCGGCAACTGGACCAGGATGCCGTGAATGCTGGGGTCCTGGTTCAGGGCTTCCACCCGCGCCAGCAGCTCGGCCTCGGTCAGGCCGGCGTCGTACTTTTCCAGCACTGAATGCAGGCCCGCCTCTTCGCAGGCCTTGACCTTGTTGCGCACATACACCTGGCTGGCCGGGTTGTCGCCCACCAGCACCACGGCCAGGCCGGGCTTGATGCCTTTGGCCGTCAGGGCGGCGGCGCGGGCGGCCACCTCGCCACGCAGCTTCTTGGACAGGGCGTTGCCGTCGATCAGTTGTGCGGTCATGCGAAAACTCCAGGGACTCCAGAAAGCAAAAGAGGCCGCTGATGCAGCGGCCTCGGGGATGATCGGGCGGGCTCAGCCTGCCTTGGCGGTCGCGCCCAGCGCGATCTTCAGCAGGTCGGCCACCGTGTTGGCATTGAGCTTTTCCATGATGTTGGCGCGGTGCGCCTCCACCGTCTTGATGCTGATGCCCAGGTCGTCGGCAATCTGCTTGTTCAAGCGGCCGGCCACGATGCGCTCCAGCACCTGCGCTTCACGCGTGGTCAGGCGGGACAGCAGGGCGTCGCGGCTGGCGGCTTCCTGCTGGGTGGCGAAGGCGCCACGGGCCTGGTCCAGCATGCGCTCCACCAGGCTCAGCAGTTCTTCTTCCTTGAACGGCTTCTCGATGAAGTCGACCGCGCCTTTTTTCATCGTCTGCACCGCCATGGGCACGTCGCCGTGACCGGTGATGAACACGATGGGCAGCGGGCTCTTGCGTTCCAGCAGCTTGTCTTGCAGGTCCAGGCCACTCATGCCTTCCATACGGATGTCGGCGATCAGGCAGGCCACTTCGCGGGGGTCATAGCGGCTGAGGAAGGATTCGGCGGAGTCATAGCACTTGACCCGGTAATCCTTGCCTTCCAGCAACCACTGCAGGGAATCTCGCACGGCCTCATCATCATCGACAACGTAGACAGTACCCTTCTTCGGAATCAGGCTCATGGTGTTGCGGCGGTGTTGTGAGCAGTCCCTTCGTCCTTGTCATGGATCTTTTCAGGGATCTTGTCAGGCAAGGAGGGCTCGGGTCGCGGAATATCCACGGGGATCGTGAATGCAAAACGGCACCCGACGACGGCTGCCCCATTGTATAAGTTCTCGGCGCGTATCCTGCCCTGATGCGACTCGATGATGGACCGGCATAACCCTAGTCCGATGCCGAGTCCGTCAGCCTTCGTCGAGAAAAACGCTTCGTACATCCGCTCGATCACTTCCTCGGGCAGGCCCGGACCCATGTCCGTCACCGAAAACTCGATGTTGGCGCCCAGCTCGGCAGTGTGTTTGGGCACCACCCGCAGCTCGATGTGCCGGCGTGACGGGGGCAGGGCGGCGTTGTCGATCGCCTCGGCGGCGTTCTTCAGCAGGTTCAGCAGCACCTGCTCGATCAGGATGGGGTCCACCCGCATCACCGGCAGCCGCTGCGCCACGTAGGTGTGGATCTGCACGTTGCGCCGGCGCAGTTCGATGCCGGCCAGCTCCACCGAATCTTCCACGATCGATGCCGCAAAGGCCGGCTGACGCTGCGGCTCGCTCTTCTTCACGAAGGCGCGGATGCGGTGGATGATCTGCCCGGCCCGCTGCGCCTGCTTGGCCGTCTTCTCCAGCGCAGCCATCAGGTCTTCCTTGCGGATGTTGTCGCTGCGAACCCGCGACAGCATGCCGTTGCAGTAGTTGCTGATGGCGGTCAGCGGTTGGTTCAGCTCATGCGCCACGCTGGAGGCCATCTCGCCCATGGTGATCAGGCGGCTGGTGACCTGCGCCTTCTCCGCCTGCTGCTGCTGCTGGGCCTCGGCATGGCGACGGGCGGTGATGTCGGTGGCGATCAGCATCTGTGCCAGCCGACCGTCGGTCCATTGCAGATAGCGGGCGCGTACGTCGAACCACATGTCCAGCTGGGCGATGAACACTTCGCGGGAGTCGGCGCCGATCTCGGTCAGATGCGGCGCGGGCATGCCGTCCAGGTCCTCGACATCCTCTTCCGTGTCCTCCGCCGGCTCCTTGGGCGCGGCCAGGCCCAGCTGCGAGCCCGCCAGCATGGCATGGCCCTTGGGGTCGGCCCCGAACCACAGCCGGTAGCTTCGATTGGCGAACAGAAGCTCGCCCTGCTGCACCGACAGCACCGACACCGCCGCATCCAGCCCTTCCAGCACGGTGGTGAAGCGCTCATGCGAGGCGGACAACTGGTCGCGCACCCGCTTGGCCTCGGTGATGTTGGTCATCGAGGTCATCCAGCCGTTCTGCTTGCCCTTGGGATCGATCAGTGGCGAGACATACATGCGGGCGTCGAAGATGCTGCCGTCCTTGCGCATCACCTTCACCTCCGACCCGCCGGCGGGGCTGCGTCCCTGCATCTCCTGCTGCAGCAGCCGCACGTTCTCTTCATAGCGGTCGGGCGGCCAATAGGGGAAGGGCGGTTTGCGGCCGATCAGCTCGGTCTCGGAAAAGCCGGTCATCGCGCAGAAGGCCGGATTCACATAACTGATGCGGGTCTCCAGATCCATCGCCCGCATGCCGGTCAGCATGGAGTTTTCCATCGCCCGGCGGAAGTTGGTCTCCGCCGCCAGCGCATTCTGCACATGGGCCCGGCGCCGCATGTGCTTCCAGGTGCCCAGCAGCATCCAGACGGTGAGCACCGACAGCGCCATCACCATCCAGAACAGCGTGTTGGAGATCAGCCCGATGGAGGTGCGGTAGCCCTGGCCGCGCAGCACCAGGCCAGGCGCCGGCGCCATGGGGACCTCATAGAAGATGGGCGCGCGGGTCAGGCGCCTGCCCGGCATCGGCGTGACGGTGCTGGCCACCACCTGCTCACGCGGGTCCAGCACCGCCATCGCATGCCGGTTGGTCACCTCCGACGGGACCGAATAACGCACCAGCGCTTCGACCGCATATTCCGCCACCAGCACGCCGCCAAAGCCGTTGCGGTCGCTCAGCGGCAGCTGCAGCTGGAAGACGATGGTGTTGTTGGCATCGGGGAAGGGGCCGGAATAAACCCGCAACCGCCGGTCGCGGGCGGCCTGGAAGGCTTTTTCCGGTTCGCTGCTGGCGTGTCCGTTGGGCATGGACGGGTCGCCGCCCTCCAGGGTCATCAGCGTATCGGCCTGATCGCCGATGGCCGCCACGCTGGCCCGGCGCTCCCGGCGCTGGTTGATCCAGGAGATGTGGGTGATCTCGGGTCGGTTGCGGGCGATGGTCATCGCGCGCTGGGTGAATTCCATCGGGTCCATGGCCCGGGTGGTGATGTCCCGCTGCAGCAGGATCAACTGGTCCTCGTTGTCGATCAGCCGCGAGCGGATCAACTGCTGGGCCATCTCGGTGTCGCGCTTGACCGCCTCGGCCTCGCGTTCGATTTCCTCGTTGCGCAGGTACCAGAAGGCCGACACGATCGCCGCCAGGAACAGCAGCACCGACAGCAGCGGCCCCAGGGTGGCGAACCGGTCCTGACGTGACGGAGACTGCCGCCGCCACCAGGTGGACACGAGGCGTTTGGCAGGGGTCAGGGCGCGGCGCAAAAAGCCTTGGACAGCGAGGCGGGACAACATGCGCACGATTATCCCGGGCGCCAACGGTGCGCCCGGAGGTCCGGTCTCGGGGCATTCCCTGATCGCCCGCGCGGGGCCGCGGCCAGGATGGGGACCTGCTGCTGAGCCGATCCAGATTTCACAAAGTGAAATGACGTCGCGCTATTTGGAAAATGCCGGGCTTATGCGAAACTCCGCCGCCGTGGGCCCCAGGGGCCTCCATCTTCTGGCAGGTGCCTTGCCCCTGGCATTTGCCTAAGCTAGTCGTGTGGTCCGGGGTGCCGGGCCGTGAAAACAGGAGACAAAACCATGTCCGCGCAGCCCCAGTCATTCCTCGGCGCAGCCGCCAATGACACCGACGCTCTCGAGACCAAGGAATGGCTGGACGCGCTGTCCGCCGTCATTGGCACCGAAGGCGGCGACCGTGCCCACTTCCTGCTGGAGACCCTGATCGATCATGCCCGCCAGGCCGGCATCGACGTTCCCTTCTCCGCCACCACCGCCTACGTCAACACCATCCCACCCGACCAGGAAGAGCGCTTCCCCGGCAACATCGAGATGGAAGAGCGCCTGCGCGCCTACATGCGCTGGAACGCCATGGCCATGGTGGTGCGTGCCAACCGCCTGCATCCGGAAGACGGCGGTGACCTGGGCGGCCACATCTCCAGCTTTGCCTCGCTGGCCACCATGCTGGGCTGCGGCTTCAACCACTTCTGGCATGGCGACGACGGCGTGCACGGCGGCGACCTGCTCTACATCCAGGGCCACAGCGCCCCCGGCATCTACGCCCGCGCCTTCATGGAAGGCCGCATCACCGAAGAACAGCTGAACAACTTCCGCCAGGAGGTGGACGGCCAGGGCCTGTCCAGCTACCCGCATCCGAAGCTGATGCCCGAGTTCTGGCAGTTCCCCACGGTGTCGATGGGCCTGGGCCCCTTGATGGCCATCTACCAGGCCCGTTTCCTGAAGTACCTGCATGCCCGCGGCATTGCCGACACGTCCAAGCGCAAGGTCTGGGTGTTCCTGGGCGACGGCGAAATGGACGAGCCGGAATCCCTGGGCGCCATCGGCCTGGCCGCGCGCGAGAAGCTGGACAACCTGATCTTCGTGGTGAACTGCAACCTGCAGCGCCTGGACGGCCCGGTGCGCGGCAACGGCAAGATCATCCAGGAACTGGAAGGTGAGTTCCGCGGTGCCGGCTGGAACGTCATCAAGCTGATCTGGGGCTCCTACTGGGACCCGCTGCTGGCCCGCGACAAGCAGGAGCTGCTGCGCAAGGTCATGATGGAGACGCTGGACGGCGACTATCAGGCCTACAAGGCCAACGACGGTGCCTTCGTGCGCAAGCACTTCTTCGGCAAGCATCCCGAGCTGCTGAAGATGGTCGAGAACATGAGCGACGAGGACATCTGGCGCCTGAACCGCGGCGGCCATGATCCGCAGAAGGTGTATGCCGCCTACCACCGCGCCGTCAACACGGTCGGCCAGCCCACCGTCATGCTGATCAAGACGGTCAAGGGCTACGGCATGGGCAAGATCGGTGAAGGCAAGAACACCGCGCACCAGACCAAGAAGCTGCAGGACGAGGACATCAAGGCCTTCCGCGACCGCTTCAACATCCCCATCCCCGACTCGGAACTGGCCAAGATCCCGTTCTACAAGCCGGCTGACGACACGCCAGAGATGCAGTATCTGCAGGAGCGTCGCAAGGCTCTGGGCGGCTACCTGCCCAAGCGTCGCCCGCAGGCGGACGAAGCCCTGAAGGTGCCGGACCTGGCCACCTTCCAGGCCGTGCTGGACCCGACCGCAGAAGGCCGCGAGATCTCCACCACCCAGGCCTACGTCCGCTTCCTCACCACGCTGCTGCGTGACAAGGAACTGGGCCCGCGCACCGTGCCCATCCTGGTGGACGAAGCGCGCACCTTCGGCATGGAAGGCCTGTTCCGCCAGATCGGCATCTACAACCCCAAGGGTCAGCTCTACACCCCGGTCGACAAGGACCAGGTGATGTACTACCGCGAGGACGTGGCCGGCCAGATCCTGCAGGAAGGCATCAACGAAGCCGGCGGCATGGCCAGCTGGATCGCTGCGGCCACCTCGTATTCGACGAACAACCGGGTGATGGTCCCGTTCTACGTCTACTACTCGATGTTCGGCTTCCAGCGCATCGGCGACCTGGCCTGGGCGGCGGGCGACATGCAGGCCCGCGGCTTCCTGCTGGGCGGCACGTCCGGCCGCACGACGCTCAACGGCGAAGGCCTGCAGCACGAAGACGGTCACAGCCACATCCTGGCCGGCACCATCCCCAACTGCATCAGCTACGACCCGACCTTCGCCCATGAAGTGGCGGTGATCCTGCATGCCGGTCTTAAGCGCATGGTGGAGAACCAGGAGAACGTGTTCTTCTACATCACGCTGCTCAACGAGAACTACGCCATGCCCGGCCTGAAGGCCGGCACCGAGGAGCAGATCCTCAAGGGCATGTATCTGCTGGAAGAGGCCGCCGCGCAGCCGCTGACGGTCAACCTGCTCGGCTCGGGCACCATCCTGCGCGAAAGCCAGGCCGCCAAGAAGCTGCTGGAAGCGGACTGGGGCGTGGGCGCCAACGTCTGGAGCTGCCCCAGCTTCAACGAACTGGCCCGCGACGGCCAGAACGCCGAGCGCTGGAACCTGCTGCACCCGACCGAGCTGGCCTGCGTGCCCTATGTGACGCAGCAGCTGAGCAAGGTGCAGGGCCCGGTGATCGCCTCGACCGACTACATGAAGAGCTACGCCGAGCAGATCCGCGCCTACATCCCGGCCGGCCGCAGCTACAAGGTGCTGGGCACGGACGGTTTCGGCCGCAGTGACTTCCGCTCCAAGCTGCGCGAGCACTTCGAGATCAACCGCCACTACATCGTGGTGGCCGCGCTCAAGAGCCTGGCGGACGAAGGCAAGATTCCGGCGACCAAGGTGGCCGAAGCCATCAGCAAGTACGGCATCAAGGCGGACAAGATCAATCCGCTGTACGCCTGAGCATCAGACAATTTCCCGGAGACATCCCCATGGCATTGGTTGAGGTCAAGGTTCCCGATATCGGCGACTTCTCGGAAGTCGCGATCATCGAGCTGCTGGTCAAGCCCGGCGACACGGTGAAGGCAGAGCAGAGCCTGATCACGGTAGAGAGTGACAAGGCATCGATGGAGATTCCCTCCTCGCATGCCGGCGTGGTCAAGGAACTCAAGGTCAAGCTCGGCGACAAGATCGCTGAAGGCGCGGTGATCCTGGTGCTGGAATCGGCGGATGCGGCGGCGGCTGCTCCGGCACCGGCACCCGCTTCGGCCCCTGCAGCGGCACCGGCTGCCGCAGCACCGGCTGCTGCGGCTCCCGCACCTGCACCTGCAGCAGCAGCAGCAGCAGCAGCAGCAGCAGCGCCGGCCTCGGCCGGCCCGGTCACCATCGTGATCCCCGACATCGGCGACTTCGATGAAGTGGCCGTGATCGAAGTGCTGGTCAAGGTGGGCGACACCGTCAAGGTGGAGCAGAGCCTGATCACCGTCGAGAGCGACAAGGCCTCGATGGAGATCCCGTCCTCGCACGCGGGTGTGATCAAGGAACTCAAGGTCAAGCTGGGCGACAAGGTGGCCAAGGGCACGGCGATCGCCGTGATCGAGGCGACTGGCGGCGCCGCTGCAGCCGCACCCGCGCCAGCCGCAGCCGCCCCGGCGACGGCTTCGGCCGCAGCCCCCGCGGCAGCCACCACCAGCGCACCGGCACCGGCCGCGCCGGCCGCGGACCGTCAGGTCCCGACCGCCGCACTGCCCCCGCACGAACCCACCGCCCCCAAGGGCCAGCTGCCCCACGCCTCGCCCAGCATCCGCAAGCTGGCGCGTGAACTGGGCGTGCCGCTGGAAGAGGTCAAGGGTTCCGGTCCCAAGGGCCGCATCACCGAAACGGACGTGCAGGGCTTCGTCAAGGCCGTCATGGCCGGCTCGGTCCAGACCGTGGCCCAGAAGGCCGCTGCGCCGGCTGGCGCCACCGGCGGGGCCTTCCCTGGCCTGCTGCCCTGGCCCAAGGTCGACTTCGAGAAGTTCGGCCCGGTCGAGCGCAAGGACCTCACCCGCATCAAGAAGATCAGCGGCGCCAACCTGCACCGCAACTGGGTCACCATTCCGCATGTCACCAACCATGAAGATGCGGACATCACCGAGCTGGAAGCCTTCCGCGTTCAACTGAACAAGGAGAACGAGAAGTCCGGCGTCAAGGTGACGATGCTGGCCTTCATGATCAAGGCCACGGTGGCGGCGCTGAAGAAGTTCCCCGAGTTCAATGCCTCGCTGGACGGCACGGGCGACAACGCCCAGCTGGTGCTGAAGAACTACTTCCACATCGGCTTTGCGGCGGACACGCCCACGGGCCTGGTGGTGCCGGTGATTCGCGATGCCGACAAGAAGGGCATCTTCCAGATCAGCCCGGAAATGTCCGAGCTGGCCAAGAAGGCCCGCGACGGCAAGCTCTCGCCGGCCGACATGACCGGCGGCTGCTTCTCCATCTCCTCGTTGGGCGGCATCGGCGGCACCTACTTCACCCCCATCATCAATGCGCCGGAAGTCGCGATCATGGGTGTGTGCAAGAGCGTGACGCGGCCGGTGTGGGACGGCAAGCAGTTCGTGCCGCGCCTGATCCTGCCGCTGTCGCTGAGCTGGGATCACCGCGTCATCGACGGGGCGTCCGCGGCCCGCTTCAACGTCTACTTCGCTCAACTGCTCGCGGACTTCCGCCGCATCGTCCTCTGAGGACACATGAGCTTCCGGTCCCGCTTCGGCGGGGCGGCATCACAGTTGAAGAGAGACAGCTATGGCATTGGTAGAAGTCAAAGTCCCTGACATTGGCGATTTCAAGGACGTTGCGATCATCGAAGTCCTGGTCAAGCCGGGCGACACCATCAAGGCGGAACAGAGCCTGGTGACGGTGGAAAGCGACAAGGCGTCGATGGAGATTCCGTCGTCGGCGGCGGGCGTGGTCAAGGAGCTCAAGGTCAAACTGGGCGACAAGATCAACCAGGGCGACCTGCTGGTCACGCTGGAGAGCGATGCGGCCGCCGCACCGGCGCCCGCGGCATCGGCGCCGGCGCCTGCAGCTTCGGCACCGGCACCGGCAGCGCAGGCCCCGGTGGCTGCACCGGCTCAGGCCGCTGCCACCCCGGCCCCGCAAGCCGCCAGCTACACCGGCAGCGCCGACGCCGAATTCGACCTGATCGTTCTGGGCAGCGGCCCGGGCGGTTATTCGGCCGCCTTCCGCGCGGCCGACCTGGGCCTGAAGGTGGCCCTGGTCGAGCGCTATGCGACGCTGGGCGGTGTCTGCCTGAACGTGGGCTGCATCCCGTCCAAGGCGCTGCTGCACGTGGCGGCGGTCATGGACGAGGTCAAGCACTTCGCCGACCTGGGCGTGGCCTATGCCGAACCCACGGTCGAGCTGCCCAAGCTGCTGGCCCACAAGCAGAAGGTCGTTGGCAAGCTCACCAAGGGCCTGGACATGATGTCCAAGATGCGCAAGGTGACGGTGGTGCGCGGCTACGGTCAGTTGCTCGATGCCCATCACCTGTCGGTCGAGGAGACCAGCGGCACCGGGCAGGAACGCAGCGGCAAGACCCAGACGCTCAAGTTCAAGAAGATCATCCTGGCCGCGGGCTCGCAGGCGGTGCGTCTGCCCTTCATGCCCAAGGACCCGCGGGTGATCGACTCGACCGGCGCGCTGGAACTGACGGCCAAGCCCAAGCGCATGCTGATCGTCGGCGGCGGCATCATCGGCCTGGAAATGGGCACCGTCTACTCCACGCTCGGCGCCCGCCTGGACGTGGTGGAAATGCTGCCCACGCTGATGACCGGCGCGGACCGGGATCTGGTCAAGGTGTGGCAGAAGATGAATGCGCCGCGCTTTGACAACATCATGCTCAACACCAAGACGGTGTCGGCCGAGGCCACGCCTGAGGGCATCAAGGTGACCTTCGAAGGCGAGGGCGCCCCGAAGGAACCGCAGGTCTACGACCTGGTGCTGCAGGCCGTGGGCCGCAGCCCCAATGGCAAGAAGATCGGTGCGGACAAGGCCGGTGTCGTGGTGACGGACCGTGGCTTCATCCCGGTGGACGTGCAGATGCGCACCAACGTGCCCAACGTCTTCGCCATCGGCGATCTGGTGGGCCAGCCGATGCTGGCGCACAAGGCGGTGCATGAAGGCCATGTGGCGGCCGAAGTCATTGCCGGCGAATTGCTGGGTGACGAGGCGCTGGCCAAGTCCCGCTTCGATGCGCGCGTCATTCCGAGCGTGGCCTACACCGATCCGGAAGTGGCCTGGGTGGGCATCACCGAGGACGAGTGCAAGGCCCGCGGCATCAAGTACAAGAAGGGGCTGCTGCCCTGGAATGCGTCCGGCCGTGCTATTGCCAACAACCGCGATGAAGGCTTCACCAAGCTGCTGTTTGATGAAGAGACCCACCGCATCATCGGCGGCGGCATCGTCGGCACCCATGCGGGCGACATGATCGGCGAGATCGCACTGGCCATCGAGATGGGCGCGGACGCGGTGGATATCGGCAAGACCATCCATCCGCATCCGACCCTGGGTGAGAGCATCGGCCTGGCCGCGGAAGTGGCCCACGGCTCCTGCACCGACGTGCCGCCGGCCCGCAAATGACGCTGACGCGCTGAGCGCATGGCCCTGATGGCCTCCCCAAGCCCGGCCCTTCGCGCCGGGCTTTTTTTCTTCTTGTCCTGTTCTCGGAAACCCCAGGCCGCCACCGTAGGCCGGCGGGCCGCTCCTCGATATGCTTGCCACCATGACCACCGATCCCACGCAGTTGCCCGGCCTTCGCATGCTGGATGGTCCTGCCACCGCCCGGGCCTTGCCCTGGGGCCTGCTGATGGACGAGGTGGCGCAGGTCTGCCGCGAGCATCATGAGGGTCGCCTCATCTGCCCGCCCCGGCAGGTGCTGCCGCTGCGGCAGGACGGTGTGCTGCTGGTCATGCCCTGCATGAGCGACACGCTCACCATCACCAAGCTGGTCAGCGTGCATCCGCTCAATGCGGCGCTGGGGTTGCCCACCATCGCCGGAGAAGTCGTGGCGCTGGACAGCCGCACCGGCCAGCGGCTGGCGGTGCTGGACGGGCCCACCTTGACGGCCCGTCGCACGGCGGCGGTGACGCTGCTGGCGGTCAAGCATCTGGCCCGGCGTGTGCCACGCCGGGTGCTGGTGGTGGGTGGCGGTGTGCAGGCCCACAGCCATGTGCAGGCGCTGCAGGCCCTGCATCCGCAGGCCACCATTCATGTGCAGGGTCACCAGCAGGTGCCGGCGTTTGTCGAGGCGCTGGGCGTGGAGCCGCTGCCGCCCGAATCCCAGACCCGGCATGACTGGGACCTGATCATCTGCGCCACCACCAGCCGCGTGCCGGTGCTGCGCCCGGGGGTGGGCGAGGGGGCGCTGGTGGTCGGCGTCGGCGCCTTCCGCGAGGACATGGTGGAGCTGCCGCCGGAGCTGGTCCGCGAGGCGCAGGTCTGGGTGGACGATCCGGTTGGTGCCCAGGCCGAAGCCGGGGACCTGATGGCGGCCGGGCTGTTCCAGCCGCAGGCGTCGCTGGAGGACCTGGTGATGGGGCAGGCGCCGCTGGATGACGGCCGCACCCGCATCTTCAAGAGTGTCGGCTGCGCCCGATGGGACCTGGCGGCCGCCCGCGTCGCGGTCCATCAGCGATGACGGCGCCGCGGTGAAGCCCGGGGCGCGTCGGGGTCGTCAGGCGTCGTCGAGCAGCGGGCGCAGCGTCTCGTCCCAATGCTCCAGATCTTCCTGCGTCAGATGCAGCCAGGACAGCGCGCCTTCGCGGTTGGCGGCCCAGTCCGCATCTTCATCCAGCCCTTCATGCTGGCGCATCAGATGCTCGGCGATCACGCCGGCGGCAATCAGGCTGCGCACTTCCGGCTCCACGCTGTCGTCGCCGAGCGCGTCGAAGTCGTGATGCAGGCGAATCGCCATCATCAGCTCCGGCGCCAGGTGCCAGACCTTCACCACCAGCGCGCCGACGACGGCATGGTCGGTCCGGTGATTGGCGTTTTCGGTGGCGATGAACGGGCGGTCGATGCGGGCGCCGGCCTCCACCATCGTGGCCCCATACCCGCGCACGCTCTGCAGCAGCACCGGCATGCCCACGTGGCAGAACAGGCCGTAGCCGTAGGCCATATCGACCTGCATGCCGGGCAGTTGCCGAGCGATGAAGGCCATGGCCACCGCGCGCTTGGTGGAACGCTGCCAAAAGCGCGCCAGATGCGGACTGTTGACCGGTATCGCGTGACGCACCAGGAAGGCCTGCATCAGCCGGGCGCTTTCATCCAGGCCGATGCGGTACATGGCCTGGCCCACGGTGGTGCAAGGCACGTGGCCTGCCACCAGATGCAGCGGACTGTTGGCCACCCGCAAAAGCGTGGCGGACATGGCCACGTCGGCAGCGGCAATGCGGCCCACTTCCTCCAGGTCCGGATGGGGATGGGCCGACATCGCTGCCCGCAGGCGGCTCAGCAGTTCGGGGCACGGGGGAATCTGGATCTGGCGCAGCGGACCAGTGGCCCGCGCCCGGTCCAGTTCCTGATGGACGGCTTGTGTCTTCATGATGCTTGTGTTGCAGATTATCTCGTCCGGTATCCGACCCGCCGGGACAAGCGCTGCGGCAAATTGCCACTTGTTCCCGGTCTCGGCGCTCTTCGCCCTGGGATACCTTCTGATACAGATACATTGCAGCGCATGCTGAAGCCGCCCCTCCCGCTGACCCGCCGTGCCCCCAAGGGCCTGGCGGCGCTTGGCCTGGCGGTGTTGGTGGGCTTGACGGGGCTGCTCGTCGACCGGCCGCTGCGGGCCGACCCAACGCCCGGCTGGGACCGGGAAAAACTGGAGGCCGCGGCGGCTGCGCGATCACCGCGCACTTTGGTCGAGGTCCGCGCCATGCTGCAGATGGTGCAGAGGGCCGGCGCGCTGCCACAGGAGCGACAGCGGCTCACAGTCGTCAACAACTTTTTCAATCAGCGCATCGCCTTCCGGGATGACACGGAGGTGTGGGGTGTGATCGACTACTGGGCGACGCCGCTGGAGCTGCTGGACAAGGGCCGGGGGGATTGCGAGGACTACGCGATCGCCAAATACATGAGCCTGCTGGCGGCTGGCGTGCCGCAGTCGAGACTGCGCATGGTCTACGTCCGGGCCCAGTTTCAGGGACGCAGCCAGGCGCACATGGTGCTCGCCTACTATCCGGAGCCGGAATCGGAGCCACTGATTCTGGACAATATCAATCCGGAGATCCGGGCGGCGTCCCAGCGCAGTGACCTGACCCCCGTCTTCAGCTTCAACGGCGAGGGGCTGTGGACCGGCGTGGGCGGCACCACCGCGGGCAACCCGCTGGTGCGGCTGTCACTGTGGCGGGATTTGCTGGCCAAGGCCAAGGAGGAGGGGTTCTGATGAAGACAAGAAAGCAGGGAAGACCGCAGAAAAAAGCCGTCATGGACAGGGGAGAATCCAGCCCATGTCCCTGATTCGACAAATCTGGTGCCTGGTGCTGGGCGCGGTGGTGGCGTCCGTGCTGGGCGGCGTGGCCGTGAGCACCTGGTCCCTGCGCGAGCTGCTGCAGACCCAGGCCCAGCTCAAGAACAATGACAACGCCAATGCGCTGGCGCTGGCGCTGTCCCAGCAAAAGGGCGACGTGGAACTCATGTCGCTGCTGATCTCCGCCCAGTTCGATGCCGGCGCCTATGACAGCGTGCGCTGGCGCAATGGGCAGGGCAAGGCCGTCTTCGAGCGTCATCAGGAGACCACCCGGCCGACCAGCGCTCCGGCCTGGTTCGTGGCGCTGCTGCCGCTGGATGTCGCACCGGGGCAGGCCAAGGTGTCGGACGGCTGGCGGGCGGTGGGCGAGGTGGAAGTCCGCGGCCAGACCGGCTATGTGCATGAGGCGCTGTGGAAAGCCACGCTGCGCTCCACCCTGTGGCTGCTGCTGGTGGGCGGGGTGACCGGTGGGGCCGCTGCGCTGGTGCTGTCCCGTCTGCGCCGTCCGGTGGACACCGCCGTGCGGCAGGCCGAGGGCGTGACCGAGGGGCGCTTCGAAACCGTGCTGGAGCCGCGCGTGCCCGAAATGCGCAAGCTCACCCGCGCCATGAATGCGATGGTGCTGCGCACCCGCCAGATGTTCGAGGCCCAGGCCGAGCAACTGCGCACGCTGCATCATCAGCTGCTGTGTGACGAGCTGACCGGGCTGTCGCACCGCCGGCAGTTTGTGGCCGAACTCAGCTCCGCCCTGGAGCGGGACGATGGTCCGCTGCGGGCGGGCCTGGTGCTGCTGCGACTCAAGGATCTGCAGGGCCTGAACCAGCGTCTGGGTCACGGCGGGACCGACCAGGCCCTGCTGGCCATGGCCCAGGCCCTGCGCGTCTATCCGGAGCAGGTGCGCGGCTGCCTGGCCGGGCGGTTGAACGGGTCAGACTTTGCGCTGTGGCTGCCCGCCCCCAAAGTGGTGGGCGATACCGCCAATGCCCTGGCCGATGCGCTGCGCGCCGGCCTGCAGGGGGTGGACCCCGGCATTGGCGTGGCCCTGGGCGCGGTGGAAATGCCGCGCGACCAGCCGATGAGCGCCTGGTTCGCAGCCGCCGATGCCGCGCTAGCCCAGGCCGAGCAAGGCGAGGGCGTGGTGCTGGAGCTGCGTCAGGCCCCGCCGTCGGAAGAGGTGGCCCAGGGCGAACGTGCCTGGCGCGCGCTGATCTCGGATGCGCTGGCCCATCAGCGCAGCCGTCTGCTGGAATTCCCGCTGATTGGTCGCGAGCGACAGGTGCTGCACCTGGAATGCCCGCTGCAGCTCAAGCTCAACCCGCTGGGGGAATTTGAAGCGGCCGCCCGCTGGTTGCCGCTGGCCCTGCGCCATCGCCTCAGCGCCGAGGCCGACCTCCAGGCGCTGGCACTGGCGCTGGCGGCCATCCAGCAGGACCAGCGCGCCCGCTGCGTCAATGTGGCGCCGTCCTCTCTGAATGACGGCAGTTTCATCGCACGGGCCCGCGAGCTGGTGCAGGCCGCACCGGCCTCGGTGCGCCGCTTGATCGGGCTGGAGCTGGCCGAGCCGGCGGCCGTGCAGCACTTTGAAGTCTTGCAGGAACTGGGCCGGCAACTGCGCCCGCTGGGCGTGCTGCTGGGGCTGGAGCATGCGGGCGCCGGACTGGCGCAGATCGACCGGCTGTTCCAGGCCGGGCTGGACTACGTCAAGCTCGACAGCTCGGTGGTCTCCGGCATCTCGGGCGATGCGGGCCGGGCGGCCTTTGTGCGCAGCCTGGTGGTGATGTTGCGCAGCCTGTCGCTGAAGGTCTATGCCGAAGGCGTGACCGACGCGCTGGATGCGCAGGCACTGTGGGACTGCGAGCTGGACGGCATCACCGGGCCCTGGGCCTCGGCGCAGGACATCAAGCCCTGACGGGACGGAGGGCGACCCGGCCGGGGCTGAGCCCTGGCTGGCCGCTCAGGCAATGTCCCCGGTGTGCAGCGGGAAGCCCTGACCGCGCCGGCGGTCCTCGAAGAAGCGCTCCAGCGCGTAGCGCACCGTGTGGAAGGCCAGTTCGTCCCAGGGCACCTCATGCTCATGGAAGAGCCGGGCTTCCAGCGTTTCCGGACCCGGGTCGCAGTCCGGGCTCTGCATCCGGGCCCGGTAGAACAGATGGACCTGGCCGACCCGCACCACGTTCATCACGCAATACAGGTCCTGCATCTCGATCTGGATGCCGGCTTCTTCGTCGGTCTCCCGCTGCGCCCCTTGCGCCAGCGTCTCGCCCAGCTCCATGAAGCCGGCCGGCAGGGTCCACTTGCCCAGCCGCGGCTCGATGGCGCGACGGCACAGCAGCACCTGCTCGCCCCACACCGGCAGCGTGCCCACCACATTCAGCGGGTTCTCATACTGGATGGTGCCGCAGACGGTGCAGGTGGCCCGCTCACGGTTGTCGTCCGCAGGAATGCGGTATTCGATCTGCCCGCCGCAGACCGGGCAATGCTGGAAGCGCCGGGTTTGGAACATGCGGCCAGTGTAGCGGGACCCGCATGGCATCATGACCGCATGGAACTTCATGATTGGTTGCTCCCCTCGTGGAGCGCGGCGGGGACACAGGCCTTCATGACCACCCGCCAGGGGGGCGTGAGTCAGGGCGGCTACAGCAGCTTGAACCTGGGCCGCTCGGTGGGAGACGATCCGGCGGCGGTGGCCGAGAACCGGCGCCGGGTGGGCGAGGCGATCGGCGCGACGCCGGTCTTCCTCAAACAGATGCATGGCACCCGGGTGATCCGCCTGACGGCGGCCCATGCGGTGCCCGGCCTCGAGCCGGAACCGGCCGACGCCAGCATCAGCCTGGATCCGTCCCTGGCCTGCGCCGTGATGGCGGCTGACTGCATGCCGGTGCTGTTCGCCGCACCGGGCGGGGTGGGGGCGGCGCATGCCGGCTGGCGAGGGCTGTCCGGCGGCGTGCTGGAGAACACGGTCCAGGCGCTGTGCGAGGCGACGGGCAGCGAGCCGGGCGCCGTGCAGGCGTGGATGGGGCCTTGCATCGGGCCGTCCGTGTTCGAGGTGGGCGCGGATGTGCTGCAGGCCTTCGGTGTCAGTCCCCTGCACGAAGACCAGCCCCACTTCCGTTATCACCCCAATGCCGCGGGGGAGCCGCGCTGGCGGGCGGATCTGGTCGGACTGGCCCGGCAGCGTCTGCAGGCGCTGGGGCTGACGTCAATCCATGGCGGCCACTGGTGCACCTTCAGCGAGCCGTCGCGCTTCTTTTCTTATCGCTACGAGCAGAGCCAGGGCCTGGCGGGCGGCCGCATGGCGGCGGTGATTCGCCCGGTGTGAGCGGTGCTCAAGGCGGCGGCGGAGCCTCCGTCGGCCCCTTGAGCCTGGGTTCGGCCGGCTCCAGCGCTGCCTGTCCTGGCGCGTGCTGTTCCTGCGCTTCCTGCACTTCCTGCGCTTCCTGCACTTCCTGCACTTCCTGCACTTCCTGCACTTCCTGCACTTCCTCCGCTCGCCGCCGCGCCTTGCGCCTGGCCGGCGTGCCCATCACATACAGCACGATGGACAGCGGCAGAACGCCGTACATCACGAAGGTGAAGCCAGCGCCCAGCAGCGACCCTTGCGGGCTCATGGCTTCGGCCGCAGCCATCATGAGCACCACATACATCCAGGCAAGTGCAACGAGGACCATGCAAGATCAAAGAAGAGGCCTGTCGATGTCCGGAGCGCCAGACAGGCGCTGGTGAAACATCGTCACGCGGGGGTAAGCTCAAGACGCTAGAAAGCCATTGAGCATATGCGAAGCTTGGCCTGTTGTGAGGTGCGCCTGCTGTGGCAAGCTTCTTGCTCGGTTCAGAACGAGGAGACATATGAGTGACACGCGTGCTGCCGGTGCCCCGGGCCTGCCTGATTTCTCGAGCTTCCAGCATCTCGCCACCCAGATGGCCGACGCTGTCAGCGGCATGAGCCGGCAGATGGGCGACACCCTGCAGCAGATCCAGTCCCTGCAGATTCCCACCGACACCTGGCAGCAACTCCAGCAGGAGTACCTCAGCCAGGCCGGTGCGTTGTGGAACCGTGCCCTCCACGCCCCGCATGACGGACGCGCCGAGGACCTCTCCCCCCTGCAGGACAAGCGCTTCACCGATGCCGCCTGGAACAGCAACCGCCTCTCCCACTTCAGCGCCGAGCTGTATCTGCTCAATGCCCGCATGCTGCAGCGCATGGCCGAGCAGGTCGGCGGGGACGACAAGACCCGTGCCCGACTGCGCTTTGCGGTGCAGCAATTCATTGAAGCCTCGTCGCCCAGCAACTTCCTGGCGCTCAATCCGGAAGCCCAGCAGCGGGCCCTGAACACGCAAGGCGAAAGCATCGCCCGCGGCATGCAGCAACTGCTGTCCGACCTGCAGCGCGGTCACGTCTCCCAGACCGACGAAAGCGCCTTCGAGGTCGGCCGTAATGTGGCCACCACCGAAGGGCAGGTCGTCTTCGAGAACGACTTCTTCCAGCTGCTGGAATACAAGCCGCTGACGACCGAGGTCTATGAGCGTCCGCTGCTGATGGTGCCGCCCTGCATCAACAAGTACTACATCCTGGACCTTCAGCCGGAAAACTCCCTGATCCGTCATGCGGTCGCGCAGGGGCACCGCACCTTCGTGGTGAGCTGGCGCAATCCGGATGCCAGCTGCGTGCACTGGACCTGGGACGACTACATCGAGCAGGCCACCATCCAGGCGATCAACGTGGTGCAGGCCATTGCCGGCAGCAAGACGATCAACACCCTGGGCTTTTGCGTCGGCGGCACGCTGCTGGCCACCGCCCTGGCGGTGCTGGCCTCCCGCGGCGAGCACCCGGCCGCCAGCGTCACGCTGCTGACCACCCTGATCGATTTCGAGAACAACGGCGTGCTCGACCTGTTCGTCGATGAAGCGTCGGTGCAGATGCGCGAGCTCACCATCGGCGCGCAGGCACCGAACGGTCCGGGGCTGCTGCACGGCCAGCAACTGGCCAGCACCTTCAGCATGCTGCGGCCCAATGACCTGGTCTGGAACTACGTGGTGGGCAACTACCTCAAGGGCGAGCCGCCGCCGCCCTTCGACCTGCTCTACTGGAACAGCGACGCCACCAACCTGCCGGGCCCGATGTACTGCTGGTACCTGCGCCACACCTATCTGCAGAACGAGCTCAAAGTGCCAGGCCGTCTGACCGTGGCGGGCCAGCCGCTGGACCTGGGCCTGATCCGCGCCCCGGTCTACATCTACGGCTCCCGCGAGGACCACATCGTCCCCTGGGAAGCGGCCTATCGCAGCACGCAGATCTTCAAGGGCAAGAAGCGGTTTGTGCTGGGCGCTTCCGGCCACATCGCCGGGGTCATCAATCCGCCGGCCAAGAAAAAACGCAGCCACTGGATCGGCAAGGGCACGGCGCTGCCGGCCCAGCCGCAGCAATGGCTGGCGTCGGCCACCGAGCATGCGGGCAGTTGGTGGCCGGACTGGTCCGACTGGCTGGCCGCGCAGGCCGGCGCCCTCAAGGCCGCGCCCAAGTCCTTCGGACGCGGCCCCTATCAAGCCATCGAACCGGCGCCAGGCCGTTATGTGAAGGAACGCGCCTGACCCCATTTCCTCGCAGTCACGAGCCATCCGCAGCATCGCAACCCAGGAGAGAGACATGAGCACAGCACAGGACATCGTCATCGTCGCGGCGGCCCGCACACCCATCGGCAAGTTCGGCGGGTCGCTGGCCAAGATCCCGGCCAGTGAGCTGGGCGCGCTGGTCATCCAGGACCTGCTGCGTCGCAGCGGCCTGCAGCCGGACCAGATCCAGGAAGTCATCCTGGGCCAGGTGCTGCAGGCGGGCACTGGCCAGAACCCGGCGCGTCAGGCGGTCATCAAGGCCGGCCTGCCGGTGACCGTGCCGGCCATGACCATCAACAAGGTCTGCGGCTCCGGTCTCAAGGCGGTGATGTTGGCAGCCCAGGCCATCCGCGATGGGGATTCCGACATCATCATTGCCGGCGGCCAGGAGAGCATGAGCCTGGCCCCGCACGTGCTGCCCGGCTCCCGCGACGGCCAGCGCATGGGCGACTGGAAGCTGGTGGACACGATGATCACCGACGGCCTGTGGGACGCCTACAACCAGTACCACATGGGCATCACCGCCGAGAATGTGGCCAAGGAATATCACGTCAGCCGCAGCCAGCAGGACGAGCTTGCGCTGGCCAGCCAGCAGAAGGCCGCGGCGGCGCAGGACGCCGGTCGCTTCGTGGCCGAGATCGTGCCGGTCAGCATCCCGCAGAAGAAGGGAGACCCGGTGGTGTTCTCCGCGGACGAGTTCATCAATCGCAAGACCAATGCCGAAGCGCTGGCCGGACTGCGCCCCGCCTTCGACAAGGCCGGTTCGGTCACGGCCGGCAATGCCTCCGGCCTGAATGACGGCGCGGCCGGCCTGCTGGTGATGAGTGCGGCCAAGGCCCGGGCGCTGAACCTGGAGCCGCTGGCCCGCATCGCCTCCTACGCCAGCGCCGGGGTGGACCCGGCCACCATGGGCATGGGCCCGGTGCCGGCCTCCCGCAAGGCGCTGGAGCGGGCCGGCTGGCAGGCCAAGGACCTGGACCTGCTGGAAATCAACGAAGCCTTCGCCGCGCAGGCCTGTGCGGTGCATCAGCAGATGGGCTGGGACACCAGCCGGGTGAATGTGAACGGCGGCGCCATCGCGCTGGGCCATCCGATCGGGGCGTCCGGCGCCCGCATCCTGGTCACGCTGCTGCACGAGATGATCAAGCGCGATGCCAAGAAGGGCATCGCCAGCCTGTGCATCGGCGGCGGTATGGGTGTGGCCCTGTGCGTGGAGCGCTGAGCACGGCAGTGCACTGCACTGCACTGAGCGTCAGCACTGGGCGTCAGCGCTGAGCGCGCATCACCGTTCACCATCGATCAAGGTCCCGTAGAAGGACCGTCGTCGGGATTCAATACTTTCGCGCGTCGTTGAGCGATTCGTCAGCTTTCCCGCCGGGGCGCGCGTCGGGGAGCCCACAACAGGAGGCAATCAAATGAGTCAGAAAGTGGCATACGTGACAGGGGGCATGGGCGGCATCGGCACGTCCATCTGCCAGAAGCTGGCACAGGATGGCTTCAAGGTCATCGCCGGCTGCGGTCCGAGCCGGGACTACGCCAAGTGGCTGGGAGAACAGGAAGCGCTGGGCTTCAAGTTCTATGCCTCAGTCGGCAATGTGGCGGACTGGGAATCCACCGTGCTGGCCTTCGAGAAGGCGATTGCCGAGCACGGGCCGGTCGATGTGCTGGTCAACAACGCCGGCATCACCAAGGACCGCATGTTCCTCAAGATGACCCGCGAGGACTGGGATGCGGTGATCGACACCAACCTCAACAGCATGTTCAACGTCACCAAGCAGGTGGTGCCCGGCATGGTGGACAAGGGTTGGGGCCGCATCATCAACATCTCGTCGGTCAATGGCGAGAAGGGCCAGATCGGCCAGACCAACTATTCGGCGGCCAAAGCCGGCATGCACGGCTTCACCATGGCGCTGGCGCAGGAACTGGCGGCCAAGGGCGTGACGGTGAACACCGTCAGCCCGGGCTATATCGGCACCGACATGGTCAAGGCCGTGCGGCCCGATGTGCTGGAGAAGATCGTGGCCCAGATCCCCGTTAAGCGACTGGGGGAGCCGCAGGAAATCGCCTCCATCATCGGCTGGCTGGCCAGCGAGCAGTCGGGCTTCACCACTGGTGCGGACTTCAGCTGCAACGGCGGGCTGCACATGGGCTGATGGGCTTGGGTTGACGCGCTTGGGTTGACGCGCTTGGGTTGGCCGCCCTGGAAGGACGGCCCTCGCGTGAGGAGGCGGGGCGACAGCAACCGCCCCGTCCCTTCACCCCTTGATCTGCAGCAGGCGCGACAAGCCCTGCGCCGTTTCCTGCAGCTTGGGCAGCCCTTGCTCCAGCAGCAGTTGCGACGAGGTGCGGCTGGTCTGCGCATGCAGCGCGATGGCGGCGATCACCCGGCCCTGGCGGCCGTGGATGGGCACGGCCAGCGTGGCCAAGCCTTCCTCCAGCTCCCGGTCCAGCAGGCACCAGCCCTGCTGGCGCACCTGCTCCAGCGAGCGGCGCAGCTCCTCGAGCCCTCGCACCGTGTCGGAGGCAGCGGACAGTGCCGCCGATCCGTTGCCGTGAAGGCCGCCAGCGGCCGATGAGGAGGACGAGGCCGGGAAAGAGGCCGGGAAGGAGGCCGGGAAGGAGGGGGCCGCAGAACCGGTGAATGAGCCTGCCGAGGTTGCGGAGGCCGAAGCCGTGGCAGGTGTTGCAAAAGCGCCGCCACCCGGTGCGGAAAAGCCTGGCACGCCCGACGGAGGCGCCGAAGCCGAACCCGTCTGGCCTGCTGCCAGCAGCCCAGCGGGCAGTCGCGATTCCAGCTCTTCCGGCGGCAGTGCCGACAGCATCACCCGACCCATGGCGGTGGCCCAGGCCGGCAGGCGGCTGCCCACGCCCAGCGCTTCATTGAAGATCTTGCGGGTGGGAGTGCGCATCACAAAAACGATGTCCTGCGCGTCCAGCACGGCGATGGAGCAGGACTCCTTCAAGTCGCCGGTCAGTTGCAGCATCTGCGGCTCGGCAAACTGCCACAGCGGCTGGGACGAGAGATACGCGAACCCCAGGTCGAGGATCTTCGGCGTGAGTTCGAACAGTCGACCCTCGGCGCGGACATATCCGAGCGTTTGCAGCGTCAGCAGAATGCGGCGTGCACCGGCGCGGGTGAGGCCGCAGCGCTTGGCCACTTCGGTGAGGGTCTGGCGGGGGGCATCGGCCCCGAAGGCGCGGATGACGGACAGGCCGCGTGCAAAGGACTGCACGTAGCTGTCACCGGGCTTGAGCGTGGGATCGAGGTCTTCGCTAGGCATAGGCGTCATGTCCCAGGTGATTGAAAGGTGGGCGAAACGTTAATATCCCGGCCGATCGGGTCTCCCGGTCCTGGCCAGCCTCCGCCGCAGCGGGGGCGCGGCGGCAGGGGCTGGAGGCCCGGAACCAGTATCAACGCAGTTTCTGTCAGAAGGTGAATCAAATGGCGATGGATGTGGTGGACTTCGAAATCAAGGGCGCGGAGATGCAGTTCGTGGAGGTCGAGCTCGACCCCGGCGAAGCAGCCATCGGCGAAGCGGGTTCCATGATGTTCATGGACGCCGGGATCGGCATGGACACCGTCTTTGGGGACGGGTCTGCCAACCAGGGCGGCTTCTTCGGCAAGCTGCTGGGCGCGGGCAAGCGCCTGGTCACCGGGGAATCGCTGTTCACCACGATCTACACCAATCAGGCTCAGGGCAAACAGCGGGTCGCCTTCGCGGCCCCGTATCCGGGCAAGATCCTGCCCATGGACCTGCGCCAGCTCGGCGGTACGCTGATCTGCCAGAAGGACGCCTTCCTGTGCGCGGCCCGGGGGGTCTCCCTGGGCATCGCGGTGCAGCAGCGGCTGTCCACCGGCTTCTTTGGTGGTGAAGGTTTCATCATGCAGAAGCTCGATGGGGACGGGCTGGCCTTCGTGCATGCCGGCGGAACGGTGGTTCGTCGCACCCTCCAGCCGGGACAGACCCTGCTGGTGGATACCGGCTGCGTGGTGGCCTACACCCCCAACGTCAGTTTCGAGATTCAGTACGTGGGCAAAATCAAGACCGCCCTGTTCGGCGGCGAGGGCCTGTTCCTGGCCAAACTCACCGGCCCGGGCGAGGTCTGGCTGCAGAGCCTGCCGTTCTCGCGCCTGGCCTCCCGCGTGTTTGCGGCCGCTCCGCAGCGCGGCGGCTCGCGGGAAGAGGGCTCGGTGCTGGGCGGCTTCGCAGCCGGTGGCCTGCTGGGCGGCCTGCTGGGCGGCGACGACGAATAAGCCCGCAGCCACGGCCCTGCGGGGCCTGTGCCGAGAGGCGCAGCCCCGCGTGCGACCGGCCTTGCACGGCTGTGCGAATGCCGTCATCCCCGCATCTGGCGGGCGTGGACCGGTCTGTTCGCGGCGGCCCGCTGGGTCATCGCGCCTACACTTGAGGCAGCGCATGCGCTGCCTTTGCTTTTTTTCAGGTCGCCCTCAGCCAGGGGGCGGATAGTCGGGCAGGGTGCGCTGTTCGGCAGTGATTGACCGGTTCGGCTGATGCCCAAGTTCGGCAGAAGTCCAAATTTGGCGGCAATCCTTGCCGATCCCCTTGCTTCCTTGAGCTCCCGTGAGCCCCATTGAGGATACTGATGTTGTTCTTGTCCGCGCGGCCGATGGCTGCGGCCCTGGTTCTCTCCACCACTGCCTTGGCCGGCAGCCTCCTGACGGCCCAACCGGCCCAGGCCCGACGGGCCGCTCATGCGGCCCATCCCGCCCAGGCGACCCATGCCTCCCCGACCCCCCATGCAGCGGCCACGCCCGTCGCTGCTGGTGCGTCCGGCGCGGCTGGCACTGGATCTTCGGCAGCCCCTGCAAGCCCCGCAGCGACGGCCGGGACCGCACCCGCGGCCACCACGCCCAAAGTGGCCACCAGCCCCATCTTCGTGCTCAATTCGCTGGATGCCGACATCAGCGTCATCGACCCGCGCACCTTCCGCGAGGTCAAGCGCATTCCCACCGGCAAGGAGCCGCATCACCTCTACCTCACGCCCGACCGCAAGACCATGGTCGTGGCCAATGCCCTGGGTGATTCGCTGACCTTCCTGGACCCGGTCACCGCCGAGGTCCAGCGGACCATCCGCGGCATCTCCGACCCCTACCACCTGCGCTTCTCGCCCGACATGAAGTGGCTGGTGCTGGCCGGCAACCGGCTGGACCATGTGGACATCTACAAGTGGCAGCCCCAGAACCAGGCCGAACCGCTGGTGCTGACCAAGCGCTTCTCCGCGCCCAAGACACCCAGCCACCTGTCCATCGACAGCAAGAGCACCGTGGTCTATGCCAGCATGCAGGACAGCAGCGAGATCATGGCGATTGACCTGAACACGCTGGCCGTGCGCTGGAAGGTGCCGGTCGGCAAGCTCCCCGCCGACGTCTACCTCACCCCCGACGACAAATACCTGCTGGTGGCCCTGACCGGCGACCACTATGTCGAGGTGTATGAGGTGGGCGGCGTGCCGCAACCGCGTCTGGTCAAGCGCATCGATACCGGGGACGGCGCCCACTCCTTCCGTGCACTGGGCGATCGCCGCCATGTGCTGGTGAGCAACCGCGCGGCCAACACCATCAGCAAGATTGCGCTGGACAGCCTGTCGGTGGTGGACGTGCTGAAGGTCCCGGGCGGCCCGGACGACATGGAAATCCTGCCCGATGGCCGCACCCTGCTGGTCACCTCCCGCTGGGCCCGCAAGCTCACCGTGATGGACCTGCAGACCAAGCAGATCACCACGCAGGTGAAGGTGGGCAAGTCGCCCCACGGGGTGTGGACGCTGGACCAGATGCCGCGTCAGTGAGGGTGAGAGCGCCGTGACGGATGTGATGCCTCGAAGTTCCAGGCGGGATGCGATCCGTGCGGGGTCGCGCCGCCTGATGCTGTCGCTGCTGGGCGCCACGCTGCTGGCGCCTGGCCTGCATGCCCAGCCGGCCGCACCCACCCCGCCCTGCGACAAACCGGTCTACCTCACCTTTGACACCGGCCACATGGGCGTGGCGCCGTTGATCGTGGACACGCTCAAGCGCTTCGATGCCAAGGCCACCTTCTTCCTGGCGCAGGAACCGACCAAGGACGGCGGCCAGACGCTGGACGACAAGTGGGCCCCGTGGTGGAAGGCGCTGGCGGAGCAGGGCCATGATTTCGGCTCGCACACCTGGTATCACGATGCCTGGGTGGCCGACCTGCCCGACGGCCGCTTCCGCTTCCGCCGCGCCGCTGGCGAGCAGGTGCCGCAGATCGTCGAGATGTCCGCCGCCGACTACTGCGACGAACTGCGCCAGCCCGCGCGCCGCTTCGCAGAAATGACCGGCCGGTCGATGTCCATGATCTTCCGCGCGCCCGCCGGACGCACCTCGGCCGCCTTGCTGGCCGCGGCCCGCGCCTGTGGCTTCCGTCATGTGGGCTGGGCGCAGCCGGCCGGTTTTCTCGGTGACGAGCTGCCCAGCGAGCGCTTCCCCAATCAGGCGCTGCTGGAGCAGGCGCTGCGCCGCATCAAGCCGGGCGACATCCTGATGGCCCACCTGGGCATCTGGTCGCGCCAGGACCCGTGGGCGCCGGCCGTGCTGGAGCCGCTGATGCAGGGCCTCAAGGACCGCGGCATGTGCTTCGCACCGCTGCGCGATCATCCCGACTATGCTCAGTGGATGCGGCGACCGCCGGAATCCCTCGCCCTGGTCCGGCCCCGCCGGATGAATTGACCGACCCGCAGTGAGGCCGATGTCGTGATGGACTGGTTCACCGATCTTTTTGGACAGGCGCAGCAGGCGCTTTTTGAGACTGTGGTGCAGCCCGTCGTGTTCGGGCTGGGCTTCGGCAATCTGCTGGAAGACGCCTTTGATGCCACCGGCTGGCTGCTGGTCGGGCTGCTGCAGATTGCGGTGATGCTGGTGGTGATCGGCAGCCTGCAGCGCTGGCGGCCGGCCGAGCCGGTGACCGACCGCCGGGCCATCCGCGTGGACGTGATCTACACCCTCATCCAGCGCCTGGGCCTGTTCCGTCTGGTGATGTTCTTCACCCTGGAGCCCGCCGCCGATGCCGTCACCGGCCAGATGCGGCTCTGGGGCATTCCCACCTTTCAGCTCGATGCCCTCTGGCCCGGCGTCACCGATGTGGCCTGGGTCAGCTTCCTGCTCTATCTGCTGGCCTTCGACCTGCTGAACTACTGGCTGCATCGCGCGCAGCATCAATGGCACTGGTGGTGGGCGTTGCATTCGCTGCATCACAGCCAGCGGCAGATGACGATGTGGTCGGACAGTCGCAATCATCTGCTGGACGATGTGCTGATCGACTGCGCGGTGGTGCTGGTGGCGCGTCTGATCGGGGTCGGCCCGGGGCAGTTCGTGGCGCTGGTGGCCTTGTCGCAGTTGCTGGAGAACCTCCAGCATGCAAATTTGAGGATGAGCTTTGGCCGCATCGGCGAGCGGCTGCTGGTGAGCCCGCGCTTTCATCGCCTGCACCATTCCATCGGCATCGGCCATGAGGGCTTTGGCGAGGGGACGCTGGGCGGCCATAACTTCGCGGTGCTGTTCCCGATCTGGGATGTGATCTTCCGCACCGCCAATTTCGAGGACCGCTGGGACCCGACCGGTGTGCGCGACCAGTTGCCGGAGTCCGGCGGTCGGGACTATGGGCAGGGCTTCTGGGCACAGCAATGGCTGGGGCTGCGGCGACTGTTTGGGCGGTCGCGTGCCGCCGACCCTCAGCCACAGTCCACGGGCGGGGACGACTGATGATCAAACCAATGGGCCGGGTGGCCGACTCCTTCTGGCGGGCGGCGATGTACTGCCTGCATCCGCAGGTGATTGGCCTGTCGCTGCTGCCGGTGCTGCTGCTGGGCTTGCTGACCGGCGTGCTGGGCTACTTCTTCTGGGGCGACGCGGTGGCGGCGGTGCGCGCGACCATGGAGTCCTGGAGCCTCATCGATGCCATGCTCAAGTGGCTGGACAGCATGGGCGGCCAAGGCCTTCGCGCCTTGCTCGCGCCCATCATCGTGCTGGGCGTGAGCCTGCCGGTGCTGGCCGCGCTGAGCATGCTGCTGGTGGCCATGATGATGATGCCGTCGCTGGTCAACCTGGTGGGGCGGCGTCGCTTCTCCGGCCTTGAGCGCAAGCGCGGCGGCGGTTTCATGTCCAGCCTGATGTGGTCGCTGGGGCACACGGTGATGTGCCTGGTGCTGCTGCTGGTCTCGCTGCCTTTCTGGCTGATTCCGCCGCTGTTTGCCGTGCTGCCGCCGCTGATCTTCGGCTGGCTGGGCTACCGCGTCTTCACCTTCGATGCCCTGGCTGAACACGCCTCGGCCCCGGAGCGTCGCCGCCTGCTGCGTGAACACCGGCTGCCGCTGATGCTGCTGGGCGTGTGCACCGGCTATCTGGGGGCGGCGCCCGCGGCGCTGTTTTCGCTGGGCCTGTTTGCCATCGCCCTGACCCCGCTGCTGCTGCCGCTGGCGGTGTGGCTGTTCACCCTGGTCTTTGCGTTCAGCTCACTGTGGTTCATCCACTATGCGCTGGCGGCGCTGCAGGAGATGCGCCGCGAAGACAGCGTGGCGCCCGGCACGCCGCTGGACGATGTGATGGACGCGCTGCCGGCCAACTACGCCACCGCACCGCCGCGGGTGGAAGACTTCCCGCCGGATGCCCCGGTGCCGCCTCCGGCCCCGGACACCGGGCCCACACGCCGCCTGCCGCCTGGGAGTGAGCCCGGCGCCACAGGCGTTCCGGGTCTCCCGGGGGCTTGAGCAAATCCCTGCATCTGCAGGGCTGGCCGGGCGACGGCATCATGCCGTCGCTCTTCACATTCCAGGACATCGCATGAACATCGGCCTCATCATCATCGGCGACGAGATCCTCTCCGGAAAGCGTCAGGACAAGCACCTGGCCAAGGTGATCGAGCTGCTGGGCGCGCGAGGCCTGACACTGTCCTGGGCCAAGTACCTGGGCGATGACCGCGACCAGCTCACCCGCGAGCTGCGCAGCGCCTTCGCCAGCGGCGACCTGGTGTTCAGCTGCGGCGGCATCGGTGCCACGCCGGACGACCACACCCGGCAGGCCGCCGCCGCCGCCCTGGACCGCCCGCTGGCACTGCATCCGCAGGCGGCCGACTTCATCTGGCAACGCGTCCAGCAGATGGCGGCCGAGCAGGGCACCACGCCGGACCGGGATCATCCCGACACCCAGCGACGCATGGAAATGGGCGTCTTCCCCGAAGGCGCCAGCATCATCCCCAATCCCTACAACAAGATTCCGGGCTTCTCGGTCGGCAGCGTCTACTTCGTGCCCGGCTTTCCGGTGATGGCCCATCCGATGATCGAATGGGTGCTGGACGAGCAGTACGCCGCCCTGCATCGCCAGGTCAGCACTCGGGAGCGGTCGATGATCGTGCAGGGCGCGATGGAGGCATCGCTCACGCCGCTGATGGAGCGGGTGGAAGGGGCGTTCCCCGGCATCAAGGTCTTTTCGCTGCCCAGCGTTGACCATCCGCAGTGGGGGCGCCACATCGAGCTGGGCGTCAAGCCGGCCACGGCTGACATCGCCGCCGAGGCGCTGGAGTCGGCCTATTCAGCCTTGCGGGATGGAGTGCTTCAATTTGGTGCTGTCATCAGCACTGAAATGGTGCGATGATGCACCGCGCTGGACTTGGCAGCCCGAGGGGCGCCACCCGGCGCCTCATGATCGTGCTCAAGACTCTCATCGCCTTCGGCATTCCCTTCAGCATTCCGTTCGCCGTGATCTCCTGCTGACGGTCCCTGTGTCCGCTCCTGACCGAAGGGGCGGGGCAGGGCGGGAGCAGGGCGGATCGGCGTTTGTCCAGGCCCGGTGCGGGCTCGGTGCGCCATGCACCGAGCTGGCGCCTTCCGGCCCGGGCGGTCCGACCCAGATGTTCAAGCGATGTGCAAGAGGTGTGCATGGGCTGGGCAAAGCATGCTCAAGAGGTGTGCGGGGTGACGTGTCGCGGTGCCTTTGTTGGCATGCAACCTGCTAAATAGTTGGCGCTCGAGATTGGCTGCTCGATTCCGGTGCCGGTGTTGTTTTGGCGGGTCGTGGTCAAGTTCTAGCCGGGTCGTGACGTCCGTGTCTGGTGCATTCACCGGCCGGAGGTTGCTGGCCTGTCCGCCGAATCTTTCTTCTTATCCCCAGTCCCCCTAGGAGTGATTGATGGCCACCAAGACCGTCGCCGACGTGATGAACATGGTGAAGGAGCATGAAGTCAAGTTCATTGACTTCCGCTTCACTGACACCCGCGGCAAAGAACAGCACGTGTCCGTGCCCGTGTCCGCCTTCGACGAAGACAAGTTCTCGTCGGGTCATGCCTTTGACGGTTCCTCGATCGCCGGCTGGAAGGGCATCGAAGCCTCGGACATGCTGCTGATGCCGGACCCCAACACGGCCAACATCGATCCGTTCTTCGAAGAACCCACCCTGATCCTGACCTGCGACGTCATCGACCCGACCGACGGCAAGGCCTATGAGCGCGACCCGCGTTCGCTGGCCCGTCGTGCCGAGGCCTATCTGAAGTCCTCGGGCCTGGGTGACACCGCCTACTTCGGTCCGGAACCCGAATTCTTCATCTTCGACAGCGTCCGCTGGAATGTGGACATGTCGGGCTGCTTCGTGAAGATCGAGTCCGAAGAAGCTGCCTGGAACACCGGCAAGGAATACGAGCACGGCAACAGCGGCTACCGTCCCACCGTCAAGGGCGGCTACTTCCCGGTGCCCCCGGTCGACAGCGGCCAGGACATGCGCTCGGAGATGTGCCTGATCCTGGAACAGATGGGCATTCCGGTCGAAGTGCATCACCACGAAGTGGCCAATGCCGGCCAGATGGAAAT
>JAIXSE010000023.1 GCA_027484825.1 Rubrivivax sp. | reverse complement strand
GTGCGCCTGTGCCTGTGCCTGTGCCTGTGCCTGTGCCTGTGCCTGTGCCTGTGCCTGTGCCTGTGCCTGTGCCTGTGCCTGTGCCTGTGCCTGCGCGAAGGCTTCTTCGCTATACCCGTTCTCGATCACCCGCAGCCGGTCCGCCGCCTGCGGATACCGCTGCGCATACAGCCGCGCTGCGCCGGGCGTGGTGAAGGTCATGCGACGCGCCCGGCTGAAGACGCGCCGCTCCACCGCCTCAAAACTTCGCCAAAGCACCGGATCAGCCGGATACCCGTCGTGCGCCATCGGGTCGCGGAAGTCCGCCACCCACGGCAGGCCGGACAGACGGGCCAGCGTGTCGGCAATGCAGTGGGCAGTGGGTATGGGATAGGTGCTCCAGAGGACGTCCGGCCGCTCTCGGCGGATCATCGCCAGACCCGCAGGCACGGCGCCCAGCCACCAGCTGGTCCACCGGTCCGGCCGGGCCAGCACGCCGGGATACCGCCCCGCCAGGGACAACTGACGCGCCGCATCCAGGCCGAAGGCACGTTGCACCGTCATGCCCTCGGGCACCTCGTCCATCAGGTCGTTCGCGGTCTGCTCATAGGCGCGCGGGTGGACGGTCAACATGCTGGGGGTCCAGCCTTCCTCCGGCAACTGCTGGGCAAAGCGCAAAGCCCGCTGCACGCCGCTGGTGCCTGCCATCGGCGGGAACTGGAAGCTGATCATCAGGACGCGTTTCATGGCCGGGTCCCTGCCGTCATGGCCCGAACAGCCGACGCACCTGGGCGACGATGGCATCCAGCTCCTGATCGCTCAGGTCCTGATGGCAGGCCAGTTGCAGCACATGGTGGGACCAGGGCACGCCGGCATCACCCTGCAGCGTCGGCACGCCCGGCCAGAGTCGGTCCCAGCGGGACACGGGCACGCCCAGGTGACGCATTTCCAAATAGCCGGGGTCGGGGGTGCGGACCCACAGCGGGAACACGTACGGGGCGCTGTCGGCCGGCAACTGCGGCATGAGCGGGCGAAAGCCTTCGCTGCCCTGCAGTGCCTGCAGCAGGCGTTCGTAATGCCGACGCCGGGCCTGGACGATGCGCTGACGCGGCACCTCGGTGGAGACCCAGGCGCTGGCGCGGGTCAGTGCGCGGTGGGACAGGGGCAGGTCGATGAGCGACATGTTGGCATCGACGGCGTCGGGCGGATGGGCCCCATCCCCTTGCGCCCCTCTCGCCCCTTGCGCCCCTTGCGCCCCTCTCGCCCGTCGCGTCAACCCACGCAGCGCAAACACGCCGCGGATCAGCCCGTTCAGCCCGGTCAACCGGTCATGGCTGGCGCCCATGTGGAGGATGTCCGCGGCGGCCTTGACCTGCTGGATCATCGGCACCGGCGTGAGCGCGGGCAACTGCAGATCCGGCCGGTTCAGCGCCAGAATGCCGCCTTCCGGCGCGGGGAAGAACTTGGTGAGGCTGGCGATGGCCACGTCCCCCCAGCCGCCGACGGCGCGTGGGCCGCTGCGGCCGAACATCGCATGGGCGCAGTCTTCGATCAGTGCAATGCCGTGTGCATCGCACCAGGCGCGGTTGGCCTGCATCGGCTGGGGCAGGCCGAAGTAGTGGGTGGCCAGCATGGCCTTGGCCTGCCGCGGGGCCTGGACCTGGAGCCAGTCCAGCTGGGGCGCGCCGCTTTCATCGATCGGGTAGAACACCGCCCGGGCCCCCAGGGTGAGCACCGGCGCGACCATGGTGGGGCAGTGGTAGGTGGGCAGCAGCACCACGTCGTCGGGGCCCACCCCCACACACTCCAGCGCCAGCAAGATGGCGGCTCGGCCGCTGGTGGTGAGCTGATGGTGCGGATGGTCGAGCAGGCTGGGCAGGGCCGCTTCGCGGGCCCCCCGGAAGGTCTGCCAGCCCATGACGGGCAGGCGAGGGGCCAAGGGTGGGGCGGAACTCGTCATCGCGGGCAGCGGTGGTCAGGCCGCACGGGCCGGGGTGGGGGACGGCGCGGCGATGGGGGCGGCCGAGCCAGCCCCGTCAGGGGTAAAAACGGAAACGGTGGGTGCCGAAGCAGAGCCGGCAGGCGACGATGTGGCGCCAGCGGGCGGCACTGCGGCGCCCTCAGGGGCCGACGCGGCCTCCCCGGGCAGCACCAGATCGGACGGCCAGCGGTTCATCGCCTGCAGGCGCTGCCGCAGCGACGGATGCTTCATGCCCGCGCCATAGCTGCGGCGGGCTGCGTCCACCGCCATGTCCACATCATTCAGGTCCAGGGCGACCATGCCCAGGTTGTAGACGGTGAATGCGTTGTCGCCCGCATGTTTGGCGGCTTCCTGCAACTGCACCTTGGCATCCGCCACCCGCTTGTTCTCGTTCAGGTAGGTCGCGTAGAGCAGCCGCGCAATCGCATCTTCCGGGCGCCACACCACGGCGCGGCGGAAATAGCAGTCCACCGTGTAGCGCGCGTCCGGCGGCTGCGGCCTGCGGGTCATCTCCCCATACCGCATCATGGCCACCAGGGCCCGATGATGGTTGGGAAAGGCCCGCAGCGTGTAGTCCAGGTCAGCGCCGATGCTGCCGCGCTTGCACTTGATCAGGGCCTCGCAGGTGTCGATGAAGTGAGCCCCCTCGACCAATTGCAGCGGGGACATTTCCTTGGTCACCGGATCGATCTCGGGCAGGTCCTTCCAGTCCCGGTAGTCGTGCGGGCCGTAGTTGTTGGCCAGGCTGCCGCAGCCGGCCAGCGTCTGCGCGCTCACCTGGGCCAGCAGCATCACGCCGGAGACGGCGATGAGCAGGTGGCGCAGGGGGCGGGGCATTCCAGGCATGCAGGTCTCCAGTCAGTTCGCGGCGAGGGAAGGCACGGCGTGGTCAGCGACACCGGCGTCCGGTGACGGCCGGACCATGCCCTGGCCGCCCTGGGCCACGGAGGTGGCGAAGGACAGGGTCCAGGCTTCCACCTGGGCGCGCCAGGCGGCGCTGGCAAAGGTGTGGTCGGCGTCCGGCAGGTCTTCGCGGCGCAGCAGAGGGCGGCTGAGCAGTCCGTCCCAGGCGCTGCCACCGCTGCGGCACAGGTCCAGGAATTCCTTGGCGACCAGATCGTCACCCGACAGCATCAGCAGCACGGGGCCATTGAAGCGGCGCAGACCGTCGGCCATGCGGGCGGTGTAGTGCATCGCGCGGCTGCCGCTGGACGCACCGCGCGCCTGCCCGATCTTGCCCAGCAGCTCCCGCACCGCCGATAGCGCCACCCGGCCACTGAGCAGCTTGCGCCAGAACGAGCCCTGGCGAATGCGCTCCCAGTAGTAGTGGCGCACCTGGGCGCGGGCCAGGCTCTCCTGGGTGCGCACCCACGGATTGGCCAGGCAAAGGCCCGCGATACGGGCGTCGGCGCGGGCCTGCACATACATCAGCGCAGCCGATGCCGCGTCGCACAGGCCCCAGAGGACGAAGCGGCGCAGGGCCGGACGCTGCTGCTGCCAGTGGTCCAGGGCGGCGGCGATGTCGTCGTCGATCTGCTCGAAGTCGCGGGCCTCACCGGTCGCGTCGCCCATGCCGCGGTAATCGATGCGCAGGCAGGGGATGCCGCCGGCGGCCAGCGCACGGCCCAGCAGGGTGAACTGGCGGTGGCAGCCAACGCGGTATTGCGGGCCGCCGACGATGAGCAGCACGCCAAGGTCGCTGGCACCGGCACCGGCACCGGCACCGCTGGCAGTTGCCGGGCCGGCCGGCTCCGACAGGATGCCCGGCATCTCGTCGCCCAGGCAGGGGATGGTCAGCACCTCGTCGCGGTAGCTCATGCGAGGACTCCTGGTGTGACACCGGGTGTGGGTTCGGCCTGTGCAGCTGAAGCGACTGCGGTGACTCGCAGCAGCGTCTCGACGCTGGCGTCGATCAACTGGGGCGCGACCTCGATCTCGATGGCCGCCCAGAAGGACGGTCCCTGAACCACCTGGGCCTGGACCTCACATCCCGCGTCCGACCAGGCCTGCACGGCGGCGGCACCGGCCGGGGACAGGCTCGGCGCCTCCCGAGGGCTGGTTTCCAGCCAGATGACGTGCTGAAACTGAGGTGTCTGCGGGCCGCCGTCCGGCTTCAGCTGCGCCTTGTCGAGGCCCAGCGCCAGCAACGGCGACAGCGCGTAGCCCGCAATCTCCACGGCCTGCCCCACATCGAGCTGCGCCCGCAAAGCCTGCATGGCGCCTTTGGCCTGGCCGCCGACCAGATCGGCGGCCACCTTGAGCCGCAGGAATTGCTGAAGTTGCAACTTGCCGGCGGTCACCGGCTGCCACAGCAGCAAGTGCATCGGACGCGCAAGCCGCTCGGCGACAGCCGGCGCCAGCAAGGCCCCGGCCCGCACGCCCCACAGCCACAGGGGCAGGTCGGGGCGAGGCGCCGATGCGGCGCCGTAGCGCGTCAACCAGTCCGCCGCCAGCACGGCATCGTCCTGCCAGTCGGTCCAGCTGGCATCGCCGAAGTCCCCGCTGCTGTCCCCGCAGCCCAGCAGGTCCATCCGCAGCACCTCAAAGCCCGCCGCAGCAAATGCCCGGCCGGCCAGCGCCAGCATCCGGCGCGACTTGTTGAGTTCCTCGGCGAACGGCGGCAGCAGCAGCACCTGCCCCATAGGCGCACCAACGCCCTGCGCGGCATGAAAGACGCACAGGCGCTGGCCGCGTGGGCCGGCATCCAGGAAGAAGCTGCGGCACGCGGCGGTCATGGCCGGTCAGTCGCCGTTCAGGCGGACAGCTTGCCGTTCAGGAAATCCGTCAGCGCACCCACCGTTGCGAAGGTGGAGCCGTCGATCTCGTCATCGTCCACGACGATGCCGAACTGTTCCTCCAGGGCGGTGATCAGGCTGACGACGGCCATGGAATCGAGCTCCGGCACGGCGCCCAGCAGCGCCGTGTCCGGCGTGAAGGCCTTGGCGCGCCCCTCCAGGCTCAGGACGTCGTCCAGGATGTCCAGCAGATGTTCTTGTGTGTTCATGTCGGGGGGAATCTTAACCGTCGGCCCCCGGACGCACGCCCGCCAAACGCCCCCCCATCCCAAGGGGAGGCCCCTGGCCGCGTGCAATCTTTCCGGGGGGCTGCATGAGATACTTTTTTCCATGCCTGCCCTCGACAGCCACCTGCTCCCGCACCTCATCCAGTGCAGCGCCGACCGCGATCCGGCCGCCCCGGCGCTGCGTGACGGTGCTCGTCTGCTGAACTATGGCGACCTGGCCGGTCAGGTGCAGGCGCTGGCCCATGGGCTGCTGTCGCTGGGCCTGGGCCGGGCCGAGCGGGTGGGCATCTACCTGGACAAGCGCCTGGAAACGGTTGTGGCCAGCTTTGCGGCGCCGGCTGCGGGCGGCGTTTTCGTGCCCATCAATCCCATCCTGAAGGCCGAGCAGGTCGGATTCATCCTGCGGGATTGCGAGGTGCGGGTGCTCATCACCTCCCGCGACCGCTGGGCCACGCTGCAAGGGGTGCTGGCGCAGTGCCCGTCGGTGCGGCATGTGGTGCTGGTGGATCCGCCGGCCGAGGCGCCGGGCAGTGGTGACAGCGGCGGTAGCAGCGGCGACCGGGCGCCGGGCTGGGTGCGTTATGCCGATCTGCTGGACGCGCCGGCGCAGGCCGCTCATCGCGTGATCGACACCGACATGGTGGCCATCCTCTACACCTCCGGCTCCACCGGCCGGCCCAAGGGCGTGGTGCTGTCCCACCGCAACATGGTGGCGGGGGCCAAGAGCGTGGCCAGCTACCTGGGCAACCATGCGCAAGACCGGCTGCTGGCCGCGCTGCCGCTGTCCTTTGACGCCGGCTTCAGCCAGTTGACCACCGCCTTCCACAGCGGGGCCTCGGTGACGCTGCTGAACTATCTGATGCCGCGGGATGTGCTCAAGGCGCTGGAGCGGGACCGCATCACCGGCCTGACCGCCGTGCCGCCGCTCTACATCCAGCTGACCCAGCTCGACTGGCCGCAGGCCATCAACGACCATCTGCGCTACTTTGCCAATACCGGTGGGCGGATGCCGCGTGAGACGCTGGGTCTGCTGCGCCAGCGAGTGCCGTCAGCCAAGCCTTTCCTGATGTACGGACTGACCGAGGCCTTCCGCTCCACCTATCTGCCGCCGGACGAGGTGGACCGCCGACCCGACTCCATCGGCAAGGCCATCCCCAATGCCGAGATCCTGGTGCTGCGCGAGGACGGCACGCCCTGCGCGCCCGATGAGCCGGGTGAACTGGTGCACCGTGGGGCGCTGGTGGGCCTGGGCTACTGGAACGACGCCGAGAAAACCGCCGAGCGCTACAAGCTGCTGCCCGTCGGCGCTGGCGGTCGCGAAGCGGGGCTGCAGTTGCCGGAATACGCGGTCTACTCCGGCGACACGGTGCGCAGGGATGCCGAAGGCTTCCTCTATTTCATCGGCCGTCGTGACGAGATGATCAAGACCTCCGGCTACCGGGTGAGCCCGACCGAGGTCGAAGAAATCCTCTATGCGACGCAACTGGTGGGCGAGTGCGCAGCCTTCGGGGTGGATCATGCGAGCCTGGGCCAGGCCATCCAGGTCATCGCCACCCCACCGGCCGGCGCCGACACGCTGGACACCCAGGCCCTGCTGGCCGCTTGCCGCGCCCGCATGCCGGCCTACATGATCCCGGCGGGGGTGCAGGTCCGCAGCGGACCGCTGCCCCGCAATCCGAATGGCAAGATCGATCGCAAGCTGCTCAGCACCGAGTGGATCGCGGCACTGGAATCTGATGCAAAGTCCTGACAAAGAAGCGGGCCGACAGCCGCCGCAGCACGCACCGCTGGTGCAGTTTCCGGTCGTTGAGGGGCAACTGCAGATCGGCGGCCAGCCGCTGACACGCCTGGCGGACCGCATCGGCCGGACCCCGTTTTACGCCTATGGGCGCGAGCAGCTGACGGCGCGGGTGCAATCGCTGCGTGCGGCGCTGCCGGCGGGCATTGAACTGCACTTCGCGATGAAGGCCAATCCGATGCCGGCCGTCGTGGCCCACATGGCGCGACTGGTGGACGGCATTGATGTGGCGTCTGGCGGGGAATTGCAGGTGGCGCTGGATGCCGGCGCCGACCCGCGGGAAATCAGCTTCGCGGGGCCGGGCAAGACGGAGCTGGAGCTGCGCCAGGCGCTGGCGGCCGGCATCCTGATCAATATCGAATCCTTCCGTGAGGTGACGCTGCTGGCCCGGCTGAGCGCTGAGACCGGTTATGCCGCGCGGGTGGCGGTGCGGGTCAATCCGGACTTCGAGCTGAAGTCCTCCGGCATGAAGATGGGTGGCGGCCCCAAGCAGTTCGGGGTGGACGCGGAGCAGGTGCCGGAGCTGCTGCTGCAGATCGGGCAGGCGGGGCTGGGCTTCGAAGGCTTCCATCTCTTTGCCGGTTCCCAGAACCTCAAGCCGGAGGCCATCATCGAGGCCCAGCAAAAGAGCTTCGAGCTGGCCCTGCGGCTGGCGGCCTCCGCGCCCGGCCCGGTGCGCACGCTCAACCTGGGCGGGGGCTTCGGCATTCCGTATTTCCCCGGCGAGCAGCGGCTGGACCTGGCGCCGATCGGACAGAACCTGGCGGCGCTGCAGGCCCGTGCGGCGCAGGAGCTCGGCGGCACCCGGCTGGTGATCGAGCTGGGCCGGTATCTGGTGGGCGAGGCCGGGGTCTATGTCTGCCGCGTGCTGGACCGCAAGGTGTCCCGCGGACAGGTCTATCTGGTGACCGACGGCGGCCTGCATCACCATCTGGCCGCCTCCGGCAACTTCGGCCAGGTCATCCGCAAGAACTATCCGGTGGCCATTGGCAACCGCATGGACGGCGAGGTGGAGCCCGGCGTGTCGGTGGTGGGGCCGCTGTGCACGCCGCTGGACCTGCTGGGCGAGCGCATGACGCTGCCGCATGCGCAGCCCGGGGACCTGGTGGTGGTGTTCCAGTCCGGGGCGTACGGGGTCAGCGCCAGTCCGCAGCAGTTCCTGAGCCACCCGCCGGCGGCCGAGGTGCTGGTGTGAGGCTGCTGCCGTCATGAGCGGCTCCGCACGGCGGCTGGCTCAACTGGATGCGCTGCGGGGGCTGGCCGCGCTGCTGGTGGTGGGCTTTCACTACACCACCCGCTATCAGGACCTCTATGGCCACACCAGCGCGCCGCTGCTGTCGCTGCCTTGGGGGCACTACGGGGTCAACCTGTTCTTCATGATCAGCGGCTTTGTCATCTTCATGACGCTGGAGCGCACCCGGCGGCCGATGGACTTCGTGGTGTCGCGCGTCAGCCGGCTGTATCCGGCGTACTGGGGCGCGCTGCTGCTGACCTTTGCGCTGACGCATCTGCTGGGGCTGCCCGGCAAGGAAGTCGGATGGCCGACGCTGCTGGCGAATGTGACGATGCTGCAGGAGCTGGCCGGCGTGGCGCATGTGGACGGGGTGTATTGGACGCTCACCGTCGAATTGCTGTTTTACGCCTGGGCGCTGCTGAGCTGGCTGCAGGGCGGCGGGCAGCGGCTGTGCCAGTTGCTCTGGGTCTTTCTGGGTGTTCGGGCCGTGTATGTGCTGGCGGCGCAATGGGGCGGGGTGGACCTGCCATGGGTGCTGCAGCGGTGGATGCTGCTGCCCTACATCGCGTGGTTTGCGCTGGGCGTGGCGGTGTATCGGCTCACGCAGCGCTCTTCGGCCTCGTCGCCGGACCAGCCTGAAGCACGCAGGCGAACCGACTGGGGCCTGGTGGTCGCAGCGATTCTCATGATCGGCCTGGGCCAAGGACCCTGGGTGGGGCTGCTGGCCTGCGGCTGCCTGGTCCTGATCTACGGCGCGGCCACCGGGCGCTGGACCTGGCTGGAGCATCGCCTCTGGTTGTGGCTGGGCAGCATCTCCTACACGCTCTATTTGCTGCACGAGAACATCGGCTGGGCGCTGCTGCGTCGGCTCGAAGCGATGGGCCTGCCGGCCACGCTCGCGATTGTGCTGGTGCTGGCGGTGTCGCTGGCCTTGGCGCATGCCCTGACCCATGCGGTGGAGCAGCCAGCCATGCGCTGGATCCGCCGCCGCTATCAGCAGCGGCAACTGCGGGAGGCTGCAGCGTGAGGCTGCGCTGTGAGAGGCGGTGTGAGGGGCGGTCGGCTGACCGTCAGGACCTCCCGTGACTGACCGGCTTCTGCGACGACGGGTGCTGGGCTGGGCGGCGGTGACGCTCACGCTGGCCGTCACCGCCGTTGCTGCCGGACTCAAGCTGTGGGCGGACGAACGCCGGGCGGACCAGTCGCTGGCGGCGAGGGTCAAGCTGATCCAGCCCCTTCCGACCGGCGGCACCAGCTGTGACACCTGGTTGGCCGGGCGGATGCCCTTGGTGCTGGTGGCTCTGGGCCAATCCAATGCCGGCAATCATGGGGATCTTCCGACCGCTTCGGCGCCGCGCCCACCCATCCCGGTCCTGCATCAAGGGCGCTGTGTGATGGTGCAGGACCCGCTGCCGGGCGCGACCGGATCGGGGGCGAGTCTATGGTCCGCGCTGCATCAGCGGCTGGGGGGGCAGTGGGCGGGACGCCCGGTCGTGTGGATGGTTCTGGCGGTGGAGTCCACCTCGCTGGACGACTGGATCGACGATGACAGCCCCCTGCGGCAGGCCTGGCAGCGGGAGGTCGATGCCACGGTGGCGACCGGCTGGCCGATTGCGGGGGTGCTGTGGCAGCAGGGCGAGGCCGATGCCCTGAGCGGGACCCGCACCGAGGACTACATCCGCGGCATGCGCAGCCTGCGGGCGCTGACGGAAGCCCGCGGACTTCCGGGGCCGTGGTGGCTGGCCCGATCGACCTACTGCCCGCGTGCCGATGAGCGGCTGCGACAGGAGGTGCGGCAGGCCGTGGCGGAGCTGGTGGACGAGCCGGGCAACGGGTTTCGCGCCGGGCCGGACACCGACACCCTGACCGGCCCCCTGAGAAACGGCTGCCACTTCAGCGCTGAAGGCGTGCAGGCGGCCGCCGAGCTGTGGCGGCAAGCGCTGGCGGTGAAGCCGCCTCAGGACTCAGACGCGCAATAGCGTCGGCTGCGACTCAGGATTCTGGAAGCCTCGGCCAGGGCAGCGCACCGATGGCCTGCCGCCCCCATGACCGCGATAGTGGCCCCTTCCAAAAGCAGCTTGAGAGGCCGGAGGGGACACATGCGCAGGGACGATACCGGGGGCGCCATCAGCGAGGATTCCATCAGTTTTCGTGCTGGCAGCGCCATGGTGGCCTATTGGCAGAAGGTGGTGGGCATTGCCACCGGCCTGAGCGTGATTGCGGGCGTGGCCATGTCGGTGAGTCATCTCGCGGCGCTGGCGGAGAACAGCAAGCGGGCCAGCACCAGCAACCGGCTGCAGGCGCTTCAGCAGATCCAGAGCATTCTTCGGGAGGATGAGGACGTTCGCACCCATGCCCGCCGCTTCATGCGTCAGGCCGCTCCCGAGATCGGCCCCCGGGTGCTGGACCTGATCCGCGAAGCGGGCTCGGGAGAAGACTTCTATCTCAGTCCGGCCATGAAGGATTACGCCACGGTCCACCATCACTATGAGCAACTGGGCGCACTGGTGAAGCTGGGCTACATCGACTTCACACTCGTCTTCGAAGTCATTCCGTTCCCCGACGAATACATGAAGACGGTGCGGCCGATCCGGGAAGCGCTCACCACCCACTGGCGCGGGATCGGCCAACGACCCCTGGTGGGCTTCGGCTCCAACATCGATTACCTGCAGGGCTGCTTCGAGTACAGCCGGGCGCACAGGGATCAAACCCCGATGTGTGCGCCCGACTCTGCGTGAACGAAGCTCGAGCGGTACTCGAGCGACGCTCGATCAGCCTTCGATCTTGATGCTGAGCGTCGTGCCGCTGTAGCTGGCGCTGATCTTGGTGAAGCCGTCCACCGACACCGTGCTGTAGCGACCCGCCAGGGACGCACCGCTGAGCACCTGCACCGTGTCACCCGCCTTGACGGAAGTGCCCTTGGCAAACTTCACAGTCAGCGTGGCGCCGTCTTCCACGTTCACCGCACCCGCAGCCACCAGGCGACCCGCGCCGCTGCCGCCCAGCACCACTTGCAGCGTCGAGCCGGCGCGCTGGCTGAACTTGCCGCCGACGGCCACTTGCGGGGCCGCGGCATTGCTGACCAGCGTGCCGCCGGCCAGGTACACGTCACCCTTGCCCAGGGCCGAGGCGCTGTCCGCGGAGATCGCGCCGGCCTTGAGCACCAGTCCACCGGTGAAGGTGTTGGCGCCGCTCAGGTGCAGCGTGCCACTGCCGGACTTGGTCAGCTTGCCGGCGCCGCTGATGTCGTTGCGCCAGCTGTCTTCGGCATAGAAGCCGCCCAGGGTGCCGTCCATCGTCAGGTCGACGTCGCCGTTGAAGGCGCCGTAGCCGTCAGCGGCGGCCACGTAGTTCAGGCGGCCCCAGCCTTCGGCGTCGTCCATCACCAGCCAGCCGGAGGGCAGGGCGGTGGTCTTGAGCACCACGCGGCGCTGGTCGGCCGTCAGGTAGGGGAGGCGGGTTTCCAGCAGCACTTCAGCGCCCTTGGGCACCACCGCGGCCCTGGTCTTGTCGCCGTTCTGCGGCAGGCCGAAGGTCATGCGGCGCAGCGCATTGGCGCGCAGCGAGGTCCAGTCGTTGAAGCGGTCGTCAGCGGTGCTGGCCGAGTGGGCATAGGTCTGCAGCGCAGCAAAGGAGCTTGCACCGGCGGCCGATTGCATGGCGGCCTGGGCCTGCTGGTAGGCGGTGGCCTTGATGGCGACGTCCGAGCCGTTGGCGATCGAGGCGGCGGCGGAGGCCTGGCCCAGGATGCGGCCGCCGATCACGTCCATCGGCGAATGCATGCCGGCCAGTATGCGGTTCTCTCCCAGCTCCAGCGAGCGGGCCATCATCTCCTGGAAGCGCTGCGGCACCAGATAGGCCATGGCCAGGGCCTTTCGGACGCCTTCGGCGGTGTGGCCGCTGATGTAGCCACCGTCGGTCGTGGGCGTGCTGCTCTTGGCCGGGACCAGTTGCGGCACCACGATGACGTTGCTGCTCCAGCGCCACGGACGCGCGTACTTGTAGAAGCGCTTGGCGGGTTCGGTGGAGGCGTTGTCGCCGACATTGTTGATGAAGTCCACCGCCAGGCCGAGGGTCTTGTTGCCTGCGGCCGTGCTCACGCCGACATCGGCACCGGTGTCGTTGTAGAGCACGGTCGTGGCGTCGGCCGGCATGCTGGTGATGGTGGTGGTCTGGCCGGCGGCGGTGCGCCAGGCGCTGGTCAGCGGGCCCATGCCGTCGCTGATGCTGTAGCCCTTGCCGCGGCGGTCGTCCAGGTAGGCGGCCAGGGCCTGCGCGTCGGTGCGGGCCGCGGTGGCGGTGACCACGTACTGGATGTTGGCGGCATGCACGGTGGTGTCCAGCACCTTGCCGTCGGTCGCGTCGCCGGGAATGCCCGACCAGGTGGAGGCGGTCACGGCCGGGAAGCTGCCGTTGGCGGCCGCGGTGACGCCGGCGTCCACGATCAGGGTGCTGGGCTGCCAGACGCTCAGGAAGCCGGAGACGGCGCGCACACCGGCATTGGTCTGCAGCGTGGCGTAGCGGGCATCGCCGCGCTGGTTGGTGGCGGCGTTGTCGACGAAGGGCGGGACGGTGGTGGCGTCCTGCACCGGCGCGGTGTCGGTGGTGCCCAGGCCGGTGGGGGCTGCGGGCAGGGTGGCGACGGCGTTGTCGTCCCCGCCGTCACCGCCGCAACCGGCCAGCAGGAAGCCGGTCAGCAGGGCCAGGGCGACAGGACGCAGCGGGAAGCGGTGCAGGGGCGTGCCGGACGGGACAAGGGCGGCGGGGAGGAGCGAAGCGCGCATGGGGTGGACCGGAGACCGGGGAGGGTGGTGAAAAACCGCCGGACTCTAGGGACCAAAAATGTCGCCTCCGTGAAAGTATGCTTAAAAGGTCAATCGATTAACTTCGGGTGTGCGAAGCCAGCTTCGGGGTCATTTCACGAACGCGCCATCAGCGCGGGTGCTGCTTCCGCCCGCCGCACAGCTGGTGAATTCGTGGTTGCCGCTGCTGGTGGACAGACCGGATTCCCACACGGCTGCGGACCCATTCCACTTCACGTATTTGTATTGGATGGCGGTGCTGGCAGGCAGTGCAACCACGCCCGACCAGGTGGCATTGGCCCCGCTGCCTTGAATGCTCAGCGGCACCCCCTGGCTGGGCGTCCAGTTGCCCAGTGCCGTTTGATTGCCCACCACATAGACGGTCTGGCCGACACTGGTGCTTGCATTGTTCACCGTGAAGGTCACCGAGCAGGACACGCGTTCACCGGTATAGAACGCCACCGCGGGCACGGCAGTGCCGCCATCGGCGGGCACGGTCAGCGTCGCATAGCCTTTGGCATCGACGGTCACGGCGTCCGCCGAGCAGCCGGACCCTGCGGCATTCTTGCCACCGCGCACCACGTTGCAATAGGTGCCGGCCGGCAGGCCGGTGTAGAAGCTCTTGGTCCAGGCTGCGGACGTATTGTTCAGGGCGATGAAGCCGACCTTCCCCCGGCTGAACGCAATCTGGTTCACCGATCCGGTGGTCCAGTTCTCAATCGCCTGGCCGCGGCTGGCGGAGCGGAACTTCACCAGGGCCGCAATGTGGGGCCACCGGTGGACGAAATCCCAATTCACATTGATCTGCGCCGCGCCATTGACATAAGGGCTGGCGCTGGGGCGGCCCTGGTCCTTGTTGCTGAACCGGTATCCGGAGTGCAATTGCGCCTCGCCATAGCCTTGCGCCAGCATGAAGAGGTTGGCCAGGTCGTAGCGATGCGACCCTTGGGTGTCATTGGTGATGCCGCTCAGGTTGCTGGCATTGAGCGAGGTGCCTTCCCGCTCGCTGTCCCAGTTGTTCACGAACACCGTGGCCTGGGCGGGCTGGAGGAAGCCCCAGGTGCCGCCCCAGTTGTTCCAGGTGCCCATGGCGGACGGGATGGACGCCGGCGTGGCCCCGTTGAGGTTGCGGAAGGCCTCTTTCATCAAGTAGACATACCGGTACTCATTGAGCGTGCCGTTGGGCAGGTAATCGGACCGCTGCACCTCGCCATCCGGAATGATCTCCTGCGTCACCCAGATCGGCTCGCCCAGCAGCGTGGTCGGGCGGCTGGTTTTGAGCTTGGACAGCATGGTGGTCCAGGCGGCGGCGGGCTGATGCTTGGCCGCATCAATGCGGAAGCCGTCCACCCCCATGCCGATGAGGGTGCTCAGGTAGTTGACGATCTGGCCCTGGACATAGGCGCTTTCGGTCTTGAGGTCGGGCATGCCGCTGAGGCGGCAGTTCTGGACATTGGAGCGGCCGGAGGCTGCGTTGTAGTCCGCGTCCTGGATGGTGCAGTTGCTGTGAAAGTCGTTGGCGCTGAAATACGGATAGGTCAGCGTGGCCGCATTCCAGGTCGAGCCATCGGAAGCCACACCGGCGCTGGCGCTGGAATCCCCGGCCAGTTGGTTGACCACCACGTCCGCATACACCCGCACACCAGCGGTGTGACAGGTCTGGATCATCGACTTGAGTTCAGCCTCGGTGCCGAACACGCTGTTGAAGCTGGTGTAGTTCACCGGCTGATACACCCCCCACCAGGCATTGGTCACCTTGGAGGCACTGGGCGGGGAAATCTGGATGGCGCCGTAGCCAGCGGGCCCGAGGAATTGGGTGCATTCGGTGGCCAGATCCTTCCACTTCCACTGGAACATCTGCACCGACGTGTCGCTGGGGTTCAGGGCCCATGCCGCGCCCGGGGCCATCCAACTGGCCGCACCCATCAGGCAAGCCGCCGCCAGCTGCGTCAGCGGGTGACGGAGCGACGCGCTGCGCGCTGCGAGGGTGCGGACCGAGGAGACGGAGCGGGCAGGGTGGGCGAAGGAGCGGACGGTGTCAGACACGGGGGAGCAGGGCCACGGGGGCCGGAGGCAGGTGAAGGCTGCAATCTACGGCCGCCAGCAGTCAAGCGCTGTAATAAAGCATCAGCAGCTGTCACGGTGCGGTGAGGTAGGGAGCGGTCACCAGTTCGGCGCTTAGATGACCCTGCGCGGTGCTGCCGTGGCGGCATCCCCGCTGTTGGGCGTGCCCGTGGGCTCGATCAGCAGAATCGTCGCTTCTTCCCTGGCGTGAGGACGGTGCATCACGCCCTTGGGCACGACGAACAGCTGACCAGGGTGCAGCTCCACCGTCTGGTCACCCGGGAGGTCGATCCACAAGACGCCGGACAGCACCAGGAAGAAGTCGTCCGTGTCCGGGTGCGCGTGCCAGTGATAGTCCCCACAGACCTTGGCGACCATCAGGTCGTGGCCATTGAAGAGGCCCACGGTACGGGGCTGCCAGTGTCCTTCGAAGGACGCGAGTTTTGTCTTCAGGTCTATGGCTTCAAGGGTTTGCATGGCGGGTCCAAAGGTGAAATTTGACCGTGACTGTGCCCATCCGGTGAACGCCTGGCTTGTACAGTTGTTGCATGGATCCGCTCGATCACGCGTCGGCCTCAGCCTCAGCCTCAGCCTCAGCCGCGGACACTGCCACTGCCACTGCCACTGCCTCGGATTGGGTGCACTACTCCGGGCGCGAGGTGCTTGGCACCACCCTCCTGCGGGCGCATTTCGACACGCACAGATTCGAGCGTCACAGCCACGAGTTCTATTCCGTCGGCCTGACGACGTCTGGCGTGCAGTCGTTTCGATGCGGCGGCGGCCTGCACCACGGGCTGCCGGGTGACTTCATCCTCTTCAACCCCGATCAGGCCCATGACGGCCACAAAGGGACACCGGAGGGCTTCGGTTACACCATGCTGCAGGTGCCGGTCGCGACCATGCAAGCCCATCAGGACCAGGATGCCGGGCGGGACCTCGGGCGCTACTTCAAGGTGCCCGTGGTGCGGGACGCTGCATTGGCCCGCACATTCCTCGCCGCTGTGGCTGCCATGGAGCAACCCGGCGAGACCCTGCGCGGGCAGGAGCTCTGGACGGCTTTTGTTGCTGAGCTGATGGCGCGGCACGGGGAGCACGCCTGCGGGCCGGGTAAGGCCAAGGCCCAGTCCCAGTCCGAGGCTCTGTTACGCTTGAGCGCGGCCAAAGACTACCTGGCTGCCCACTTCCACCGGGACGTGGAGATTGCCGAGCTGGCCGACCAGACCCAGCTGTCCCGGTCGCACCTGACCCGCGCATTCACGGCATGTTTTGGCGTGCCTCCCCACGTCTGGCTGAATGCGGTTCGACTGTCCCATGCGCGCAGGATGCTGCTGGAAGGCCAGAGGTTGGCGGAGGTCGCGCTGGCCTGCGGATTCGCTGACCAGAGCCACTTCACCCGCCGCTTCAAGGGCGCGATGGGGGTGTCGCCGGCGCAATGGCGGCAGATGATGCGTCGTCGGCCCTGAGCACTTCCAGTTGCGGGTTCATCCGCCAGGGCTCGCGCGTGCCATGCGTGAGCCAGGCGACGCACGCCTTCCTCGCCGCCGATGGCCTCAAACAAGGTGGGTCGCGACATGGATGAACTCCAAAGCAGCAGTGTGGCGGGGGGCGCGCTTACGCGAACAGCCGCCGGTCCTTGATCTTGATCGGCTCATGATAGTCATCAAACCACCATGGCTTCTCATGCCGCGTCCTGGGCGGCGTCTGCAGCACCAGCTCCCGCTGGGCCGTTGCCGCGTCCTGCTGCGCAATGCGAAAGCGGTAGTGGTCAAACAGACGCAGCGCCTCCACCATGTAGGCCGTGGCCACCCGTCGGTCCTTGATCAGCAGCAGGTTTTCCCCGTTCTGCAGATCCGCCGGGCTGGAGAAGTTGTAGGAACCCAGATAGACACGCGCCGTCGGCTTGTCGAAGTCGATCACCACAAACTTGTGATGCATCCGGATGCCGCCACCGCCAGTCGGCTCTGAGGAAAAGGGCGGCGGCGCGTCCTTGCCCAGCGCATCCGGGAACACCGGCCGCCGATTGCCGCCGGGAATGTCCACTTCCAGGCCGCCCACCTTCCGGTCCGAGATGCCGTAGATGAAGAGGTCTTGCGTCATCAGCGTCTTGATGGCGTCCCGCACCGGCCCACTGGTCTGATAGAGAAACGCCAGCGAATACAGCAGGCTGGATTTGGCCGTGGCCATGTCGTCGGCGATGCCCTGCAGGCGCGCATTGGCCTTGGCATGCGGTGAGAAGCTCACTTCCGGCTTGATGTCGCCCAGCGGCAGGGAGGTCCACTTGGCCGCCGAGGCTGAAGTGCCAAACTGATTCGCAGGCTGGTTCCAATACTGGTCGAAGGCGTCCCCAAAGGCCTTCACCGGCCCATCGCCCTGAAGGATCACGGCATTGTTGGCCTGCACGTAGAACCCTCGCCAGCTGAAGTTGGTGGACCCGCAGGACACCAGCCTGGCCTTCTTGCCGGCCACCACAATCATCTTGTTGTGCTGCAGGTTCAGCACATGCTGTCGCTGCACATGGTCCGCGCCTGCGGTTCTGGCCAGCCGGTCCGCGGCGGTGTTCTCGGCCGACCCGGCCTCGCCATGTTCGCCGCTGTCATCAATGATGATCTGCAGACGAGGCCCCAGCTTCTCAAGACGGCTGACCACCTCTGGCAGGTTGAGGTCGTAGGCAATCACCTTGACCTGGGCCTTTGGATCGGCCAGGGCCTGATCCAGCACGTCCAGAATGGCCGCACGGGCCTCGAAACCCATCCAGGCCAGGGCCTCATCGGCCTTCGGATGCGTCGGCTTGAAGGCCAGTCCCTGTGCCGCGTTGGCGGGCAGGATCTCCGAGATCGGTCCGAATTTCTGATAGCGGTCCACAAAGGCCTGCGACGACACAAAACCGCGGGTGAAGCTCACATTGAGCTGCCCCGGCACTGTCTCGCGCTGCAGGTGGATGTCGGCCTCCTGCGCCTCCCCATAACTGAGGGCGCCGTTCGTGTCCATGAAGACCGGCATGACCCGGTAGGTGAAGGGCAGGGTGGCGCCGCGGTCGCCTCCCTCGCGCGGGAAGTGGACCCAGCGGAATTTCTGGATGGGCGAGAGCCGCGTCGACAGGGTGTTGGGATTGAGCTTGCCGTCCACGCCGCGGAAGGCGAGGCGGTTCATCACCGGAATGAACCGATCCCCGCCCGGCACGCGATATTCCATGGCAAAGCCGACCAGATCGTCCGGAGGCTCCCCTTTGCGCCAGTTCATGGCCAGCAGGGTCATGCCCTCGCCGCGGTGCAGGGTGAGGGTGAACGGTGCTTGGTCGTTGCCACCGGAGACTTTGAAGTCGGTCGTTGCCAAGATGTGACTCCCCTGCGGCCTGTATGGGACCGCAGGGGTTATAGGCCGACCGTGTGTCGTCCACAAGACCGGGATGCGGGAGGCTGACCGTCCCAACGTGCCTCCCATCCTGCATCCTGGGGATGAGGATGCCGGTGAGGGTGTCGGTCAGGGGGGGGATCAGCGGGGCCGATCAGGGCGCAGCCTTGGCGTCCATCACCGCGCCCTCCGGCATCTCCACTCGCTCCACCTGACTGACGACGACCAGCGGGGCATCCCCCATCAGCCCGTTCAGGTCGATGGGATCGGTGCCCTGCACCCGCACCGCGCCCGGTTCCTGCGTCATCACCGCCCGAGCCGCCGTGTCATGCGCGCAGACGATCAAGCGATGCCAGCGGCCCTCGTGCCGCAAGCGCACCTCGGCCCAGTCCCAATGCATCGGCAGGCAGGCCCGCACTCGCAGGCGGCCCTGTTCCACCACCACCCCGCAGATGGATTCCAGGGACGCCCGCAGCAGCCAGCCGGCGGAGCCGCTGTACCAGCTCCATCCGCCGCGTCCGACCCAGGGCGCATGGGAGTAAATGTCCCCCGCCATCACATAGGGCTCGATGGCATAGGTGGGACCCAGGCGCGGATCGGCCCAGCGGTGGGCGGGGCTCAGGCCGGTGTAGACCTGCCACATCGTGTCCCGCTGGCCCAGTTGCGCCAGGGCCATCAGCGCCCACACCGCGGCATGGTTGTACTGGCCACCGTTCTCGCGCACGCCCGGCGCATACGACTGGATGTAGCCCGCGCTCGGCTCGGCCACCGCCAGCGGCGGATGCAGCAGCCGGGCCAGTCGCGCCACCGGGTCCAGCAGATGGGTCCGTGCACTGGCCATGGCCTGCACCGCATGCGCCGGATCGGCCGCCTGTGTCAGCACCGCCCAGCTCTGCGCAATCAGGTCGATCTTGCACTCCGGATTCGCAGCGGAGCCCAGCGGCGAGCCGTCGTCGAAGAAGCCGCGGCGGTACCACTGACCGTCCCAGCCGGGGCCGTCCAGCGCCCGCACCCAGCCGTCACGGGCCGCGGTCCAGCGCTGCGCCCGTTCGCTGTCGCCTCTGGCGATGGCCAGCGGCGCAAAGTCCTCGATGACCTGGCACAGGAACCAGGCCATCCAGACCGATTCGCCCCGGCCTTCATGGCCCACGCGGTTCATGCCGTCGTTCCAGTCGCCGGTGCCGAACAGCGGCAAGCCATGCTGGCCGCTCTCCAGGCTCCGGTCGATGGCCCGGGCTGCATGCTCGTAGAGCGTGGCCATCGGTCCGTCGGTGCGCGGCGTCTCGTAGATGTCCTCCGCGCCCTCCGGCACCTGCTGGCCGATCAAGAAGGGCACCTGCTCGTCCATCAGCGCCAGATCGCCGGTGCGGGCGGCGTAGTGCGCCAGGCCATAGGGCAGCCACAGGCGGTCGTCCGAGAAATGCGTCCGCACGCCGGCGCCGCCCGGCTCATGCCACCAGTGCTGCACATCGCCCTCGGGGAACTGGCGCGCCGCGCTGCGGCGAAGCTGATGGGCCAGCAACTGGGGCGCCACATCGGTGAGCGCCATCGCATCCTGCAACTGGTCGCGGTAGCCGAAGGCACCACCAGCCTGATAGAAGCCGGCGCGGGCCCACATGCGGCAGACCAGCGTCTGGTAGGGCAGCCAGAAGTTGGTGAGCGCATCAAAGCGTGGGTCCGGCGTGCGCACCTGGCGCCCGCCCAGCAGCTCGGGCCACTGCTGGCGCTGCGCGGCCAGTCGCTGTGCCGGATCGACCTGCCAGGCCGCTTCCATCAGCGCATGGGCCGCCTGCGGCGAGGCCGCATGGCCCAGCAGCACGCTGAACGCGCCGGTTTGTCCCGGATCGACCTCCAGCCGAGCCGCCAGACCCGCGCAGGCATCCAGGCCGCCGCCGCAGCGTTTGCCCAGTGCGGTGGGGACGACCAGGCGGCCGGAAGCATCAAAGAACTCCCGGCGGTCGCAGGTCCAGTCCTGCGTGTCCAGGCGCATGCGGGCGGTCGCCTCTGGCGCCACACCGATGTCCGACGACTGCCGGGGGCGCAGGCTCAGGGCCGCGGTGGCCTGTCCGAAGCCGCCCGTCTCATCGAGCTGCGTGGCGCACAGGGACAGGGCGCGTTCCGGTTGCGGCAAGCCCGCACCCAAGGGGCCGACGGTGAGCCAGTCATTGCGGGTGGTGACGGACAAGCGCTCGCTGCGGGCACTGCCCATCTGCCATTCCGCCATGGCGACCAGTCGCAGATGACGGCGCTCCGCCGCCGTGCTGCGAATCTCCACCTGCAGCTGCTTCACGGGGGCGTCACGGTCCACGCACCAGCACAGCTTGATCTCCAGATCGTCGAGCTGCTGATGAATGCGGCTGTAGCCGATGCCATGCTCCACCCGCAGCGGCGCCTGGTCCAGCACATGGCGGCCCAGACACCAGACGCGCTGATGGTCCAGGTCGTGCAGCAGCAGCCATTCCCCGGGCGGGTCCAGCAGCGGATCGTTGGACCACGGCGTGACCTGATGCATGCGGCTGTTGCCTGCCCAGGTGTAGCCAGCGGCAATGTCGGTCACCTGGCAGCCGAAGTCCGGATTGGCCAGCACGTTGACCCAGGGCCGCGACGGATGGCGCGAGGCGGACACGTCGAAGCGGAAGCCGCCGTGCTCCGTATCGAACTGGCCGTCGGGTGTGCGTGGCGCCAGGGCAGGGTCGGGCTTCAGGGGCAGCGTCTGCGGCACGATCAGGCGGGCAGCGTCCTCCGCCGGGCGCAGGTCATCCAGCCATCGGTCCACCTGCTGGGCCAGGTTCCGGCCGTCCGCCTGCAGACGGATGCGGGTGAGCGAGTTCAGGGTGAATCGCTCATCGGTGCTGAGGTCGTTTTCCCGCAGCACATGCATGGCGGAACGCAGATTCGCCGGACGGCCTTGATGCTGGCTGTCCAGCCGCGCCTGCAACGCCGCCAGCGCCTGCTGCACCGGCGCGAAGTAGGAGGCGGGTTCCTCGTTCAGCACCACCAGATCCACCCCGACCGCATGGGAGCTCCACATGCGCAGCGCCTTCTTCAGCGCCCGCAGCAGATCCAGGCCTTCCTCGCCGCTGATCTGCACCGCAATCAGCGGACGGTCGCCGGAGATGCCGAAGCGCCACAACAGGCGCCGGTCGCAGCGGCCCATGGATTCGCGGGCATGCAGCGGCTCGCGGGCCGCCTGGCCGGTGATCAGGGTGTTGAGCTGCAGCAGCGAGCCCCAGGTGGGGGTGTCGAACTGAAGCTCCCGCAGGCGGATGCCGCCCATGGTGTGCGACATGGCGGCGCTGCGCTCCAGATGCGCGGTCTGGCGGTACTTGTCCACCAGGGCGGACAACTGGTCCAGATCATTCGCGGCTGCGGTGCAGAAGGTCATGCGCAGCGTGGTGCCCGGCGGCAGTTCCACCTGCAGGCGGATGCCGGCCAAGGGGTCCAGTCCGGTGTCCAGCAGCCGTCCGGGTTCGCCGGCGGAGGCCATGTCCGCCGCATCGTCCACGACCGTCACGCCGGCATCCCCCGCCGGCCGTGTGGTGCTGCCGTAGCGACCGAGCCAGCGAGCGCGGTCCGTCATGGGCGTCACGTCGAGAATGCGCGCCTGAGGCCCGACCGGGGCCTTGGCCCGCAGGGGGTGGCCCGGAATGTTTGCGGGGTTTTCTTCCGGGACCATGAAGAACACGGCGCGTGTGGCCGCTTCATCGAACAGGCGCGGGCGGCGGCGCAGATGCAGCGCATGTTCCGCCTCCACCCAGCGCGCCTGGATGAACAGATTGGAGAAGGCCGGATGGGCCTCGTCCGAGCGCTGCGGCGCCAGGGTCGCTTCGAAGCAGGACGCCAGCTCCAGCTGGATCGGCTCATGGCCGGTGTTGCACAGTTCCACCTGGCGCAGTTCGCAGTCGTCCTCTGGGCTGACCCAGACGGTGGTGCAGCTTCGCAGGTCCGGCCAGCGGGCCTCGAACAGCACCCGCTCGGCCTGCATGCGGCAGTGGTAGCTGGCGCGCGGGTCCGGGGCCGGACGGGCGGTCGCGCTGAACCACTCGGCCTCGCCCTGCCTGCGCAGGAAGAGGAATTGGCCGTGCTGGTCGCGCAGCAGGTCGTCCCGCCAGCGGCTCACGCCGGTGCCTTGCCAACTGCTGTAGCCGCCGCCATGGCTGCGCAGCACCACGGCATACCGGCCATTGGTCAGCATGTGGGTCAGGGGCAGGGCGTCGCCCAGCGGCTCGGTCTCGCGCACCATGCGGGCCTTGCGCAGCTCGCGGCGGCGCGGCAGGACTTCCGGCGGCGGCACGGCCAGCGGCGTCACCTCGCGCGGCGCGCGTTCATGCAGCAGGGTGGCCACCGCCTTGATGTGCGGGTCGCTCATCAACCAGCGGCGCGGGGCTTCGTCGGCCAGCACATTGGTCAGAGCCACAAAGCCCATCGCCTGGTGGTGGGCCATGTAGGTCTGCACCAGAGTGAAGGGCGTGCCGGCGGTCTGGCGCTGCGGCGTGTAGTCGAGTGACTCGATGAAGCCGAAGCTGCCGCGGGCCCCCAGCCGCTCGAAGGCCTGCAGGTTGCGCACCACGGTGGACGGCGCCACCACGCTGGCCATGATGGCCGCATAAGGCGCCAGCACGCGTTCCTCGGTGGACAGACGCGCCAGCGCCAGGGTCTGGATGCCCTGCGGGCCGTACTGGTAGGCCAGCGTGTGGTCCTGGCCGGCAATCGCCGACTCGGAGATGCCCCACGGCGTGTGGCGTCCCTCCGCCTCGGCCTGCTGCTCCGCCACTGCGGTCCGGATGGCCCGGCCCAGCGCACTGGCGGCCGGTTCACGCAGCACCAGCGACGGCATCAGGTACTCGAACATCGAGCCGGACCAGGATTTCAGGCCCAGCGAGGCATCCGGCGTGTTGCGCGCGAAGAAGGGGCGGCCCAGGGAGCGCCAATGCTCCGGCGGCAGGTCGCCCTTGGCGATGGCCACGAGACTGGTGAGCCGGGCCTCGCTGGCCAGCAGGTCATAGTGGTTGTCGTCCAGTTGCTGGGCGTCCGCCCGCCAGCCGATGCGCAGCAGGCGGCGTTCCGGGTCGAACAGCGGGCGGTAGTCCGCTTCCAGCGCGAAGCGACGGGCGCGGTCGGCCAGGTGGCGCAACTGCGTCCGGGCCTGGGCCAGGGCGGCGCCTTGGTCGCGCCAGTAGGACTCCAGCTGGGCGACGAGGTCACGCACCAGCCAGTGCAGCGGCGTATCAGGGCCGGTGGGCGCGACCGCCTGGTCCGCGGGCGGGGGCAGATCGTTGGGAATCGCCAGCGGTTTGCCGTCCGCATCCAGACCGGCCGGCGATGCTTCGCCGACTTCGAGACGTGCCGCCTGCACCTTGGACGCCAGCAGCGCCTGCTGCTCTTCCACGTGGGCATCCAGCACCTCCAGCGCCGACAGCGCCTCGACCAGCGCCGTGCTGGCCGGCAGCAGGCCGCCGGTGGCCAGTGGCGGCTGGTGGATGCGCAGTCGGTGCAGCGTCTGCTTCAGCGCCTGGCGGGTGTTGCGGGCGATCGATTCCGACGGCGTGTCGGTCAGCATTTCGCAAGCGCGCGCCACCGCCAGGAGGTGGCCGGAGCAGTTGCCGCTGTCCACGGCGGAGACATACCCCGGTGGCAGCACCGCCAGGGTCTGGGTGTCGTACCAGTTGTAGAAATGGCCTTGCCAGCGGTCCAGCCGGTCCAGCGTGTCCAGGGTGGCGGTGAGGCGTTCGGTCATGCTCACCAGGCCGATGAAGCCCAGCTCGCGGGCGCAAGCCACCGTCAGCAGGTAGATGCCGATGTTGGTCGGCGACGTACGGTGCGCCACCAGCAGGTGCGGCGTGAGCTGCACGTTGTCCGGCGGCAGGTGGTGGTCCCTCGGGCCGACATGGCGGTCGTAGAAACGCCAGGTGTCGCGTGCCACTTGCCAGAGGTAGTCGCGGCCTTGCGGGTCCAGCATCGGCTCGGTGTCCTGCAGCGCCGGACGCGGGCGGCTGGCCCACCAGATCCAGACCGGAGACAGGCCCCAGATCAGCAGCAGCCAGACCGCCGCCGTGCCGTTGACCGGGGCTCCCAGCAGGTGGGCGCAGATCAGCAGCGCCCCCAGCACAACGGCCGAGACCGGCACCCGCAGGTGCTGGGCGAAGAGCGCGGGCAGTTCATGCTTGGCCGCGGCCTGCGCGGCGGCTGCGGTGGTCCATTCCAGCAGGTGGCGGCGGCTGACCGTCTGACGCCACAAGGCGCGTCCGATGGCGTCCAGGTAGAGCAGGCCCAGGTGCAGCAGCAAGGCCAGGTGCCAGGCCGCCAGGGCCACGGCACGGCCGAGGTCGGCCCCGGTCTCGCGATAGAAATGACGCAGGGCCAGGCCTTCGCGGCTGGGCACCAGGCCCGCCAGCGCGCCGACCATCGGCCCGATGCTGAAAGCCGCCGCGACCAGGGCCAGCGTCAGGCCCAGGGGCAGGGCGTCCGTGACCAGCACCGCCAGCACCAGCGCCAGCGACAGCGGCGCCACCAGCGAGCGTCGCAGGTTGTCCAGCAGCTTCCAGCGGTTGATGCCGCCCAGTCGATAGCGCCGGACGTTGAAGAGGAAGGGCAGCAGTTGCCAGTCCCCACGCGTCCAGCGGTGCAGACGGGCATGGGCCGCATCGGCATGCATGGGCGAGTCTTCGACCACGGTGATGTCGGAGACGCCGGCGCAGCGGGCGATGCTGCCTTCCAGCAGGTCATGGCTCAACACTTGGCCTTCCGGCAAGCGGCCGGTCAGCACCGCATGGGCGGCCTGCACGTCGATCAGGCCCTTGCCGGTGAAGCTGCCTTCACCGAACAGGTCCTGGAAGATCTCGGAGCTGACGGCGCTGTAGGGATCGATGCCGAACTGGCCGCCGAAGAGGCGGTGGTAGGGCGTGCCCTGATGGTCTTCGGGCATCGGCGCCAGCACGCGGGGCTGCAGGATGGCGTAGCCCTCGATGATGCGCAGGCCGTCGGTGGACAGACGCGGCCGGTTCATCGGGTGCGCGGCTGTGCCCACCAGCGCGCGAAGGCGGCCCGGGGGCATGTCGGTGTCGCTGTCCAGGGTGACGAGGTGGCGCGCGCCGCCACTGGGCACCGACATCGGTCCGAAGTCGATGAAGGGCGAGGGGGCCTCGGGCGTGTTGAGCCATTGCAGCAACTGCTCCAGCTTGCCGCGTTTGCGCTCCCAGCCGATCCATTTGCGCTCGGTGCGGGACCAGGTCCGCGGGCGATGCAGCAGCAGGAAGCGCAGCCTGCCGTCCGGCAGGGGGCCGTGCCGCTCATTCAGCGCCTGCACGGCCTGAACGGCCGCGGTGAGGATGGCGTCGTCGTTGTCCCGGTGTTCCTCCACCGCATCGGCGAAGTCGCTGAGCAGCGCGAAACGCGCATGGGGTTCGCGGTTGGCCAGGTAGTGCTGCTCCAGCTGGGCGCACAGGGGCGCGGCTGCAGCAGGGCCGGGGAACATCACCGGCATGACCACCAGCGTGCCTTCGGTGGCGGGAATGCCCTCTGGCAGGTCCAGGCGCGGCAGGCGCACCGGACGGGAGAGTTCACTGATCCAGCGGTTGGTCAGGGCCACCACGGCTTCGCTGATCGGGCCGGCCGCGAGCACGGCCACCAGAATCTGCCAGCCCAGGGTCAGGTCCGGCCGCATGCGACCCACCAGCCAGACCAGCACCAGCGTGCTCAGCAGCATCAGCCCGGCGAGATAGGCGGCGGCGGCCCAGCGTTCCCGCTGCGCCGGATCCACCGGCCAGCCCGGGCGGGCGCGGATGCCCAGCACGGCCATCAGTTGCGGACGGCCAGCGCCACGCCACCAGTAAATCGGCGCGCTGCGGCGGTCGACATCGATCGAGGTGCTGGCGGTGCGGGTGAGCGTCAGCAGCTCCTTGGCCACTTCCAGTTCGCTGCGCCCGGACTTGCGGGCGAGCTGTTCAATCTCATGCAGGGTCAGGTCCTGCGTCTCGGTGGCCTCGGCCGCATACACCGGCGATTCGGCCAGGGTCTGCATCACCGGGCTGACCGCCTGCACCAGTCGGCGCCAGTCGGTCTGGTCGATGCGGCGCAGCGCGGTGATGGCGTTGCGGATGCTTTGCAGGTCGCGGATGGATTCGTCCTGCTGGCGGCCCAGCGCCTGGGACGCCGAAGGCAGCCGGGTGCTCAGCCAGGCGCGCAGTTCGGCGCCGAGTGCGTGGGGCAACTCTTCCAGGCGATGATCAAGCTGCAGCCAGAACGCCTCCAGCACGCCGCGTTCGCGCATGCGGGGTTCGAGATCGGTCACGGCCTGCAGGCCGGTCTTGGCCGGGTTGCCGTCATACCAGTGATGCACGACATCGCGGGCGGCCTGCAGGGTGGCGAATCGTTCGGCCAGGCGGCGCAGGTTTTCCACCAGCACCACCCGCAAGGTGGTGGGCAGGGCCCAAAGCTCGGCCAGCGACAGCGCGCGCTCTTCCTGGTAGGCCTTGAGGTAGCGGGTGAGCAGCTCGATGTCGAAGCCGCCGTCGGTGTGGGCCACCCAGGCCCAGGTGATGCCGTAGATGCGGGGCAGACCCGCCAGCGGTTCGTCGCGCAGGCGCGGCAGCAGGCGGAAGAAACCCCGCGGCAGGCCGCGGCGGACCTGGTCGGTCTGCTCGTCGATCAGCGTGGCGTTGTCCAGCAGCCATTTGCCGGCAGCACCGAGATGACGGTAGTCCCGCGAGCGTTTCTCGATGAGAGCCCGGGCCTGCTGCAGCATGGCCAGGTTGTCGTCCAGCCGCGGAAAGAACCGGCTGGCACCGGCAGTGCCTTGCACGGCCTGCGCGCGCGCGAGGCTGCGCCCATGCTGCTCGAAGCGCGCCGCGCCGAACAGCACGGAGCGCACCGGGGGCTCCAGTGCGCCGAGGGCAGGGTCCAGCAGGGCCAGTTCTTCGTTGATCTCCGGGGGTGTGGGCGTTGGCGCCCGATCCGGCGCCGACACCGCTTCCCTCACAGCCAATGGACCACCGCTGCCAGTGTCAAACCGCCCACGGCGGCCGTGGTGGCCAGGCGCGGCAGAATCATGCCGTGCAGGCGCTCCGCCCAGACGGAGACGCCAAACCATCGGCCTCGAGCCTTCGCGCACTGCAGGAGGTGACGCTGCAGCAACTGGGCCGGGTCGTTGACCGGCATCGTCACGGAGGCGGCGTGGTGGCTCATGATGTGTCCTTTGTTGAAGTTTGATACTGCGCGTTTCAAAGGCAAGCAGCGTGCCCGCGCAGAAAAAGAAAAAGCCCCCGAAGGGGCTTGACACAGTACGGTGGGGAGAGAGGGCCTTTGCGGCCCGCGCCAGTCGTCTTTATTCGATGACGCCGCAGGCGATGCGCGGTCCGCCACCGCCCAGCGGAGCCGGGTGATCGGCATGGTTGTCTCCGCCGGCATGGACCATGAGCGCATGTTTGCGCACATCCAGCAGCCGCATCAGTCGCGGGGCCAGCACCGGGTTGGTGGCATTGCCTTGCGGGTCGACGTACAGCGCCGGGAGGTCGCCCAGATGGCCTTCGCCCCAGGGTTCACCGTGGCGGCCACTTTTGTCCGGATCCATGTGGCCGCCGGCACCGTCGGCCGGGACAGGATTGCCGTCTTTCATGCCGGGTGCGCAGGAAGGATTCGCATGGACATGGAAACCATGCAGGCCGGCTGGCAGGTTGGTGAGCTGCGGATAGAACACCAGGCCATAACGGGTCTCGACGATGCGGACCGTGCCGACCGTTTCCCCGTCGCCCTGCGGCGTGGCGATCTTGAGGGTGACGGTGGTGTCCGCCGCATAAGCGCCCATGAGGGGGCACAGGGCGATCAGGGACGTGGCCAGCCAGTGGCGTGTCTTCATGCGGGTCTCCTTGGAGTCAGACTGAGTGCGCGTCAGTGGGCAGGCTTTGTGCCCAACCGAGGACCGCCGACGCTCATCCCCGACCTTATGCCGCATGAAGGGTGGCGCGCAAATGAAAAACCCCGGAAGACTTTCGTCTACCGGGGTTGCTCATGTCTGTGGCGGAGAGAGCGGGATTCGAACCCGCGGTGGGCTATTAACCCACACACGCTTTCCAGGCGTGCGACTTAAACCACTCATCCATCTCTCCGAAGCCCGCCATCATAGCGCAGTTTTTTCGGACGAAAACAAAGTTGTGATCACAAATTCGTTTTTTGGTTTTTGAACAGCGCCATCGCCGTGCCAATCAGGCCGGAGACCTCGCTCATATTGCCCGGCACGATCATGGTGTTGTTCTTCTGGGCCAGTTGCGCGAAGGCCTCCACCGCCTTCTCGGCGACCTTCAACTGCACCGCATCTTCACCGCCCGGCTGCTGGATGGCGGCGGCGATCTTGCGGATGGCGTCGGCGCTGGCCTCGGCCACGGCGGTGATGGCCGCGGCTTCACCCTGCGCCTTGTTGATCTCGGCCTGCTTCTCACCTTCGGAGCGAGCAATCGCGGCTTCGCGTTCACCGGTGGCGATGTTGATCTGCTCCTGGCGGCGGCCTTCAGACGCGGCGATCAGCGCACGCTTTTCACGCTCGGCCGTGATCTGGGCCTGCATGGAGCGCAGGATTTCCGCGGGCGGCGTCAGGTCCTTGATTTCATAACGCAGCACCTTCACCCCCCAGTTCAGGGCGGCTTCGTCCAAGGCCTGGACCACGGCGCTGTTGATGATGTCCCGCTCCTCGAAGGTGCGGTCCAGCTCCATGCGGCCGATGACCGAGCGCAGCGTGGTCTGCGCCAACTGCGTGATGGCCACGATGTAGTTGCTGGATCCGTAGCTCGCACGCATGGCGTCGGTCACCTGGAAGTACAGGATGCCGTCCACCGTCAGCTGGGTGTTGTCCTTGGTGATGCAGATGTGGCTGGGGACATCCAGCGGAATTTCCTTGAGCGAATGCTTGTAGGCCAGCCGGTCCACAAAGGGCACCAGGATGTTGAGGCCGGGGGTGAGTGTGGCGTTGTAGCGACCCAGGCGCTCCACCACCCAGGCGTTTTGCTGGGGGACCACCTTGACCGACTGGATGACGAAGACCACCACCACCACCAGCAGAACCAGTGCAACGATTTCCATGGAAAGCAAACTCCTCAGCGAAGTCGAGAGAGAACAGGCCCGCGGGCCCGGGGAGCGTCACGACGAGCGTGGCGTGAAATGGCGGTGCAGCGCCGCGCGGGGGCCAGATGGCCGTCCGCTGCAGGGTGGCACCGCCCTGGGTTGTGCGCCTGTTTGGGCGTCTGTTTGGGTGTCTGTTTGGGCGTTGATCGCCCAAGCGGCGGGTGGGGCGGTCAGACCGGTTCCAGCAGCAGGCAGGAGCCTTCCACCGCACGGATCACATGCCGCCCGGTATTGGGCGCGCCGTTGCCGATGAACCGGGCCTGCCAGGCGGCGCCGCGGTACTTCACCTCTGCCGTGCCGTCGGCACGCCAGTGAAGCACATCCAGGCTCTGGCCGATGTCCAGGTTGACGTTCGGATTGGATTGGGCCGGTGTCCGCGGGTGACGCAGTTGGCGCCGGTGCCACCAGGTGACCGCGCCGCCGCCGATCACCGCCGCCATGATCATCTGCAGGCTGAACTCCAGCCCCGCATGCGCCGCCAGCGCTGCCGTGGCGGCCCCGAGCGCCAGCATCAGCAGATAAAACGTCGTGCCGCTGGCCAGTTCGGCCGCTACCAATCCTCCGCACACCACCCACCACCAGGTGGACAGGCTCCAGTCCATGTCAGCCTCCGGATGTCAGCCATCCCTGTTGTCTTGAAATTGCTCTCAGCGGGGCGGCAGGCCGTCCTCGCCTGAAAGAAAGTGTACGCCCCAGGGGGTGCCGAAGGGCTCGTCTTCGCATCCTTCCAAGGGGTGTGTCGGGGAGGGGTGTGGAGGGGGGGCGCAAAACCCCAAGCGTCCTGTTTGCGCGACGTTCGCGTCACGATTTTGGGTTAATGGGCCTGCGACACTTGCGTGACCGAGGGTTGGCCCTACACTTCGCGCCTTTCCTGTTTGACCCCGCTTCGCCGGAGGCCCCATGACGCCGCGTTTCCGCTTCCCCATCGTCATCATTGACGAGGACTACCGCTCCGAGAACACCTCGGGTCTGGGCATTCGCGCCCTGGCCGATGCCATCCAGAAGGAAGGCTTCGAAGTGCTGGGCGTCACCAGCTATGGCGACCTGAGTCAGTTCGCTCAGCAGCAGAGCCGGGCCAGCGCGTTCATCCTGTCGATCGACGACGAGGAATTCAGCGCCGGGCCGGAACTCGACCCCGCCGTGCTGAACCTGCGCAAGTTCATCCAGGAGATCCGCTTCAAGAATGCGGACATCCCCATCTATGTGTACGGTGAGACCCGCACCTCCCAGCATCTGCCCAATGATGTCCTGCGTGAGTTGCATGGCTTCATCCATATGTTCGAGGACACCCCGGAATTTGTGGCCCGCCACATCATCCGGGAGGCCAAGAGCTACCTCGACGGTCTGGCGCCCCCCTTCTTCAAGGCGCTGATGGACTATGCGCAGGACGGCTCCTACTCCTGGCACTGCCCCGGTCACTCCGGCGGCGTGGCCTTCCTGAAGAGCCCGGTCGGCCAGATGTTCCACCAGTTCTTCGGTGAAAACATGCTGCGCGCCGACGTGTGCAATGCGGTGGAAGAGCTGGGCCAGTTGCTGGACCACACCGGTCCGGTGGCCGAGAGCGAGAAGAACGCGGCTCGCATCTTCAATGCGGATCACTGCTTCTTCGTCACCAACGGCACCTCGACCTCCAACAAGATGGTCTGGCACCACACGGTGGCGCCGGGCGACGTGGTGGTGGTGGACCGCAACTGCCACAAGAGCATCCTGCACAGCATCATCATGACCGGCGCGGTGCCGGTCTTCATGACGCCCACCCGCAACCACTACGGCATCATCGGGCCGATTCCGGAGCAGGAATTCGAGGCGGAGACCATCCGCAAGAAGATCGCCCGCAATCCGCTGCTGGCCGGCGTGGACCCCAAGACGGTCAAGCCGCGCATCATGACGCTGACGCAGAGCACCTACGACGGCGTGCTCTACAACACCGAGACCATCAAGAGCAAGCTGGACGGCTGGATCGACACGCTGCACTTTGACGAAGCCTGGCTGCCGCATGCGGCCTTCCACAGCTTCTATGGGTCCTACCATGCGATGGGCAAGCACCGCCCGCGGCCCAAGACCGCCATGGTCTACGCCACGCAGTCCACGCACAAGCTGCTGGCCGGCATTTCGCAGGCGTCGCAGGTGCTGGTGCAGGATTCACAGAATGTGAAGCTGGATCGGCATCTGTTCAATGAAGCCTATCTGATGCACACGTCCACCAGTCCGCAATACTCGATCATTGCCAGCTGCGACGTGGCTGCGGCGATGATGGAGCCTCCCGGGGGTACTGCGCTGGTGGAAGAGTCCATCTCCGAGGCGCTGGACTTCCGCCGCGCCATGCGCAAGGTGGAGAAGGACTACGGCAAGGACTGGTGGTTCAAGGTCTGGGGTCCGGAGAAGCTGGCCAACGAAGGCGTCGGCAAGCCGGCCGACTGGATGTTGAAGACCAACGAGAAGTGGCATGGTTTCGGCCCGATCGAAGAGGGCTTCAACATGCTGGACCCGATCAAGTCCACCATCATCACGCCCGGGCTGGACATGAGCGGCAAGTTCGCCAAGACCGGTATTCCCGCCAGCATCGTCACCAAGTTCCTGGCCGAGCATGGCGTGGTGGTGGAAAAGACGGGTCTGTACTCGTTCTTCATCATGTTCACCATCGGCATCACCAAGGGCCGCTGGAACACGCTGCTGACTGCGCTGCAGCAGTTCAAGGACGATTACGACCGCAATGCCCCGATCTGGCGCATCCTGCCGGAGTTCGTGGCCGCCTTCCCGCGCTATGAGCGCATGGGCCTGCGCGACCTGTGCCAGAGCATCCACGAGGCCTATGCGTCGGGGGACATTGCCCGTCTGACGACTGAGGTCTATCTGTCGGACCTCGAGCCGGCGATGAAGCCCAGCGACGCCTATGCGCATATCGCCCATCGCAAGACCGAGCGGGTGGAAATTGACCATCTGGAAGGCCGCGTGACCACGGCGCTGCTCACGCCCTACCCACCGGGCATTCCGCTGCTGATCCCGGGTGAGCGCTTCAACAAGAAGATTGTTGAGTATTTGAAGTTCACCCGCGACTTCAATGCCCGCTTCCCCGGCTTTGCGACCGACGTGCATGGCCTGGTGGCGGAGAAGGATGAAGAAGGGCGTGTGCGCTACTACGTGGACTGCGTGGTGGATCGCTGACCGCCTGATTGGCCGGCCTGACCGGCTGATCGCCCGACGCGGCAAGAAAAATGGCCTCCCGAGTGGAGGCCATTTTCATTGGGGGCACGGACGCTTATTCGGTGCCTGCCAGCGCGCTGTGGCTGAAGCCGCCGTCCACATAAATGATTTCCGAGCTGATGCCGGCCGAGAGGTCGGACATCAGGAAGGCGGCGGTATTGCCCACATCGTCAATGGTGACATTGCGGCGAATGGCGGTCGTGGCGGCGAACTGATTGAGCAGCTTGCCAAAATCCTTGATGCCGGATGCGGCCAGGGTTTTGATCGGACCGGCCGAGATGCCGTTGACGCGGATGTTCTTCGCACCCAGGTTGTAGGCCAGATAACGGACGCTGGCTTCCAGCGACGCCTTGGCCAGGCCCATGGTGTTGTAGTTGGGCACAAACCGCTCTGCGCCCAGGTAGGACAGCGTCAGCAGCGCGGCGCCGGGGCGCAGGCGGGCCTGGGCGGCCTTGGCCATGGCGGGGAAGCTGTAGGCCGAGATGTCGTGGGCGATACGGAAGTTTTCGCGCGACAGACCGTCCAGGAAGTCACCCGCAATGGCTTCACGCGGGGCGAAGCCGATGGAGTGGACAAAGCCGTCAAATTCCGGCCAGTGTTCGCCGAGTTGGGCGAACATGCGGTCGATCTGTGCGTCGTCGCCGACATCGCAGTCGAACACCAGCGTAGAGCCGAACTCAGCGGCAAACTCGGTGATGCGGTCCTTGAAGCGCTCGCCGACATAGCTGAAGGCCAGTTCAGCCCCTTCGCGATGGCAGGCCTTGGCGATGCCGTAGGCGATGGAACGGTTGGACAGCACGCCCGTGATCAGCAGTCGCTTGCCAGCGAGAAATCCCATGTCTGCTCCTGGTATTCATGGATTCTGGAAAGGCCAGGATTCTCTCACGCAAGCACGCTCGTGATTCCTGCGCCTTGCCGGTGAGGTGTTTGCATAGTACACTTGCGGCTTCACCGGATAGCAGATGTGCTGCAGGGGCTGCAAGCCCGCGCATAACACTGTTACGAAGAGAAGAGGTTCATGGTGCCTAGGTGCATGAACCTCACGCTCAACAAGGTGGACGCGTAGTGAGCGCGACATTGCACGAGACGACGCGAAAGCGTAGGAGTGGGCGGATTCATCCAGCCCATTTTTTTTGCTTGTGCGCTGGGTGGTATGCCCCGGGGTGTGTCGCGGGGAATGCCCCGGGGTGCGCCGCGCTGGTGTCGAAAGCAGATGTCGGTTTTGACTCGCAAGAGTTATACAAGGAAGATTAGTCGTCGATGAGTTTGAGCTGGCAAGCCGTTGTAGAAAAAACCGTGACCGGTCTGGGTTACGAGGTGGTGGGCTGCGAACGCAGCGCCGGAGGCTTGCTACGCGTCTACATCGACAAACCCCTTGTGCAGACGCCGGGCGAAGACGGTGCTGTGGTCTGGCAAGAGCCTGAGACCGCCGTCAACGTTGAAGATTGCGAGCGCGTGACGCGCCAGCTGCGTTACGTGCTGGAAGTGGAAGAGTGCGATTACCAGCGGCTGGAAGTCTCCACGCCTGGTATGGACCGCCCGCTGAATCACCCCATCGATTACGCCCGCTTCGCTGGCCTGGAAGTGGAAGTCACCCTGCGTGAAGCCTTCCAGGGCCGCAAGAAGTACCGCGGTGTACTGACCACCCCGGACGATGCTGCCCCCGATTTCGCGGCGCCCCCCTCGCAGTGGCGGGTGATCTTCAGCGACGGCAAGCAGGAGCAGGCCCTGGACTTCAGCCTGGACGAGGTGCGCTCGGCCAAGCTGGTCCCGCAGATCAGTTTCAAGGGTCGTCCGGCGGCAGCGCCGGGCGGCAAGACCCCGTCGGGCGCGGGCCCTTCGGCGGCAAAGTTGGAAAAGACGGGTTTGGCGCCCCAGGCTTCGAAGGCTGCGAAGGCGACGAAGAAGAAGAGCAATGCCAAGACCCGGCAAACGGATGACAAGGTTGACGGAGGTCTCGATCAATGAACCGCGAACTGTTGATGCTGGTGGATGCCATCTCGCGCGAAAAGAGCGTGGAGCGCGATGTGGTGTTTGGTGCTGTGGAAGCAGCATTGGCTTCGGCCACCAAGAAGTTGTATGGCGGCGAGGTCGACATCCGTGTGGCCATTGACCGCGACACCGGCGAATACGAGACCTTCCGCCGCTGGCACGTCGTGCCCAACGAGGCGGGTCTGCAGAACGCCGACGCCGAAATCCTGCTGTTTGAAGCCCAGGAACAGATCGCTGACATCGAGGTGGATGACCACATCGAGGAAGGCGTGGAGTCCGTGCCCATCGGCCGTATCGGTGCCCAGGCCGCCAAGCAGGTCATCCTGCAGAAGATCCGCGACGCCGAGCGCGAGCAACTGCTGAACGACTTCATGTCGCGCGGCGAGAAGATCTTCGTCGGCACAGTCAAGCGCCTGGACAAGGGCGACATCATTGCCGAGTCCGGCCGGGTCGAAGGCCGCCTCAAGCGCGGCGAAATGATCCCCAAGGAAAACCTGCGCACCGGTGACCGCGTTCGCGCCGTCATCCTGGGCGTGGACCCCACCCAGCGTGGCCCGCAGATCATGCTCTCGCGCTCCGCGCCCGAGTTCATGAAGGAACTGTTCGCCCAGGAAGTGCCCGAAATCGAGCAAGGCCTGCTGGAGATCAAGAGCTGCGCCCGGGATGCCGGCAGCCGCGCCAAGATCGCCGTCGTCTCGCACGACAAGCGCGTGGACCCGATCGGCACCTGTGTCGGTGTGCGCGGCTCCCGCGTCAACGGCGTGACCAATGAGCTGGCTGGCGAGCGTGTGGACATCGTGCTGTGGTCGGAAGATCCGGCGCAGTTCGTCATCGGCGCCCTGGCTCCGGCCAATGTGCAGTCGATCGTGGTCGATGAAGAGCGTCACGCCATGGACGTGGTGGTGGACGAGGAAAACCTCGCCATCGCCATCGGTCGCGGCGGTCAGAACGTGCGCCTGGCCTCCGAGCTGACCGGCTGGAAGATCAACATCATGACGGCTGAGGAATCGGCCGCCAAGCAGGCTGAGGAATCCGAGTCGGTTCGTCGCCTGTTCGTGGAAAAACTGGATGTGGACGAAGAAGTCGCCGACATCCTGATCGCCGAGGGCTTTGCCAGCCTCGAAGAAGTCGCCTACGTCCCCATGCAGGAAATGCTGGAGATCGAAGCCTTCGACGAGGACACCGTCAACGAACTGCGCACCCGTGCAAAGGATGCGCTGCTGACGATGGAAATCGCCCGCGAAGAGAAGGTCGAGGAAGTCTCGCAAGACCTGCGTGACCTCGACGGCATCACCCCCGAGCTGCTGGCCAAGCTGGCAGCCGGTGACATCCACACCCGCGACGACTTGGCCGATTTGGCCGTGGACGAGCTGGTTGAAGTTTCCTCCCTCGACGAGGCAGCGGCACGCGCTTTGATCATGAAGGCGCGCGAGCACTGGTTCAACGCATAACACCCTGCGCCACACCAGACCGCTCCGCCCACACAAGATTTAAGGATTCAACAATGGCCGTGACCACCGTCGCCCAGTTGGCCGCAGAGCTGAACAGGCCTGCGACCACACTGCTGGAGCAGCTTCAAGCTGCGGGCGTCAAGAAGGCGTCCACCGAGGACACCCTCAACGAAAGCGACAAGGAACGTCTGCTGGAGCACCTGCGCACTGCGCATGGCACCACCGGCGGCGCCGAGCGCAAGAAGATCACCCTGACCCGCAAGTCCACCAGCGAGATCAAGCAGGCCGATGCCTCCGGCAAGGCCCGCACCATCCAGGTGGAAGTGCGCAAGAAGCGCGTCTTCGTCAAGCGTGACGACAACATGGACGAAGCCACGGCCGCTGCGGCGGAAGAGGCTGAACTCAAGCGTCGCGAAGAAGAAGCCCAGGCACAGGCCGAATCCCTGCGTCAGCAGGAAGAGGAACTGGCCCGCAAGATGCGCGAGCGCGAGGAAGCCGAACGGGCTGCCCGCGAAGCGGAAGAAAAGCGCCGCGAGGAAGAGCGTCTGGCCCGTGAGGCCGAGGCGCGCGCTGCCGCCGAAGCTGCGGCCAAGGCCGCTGCTGAAGAAGAGGCGCGTCGCGCCGAGGAAGCGAAGACCAAGGCCGCTCAGGCCAAGGTGTCCGCGAAGACCAACGAAAAGCCTGTGGAGAAGTCTTTGGAAAAAACGGCCGACAAGGTCGTCGAAAAACCTGTTGCGGCTGCTCCCGCGCCTGCGCCTGCCCCTGTGGAACCAGTGGTGGCCAAGCCGGTCCTGCGAGTCGTCAAGGCCGCCGACAACGGCGCCGACGAAAAGGCCCGTCAGGCCGAACTGGAGCGCCGCCGCAAGGCTGCCGAGGCCGAAGCGGCCGCCATTCGCGCCATGATGAATGCACCCAAGAAGGTGCTGGTGGCGAAGAAGGAAGAGCCCAAGCCGGAAGCCGCAGCCAATGCGGCCGGCATCAAGGGCACCATTCACAAGAAGCCGGCTGGCGCACCGGGTGCCGCTGGCACCACGGCCGCGGCCGGGGCTGGCGCCAAGCCGGGCGACAAGAAATCGGTCAAGTCCGAGAAACTGTCGTCCAGCTGGGCCGATGACGCCAAGAAGCGCGGTGGCGCGGCCAAGGGCCGTACCGACGCTCCCGCCGGTGCGGGCGCGGCGCGTCCGGCTGGCTGGCGTGCGCCCAAGGGCGCCGGTGCGGGCCGCCGTGGCGACCGCAACGACCGCGGCATGCCGTCCAACTTCGTGGCGCCGACCGAACCGGTGGTCCAGGAAGTCCATGTCCCCGAAACCATCTCGGTGGCCGATCTGGCTCACAAGATGTCGGTGAAGGCTTCCGAGGTCATCAAGCACCTGATGAAGCTGGGTCAGATGGTCACCATCAACCAGCAGCTGGATCAGGAAACCGCCATGATCCTGGTCGAGGAAATGGGCCACAAGGCCTTCGCGGCCAAGCTGGACGATCCGGACGCGTTCCTGGAAGAAGAGGGCGCGGCCGCCGAAGCGGAGCACGAACTGCTGCCCCGCGCACCGGTGGTCACCGTCATGGGTCACGTGGACCACGGCAAGACCTCGCTGCTGGACAGCATCCGCCGCGCTCGCGTGGCGGCGGGCGAAGCCGGCGGCATCACGCAGCACATCGGCGCCTATCACGTCGATACGCCGCGCGGCATGATCACCTTCCTCGACACCCCGGGTCACGAGGCCTTCACGGCCATGCGTGCCCGCGGTGCCAAGGCCACTGACATCGTCATCCTGGTGGTGGCTGCGGACGACGGCGTCATGCCGCAGACCAAGGAAGCCATCCACCATGCCAAGGCGGCGGGCGTGCCCATCGTCGTGGCGATGAACAAGATCGACAAGCCCGATGCCAATGCCGAGCGCGTGAAGAGCGAGCTGGTGGCGGAAGAGGTCGTGCCGGAAGAATTCGGTGGTGACTCGCCGTTCGTCCCGGTGTCGGCCAAGACCGGCCAGGGCATCGACGATCTGCTGGAACAGGTGCTGCTGCAGGCCGAAGTGCTGGAACTCAAGGCCGCCAAGGATTCCCTGGCCAAGGGTCTGGTCATCGAAGCCAAGCTGGACAAGGGCCGCGGCCCGGTGGCCACGGTGCTGGTGCAGACCGGTACGCTCAAGCGCGGCGACGTCGTGCTGGCCGGATCGACCTATGGCCGCGTGCGCGCCATGCTGGACGAAGACGGCAAGCCGGCGAACGAGGCAGGTCCTTCCATCCCGGTGGAAATCCAGGGTCTGACCGAAGTGCCGCAGGCCGGTGATGAATTCATGGTGCTGTCCGACGAACGTCGTGCCCGTGAAATCGCCACCTTCCGTGCTGGCAAGTACCGTGACGTCAAGTTGGCTCGCCAGCAGGCTGCCAAGCTGGAGAACATGTTCTCCGACATGACCGCCGGCGACGTGCAGACGCTGCCGCTGATCATCAAGGCCGACGTGCAGGGTTCGCAGGAAGCGCTGGCCGCCTCGCTGCTCAAGCTCTCGACCGATGAGGTCAAGGTGCAGATCGTGCACGCGGCAGTCGGTGGCATCAGCGAGTCTGACGTCAACCTGGGTATCGCGTCCAAGGCGGTGGTGATCGGCTTCAACGTGCGTGCCGATGCCGGTGCGCGCAAGCTGGCCGAGCACAATGATGTCGATCTGCGGTACTACAACATCATTTACGACGCCGTGGATGAGGTGAAGGCCGCGATGGCTGGCATGCTGGCGCCGGAGCAGCGAGAAGAGATCATCGGTATGGCCGAGATCCGCACCGTGTTCGTGGCCTCCAAGATCGGCACGGTGGCTGGTTGCATGATCACCAGTGGTCATGTCACCCGCAGCTCGCGCTTCCGTCTGCTGCGCGACAACGTGGTGGTCTACACCGGCGAAGTCGAGTCGCTCAAGCGCCTCAAGGACGACGTCAAGGAAGTCCGCGAAGGCTTCGAGTGCGGTATCAAGCTCAAGAACTACAACGACATCAACGAAGGTGATCAGCTGGAGTTCTTCGAGATCAAGGAAGTCGCCCGCACCCTGTAAGCGACGCTCCACCGCGTCTCTCATACCCCGCCTGATGATCAGGCGGGGTTTGCGTTTAATGAAGAGCTGTTTTAGTGTTTTGGATGATTGAGGTCAGAGATGCGTCATAAGCGATCGATTCCTAACCGCGGTCTGCGGGTGGCGGACCAGATCCAGCGCGATCTGGCCGAGCTGATCCGTGATCTGAAAGATCCGCGCATTGGCATGGTCACGGTGAGTGCCGTTGAGGTCACGCCAGACTACGCCCATGCGAAGGTCTATTTCTCCCTGCTGGTGGGCAACCCGGATGAAACGCAGGAGGCGCTCAATGAAGCGGCCGGTTTCCTGCGCAACGGCCTGTTCAAGCGGCTGCAGATCCACACCGTGCCCAGCCTGCATTTCCATTTCGACCGCACCACCGAACGTGCAGCCGAGATGAGCGCCCTGATTTCCAAGGCCAATGCCAGCCGTGCGCTGGACGATGAGTCCAAAGAAGACTGACCGTCCATCCGCCCCCTGTTTCAAGCGCAGCCCCGCGGGGCTGCCGTGTAGTGATCATGAACGCCGTCGTTCCCCGCCCCAAGATCGAAAAGCGCGCCGTGCACGGCGTGCTGATGCTGGACAAGCCGCTGGGCCTGTCCAGCAATGACGCCCTGCAGAAGGTCAAGCGCCTGATGCGGGCGGAGAAGGCCGGCCATACCGGAACGCTGGACCCGCTGGCCACCGGCCTGCTGCCGCTCACCTTTGGTGCGGCCACCAAGTTCAGCCAGGTCAGCCTGGAAGCCGACAAGAGCTACCGCGCCACGCTGCAGCTGGGCATCACCACCACGACCGGTGACGGCGAAGGCGAGATCCTCCAGCAGCGCGCAGTGAGCGTGACGCCCGAGCAGATCCAGGCCGCCTGCGACGCCTTCAAGGGCCCCATCTCGCAGCTGCCCCCGATGTATTCCGCGCTCAAGCACCAGGGCCGGGCCCTGTACGAGCTGGCGCGCGAAGGCATCACGGTGGAGCGGCAGCCCCGTCTCATCACGATTCATGCGCTCGACATCGTCCAGTGGCAGGCTGAAGCCTCGCTGCTGGTGATGGACGTGCGCTGCACCAAAGGCACCTACATCCGCACCCTGGCCGAGGACATCGGCGAGCGGCTCGGCTGCGGGGCGCATCTGGCGGCGCTGCGGCGCACCGGCAGCGGCCCGGTCCGGGTCGAGCAGGCCGTCACGCTGGAACAGCTGGAAGCCATGGACGACACCGCGCGTCTGGCCCGGTTGACGGCCCCCGACAGCCTGCTGGGCGAATGGCCCGAGGTGGTCTTGAGCAACGAGGAGGCTGGCCGCTTCCTCTCCGGCATGCGCCGCCGTGTGGCGCTGGCCGACGCCCCGCAAGTGCGGGTCTACGGCCAGATGCCGCGCGCCTTTCTGGGCAGTGGGCACATCACCGGGGGCGAGCTGATCGCCGACCGGCTGCTGAGCCCCACCGAGATCGCCTCCATGCTCATGCAGGCGGCTGGCTGAGCCAACAGGCGCACGACCGATTCACCGATTCCCAAGAACTTCAGAGTCTCCGAAGAAAGCCCGAAAGCGAAAGCCTCACCATGAGCAAGCAAATCCGCAACATCGCCATCATCGCCCACGTCGACCATGGCAAGACCACCATGGTGGACCAGCTCCTTCGCCAGAGCGGCACCTTCGCCGAGCACGAGAAGGTCGTCGACACGGTGATGGACAACAACGCCATCGAACGTGAACGTGGCATCACCATCCTGGCCAAGAACTGCGCGGTCAGCTGGAAGGGCACCCACATCAACATCGTGGACACCCCGGGACACGCGGACTTCGGCGGCGAAGTGGAACGCGCCCTGTCCATGGTGGACGGTGTGGTGCTGCTGATCGACGCCCAGGAAGGCCCGATGCCGCAGACCCGTTTCGTCACCAAGAAGGCGCTGGCCCTGGGCCTGAAGCCGATCGTGGTGGTGAACAAGGTCGACAAGCCGGGCGCCAAGCCCGACGCCGTCATCAACGCCGCGTTCGACCTGTTCGACAAGCTCGGCGCCAATGACGAACAGCTGGACTTCCCGGTCGTGTATGCCTCGGGCATCAACGGCTGGTCGTCGCTGGAAGAGGGCGCACCGGGCGAGAAGTGGGGCGAGGACATGTCCGCCCTGTTCGACACCATCCTGAAGCACGTGCCGTCGCAAAGCGGCGACCCGAGCGCGCCGCTGCAGCTGCAGATCTCCGCGCTGGACTTCTCCACCTTCGTCGGCCGCATCGGCGTGGGCCGTATCAGCCAGGGCACCCTGAAGCCGTCCATGGACGTGCTGGTGATGGAAGGCCCGGACGGCAAGAGCATCAAGGGCCGCATCAACCAGGTGCTGACCTTCCAGGGTCTGGACCGCATGCAGACCACGGAAGCCGGCCCCGGCGACATCGTGCTGATCAACGGCATCGACGAGATCGGTATCGGCGTGACGGTGACCAGCCCCACCAACCCGGCCCCGCTGCCGATGCTGAAGGTGGACGAGCCGACGCTGACGATGAACTTCTGCGTCAACACCTCGCCGCTGGCCGGCCGTGAAGGCAAGTTCGTTACCAGCCGCCAGATCTGGGACCGTCTGCAGAAGGAACTGCAGCACAACGTCGCCCTGCGCGTGAAGGAAACCGACGAAGACGGCATCTTCGAGGTGTCGGGCCGCGGTGAACTGCACCTGACCATCCTGCTGGAAAACATGCGCCGGGAAGGCTATGAGCTGGCCGTGTCCAAGCCGCGCGTGGTGTTCCAGGACATCGACGGCGTGCGCCACGAGCCGATCGAGCTGGTGACGGCCGACGTGGAAGAAGGCCATCAGGGCGGCGTGATGCAGGCTCTGGGCGAGCGCAAGGGTGAACTGGTCAACATGGAACCGGACGGCCGTGGCCGTGTGCGCCTGGAATACCGCATTCCGGCCCGTGGCCTGATCGGCTTCAGCAACGAATTCCTGAACCTGACCCGCGGTTCCGGCCTGATCTCCAACATCTTTGACGGCTATGAGCCGCACAAGGGTGACATCGCCGGTCGCAAGAACGGCGTGCTGATCTCGATGGACGCCGGTGAAATCTTCACCTACGCCCTGGGCAAGCTGGACGACCGCGGCCGCATGTTCGTCAAGCCGAACGACCCGGTGTATGAGGGCATGATCGTTGGCATCCACAGCCGCGACAACGACCTGGTGGTGAACGCCACCCGTACCAAGCAGCTGACCAACTTCCGTGTCAGCGGCAAGGAAGACGCCATCAAGATCACACCTCCGATCGAGCTGACGCTGGAATACGGCGTGGAATTCATCGAGGACGACGAGCTGGTGGAGATCACCCCGAAGTCGATCCGCCTGCGCAAGCGCTTCCTGACGGAAAACGAACGCAAGCGCGCCCAGCGCAGCTGAGCCCCGGCCTTGCGGCCGCATCCCGCCTGACTTCCGGGTCAGAGGGATGGGCTCGCAGACCCCTCAAAGAGCGTCGCACTGCGACGCTCTTTGTTTTTTCACATGACCTTTTGCTCTTTTGGCTGCGGGGAAAGTTCTGCATCATTCCCGCTTGCCGGGCGGCAGGGCTTTCGTTGGCACTTGCGTCGGCGATTTCGTGAGCGACCTCTTGAACGACATCGTGAGCGATGGCGTGACTGGACTCGTCAGGGGATCCGTCAAGATGAGGGGTCCTGCATCGGCGGGTTGGGGGTGTTATGGTGCTGCCCGCGTTGTTTGATAAAAGAAATGGCCGCACATGCACGCACGTGAGCGTACGAGGCGGCCCCGTACTGGAGATTTGACGTCGTGATTCCGTCGCTGCAATCTGAAGGCCTGGTCCTGGCCGAGGTCAATGGCTGCCTGGGCCTGATCACCCTGAACCGTCCGCAGGCGCTCAATGCGCTGTCGCTGGCCATGATTCGCGACCTGACCACGCTGCTGACGGCCTGGGCGGCGGATGCCCGCATCCAGGCGGTGGTGGTGCTGGGCGCTGGCCGCGAAGGCAAGCCGGCCGCGTTCTGCGCCGGGGGCGACATCCGTTTCTTCCATCAGGCCGCGCTGGCCGGGGATGCCGCGCTGGACGCGTTTTTCACTGAGGAATACGCGCTTAACCATCTCATCCACCAGTTCCCCAAGCCCTACATCGCCTTGATGGATGGGGTGGTGATGGGTGGCGGCATGGGCATCAGCCAGGGGGCGAAGCTGCGGGTGGTGACCGAGCACTCCAAGCTGGCGATGCCGGAGACGAATATCGGTCTGTTCCCGGATGTGGGGGGCGGGTATTTTCTGTCGCGCTGCCCGGGCTTCAGTGGGGAGTGGCTGGCGCTGACCGGGCAGATGATCGGCGCGGGCGACGCGATCGAGCTGGGCCTGGGGGATGTGTTCGTGAAGAGCAGCGAGCTGCCGGCGATCATCGAGGCCTTCCGCACCGGGCATCAGGACAGCGCCGAGCATGTGGTGGCCACGGTGATGGAGCGGGCGGACCTGGCGCCGGATGCTGAGCATTGGGAAGCGCGGCAGAAGATCAATCAGCATTTCAGCGCGGCGTCGGTGCCGGCGCTGATGGCGTCGCTCGCAGCGGACGCGGATCCGTGGGCGCAGGCGACGCTGGAGATGCTGAAGAAGCGCTCGCCGCTGATGATGGCGGTGACGCTGGAGCAGGTGCGGCGGGCGCGGGGGATGTCCCTGGCGGACGATCTGCGTATGGAGCGGGATCTGGTGCATCACTGCTTCCATCTGCGGCCGGGCGCGGCCAGTGAGACGGTGGAGGGGATCCGGGCGCTGGCGGTGGACAAGGACCATGCGCCGAAGTGGAATCCGGTGAGCGTGGATCAGTTGGATGCGGCGGAGGTGGCGAGGTTCTTTGTCAGTCCGTGGGGGAGTGCGGAGCATCCGCTGCGCGGGTTGGCCTGAACAGGGTCCGATCAAGGCCTCATCACCCCCTAAGCGAGCGTGAAGGACTGAAGAACAGTCCTCGCGCTGCGTTCCCAATCGTTCAGCGCTGAGCAAGCGCCTCGCAGCACGCCGAGTTGCTGGCCCGGCGCAACGCGCATGGCGCCTCCGATGAGCTACTCACTCACGCGGCCCTGCGCCGCGGCCCTGGAGCTGCACGGCTTGGCCACGCGACACGGCCTGGATCTGGGCGGTGACTACTCCCACCACCCCAACGGTTCCCCCGTTGTCGGGTCATAAACGTTCACAAACTGCCACTGGGCACCCGGTCGATCATTGACTGCCGCATCGAATATCTCTTCGATGGCTCCGAATGTCGTCTCAAGGGGAATGGTAAATACCATTAAGCCCAGAGTCTTGCCATCCAACCGACCTTTCAACTTGGCGACTTTTGACGCGAGCTCACCCGCAGCGGCACTGGTTGCTTCAGGATCATCCAACTGAGAATTGGGAAGATAGAAGTGGACAGCTACGTTTCCTCCCCGGGAAATAATCTCAAAACTACCGGTTTCGTTGGGACTAACCTTGATGGTGTCGCCTGCTGCAAGCTGCATCGCATAAAGAGGGGATCGAAGCAGACGCCACTTTCCGTCTTCGACGTACTCTGCCGGAACCCACTCAGCGCCTTTCGATAGCGCGCCCTCCACTGCAACCTGGACATGATCGTGTGAGGTCATATCAATCTGTTCGTCTTCCATAGGGTGAAAGATCTCCGTAGCGAGAACCGACATTTTCCAATTGAAGGGCGTGCTGCGCAGCAGAATCATGGGAGGAGATCCCTCCTGAACCGCACGCATGATCAACTCGCCCGGGACCGGCAATTGCCGCACACTCCCACCCTTGGCACCCGCACCGTGGGTTGAACCGATCGTTCCAAGTCCAGCATTGCAAACAAACGGCCCAAGACCGGGAAGGAAGCGACATGTCGGGATTGCAGCGCGAGCAGGAACCGCCAGCCGCTGAGCACGAAGACGAGCACATCCGCCGCCTGCGCAGCGCCGGCGACGCCACCTACCGCCACCTGGTTGAAGGCGTCCTGGACTACGCCATCTTCCTGCTGACCCCTGCCGGCCACGTCGCCACCTGGAATGCGGGCGCCCAGCGCATCAAGGGCTACGCCGCAGCCGACATCATCGGCAAGCACTTTTCCATCTTCTACACCCCGGCCGATGTCGCCGCCGGTTGGCCCCAAAAGGAGCTGACCCTGGCCCACGAGCGCGGCCGTGTCGAGGACGAAGGCTGGCGCGTGCGGCAGGATGGGTCCACCTTCTGGGCCAACGTCGTCATCACCGCCATCTACGGCAGTGACAGCGAATTCCTCGGCTTCGCCAAAGTCACCCGCGACCTCAGCGACCGCCGCCGCATGGCCGCGTTGCAGGACGAGGGTCGCCGCATGACCGAGTTCATCGCCATGCTGTCGCACGAACTGCGCAATCCGCTGTCGCCCATCATGAACGTGCTGGCCATCATGGCCCGTGAGCCGCAGAGCCCGCGTTCGCAGTGGTGCCTGGATGTGGCGGCCAAGCAGGTGCGTCACATCAACCGGCTGGTGGAAGATCTGCTCGATGTCAGCCGCGTCACCACCGGCAAGGTGCGGCTGACGATGGAGCGGGTGGACCTGGTCGATGTGGTGAAGGAAGCGGTTGAGGGCATGCGCCCGACCTTGGACGAACGGGGCCATGCGCTTACCGTTGATTGGCCGTCAGAGCCCCTGTGGATGCAAGGGGACCGCACGCGCCTGATCCAGCTGGTCTCCAATCTCTTGAACAACTCAGTCAAGTTCACGACCCCGCCCGGCCACATCGAACTCAGGCTCCGGCAGCAGGGCCATGAAGCCTGTCTCTCGGTGTCGGACAACGGCATCGGCATGGAGCCGGACACGCTCCAGCGCGCCTTCGAGCCGTTCTCGCAGGCCGAGAGCCGCTACAGCCGTGGCGAAAGCGGCCTGGGCCTCGGGCTGGCATTGGTCCGCAGCATCGCCCAGCATCATGGCGGCAGTGCGCAGGCCTTCAGCGACGGGCTTGGCCAAGGGGCGGTCGTGTCGGTGCGTTTCCCGCTGCTTGTGGAGGGCGCCGGTGCTATCCGTTCGACCTCCCGCTCAAGCGACTCACCCGAGCAGGGCGGTGAGCTCACCAGCCGCAGACTGCTGATCGTCGACGACAACATCGATGCCGCCGACAGCCTCGCCATACTGCTGCGCGCATTGGGCCATCAGGTCGCAACCGCGCATGACGGCTTGCGGGCCCTGGAGCTCATCCGTGAGCAGGTGCCGGACGTGGTGCTGCTGGACATTGGCATGCCCATGCTCAGCGGCCTGGAAGTGGCCCGCGAGGTGCGCAGCGACCCGTCACTCGCCGGCGTGAGGTTGGTGGCGGTGTCCGGTTACGGTCAGCCGCTGGACAAGCTGGCGGCGAGCAGCGCCGGGTTTGACGACCACTTGGTCAAACCCGTGGATGTGCAGGAAGTGCTTCACGCGCTGCGCCCAGCAGCGCCTCACGGCCACAGATAACGCAGCCATTGCGGCCGCCACGACAGCGTCATGGCGACGGTCAGCACCGCCGCCGCCAGCAGCATCAGCCACACCAGCACTGCCATCGACGCATGGTCCGCGCTCAGGCACAGCGCCAAGGACGCAGCCAATGCAACCGTCCCCATCACGCGCATCACCCGGACCGCGAGCGCCGGCTGCGGCCGATCGCCATGTGCCTGTTCCCAATGCCTGTCCATGGCCAGCGCCAGCCAACCGAATCCGACGATGGCGGCAGCGGCCGCCGCCAACTGAAGAACCAGTGAATCAACCACGGCCCACCTCCGCGGATGCGAGACCGGTCACTGCGGCCTGGCGAGTCTCCTCAGCCCCGGACCGCGCCTGCGTTTGCTGAGCCTTGGCCCGAGCACCCAAGCGACGGGCCGCCATGCCGCACACCGCCGCCAGCACCAGTAAGCTCAGGTCCACGCCCGCCACCGGCCAGTACCCATGGGCCAGCGTCCGCAGAAGGTGATCCCCAGTGCTCACCGCATTGGCCACCACGGCCGCCATCGCCACCCCGGCCACAACGATGCATTGCTCACGCCAAGCCGGATTCATCCGCCCCAACGCCACCGGCGCGCTGCGCCATATCGCATGGACCAAGGCCAGTGCCCACGCGCCCCAGAACACCCGCTGTTCCCACAGTCCTTTGCCGACCAGGTCCTCCGGCAGCAAGCGGTTGGACAGCAGCATCGCAACGGTTGCGATCAGCATGCCGGTCATCGTCGTCACGGCCATCGCATCCACCACGCGGCTGCCCTGGCTGCCTGCCTTGGCATGCTGCGCCTTGCGCTTCTCAACAAAGAAGATGAAGCCGGTGGCGATACACACGCAGCCGGTCAGCCCGCCCAGCACATACAGCCATCGCAGCAGCCAGTGCCGGAAATGCTGCAGATGCAGGCCTTCGAGGAATTCCGTGGTGTTGTCCACCACCGTGCGCGGCGGATCTTCCCGCAGCAGTTCGCCGGTGCTGGCCTTGAAGTGGATGCCTTCGCCGGTCAGCGCCACGCGGTCGGTGCCGGCCCGGTAGACGCTCACATACGCATTGGCATCGCCCGGGTGCTGCACCTGCAGGTAGCCGACTTCTCCCGCCATGCCCTTGGCCTGCCAGCGCCGCTGCGCCTCGGCCACCATCGCATCTACTGAAGCCATGGGCGTGGCCACGCCTGCACGCTCATGCGGCAGCCCGGTCTCCGACGCCTCGATCTTCTCGCTCAGCTCATGCAGTGCATTGAGCTGGGTATGCGCCACCGGGAAATAGATGCCCGCAAAGATCACCAGCCCGGTGAAGGCAAAGAAGAAGTGAAAGGGCAGGGCGACCACACCCGTCAGGTTGTGCAGGTCCAGCGTGTTGCGCTGCGTGCTCTTGTTGCGACGGAAGGTGAAGAACTCGCGGAAGATCTTGCGGTGCATCACCACACCGCTGACCAGCGCGGCCAGCATCATCAGCGCGGCAAAGCCCACCACCCAGGTGCCCAGCTCCCGCCAGGTCACATTCAAGCTGTAATGCATCGGATAGAACCACTGACTGCCAATGGCCAGCTGGCTCTGCGGCAGCAGCTTGCCGTCGCGCGGGTCCATTGCATGCACGGCCCACAGCGTCTCCTCCGGGTCCTTCGCATTCGGCACCGCAAAGCCGGCAAACACCGTGGTCACCGGGTCGCGATGGGTGGTGTAGACGCCCCAGGTCTTCACCTCCTCAAAACGCTGGGGCAGCGGGCCGTTGACCCGGTCCTTGACGCCGGCCACCACGGCCGGGTCCGGCTGCATGGCGGCGAGTGCCGGCGCCAGCATCTTGTCGAAGGAGGGCATCGGTTGCGGCTCGAAGCGGGACTGCGGAATCGCCCAGCGGTCGATTTCACGGTCGAACACCGACAGCGAGCCGAAGAAGAACACCACCACCAGCACAAACCCCAGCACCAGGCCAAACCAGGTGTGCAGCCAGGCCATGGAGAGTCGGAAGCTTTGGAACATCAGGACGTCTCCGATCAAACCAGCGCGCGCTGCACCAGCGCCGCCGCACCCGCCATCAAACCGCCGCCCGCCAGCAGCGTCACCCAGACCCGCAGCACGCTGCGCGCGGCGAAGGCCCAGAGGAACAGGCCCAGAAAGACGAGCATGCCCAGCATCGCGGACAGGTGCTCGGCATCGTGGAAGGACATGCCCGCCGCATAGCCGCCGGCCAGCGTCAGGGCGATGAAGCCCCAGCAAAAGAGGTAGCCACCCAGGGTCGCCGCAAGAATGCGGAGGACCCAAGGCAGCGCGGGCCGCACGCGGCTCAGCGTTGTCGAGGACGTCATGGTGTGGAAGCGGCAATCACAGCGGCCCCGGGGACCCGGGAGACTCGCCGACCGAGGCCGCAGTGTCCTACAAGATGAGAATGATTCCTATCGGGAGTGACAGAAAAAACGGGCATTCGGCGCGGGGAAACCGGTGCCTGGGCGCTCTGCGGCCAGCCCGTCCGCCCCGGGTGCGGAATCGTGTAGATTGCGGGGCCTTCCTCTGGAACTCTCATGCGCACCATCCTGTCTCCCATGGGCCGTCGGGCCCTGATGTCCTGGGCCGGCAAGGGCCTGCTGGCGGTCGGCGCCCTGGCGCTGCATCTGCAAGCGCCTGCGGCCACGGCGGCCGATGCGGGCCTGCCCGTCTACACCGTGAGGGTGGTGAAGGCCTATCCCCACGACCGCGGCGCGTTCACCGAGGGCCTGTTCTTCAAGGACGGCTTCATGTGGGAGAGCACCGGCCTGAAGGGCCGCTCCGGCATCCGCAAGGTCAAGCTGGAGACCGGCGAGGTGGTGATGGACACCAGCCTGCCGGCCGAAGTCTTCGGGGAAGGCATCACGAACTGGGGCGACCGCGTCATCGGCCTGACCTGGACCGACCAGATCGGCTATGTGCTGGACATCAACACTCTCAAACTGTGGCGCAAGTTCAGCTATGCCGGTGAAGGCTGGGGCCTGACCCAGAACGGCAAGGAGCTGATCATGAGCGACGGCACGCCGGAGTTGCGCTTCATCGATCCGGTCTCCTTCAAGGAGACGCGCCGCGTGCGGGTGACGGCGGGCGGCAAGCCGGTGGAGAAGCTCAATGAGCTGGAATGGGTGGAGGGCGAGGTGCTGGCCAACATCTGGCAGACCGACCGCATTGCGCGCATCGATCCGGCCAGTGGCAAGGTCACCGGCTGGATCGACCTGACCGGTCTGATGACGGAACGCAATCCTGACGCGCAGGGCGAGGACGTACCCAACGGCATCGCCTACGACGCCAAGGCCAAACGCCTGTTCGTGACCGGCAAGCTCTGGCCCAAGCTGTTTGAGGTGCAGCTTGTGAAGGCGGCGGGGCCGCGGCGCTGAAGGCGGTCTCCAAGGCGGCCTCGCGCTGACCCCTGGCGGGAGGTCCAACACATCCGCCAGAACACACCGCCAGCCGCGTCACTCCATCTGCTTGCGCAGCAGATCCGACTTCTCGCGCAGCGCCTGCGCGCCCGGCTTGTCACCGGCGGCCTCCAGACGGGCCGCGGCTTCGGCTGCGGCCTTGGCGGCTTCTTCAAAGGCACTGATGGCCGGCCAGCGGTCCTCGGTGGGCAGCAGGCGGCCTTTGTCGAAGTGCCCGGCCACCCACGGCTTGCCCGGCTCTTCCAGCACGCCCAGCAGCAGATCGCCCTTGGAGGCCCGGCCCAGGAAGCTGCGCTTGACCGAGCTGCCTTGCAACTCCTTCAGCACGCCCAATCCGTCAGCGTTGTCGCCGATGCAGGCGCCTTCCCACTGGACGGTGCTGGCGGACCAGCCTTCCGGCGGCGTCAGGACCCGGCAGGCGGCCCAGGCATTGGCCCCTGTGGCCGTCAGCAGCACAGCGGTGATGGACGAGAACAGCGCGGAACGCAGGAGACGTGAGCTCATGAGCACGATCAGTTTGAACGAGATGGCCTCAGGATAGCCGCAGCGCTGTTGCCTTCCCAGACGGGAAGCTCTCCAACTGCAACGCGGTGACAACGCCACAACATCTGCTTGCAAACCGGGCCACGCCCGGGCGAGGGGCGTGCAAAAGTGACTGGGTTTGCAGCGCAGATGTCGTCAAAAGCCCCTGGCTTGAGGCACCCTCTGGATCACGCTTGCCGCCCGCATTCGGAAATTCCGCGGGACTGCTGCGGGAATCCCGGAGAATCGCGCACTCTGGATCGACCCCGATCCGCTCTCGAGCATCTGGCATGACCCCCAACACTCCCAGCCGTGCAACGGCCTGGTGGATCTGCGGCCTGGTGGCCGCGGCGCTGTACGGCAACTATTACGTCTATGACTCCATCGGCCCGGTGGCCGATGCGCTGCAGACCCAGCGCGGCTTCAGCGACACGCAGGTCGGCCTGCTCAATGCCGTCTACAACCTGCCCAACGTGGTGTTGATCCTGCTCGGCGGCGTCCTGGTGGACCGCTTCGGCGCCGCCAAGGTGACGCTGGGCACGGCGGCCATCTGCCTGGTCGGCGCACTGCTGACGGCCTTGAGTCCCAACTTCGAAGGCATGGTGGCCGGGCGTCTGCTGTTTGGCATTGGCGCGGAAACCTTCGGCATCTCGACCCTGGCGGTGCTGGCCGAATACTTCGCAGGCAGCAATGTGGCCTTCACCATGGGCCTGGCGCTGTCCCTGGGGCGGCTGGGGTCCTATTCCACCGACATGTCCCCGACCTGGTTCCCGCACGCCTATGCGCAGGGCTGGCAGCCGCCGTTGCTGATTGCCGCAGCCATGGCCGCCGCCTCGTTTGCGGCCGCCTTGCTGTACTGGTGGCTGGACCGCCGGGTGGCGGCCTCGGCCAAGCAGGTGGCTGCGCCGCAGGCTCAGCCGTTTGTGTGGCGGGACCTGCTGCATTTCGGCAAGGCCTATTGGTTTTTGCTGGTGCTGTGCGTGCTTTGGTATTCCGTGATCCTGGCGTTTCGGAGCACCTTCTCCATCAAGTACTTCCAGCATGTGCATGGGCTGGATCTGGCGGCGGCGGGGGAGATGAACAGCTACGTGTTCCTGGCTGCCGTGTTTGCCACGCCGGCCTTCGGCTGGTTGTGTGACCGGGTGGGGCGTTATGCCCCGTTCCTGGCATTCGGTGCGGTGCTGCTGCCGGTGTCGCTGGCGGTGATGGCCCTGAGCCACTCCGGCCTGTGGGTGTCCACCGCGCTGATCGGCATCAGCTTCTCCCTGGTGCCGGCGGTGATGTGGCCGCTGGCCAGCAAGGTGGTGGCGCCGCATCGCTTCGGCACCGCCATCGGGCTGATGTGGGTGGTGCAGAACGCAGGCATCGGCGCTGCGAACCTGATCGCCGGGTGGCTCAATACCCGCGCAGGGGCGAGTGCGCAGAATCCGGCCGGCTACAACGACATGATGTTGTTCTTCGGCCTGTGCAGCGTGGTGGGCGCCGTGTTCGCCATGGTGCTGTGGGCGACGGCGGGTCGCAAGCAGCAGGAACTCGCGGCGCGTCATGGATGATGCGTTGCAGGGCTGCAATGCTGCAGGCTTGCAGGGTTCCTACAGGGCTGCAAGCTTGTAGGGTTACAGAGCTGCAGGCTTGTAGGGTTACAGAGCTGCAGGCTTGCAGGCTTGCAGGCTTGCAGGCTTGCAGGCTGCAGAGCGCGGGCTGACAGGCACCTCGCCCAGCAGCACTGAGGCTGAACAGCATCGCTGAGCTCGCGGGAGCGAGTCTCAGCCGAGGGTGGTGGCGCGAGGCGCGGCTTCAGCCGCCTGCGCTGCCGCCTTCCATCACCCGGGACAAGGCTGAGGTCGCCCGCAAGCCGCTGCGTCCATACCCCGCTTGCAGCGCAAGCGCGACTTGACGAACAACAGCGCACAGACGGGTGAACAGGGTCAGGGCAATCATGGCTTTCTCCTTGCGGCCCTCTCGGCGAGATTGCTTCAAGGGCATGGGTCAGAGCGTGCGCCTGCACGCCGTCCGCGGCCTTGCGCTCAGTCAAGGTCGTGGGGCTCTCCATCGCGTTGTGCGCTCGCCCTTGCGCTCGGTCAACGCCTAAGTTGATGAGGGCGCAGGCGCCACGTCGCTTGCATGCGGGGCACGACTCGACGCTGCGCCACAACCCCTCCACAACCCCCCGCGACCCTTCGCTTCCTGGATCTGTTCAATACCCGGATGCCTCCCCGCGCTCCCGGGTTTTCCCGTCTAGCTCTTGCAACTGTTTTGCAAAACAGCGCCAAACGGTTATCGAACCCGGATGCGTCGGAGCGTGCGCTGCATATTTCAATGCCACGAACAGGGGTGTTCGGCCCAAATGTGCGTCGGTAACAGACCTATTTAATTCATCCAAAGCGTACCTTCTTCAAAGTTTCCGGTCTGGATATCCTGAGCCCGTCGCTGAACTGAATCGCTTGATATTCGGGTTTCAAATAATGAAAGACGGTCTCCTGGCCAGGCTCCCGCCGGCCTGACACGGGCGCTTCGGTTCCGCGCATTCCCCCGCTTTTTCACGTCCCCCTGGCGGCTGCTTGGCGCCAGGCCTGGCCCCGCCGTGGCCGTTTGCAGGAATCATCATTCATGAACGGTTTGTCCTCACCGCTTCTGACGCAGGCACAAATATCCAGTGATTCACCCGCATGGTGGAAGGAGATATTGCACGATCTGGAATCCAGACTGTCCGGAGACTCCGGTTTTCCGTGTGTTTTTTCGAAGAATGCCTTCAAGAAAAAACTCATCCGCTTCATATTTGTGCCGGATGTGAAAAACACCGGACTCCGGCACCTCGCTGCGGGTTTGAGCGAGTATGTCCATCTCTCCCGTGCCTGGGATGGGAGCCTGGATACGGCCTATCCGCTGGTGGTGGGTTTCTCCCGCGCCGCTGTCGAGGCGGATGCCACCGAGGCCTATCACGCCTTCGGATGGCGCGTGCTGCAGGCCTTGCATGAACAAGACCCGGCCCCATGGCCCGACCACGTCGGAGAGAACCCCGATGCCGCCGACTGGTCCATGTGTTTCGACGGCATGCCCCTGTTCGTCAACATGAGCCATCCGGCCCATCAGGCGCGCCGAAGCCGCAACCTGGGCCGTCACTTTCTCTTCGTGATCAACCCGCGGGAGCGCTTTGACATCTTCGCGGGCAACACCCCCGGCGGCCGCCAGGTCCGCACCAACATTCGCCAGCGCATCGAGCGCTATGACGGCCAGCCGCACGCCCCCCAACTGGGCTTCTTCGGCGCCGACAGCCGCGAATGGTGGCAGTACGGCCTGCTGGACCACAACGGTCCGCGCGCCGACCAGTGCCCCTTCCTCCAACGTCTCTCCACCAGCACCTCCACACCATGATTGAACTGATCGTGTCCCAAGGCCGCGTGGCCGACCGCGCTCCGCGCATGATCGAAGGCGCCGCCCGCACGGCGCAGGCCCTGCAGCAGCGTTATGGGTTTGGCATCCGCGCCATCGGCCAGCCGCAGCCTGCTGCGCAGGACGACTGGCGAGACAGCCTGCCGCAAGCCCGCGACACGCTGCTGGGCCTGCGCGACGCCATCGACCGCAGCCTGCGCAGCCAGCCCCTGACGGTGATGCTGTCCAACACCTGCTCGGCGAGCCTGGCCAGCCTGCCTCGCGTGGCGCAGGAGCATCCCGACGCGGTGGTGCTCTGGATCGATGCACATGGCGACTTCAACACGCCGGACACCACCGGCTCCGGCTACCTCGGCGGCATGGTGCTGGCCGGCGCCTGCGGGCTGTGGGACAGCGGCCACGGCGCCGGCCTGCAGCCCCGCCAGGTGGTGCTGGTCGGTGCCCGCGACATCGACGCGGCGGAGCAGGCGCTGCTCACCCAGGCCGGCGTGCGCATCCTGCCTCCCGCGCAGGTCACGCCCGAAGCGGTGCTGGCGGCCATCGGGCAAGCCCCCGTCTGGGTGCACATCGACTGGGATGTGCTGGAGCCGGGGCATCTGCCGGCCGACTACGTCGTACCCAACGGATTGCATCCGTCGCAGATCCGCGCGCTGTTCGAGGCGATCCCCGCGGCGCAATTGCGCGGCATCGAACTGGCCGAGTTCAACGCCTCGCTCGATGAAGCGGTCAATGCCGCAGCGCTCGACGTGATTCTGGACATCGTGGCGCCCGTATTCGATCAACGCGGGGAGCGCCCGGCCGTGTGCCGCTCGTGATCGCTTCATTCATCGCGCTATTCATCCTTCGATCCATCCTTCGATCCCTTCACATCCCCATCCTCATCCCTCTCACCAGGACACCACCATGCCTCTCTACAACAGCATCCTCGACACCATCGGCCGCACCCCCATCGTCAAGCTGCATCGCGTGGCGCCGCCGCATGTGAGCCTCTACGTCAAGGTCGAATCCTTCAACCCTGGCGGGTCGGTCAAGGACCGCCTCGCACTGGCCGTTGTGCTGGACGCTGAAGCCAAGGGCCTGCTCAAGCCGGGCGACACGATCTGCGAATGCACCTCCGGCAATGTCGGCATTGCGCTGGCCATGGTGGCGGCGGCGCGCGGGTATCGGTTTGTGGCGGTGATGTCGGATTCGTATTCGATCGAGCGCCGCAAGCTGATCCGCGCCTATGGCGGCAAGGTGCTGCTGTTCCCGGCCGCGCTGGGCAGCAGCGGGGGCAACCGGATCGCCGATGAACTCGCGGCCCGCCACGGCTGGTTCCGCGCCCGTCAGTTCGACAACCCCGCCAACCCGGCCTTCCACCGCGAGACCACCGCCGCCGAAATCCTCAGCGACTTCGCCGGCAAGCGGCTCGACTACTTCGTCACCGGCTTCGGCACCACCGGCACGCTGACCGGCGTGGGCCAGATGCTCAAGCTGGCCCGTCCGCAGGTGCGGGTGGTGGCCGCGGAGCCGGCCAATGCGGCGGTGCTGGCGGGCCAGCCCTGGCAGGTGCACCAGATCCAGGGATGGGCGCCCAACTTCGTGCCCAGCGTGCTGGACCCGAGTGTGATTGATGAGCTGCGGCCGATCGATGAAGTGGTCGGGCGGGACACGTCGCGGCGGCTGGCGGCGGAGGAGGGCATTTTTGTGGGCCTCTCCGCCGGCGCCACGGTGGCAACGGCGCTGGACGTGGCCCGTGAGGCCCCGGCCGGCTCGGTGCTGCTGGCCATGCTGCCGGACACCGGCGAGCGCTACCTCTCCACCTTCCTGCTCGAGGGCATGAACGAGGGCTCGGACGACGACTGGCTGGCGGACCTTGGCGGGCCGACGGTGCACATGCTGGCGCACGCCGTGGACGCGGCGGACCCGGTGGAAGCCCAGCCCGCCTGACCGGCAGATCGCCTGTCCTGCAGACCTCAGCATCCAGGAGTTGTCCATGATGGAATTCATACCGCCCGCCACTCGCTTCGTGGCGCTTCCCGACGGATTCAAGCTCAAGCGCGGCGGCTCACTGACCGGCGCCCGCATGGCCTACGAGACGGTGGGGCGTCTCAATGCTGCACGCAGCAATGCCGTGCTGATCCTCACCGGCCTGTCCCCCGACGCCCATGTCTGCGCCCATGAGCACCATCCCGCGCCCGGCTGGTGGGACGGCATGGTCGGGCCCGGCAAGCCGGTGGATACCGATCGGTGGTTTGTGGTGTGCGTCAATGCGCTGGGCAGCTGCAAGGGCTCGACCGGTCCTGCGTCCGTCCACCCGGCCACCGGCCGGCGCTACGGGCCGGACTTCCCGCCCTTGTCGCTGGAAGACCTGGCCGATGCGGCCGCCCATGTCGTGCGGTCGCTGGGCATCGAGCAACTGGCCGTGGTGGTCGGCGCGTCGATGGGCGGCATGACGGCACTGTCCCTGGTCGCGCGGCATCCGGGGCTGACGCGGCACATGATCAATCTCTCCGGCGCGGTCCACGCCGAGCCGTTTGCCATCGCGCTCAGAGCCTTGCAGCGGGAGCTGATCCAGTCGGATCCGCTGTGGCAGCAAGGCTGTTATGAGGCCGCCGATAGGCCGCTCAGCGGCATGGTGGCGGCCCGCAAGCTGGGGCTGCTCAGCTACCGGTCCACGCAGGACTGGACCCAGCGCTTCGGTCGGCAGCGGCTCGATCCGGCCCTCGCCGCTGCCGCCGGCGCGCCTGCGATGGGCTTCGCGGTGGAGGGCTACCTGGCCTGCCATGCGCAGCGCTTCGTGCGGGCTTTCGACCCCAACGCCTACCTAGCGCTGAGCCGGGCGATGGATGGGTTCGATCTGGGGGATGAGGCGCAGGGAGATGCGGACGCCGCACTGCGGCACCTGCAACTGGACAGCGCGCTGGTCATGGGCGTAGACAGCGACTTCCTGTTCCCGGTGTCGCAGCAGCGGCAGATTGCGCAGGGCCTGCAGGCGGGCGGGGTGGGGGTGAGCTATCGGGAAGTGAGTTCGCTCGCGGGCCACGATGCGTTCCTCGCTGACCTGGCGCAGTTCGGGCCGCCGATCGCGGCCTTCCTGTCCGGCATCGACAGTGGTCGGCTGGTGGGGAGCGATCCGTCGGGGCTTCCTCATCCTGCCGAGCGGCTCCGTGCCCCGCAGGCTTCCTCCACCCTGACCGCTGTTTGAGGGCTCGCCATGTCTGCACAGAGTGTTCCCCAGCGTCTTCAAGACACGATCGACGTCATGCCGCCGTCCAGCGTGGCCGGTGCACAGCCCCTGGGTGCTGAAGGCACGTCACTTGCGTTTGCAGGGATCTCGGACGGGACTGCCCGTGGCCGCGTAGCGCTCGTGACGGGAGGCAATCGAGGCATTGGCCTGGAGATCTGCCGGCAACTGGCCGAGGCTGGCATCCAGGTCCTGCTGAGCGGTCGCAGCGCGGAAGCCACGACCGAAGCCGCCCGGCAGCTGGCCAGCGAAGGACTGGCGGTCGAGGCGGTGGTGATCGACGTGACCGACCCGCGCAGCATCCAGGCGGCGGCCGATGGGATCGAGCAGCGCCACGGTCGCCTGGACATCCTCATCAACAACGCCGCCATCCGCGTCGAGCCTTATGGTCGTTCCCCGTCCCAGCAGCCGCTGTCGCTGTGGCACCAGACCTTCGCCACCAATCTCTTCGGCGTGGTGGCCGTCACCCAGGCCATGCTGCCGCTGCTCAGACGTGCCCCGGCCGCGCGCATCGTCAACGTCTCGAGCCTGCTGGCGTCCATGGGCACCCACAGCGATCCGGCGTCCTATGCCTACAGCGACATGTTCAAGTCGCTGCCGGCCTACAGCGCCTCCAAAAGCGCGCTCAATGCCTGGACGGTGCACCTGGCCTATGAGCTGCGGGAGACCGCCATCAAGGTCAACGCCGTGCACCCCGGCTACACCAAGACCGCCATGAACGATGGTGCCGGAGAACTGGAGCCGCGGCAGGGCGCATGGACCAGTGTGCGCATGGCCTTGCTGGGCGAGGAGGGACCGACCGGCCAGTACGTGCACATGGGCCGCCAGATTCCATGGTGAAGCTGCGGCGCCCACGGCCCAACGGCCTCCTCGCTCAAGGGCCGTTCGGCCCTTTCACATTCACGTTCATTGCCAAACATCATGAAAACTCTCGCTTTGGTCACCAGTCGTGGCAGCCTGCCGATCGACGTCGACATGCCGCTGCTGCTCAAGGCCTGTCAGACGGTGGGTCTGCAGGCGCAGGTCTGTGATTGGGAAGATCCGCAGGTGTCATGGGGGCACTTTGATGCGGCGGTGCTGCGGTCCCCCTGGAACTACGTGGAGGACCTGCCGGCGTTTCTGGCCTGGTGCGACCGGGTGGCGCAGCGCACGCGGCTCTTCAATCCGCCAGAGGTCTCCCGCTGGTCGCTGGACAAGCGGTATCTGGCGGATCTCTCCCGGCATGGCGTGCCGGTCGTGCCGACCGAGTTCCTGGCACCTGACCTGCCCGAGCAGGCGTCGCAGGCAGCGCTGCAGGCCTTCATGGCCGGGCATCCGCAGTCCGGGGAATTCGTCATCAAGCCGACCGTCGGCGCCTATTCCCGGGACGTGCAGCGCTTTCCGCGGTCGGCGGCGCACCAGGCCCATCGCTACATCGTCCGGCTTCAGCAGCGGGGCTGCCATGTGATGCTGCAGCCCTACCTCAGCGCTATCGACCGGGACGGCGAAACCAATCTGGCCTTCTTCGACGGCCACTACAGCCATGCCATCCGCAAGAGCGCCATGCTGATGGCCGACGGCACGGTGCATGTGCCGACGCAGGACCTGCGCCAGGCCCGCCAGGCCGATGCCCAGGAGCAGGCGGTCGCCGGGCAGGCACTGGCGGCTGCGGCCCGTCATCTGCAATTGCAGGCGCCGCTGCTCTACGCCCGCGTGGACCTGATCCGGGATCAGCAGGGCCAGCCCCGGGTGCTGGAACTCGAGCTGTGCGAGCCGTCGCTGAACCTGCCGTTCTCCGACGGGAGTGCGCTGCGCTTTGCGCAGGCGATCGCTCGTCGTGTGGGCGCCTGAGTCCACGGTCAACGCTTGAGCAGGGCCTCGGCCGGGCGCGTCGGCAGGTCGGACAGGTCCACCACCCGCACCGGCCGGCTCAGCAGGGCGAGCGCGCCAGCGGCCAGCACCAGTCCGAAGGTGAGCAGAGCGGTGGCAATGCCGTAGCGGTCCGCCAGCAGCCCGGTGAAGATCACCGGCAGGCTGAAGCCCACATAGGCCATCAGGAAGTAGGCGGCGCTGGCGCGGGTGGTCTGGGTGCCGGCGGCTTCCGCCGTCCCGGCCAGTCCCCCCAGGTACACAAAGCCGTAGCAGGCACTGCTGGCCGCCAGTGCGCCCAGCAACACCGCCAGCAAGGTGCCGGACCACGCGCCCCAGGCCAGCAGCGCATAGGCCGGCACCAGCACCACCAGCCCGATGCGGACCGCGTGACGCGGCTCCTGCCGCCGGGCCATCGGCTGGAACAGCAGGCCGCAGCTGATGGCCAGCATCGTCGCCAGCCCGGAGTATCGGGACAAGCCGTGCGGCGCCAGCACCGACGGCAGGATGGAAATCACCAGCCCGGTCGTAGCCCAGCACAGCAGGATGGCCGCGCCAAACCACAGTCCGTCCGCGGTGAAATACGGCAGTCGCAGCATCGGCGCTTTCGGGCCGCTGCGCGGCGCGGTCTCCGGCAGCCGCCAGACCAGCACGGCAGACACGGCCACGGCCGCCAGATGCAGCAGGAAGCTGGGCGGGGCAAGGGACTCCTGCACCATCAGGCAGACGCTGGTCAGCACCGGGCCGAGGCCGAATCCGATGGAGGTGCTGGCGGTCACCCAGTTGGCTGCGCGGGACGCCCGCGCCGCGCCGAACAGCTCCAGCATGTAGGCCGTGGCGGTGGCCGACATCAAGGCCGTGCCGGTTCCCAGCACCAGCCGCGCCACCGCCAGCGTGCTCACATGCGGATGCAGCAGCATCAGCAGCGTGCCCACGGCGGACAGGGCCAGCGCCAGCAGCATCACCCGCCTGCGCCCGATGCGGTCCGACAGGCCCCCCAGCGCCAGCAGCACCGGTAGCACGCCGGCCACATAGAAGGAGAAGGCAATGGTCGTTGCCATGACGCCGACGCCGTCCGCCCTCGCATAAGCGGCATACAGCGGCGCCTGCAGATTCACACCGGTGGTCATGACGCACAGCGCGGCGGCCAGCCATGACGGGTGGGCTTGTCTCGGAGTCTTCATCGGGTCCTCGGGGTGGCCTGCATTGCAGGATATCCAGGACATGGGTACAAACACAGGCACAGTTCAGCCTATCCTGTACCCTCCGTACCCATCCGTTTACGAAACAGTGTCCGCGACTGAGCCTCAGCATGAATCTCCAGATCCAACGCGACTCCGACATCCCGCTGGCCGACCAGGTGGAGCAGGGCCTGCAGGCCCATATCGGCCGCCGGGTGTACGCCCCGGGCGCCCGCTTGCCGTCCATCCGCAGCCTGGCCACCAACCTGGGCGTGAGCCGCAACACCGTCATCGAAGCCTATGACCGCCTGGTCACTCGCGGTCTGGCGCGCTCCCAGCCTGGCTCGGGGTATTACGTCGAGGACGGCGCCATGCGCTTCCCGTCCGCCGGCATGGCCAACCCGCGGGATGCGGAGAGCGTCACCGACGAGCTCTGGCACCTCTTCCGCGAGCAGAACGACAGCGTCAAGCTGGGCTGCGGCTGGCTGCCCGACAGCTGGCGCGAGAGCGAGGACATGGCCTACGCCATCCGCCAGACCGTGCGGCGGGACCGCAGCGGGCTGTTTGACTACGGCACGCCGCTGGGCAGTCCCAGCCTGCGCAAGGCGCTCAGCCGGCGTCTCTACAGCATGGACATCGAGGCCCCGGTCAATCAGTTCCTGCTGACCAGCGGCGCCAGCCAGGCGCTGGACCTGCTGGTGCGTCTGCTGCTGCGGCCGGGCGACACGGTGCTGGTGGAGACCCCGGGCTACTACAACCTCTTCGGCCTGCTGAAGCTGCAGGGCATCCGCATGCTGGGGGTGCCGCGCACGCCCAGCGGGCCGGATGTGGAGGCGCTGGAGCGCCTGCTCGAGACCCATCAGCCCAAGCTCTTCTTCCTCAACGGCGTGTTCCAGAACCCGACCGGCAGCACCATCTCGGTGGCGACGGCCCACCGCATCCTGCAACTGGCGGAGCGGCACGACTTCAACATCGTGGAAGACGACATCTATGCCGACTTCCAGACCAGCACCACACCGCGCCTGGCGGCACTGGACCAGCTCAACCGCGTCATCTACATCGGGAGCTTTTCGAAGAGCCTGTCGTGCTCGCTGCGGGTGGGGTTTGTGGCGGCTGCGCCGGCGCTCATCAAGCGGCTGGTCGACCTGAAGATGCTCACCAGCATCACGTCCTCACGTTTTGCGGAGGAGGTGCTGGCGGTGATGCTGGAGAACGGCAGCTACCGCAAGCTGGTGGAGCGGCTGCGGCGCCGACTGGACCGCCAACTGGCGCAGGCCAGCCGGGTGCTGACCACGGCCGGCTGGCAGCTGTTCTGCCGCCCGTCCGGCGGCATGTTCCTTTGGGCCCGCTGGCCGGGCATTGACGACGCCACCGAGCTGGTCGCGCGGGCGGCGGCGCGTGGGGTCAGCTTTTCGCCCGGGTCGGTGTTCACGCCGGATATGGCGGTCTGCCCATGGCTGCGGATCAACGTGAGTTACATCGATGATCCGCGCGCCATGGCCTTCCTCACCAAGCCGGTGTGACCCGGCCGTGGCTCGCCCGATCAGAACCGGTAGCTGCCGCTCATGTAGAAGAAGCGGCCGCGCGGGTCGGTGTAGCTGGGGTCGTAGCCCGAGATGAAGAAGTAGGCCTGGTTGGAGAATGGCGGCGCGGTGTCAAACAGGTTCTTGATGCCCGCCCGCAGGGACAGCGACTTGGTCGCGTCCCAGCCGCCCGACAGGTCCCACAGCGAATACGCCTTCACCTTGTTCTTGGCCACCACCGTGCCGGTGTCGGTGTCGATGGCGGAGTTCTGGTCGGTGTAGCCGCTGTAGAAGGTGTTGGCCAGGTTCAGGCTCCAGTCGCCGCGTGACCAGTCCAGGTTGAGCCGGTGGCGCCAGCGCTGCACCACGCCATCGGTGACAAAGCGGCCCAGGTTGCTGATGTAGGGGTCGCCATCGCCGGTCTGGCGTTTGGAGCTGAGCGTCCAGGTGCCCACCAGCTTGGCCGAGAAGCGGCCCCACTCGGTGGGGTTGGAGCGCACTTGCAGGGTCAGGTCCAGGCCCGAGGCCTTTTCACGACCGCGGTTTTCCTTGCGAAGCTCGATGAAGCAGATGGCGGAGTCGTCCGGGTCGTAGTCGCAGCCGGGCTGGCCCTCGTCCTCGTTGTAGCGGTGCACCAGCGGCTCGTACTTGTCCAGGTTGGACAGGATCACGTCGTCGCCCAGGGTGGTGATCAGGTTGCGCTTCTGGATGTTCCAGTAGTCCACGCCGACGCTGAGGTTGGGCGTGGGGTCGGTCAGCACCCCGATGCTGAACTGGCGGGACTTCTCCGGCTTCAGCTTGGGGTTGGAGAAGGTGTGGGTCTCCCAGGCGTCGGCGCAGTAGCTGAGGTCGTTGTCGTTCTCGGCCATGCAGACCGGGTCCGGCAGGGTGGAGGTGAAGGCGACCTTGGTGGGACGGTACAGATCGTCCATGGACGGCGCACGGAAGCCGGTGCCCGCGGAGGCGCGCAGGGTCAGGTCCGGCATGGGCGTCCAGCGCAGACCCAGCTTGGGATTGGTCGTGGCGCCGATCTTCTGGTAGCGGTCATGGCGGATGGAGAACTGCGCCTCCCAGCCTTTGGCGAAGGGGGCCAGCAGTTCGCCGTAGGCCGCCCAGACCTTGCGCGAGTTGTTGGTGAACTGGGCGTCGCCCGGGGAGCCGTCGCCGAGGATGTTGTCGGAGATCAGCAGGTCGCTGGCGGCCGACTTGGAGCGCTCGCGGCGGAACTCGGCGCCCAGCGCCACGGCCAGATCGCCCCCCTCCAGCTTGGTGAGCGAGCGGGTGATCTTGGCATCGAGCGAGTCCATCGAGCCTCGGGCGCGGCGCACTTCCTCATTGATGTTGAGCGACTTCAGCAGCGCCAGCCCTTCGGCGCTGGACGGGCCGAAGGGGTTCAGCAGACCGTCGGCATAGGCTTGCAGGGTCTGGTCTTCCGGGAAGTAGCCTTGCACGTCCCGGTCGGACACGCGGTTGACGCTGTGGTTGTAGCCCCAGTCATAGTCCCAACCGGCGACAGTGCCGTTCATGCCGACCACCACCCGGCTGCCGGTGCTGGTGAGCTGGCTGGCGCGGTTGCCGCCTTCGATCATGCGGGTGCGGACCTCGATGCTGCGGTCTTCCGGCAGGGCATCGCCCAGTCCGGTGGCGTCCAGGACCGGGATCTTGGAGACGTCCAACTGAGCATTGATGCGGTTGCTGGTGCCGACGTACCAGCTGCGGGCGCGGCTGTAGGCGTATTCGACAAAGGCCTGGTGGTTGTCATTGATCTTGAAGACACCGCGGCCGAGGAAGCCGGTCTTTTCCGTCTTCGGATAGAGCTCCAGGTCCCGCATGTAGTCGTAGGTGCAGGCGTCTTCGCCGCCGATGCCATTGGGCAGATAGAGCGTGTGCGGCGGCTGGCAGGTGGGGGCGCTGAGGTTGATGGTGCGGTTGACGATGGGCTTGCCGTTGATGGCGAAGTTCACCGACTGCAGATAGTCCCGCTGATCGCTGGTCAGGCGGATGTTGCCGGGGAAGGTCACGCCGGAGAGCAGATGCGGCAGGCGTTCGGGAATCTTCAGGTCGGCAATGAAGTCGCGCTGCGAGGTGCGCAGGGCGTCGGTGCGCTGGAAGTCCAGCACGCCGAAGACGTTGAAGCCGTTGCGGCCCACGTCGCCGTAACCGGCGGAGACGGTGCCGGTGCGCTTGCCGGCGCCGCCTTCGCCGGAGAAGCCGCCGTAGGCGTCCAGTTGGACGCCCTGGAAGTCCTTGCGGGTGATGAAGTTGACGACGCCGCCGATGGCGTCGGTGCCGTAGAGCGCGGAGGCGCCGTCCAGCAGCACTTCCACCCGTTCGATGGCGGCGGCGGGGATGTTGTTCAGGTCCACGCCCTGGTCGTCGCCCGGCGAGGCGAAGTTGGCCATGCGGCGGCCGTTGAGCAGCACCAGGGTGGAGGAGGTGCCCAGGCCGCGCAGGTTGGCCGAGTTCAGGCCCATCTGGTCCTTGAAGCCGCCGGTGCCGATGCTCACACCGTCGGTCAGGCCCTTGCTGGCCGCGGAGACGGTGGCCAGCAGTTCGGCGGCGGTGGTCACGCCGGCCTTGATGATGTCCTGGCGGGTGAGGACCTGCACGGGCAGGGCGCCTTCATCGGCCAGGCGCTTGATGGCCGAGCCGGTGACTTCGACGCGTTCGAGCTTGCGCGGGGCGGCGTCGGTGTCGGCCGCGGAGGTGCCCGTGGCTTGCGCCAGTACGGACAGGGGCGAAAGCAGAGATAAAGTGGCCGTCAATCCAAGCGCAGCGGCGAGTTGATGGGGGGCGGGGCGGGGCGCTCGGGACTTGATCTGGGCCGGGCCGTGCGATCCTTGGGCGGATCGAAGGTCCGGGCGGGTGGAGGAGGTGTTCATGTCATTCGTCCCTGCAAGTCCAATAAGGCATTTGGGCGCAGTCTAGGAATCCGTGCCATCCCAGCAAACTGGGAGACATACGGTGAAGTCGCGCGGAAACAACTGGTGTACGTTTGTTGACAGAAGAGGGAGGGACCATGTCCCGCAATGAGGTGGAGTGGCGGGCAGCCGCGATTCGCGAGGCGCAGGTGGCGATCTCGTGCCTGTTCCTGGATACGGAATTGCGCAAGGCCGACCTGGGCGCCTTGGCGCGCGTGCTAAAGGCGACGGGTTTGTCGGAGGCGGAGCTGCAGCGGATCTATGAGACGGAAGTGGCGCCTGCGTGTTGGCGGAACCTGTGGGCGCTGCCGGGCGGCGTGTGGGAAGGGTTCGATGAAGAGTGGCTGATGCACGCCATCCAGCGACATCGGCTGCAGGCGATGCCGCGCAGAAGCCTGTTTCTGCGACTGCGGATCCGCTTTTGGACGGCCCGGACGCGCAAGGAGTGGGCGCAGGTGATGCGGATGTGTGCGGAGAAATGATCGGGTGTTTGCCGATGAGCCTGGTTGAGGTGCACATCTGACGCCGCTCCTGTGTGGTGCCTGCATGCGAGAATGGCGGGGATGATTCCGGCGCAGCACGGCGCCGATGCTTGCGTTCAAGGGTGCCTCCGGGCGCTGAAGAAGCACGCCAGCGGCGTCGTTTGAGCGCCCATTACCATGCCAGTGACTCCCCATCCCGCTATGAAGCCCGTATCTCCCGGTATGTGGCGTCTGTCCATCGCGCCCATGCTGGACTGGACCGACCGCCACTGCCGCTACTTCCACCGGCTGCTGACCCGCCACACGCTGCTCTACACCGAGATGGTCACCACCGGCGCCTTGCTGCACGGGGACCAGCCGCGGCATCTGGACTTCAGCGAGCAGGAGCACCCGGTCGCCCTGCAACTGGGCGGCTCAGAGCCGGCCGACCTGGCCGCGTGCGCCAAGCTCGCCCAGCAGTGGGGCTATGACGAGGTCAACCTGAACTGCGGCTGCCCCAGCGAGCGGGTGCAGCGCGGGGCCTTCGGCGCCTGCCTGATGGCCGAGCCGGGCCTGGTGGCCGATGGCGTCAAGGCCATGAAGGACGCGGTGAGCATCCCGGTCACGGTCAAGCACCGCATCGGCATCGACAAGATCGAAAGCTACGACTTCGTCCGCGACTTTGTCGGCACCATCGCCGAGGCTGGCTGCGAAGTCTTCATCGTCCATGCCCGCAACGCCTGGCTCCAGGGGCTGTCCCCCAAGGAGAACCGCGACATCCCGCCGCTGCGCTACGAACTGGTGCACCGTCTGAAGCAGGAGTTCCCCGCGCTGACCATCGCGATCAACGGCGGCATCAAGACCGACGACCAGATCGAAGCCCAACTGGCGCACGTCGATGGCGTCATGGTGGGCCGCCAGGCCTATCACGAGCCGTGGCAGATGGCTGCTTGGGATCAGCGCTTTTTCGGCGCGGAGGCGGCGGCGGTGCAGACCCGCGAAGAGGTGGAAGACCAGTGGCTGGTCTACCTCGAGCAGCAGGTGGCCAGCGGCCGTCCGTGGTCTCAGGCCATGCGTCATGCGCTGGGCCTGTGGAACGGACTGCCGGGTGCGCGGCGCTGGCGTCAGGTGTGGTCGGACCACCGCCTCAAAGCGCTGCCGGTGCGCGAAGTGGCCCGCCAAGCCACCGAAGCGCGGGAGACGGCCGCAGAGATCGCGCGCCAGCATCCAGCCTTCCAGGCCTCGGCCGACGCCTGAGTGACCGTCACGGCCAAGGCCTGGCGGCCTTACGGCCTTCAGGCATCGGCTTTACGGCCTAAGGGTATCGGCCTTTCGCCTTTGCTGTCGGTGTTGGGCTTCAGTCCCAGGGCGCAGCTTCCGTCGCCAGATCCGCGTCCAGCGCCGGCGTGCGGTGGTCTTGCACTGCGTCGGCCGCGCCGGACTTCGGCGCATGCTCCGCCGCAATCTTGGCGGACTGGCCGATGAAGTCCAGCTCGCCGCCCAGACCCTCCACCAGATCCGGAATCAGCTGGCTCAGCTCGCCGGTCGCCAGGGCCGCGTCCACGTCAAAGGCTTCGTCCTTGGCCGGCTTGTCCCGCCCGTCGAACACGATGTCCAGGAACTTGATGCCCTTGACCTGCAGCGTGTCGGTCAGGGTGAAGGAGACGCGCTCCTTCCAGGTCAGTGCCAGGCGCGTCGGCATCTTGCCGCTGGTCAGGTGGGCCTTGACCTCATCCGTGTCCAGGTTGTGCCGGGCATAGCGGACAGCAGCCTTCATCTCGTCGGCGGCCTTGAGCTCGCAATCGCGGTCGATCACGAAGTCCTTGGGCGGCACGCCGTCCATCAGCCATGCGGCCATGCAGGCGGCCGGCGATTCGGCGCTTTGCAGCAGATGCAGATTGAGCGAGCTGTCCGCCTTCACCAGCAGAGTGATCAGTTCGTCGGCCTTGCCAATGGAGCCGGCATCCACCATCAGCAGATGCTGCTTGGGCGAGATCCACACCCGCAGATGCGACTGCAGGGTGAAGGCGCGGGGCAGCAACTCCAGCTCCACCTGCTCCTTCATGTCGCGCTGCTGCTTCTTGCCAGGGCGTCGGCCGGTTTCCTGCTCGATCTTCTCGGCCAGCTCTTCCACATGCTCGCGCACCACCGAACCCGGCAGCACGCGCTTTTCCAGACGCAGGCTCAGCAGCCAGTGGTCGTCGATTTCTTCCAGCAGCCGGGCGCCCGGCTCGCCGCGCGGCGGCACCCAGCCGGCCGACAGCGCCTGTGTGGCCCCGCAGGGCTCGAAGCGTTCCTGCTCCAGCGCGTCTTCCAGCTTCTCGACGCTCGGCTGCCAGTCATTGGCGATGCGGTAAATGATCAGGTTCTTGAACATGGACGGAACTACAGATGCGCAAAAACAAAAGGGCCCACGCGGACAGCGTGGGCCCCGGCGAAACGTCTGCCGATTGTCTCAGGTCTGGGGAAGTCGCCGAAGGCGGATCATCCCCCTTGCATTTCAGGTCTGGCTGTTTTGCGCCATCCCCTCCGACATTTCCTGCACCACCTGGCGCAGCGCCTGCTCGAAGGCTTCCGGCGGCTGGCCGCCTGAGATCAGGTATTTTTCGTTGAGGATCACCGCCGGCACCGAGCTGATGCCCCGGTCCTGCCACAGCGTTTCCGCTTCCCGAACCTCGTCGGCGAAGTCTCCGCCATCAAACACCCGTGCGGCCTCCGCCCGGTCCAGGCCGATGCTGGCCACGGTGTCAAGCAGCACCTCGCGGTCACCCGGGTTCTTGCCGCTGGTGTGATAGGCGGTGAGCAGGGCCAGCTTCAGGTCGCGCTGCGCCTGGGGTGACTGCAGGCCGGCCCAGTGGATCAGACGGTGGGCGTCGAAGGTGTTGTAGATGCGGCTGCGGGCGCCTTCGGTGAAGGTGAAACCCACGGCGGCGCCCCGGTCCCGCAGGTGCTGGCGGATCTGCTGGCGCTGCTCCGGCGACGAGCGGTACTTGCGGGTGAGGTGCTCCTCGATGTCCTCGCCCTCGGGCGGCATGTTCGGATTCAGCTCGAAAGGCTGGAAGTGCAGGTCCGCCTTGACCTCCGGCAGACGCGTCAGGGCGGTCTCCAGGGACTTGAGGCCGACCGCGCACCAGGGGCAGGCCACGTCGGAGACGAAATCGATGCGCACAGGCGCGGGGCGGGTGGTGTCAGTCATGCCCCGCACTCTAGCCGCAGGCTCAAGTCAATGCTCGGTCACTGGGTTTTGCCAGATAGAACCATTCGTTGCCCGGCTCGGCCTTGCTGTTGGGAAACACGATGCGGCCACCGGCTGGCGCCAGCACCGGCGTGCCATCCGCGCGAGTGCCGATGCGCTCGCCCTCGGCCACGGCGTCGAAGCTGGCCCAGGGGCGTTCAAAGCGGTCGTCGGCATGGTCACGGTCGATGACCTCGTACAACTGCAGCAGCTCCACCGGACGCTTCGGATCCGCCGCCTCCACCCCCGCGCTGCCCGGCGCCACCATGCCCAGCAACACCATCGTGCGCAGGATGGCCTTGAACGCGACCTCCGGGCCCTGCGGATCCTCATGCTGCCCGCATTCCAGGGTGATGCCGTAGCCGCCCTGGCTGCGCATGTATTCGGTGGTGCCGACGCCGTAGTGCGGGTCCTGCTGCAGCGCCATGCGACGGCTGCCGTCGCTGGCCTTGTCGGCGCGGCGCTTCAGGCCCAGCGCATAGGTGGACAACCATCCCTCGACGATCCGGCCGGTGCCCACCGCCAGCGCCAGTGCGCTTTCAGCGGCCTGATGACGGAACGGCTCCAGATCGCCTTCGTTGTTGCGCGGGCCCAGCATGGCAAAGGCGGGGCCGGGATTGTTGAAACTGTGCAGATCCAGCAGGACGTCGCTGGCGGCCAGCCAGGGGCACAGCTGATTGGCGATGCGGTCTTCGAAGTCCTGTGGGATGGGGGTGGGGCGCAGATTGCGGTTGAGGTTGCGGTCCCCCTCGCGGCGCTGCAGGCGGTGCGCCAGCGGATTGACGATGGGGATCATCGTCAGCGTGCCGCGCAGCAGCGTGAGGGTGCCGTCGTCCAGGAGCTTCAGCACCCGCTCAATGGCACCGACACCGGCCACCTCATTGCCGTGCACCGCTGCCGTCACCAGCAGGCGAGGGCCTGGTTTGAGGCCGGCGAATTGGTGGATGCGCAGATGGGTGGGGCGGGAGGTCTGGCTCATGGTGCTGGGGGCGCGGTGGCGTGGGCGGGAACGTGAACGGGACGTGAAAGGGACTTGGACGAGACTTGGACGTTGACGTGGGCCTTGATGCGGACGTTGTTGCGGACTTTTTTGCGGATGTTGATGCCGACATTGGAGGCGGCGTTCAATCGCCACACCGCATTGGAACATCCGCCGTCAAAGCGCAGCCTTAACGGCTCGCGAACAGCGACTCCGCGGCGAGTGCATCCTCGCAGGAGAGCATGCGCGGCGGCAGATCGTCCTGCGCCTGGCCGTCCACCCAGCGGGTGAGTCGATAAAGCGTCGCGAAGCCGAAGGGCGGCGGGGTCTCGCCGGGGCCGGCCAGCAATTCTCCGCCGCGTCGCACGTTGTCGGCCATCCAGGCGGGCAGACGCAGGTGATACGGGTTGCGGGCGATCTCGCCATGGTGGCAGGACAGCGCCCGCACCAGACGGGCGGTGTCGCCCACGCCTGTTTCCACCAGCAGGTTGGGCGCCGCCTGGGTCGCCCAGAACTCGGTCCAGGCGACGACGGTGGTCAGCCGCGCCTGCGCCAGGGCTTCGGACACCAGCGCATGCACGCCCATGTGGGTGGGAATGCCGTCTGCGGCATGTGGCACCAGCACCAGGGCCGGCTGCACGGTGCCCAGGAGGTCGGCCACCTGGGCCACTTGCTCCTGCCATTGCGGCGTGCGGGCGGCGGCGGCTTCCGGCTTGACCTGCTCAAAACCGTCATCGCTCAGCAGATGCAGGCCAAAGCCAAGCACCTCGCAAGCGTCCCGAAGTTCCGCCAGCCGCTCGGCGCGCCGTTCCTGACGGCTGCCCAGGGTGACCGCCACATTGAACACGGACCATCCGGCCTCCTGGCTCAGGCGCAAGGGCAGGGCGCCGACGATGCATTCATCATCCGGATGCGGCGCGAAGATCAGCGCCTTGTTGCGCGCTGTCGTGCGTCCGGTGTGCTTGGGTGAGACGCTCTTGCGGGGGGCCTGCTGCAAGACAGCACACCATTTCTCCACCCAGGCCTCCCATTGCGAGGCGGGGCTTGAACTGGTGAGGGAATGGTCGAAATCGGGCATGAGCAACAGCTGGCCAAGGGCCGGGAGACAGCGGCAGAATGCCAAATGGTATTACATTGGTAGTAAACCTGACGCCGTAATGACCTCTTTTGCTGCCGATCTGCGCGCTTTATGTATTGCTTTTTGTGGGCCGCCCATAAGGAGGCGGTGAATGACGTGGAAACGGGCCGAACTCGGCGAATATGGGCCGACGCGGGCCGACGTGGGCGGAATGGGCGAGAGCGCTCAGCGCCCGCCGCGCTCGATTCCCCGGTCCCGCTGCGGCCACGTCGCCAGCACGACGCCGCCCAGAGCCAGTCCGTAGGCCAGCGCCTGCAGTCCCGACATGGACTCATGCAGGAACACGACGCCAATGACCGCAGTCGAGATCGGCAGGAACACCATGAACACGCCGGCCTTGGGCGCGCTGACATGCCGCAGCCCCTGCATCCACAGCCAGACTGTCACCATGCTGGCCGCCACCGCATAGAACAGCAGCAAGCCCCATTGCTTGAGTTCCACCGCCGCAAAATTGAAGTCCAGCGCCTGCCACAGGCCCAGCGGCGTCACCAGGGCCAGGCCCCAGAGGTTGATCAGCGCACTGATGCGCTTGGCCGACAGCGCCTGTGTCAGCTGCTTGCCGATGACGACATAACTGCCTTCGCACAGCACCGCCCCCAGCAGCAGCAGGGCGCCCCAGCCGCTCTGGGCCGTTCCGCCCTCCTGCTTGTGAAGGGCGACCATCGCAATGCCTGACACCGCCAGCGCAATGCCGGCCAGCACCCGCCCGCCGATGCGCTCCCGCAGGAACACGAAAGACAGCAAGGCCACCGCCGCCGGAATACCGGCCATGACCACACCCGCCACCACGGCCGAGCTGTGACGCACGCCGAACAGCAGGCAGATGGAAAACAGGAAGTTGCCGAAGAAGGATTCCAGGAACAGCAGGCCCTTGGTGCGGCGGGACAGCGGCGCCTCATCGGGGGTGCGGACCAGCCAGGGCGCCATGATCACCGCCGCCATGCCAAAACGCAGCCAGGCCAGCAGGAAGACCGGGAACGCGGCCACCAGCAGCTTGGACAGGCCGACATAACTGCCGATCAGGCTGGTGCTGGCCGCTAGGCAGCCGTAGGCCAGCCACGGGACGGCGGCGTGCGAAGGAAGCGCGGACTGGCCGGCCGAAGCGGCGGGAGTAGAGGGCGTGGCGGTGGTGGAGGGCGTAGAGCTAGGCATCAGGGCCGCCATCATGCCTCAGCGCCAGGACCGGGGCGCCGCAGTGGCTCAATCCAGCCGCCGCAGTGCCGTCCGGATGGCCTCAACCATGCGGCTGAGGTCCTCCGCGCTGGCGATCAGCGGCGGCGACAGCGCAATGATGTCGCCCGTGGTTCGCACCAGCACGCCTTGCTCCCAGCAATCGAGGAAGACGCTGAACGCCCGTTTGGTGGGTTCGCCCGGGCGCGGGGTCAGCTCCACGCCGCCGACCAGCCCGAAGTTGCGCACGTCGATCACATGCGGCTCACCGCGCAGCGAGTGCAGCGCTTCGGCAAAGTGCCCGCCGATGTGACTGGCGCGGGTCAGCAACTGGTCATCGGCATAGGTATCCAGCGTGGCCAGGCCCGCGGCACAGGCCAGCGGATGGGCGGAATAGGTGTAGCCGTGGAACAGCTCGATCAGATGCGCCGGCCCCTGCATGAAGGTGTCGTGGATCGACTGGCGGGCGAACACGGCGCCCATCGGCACGCAGCCGTTGGTCAGGCCCTTGGCCACCGTCATCAGGTCGGGGGTGACGCCGAAGGTCTGGGCGGCGAAGGGCTGGCCGGTACGGCCAAAGCCGGTGATGACCTCGTCGAAGATCAGCAGGATGCCGTGCTTGTCGCAGATCTCGCGCAGACGCTTGAGATAGCCCTGGGGCGGCAGCAGCACACCGGCCGACCCGGCGATCGGCTCCACGATCACGGCTGCAATGGTGGAGGCATCATGCAGCGCCACCAGGCGCTCGAGGTCGTCCGCCAGCTCGGCCCCCTGCGCCGGCAGACCGACGCTGAAGGCATTGCGCGAAATGTCCAGGGTGTGACGGATGTGGTCCACGCCGGCCAGCAAGGTGCCGAACATCTTGCGGTTGGCCACCATGCCGCCGACCGACATGCCGCCGAAATTCACGCCGTGATAACCGCGCTCCCGCCCGATCAGCCGGGTGCGCTGGCCCTCGCCGCGGGCGCGGTGGTAGGCCAGGGCGATCTTCAGGGCCGTCTCCACCGCCTCGGAGCCGGAGTTGGTGAAGAACACCCGGTTCATTCCTTCCGGCGAAATCTCGGTCAGCCGCGAGGCCAGCTCAAACGCCTTGGGATGTCCCATCTGGAAGGGCGGTGCGAAGTCCAGCTCGGCCGCCTGTTCCTGGATGGCCTGCACGATGCGCGGCCGATTGTGGCCCGCGTTGACACACCACAGGCCCGCAATGCCGTCGAGCACCTGGCGGCCCTGGTCGTCGGTGAAATACATGCCGTCGGCCCGGGTCAGCAAACGGGGGGATTCCTTGAACTGCCGGTTGGCGGTGAAGGGCATCCAGTACGCGTTCATGTCCTGCTTCGGGGCGTGCGGGGAGGCATGCGTTGGCTGATGCGTCGCCTGGTATGCGGGGTAAGAGGGCTTGTTGGTCATGACCAATCCTTGCGAGAGGCCCTCAGTCTAGAGAACGTGCTGCGCAATCGGGAAGCGTCGTGATGTCGGGCAAACCCGGAATGGCGCAATCTTCTGCGGTCTTGTTCAGAAATCCTGGCAGAAAATGCGGCCCATGAGCACACCGCCCACACTGGATTCGATTGATCGCGCCATTCTGGCGGCCTTGCAGCGGGATGCACGCCTGTCCAACCAGGCCTTGGCGCAGCAGATCCATTTGTCGCCCTCCGCCTGTCTGCGGCGGGTGAAGCGACTGGAAGACGAAGGTGTCATCGACCGGGTGGTGGCGCTGCTCAATCCAAAGGCCATCGGCAAGCCCGGCACCAGCTACACCATCATCAATGTGGAGCGCATGACACCTGCGGCGCTGGCGGAATTCGAGCAGGCGGTGAAGGACTCGCCGGACATCCTGGACTGCTTCTACGTGGCCGGCAGCAATGACTATCTGCTGCGTTTTGCCTACCGGGACGCCGAGGACCTGGAGCGGGTCCACACCCAGGTGCTGATGCAACTGCCGGGCGTGGCTCGGGCCAATTCGATGCTGGTGCTCAGGACGGTCAAGCGGAGCACGGCGTTTCCGCTGGAATGACGGGGTTCCCCGGCGGGATCAAGCCGCCCGAGGGCGCAGCACTCGCAGCATCGGCAGCAGCTGGATCAGCAGCATCGCTCCCAGGATCAAGCCGCAGCCCAGTAGTCCGGCGGGGGGCAGCCGGTCACCCATCAGCAGGTAGCCGAAGGCAGCGGTGAACAGGGTTTCGGAGGACAGGATGATGGCGGCATCCGCCGCATGGGCATAGCGCTGCGCCACCACTTGCGCGGTGAAGGCCACCCCCACCGACAGCACACCGGTATAGAGCAGCGGCCCGGCCGCGGACCGGATGGCCTCCCAACTGACCGGCTCGAACAGCAGGCCCCAGGCCAGACTCAGCAAGCCGCACAGTAGGAACTGGCCACCGGCAACGGTGTAGGGCGCATTCATCCGGTCCGCGACGGCGCCGATCAGCAGCACATGCACCGCCCAGGGCAGGGCCGACGCCATCACCCAGGCATCCCCCAGACCGATCTTCAGCTCATGAGCGCCGGACAGCAAAAACGCCCCCACCAGACACGCCAGCGCCCCCGGCCACACCGACCAGTGCGGCCAATGACGCAGCAGCAGCCAGCCCAGCAGCGGCACCAGCGGCACATACAGCGCGGTGAGGAAGCCGGCGTTGGTGACCGAGGTGTATTGAATGCCGATCTGCTGCAGCGCGGCACCGACGGTCAGCAGCACACCGAGGCCGACGATCTTCCCGCCGTCGGAGAGGGTGAGCGGCCGGGCCGCCGGAGCGCGGCGTTCCCGCACGATGAGCGGCAGCACCACCAGCGCACCGATCAGGAAGCGGATGCCGGTGAACATCATCGGTCCCATCACCTGCATGGCGTGAGACTGCGCCACGAAGGCGGACCCCCAGATGACGGCGACCAGGGTGAGCAGCAGGTTGGCTTGAATTCGGGACATGGCGCGGTCAGGAGGGTGGGCGGTCATCGTCCGGTTGCTCGCTCAGTGCGAAACCGAGTGGGAACGGGGCGAAAACGGTGCGATCGGTGTTGGACTCAGCTGCTGAGGTAGGCGATTTCCTCATCGCTGAAGCCGGCCTCGCTGCGAGCGCGAACATTGAAGGGGGGCCGCAGGCGCGGCGCTTCGAACTGCTCAACGAGACTGGGATACAGCGCCACCGGGTCCAGCCCGCGTTCCCGGCACAGGTGGCGGTACCAGTGGTTGCCGATGCGCACATGGCCGACTTCGTCGCGCAGGATGATGTCCAGGATCTCCACCGCCCGCTGATCGCCCGCCTTGCCCAGCTTGGCCTGCAGCGGCGGCGTGGCGTCGAGTCCGCGGGCCTCGAGCGTGCGGGGCACCAGCGCCATGCGGGCCAGCACGTCGCCTTCGGTGCGCCGCGCCATGGACCACAGGCCGTCATGGGCGTCGAAGTCGCCATAACGACATCCCAACGACCGCAGATGCCCGTCCAGCAAGCTGAAATGCAGCGCCTCTTCGGTGGCCACCTGCAGCCAGTCGATGTAGTAGTCCTGCGGCATGCCCGGGAAGCGCCAGACGGCGTCCAGCGCCAGATTGATCGCATTGAACTCGATATGGGCGATGGCATGCAGCAGCGCGGCCCGGCCCTGCGTCGTGAACGGGGAGCGGGACGGCACCTGCAGCACCGACATCAAGCGCGGCCGCTCGGGCCGACCGGGCAGTTCGGCGTCCGGCTGCAGCACGGCGTCCCGGTCCAGGACCAGGGCGTCGCGTTGATCAAAAAGCGCGCGGGCGGCGTCCGCCTTCTCGTGAGGGTCCGGGATCAGAAGAACCTGCAAGGCGCGGGTACGGAGTTCCATCTTTAGAATTATCGCTTTTGCGTCGGCTGCCGCCGGCCACCACCGGGAGCACCTCATATGGCTGTCTATCAACTGGGCGAACACAGGCCCGAACTGGGGGAGTCCGTCTGGGTGGCCGACAGCGCCCAGGTGATCGGGCGGGTGACGCTCGGTGACCGGGTCAGCGTCTGGTTCAACGCGGTGCTGCGCGGCGACAGCGACCATCTGACCATCGGCGCCGGCTCCAACATCCAGGACGGCAGCGTGCTGCATGCGGACGCCGGAATGCCGCTGGTGCTGGGCCAGAACGTCACGGTGGGGCACCAGGTGATGCTGCACGGCTGCACGGTGGGCGACAACGCCCTGATCGGCATTGGGGCCGTGGTCTTGAATGGTGCCCGTATCGGCCGCAACTGTCTGGTGGGCGCGGGCTCGCTGGTGACCGAAGGCAAGGAATTTCCGGACGGCAGCCTGATCATGGGCAGTCCGGCCAAGGTGGTGCGTGAGTTGACGCCCGAACAGATCCAGGGCTTGGCGCTCAGTGCCGCGCATTACGTGCGCAATGGCCAGCGTTATGCCGACACCCTGACCCGAATCGATTGAAAGAGAGACCATGAGCGAACTGCACAAGTTCCTGTTTGAAGGCCTGCCGGTGCGCGGCGTGCTGGTGCGGCTGGACGACAGCTGGAAAGAGCTGCTGAGCCGTCGCAAGGAGCCGCTGCCGCCGGCCGTTCGCGACCTGGTGGGGCAGATGGCCGCAGCCGGTGTGCTGATGCAGGCCAACATCAAGTTCAGCGGCGCGCTGATTTTTCAGGTGATGGGGGACGGTCCGCTGAAGCTGGCGGTGGCCGAGGTGCAGCCGGACATGAGCTTCCGCGCCACCGCCAAGACCCGCGACGAGGTGGCGGACGACGCCACCTTGCAGCAGATGCTGAACGCGCATGGCCAAGGCCGCTGCGCCATCACCCTGGACCCCAAGGACCGCCTGCCCGGGCAGCAGCCGTATCAAGGGCTGGTGTCGCTGGTGGGGCCGGAAGGGGAGCCGCTGAACAAGCTGTCCGAGGTGCTGCAGCATTACATGCGTCAGTCCGAACAGCTGGACAGCACGCTGGTGCTGGCGGCCAACGACCAGATGGCGGCCGGGCTGCTGATCCAGCGCCTGCCGATGGAAGGCGAAGGCAATCTGGAAGCCGGCGCCAGTTCCGGGGTCGAGCGTGAGCTGATGGAGGACGCCTACAACCGCATCAGCATGCTGGCAGCGACGCTGACCAGCGAAGAGCTGCTGACGCTGGACAGCGACACCATCCTGCGCCGTCTCTTCTGGGAAGAGACCGTGCGCCGCTTTGAACCGCAGACCCCGCGCTTTGCCTGCACCTGCTCGCGCGAGCGGGTGGGCCGCATGCTGCTGGGCCTGGGCCGCAAGGAAGTGGATGAAGTGCTGGCCGAGCTGGGCGGGGTCGAGATCGGTTGCGAGTTCTGCGGCAACCACTACAAGTTCGACGCGGTGGACGTGGGCGAGCTGTTCACCGATCCGCAGAATCAAGCGCCTGGGAGTGGGCAGATTCAATGACGGTCGGGCCTTCGGCCCTCCGTCAAGAATATGGCCGACTTGCCTGAGCGGGTCTCCTGACTCGTACAGGTGGCTCGTCCATGACATCGATCAGAGTTTCGATCGATGTCCTCAACCCCGTGCCGCCGAAGGGTGATAGGCGATCTTGCGCGCCATAGACTGCGCTGGCCGATAAATCGAGCCGAGGTGCAGTGGCATGGCAAACGAGCAATATCCCGTCGAAGTACAACCCGATTTCCTGAAGAAGATCACCGGCGCCAAACCGGTCCAAGCCCTGGCGGAGCTGATCTGGAACGGGTTGGATGCGGATGCGGCCGACGTTGAGGTTCTGTTCCGATACAACGCGCTCGAAACGCTGTCCGCGGTGATCGTGCGCGACAACGGCATCGGGCTCCCGCGCGACAAGGCCCCGGAGTGCTTTCGCCGCCTGGGCGGCTCCTGGAAACGCTCCGGCGCGTCAACCCCGGCAGGGCGCTTGCTGCATGGACAGGAAGGTCGGGGACGGTTCAAGGCCTTCGCCATTGGGAACCACGCGCAGTGGGCCGTCGTTTACGAGCGCGGCGGTCGGCGCTGGTCCTACCAGATCACCATGACTGCCGCAGACATGCGCCACGTCTGCATCTCGGAAGAAGTGGAAGCTCCTGGGGTGCCACTGGGTGTCACGCTCACGATCACCGAGCCCCACAAGGAAATCAAGGCGTTTGTCATCGATGCTGGACTGCAGTCCCTGACGGAGATCTTCGCGCTCTACCTTGCGGACTATCCCGCCGTCAACGTGAGCATTGCGGGACAGAAGATCGATGCCCGAGCGGTCATCAAAAGCCGCAAAGTCATTGCATTGGCCGACATTGTTGCGGGCAGCGTCTCTCACCCCGCCCGACTCGAGATCGTCGAGTGGAAAGGCGTGTCGAACCGGACCTTGTTCCTCTGCAATGACAAGCGCTTCCCGCTGATTCAAGCAGACCGGCGCTTTCATGTCGGCGATGTCCAGTTCACCGCCTATCTGGAGACCTCGTACCTGAGTGCGGCGCAGCGAGAGGGCACGCTTGAACTGCTTGAAATGCAGGCCCCTTTGGTTGGCGCCATCGAAGAGGCGGTCAAGCAGATCAAGACCTACTGCCGGCAGCTTGCGGCGATCGCTGCCCGAGGCTATGTGGAGGAATGGAAGGCCGAGCGCGTCTACCCGTTTGCGGAGGATCCTCGCAATCCTGTCGAGCAGGTGGAGCGACAGGTGTTCGACATCGTTGCTGTCAGCGTGGCCCGTCATCTTCCGGATTTTGAAGAAGCGAAGTCACCCAACAAGGCCTTTCAGTTGCGCATGCTGCGACAAGCGATCGAAAAAAGCCCGGAAGAGCTTCAATTGATCCTGTCCGAGGTGCTGCGATTGCCTCGCCGAAAGCAGGAGGAACTGGCCGATTTGCTGCGGGATGTGTCCCTGTCGGCGCTCATCAGTTCGGCCAAGGTCGTGGCGGACCGGTTGCGCTTCCTGACTGGACTCGAAGCGATTCTCTTCGACCGCGAGCCCAGGAAGCGACTCAAGGAACGCAGCCAACTGCACCGTATCGTGGCCCAGAACACCTGGCTCTTCGGAGAGCAGTTCAGCTTGTCTGTAGACGATCAGTCCCTCACCGAGGTGCTACGCAAGCACAGAAAGCTGCTCGGGGAAGGTGTGGTTATTGATGCGCCGGTGCGACATGTCTCCCAGGAGCGTGGCATCGTGGATCTGATGCTCTCCAAGGCGATTCGAAGGCACAAGGCCAACAGCCTGTGTCACCTGGTGGTCGAGCTCAAAGCGCCGTCCGTGAAGCTGGACCGGGACGAGATCGCGCAGATCGAGGCGTATGCGGCCTCGGTGATGGCAGATGAGCGATTCCGCAACGTCAATGTGCAATGGGAATTTTGGGCCGTCAGTGACGAACTTGGAAGCGTTGGCCGGTTTCGCGTGGGGCGCGGTGACGGTCAAATCATGTCCCACGACAACGTGTCCATCTTCCTCAAAACCTGGGCCCAGATCATCGATGAGAATCGTGCCCGGCTTCAGTTCTATCAGGAGAAGCTGGAGTACCAGGTGGACAAGGGCACAGCCCTCAAGCACCTGCAGGGGCACTACGCCAAGTATCTGGACGGGGTGTGGGGCGAGGTGGCCGAGAATCAGTCCTCCTGACCGCCCTGATCCACCCGCACCGTCCGGTTCAGCGCCGTCGGCATCACCGGCGTGCTGCCATAGCTCTTGAAGTAGGCCTCCAGGGCCTGGACGTCGCTCGGTCCGATCAGCACCTGCCGTCCCTTGGCCAGTGTCGGGAATCCGTCGCCACCTGCTTGCAGGAAGCTGTTGACCACTACACGCAGGCGCTGGTCCGGCCGGATCGGCTGACCGTTGAGCGTCAGGCTGCCCGGCACGAGGCGCTGACCCTGCGGACGGCGCTGGTCCCATTCATAACGCAGCCCTTGTGACACCTGCAGCGGCATGAAGCGGTCATCCTTGCCCTGCCATTGCTCCTCCAGCGCCTGCTGGAACTGCGCCCCGGTGTACTCCATGACCACCAGCATGTTGCTGAAGGGCAGGGCGGCGAACAGGTCTCCGAAGGTGACGACTCCGTCTGGGCGGCGGACGATGCCGGTGCGTACGCCGCCGATGTTGGCCAGGGCGATCTGCGCGCCACCGGCGTCCGGTGCCTGCGTTGCGGCCAGCATCGAATCCGCCACGGCCTGACCCACGGTGCTGCCGCCGCCGCGGTCCTTGTCCTGACCTTCCTTGCTCAGCGTGCGGCCTAGGAAGCCGACCGGTCGTTCAATCAGCGGCCCCGCCAGCTTCTGGTAGGACTCGATCAGCGCCGTCTGGCGTGGGTCCTTGGGGGTTTCCGGACGGACGATGAGGTTGTCCGCACGGGCTTCGGTCAGTCGGCCGCTGGCGCGGTCCAGGGTCAGGTCGATCTCGCTGACCAGGGTGCCGTACTTGTCGCCGCTCGTGACCAGGCGGCCGTCGATGCGGCAGTTGTAGGCGCGATGGGTGTGGCCGGACACCACCAGGCCCACATGCGGGTCCAGCTTCTTGACGATGTCCACGATCGGGCCGGAGATGCCCGGGCATTCGTTGTAGCCGCCCGTCGGCACGCCGCCTTCATGGATCAGCACCACCACCGTTTGCACGCCCTGCTTCGTCAGCTCGGGCACGAGGCGGTTCACCGTCTCCGCTTCGTCCTGGAAGGCCAAGCCCTTGACGCCACTGGGGCTGACCAGCTCCGGGGTCCCCTTGAGCGTCAATCCGATGAAGCCGACCGGCACGCCCTCAAAACGCTTGATGCTGTAGGCGGGCAGGACCGTCTTGCCGGTGGCCGTGTCCACGGTGCTGGCGGCCAGGTACTGGTATTTGGCACCGGTAAACGGCGTCGGTCCCTTGCAGCCGTCCTTCGGATGGCAGCCGCCTTGCTGCTTGCGCAGCAGTTCCGCCAGACCCTGGTCAAACTCGTGATTGCCAACGGCGGAGAGATCCAGCCCCATCATGCCCAGGGACTCGATGGTCGGCTCGTCATGGAAGAGCGCGGACAGCAGCGGGCTGGCGCCGACCAGGTCGCCAGCGGCCACGAACACATGGTTGGGGTTCTTGGCCTTGAGCTGCTGCACGATGGTGGCCAGCCGCTCGGCACCGCCGGCCTGGATGGTGATGACTTGGTCGGACTGGGCCGGATCCTTGATGCGGATACCGCCCGGCGACGGCAGCAGGTTGCCGTGGAAATCATTGATCGCCAGCACCTTGACCGAAACGCTGGCGCTGGCGGGGGGCGACGTCGGTCCCTGCGTGATGGGTGCCTGCGCGACGGGCGCCTGGGGAGTCGGCACGGAGGACATCGAGCCGCACGCGGCCAGCAGCACGGCGCCCAGGGTGGCCGGCAGCACCGGCATCAGGCGGGAGAGTCGAGCGATCATCAAAGGCTCCAGGCAGTCACGCAGAGCTCCGCAAACATTTGCGAAGCCGGTTGGGCCGGGATTGTGCCTTTGCTTGAGGGTCAGCGGCGTTGCAGCCGGGACGCGTGTTCGCAGACCGGGTCGTCGCAATGTTCACAGCGCCACTCACCGCCCAGGCGGTCGGCTCGGTCCATGAGGCGGCTGAACAGGCCATCGCCCGTGGACAGGTGAGGCCTCAGCAGCGGCCCCAGCGCATTCAAGGCCTGCGCCAGCCGGTCCGGGCCCTGGCCGCTCACCACGCTGAAGTCCAGCCGTGCACCCAGCAGCGCGCGGCGGATCCGCTGGTCGGTCGGCGCCTGAGCGTGCGGACCGTCGCGCTGGGGATCGGCCGTCCAGGGCAGGTCCAGGGCCATCAGCAAATTCGCATGCATGCCGGCCTGGTGCTGCAGCGCCAGCGGATACAAGCTCACGTCCCGGAACAGCAGATCGCTGTAAACCGCCGTCATCAGCGGCGTCGTATCGTGCAGGACGATGTCGTGGTCTCGCGCCGCCTGCTCGCCGCGGGCCTGCTGTTCCAGGGCGATTGCCTGCTGTTCGTGCGGCAGTGGCGTTCGGCCTTCGCGATCGCACCATTCCCGCAGGTATTCGGCCACCAGCGCTGGGCGCAGGCTTGTGTTCTGACGCAGATGGTCCAGCAGGGCCTCACCCAGTTGGCTCTTGCCAGTGCTTTCTGCGCCAAGCAGGGCTATGTGGAGCGCCATGGGTCCAGGTTGTGTTGAAGGATTGGAGGCGGACAGACCTTGCGGCGACCGGAGTGGTTGAGACGGCGGGGATGGGCGTTCAGACGATCCCGCTCAGGCCGGCGCCGCTCAGGCCGGCACCGCGGTCCCCATCTGGCGCTGCCAGGCCCGCCAGCCGGCAACCGACATCGGCACAAACACCGCATACAGCACCACGGTCAGCCAATAGCCCTTGAAGGCAAAGAGCGCAATGCTCACCAGGTTGACCACCACCCACACCGGCCAGTTCTCCTGGTATTTGCGACCCAGCAACCACTGCCCGGTGATGCTGGCCACGGTCGGCAGCGCATCCCAATACGGCAGCGGGGAGTCGGTGCGGTGCTGCAGGAACAGCCCCAGCAGCGGCCAGGCCGCAAGCGTCACGGCCAGGGCTAGCCAGCGCCCGCGCCAGCCCAGGGTGCGCACATGCAGTGTGTCGCCCTCAGCTGTGCGACCGCGCATCCACTGCCACCAACCCCACAGGGCCAGGCCAGCAAACAGCAGTTGCAGCGTGGCCTCTCCGTACAGCTTGCCACTCCAGAACAGCACAAAGTAGAGCAAAGAGCTGGTCAGCGCCAGCGGCCAGGCCAGCACCTGCACCCGCATGTTGCACACGACCATCCACAGCGCCAGCACAAACGCCACCAGCTCCAGCCAGGTGATCGGGCTGCCCAGGGCGGTAAAGGCGGGGGAGAGCGCCAGGTCGAGCAGCGCTTTCAGCAGGTCAGGCAGCATCGGGATCAGCGTCGCAGCGGCACAAACACTTCGTCCGGCTTGACCATGCCCAGTTCCATGCGGGCTTTTTCTTCGACCATTTCCAGGCCTTCCCGCAGGTCCAGCAGTTCGGCCTGCAGCTGCGCATTGCGGGCACGGGCCTTCTCGTTGGCCTCCTGCTGCTGCTGCAATTCCGCGCGCAGCTGAACGCCACGGGCGAGGCCGCCCTTGCCCAGCCAGAGCTGAGCCTGGATGGCGACCAGGAAGGCGGTCAGGACGATGGCCAGGACTTTCACGGGCCGAAGTTTAGCCGGACTGGGCTGCAAGCCTTGATGGCTGGCCTACCGCATATGGGTGGGCCATGCACAAATGCGGGTGGGGTGCAGTGCCCACACAACGGGTGGGCGAGGTTTGCATGAAAAAACGCCTCCGCAAGGGAGGCGTCGGTTCCAGGCGTCACAGTCGCCGCCCGCGGGCAGAGACTGCTCAGCCGGCCATCAGCGCAGGTTGTAGAACGCAGCGCGGCCGGGGTAGAAGGCGACGTCGCCCAGGTCTTCCTCGATGCGCAGCAGCTGGTTGTACTTGGCCATGCGGTCGGAACGCGACAGGGAACCCGTCTTGATCTGGCCGGCGTTCAGGCCGACAGCGATGTCCGAGATGGTCGAGTCTTCGGTTTCGCCCGAGCGGTGCGAGATGACGGCGGTGTAGCCGGCCCGCTTGGCCATTTCGATGGCGGCGAAGGTCTCGGTCAGGGTGCCGATCTGGTTGATCTTGATCAGGATCGAGTTGGCAATGCCCTTGTCGATGCCTTCCTTCAGGATCTTGGTGTTGGTGACGAACAGGTCGTCGCCAACCAGCTGGACCTTGTCGCCCAGACGTTCGGTCAGGTGCTTCCAGCCGTCCCAGTCGCC